>CAVZJG010000003.1:0-581824 GCA_963775575.1 uncultured Alphaproteobacteria bacterium
TTCCAGACTCACCACGCCTTGGGAGTTACAGTTCCAAGCGTTTGATTCTCACCACTAGCTGCTGTATATAGAGCCATGCGTCGTTTAGAGCCGGTAACTCCGTCGCGAGCTGGTCGCGCTTCACTTTAGATGCCTGATCCCTAGCTATCCAACAATAGAAAATAAGCTGGGAAATTCTCTCCAAATCTGATGTCATTTCTTTCAGCGCTTCAACAGTGGCTCTGTATTCGACGATAAGCTCGTCGCGTTTGGCTCTCGTTATGTTAGAGCTTACTGAGTTACGGAGTTACGGAGTTACGGAGTTACGGTGACACTTGCATAAATCCCTAATTCGAAGTCTCGTCGGCCACTCCTCCCTGCCGATTTAGGCCGCGATTGCGAGCGGTGCGGGTCACGGCCAAGGCTCACCTGAATAAGGGAATTATGCATGCGTCACCGTAATCCCCGCGTCACCGTAATCCCCGTAATCCGTCACCGTAATCCCCGCTTCGCCCGGACGAACGCTTCGCGTTCGCCTTGAGGTGACTGCGCCGGGCCGGCTTCGCGCAGCAAAGATCATGGAGGCCAGCAGCCTGAGCCGCGCGGAGGCGTCGTGTTTCCGCGTTCGCCCGCTTTCGCCGAGCGCGGCCGTCGATCGGCGGCCGCGCGGGGCGGGGCGCGGGTCCGCCGACGGAGGCGGGTTCATGCTGTCAATCGGCTCGCAAAATTGGGGTCTGACGCACTTTTGATGACGAACGGGTCACGTGGCGCCGATGACCCGTGCCTGAAGCAAGTCGAGTTTTCCTCGCCCATACATCTGGCGCTTGACCAGCTTGAGCTTGCAGATCTGGCCTTCGGCTTGGCCGTTGGACCAACCCGACGAGATTGCGGCGCTCACGGCGGCTTTGTCTTTTGTGACGCCGTTCGCGAATCCGGCGACGAGACTCGTCTTGGCGCGCTCGATCCACGGATCGAGTTCCGCTAGCGCCTTTCTTCGGATCATGGCTTGGAAATCCGCCACGATTTCGCGCGCCTCGACCAGAAGCTCGACGCCGCTCTCGATGGCGGCGACGGTTACGGTCTCGGCCTTAGAGAGCCGGTCGCGCCCGATCGTCATCAACCGGGCGATGGTTCGGGCGGAGGGCGTGCGGCTTATCGCGCTCGCATCCATCTTTTCCGATCGCCGACGTCGTCCGCTCCACTCACTGACGACACGAAGGCATCCGCGAAACCCCTGCCGCTTCAGTGAACGCCATAGCTCAGAACCATTGCGACGCCCCGCCGCCCATTGCTCGTCTAGCCAGGGAAGGTAGGCTTCGAGCGAGCTGCTGCGAACGCGGAACATGTCCGACCTCTGACCGCGAAGCACCTTTCGGGTGAGACCGCGGCTGTAGCCGGTACGACGCACGATCTCCCTGATCGTCGCGCCGTCCTTGGCCATCGCAAGGATGGCGGCGTTGGCTTCCTCGCGGCGCAGATACCCCTCATATTGGAGCTTCTCGGCCGCGGTGAGCAGGGCGGGATTGATCGTGGTCGCGCCGATCGCGGTCCGAATTTGACGCATCGACTTGCGCACGGCGTCGAGGAAAGCGTGGCTTGCGTTCTCCATCAGATGCCAGCGGTCGGCGACCTGCACCGCGTTGGGGAGCGCCTTTTGCGTCGCCATCGCGTAGCCGCCGCCTCGATCCCGAGCCACGACAGCGATCTGCGGTTGGCTGGTCAGCCATGCCTCGGCGGTCGCCGGTTCTCGATCCGGCAACAACGCGATCGTCTTTCGACGTTCGAGATCACAGATCAACGTTCCGTAGCGTTGGTTGCGGCGCCAAGCCCAGTCGTCGATCCCAATGATCGCCGGGGGCGCGAAGCTCGGGCTGCCGCGCCTGCGCACGGCGCGCAATAGGGTGTCGTTGCTGACCGGCATGCTCAAGCGGCGCGCGAAACTCGCCGCCGGTCGGCCTCCCAGGGCGAGCGCGAGGCAATGAACAATCTGATCGAGCCGAGCGGTGCGCCGCGCCCAAGGCTTGAGAATGTTGTCGTCGAAGCGTTCCGTGAAGATGCGGCGCGCGCATCGAAGCGCGTCACAGCAGAAGCGCCGGGCATGGAGCACCAACACGACGCGCTGTCCCGCAATCGGTAAGTCCGCCAGGCGACGAGGATATCGGCTGTGAACACGATCGGAAATCGCTCCACAAGATGGGCACGCGCTCAACGCGCTCGTCGCGCGTATCGTAATGACGGTGCTGTCGCCGTCGCTCAACGCATCAACCGCGGAAAAGCCGGGCGGGAGCAACTCTGAGGCGTGAAGAGACCGCATGGCGCTGATTCCCCTGCGAAACCAGGCCAAATCGGCGCCTCAACTTCATCAAAAGTGAGTCAGACCCAAAATTGCACGCCGAAAC
Source organism: uncultured Alphaproteobacteria bacterium (assembly GCA_963775575.1). Lineage (GTDB taxonomy): Bacteria > Pseudomonadota > Alphaproteobacteria > Rhizobiales > Beijerinckiaceae > Roseiarcus. The sequence goes on from CAVZJG010000003.1 coordinate 2,379, forward strand.
ACATTCATGCCCTGTTCAGGTTGCCGGACCGTAAGATCGAACCGCTGAGCAACCCTGTTCAGCGGGAGAAAACGTGCTGAACGTCACTTGCTGAGGTTCGGCTCGATAATCGCGGGTCAAGTGGAGGTTTTCATGAAAAGGCTTTCGGCGGCGCTCCTCGGAGTCGTGATTCTCTCCGGCGCCCTGGCGTCGGCGACGCCGGCGTTCGCGTTAGGCGGCTGCGGTCCGAACTTCCATCGCAATTGGGCGGGCCAATGCGTCTGGGGCGGTCAAAATGAAGCCTGGTGCATCAGACACACGGGCCATCCAGCCGTTCGCGCTCCCAATGGGGAGATGATTTGTAATAGGTGAGGCGCTTGCCTTCGGGGCCGCCCGCGCGCTGGGCGGCGCCGAAGGCGTCCTCGACCCCAAGGCCGGAGCGATTTTTGCGTGAATTCGATTGGTCGTATCCCGCCACGGGCGCCAAGCGTTGAAATTTGACCACGAGCAAGCGCGCTTCTTTGCTCGAGAAGCTTCTTTCGTCGCGATGGTCCCGTTCGTCGCCATGACGGATTTCGCGCCGGACGCTGCGGCGCCGCGCCCGATCGCGTTCGCATCGCGAATAAGCGAAGGCGTTTTGACCTAGATCAAGGATGGTCGCGGCAATTTACGTCAAGTGCGCGTGTTGTTGGGCGTTGCCTAGAACTTGTAGCAGAGTGTTATCTAAAAGGAGAATTTGCGATGCGTAGACGCGAATTCCTTGCATCCGCGCTTGCCGTCGGCGCGTTGCCCGCGGGGGCCGCGCGAGCGGCGGTCCCTTCGACCCAATACAGCGTGAGCGTCTTGCCGCCCGCTTCGCGCCTGCCGGGCGGTCAGGTCATGCTCGAGCCGCCGATCGACACGACGGTCCAATTCGTCGCCAAGGCGGATATCGAGCGAAAGTATCAGGACATTCTGCGTGATTTCAAGAACGACAATCCATCGGTCGACCTGACGGATCCCAATTCGTTCTTGATCGTCGCCAAGCCCAAGCATGAACCGGGAGCGTTCGACGTGGCGTGTCAATGCAAGTGCGGCGATTTAACGAGTTGCAGCGGCAGCGGCGGCGGCTAAGGATGACGAAAGCGTAGCGGGAAAGCGCTCGATGCTCATCCCAGCCGATGTCGGGGACAGGTGCTGTGTATTGCCCGCGGTCCCCGACCTCAACGTATTTGTGAAAGGCTCTCAGTACCTTTGTATGAATTCTGCGGTCCCATCCTGGCTCGTCACCAACGAGGTGGGGTCTACTTTGTTGTCGCTTTGCGATGGGCGTCGCTCCATCGAGGATATTCAACACGCCTTTACCGGTAACGGCATCCCGGCCGATGTCGATTTGCTTACGGCCTTTTATCGCGACGCCGTAGCGCAAGGCCTTTTCATCGAGCCCGCCGTCGCGGATGAAGCGGCGTCCGAACTTGCGGGAAATGGCGGCGACGGCTACGTGTCAGCCCTGCATTTGCATCTCACCAACCAATGCAATCTCAGCTGTACGTACTGCTATCGGCAATCAAGTCCGTATCTCCCGCTGAGACACGGGGCGGATGACTTCATCCGCTGGCTGCAGCAGTTGAAACCCTATGCGGCCAGCGATTGCATCGTCACATTTGCCGGCGGAGAACCGCTGGTTTTTCCGGAGTTCGAGACCGTCGCCACGGCGAGCAAGGCCCTCGGGTTCAGAAATTTCTTGCTGACGAACGGAATTCTGCTGCGAAAACACGATATTTCTTTTTATCAACATTCGATTGATAAAATTCGCGTCAGCCTCGATGGCGGCGATGAGCGGACCCACAGCTCAACTCGGGGCGGGGGACATTTTGAAAAGGTCCTGGCGAATATCCGTTGGCTCCTCGACGGCGGGGTGATTTCCGATGTCAAAATGACTATGACGAGACGCAACATGCAATCGGCCGCTCTGCTCAAGGAACGGCTGCCGCGAGAGATCAAGCTCCGCTATACGCCGATGTTTCCGATGGGCCGCGCCGATCGCGAGCGGAGCGCCGTGGCGCCCGATGATTTCATAACGCCTGCGGAATTTTTCGAATTCCAAAAGACCCTCGTCGACGCCGATGGCAAGCGAGAATTCAAAACTCATCTCGAAAAATCGAAAAGAACGGGATGTTTTGCCGGCCGCAGCAATATCAGCGTAGATGACAATGGGGATGTTTACCCCTGTCATTTGTTTCATTACGACAAATTCAAGATGGGGAACATTTTCAGCAACACGATCCCGGAAATCATGGAGTGCGAAAACAACCGAACCTTCGTTAAAGAGATGCACGTCGATAATAACAATGAGTTGTGCAAGACGTGTTCGGTGAGGTACATCTGCGGCGGCGGTTGTAAGGCCAACGCTCTCCATGCGAGCGGCGATCACCACGACAGGGACTCGCATTGTTCATTCTTGCGGGCGACGATCGTCTCCGATCTTTTCCACAGCTATGGGTTACAGGACTAAACGGGGTTTCGTCGATCCGCGTTCGCAATGATGAACCATCATTCCCCCATTCCCGCCGGCCGCGCCGCGGGAGCGGAAAAGCGCTTTCTGAATATCGGGAAATGTGCTAGGGTGAAATCGCGTCGGGCCCCGCTCGCGGCTTTGCTTCCCGAGGGTCGCGCGGCGCGAAGCCGGCGCGGCGGCGCGGCGGCCCTTGACGGCGCGCAACCAATTGATTTTCCACGATTCGGCCAAAGGAATCGTAACCCTCCGGTGAAGCCCGCGGATCAGGTGGGTCGCGATCTCTTGCCGGTGGGCTTTCGGGACCAGCGCTTTGCGAGCGCGGCGACTTCAACTTTCAGCGGCTCGGCGTCGAAGACGAGCGGATCGAAGTCCTCGCCGAGCCACTCGCGGGTTTCGGCGCGGCGCTCGTGATTGGGGTCTGCGAGGGCTTCGAGCATTTCGGCGTAGCCCCAGGGGCCGCCGACGTCCTCAGGCGGGCAGCGGCCTGAAGCATCAATCAGCCTGGGATAGGCGACGTCCGGTTCTGCGGCCGCCATGCGCTCGACCTTGATCGTGTGCTCCCAGCCGTCGCCGTAGTCGTAGAGATAGCGCAGCGTCTTGGTTCCTGCGTCCTCGAGCACGTCGATCAGTTTCGCCTTGCGGGCGTCGAGCGGCCCATCGGGCCAATCGGGGCTCGGCAGGCCCCATCCTGTGTCGCGGGCGCGGATTTCGTAGAGGTGGCTGTTCGTCCAGCCGAGCGCGGCTTGCAGCGTCAAATGCAGACGATCGAGCTTGATGTCGGCGGGGACCTCGATGCGACGCAGAACCTTGGGCTCCACGTCGTCGAGCGTGACTTTGAGGCGCAGAACGGCGGCGGTCATGCCGCGAGCTTACGACGCTCCCGTTCGGCCGCCCAGTTCCAGGGCATGAGTTCGTCGAGGCGATGCACAGGATGATCGGCGATGCGCGCCAGCACGTCGGCGAGCCACGCCTGCGGATCGACGTCGTTCAACTTCGCGGTCATAATGAGGCTGTAAAGACTTGCCGCCCGCACGCCGCCGCGATCGGAGCCGGCGAACAACCACGACTTTCTGCCGAGAGCGATCCCGCGCAACGCCCGCTCCGCCGCGTTGTTGCTCAGGCAAATCCGCCCGTCGTCGAGGAAACGGACGAAGGCGTCCCAGCGGTTGAGCATATAGTCCATCGCCTTGGCGAGATCGCTGTGCCGCGACAGCTTGGCCCGTTCCTCGCGCATCCAGGCATGGAGGTCGGCGACGAGCGGCGCGCTGCGCTCACGGCGCGCCGCCTTGCGCCGATCGGCGTCGAGGCCGTTGATGGCGCGCTCGATCTCGAACAGGGCGTCGATGCACTGGACCGCCGCAAGCGCCACCGGCGACAGGACGAGCGGCGTCTTGCCGTGGGCCTTGCGCCGGGCCGCCGCCTCGACGTCGGCAAGCACGAAGAACTTGCGCCGGGCATGGCTCCAACATGCGGCTTGCGTGACCGGTCCGGGCGCGCGGCCAGCTTCGTAGAGCCTGTCGTAGCCGGCATAGGCGTCGGCTTGTAGAACTCCGGCAAAGCTCGACAGATGGCGGCGGGGATGTTCGCCCGATCGATCGCGCGAGTAGTAGAACACCGCCGCCGGCGGCGCGTGTCCGCCGAAGGGCCGATCGTCGCGGACATAGACCCAACTTCGGCCCGTGTCGGTCTTGCCCTTGGCGAGCACCGGGACTGTCGTGTCATCGCCGTGCAGACGCTCGGCGGCGAGCACATGGGCCTCGATGCGTTCGAAGATCGGCTGTAGGACATTGACGCAGGCGCCAACCTGGTCGGCGAGCGTCGACAGGCTCAGCGGCACACCCTCGCGGGCGTAGCGCTCGGCCTGTCGGTTCAACGGCTGATGTTGGCCAAACTTCTCGAACACGATCATCGCCAGCAGGCTCGGGCCGGCCCAGCCGCGGGGAATGACATGGAACGGCGCCGGCGCCTGGTCGATGCTCTCGCAGTCGCGACACGAGAACTTCTCGCGCACATACTGGATGACTTTCCACTGCCGCGGCACGACTTCGAGCGTCTCAGTGACGTCTTCACCGAGCTTCGACAGCCGCGATCCGCCGCAGCAGGCGCAGGTTGTGGGCGCCGCAATCACCACGCGCTCGCGCGGCAGATGCTCGGGGAACGGTTTGCGCGCCGGCCGCTTGCGCTCGAAGGATTTGACGATTGTCCTCTTGGCCTTCGCCGCTGCCTGTTCGGCGGCCAGCTCGTCCTCAGTCGCCGTCGTCTCCAGCTCTTCGAGTTGCAGTTCGAGTTGGTCGAGAAGACGGGCGGTGCGCTCGGATCGCGGTCCAAACAGCTCGCGCTGCAGCTTCTCGATTTGGAGCTTCAGATGCGCGATCAGCGCCTCGTCGTCCGAGAGTTTGGCCTTCGCCGCCGCAGCTTCGGCTTCCGCTATGAGCCGACGCTCGCGTTCCGCAAACAGCGCCGCTTTCAGCGCTTTGACGTTGTTGGGAAAGGCTTGCTCTTGCGAGGTCATGACCACGACAAGATCACAAATCTTGCGATTTGAGGCGCCCCTAAATCGCCGGTGATTCACTATGTCGCAGGCCTATCCCGCCGCGCGCGGCCGATGCGTCCAACGAGGATTGCGCCAGTCGATCGCGTCGAGCAAATATCCAAGCTGCGCGGCCGAGATCGCAACGGCGCCATCGGCCGGGCTTGGCCAGATGAACCGGCCGTGTTCCAGGCGTTTTGCATAGAGTGACATGCCGATGCCGTCGTGCCAGAGAACCTTGATCGTGTCCCCTCTGCGACCGCGAAAGACGAACAGATCGCCGGCGTGCGGATCGCGGCCAAGGCCTTGCTGAACTTGGAGCGCGAGCCCGTTCATGCCGCGCCGCATGTCGGTGACGCCGCCGGCGAGCCACACCCGCACGCCCGAGGGAACCGCAATCACCCGCGCCGCTCCAGAACATCGAGCACGCGCGTCAAAGCCGCGCTGTCGACATCGGCTCCGACGACGATGCGCCGGCCGTTAGCGAGCGCAATCTCCATGCGGCCGGATTGGGCCGGATCGTGTTTTGTCTCGGGCGCCGCCGGGATCGCGATCTCGGTCGCATCGCAGGCCAAGAACGCCGGCGTGAATGTCGGCGCGGTCTGCGAAGCCGCCGACGCTGCCCCCACCTGCCGGCGCCACGTGAACAACTGCGACGCCGACAAGCCATACCGCCGCGCCGTCGCCGAAACCCGCCGCGGCCCGCCGAAGCTTTCCGCGACGATCCGCGCCTTCTCCTCATCCGTCCAGCGCCGGCGGGCGCCGCTCGAAATCACCTCGAGCCGAGAAATCTTTGGCATAGGCGTATGACTAAGCATACGCCTATGTCTTCACGGCCAAGCCGCGCTCACAAGACGGCCCTCGCCGGAGGGATACAAGGAATCCTTGACATCGCTTGACATTCCTTGACGTTTCCGGCCGAAAACTTGACGCGGCTTGACGGCCCGCTTGACCGCCTGCTTGACGGCGGCGACGCGGGGCGCGCCCCCCGCCGATCGCCTCGCTCTTGCGTCATCCTCGTTTTGCCCTAAAGCCTTGGCGATGGTCCCCGCCGCCCGCGTCGCCGCCGCGATCGAAGTCCTCGCCGATGTCGAGGCGCGCCGCCGTCCGGCCGCCGACGCGCTGAAGGACTGGGGGCTGGCGCGGCGCTTCGCCGGCTCGGGCGACCGCGCGGCGATCGCCAGCCTGGTCTACGACGCGCTGCGGCGCAAGGCGTCGTCGGCCTGGATCCTCGGCGAAGCGAGCCCGCGCGCCGAAGTCCTCGGCGCGCTGAAGCAATTGCGCAGCTTTGGCGAAGCGGAGATCGCGGCGCTGTTCAGCGGCGAGGGCCACGCGCCGGCGCCGCTCAGCGAAGCCGAGCGCGAGCGGCTGCGGACCGGCGATCTCGCCGGCGCGCCCGCGCCTGTGCAGGGCGACTATCCCGAGTGGCTGGCGCCGGCGTTCGCCGAGACGTTCGGCGAGGCGGCGGTCGACGAGGGCAGGGCGCTCGCCAATCGCGCGCCGGTCGACCTGCGCGTCAACGCGCTGAAGGGGGATCGCGACCGGGGCTTGGCGGCGCTCGCCCATCTGGGCGCGGTCGCCGCGCCGTTGTCGCCGATCGGGCTGCGCATCGCCGTGCGCGGCGACGGCCGCGGCCCGGCGCTCGCCGCCGAGCCCGCCTACCTCAAGGGCCTCGTCGAAGTCCAGGACGAAGGCTCGCAACTGGCGGCGCTGCTCAGCGGCGCCGAGCCGGGGATGCAGGCGCTCGACCTCTGCGCCGGCGCCGGCGGCAAGACCCTCGCGCTGGCGGGGATGATGGCCAACCACGGCCAGATCTACGCCAGCGACCCCGACGGCCGGCGCCTGGCGCCGATTTACGCCCGGCTGGCGCGCTCGGGCGCCCGCAACGTTCAGGTGCGCGCGCCGCGCGGCGACGCGGACGTCCTCGCCGACCTCGCCGGCCGCTGCGACCTCGCGCTCGTCGACGCGCCGTGCAGCGGCTCCGGCGCCTGGCGGCGCAACCCCGACGCGAAATGGCGGATGCGGCCGGGCGCGCTCGAACAGCGGATCAAGGATCAGACCGAATCGCTTGAAAACGCGGCGCGATTCGTCAAGCCGGGCGGGCGGCTGGTCTATGTCACCTGCTCGCTGCTGAAGGCCGAGAACGAGGATCGCGTCGCCGCGTTCCTCGCGTCGCGCGCGGACTTCCTGCCACTCGAGGCGGCCCATTGGGCGCGCGCCTGCGGCCTCGCCGCGCTCGCCGATTGCGCCTCGACGCTGGGCGCCGGGATTCGCCTCAGCCCCTTGCGCACGGCGACGGACGGGTTTTATGTCGCCGCGTTGACCCGAACGGCGTGACTGGGCGGCGGCGTCGCCGCGCCGTCGCGCGCAACAGAGAATCTCGCGCCTCGCCCGGCTGAGGGCCGAGAGCGCCGCGAAGCAACGGGAAAAAGGGAGAGGCGTCAATGCAGGAACCTCTCGCCGTCATGGGCACGCCCGGCGTCGGCTTCTTTTCGCTCATCATCATCGGCGGTCTGGCGGGCTGGATCGCCGGCATGATCCTGGGGATGCCGCACGGCCTATTCACCAATATCCTGATCGGCGTCGCCGGCTCGTGGATCGGCTCGGAGCTCACGTCGCTGGCCAACATCACGGTGCGCCACTCGCTCGGCCATTTTATCGCCGCGTTGGTCGGCTCCGTGGTGCTGCTGCTCATCTGGCAGGCCATCCAGGGCCGAAGAGCGGCCTGATCGCGGGCGATGGCGCGGGGTGAATGATGACGGTGCTGATCGACCGGCTCGACGGCCAGCCTCGCGCGACGCGCCCTCGCCATCCCGAAAAGGCGCATCGGCCGGACCAACCGGCGCCGCGCAAGCCGGCCTGGATCCGGGTCAAGGCGCCCGGCTCTGCGGGCTTCGCCGCGACCGCCGCGATCATGCGCGAGCACAAGCTCGCCACCGTCTGCGAGGAGGCGCGCTGTCCCAACATCGGCGAATGCTGGGAGAAGAAGCACGCGACGTTCATGATCATGGGCGAGACCTGCACGCGCGCCTGCGCGTTCTGCAACGTGCGCACCGGCCTGCCCGACGCGCTCGACGAGGGCGAACCGGCGCGCGTCGCCGACGCCGTCGCCAGGCTCGGCCTGACCCATGTCGTGGTGACCTCGGTCGACCGCGACGACCTTCCCGACGGCGGCGCCGGGCATTTCGCCCGCGCGATCCGGGCGATCCGCGCCGCCGCGCCGGCCGCGACCATCGAAGTGTTGACGCCTGATTTCCTGCGCAAGGACGGCGCGCTGGAAATCGTCGTCGCGGCGGAGCCGGACGTCTTCAACCACAACCTCGAGACCGTGCCGTCGAAGTATCTCGCCGTGCGGCCGGGCGCGCGCTATTTCCATTCGCTGCGCCTGCTGCAGCGCGCCAAGGAACTCGACGCCAGACTGTTCACCAAATCGGGAATCATGGTCGGCCTCGGCGAAGAGCGCAACGAAGTGCTGCAGACAATGGACGACCTGCGCAGCGCCGACGTCGATTTCCTCACCATCGGCCAATATCTCCAGCCGACGCCCAAGCACCACGCGGTGGCGCGTTTCGTCGCACCGGAGGAATTCCAGTCCTACGCCGCGGTCGGCGCGGCGAAGGGCTTCCTGCTGGTCGCCGCGACCCCGCTGACGCGATCCTCGCATCACGCCGGCGAGGACTTCGCCCGGCTCAAGGCGGCGCGTCTCGCCAAGACCAGCGCGCGTTCTATTGACCCTCGGCAGACGAGGCTGTAGGCCTTCGCAGCCCAAGCAAGAGCGCGTAGCTCAATCGGTAGAGCATCTGACTTTTAATCAGGGGGTCGTGGGTTCGAGTCCCACCGCGCTCACCAAGTCCCATCCCGATGTGACGACGAACCGGAGGCCGCGCATCGCGGTCGGCGGCGGCGTCATCTTATGGCAGCGGGACGGACCCGTCACGCGTCAGGCGGACTCGAAGGCGCGCGGAATCAATGCGCCAGGGCGTCGCGGCGACGCGGCAAAGACCATTGCCGTTTTGCGCGCTTTGTGGCATGAGCGCGCGCGACGAAACCATCTGCAAGGGAAACAAAGGAAACGATGTCGTTTTTGCACAGCAATAATTTCCTCGACCGCCAGGCCGCGGCCGCCAAGGCGCGCAAGGCGCTGGCCGAGAAATTCCTTTCGCGTCCGAAATACGATCCCAACGATCCGGCCGTCGTCGCACGCGAGGCCAAGCGCCGCGCGATCCTGCAGGCGCGCGCGGAGCGCGACGCCGAGCGGCTGAAGCGCAAGGCCGAGGCGGAGGCAGCCGAAGCGGCGCGCCACGCCGCCGAGGAAGAAGCGCGCCAGGAGGCGCTGCGCCAGGAGGCGCTGGCGCGCGAAGCCGTCGAAGCGGCCCGCCGCGAGGAAGAGGCCCGACTGGAATACGAGCGCAAGCTCGACCGGGACGCCCGCTACGCCGCGCGCAAGGAGCGCAAGAAGAAGGCCAAGAGCGCGATCGAGCGCTACCGCTGACGCTTCGATTGATCGCCAGCGGCAAGTCGGGCAAGAAGGCTCGAAGCCGGCGCGCCCGGCTTCTTGTTGGGGGCGACATCGAATGACGAAACCTCTGCGCGTCGGCGTCGCGGGCCTGGGAACCATCGGGTCCGCGCTGGTCAGGCTGTTGGGGCGCCGGCGCGCCGATCTTGCCGCGCGCACCGGTCGCGAAATCACGCTCGTCGGGGTCAGCGACCTCATCCGGCGCGATCGCGCCCGCGATCTCGCGGGCGCGACTTTTTACGACGATGCGAGATCGCTCGCGCAAGCGGAACTCGACGTCTTCGTCGAGCTGATCGGCGGCGCCGAGGGCGTGGCCTATGACTCGGCGAAGGCGGTCCTGTCGCGCGGCGTGTCCCTGGTCACCGCCAACAAGGCGATGATCGCGGCCCACGGCGTCGAACTCGCCAGGCTCGCCGAAGCCAACGGCGCGGCGCTGGCGTTCGAAGCCGCGGTCGCCGGCGGGATTCCCGTGATCAAGACGCTGCGCGAAGGCTTGGTCGGCAACGCCGTTCGCCGCGTCTCCGGCATCTTGAACGGCACCTGCAACTATATTCTGTCGCGCATGGAGACCGACGGGCTGCCGTTCGACGCGTGCCTGGCCGACGCGCAACGGCTCGGCTACGCCGAAGCGGACCCGACCTTCGACATCGGCGGGTTCGATTCGGCCCACAAGCTCGCCATTCTCGCGTCGCTGGCGTTCGGCGCCAAGATCGACGCCGACGCGGTTTCGATCGAGGGCATTGAGAGCATCACCCTGGCCGACCTCGCCGCGGCCGACGAGCTGGGCTATCGCATCAAACTCCTCGGCGTCGCAGAGCGCACGCCAAGAGGGGTCGAGCAACGCGTGCATCCGACCATGGTCGCCAAGTCCGAACCGCTGGCGCAGACCATGGGGGTGCTCAACGCGGTGACGATCGACGGCGACGCGATCGGCGCGCTGACGCTGGTCGGCCCGGGCGCCGGCGGCGACGCCACGGCTTCGGCGGTCGCCGCCGACATCGTCGACATTGCGCGCGGCGATTATGGGCCGGCGTTCGGCCGCCCGGTCGACGCGCTCGAAGACGCCGAGCGCGTGCCCATGCAGCGCCACGAAGGCGGCTATTACGTGCGCCTCGCCGTCGTCGACCGCCCCGGCTCGATGGCCTCGATCGCCGCCCGCATGGGCGAGCGCAAGATTTCGCTCGAGGCGATCATGCAGAAGCGTCCCGCCAAGGGCGCCCCGTCCTCCGAGATCGCGCCGGTGGTGCTGATCACGCACGCGACGACGGAGGCGTCGATCCGAGAGGCGCTGGCGCTGGCGGTCGCCGACGGGGTGGTGAAGGAGAAGCCGCAGGTCATCCGCATCGAACGCGCTTAGAACGGGTCGAGCAGGCCGAACGCGCTCACCAACGCGACGACGACGGCGCCGAGCGCGACTTCGGCGAGGCTGGTCTTCATCAGCAGGCCTAGCGCCGGCCCGTCCGGCTTCAGGCGCGGCGCCAGCGCGTAGCGGTTGACGAGCGCGATCGCGATCATCGTCGCTGCGATCGCGATCTTCGCGCACAGCAGCGCGCGGTACGGCGTCGTCGGGAACGTCGGCGCGCCGCTGGTCAGCGCGACGTTGACCGCGCCGGTCAACACGACCAGCGCGACGTCGAACTGGCCCCAGAAGGAAAACCGCCGCATCGCGCTCGCCGCGTCGCGGCGCCGCGCGGGGTCGCGATGGGCGTTCAGACAAAGCGCGAAGAGCGGCAGGCCGCCGAGCCAGGCGCCGGCGGTGAGAAGATGGAGCGCGCCGACGCCGCCGTGCTGCATCGAGGCGTGGCCGACGAGGCCGAGGCTCGCCAGCAGCAGCGCGGAGAAGAGGGTCGTGAGGGTCGATGGGCCGTGTCGGCCGAGCGCCAGCGCCGCGAGCAGCGCCAGCGCGATGGCCAGACGCCATCGCCAGACCGCGCCGAACGCGGTGTCCGCGAGCGCGCCCTCGAGGGCGTCGAGGTCGACGAGGCCGCCCCAGGAATTGGCCATCGACGCCGCTTCCAGCGCGATCCAGACGACGGCGCTGAACGCGGCGAGGGGAATCGCGGCCGCCGCGATGCGCCGCGCGGCGGGCGCGAGGGCGCGCGCGAGGTCGGGCGGCGCCAGCGCGCGCACGTAAAGGCTCGCGCCGAACAGCGCCATCGCCGACAGGAAATGCGCGAAGCGGCTGAGCGCCGGCGCGCTTTCCATGGCTCGCCCCTACCGGCTCGTCGTCAACGCCGCGCGAGCCGTCCTCACATCTTCATCCCCTTCATGTCCATGCCCTTCATCCCGTCGCTGGGGGCGGCGACGCCGACGCCTTGGACCACAAAATCGACCGCCACGGCGCCCGCATGTTCGAAGGTCAAAGTCGCCTTGACGCTCTCTCCCTTGACGAGAGGGCGCTTCAGGTCGGTGAACATGAGGTGATAGCCGCCCGGCGCGAGTTTTGCCGCGCCGTGGGCGGGAATGACGAGCCCGTCCTTCAACTCGCGCATGGTCATGACGCCGCCCGCCATGGCCATCTCGTGGATTTCGACGGCGGCGAAATCGGCGGAGCCGCCGGTCAGGCGGTCCGGCGATGCGCCGTCGTTGCGGATCACGAGATAGCCGGCGCCGACTTCGGCGCCTTTTGGCGTCGCGCGCGCCCAGGGCTGTTCGATCGTCAGATCGCCCGCCTTGATCTCCTGGGCGAGGGCGGGGGCCGCGCTCAGGGCGAGCGCGAGCGCCAGACAGAGGCTCTGCAAGCGATTCATGGGCGTCTCCTGGTTTCGTTGCTGGGAAAGCCGGTCAAGGCTTCACGGTGAAGTCGAAGCTGCCCTGCGTCTTGTGGGTGTCGACCGACACGGCATGCCAGGTCACGGTGTAGACGCCCGGCGCAAGCGTCTTGGCGACCTTGGCGATCAGCACGCTGTCGTCGGCCGGATCGAGGGTGGGCGCGCCGAGCGGCGCCGCCGCGCCGCTCTCCGAAGACAGCGCGATGCTGGAAAAACGCGGCTCGACGCCCTCGCTGAACTTCAGCCGAATCTCGGCGGGAGAGGCGACCGTGCTCCCGACTGCGGGCGCAGCCTTTTCGAGCTGGGCGTGCGCGGCGGCCGCCGTGGCGGCCAAGGCGAAAGCGAGCGCGGCGGCGCTTTTTGCGATGGAATGGCGAATCATCGCTGTCCCCACATGAAGATTGGCTTGCCGAGCGTGTCGGGAAAGATGTCGTCGAAGAAGAAGCGCCGCTCGCCGTCGACGGCGTGGGCGAAGGCGGGCGAGAGCCAGGGCGCGGCCGAAGCGCCGACGAGCGCGGCCGCCATGGCCCGAAGGGACAGCGTGTTCATGGATTTGCGCCTTGAAGTCGTAGGGAATAGGAACGCGCGCCGACGCAGGCGGCGCACGGCGGATTCGGACTAGACTTCGAAGGGCGGGGCGCGCGGTTGGGCGAAACCGTCAGGGTTGGGCCTTTCCGAGGCGCAATCGGCGCGCGCCCTCAAAGGCGCCTCGGCGACGTCGACGCGCGCGGGAAGCGACGGCGCCGGCGCGACGAACAGGACCAACTGCGCCGCGAACCGGCAGAGCGGACAGCCGTCGTCGCCATGGCCTTGCCCGCGTTGCGGCGAACTCGAGAACCCGTCGTCGTCGGCGTGCGCGCACAGAACCGCGTTGTTGCCGAATTCCGCCCTCAGCGTCGCCGCGACGCTCGCCAGGTCCGGCCGCGCATCGGCGCGAAGACAAGGCGGCGCCATGAGCTGCGCGAACAGGGCGAACGCGGCGAGCGCCAGCGAGACGCGAGAAAACGCGCGCGCCGGCAGGGCGCGCGCGCCGCCGCGTCGTCCTGCCGTGTTCCTCCCCGTGACCGACACCCGACCACCCTCTGGCGATAACGCCGCTTCGCCCTAAGTTAGTTACATGCAAGAGCCTTCCCTCTGTCAATCGCGAGCGGACGCGCCCCGTGGGCGAAGCGATCGCGTCTACGCATCGAATCATAGGAGTGGCGGTCTCCGCCGCGCTTGCGCGCGAGGGCGAGATCGAGGCCGCGCCGTCGGCCGTGCGCCGCGCCCGCTTGTTGGCGGCGGCGCGCTTCCGATATGATCGCGCCGGCTCCTCATGCTCGCAGCGACGGACGGGACGATGTCGGCCGTGACGGATCGTGACAGGGGCGCTTCGCCGTCGGACATCGGTTTCCGAGCCGACCCCGCCGAGCGCCCGACGCGACCTCAAGCGCCCTCGTCCCTGGGCGGGACGAACCGCGGGGCGGCGCTCCTGGGCGCCTTCCTGATTCACGCGAGCATCTTGTCTTTCTTGGCGTATGAGAATGAGCTTGCGCCGGCGATCGCGCCGGCGGCGCAAGAAATCGCGGTCGAAGTCGTGGTCGAGCCGCCGTCGGAGAAACCCGACGCCGCCGCGGCGAAGCCCGAGCCGGCGCCGACCGCGCCGCCGCTCGACTTGGCGCCGGCGTTCGACGCGCCCCGCGCCGCCAATGAGGAAAAGATCGAGAGAGAGGCCCCCGACGAGGCGACCAAGGCGCCGGCCGCGCCGCCGACGGCGAAGGCGCTGGCCCCGAATCCCGCTCGCGAGCAGGCGGCGGCGGCGCCGCAGGAAGGCGAGATCGACGCGGCGCCGAATGCGGCCGAACCGGCGTTGGAGAAAGCCGCCGAGGCGGCGGAGACGGCCGTCGAGGCCGATCGCGTAGCGCCGGCGGAGCGGCAGGCGCGCGCCGACGCCCAACCCGACAAGCTGCCGACGCTGATCGGCGAACCGTTTCCGACCTGGTCCGCCGGCGCGCCGATCGCCACTGCCGAATCCGTGCCGGATATCGAACTGGGGAGCGCGGCCGCGACGACTCCGGTTTCCGGCGGAAAGGCCAAAGCGACCTACCTGTCGATCCTCTACGGGATGATCATGTCCCACGTGCGCCTGCCCGCCGCCGGCCGCACGAATTCCTCGCGACTCGGGGGACAGATCGTGTTCACGCTCGACGGAACCGGCGCCCTGGTGCAGCGGCAAATCGTCCGCGGCAGCGGCTCGCTCGACCTCGACAGCGCCGCTCTCGCCGCGGTCGCGGAGGCGGCGCCGTTTCCGACGCCGCCGCAGGGAGCGCCGTTGCGATTGAGGTTCAGCTATGGCGCGAAGTGAGCCGGGCGGCGGCGCGCATCGGGCCTCGCGCATCGTCGGCGCGGCGCGCTGACGCCCGGTAGGTGAATTGAGCCGCGTAGAGGGTTGAAATACATCAGATTCAACAAGACTAGCGCCTCGAATCATGGTATTGGCGAAAAATGGCGAAACCGAAACTCAAGCCCCGCAAGCAGGTCGCCGCTCTGGCCGTTCGCAACGACCCGGCGGGACAGGTTCGCGTCATGCTGATGACTTCGCGCGAGACCAAGCGGCTGGTCGTGCCGAAGGGCTGGCCGATGAAGGATCGCACGGACTACAGCGCGGCCGAAACCGAGGCGATGCAGGAGGCGGGCGTCGTCGGTCGCGTTCACCACAAGCCGATCGGCACATACGACTATTGGAAGCGGCTCGCCGACCACTTTGTGTTTTGCCGGGTCAAGGTGTTTCTGCTCGAATTCGAACGCCAGCTCGCGACATGGAAAGAGCGCGACCAGCGCCAGATCGAATGGTTCGAAATCGAGGACGCGGCCGATCTGGTCGACGAACCCGGCATGAGCGCGATCATTCGCGAACTCCCCAAGCGGCTCAAGAGCCCGTCATAGGGTCCGCGTCTCGACTTCGCCTCAAGCCGCCGCCGCGCCGCACGCGCGGCACAGACCCTCGAGTTCGACCATTTGCCGGTGCGGCGCGAAGCCGGCGCGGGCGGCGGCCGTCGCCAGCAGGCGCGCGACGGCCGCGTCCTCGATCTCGTCGCTGCGGCCGCATTTCTCGCACAACAGCAGGACGCCTTGATGCGCGTGGCCGAAATGCTCGCACGGCGCATAGGCGTTGCGGCTTTCGATTTTGTGCACGAAGCCGTTGTCGAGGAAGAACTCCAGCGTGCGGTAGACCGTCGGCGGCGCGATCGGCTTGCCCTCCAGGCGCGCCATTTCGTCGATGATCGCGTAGGCGCCGAGCGGGGCGGGGCTGCGGCTCAAGATGCTCAGCACGCGCCGGCGCAGCGCCGTCAGCTGCAGGCCCTTCGCCGCGCAGGCGCTCTCAACCTGCCCCGCCCAGGCCGATCCGATCGCTTCATCGCCGCCGCCAATCATGTCTTTCGCCTTTCCCGGCCTTTTCTAGCACGCGCGCGGGCGCGCGTCGCGAGAGGGCGCGTCCGGGGCTTGCGCCGCGCATTGTTATAACATAACACTTCCCGCGCCGCGCCGAAAGGGCGCGGCGGCCAACATGCAGGAGGCGCTCCCCCATGACCCGGAATTTTCTGTTCGCGGCGGCCGCAGCGGTCGCATTGATGAGCGCGCCGGCGCTCGCCGAGCCGGTGAAAGTCGTCGCCGCCGAGAATTTCTACGGCGACGTCGCCGCGCAGATCGGCGGCGACAATGTCGCGGTGACGAGCATCTTGTCCAACCCGGATGACGACCCGCATCTGTTCGAGGCCAGCGCTTCGACCGCCAAAGCGCTCGTCGACGCCAAGATCGTCGTCGTCAGCGGCGCCGATTATGATCCCTGGATGGAGAAGCTGCTCAGCGCCAACAAGGCGCCGGGCCGCCGCGAAATCCTGGTCGCGACCCTGGCGCACAAGAAGGCGGGCGACAATCCGCATCTGTGGTATAATCCCGCGACGATGAAGGCCGTCGGCAATACGCTGGGCGTCGATCTGGCCATCGTCGACCCGGCCCATCGCGCCGATTATCAGAAGGGCGCTGCCGCCTTCGCCGCGTCGCTCGAGCCGTTGGAGGCCAAAATCTCCGCCATGCGCGCGAAATATGCGGGGCAGCCGATCACCGCCTCGGAGCCCGTGTTCGGCTATATGGCTGAACTTCTCGGCCTGAAGGAGCATAATGAAAAGCTCGCGCTCGCGGTGATGAACAACACCGAGCCGAGCGCCTCCGAAGTCGCCGGCTTCGAGGACGATCTCAAAGGCCACAAGGTCAAGGTCATGCTCTATAACGCCCAGGCCAGCGAGCCCGCCGTCCAACGCCTCGTCCAGATCGCCAAGGACGAGAAAATCCCTGTGGTCGGCGTTTCCGAAACCGAGCCGGCCGACGCCACTTATCAGCAGTGGATGATGTCGCAGCTCGACGCCCTCGACAAAGCGCTTTCCGGCCAGGCGCAGTGAGCGCACTCGTTTTCGATCAGGTCTCGATCGCGCTCGGCGGCCGGATCATTCTGGCCGCCGTGAGCTTCGCCATCGAGGATGGCGAATTCGTCGGCGTGCTGGGGGCCAATGGCGCGGGCAAGACAACGTTGATGCGCGCCGCGCTCGGGCTGGTTCCGATCCATTGCGGCGCCGTCAGCGTTCTGGGCCAGCCGGTCACGCGCGGCAATGGGGCGATCGGCTACATGCCGCAGACCCGCGGCAATTTCGCGAGCCTTCGCTTGACCGGCTACGACATCGTCGCCTCCGCGGCGGGCGGCGCGCGCTGGGGCCTGCCGCGCCGAGACGCCGCGACCCGACGCGAGATTGAATGGGCGCTGGAGATGGTCGACGCGCGCGACCTCGCGCGTCGTTCCCTCAGCGAAATTTCCGGCGGCGAGCGCCAGCGCCTGCTGCTGTCGCAGGCCTTGCTCGGGCGTCCGAAAATTCTGCTGCTCGACGAACCGTTGATCAGCCTCGATCCCAGCCATCAAAAAAGCGTTGTCGAGATCGCCCGGCGGCTGTGCGACGAGCTGAAAATGGCCATCATTTTCAGCGCGCATGAGGTCAACCCGCTCATCCACGCAATCGACCGCGTGCTCTATCTGGGCGCCGGCAAGGCGGTGCTCGGCGCCGTCGACGAGGTCATCGCCGGGCCGGTTTTGTCGAGGCTCTACGGCACGGAGATCGAGGTGGTTCGAATCAGGGACCGCGTGTTCGTCATGGCGGGCGATGTCGATGTCGAGGGCGAGGCGCATCGCCACGAACATGACGGTCATAGCCATCAAGATCGCGACGCCGATGTTTGACTATGATTTCATGCGCACCGGCTTCGCCGCCGCCGGCATTGTCGCCCTTCTGGCCGGGGTGGTCGGGTTCTTCCTGGTGTTGCGCGGCCAGGTTTTTGCCGGACACGCGCTTTCTCATGTCGGCTTCGCCGGCGCGACGGGCGCCGTATTGTTCGGCCTGCCTCCGCTCGCCGGCCTCGTTGGCTTCACCGTGCTCGGGGGATTCGCCATGGGCCTGCTCGGGGAGAAACTGAGCCAGCGGGACGTGGCGATCGGCATGATGCTGTCATTGGCGCTCGGCTTCGGCTTGCTGTTCCTGCATTTCTTCACGTCCTATGCGTCGCAGGCGGCGGCGTTGTTGTTCGGCAACGTGCTGGGCGTCGACAATGAAGCGCTGGCTTCGCTGGCGGCGCTGGCGGCTCTGAGCCTTATTGCGCTCGGCGCGATCGCCCGACCGCTGATTTTTGCTTCCCTGCAAAGCGAGTTGGCCGAAGCCAAAGGCGTGCCGCTGCGCTTCGTCTCGACCGCTTTCTTGATGATCGTCGCTGTCGCGGTCTCGGAATGCGCGCAAATCGTCGGTGTGTTGCTGGTCTTCACGCTGATGGTCGGCCCTGCAGCGGCGGCGCTCGCCTTCACCGGGCGACTTTACGCCGCCATCGCGCTCAGCGCCGCGCTGGCGCTCGTCGAGGCCTGGGGCGGCCTGACGCTCGCCTTCTACTCGGACTGGCCGGTCAGCTTCTGGATCACGGCGCTGTCGGGGCTTGTCTATTTCGCGAGCCTGGTGAACTGGCGCGCGCTGGGGCGGGGCGCCGCCGGGGCCGTGACGCGCGCTTAGCGATCCGGCTGCAACTCGTGCTAAGTCGCGGCCGATGACGCCCCAGGAATTCATCGACAAAGGGAAGCCGGCGGCGCTGACCGAACGCTCGGCGGGAAGGGGGCGCTGATGGCCTTCTTCCTCGGCGTCGAGCGCTCGCTCACCGGCCGTCCCTGGCGGGCGCGGCTCGACGCGGCGGGGGAGGCGCGCGCGCTCGCCATCGCGCAGGCAAGCGGCCAGAGCGAATTGATGGCGCGCGTGCTGGCGGGGCGCGGCGTCGAACTCGACGAGGTCGTGCGCTATCTCCAGCCGACCCTGCGCGAACTGATGCCCGATCCCTTCGCGTTGCGCGAAATGGCGGCGGCGACGGCGCGTCTCGAGCAGGCCGTTCGGCGCCGCGAGCGCGTCGCGATCTTCGGCGATTACGACGTCGATGGCGCGGCGAGCGCGGCGCTGCTGAGCGAATATCTCGAGGCCTGCGGCTGCCGGACTTCGATCCATATTCCCGATCGCGTCGTCGAGGGCTACGGCCCCAACAGCGAGGCGATGGCCGCCTTCGCGCGAGACGGCGCGAGCCTCGTCGTCACCGTCGATTGTGGCGCCGTGAGCCATGAGCCGATCGCCGCGGCGAAACGGCTGGGCCTCGACGCGATCGTGTTCGATCATCACCACGCGCCGGAAGACCTGCCCGAGGCGCTCGCGGTCGTCGATCCCAACCGCCAGGACGACGTTTCCGGCCTCGGCTATCTCTGCGCCGCCGGCGTCGTCTACATGGGCCTCGTCGCGCTCAATCGCGCGCTGCGCGAGGCGGGGTTCTTTCGCGAGCGCACGGCGCCCGATCTCAAGGCCGCGCTCGATCTCGTCGCGTTGGCGACGGTCGCCGACGTCGTGCCGCTCATCGGCCTCAACCGCGCTTTCGTGCTGCGCGGCCTCGAGGCGATGCGCCAGCGCCAGCGCCCGGGCCTGGCGGCGCTGTTCGACGCGGCGGGCGCCGACGGGCCGCCGAGCGCCTATCAGCTCGGCTTTCTCGTCGGCCCGCGCATCAACGCCGGCGGACGCATCGGCGATTCCGCGCTCGGCGCGCGGCTGCTGACGACGCGCGACGATGTGAAGGCGCGCGAAATCGCCGCCGAACTCGACCGCCTCAACCGCGCGCGCCGAGAGATCGAATTGGCGGTTCTCGCCGAGGCCGAAGCCGAGGCGACGCTGGCGCTCGGCCTCGAGGAGCGCGGCGCGGCGGTGGTGGTGGCGGGGGAGGGCTGGCCGTCGGGCGTCGTCGGCCTGATCGCGGCGCGCCTGAAGGAGCGCTTCGCGCGCCCCGCCTTCGCGCTCGCCTTGAACGGCGGCGAAGCGACGGGCTCGGGGCGCTCGATCCCCGGCGTCGATCTCGGCCGGGTCGTCCGCGCGGCCGTCGAGGCGGGCCTCGCCGTCAAAGGCGGCGGCCACGCCATGGCGGCGGGCGTCACCCTGGCGAAGAGCCGGATCGGCGAATTTCGCGCCTTTCTCGAGGAAAACCTCGCTCAGCCCGTCGCCGAGGCGCGCGCCGACGCCGGCCTGGCGATCGACGCCGCGCTGACCGCGGCGGGCGCGAGCCCGGCGCTCGCGCATTCGATCGAGGCCGCCGGACCCTACGGCGCCGGCAACCCCGAACCGATCTTCGCGCTGCCGCGCCATCGCGTCGCCGAAGTCTTCGCGGTCGGCGCCGACCACCTGCGCCTGCGCGCCGTCGCCGGGGACGGTCGGGCCATCGAGGCGATCGCGTTCCGCGCCGTCGGCAAGCCGCTCGGCGACGCGCTGCTGCGCCTCAAAGGCGCCAACGCGCATCTCGCCGGCGCGTTGGCGATCAACCGCTACGGCGGCCGCGAGAGGGCGCAGCTCAGGGTCGTCGACGCGGCGGAGGTCGCGGAGTAGCGCGCGATCGAGGTCGACAGAGGCGGGCGCGGCGCGCCTTACGCCGTCGCGTCGCCTTCGAACACGATCTGGTCCGCCCACCGCAACGCCGTTCGCCGTTGCTCGGCCGTTCGCACCGTCCACGTCATCACCGGCAGCTCCTCGAGCCGGCGCAGTAAAAACGGCGTCGGGTGCGGCAGGTCGTCGACGCTCCAGGAGAGAAAATCCGGGCGCGTGTCGGGATAATGCAGGAACGCGGCGCAAGCTTCTTTCTGTGCGGCCGAGAGATCGCGCCAATATCGGCCGCGGTAGCTCGCCTCGGCGACGATGCCGAGCGGGCCGATTCCGGTGCCGCGCGCGCGCAAATGGGCGATCGGAGCGGGATCGAAACTCTTGATCGCCAGCGGGCCGTCGTACTCGCGCGCCAGCGCCGCGACGCGGTCGGCGAGGCGCGTGTCGCCGTCGAAGCGGCTTTTCAGCTCGCAGATCAGCGGCGTGCGGCCGGCGACGCCGGCGAGCAGTTGCGCCAGCGTGGGAACGCGCCCGTCGCTGTCGCGAAACGCCGTCGCCTGGATTTCGGCGACGGTTCTTTCGCTCACCGCGCCGCGGGCCCGGGTGAGCCGGCCGAGCGCATCGTCGTGAAACGCGATCGCCTCGCCGTCGCGGCTGAGCTGGACGTCGCACTCGATCGCGAAGCCGCCGCGGATCGCCGCCTCCGCCGCGCCGAGGGTATTCTCGACCACGCCCTTGGCGGCGTCGTGCAGGCCGCGATGGGCGATCGGCCGCGCGACCAGCCAGGCGGGCGCGTTGCCGCTCACGCGCGAATCTCGAAGATCGCCTCGACTTCGGCGATCGCGCCGAGCGGCAGACAGGCGACGCCGACCGTCGTGCGCGCATGGACTCCCGCCGCGCCGAACGCCGCGCGCATCAGCGCGGAAGCGCCGTTCATCGCCTTGGCAAGCTCGTCGCAGGCCCCTTCGACGGCGAAAAACCCGCCGAGCCGAACGACCTGCGCGATCCGATCGAGATCGCCGACCGCCGCCTGCGCTTGGGCGACGAGGGCGATCGCGCACAGCCGCGCCGCCTCGCGCGCCGCGTCGAGCGACGCGCGCGGCCCGATTCTGCCGATATACGCCGGCGCGATGCTGCCGTCCGCGCCGAGCGGCAACTGGCCGGACACGAACAGCAAGGCGCCGACGCGCGTGAAAGGGACGTAATCGGCGACCGGCGACGCGGGCCGCGGCAGCGCGATCCCCAGTTCTTCGAGACGCTTGGCGACGAGGCTCATGACCGGACCTTTGCTCGAATGCAGCGCGCGGCGCCCGAATGTGACGTGCGGCGCCGCTGGAACAGCGCGCGGGCGAGCTTAATCGGCCAAGTGCGGCGGCGAAAGGACCCTCGCGCGGCGCCGCGCTTGTTTTTACCGCCCGGGGCGCTTACGTTCTCGGGCACGATTGTTGCGCGCCGGCGCGATTTACGGCGCTCGGCGCGATCAAACGGGATGATGGCCATGGGTGGCATGAGCATTTGGCATTGGATGTTGTTTGGCGCCGTGGCGCTGCTGCTGTTCGGCGGCAAAGGCAAGATTTCCGACATCATGGGCGACGTCGCCAAGGGCATCAAATCCTTCAAGAAAGGGATGGCGGAGGATGATGCGGAGGCCGGGCCGGCGGCGCCGACGCCCCCGCGCAGCCTTGAAAATCACGCCGGCGCCGTGGTCGACGCGAAAGAGACGACCAAAGTCAACTGACGCGCCCGGCGCGAGCGCCCGTCGCCGGGCGGGGAGCGCGCCGAGCGCCGCCCCCCAAGACTTTCGTGTGGCCGGACCGCTCCATGTTCGATTTTGACGTCGGCAAGCTCCTGATCTTCGGCATCGTCGCCCTCGCGGTCATCCCGCCGAAGGACCTGCCGCGCGTCATGCGCACCGTCGGCCAGGCCATGGGCAAGATGCGGCGCATGGCGGCCGAATTCCAGGGCCAGTTCATGGAGGCGATGCGAGAGGCCGATCTCGAAAACGTCAAGAAGGAACTGACCGCCCTCGACCAGTCCGCCAGGATCGGCTCGGCGTTCGATCCAGCGATGGCGATGCGCCGGGAGATCACGCAGGCCGTCGAGGGACCCAAGGAGATCGGCCATTCCGAGGTGGCGTTGGCCAGCGCGCCGGCGGGCGGCGAACCCGTCGGCCAAGGCGCGGTCGCGGCTGAGGAGAAAACGCCGTCGCCGGTTCGAGGCCTGGAGCTCGTCGAGCCGCCGAGCGCCGCCGCCTCCGCCCCGCGGGACGCAGCCGAATGACCGCCGAGGACATCGACGCCACCAAGGCGCCGCTGATGGATCATCTCATCGAGCTGCGCATGCGCCTGGTCCGTGCGCTCTATGCGTTTTTCGCCGCGTTCCTGCTGTGCTTCTTCTTTTCGCGCTCGATCTACAACATCCTCACCGAGCCCTATGTGCGCGTCGTCGGCGCGGAGAAGGCGACGCTGATCGCGACGCATTTCCTCGAACAGTTCTACACCAACATTCGCCTGAGCATGTTCGGCGCCGGGGTCATCGCCTTCCCGATCATCGCCGTGCAGATCTACAAGTTCGTCGCGCCGGGGCTCTACAAAAACGAGCGCCAGGCGTTCCTGCCCTATCTCATCGCGACGCCGATCTTCTTCTTCGCCGGGGCGATGCTGGTCTATTTCGTCGTGATGCCGCTGCTGATCCGGTTTTCCGTTTCGTTGCAGCAGGTCGGCGCGCCGGGCGAGGCGACGATCGAACTGCTGCCGAAGGTGAGCGAATATCTGTCGCTGATCATGACGCTGATCTTCGCCTTCGGCGCGGCGTTCCAGTTGCCGGTCGTGCTGACGCTGCTCGGCCAGGTCGGCATCGTCAGTTCCAAGTATCTCGTCTCGATGCGGCGCTACGCCATCGTCGCCGTGACCGGCGTGGCGGCGATCCTGACGCCGCCCGACCTCATCAGCATGGCGTCGCTGGCGTTGCCGATGCTGCTGCTCTACGAAGGTTCGGTGATCGCGGTGCGCGTGGTCGAAAAGCGCCGCGAAGCAGCGGAGAAGGCCAAGGGCGCGACATGACCGCGCCTCCGATCGTATGAAGACCCGCGACGTTCTGGCGGCGATTTCGGTTGCGATCGTCTGGGGCCTGACCTTCATCGCCATCAAGATCGGCGTCGGCGAGACGACGCCGCTGGCGCTGTCGGCGCTGCGCTTCGTTTTCGCGGCGCTGCCCGCGGTGTTTTTCGTGCGGCCGCCCAAGGCCTCGCCATGGATCGTGGCGCTCTACGGCCTTTTCATCGGCGTCGGTCAGTTCGGCTTGCTGTTCGTCGCCATTCGTCAGGGATTCCCGGTCGGGCTGGCGTCGCTGGTCATCCAGCTGCAGGCGTTCTTCACCATCTTTCTCGCCTGGGCGCTGATGGGCGAGCGGCCGCGGCGCGCACAGCTCGTCGGCGCCGGCGTCGCCTTTCTCGGCGTCGCGCTGATCGGGTCGCGGCGCCTCGACGGCGCGAGCCTCGTCCCCTTGCTGATGGCGATCGCGGCGGCGGCGTTCTGGGGCGCGGGCAATATCGCCGTCAAATTCGCCGGGCGCGTCGACATGCTGGCGTTCGTGAGCTGGTCGAGCTTGGCGCCGCCGGCGCCGCTGTTCCTGCTCTCCCTGATCGTCGAGGGGCGGGGCGGCCTCGGCTCGCTCGCCCATCCCTCGCTGAGGCTCGTCGTCGCCGTCCTCGTCCTCTCCTACGCCGCCACGTTGTTCGGCTTCGGCCTGTGGGCGCGCCTGCTGTCGCACTATTCGGCGGCGACCGTCGCGCCGTTCGCGCTGCTGGTGCCGATCGTCGGCCTGGCGGCCGGATCGGTGGTTTTCGGCGAACCCTTCGGCCCATTTGAGCTTGGGGGCGCCCTTCTGGTAATGGCTGGCCTCGGCTTCAATCTCTTCGGCGACCGGCTGCTGCGCCGCTGGCCGCGATCCCTAGGGTGATCTATGCACGATATCAAGGCCATTCGTGAAAACCCTCGCGCGTTCGACGAAGGGCTGGCGCGCCGATCGCTGCCCTCCCGCGCCGAGTCGCTGCTGGCGCTCGACGATCGGCGCCGCGCCGCGATCCTCGAATTGCAGAAGGCGCAGGAGCGGCGAAACGCCGCCTCGAAGGAGATCGGCGCCGCGATGGCGCGCAAGGACCTGCAGGCGGCTGAGGACCTGAAGGCGGAGGTCGCGGGCCTCAAGGCGGTGATGCCCGAACTCGAAGCGGCCGAAAGGAACGCCGGCGCGAAGCTCGACGCCGAACTCGCCGCTATTCCCAACCTTCCCGCGCCCGATACGCCCGACGGCAAGGACGAAAAGGACAATGTCGAGGTCCGGCGCTTCGGCGCGCCGCCGAAATTCCCCGACGGCTTTACGCCGAGGGAGCATTTCGACATCGGCGAGGCGCTCGGCCTGATGGACTTCGACGCGGCGGCGAAGCTGTCGGGCGCGCGTTTTGTCGTGCTCAAGGGCGCGCTGGCGCGGCTCGAACGCGCTTTGTTGCAGTTCATGCTCGATCTGCACACGCGAGAGCATGGCTACCTGGAGATCAATCCGCCGGTGCTGGTGCGTAGCCCGGCGATGTTCGGCACCGCGCAACTGCCCAAGTTTCGCGAGGATCAGTTCGCGGCGTCGGCTATCAAGATCATCGATTTCAAAAGATTTTTCGAGCAAGGGCCAGACGTTAGCCGGGCCGTTCAAGATCTGATTTCAGTTTACAATAGCGGTGGTGGCGACGACGAAATCCGCGCTGCTCTGGCCAAGGTTCCGGAGTTGACTTCGGGGCGCGAAGACCTAGTGCGCCACTTCACCGAAAGAGAATTCTGGCTGATCCCGACCGCCGAAGTGCCGATGACCAATCTCGTGCGCGAGAGCATCGTCGACGAAAAGCGCCTGCCGCTGCGCTTCACCGCCGGCACGCTGTGCTTCCGCGACGAGGCGGGCGCGGCGGGCAAGGATGCGCGCGGCATGATCCGCCAGCACCAGTTCGAGAAGGTCGAGCTGGTGTCGATCACGACGCCGGAAGACTCCGCCATCGAGCACGAACGCATGACGCGTTGCGCCGAGGAGGTGCTGAAGCGGCTCGGCCTGCATTTTCGCACCGTCGCGCTGTGCACGGGCGACATGGGCTTCGCCTCGCAGAAGACCTACGACATCGAAGTCTGGCTGCCGGGGCAGGGGCGGTTTCGCGAGATTTCCTCGTGCTCGACATGCGGCGATTTCCAGGCGCGGCGGATGAACGCGCGCTGCAAGGGCACGGACGCCAAGCACACGCGTTTCGTCCACACGCTCAACGGCTCGGGCGTCGCCGTCGGCCGCGCGCTGGTCGCCGTGATGGAAAACTATCAAAATCCAGACGGCTCGGTTTCGATCCCCGAAGTCCTGCGGCCCTATATGGGGGGGCTGACGCGCATCGAGGCGAAGCAGTAGGGCGGCGCGCAATCCAGCCGCCGACAGTCGTCGCGCGAATCGAAGGCGCGCGCTACAAACGGCGCTTCGAACCGCGCCACGCGGGAGAGGCGATTCCATGCGGATCTTGCTCACCAACGACGACGGCGTTCACGCGCCGGGCCTGAAAATCCTGGAGGCGATCGCGCGGCGGCTGTCCGACGACATTTTCATCGTCGCGCCGGAGAGCGACCAATCCGGCGTCGCCCATTCGCTGTCGCTCAACAACCCGCTGCGGCTGCGGCAGATCGACCCGCGCCGTTTCGCGGTGCAGGGGACGCCGACCGACTGCGTGATCATGGGCGTGCGCAAGATCATGGCCGACGCCCGCCCGGACCTGATCCTTTCCGGCGTCAACCGCGGCCAGAACGTCGCCGAGGACGTCACCTATTCCGGCACCACTGCGGCGGCGATGGAGGGCGCGCTGTTCGGCGTTCCCTCGATCTCCCTTTCCCAGGCCTACGACGGCCGCGAGGGCCGCGACAAGACGAACTGGGACTGCGCCGCCACGCTGGGGCCCGAGGTCATCAAGAAGATCTTGCGCGTCGGCGTGCCCGAAGGCGTGCTCGTCAACGTCAATTTCCCCGCCTGCGCGGCCGCCGAGGTCGCGGGCGAGACGGCGACCGCGCAAGGGCGGCGCGACACCGAGTTGATGCGCATCGAGGAGCGGCGCGACGGGCGCGCGATTCCGTATTATTGGCTGATGTTTCAGCGCGGCGGCTTCGCCCCGGGCGCGGGCACCGACATCGAGGCGCTGGCGGCGCGAAAAGTGTCGATCACCCCGTTGCGGCTCGATTTGACCGACGCAGCGACGTTGGCGCGCTACGCCGAGGCTTTCGGGAGCCATTGACCATGCCGGCGCCGCGAGACGAAGACGCGCCCGTGAGCAGCCTGGAGGCTGAGGAACGCGTGCAATTCGTGCTGCGGCTGCGCGCGCGCGGCATCCGCGACCTTCGCCTGTTGCGAGCGTTGGAGCGCGCACCGCGCGCGCTGTTCATGCCGCAGCGCTATGGCGACATCGCCGCGCGCGACATCGCGCTGCCGATCGGCTGCGGCCAGACCGCGCCGCCACCTTCGATCCTGGCCGCGATGATCGAGGCTCTCGATCCTCAGCCGGGGAGCCGGGCGCTCGAGATCGGAACCGGCGCCGGCTACGCCACGGCGCTGCTGGCGCAACTGGCCGGGGAAGTGCTCTCGGTGGAGCGAATCCAGACGCTGGCGCTCGAGGCGGCCACGCGCCTCGAGGCGTTCGGGCTCGCCAACGTCCGCGTCGCCTGGGCCGACGGGTTGGCGCTCGATCCCAAGGACGGGCGGTTCGACCACATCCTCGTGCACGCCCTGATCGAGACGCCGGCCCCGCGGCTGACGGATCTGCTCGCCGAGGGCGGCTCGCTGGTTGCGGCGGTCGCCGACGCGGCCTCCGGCCAACAGCGCATCGTCCACCTGACGCGCCAGGCGAGCGGCGAGATCGCGGTCCGCGCGTACGGCGCGGCGCGAACCTTCATGCCCCTGGTCGGGGGCCTCGCGCGGGCCTTGTGAGGCGCGGCGTCCACGGGCGCCAATCGTTCATCTTAAACGATCTCTTAACACGTTGCGGTCAAACTGCGCCCACGGTGGGTCGCGTTCGAGTGGGTTGAGCCGATGAGTGCAAGGGCAGCGGTTGTCGTCAGGCGGAACGTCGTCCGCGCGGCCCTGACGGCTGGGGTCGCAATTTGGCTCTCCGGCTGCTCGGCCGACTCGAGCCGATTCAGCGACACGTTCGGCAGCCCATTCGGCAATCCGTTTGCGACCGCCTCCAACGACGCCGGGACGAGGCCGCCCGTAGCGGCGGCGCCGAAGGCCGATTACGCGGCCGCGGCCCATCCGAGCCCGGTCGCCGTCGCCGCCCTGTCGCCCGCCGCGCCGGCCGCGCCCGCCGCCACCAGTCAGATCAAGCCTTCCTCCGACCAGCCCGTCGCCGGCTTCGGCGGGAAATGGAGCGTCGTCGGCGGCTCGCCGATCGTCGTCGCCGATGGCGAGGACCTCGACAGTCTGTCGCGACGCTACGGCGTTCCGGCGGCCGCGATGGTGAAGAGCAACGGCCTGAACAGCCCCGCCGAAGTCCACGGCGGCATGCGCCTCATCGTCCCCGTCTATAGCGCCGGCGGCTCGGACGTCGCAGCGGCGCCGGTCGCCAAATCCAGGCGCGTCGCTTCCGCCGACGCGCCCGCTGCAGCCCCCGTCAAGACGGCGAAGGCCAAGAAGCCGGCCCCCGACGCCATCGCGCAGGCGAGCTCGCCGCCGGCCAAATCGGCGGCTAAGACCGGCGCGACGACGGCGTCCCCCGTGGTCGTCGCTCAGGCGGACGCCGACGCGAAGGCGACGGCCGCCGCCAAGAAGAATCCGACCGCCGACGCTACCCCGATCAGCGTCGTCCACCCCGACGAGTCCGCCTCCGCGGCGCCCCTGACCGGCGCCGAGGCGGACGCCGCCGGAGTCGCGCCGGAGTTTCGCTGGCCGGCGCGCGGCCGCATCATCGAGAGCTTCAAGGCCGGCGGCAACGACGGCATCAATATCGCCGTGCCCGAGGGCACCTCGGTGCGCGCGGCCGAAAGCGGCACCGTCGCCTACGCCGGCGACGGGTTGAAAGGCTACGGCAATATGGTGCTGATCCGCCACCCCAACGGCTTCGTCACCGCCTACGCCAACAACGGCGAACTGGACGTCAAGGCCGGCGACACGGTCAAACGCGGCCAGATCATCGCCAAATCCGGCCAGAGCGGCAACGTCAATTCGCCGCAACTGCACTTCGAGTTGCGCAAGGGCACGACGCCTGTCGATCCCACCTCTTATCTTGCCGGCCTGTAGAGCGGCCGGCGGGATGGCTAAAGGTCCGGCCTCCAGTCTGGAGGCTGCGTCGCTCACAGGATGACCGCGAGACACGATTGCGCTGTGAGTGGGAAAGCGAGGCGGCGGGCGCGAGGAAAGGCCCGCCGCCTTCGTCCTTCGAGGGAGAGCTTTGCGCCCTCGCTCGGGGTCAACCGGCTTCGCCGTCCAACCGCCGCCCGAGCCGCCCCGCCAGATCCTGGGTGAACTGCCAAGCCGTGCGGCCCGAGCGCGAGCCCCGGGTCGTCGCCCATTCCAGCGCTTCGCGCTCGATTTCGTCCGCCGGCGCTTCGAGCCCGAAATGCTCGGCGTAGCCGCGGACCATCGCGAGATAGTCCTCCTGGCTGCAATGATGGAAGCCCAGCCATAGGCCGAAGCGGTCGGACAGGGAAACTTTCTCTTCGACCGCGTCGCCGGGATTGATCGCGCTCGAGCGCTCGTTCTCCAACATTTCGCGCGGCAGCATGTGGCGCCGGTTCGAGGTCGCGTAAAACAGCACGTTGGCGGGCCGTCCTTCGATGCCGCCCTCGAGCGCCGCTTTCAGCGACTTATAGGAAGTGTCGCCGCCGTCGAAGGAAAGGTCGTCGCAAAACACGATGAAACGATGCGGCGCATCGCGCAGCAACGCCATCAGCGCCGGCAGGCTTTCGATGTCCTCGCGATGGATTTCGATCAGCTTCAAGGCATCGGATTTCGCAGCTCGGTTGATCTCGGCGTGCGCCGCTTTGACCAGCGAGGATTTGCCCATGCCGCGCGCGCCCCACAGCAGCGCGTTGTTGGCCGGCAGTCCCCTGGCGAAGCGTTTGGTGTTTTCGAGCAGCAGGTCGCGCACGCGGTCGACGCCGCGCAGCAGCGCGATTTCGACGCGATTGACCTTCTCGACGGGAGCGAGAACGCCCCGGTCGGCGTGCCACGCAAAGGCGTCGGCGGCGCCAAAATCTGGGCGCGGTGGGCGCGGCGGGGCCAGGCGCTCGAGCGCGTCGGCGATCCGCTGCAAGAGCGCCGCGGGGTCGCCGGGAAGGGGTGGGAGAGCGGACATCGAGGAATTCCTTGCGGCGGATCGGCAGCCCGTTTGACACAAGCGCGCGCCAAGCTCCAGGGGAGGGCGGTTCAGCGTCGGTTTCGCCCCCTCTTGCGAAGCCCGCTTGGGGAGCAGGTCACGTCGCGGCGGCCCTCATTTCGTGAGGGTCGTCGGCGCCGGCCGCCAGATCTTCCAGGATCGGGCACTCCGGCCGGTCGTCTCCGCGGCAGCAGCGCACCAGCTTGCGCAACGTCGCCGCCATCGCCTGCATCTCGAAAATGCGGATTTCGAGGTCGTCGAGATGGGTCCGGGCGATGCGCCTGACGTCGCGGCTCGGCCGCTTCTTGTCGCGCCAGAGCGCAAGCAGAGCCGCGATTTCTTCGATCGGGAAGCCGAGCCTTCGCGCGCGGCGAACGAAGCGAAGCTCGTGGATTTCGTGTTCGCCGTAGTCGCGATAGTCGTTTTGCCGGCGCGCGGCCGGGCGCAGCAGGCCGATCGCCTCGTAGTGCCGGATCATTTTGGCGCTGACCCCCGTCGCGGCGGCGGCGGCTCCGATGTTCATCGGCTGAAACCTCTTGACCTTCCCATGATGGGAAGGTGTAGCGGTTGCGTCGTTGGGATTCAAGAAGGGATGCGCAATGACCCCCAGAGCGGCCGACGAGCGCGAACCGGGCGGCAAGATTCCTCGTCGCCACGGCCATGACGGGCCGGCGACAAGGGGAGAGGTCAAGGACCCGGTTTGCGGCATGAGCGTCGATCCCGCCTCCGCAAAGTTCAAAGCGGAATTCTCGGGAGCGACGTATTTCTTCTGCAGCCCCGCTTGCCGCGACAAATTCGTCGCCGACCCGAGGCGCTATGTCGCCGAGAGCGCCTCGCCGCCGGCGCCGATCGGGACGATCTACACCTGCCCGATGCACCCGGAGGTCCGCCAGGTTGGGCCGGGCGCCTGTCCGATCTGCGGCATGGCGCTGGAGCCGGAGGCGCCGACCGCGGAGGCGGCGCCCAACGCCGAACTCCTCGACATGACGCGCCGTTTCTGGATCGCTCTCATCCTCGCCGCGCCGGTCGTCGCGATCGCGATGGGCGGGCATCTCTTCCCATCGCATTGGCTCGCCCCGCAGGCGTCCAACTGGGCGCAACTGGCGTTGGCGACGCCGGTCGTTCTCTGGGCGGGCTGGCCGTTCTTCGCGCGGGCGCTCGCGTCGATCCAGAACCGAAGCCTCAACATGTTCACGCTGATCGCGATGGGGACGGGCGTCGCCTGGACCGCCAGCGTCGTCGCGACGATCGCCCCTGGGATTTTCCCGGAGGCGCTTCGCGGCCACGACGGCGCCGCGCCGGTCTATTTCGAGGCCGCGGCGGCGATCACCGTTCTCGTCCTGCTCGGCCAAGTCCTGGAGCTCAGGGCGCGCGAGCGGACCGGCGAAGCGATCCGCGCGCTGCTCGATCTCGCGCCGAAGACCGCGCGAAGGCTTTCCAGCGATGGCGGCGAACGCGATGTCGACCTCACCGAGGTCGCGGTCGGCGACCGCCTGCGCGTCCGGCCAGGCGAGAAAGTGCCCGTCGACGGAGTGCTTGTCGACGGCGCGAGCGCGGTCGACGAATCGATGGTGACCGGCGAGTCGATGCCGGTCGCCAAGCAGGTCGGCGCCAAGCTGATCGGCGGAACGATCAACGGGACCGGCGGTTTCGTCATGCGGGCCGAACGGGTCGGTCGCGACACGACGCTCGCGCAGATCGTCGAAATGGTCGCCAAGGCGCAACGCAGCCGCGCGCCGATCCAGCGCCTCGCCGATCAGGTTTCCGGCTGGTTCGTTCCGCTTGTGATCCTCGTCGCCGCGCTGGCCTTCCTCGCCTGGTCGCTGTTCGGCCCCGAGCCGCGCTTCGCCTACGGGCTCGTCGCCGCCGTATCGGTGCTGATCATCGCCTGCCCCTGCGCGCTTGGCCTTGCGACGCCGATGTCGATCATGGCAGGCGTCGGGCGCGGCGCGCGCTCGGGCGTGCTGATCAAGAGCGCCGAGGCGCTTGAGCGGTTCGAAAAAGTCGACACGCTCGTCGTCGACAAGACCGGCACCCTCACCGAAGGCAAGCCGCGCGTCACCGCCGTTGCGGCTGCGCCTGGCTTTACGCAGGACGAGCTATTGCGGCTCGTCGCCAGCCTCGAGCGGTCGAGCGAACATCCGCTGGCGGCGGCGATCGTGGGGGCGGCCGAGGAAAGGGGGCTCGATCTCGCCGAGGCGCGCGACTTTGATTCGCCGTCCGGCAAAGGCGTTGTCGGCAAGATCGAGGGGCGCGCGCTCGCCATTGGCAATCGCCGCTTTCTCGACGAGGTCGGCGTCGACGCGAGTCCGCTGGCCGCTGAGGCCGAGACGCAGCGCCGCGACGGCGCGACCGCCGTGTTCGTTGCGGTCGACGGGCGAGCCGCCGGCGTCATCGCCATTGCCGATCCGATCAAGGCGACGACCCCCGACGCCGTCCGGGCGTTGCAGGCGCAGGGCGTGCGCGTCGTCATGCTGACCGGCGACAACCGCACGACGGCTCTGGCCGTCGCCGCCAAGCTCGGCATTGCGGATGTCGAGGCGGAAGTCCTGCCGGATCGAAAGGCCGAGATCGTCGCGCGCTTGCGCAGGGAAGGCCGCGTGGTCGCGATGGCGGGCGACGGCGTGAACGACGCCCCGGCGCTGGCGGCGGCGGATGTCGGGATCGCGATGGGGACGGGAACGGACGTGGCGATCGAAAGCGCCGGCGTCACGCTGTTGAAAGGCGATCTCCAAGGCCTCGTTCGCGCCCGCCGCCTCTCGGCGGCGACGATGCGCAACATCAGACAGAACCTGTTCTTCGCCTTCGTCTACAACGCCGCCGGCGTGCCGATCGCCGCCGGCGCGCTTTATCCCTCTTTCGGCCTTCTGCTTTCGCCCATCGTCGCCGCGGCGGCGATGGCGCTGTCCTCGGTCAGCGTGATCGGCAACGCGTTGCGGCTTCACTCGGCGCGACTCGAGTTCGTGAGAGTCTGAACGCCGGAGTCGCGCCGCCGCCGATGTGCAGGCCTGTGGCCCGAAGTCTTCGCGGCCTTGGCGGCGGCCTGTAAAATCGCCGCCGGCGTGCTATATGCAGCAAGGCGCGCCGGGCCTTGAACCCGGTCGAGGAAAGAGGCGCTCGATGAAGAATGCTCGTTTCAAGGCGATGACTCTGACCGACGCGGCGGCGGCCCGCGTCCATGCGATCATCGCCGACGCGGAAAGGCCGATCGTCGGCCTGCGCGTCGGCGTCAAGAACGGCGGCTGCGCCGGCATGTCCTACACCATGGAATTCGCCGAAAGCGCCTCGCCGCTCGACGAGGTGGTCGAGGACAAGGGGGTCAGGCTGCTGATCGATCCCAAGGCGCTGCTGTTCCTGCTCGGCGCGCAGATGGATTTCAGGGTCGACAAGCTCTCTTCCAGTTTCGTCTTCGACAATCCCAACCAGACCTCGGCCTGCGGCTGCGGCGAGAGCGTGGCGATCACGCCGGCGGCGCCCGAAGCGCTCGCGGCGAACGACTGAGGCGGGCGCAGAGGGCGAGGGGCGGGCGGATCTGTTCGCGCCTTTCGCCGGCGCGGGCGATCGATCGCCGGTCAGCGACCCGTTTGGGCGCCAGGTTCGCCGTGGATTTGCGGAGCGAACCGAAGGTCAGTCCTCGGCGTCGGCGGGGACCGCTTTGGCGGGCGGCAACCGCACCGGCCGCAGCAGGAAGCTCGGAACGTGATCGCCGAGCCCGATGACCGGCGCGTCCGCCTCGTCGTCGCGGCGCGGCCGGCGCGGGGGCGTGGGGCGGGCCTGAGGCGCGGGCCTCGGCGCCGCGGATTCGCGCGCGGCGCGCGGCTCGGCGGAATGAGGCGCGGGCGGATGCGGTTCGCGCGGGGCCTGCTGCGCCGGCGAGGCCGCGTGGGCGACTCCTCGCCCGCGATGGGCGGACGATTTGGCCTCGCCGCCGCGTTCGCGTCCTCGCTCGCCTCGCCGCCCGCGGCCGACATGGGCGGCTTCGGCTTCCTCGTCGAGGGGGGCCACATCGCCGGCCTGCCAATCGATCTTGCGGTTGATCAGCCTCTCGATGTCGTCGATGGCGCGAGCGTCGGCGCGGGTGACGATCGTCAGGGCGACGCCGAGTTTGCCGGCGCGCCCGGTGCGGCCGATGCGATGGACATAATCCTCGGCGTGATGCGGGGTGTCGTAATTGATGACGTGGCTGACGTCGGGAATGTCGAGCCCGCGCGCCGCCACGTCCGAGCAGACGAGCAACTGCACAGAATCGTTGCGGAACGAGTCGAGCGCGGCCATGCGCGAGCGTTGGTCGAGGTCGCCGTGCAGCGCGCCGACCGAGAATCCATGCTTCTCCAGCGAGCGGCAGACCACCTGGACGTCGCGCTTGCGGTTGCAGAAGATGAGCGCGTTCTTGAAATTCTCGGCGTTGCGGATCATGCGGCGCAACGTCGTCCGCTTTTCTTCCGGCGAAGCGCCGGAGCGCACTAGCGTCTGGGTCGTGCCGTCTACGGTCGAGGCGGCGCGCGAGACTTCGACGCGCACCGGATTATGCAGGAAGGCCTCGGAGAGCCGGGTGATCTCCGGCGGCATGGTGGCCGAGAAGAGCAGCGTCTGGCGGGTGAACGGCACCAGCTTGGATATGCGCTCGATGTCGGGAATGAAACCCATGTCGAGCATGCGGTCGGCTTCGTCAATGACCAGAATCTCGATGCCCGTCAGCAGGATCTTGCCGCGATCGACAAAATCGAGCAGGCGGCCGGGCGTGGCGATCAGCACGTCGGCGCCCCTGGTGATCTTCGCCTCCTGGTCGGCGAAGGAAACGCCGCCGATCA
Source organism: uncultured Alphaproteobacteria bacterium (assembly GCA_963775575.1). Lineage (GTDB taxonomy): Bacteria > Pseudomonadota > Alphaproteobacteria > Rhizobiales > Beijerinckiaceae > Roseiarcus. The sequence continues at coordinate 36,820 of CAVZJG010000003.1, forward strand.
ACAGCGCGACATTGAGCTTATGATTGACGCCGTAGCGGCCGAACGCCTCCTCGACCTGGGCGGCGAGTTCGCGCGTCGGCTCGAGGATCAACGTGCGCGGCATGCGCGCTCGCGCGCGCCCCTTTTCCAACAGGCACAACATCGGCAGCGTGAACGCCGCGGTCTTGCCGGTGCCGGTCTGCGCGATGCCCAAGATGTCGCGCCCTTGCAGCGCGTAGGGAATGGCTTGTTCTTGAATAGGGGTCGGCGTGTCGTAGCCGGACGCTTGGACGGCGTCGAGCACTTTCTCGCTCAGACCGAGTTCATCAAATCTCATTGCGTCTCACAGGGACAAAAGTCTTGGCGGGCGCATGCGGCGCCTCGTCGGGGTCGGCGCGGCTGTCAGGATAGCGGCCGCCCGAGGGCGTCGTTCTCGCGCCGCGCAAAGCCGAAGCGATGATCGAGCCCTCGACCACTCGCCGATATAGAAGAAATCTCGCCAAAGTCAATGAAGGAGCGGTCTATCGTCCGCGCTTAAATTCACGGCGCCGGCCTCGACTCCGGCCTTGGCGGTGACGAATGATTAACCTTGGCCTCTTAATCTGCGCGCCGATGACGTGTCGATCGCGCGCCAGCGTGAGCGGGCGATCGATGGCATAACGCCGAACGCTCATACCGGTTTCACTCCGGGATGTCAGAATTCCTCGCAATTCTTTAGGACCATTCCAGCAATCCCTATCCGTTGGGAATGCGAACGCTTCGGAGCCGCTATGTTCAGTCAACTGAAGATCGCCTCCAAATTGCTGATCGGATTCGGCGTCGTTTTGTTGCTCGTGGCGGGCATCAGCGGCCTGGCGATAACGAGCAGCCAACGTTCCAAGGACGCCATCGAAAACGTCACCAGGCTGAAAGGCGACGAAGTGACCGAGCAGCGCGTCGAGAAGCGGATCTACGAATCTCGAATGCATTTTTGGATCGCCGTCAACACCAAGGACCCCAAGGACTGGAACCTGGCCAGCGAGAGCTTCAAGGTCGCCGACGAAGCGGCGCAAGACATGTTAGCGAAGACGAGCGACCCGCAGCGCGCCGCCAAGACGCGGACGCTGATCGATTTGCTCAAACGCTACCGCGACATCGTCTCTATACAGTCGGCGGAGCATCGGCAGAGCGCCGAGAGCCAAGACCAAATGACGGTCGCGGAGATTAACGACGCCATCAAGCCGATCCTCGAGGTGATCAAGATCGAAGAGGCGATGACGAAACAAGGCGACGAGCTCTCGGCCGACTATCGCCTGGCGGCGGACGCGACGGTGTCGCAGGCCCGCGAATCGGCGAACATGATCCAGACGGCGTTCGTCGCGGCCGGGGTCGCCGGGATCGTGTTCGGGGCCTTGCTTTCCTATTTGTTCGCCCGGCGCATCAGCCAGCCGATCGTCAAGCTGACACGGATCATGAAGGCGCTGGCGAAGGGCGATTTGACCGTGTCGCCCAACAACGTCGCGGATCGCGATGAAATCGGCGAAATGGCGCGGGCGGTGCTGGTGTTCCGCGACGCGGCGATCGAGAAGGGACGCCTCGAAGAGGAGGCCGACCGACAGCGGCGGCACGCGGAGGACGAGCGGGGACGCAACGAGCAGACGCAACGCGACGCAATCGCCCGCGAGCGGGCGATCGTCGCCGATTCGGTCGGTTCTGGGCTGTCAAAACTAGCCGCCAAGGACTTGAGCTACCGGATGTCGTCGGCGATCCCGGACGCCTATCGCAAGCTGCAAGCGGACTTCAACGCGGCGATCGGGCAGCTCGAGGCGGCGATGGCGAGCGTCGCGGACAGCAGCGGCGCGATCCGCTCGGGGTCGAAGGAGATTTCGTCGGCCACCAACGATTTGTCGCGCCGCACGGAGCAGCAGGCGGCGGGCCTCGAGGAAGCGGCCGAAACGCTCGACGAGGTCACCGCCATGGTCCGCAAGACGGCGCAAAGCACGGCCCACGCCCATGAGGTCGCCGGCGCCGCGAAGAGCGACGCCGAGAAGGGCGGCGAGGTCATCAGCAAGGCCGTCGCCGCCATGGGGGCGATCGAAAAGTCCTCGGGGCAGATCACCCAGATCATCGGCGTCATCGACGAGATCGCGTTCCAGACCAATCTGCTCGCGCTCAACGCCGGCGTCGAGGCCGCGCGCGCGGGCGACGCGGGCCGAGGCTTCGCGGTCGTCGCCTCGGAGGTGCGCGCGCTCGCCCAGCGCTCGGCGGAGGCCGCCAAGGAGATCAAGGGGCTCATTTCGACCTCGACCGCGCAAGTGAGCCAGGGGGTCGTCCTGGTCGGCGAAACCGGCAAGTCGCTGGAGCGGATCATGGCGCAGGTGGTCGAGATCAACAGCGTCGTCGCCGAAATCGCCGCCGGCGCGAAAGAGCAGGCGACCGCGGTCGAGGAAATCAACGCGACGATCAACAAAATGGATCAGGTGACGCAACAGAACGCGGGGATGGCCCAGCAATCGACGGCCGCCAGCCGCTCCCTGTTCGAGGAGGCCGAGCGCCTAGCGGTCCTGATCGACGAGTTCCATGTCGCTCGCGCCGAGGGCGCCAACTCGATCCGCCGCGAAGCGCAAAAGAGCGCGCCGCCGACGCACGGGCCCGCGCCGAGCGCCCCGCGGAGCGCGGTCGTCAACGGCTGACGGGTTCGCCCGCGTTTCATCGCGGAAGAATCGTCATCCGCTGATACCCTGCCTCTGCCCGCGGCTCGCGCGCCGAAATGGCGCGCGCGCCGCCGCCGCATCAGCCGATCTCGCTGAAGAGACGGCCGTATTCGATCTTCGGGCAGCGGCCCATCACCACCTGCACGCCCTTGGCCTCGGCGCGCGCCGCCGCGGCGTCGTCGCGCACGCCGAGCTGCATCCAGACGACCCGGGGCAGGGGATCGAGCGCCAGCGCCTCGTCGACGACCGCGCCCGCCGCCTCGGACTTGCGGAACACGTCTACCATGTCGATCGGCCCCGGCGCGTCGGCGAGGCTCGCGTAGACGGGAAGCCCCAGAATGGCGCCGCCCGCCAGGGCCGGATTGATCGGCAGCAGGGCGAAGCCGCGCTCGCTGAGATGCTTCAGCACGGCGTGGGAAGGCCGCGTCGGGTTGGCGGAAGCGCCGACCATCGCGATCCGCGTCACGCCGGCGAGAACGCCGCGGAGGTAATCGTCCGAATAGGAAACGTGGTTCACGCGCCCTCCCGACGCCGGTCGCGCTCGCCGAGGCCGGCGGCGCGCCGCCGTCGCGACGCCTGGCGGAGGATCGCCGTTTACCACGATTTCCGACTTTTTCGAAAGGCGAGGTGGCCGCGCGTCGGCGACGCCCGGCAGAGCGAGGGGTCGGTCAGCGCGAAGGCGCGGGCCTCGCCGACGGGATCGGCCTCGCCGCGCCGGCGCCCTTGCGGCCGGCGCCGCCGCGCTCGGACTCCTCGCCGGCCGCGAGAACGATCCGGGCGCAGGCCATGGCGTCGGACAGCGCTTCGTGGTGGTTGAGCGGAATTTCGAGCTTCTTGCACACGTCGGACAGCTTCGTGGGACGGATGTTCCAGGCGCGGCGGGAGATCTGCACGGTGCAGCGAAACGGCGCCGACGGCGCGGGCAGGCGATAGCGCGCGCAGCAGGCGCGGAGCACCCCTCGGTCGAACGGCGCGTTGTGCGCAGCCAGAAACTCCGCGCCGTCGAGGAACGCCGCTAGCTTCGGCCAGAGCAGGCCGAAATCGTTGGCGTTCGCCACGTCGCTCCACGTCAATCCGTGAATGTAGGTGAACACGAACTCCCTCGTCGGCGGCCTGATCAAGTAGGCCGCCGTATTCACGATCTCGCCGCCGACCACCTTCACCAGCCCGACCGCGCAGGCGCTGTCAGGCTGATAATTCGCGGTTTCGAAATCGATCGCGACGAAGTTCATCGTCCCCGTCTCGCACGTTCGCAAGCGGGAGTCATACGTCTTCTCGCTCGCCGCGGCCAACGAGGCTGCACAAGCGGCAGGCGTGATGAGGTATCATAATACCTCATCAAAAAAAAGTCCGCTTTTTCCGCCGATTCCGCTTGCTTGCCGTTGACGGATCGCCGCCGCGGCCTCTATAAGCGCGGCCCTGACCGGCTCGCCGCAGCAGGCGCGCGCTTTGAAGAACGGATTGAAAATTCCATGTTCGGCAACACCCATTCGACCAAGACGGCCGACGTCGAGAAGAAATGGCTTCTCATCGACGCCAAGGGCCTGATCGTCGGACGCCTGGCGACGATCGTCGCGATGCGGCTGCGCGGCAAGCACAAACCCTCCTTCACCCCGCATATCGACGACGGCGACAACGTCATCATCGTCAACGCGGAGAAGGTGGTGCTGACCGGCCACAAGCGCGACCAGAAGGTCTACTACCACCACACCGGCTATGTCGGCGGCATCAAAGAGCGCTCGGCCAAGTCGATCCTGGAGGGGCGCTTTCCCGAGCGGGTCATCGAGAAGGCGGTCGAGCGCATGCTGCCGCGCGGGCCGCTGGGCCGCAAGCAGCTCGGCAACCTCAAGGTCTACAAGGGCCCCGACCATCCCCACGCCGCACAGTCGCCGATCCCGTTCGACGTCGCCAAGCTCAATCCGAAAAACAGCCGGAGCGCCTGATCCATGGCCGAGACCCTGTCCTCCCTCGCCGATCTCAAGGATTCGACGATCGCGCCGCCCGTCGAGGCCCCCGTCCATGTGCAGAAGCTCGACAAATTGGGGCGCGCCTACGCCACCGGCAAGCGCAAGAACGCCGTCGCGCGCGTCTGGATCAAACCCGGCGGCGGCAAGGCGACGATCAACGGCCAGCCGGTCGACGTCTATTTCGCCCGTCCGGTGCTGCGCATGATCCTCAACCAGCCGCTGGTGGTGGCGGGCCGCCTGACCCAATACGACCTGACGGCGACGGTCTCGGGCGGCGGCCTCTCCGGCCAGGCCGGCGCGGTGCGCCACGGCCTCGCCAAGGCGCTGACCTACTACGAGCCGGAGTTGCGCGGGCCCTTGAAGAAAGGCGGCTTTTTGACCCGCGACTCGCGCGTCGTCGAGCGCAAGAAATATGGCCACAAGAAAGCCCGCGCGAGCTTCCAGTTCTCCAAGCGGTGACGCGGCGGTTTTCGCTCGAGATTATGCAGAAGGGGCGGCTTCGGCCGCCCTTTTTGTTGCGCGGGAGGGGGCGGCGACGTGTCGGCTGAGATTTCACTTCTGACATATGCGGTCATTCGACACGTAGCGAAATTCAAGAAAAACGCGCTTCCCGGAAGCGCCAACAATATAAGGCAAAAGCGCGGGTTTCGATCCCTGCAGCCGCGTGCGATTTGGTAGGTTGGCGCTTACGTGACGTAAGCTCAGTTCGCCCATACTGGCTTATACCCTGCTGGGCAAGGGAAGGCTTCCCGCATCGCTCCAAAAACCATGTCTGCGCCCGCCCGATGCCAGTCCTCGGGGTGTCGTCTCATATAGGCAACAGCAACAGCCGTCTGCTGTCCAACATCGGTGCCTGGGGGCAAGCAAAACCCAGTCCAGGGGCCGCCGTGAGTTTTATATTCGATTATTGCAAACCCCTCCCAAGCGTCCACCGCCCCGCTGATAAACCCCATGCATATGCCTTCGCTATAGTCAGAGGTGCCAGGTGTACATACCTTCAATATTTGATTGCCGTCGTGCATTGCTCCCGCCGGAAAAGCCCAAACGATTCCGAGACCTACCAAGATCACCTCAAGCAAGCGCATGAAGTCACAACCTTTTGTCGCTTCGAAAATGCGTTGTACTTATCGCAACCGTGGTTGATGCCATTTGGGTCCGGCCTTGCTGATTGCTTCCGCGATACATGCAATGGCATCGTCGAAGAGCGTGGCGTCGCGGCAACGATCCGGCTCTCGGTCAGAACGACTATAAGATTTAGGCGAGAATCCCCCGTCGGGGAGGGCATCGAAGTAAACAACGAAGCTTTGGCCCAGCTCGGCCGATCGACGATCCAAATCAACTTTCCACGGAGCAGCCGGGCCGCCCCGCGCGCGGACGCGCTCAAGAACGTCGTCTAGCGCGACACTGTGTTCTCGCATCAGGCGAATCTGCTCTGCCATTTCGTCTTCAGACATACCAATTAACTCCTCACGCGGACGCCACGGCAACCCGAATTCTTCAAGCCGCATCCATGCCCGAAGGGCTTGTTCGGCAGGTCCGGGCACTTGGACCTTACGCTCTTGCCAGCGCAGGGTTGTTTTTGGATCGACCGAAAGCAGGATAGCGGCCTGCTTCGGCGAAAGGCGCAACCTCCGCAGGGCCTCAATAAAATCAAATCGCTCCATCATGTTCACATTGCTCAGCAGTGCAGTCGATGACTATCAGACACGGTGTCCTTGGTCAACAGGCATCATGCCGTCGCAGAAAAGCGCAGCAATATAGCTTCGCGCGAAATTCTTGACCTGATCGGCGCGATCGGCGACCAGTCGGCGCGGCGTCACGACGCATGGCGCTTGGCGCAGGAATAGAATGCAACCGTTGCGTCTTCCGCCATATCGCAGAGATGCTATTTCGTGGGTGTTGGCCCAGGCGCGGCTCGCCGAGGCTCACGGCCAGATCGATTTAAGAACGGAAGCTCCCTGATGCCCAACTTGAACAAAAGTCTGCTCCTGATCGGAGCGTCTCGCGGCCTTGGCCTCGCGCTAGCCGAAGAATACTTGAAACGCGGCTGGCGCGTCGTCGCCACCGCCCGAGGCGCCAAAAGGACCGCGCTGCATGAACTCGCGGAGGCGCCGGGCGGACGGCTCGAAGTCGAAATCGTCGACATCAATCATCCCGATCAGGTTGCGGCGCTGCGCGCCCGGCTGGGGTCGCGAAGGTTCGACATGCTGTTGGTCAATGCGGGGGTCAAGAACGACGATCGGGAAACGATCGCCGACGTATCCACCGACGAATTTGTTCGCGTCATGGTGACCAACGCTCTGAGCCCGATGCGCGTCGTCGAGGCGTTTCAGGATGTCGTGCCGGCGACCGGGACGATCGCCGTGATGTCCTCCGGACAGGGAAGCGTCGCCAACAATCAGACCGGAAATTACGAGGTGTACCGCGGCAGCAAGGCGGCGTTGAACATGTTCATGCGAAGCTTCGCCGCCCGCCACAAGGACGATCCGCGAACCCTGCTGCTGCTGGCGCCGGGCTGGGTCAGGACGGACATGGGCGGCCCCCAAGCGCGTCTCAGCGTCGAGGAAAGCATTCCCAACCTCGCCAGCGCGATCGACGCGCAACAGGGGAAAGCCGGCCTGCAGTATCTCGACTATCTCGGCCGGACGGTTCCGTGGTGAGCGCCCTCCTTGACGCCGTCGCCCCGTTGGAGCAAGAACCGCGCATGATCGCCGTTCGACTCCGCCGACGCTGACCGCCTATTTCCCGCGAGGCCCTCGGGCCGCGCGGCGCCGCGTCGACCTGAACCTTTCGAGACGATCATGACAGCCAGTATCTTCATCGACGGCGAGGCCGGAACCACCGGCTTGCAAATCCGCGACAAGCTCGCGAAGCTGCCCGGCGTCGCGTTGCGCAGCCTGCCGGCCGAGCAACGCAAGGACCAGGCGGCCAAGCTGCGGGCGTTCGCCGAGGTCGACGTCGTCATCCTCTGCCTTCCCGACGAAGCGGCCAAGGAGACCGCGGCGTTGATCGAGGCGATGGGCGATCGTGCGCCGCGCGTCATCGACGCCTCCACCGCGCACCGCGTCGCGCCGGGCTGGACCTACGGCTTTCCCGAGCTGACGCCTGGGCAAGCGCAAGCGATCGCGAGCGCGCGCCGGATCGCCAATCCGGGCTGCCACGCCACCGGCGCGGTGGCGCTGCTGCGCCCGCTGACCGACGCCGGCCTGATCCCCAAGGACATGGGCGTGACGATCCACTCGGTCAGCGGCTATTCGGGCGGCGGCAAGGCGATGATCGAGGCTTACGAGAGCGGCCGCGCGCCCTCCTTCGAGCTCTATGCGCTCGGCCTCGAGCACAAGCACATGCCGGAGATCCAACTCTATTCCGGCCTGACCGCGCGGCCGCTGTTCGTGCCTTCCGTCGGCAATTTCCGCCAGGGGATGTTGGTCAGCGTTCCCCTGCAGCTCGACGCGCTCCCGGGCGGACCGAGCGGCGCCGATCTTCGCGCCGCGCTCGCCGAGCATTATCGCGGGCAGCGCTACGTCCGCGTCGCCAGCGCCGAGGACTCCGCCAAGGCGCTGCGCCTGGAGCCGGAATCGCTGAACGGCACCAACGACCTGCTGATCCACGTCTACGCCAACGAGCCGCGCCGCCAGGCCGCGCTGATCGCCAAGCTCGACAACCTCGGCAAGGGCGCGTCGGGCGCGGCAGCGCAGAACCTGGAATTGATGCTGGGTCTCTAGACTTTGCGCCAACGCCCTGTCGCGAAACGGAAAAGAGCGCGAACGACGGCCTCGGCCAGCGCGCCGGCGAGATAGGCGAGGGCGCAGCAGAACGCCGCGGCGGCGACGACTTTCGCCGTCGCGTCGCCGGAAAAATCATACGACCCGCCGGCGAGCCAGCGCATCGTCAGCGTGAAGGGCAGGGCGGCGAGCGCGAGCCAGATGTCGGCGAACCATTGGCCGGCCCGATGGAGATAGTCGAGGTAGGCCGCGCCGAACGCCGCCGCGTAGAGCGCGGCGAGGGTGGCGCCGGTCGCCGATTTTATCGCGTTCATCGCGGGCTCAAGGCTCCCCGGTCCAGGCGACCACGCGCTGCGCCTGCCGGCCCAGGCCCTCGACGCCGAGCGAGAGGGTGTCGCCGGCTTTGAGAAAGCGCGGCGGCTTCCTGCCCGAGCCGACGCCGGGCGGCGTGCCGGTGGCGATCACGTCTCCGGGTTCGAGGATCATGAACCGGGAAATGTACGAGACCAGCGCGCGGACGCCGAAAACCATCGTCGCGGTCGAGCCCGACTGCATGCGTTCGCCGTCGACGTCGAGCCACAGCGCAAGCTTCTGCGGGTCGGGAACCTCGTCGGCGGTGACCAGCCACGGCCCGAGCGGCCCGAAGGTCGGGCAACTCTTGCCCTTCGTCCATTGGCCGCCGCGCTCGTGCTGAAAGGCGCGTTCGGAGACGTCGTTGCAGACGCAGTAGCCGGCGACGCAGCGCAGCGCCTCGCCTTCGCCGACGCCGCTCGCGCGCGAGCCGATGACGATCGCCAATTCGACTTCCCAATCGGTTTTTTGCGAGCCCCTGGGGATCACGATGTCGTCGTTGGGGCCGACGATGCAGGAGGGCGCCTTGTTGAACAGGATCGGTTCTTGCGGGATCGGCATGCCCATCTCGGCGGCGTGGTCGGCGTAATTGAGGCCGACGGCGAGAAAATTACCGACCTTGCCGACGCAGGCGCCCAGGCGCGGCTTGCCCCGCGCCGCCGGCAAATCCTCCGGGTCGATCTTGGCGAGCCGCGAAAGAACGCGCGGCGAAAGCGTCGCGCCATGGATGTCGTCGATGACCTCGCTGAGGTCGCGAATCTTGCCGGCGGCGTCGACCAGGCCCGGCTTTTCCTTGCCCGACCGACCATAACGAACGAGCTTCATCGAGGCCCCCCTTGGCGTCGCTTGGTCCTAAGCGACGCGCGCGCGTCGTCCGGCTCACGCCGACGAAACGGCCGCTCGGCGATGGCGCCCCAGGCATAGCGCAGGCCGAAACCTCGCACAACGACGTCGCGTTTCCCCGCCCGAGCGCCGCGCCGCGCGTCGATAGGCGAAAATTAACCGGCGGCGTCTATCCCGGCGACGCCCGGTCGGGCTCGCGTCGACGCCTTTTTTCCGCCACGAGGTTGCGCGGCGCGCGCACTGGTCTATCTTTGTCCTTGTCGAATCCCAATTTCTTTCCAACCACGAAATGATCGAGATCATGTCGGATCAGGAACGCATCGCTCTTTTCATCGACGGCGCCAACCTCTACGCCAGCGCCAAGTCGCTCGGTTTCGATATCGATTACAAACGTCTCCTGAAGGAGTTCCAGGGCAGAGGGCGATTGATTCGCGCTTTTTACTATACCGCCCTGGTCGACGATCAGGAATATTCGTCGATCCGGCCGCTGGTCGACTGGCTGGACTACAACGGCTATGCGGTCGTCACCAAACCGACGAAAGAATTCGTCGATTCGGCGGGACGGCGGAAGATCAAGGGCAACATGGACATCGAGCTCGCGGTCACCGCGATGGAGATGGCCGCCCACATCGACCACATGGTGCTGTTCTCCGGCGACGGCGACTTCCGCTCGCTGGTCGAGGCGGTGCAGCGTCAGGGCGTGCGCGTCTCGGTGGTCTCCACGGTGGCGACCCAGCCGCCGATGGTGGCCGACGAGCTGCGCCGGCAGGCCGACGAATTCGTCGAGCTGACGCAACTGATGGCGCGCATCGGCCGCGACCCGGCGGAGCGGGCGGCGCGCCTCGCCGATCCCCGGCGGGGCGCGAACGCGTTCGCGCCGGGCCAGCAGCCGGTCGACGAAGTCGGGCGCGAGTAAGGGGCGGAGCGCGTCGTGGCGTTCGACGCCAGCCCCCCTGAGGATTGCCAGGACTGCCCGCGGCTGGCGCGATTTCGCCAAGCCAATCGCGCCGCCCATCCCGGCTGGCGCAACGCGCCGGTCGAATCGTTCGGCGACAGCGACGCGCGCCTGCTCGTCGTCGGTCTGGCGCCCGGCCTGAACGGCGCCAATCGCACCGGACGGCCGTTCACCGGCGATTACGCCGGCGATCTCCTCTACGCGACGCTGCTCGAATTCGGTTTTGCGGCCGGGGTCTACGACCGCCGGCCGGATGACGGGCTCGCGCTCCGCGACTGCGCGATCGTCAACGCGGTGCGCTGCGTTCCGCCCGAGAACAAGCCGACGCCCGCGGAAATCGCCGCGTGCCGGCCCTATCTTGCCCGAGCGATCGGCGCCCTGCCGCGCCTCGAGGCGATCCTCGCGCTGGGGCGGATCGCCCATGACAGCGTGTTGCGCGCTCTCGGCTTGCACGCGGCGCGATTCGCCTTCGCGCACGGCGCGCGCCATGATCTCGAAGGCGCCGGCGTCGTCCTATTCGATAGTTATCACTGTTCGCGCTACAATACGAATACGGGGGTGTTGACGGCGCCGATGTTTCGCGCCGTGTTCGCGGCGGCGCGCGCTCGTCTCGGGTGACCGCGCGGCGAGAGGATGACGGCGCCGAGCCGCTCGGCGGACGAGCGGCGCTTCGATCGACATCGCGGGGCGGGCCCGCAGCGGGGGGGATTCATGAGCGTGCATTTGTTCGGAGAGACCGGCGCCGGCGCCGTCGTCGAGGTCGCCATCGCATCGAAAGCGGGGGCGAGCGCCAAGATCCTCACCTGGGGCGCCGTGGTGCGCGACCTCGTCGTTCAATCGGCTCGAGGGCCGCAACGGGTCACCCTCGGCCTCAACACGATCGAGGATTATCTCGCCCATTCCCCGTTCTTCGGCGCCGTCCCCGGACGTTTCGCCAACCGCATCGCCAACGGCCGTTTCGTGTTGGACGGCGTGGTCTATGAAGTCGAGCGCGGGCCCGGCGAGAAGCACGCGCTGCACGGCGGCCCGAACGGCTTCGGCCGAAAGATATGGAAGCTCGGCAGCCACGACGCGTCGTCGGCGACGCTCGTCCTCGAATCGCCCGACGGCGACTCCGGCTTTCCCGGCGCCCTGACGGCGACCTGCGTCTATCGGCTGCTGGAGCCGGCGACGCTACGCGTCGAACTCAGCGCGCAATGCGACCGGCCGACGATCGTCAACCTCACCCAGCACGCCTATTTCAACCTCGACGGCTCGAGCGACGTGCGCGACCACGAGTTGACGCTGGTCAGCGATTTCTACACGCCGGCCGACGCCGAACTGATCCCCACCGGCGAAATCCGCTCGGTGGCGGGGACGCCGTTCGACTTCCGCCAGGCGCGTCCCGTCCGCCACTCCTCGGGCCAGAAATACGACGTGAATTTCGTCGCCTCGCGCGTTCCCGACGAAACCGGGCTGGCGCCGATCGCCAAGCTGCGCTCGCCGCTGAACGGCCTGACCATGGAGCTGCACAGCACCGAGCCGGGCGTCCAGCTCGATGACTTCGGGATGCTCGTCTGCGCGGCGCCCGGGCTCGACGGCGCGCATTACGGCCGGCACGCCGGCCTCTGCCTCGAACCCCAGGCGTTCCCGGATTCGCCCAATCGGCGCCATTTCAGCCCCTACGTCCTCAGGCCGGAGAGCGAATACCGCCACGTGAGCGAATTCCGCTTCGCCTGAGCGAAGGCGCGCCTATTCGCGCGCCAGGCTCTCGCCCGGGCCGGCTTCGGCCAAGGCCTTGCCGACCTCGAGGCCGAGATCGTCCATCGAGGTTTCCTCGCGCACCGTGAGGTCCTCGCCCTTGGCCTGACGCTCCGCCTGTTCGAGCGAGCGCGCGACGTTGATCGTCACGAACGCCTCGACCTCGGGATGCAGGTGGACCGGCGTCTTGTGCAGGCCGAGCGCCTTGATGGGGTGCTGCAGCGCGATGTGGTTGCGGTGGACCGGGAAGCCGGCGGCGGCGATCGTCTCGGCGATGTCGCGGGCCGAAACCGAGCCGTAGAGCTGCCCGGTTTCGCCGGCCTGGCGAATGATGACGAAGCTCTTGCCGTCGAGGTTGGTCGACTTGTCGGCGGCGTCCCGCTTGAGATCGGCGTTGCGCGCTTCGAGTTCGGCGCGCTGGCTCTCGAACTTCTTCTTGTTCGGCTCGGTGGCGCGCAGGGCCTTGCCGCGCGGCAGCAGGAAATTCCGGGCGAAGCCGTCTTTGACGCGCACCGTGTCGCCCATGTGGCCGAGTTTGCCGACGCGCTCCAACAAAATGACTTCCATGACGGGTCTCCTCTGATTGACGGAATTCTTGGGATTCAGACCTTGGATTTGCGCGCCGCCGCGCGCACGCGCAGCGCCGCGAAGCTTTCGATCACGCCGATGATCGCGATCGCCGGGAGGGTCCAGGTCGAGCGCGCCAGACAGCAAAAATACAGCGCCGCGAGCAACAAGGAACGCATCGGCAGGCCGCGCGACAGCGCGTGCAGCACGGCCAGGCCCTGCAGGACGAAGGCGGCGCCGAGGACGCCGGCGACGATCCAGGCGAATTGGTCGGCCGGCGCGGGCAGGGCGAAGGCCGGGGCGAGCGAGGCGAGGGCGAGGACGGCCATCGGCGCAGGCAGGGCCAACGAGCTTGGCACGTCCGGCCACGGTCGGCGCAGACGGTGCGACAACGCCGCCGCGCGCGCCGCCGCGTAGAGGTTGACGCAAAACATCAGCAGCGTCGACGCGGCGATCGCGGCGGGCGCAAAGCGCACGAGAGCGAGCGCGAAATCGCGCGCGGTCTCGCCCTCCGGCAGGAGCGCCGCGCCGTCGGTCGCCTCGCCGATCGCGGGCTGGAGCGCGTCGGCGAAGGCCTGCAAGCCCTGCTCGTAGCCGCCGTAGACGAGGATCAGCGCCACGAGCGCGCCGGCGCTGATCAATGCGGCGAACACGGCGGCGAGGGTGACGATCGCGCCGACCGGCGCCCATTCCGACGGCGGCGCGCTCCTGCGCCAGGGCAGACGGGCCGCCGGCAAAGCCGCTAGGCGCGCGAGCGCCAGTCCGGGCAGGGCGATGGACAGCGCGAACAGCAGGCCGGAAAGCGGCTCGACGACGAGCGCGACGCCGGCGCAGGCGACGCCGCAGGCGATCGCGCCGCTGAGCGCGCCCCAACCGAGCGCGGCGATCATGATCGGCAACGGCGCGAGATAAGCCAGCGCCATCGCGATCGCCGTGCCCTTCACCATGACGACGAACAGCAGGGCGGAGGCGAGGCCGGCGCCGAGGGGCGCGCCAATTCGGTTGATCATGACGTTCACGCTGTCCCGCGGGTTTCCAAGCGGTTAGGGAAAGGCCGGAGCGTTCCGCCTCCCCCAACTTTTCCCGCGCGCGTCGATCGCCCGCGCGGGAACTCTTAAGTAATCGAGCGCGCTCGGCGCGCGCTCGCGTCGGTCAACGAATGACGTAGGGCAGCAGGCCGAGAAAGCGCGCGCGCTTGATCGCCCGAGCGAGCTCGCGTTGCTTAGCGGCGCACACCGCGGTGATGCGCGAGGGCACGATCTTGCCGCGCTCGGAGATGTAGCGCGACAGCACGCGCGTGTCCTTGTAGTCGATCTTCGGGGCGTTGGCTCCGGTGAACGGGCAGGACTTGCGGCGGCGGAAAAAGGGGCGGCGGGGCGCGGTCGCCATCAGATTGCTCCAACTTGAGCGTCGTCACGCGGACGACGGGGGCGCTCGGGACGGTCGCCGCGGTCGGGACGGTCGCCGCGCGGGCCACGGCCGCCGCGCTCGTCGCGCTCGGCGTCGTCGCGCTTGCGCAGCATCGCCGACGGACCGGCTTCGTGCTCGTCGACGCGCAGGGTGAGATAGCGGATCACGTCTTCGTTGAGGCCGAGCTGACGCTCCAACTCGACGATCGCCGCCGCTGGCGCGTCGATGTTCAGGAGCGTGAAATAAGCCTTGCGGTTCTTCTTGATGCGGTACGCCAGCGACTTCAAGCCCCACGCCTCGACCTTGGCGACCGAGCCGCCGTTGGCGGCGATGGTGGTCTTGAGCTGCTCCGTCAGCGCTTCGACTTGCGGCGCGGTCACGTCCTGACGCGCCAAATAGATGTGCTCGTAGAGAGCCATGATGAGCCTTTCCGTTGCCCGTTTCGCCAAGCGTCCCGCGCTGAGCCCTTCGAGCCCGTTGGAAAGGCTCGAGGCGGATCGTCCGAAGGCGGGAACACGGGAAGTCGGGCGTCGCAGCCCTGCCGCCGCCAAACTCGCAAGAGTTCGGCCCCAGCCTTCCGTTCAGCCCCCAGCGGGACGCTTCGGTCGCGCGGCTTATAGACGAGCGCGGCGGAAGCGCAAGGAAAATCCGCCGCGCCCGAGTTTGAATTTTGTCGTTTTCGGAGCATCATGCGCGGCCTGTCGCCGCGAATTTTCGCGGAGATTTCGACCGCGGCCGAGATCGCGCTGCGGAAGATTGGCGTGAGATAGGAGGGCCAGATCGCGCCTCGACTCCACCGTGTTCGCGCTCATCGAACCTCGATAGCCGGCGTCGAGGCGATGACGCTCGTGTCCGGCGAGGCTTTCCCGCGGCACTCGCACGACCAGTTCGGCATCGGTCTGATCGATGTCGGCGGACATCGGTCGTGGAGCGCGGTCGGACAGGTCGACGCCGGCGCCGGCGACGCGATCATGGTGAACCCCGGCGAGCTGCATGACGGCACATCGATCGACGGCGGCGTCCGAGCCTGGCGGATGCTGTACTTCGAACCGTGGTTGGCGATCGACGAAGTCGAGGATGAAATCGGGGGAGAGGTCGAGATCGTGCGACCCGCCGTTCATGACCCCGTTCTCGCGGCGTTGTTCTCCCGACTGTTTTCGATCGTGACGGCGCCGATCGCCGATCGATTGGCCGCGGACGAAGGGCTCTTGCGCCTTCTCAGCCACGCACTGCGTCAACACGGATCGCGCCGTCCGCCGTCGAGCGGCGTCTCGCCCAACGTGGGGAAGGTGCGTCGCCGTCTCGATGAAGCGCCGGAGAAGCCGGTCTCGCTGGCGGAATTGGCCGCCCTCGTCGGCGTCAGCCGCTTCCAGCTGCTGCGCGGCTTTGCGCGCGAGGTCGGGACGACTCCCTACGCCTATCTCGTGCAGCGCCGGGTGCGTTATGCGCGACGGCTTCTCGTCGCCGGCCGATCCCTAAGCGCGGCGGCGACCGAGGCGGGTTTTGCCGATCAAAGCCATATGACCAGAGCCTTCACGCGGCAGTTTGGCGTTTCGCCGGGGCGCTACAGGGACGCGCTCTCCTGAGAACGGCGTCAAAGGCGCAACATCGTTCAAGACGCCGCGACGCGGCTTTGCGATAGATGGCGATAGGGGTCTCGATCTCTTCTCGCTGTCGGGAAATCCATGAACTTCGGCTATGCCGCCGCCATTCGCGCGGACTTTCCCGAGTTGGTCTCCGGCGTGGTTCGCGTCGGCGGGATCACGAGAGACGGCGACGTCGCTCGGCCGGTCGCCCATTTCAACGCAGTCGCGCAAGCCCGGCTCGCGACGGGCAAGGAAGGCGACCTTCCCGAAATTCAGGCTTGGCGGCGCGCGTTCGCGAAAATGGGAATGAAGCCGACCCAGTATCGATGCGCCTCCGAGGCGCTATTGCGGCGTTTTCGCAAGGAGAGCGCGCTGCCGCGCCTTCATCCGCTCGTCGACCTCTGCAACGCGATCTCCCTCGCTTTCGCCACGCCGGTGGCCGTGTTCGACGTCGCCAAGATTTCGGGCGGCCTCGAGGTCCGGCGGGCGCGCGGCGACGAGGCCTACGAGGCGTTCTCCGGCGAGGTCGAGCGTCCTGAGCCCGGCGAGGTGATCTTCGCAGACGATGCGGGAAGAGCCCATGCGCGGCGGTGGACGAACCGGCAGAGCGGCTATTCCGCCGTTCGCGATGAAACCTCGACCGTCCTGATCGTCGCCGAAGCCATGCATGAGACCGCAGCGGACGACGTTCGTCGGCTGACTGCCGAGGTCGCGAAGTCGCTGGCGGATGTCTGGTCCGTCGCCGCGGCGATCGAAACGTTGAGCCGATGAGCGTCGAGTTTCTGATCACGTCGCTGATCGTCGTCGCCTCGCCCGGCACAGGCGTTCTCTACACGCTTGCCGCCGGTCTCTCGCGCGGCGCCCGCGCGAGCGTCATCGCCGCGTTCGGCTGCACCCTGGGCGTCGCGCCGCACATGGTCGCGGCGATCACCGGCCTCGCGGCGCTGCTGCACGCCAGCGCGGTCGCGTTCCAACTCCTGAAATATCTCGGCGCGGCGTACCTTCTCTACATGGCGTGGAACACGATGAGGCAACGCGGCGCGCTCGAGGTCGAGAGCGACATGGCTCCCCGCTCGGCGCGGCAAGTCGTCGTTTCCGCCGTTCTCGTCAACCTACTGAACCCAAAGCTGTCGATATTCTTCTTCGCCTTTCTGCCTCAGTTCGTCGGCGCCGACGAGATTTCGCCGTTCACGCGCATGCTCGAGCTGAGCCTCGTCTTCATGGCGATGACGCTCGTCGTCTTTGCCGGTTACGGCGCCTTCGCGGCGTCCGTTCGAGGCTGCCTCCTGTCGCGGCCAAGGGTTCTCGCCTGGATGCGCCGAAGCTTCGCGGCGGCCTTCGTGGCGCTCGGCACCAAACTTGCCCTCGCTCAGCGTTAGCGACGCAAGACCGAGGAGCGGCCGGCCGCGCCCTTGCGCATTCTGGCGGCGTCGGCCGCGCGATGCGCTGACGACGTCCGAACGCGCTCTCGTTTGCCGAGCGGACTCCCGTATTGGTCCGGGCGATCCCCCTCGTGCGGTTCTGATGGCCGCTCGCGGCCGCGCTTAAGCGGGCGGGGCGAAGCTCATGACCTTGTCGCTTGGAAAGTCGTAGAGTTTGCCGGTTTCGCGCCAATCGGGCGAGCAGAGCAGGGCGATCCTGGGGGCGAGTTCCTCGGGCGTGCGCAGGCTCGCGGGGTCTTCGCCCGGCATCGCGCTCGCGCGCATGCGCGTTCGCAGGGGGCCGGGATTGACCAGCATGACGCGGATCGGCGACGTGTTGACGGTCTCGGTGGCGTAAGTGCGGGCGAGCGCGTCGAGCGCCGCCTTGGAGACCGCGTAGGGGCCCCAATAGGCGCGCAGCTCCGCCCGGCTCGCCGCCGCAGAGGTGACAAACACCGCCCGGCCGGCCGGCGATTGGCGCAGCAACGGATCGAGGGCGCGGATCAAGCGCCAGTTGGCGGTGACGTTGAGGCTGAAGACTTCGTCCCATTGCTCGGGATCGACGTGATGGAGCGGCGACAGGGGTCCGAGCGCGCCCGCATTGGCGACCAGGACGTCGAGACGGCCCCAGCGACGGTAGAGAGCCTCGCCCAACCGATCGATCGCCGCGTGATCGCGAAGGTCGCAGGGGACCAGCGTGGCGGGGTTTTCGCTCCCCGGCCGCAGCGCGCGGATCGCGTCGTCGAGCTCCTCGAGCGCGCCCTGGGTTCTCGCCATGGCGACGACGTGCGCGCCGGACGCGGCGAGGGCGAGCGCGACGGCTCGGCCGATCCCGCGCGAAGCGCCGGTCACCAGGGCGACGCGGCCGTTGGAGGTTTGCGGCGAAGGGCTCATCGGTCTTCCCAAAAGGCGGTTTTCCCCGTCGCGCGAGGCGCGGGCGTTACAGCGGCGTAGCAGGCGCTGCGGCGGAACGCCATCGCCGCCCCCCTTGGGAGAAAGCGGATGCGGCGAGGCGTCGCGGCGTGTTTGAGACGAGGTTAGGGCCGCGTCGATGGCGGCGAGCGGTCGTCATTTCTTCTTCGCCGCCCTAGCGAGCGCGGCAAACGGCTTTCCTCTGGCGCGCCTCTTGGTGTAATGTCGCAGTCCGGGATCGCGGCGTTCCATCTCTCTGTCGCAGCATTCGCTCTGTTTCCTTGCGGGCGAGGCCCGCATGGCGTTCGCGGATCACGAGCACATTGGGGGCTGTCATGACCGTAGCCAAGAGCGACCGTCCGTCGGGGCGGACCGTCACTCGCGCCGACTTGTCGGAAGTCGTCTATCACCGGGTCGGACTATCGCGCACCGAATCGGCGGAACTGGTCCAGGCGGTTCTCGACGAGATCTGCGACGCGGCCGCGCGCGGCGAAACGGTGAAGCTGTCCTCGTTCGGCTCCTTCGTGGTGCGCTCGAAGGGCCAGCGCATCGGACGCAATCCGAAAACCGGCGTGGAGGTGCCGATCCTGCCTCGCCGGGTGATGGTCTTCAAGCCGTCCAACGTATTGAAGTCGCGGATCAACGCGGAGCCCGCCGGCGGTCAGGGCGCCGGCTGAAGGCGAGCGCGACGCGGCGAGGCGAGCGAGACGCCATGGACAAGAGCCCCGAGGCTTTCCGCACCATCAGCGAAGTCGCCGAAGACATGGAGTTGCCGCAGCACGTGCTGCGCTTCTGGGAAACCCGATTTCCGCAGATCAAGCCGCTCAAGCGCGGCGGCGGCCGGCGCTACTATCGGCCCGCCGACGTCGGACTCCTGCGCGCGATCAAGGAGCTTCTCTACGGCGAAGGCTACACGATCAGAGGGGTGCAGAAGCTGCTGCGCGAGCAGGGCGCGTCCGGTCTGGTCAGGAGCGCGGCGCGAGGGGCGGGCGAGGGCGCGGCCGAGGCGGGCCCCGAGCCGGCGCCGCCGCGAGGCGGCCTTGCGCGCGCAGGGGCTGAAGAGGCGGCGGGGCGGCTCGCGCCGACCCGAGCGCTTGCGACGCCGGCCGCGGATCTGGCGGCGTTGCGCGCGATCCAGGCCGATTTGCGCGAAGCGGAAAGAATTCTCGCCCAGGCGCGCGCCCCGTCAAGTTAGCGGAGGCAAGCCGCGAGATCGTTTCGCGATCGCGCGAGCCGCTCGTCGCGCTCCCCGCATTGCCAGCGCCGCTCGCGTTGCCTATAAGGCGCGGCGTCGGAGTGTAGCGCAGCCCGGTTAGCGCACTTGTCTGGGGGACAAGGGGTCGGGAGTTCGAGTCTCCCCACTCCGACCATTTATCTCAACAGATTCAAATTGATACGATATTTGGCTACGGCTTCGGCTTAAATCCGATTGCGAGGGTTTCCAACCGCCGTTGTGGTGGCGCACGGCCGGCCGAAGAACCTCCGGCCTGGCGGCGACGGCTGATGCAACGGCGCGCGCGAGGGGCGGCGCTTTGGTCTCCGCCGCGGGCGACGCCCGAGAAGCCCGAATCCGTCGGCCACGATCGGCCCCGCGCGTCGTTCTTCTTGCCCAGTCGCCGCCTTCGTGGCGAGAGCCGCGCCGCGAAATCGAGCGCGCGAAAGCAATATCCTCCCTTTTTGAACCGACGGCGTGCTCGGCGCGACCAACGGATGCGAGGTTCGCGCAGCCCGCGAGCCAACCGAACGAAGCGCCGGACCGTAAGGGTCCGCCGAAGACCAACCAAGGAGAATTTCCATGCGCGCGTCTCTCAAGAAATCGACCTCGCTTTCCCTGGCCGCGTTGGCCTGCGCGGTTCTGCTGTTCGCAGCGCCCTTCGACGCCGCGATGGCCCGAGGCTCTGGAACAGGCGGCGGCGCCGGAGCCGGAGCGGGAGCGGGATCGGGCGGCGGGCACGGCGGACCGAGCGTCAGGGCCTTCGACGCGGTGGCGAGGCTTCCGGCCCCTCCGACATTCGTGAACGCCGATCAATCCCCCCGTTCGCCGAGTTGCAGCAGGCGAGCGAATCGGATGGGCCTCACGGGAGGGGACCGCTTCGAGTTTCTGAACGCCTGCCGGCTGTGATCGGCGGCGCGAGGCGCGACGCCGACCCTCGTCGATCGGCGGGATCGGGCCGATCGGTCCGCCCGGTCGCCCGAGGGCGCTCGGCGCCGCCGGCGCGACCCAGACGCTTCGAGGAAGTCGTCCGGGCCGCCGCGTCTCTCGTCGGCGACCGCTTCGCCGTCGCCGCGAGGCGGGGCGGTTCGCTTTTGGCATGATTCGCATAATGTATATTATGGAACGTATTGAGTTGAGGAAGCGACTGAGAAAGCGAATGCACGCCGCCTTGCTATATCATATTTGTCAGCGCGTTAGCGCCGCTTCCTCGCAAATGGGTAACTCCCAAGGCGTGGTGAGTTTGGAATGCCACAGTGTTTGGGAAACGGCATTGATATGCGGATTGTGGGAGACGGCGGCACGAGACTGTGAATCAAGGGTGGGATGGTTCTTCCCGCCGAAGTCGAGGAGTTGATAGCGTCTCTGAGGGCGGAGATCGCGGCGTTGCGGGCCGAGGTGGCCGATCTTCGTCGGCAATTGGGGCGGGACAGCTCGAACAGTTCGCAACCGCCTTCGAGTGACGGGCTGCGGAAGAAACCGCGTATTGGAGGCAGTCTGCGCGGCCGTTCGGGCAAGACGAGCGGCGGCCAGACGGGTCATAAGGGCGGCACGCTGCGGCAGGTCGCCGATCCCGATTGCGTGGTTGGGCACGCGGCGTGCGCATGCGGCCATTGCGGTTGGCCTCTCGAGGCGGGGTCGGCGATAGGGGTCGAGAAGCGGCAAGTGTTCGACCTTCCCGAGCGCCCGCTGCGGGTCACGGAACATCAGGCCTCGATTTACCGCTGCGCGCATTGCCGGGGCGTGACGAAGGCGGTTTTTCCCGAAGGCGTGGTCTCGCCTGCCCAGTATGGCGAGCGCATCAAGGCCGCGGCGATCTATCTCAATGTCCAGCAACTCATCCCCGAGGATCGGACCGCGCAAGCGCTGAGCGATCTGTTCGACGCGCCGCTGATCTGTCCGGCCAGCCTTGTCGCTTGGATCGCCAAGAAGGGACAAGAGTTGCGGCAAGTTTACCAGGCCATCGGCGAGCGCGTGGCCGAGGCGAAGGTTCGCCATCTCGACGAGACGGGATATCGCATCGCCGGTAAGCTGCAATGGCTGCATACGACTTCGAGCCAAGCCTTCACCTTCTATCGCGCCGACGAAAAGCGCGGCGCGATCCCGCAGGATTTGAAGGGGGGCGTCGTTGTGCACGACCACTTCCTGCCTTATCGTCGGCTCGACGCGGTCGAACACGCCTTCTGCAACGCCCATATCTTGCGCGAACTCCAGTGTTTGATCGAGTTCGACAAGGAGCCGTGGGCCGAACTCATGCGCGACACGCTTCGGGCGGCGAATATCGCCGTTCATGAGGCGCGCGAGGCGGGCGCGAAGGCGCTGGAGCCCAAAGTCATCGCGGCCTTCGTCGACCAATATTGGGCCGCGGTTCGGCTCGGCCTCGCTTTCCATCGCCAGTTGCCCGCACTCCACGCCAAGGCCAACGCGAGCGGACGAACAAAGCAGCGCCCCGGCCGCAATCTGCTCGAAAGGCTGAAGACGTTCAAAGTCGAAACGCTGCGCTTCCTCACCGACTTCGACGTGCCCTTCACCAACAACCTGGCCGAACAGGACCTCAGGATGATGAAGGTCAAAATGAAAATCTCGGGCTCGTTTCGAACCCTCGACGGCGCCCAAAGCTTCGC
This sequence comes from uncultured Alphaproteobacteria bacterium, assembly GCA_963775575.1. GTDB lineage: Bacteria > Pseudomonadota > Alphaproteobacteria > Rhizobiales > Beijerinckiaceae > Roseiarcus. The sequence continues at coordinate 58,806 of CAVZJG010000003.1, forward strand.
GCGCCTCAGGTCAGTCGTCTCAACCGCGAGAAAACAGGGGGCCAACATCCTCAAAACCCTCGCCGACCCGCCAACACAGATCGCGCTCGCCCTCAACGCCTAGACGGCTTGGGAGTTACGCAAATGGGCAAAATCAGCGCGACGCCTCCGCCCAGTTCGCGACGGTCTCGTCGATCCAGCGCGTCGCCGCGGCGACGCTCGGCGCGCGGGCGCGATCGGCATGGACGAGGCGAAACATCGGCCGCGTGGCGACGGCGTCGTCGGCGAAGACGAAACGCGGATCGCGGCGCGCCGAGACCTCCGGCAGCATGAGTTCGGCGCCGAGCGCCGCCGCCGCCTCGATCAGGATGTCCAGTCGGTCCACGGTCAGCACGGCGCGCGCGCCCGGCCGCAAACGATCGAGCAAGCGCATCTCCGGGAGATGGCCGAGCGCCTCGGTGTAGCGCACGATCGGCGCGACCGCGCCCGGCGGCGCGCCGACGGCGCGACAGAGGCGAAATCGCGTCTCGCCGATCTTTCGCACCCGCGCGCTGTCGTCGCCGGTTCGTCCGAGTCGAACGGCGATGTCCGCCTCGCGCCGATCGAAGCGCGCGAGCCGATCGTCGGCGTGCAGTGCGAGCGCGACGTTCGGATGGGCGCGCGCGAAGCGACCCAGCGCCGGCGCGACGACGTGCGCGAGCACGAAACCGACGCTGGCGATCCGCACCAGGCCTTGCGCTTCGGCTCGCGATCGGCGCATCGCGGCGAGCGCGACCGCAGCGTCCACGTCCATCGCCCGCAGGCGGTCGAGAACCCCGCCGAGCGCCGGGGTCGGCGCGAGACGACCGCCGACGCGGTCGAACAGCGTCGCCCCCAAGCGACGCTCCAGCGCCGCCAGCCGGCGCGAGGCCGTCGTCTGATCGACGCCGAGCGCGCGCGCCGCCCCGCTCAGGGTTTCCGCGCGCGCGATCCGCTGGACGAGTTCGAGATCGGCCCAGCCTCCCTCTGCGTTCATGCAGGTTCACCTCCGCATTTCTCTGATTGATCGGCGCTGGCGCCGCTCGTCATAACGGGGCGCGCCCTCTCCGCACAAGGACTCTCGCCATGGATCGTCCTAAGACCCTGTTCGCCATCGCTAATCTCGAGCCGCGCCCGCCCCTGCTCGCCGAAGCGACGCTGATCCTGATCGACTACCAGAACGACTATCTCGACGGCCCGATGGCGCTTACCGGCGTCGAAGACGCCATCGAGCAGGCCGAGCGCCTGTTGCGGGCGATGCGCCGCGCCGGCGGTGGCGTCGTCCATGTCGCCCACAAGGGCGAGCCCGGCGGCTTGTTCGATCGTTCGCAGGCGGGCGGCGCGATCGTCGCCGCGCTGGCGCCCGACGCCGGCGAAGCGATCGTGGAAAAGCCGCGACCCAACGCGTTCTCGGGGACCGACCTCGCGGCCCTCGCCGGGCCGCCCGGCGCGGCGCTGATCTTCGCCGGTTTCATGACCCACAATTGCGTCTCGTCGAGCGTGCGCGCAGGCAGGGATTTGGGCTACACGATGACGGTCGCGGCCGACGCCTGTGCGACGCGCGACCTGCCCCGCCCCGGCGGTGTGATCCGCGCTCGCGATCTGCATGCGGCCGAGCTTGCGGCGCTCGCCGACGCCCACGCCTGCGTCTGCGATGTCGCGGAGCTGATCTGAGCCCGGCTCTGCGATCCCGATCCGAGCGAGGCGATCGACGATCGCGCGGTGCCTCAAAAGCCTTCGATGCGCATGCCGTCGTAGGCGGGGACGACGCCCGCCGGCAAGCGCGCGCGCAGCGTCTCGTAATCGAGATCGGTGTGCAGATTGGTCAGCACGGCGCGGCGCGGACGCATCGTCTCGATCCACGCCAGCGCCTCGTCGAGGTTGAAATGCGAGGGATGCGGCCGATAGCGCAGAGCGTCGACGATCCACACCTCGAGGCCTTCGAGAAAGCGCCGGCTCGCCGGCGGAATCCCGTTGAGGTCCGGGGTGTAGGCGAGAGCGCCGATGCGAAAGCCGAGCGCGGCGATGTCGCCGTGATCGAGATCGAAGGGCGTCGCCTCGATCGCGCCGCCCTGCCCTTCGACGACGCTGGGCTCGCCCGCGATCAGCAGCTTCTCGTTCACCATCGGCGGATAGGAGCTTCCCGGCGGCGTTTCGAACACGTAGGAGAATTTCTTGTGCAGCGCCTTCGACGTCGTCTCGTTCGCGTAGAGGTCGACCCGGCTGCGCATCGCCATGACGATCGGCCTCAAGTCGTCGATCCCATGGGTGTGGTCGGCGTGCTCGTGGGAAATCAGCACGCCGTCGAGACGCGCGACGCCGGCGTCGATCAGTTGCAGCCGCAGGTCCGGCCCGGCGTCGACGAGCGCCAAGGTCCGGCCCGCCGGGGCGTCGCGCGCGATCAGCGCCGAACATCGCCGCCGCCGGTTGCGCGGATGGCCGGGATCGCAGGCGCCCCACCCTTGCGCGACGCGCGGCACGCCGGCGGACGAGCCGCAGCCTAATATGGTCAGCGACAGGCTCATGCGCCGCGCTCCGCGAGCGGCGCCATCTTGGCGAACAGCCGCAGCGCATTGGCGCGCGTCGCGCTGGCGAGCGCCGCTTCGTCGACTTGCTTGAGGTCGGCGAGAACGCGCGCCGTTTCGACCACGAACGCCGGCTCGTTGCGGTGGCCGCGATGGGGAACGGGGGCGAGAAACGGCGCGTCGGTCTCGACCAGCAGGCGGTCGAGCGGCAGGTCGCGGGCCAGCGCGCGCAAGTCCTCGGAGTTCTTGAACGTCAGCACGCCGGAAAAGGAAATGAAGAGGCCGAGCGCCAGACCGGCCTCGGCGAGCGCGCGCGAGGAGGTGAAGCAGTGCAGAACCGCGTCGAACTTCCCCTTCGCCATTTCCTCGGCGAGGATCGCCGCGACGTCGTCGTCGGCCTCGCGTGCGTGGATGACGAGCGGCAGACCGAGCTCGCGCGCGAGACCGATCTGGGCGCGAAAGACTCGCTTGGCGACGTCCGCCGGCGCGTAGTTGTAGTGATAATCGAGCCCCGCCTCGCCGATCCCGACGCACTTGGGATGGGCGGCGAGGGCGCGGATCGCGGCCGCGTCGGTCACGGGCTCCTCGGCGGCATGATGCGGATGCGTGCCGACGGTGAAATAGACCGAAGCGAAGCGCTCGGCGATCGCGGCGAGTCTCGGCGCTTGAGCGACGCGCGTCGAGATCGTCGTCATGCGCTCGACGCCGGCGGCTTCGGCGCGCGCCACGACGGCCTCGATCTCGTCGGCGAAATCGGGAAAGTCGAGGTGGCAATGGCTGTCGTTGAGACGCATCAGCGAGCGCTCCCGCGCCCCCTCTCCCGCGTGCGGGAGAGGCTCGGTGTTAGGGCGAGGCTCGTGCGGGCTCTTGACGCAAGGCCCTCATCCGTCGGCGCGCGCGAGCGCCCCTTCCCCCCTTGCGGGGGAAGGCGTCGTCCCGAAGGGACGACGGATGAGGGGTTCTCCCTGCGGAGCGCTGGCGGCGCCGTGAAACGCATATCCAGCGCGATAATACGCGTGTGCGGGACGGTCGGCGGAGCGGGCGGTGATGGAACGGAGCCGCCGCGCTCCGCGCGACCCCCCTCATCCGTCACGCTTCGCGTGACACCTTCCCCCGCAAGGGGGGAAGGGGCGCACACGCTTCGTCGCACGACGCCCCTCATTTGGCAGCCGTCGCAGGCTCGACGTAGCGCGGGAAGATGGTTTCCGGCTTGGGCAGCCGCCTTCCCGCGAGTAGGCGTCTTGGTGCGTCTTTCCCGGGCTCGAAACTGCCGATTTCTTCGCCATCCTTCTTGTCGAGTGATGCGAACGTGCGCTCTTGGGGAGCCACCGCGAGTTGGTCAAGCAGTTTACTCATTGCCGCCGGCATCGCCGGTTGCAACAGAGTGCCCACAACTCGCAGCGCTTCGACCGTCACGTAAAGCACAGTTCGCATATGGTTCTCATCGCTCTTAGCGAGCTTCCAGGGCTCATTGGTGGCAAAATACCGGTTGGTCCGAGCGACGACGTCGAACACTGCCGCTAGATATTGATGGATCGCATAGCTCGCCATGTGATAGCGCGCCGTGCCGACGAGTGAATCGATCTGCACGAACAGGTCGCGAGAGTCCTGGGTAATGACAAAATTGCCCTCCGGCACGACGCCGCCGCAGTTCTTGGCGATCATCGACAGCGAGCGTTGCGCGAGATTGCCGAGATCGTTGGCGAGATCGGCGTTGATGCGCTGCACGATCGCCTCGTGCGAATAATTGCCGTCCTGGCCGAACGGCACTTCGCGCAGGAAGAAGTAGCGCAACGGGTCGAGGCCATAGTCGGCGATCAGCGTCGCGGGACTGACGACGTTGCCGGTCGACTTCGACATCTTCTCGCCGCGGTTGAACAGGAAGCCGTGGACGACGATCTGGCGCGGCAAGCGCTGGCCGGCCGACATCAGGAACGCCGGCCAATAGATCGCGTGGAAGCGGGTGATGTCCTTGCCGATCACGTGCGCGTCGGCGGGCCAGAATTTCCATCGCCTACCGTCGTCGGGAAAGCCGGCGGCGGTGACGTAGTTGGTCAGCGCGTCGAGCCACACGTACACGACGTGGCGGGGATCGTCGGGAACCGACACGCCCCAGTCGAAGGCAGTGCGGCTGATCGACACGTCGGCGAGCCCACGCCTGACGAAGGCGACGATCTCGTTGCGATAGGTCTCCGGCGTGATAAATTCGGGATTGGCCTCGTAATGCGCGAGCAGCCTGTCGGCGTAGGCCGACAGCTGGAAGAAATAGCTCTCCTCCTCGACCCATTGCGCCGGCGCGCCGCTCGGCGCGAGCTTGGCGCCGTTCGGCCCGTCGGTCAGTTCGCCCTCGTCGAAATAGGCTTCGTCGCGCACCGAATACCAGCCGGCGTATTTCGATAGATAGATGTCGCCGTTGGCCTTCATCCGTTCCCACATCGCCTGAACGGCGCGCTTGTGCCGTGGCTGCGTGGTGCGCACGATGTCGTCGGCGCGCGCGTCGAGCGCTTCGCCCATCGCCTCGAATTGCGCCGCGACGCCGTCGACGAACGCCTGCGGCGTCACGCCCTCGCGCGCCGCGGTCTGCTGAACTTTGAGGCCGTATTCGTCCATGCCGGTGACGAACAGCGTCTCGCGCCCGTCCAGGCGCATGAAGCGCCGGATGGCGTCGGCGGCGATGCGCTCGTAGGCGTGGCCGATATGCGGCGCGCCGTTGGCGTAGGGAATGGCGGTGGTGATGTAAAAACGTCGGTTCGCGCTCATGCCCGCCGTCCTAAAGGATTTTTCTCGGGTTGAAAATGCGTGCGGCGCGCGTTTCGCTCGCGCTTAGAGAAATCGCGCGCGGGCCGAGATTTCCTCGAACACGGCGAGCACGTGCAGCTTGCGGTCGAGGTTCAGCGCCTCGGTCTCTCGCGTCGCGGCGCGCAGCCGGTCCCACAGCTCCGCCACGGCTTCGCGCGCCGCGGGCGAGGCGTCGCCCCTCGCCCGCGCGGCGAGCCAGTCATAGAGCGCGATGGTCAGCGTTTCGAACGCCTCGCCGGCCGCGCGCCCGCTCACCGCCTCCGCGAGCCGGTGGACCGTGCGCGGATCGGTCCTCGGCAATTGCGCAATCGCGGCGTCGATCAAGGCGCCGACGCCGTCGTCTTCGGAATCGAGACGGCGCAAGGCTTCGCGCACCGAGCCGTCGGCGCGCGCGGCGGCGGCCTCGCGCGCCGTGCGGTCCGCGGTGTCCCACGGCGCGCCGAGGCCGCCGACGACCTCGCCGATCTCCGCGGGCGTGAGCCGCTCCAGCTGCAGGCGCCGGCAGCGCGAGCGGATGGTCGCCGGCGCTTGGCCCGGTCGATGCGCGACGATCAGGATCAGTGAACGCGGCGGCGGCTCCTCGACGATCTTCAGCAGGCTGTTGGCGCCGCTGCGGTTGAGGTCCTCGGCGCTGTCGACGATGGCGACGCGCCAGCCGCCGAACGCCGCCGACAAATGGAACATATCGAGGCCGTCGCGGAGGTCTTCAACGCGAATTTCCGAGAAGAAGGCCTTCGCCTTGGGATTCCACTCGCGGCGCAGCAGCGCGAAGTCGGGGTGCGCCAGCGCCGCGAGCTGGCGCGCCGCGGGATGATCGGGGGCGACCGCGAGGCTCGTCGCCGCGCGCGCCGCGGGCGCGTCCGGATCGGGGTTCGCGAGCACGAAACGGGCGAAGCGCCAGGCGAGCGTCGCCTTGCCGACGCCTTCGCGCCCGCCGATCAGCCAAGCGTGAGCGAGCCGTCCCTCGCGATAGGTGGCGAGCATTTCGGTCTCGGCGGCAGCGTGGCCGATCAGTCGCGTCGCCAGGCGCGGATGCGGCGCGCCCGGGAAGGCGTCGCTTTCCGGCGGCGCGTCCGGCGGAGCTTTGCTCATGGCGCCTTCGCCCGCTCGTCGAGCGCGCCGGCCAGACGCTCGCGCACGACCGTCCAGATCGCCTCGGCGACTTCGTCTTCCCCGGCGCCGGCGTCGATCACCGCGCAGCGCTCGGGCTCGGCGCGGGCGATCGACAGGAACGCGAGACGCAGCGCGTCGTGAAAGGCCGGGCCTTCGCGCTCGAATCGGTCCGCTGCTTCGCCGTGGCCGCGCCGGGCCGCGGCGCGGGCGAGGCCCTCGGCGGCCAGCAGGTCGAGGATCAGAGTCAGGTCGGGCCGGCAAGCGCCGATCGCGACGCGCTCGAGGACGGCGAGCAAGTCCGGGTCGACTTGGCCGGCGACCCCCTGATAGGCGCGCGTTGAATCGGCGAAACGGTCGCACACCACCCAATCGCCGCGCCGCAACGCCGGCGCGATCGTGTTGTCGACGTGGTCGATGCGCGCGGCGCTGAACAGCAACGCCTCGCCCACGGCGCCGAAGCGCGCGGCGGCGCCCGAGAGAATGACTTCGCGCAAGGCTTCGGCGCCGGGAGAGCCGCCCGGCTCGCGGGTGAGAACGACGTCGAGCCCGAGTTCTCTCAGACGCCCGGCGAGCCGGCGCGCCTGCACCGACTTTCCCGCTCCCTCCCCGCCTTCGAGCGTGACGAACCGGCCTCGCGCCGGCGAGCCGGCCATCAAATGATCGCCAACGCTTTGCGGACCACGCCGACCGCGAATTCGATCGCCGCGTCCAAGGCCCGCTTACTCAAGCCGCCCAAGGGAACGGCGGCCTTGGTTTTGAGCGGCGCGTCGAGCGCCAAACTCTGTCCGCGCCAGACCTTGAGCCGCGCGACCTCGACGCCCGCGGCGACCGGCGCCGGCAGCGGGCCGAGATAGACGATCTTCGCGGTCAGCTTGTCTTGCGAGCCGCGCGGCAGAAAAATCTTCAGTAGCCTATCGCTGGCCAAGGGGACTTCGCTCTGTTCGCCGCCGTAGACCGTCGCCGTCCCGACCGTCTCGCCGGGTTGGAACAGCACGCGCGGGTCGAACGAACGAAAACCCCAGTTGAACAGCTTGCGCGATTCCTCGGCGCGGTCGGCCGCCGTCTTGAGTCCGTTGACGACGAGGATCAAGCGCTGGCCCTCCTGTTCGGCCGAACCGACCAGGCCGTAGCCGCTCTCGGGGGCGTCCCCGGTCATCAGGCCGTCGGCGCCGACGTCCATGTTGAGCAGCGGGTTGCGGTTGAGCTGGCGGATCTTGTTCCAGGTGAACTCCTTCTCAGCGAAATAATGATAATAGTCGGGGTAATCGCGAATGAGATGGGCGGCCAGCAGCGCCATGTCGCGCGCGCTCACGTGCTGCTTGGGGTCGCTTTTCCCTCTCGGGTCGGCGAACGCGGAACGCGTCATGCCGAGTTCGGCGGCGCGCTTGTTCATTAGCGCGGCGAAATTGTCCTCCGTTCCGCCAATGCCCTCCGCGAGGGTCATCGCCGCGTCGTTGCCGGACTGAACGATGAGGCCGTGCAAGAGATCGTCGATGCGCACTTCGCTGTGGATGTCGAGAAACGTCGCCGACCCATGCGAATGCGCGCCGCCGTTGCGCCAGGCGTTTTCCGAAACCACGAACGCGTCGTCGAGATGCAGGCGCCCCTCCTTGAGTTCGTGGAAGACGATCTCCGCGGTCAAGAGCTTGACGGTCGCGCCCGGCGTCATCGCTTCGTCGGCGCTCTTTTCCAGCAACACCCCGCCGCTCTCGTAGTCGACGAGCAGCGCGAAGGGCGCGCTGGTCTGAAAGCCCTGCGCGCGCGCAGCCGAAATCGGCGGGACGAACGCCAGCAGCGTCGCTGACAACGCCAGAGCAAAGCGGTGAGCAAGCAAGGCCGATCCTCGTCGGCGCGGCGAAAGGAACGCGGCGCGCCGACGTTCTTGCATCGCCTTTACGGAGAAATCAACGATCGTAGAGGGTCGCTTGAGGGCGCTACCGTTCCTCGGCGGGAGAAGAGGCGGCTCGCGGGGCTTCGCCCGGCTCGATCAGCCCCGAAAACGGGTCGGGCCACAGCAGGCGTATCGCTGCGCTCTCGTTCGGCGCGAAATAGAGGGCCCGCTCGCCGGCCAAGGCGGCCTGCTGGAGCGGCCGTCGCGGCGGCGGCGGCGCCGCGGCGACCGGGCCGATCGCGCGGGCGGCGGCCCCGAGATCGAACGGGCGCGGCGGCGGCGGCGGCGCCTTCAACAATTTGGGATTTGGCGCGATCGTGGCGGTCGTCGGGTCGGCGGCCGGCTCGGACCCCGCGGCCGGCGCGCGCGAAGCGACCATCGTCGGCTCGCGGCCGGTGCGCAGCGTCGCCAGCAACGTCGAATCGTCGGAGCCTTCGAGCGGGGCGCGGCCGACATATTCGACCTTCACCCTCGCGGTGCCCAAGCTCTTGAAATCGAGCAGGTCGGCCACGCGCGAGGACACGTCCATGACCCGCCCGCCGTGAAAGGGGCCGCGATCGTTGACGCGCACGACGATCGAATAGCCGTTGGCGAGATTGGTCACCCTGGCGTAGCTGGGCAGTGGCATGGTCGGATGCGCCGCGCTGAGCGAGCGCATGTCGTAGACTTCGCCGTTGGCGGTGCGCCGGCCGTGGAACGCGTCGCCGTACCAGGAGGCCATGCCGACCGCGCTGTAGGCGGAATTCTCGCTCGGGCGATACGTGCGTCCGGCGATCGTGTAAGGGCGGCCGACGAGATATTGCCCGCCTCCGCGCGGCACCGGCTGGCCGTCGTCGACCATCCGCGGGCTCGCAGGGCCATATCTAGCGGTTGAAAAATATTCATTGCCGTTGTGGCGGGCGTAAGGCGACGGCGGCTGCGCGCAACCGGCCAGCGACGCCGCGACCAGCGCCAGCGCGCCCGCTCGGCGCCAGGGTCCGAAGCGCGGCTCGAGGCCAAACTCTCCGGCGGCCACAATCATCGACCCAAACTCGCCACGGCTACGCCCGGAAGACGCGTCCGCCGCACGCCCGAAAGGCCGCTCGGGCGAAAGCGCGGTTCAGCAGAGATTCCACACGTCACTTTGGCCCGACTTCCTTTCCAAGAACCTAACGCTTTCCAAGAACCTAACGCATCCGCCGTCAATGCGCGAAATCAATCAGCGCCAATGTTCGCTCAGCCAAGTCGTCGGGCGCACGCTCTTATAGGCTTTCTTGTACCAGGGCGCCGGCCATTTGCCCTCCGCCGCTTCATGCGGCTGTGGATGGCCGGTGAAAACGACGATGCGGGCGCCCGGGGGAATCTCTCCATTCCGCCAACGATTGGGGGGAAAATGCGGCGTCATCGCGGCGTTGAAGCCGCAGCGGCCGAACCGTGCGCCGAGGGCGGCCGCTTTCATGCCCGTCGCTCGCAATCCGCAAGGAGACTGCGCCTTGCCCTCGCGCCGCAACCAAGGATCGCCCGCCCTATCCCGTCACCGGATGGCCAGCGCCGCCTTCGTTGCGCTGAACACCTCTTCCCACGGCAGGCGAGCGAGGTCTTCCGCCTCGATGATGTCGAAGAACGAATCGAGACCGGTCGTGATCGGCCGCGTGTGCGGGCCGAACAGCGCCAAGCCCTTGACGCCGAGATAGGCGGCCATATGCATCGGCCCGGTGTCGTTGCCGACGACGAAACCCGCGCGCCGCAGCACGCCCGCCAGTTGAAAGATATCGAGCGGCTTGTCCCCCTCCAACAGCGTCGTCGCGGGCAGCGCGCGGCAAAGATCGATCTCGTCCGGGCCGGGCGCGGTGGCGACGTCGAAACCTTCGGACGAGAGCGCGACCGCGAGTTCGCGGTAAAATGGCCAGCGCTTGAGCAAGTGGCGCGACGAACTGCCGGGCACAAGGAATACGAAGCCGGGCTTCAGTCCGGCGCCCGCGAGCAACGCGTCCATATCCTCGGCGAGCCAATGAACGTCGGGATTGAGCGTGTGGACGGGGTCGATCCCTGCGTCGACGAGCTGGCGCGTCACGCGCTCGAGAACGGTGAGGGGTCCGGTTCGCTTCTGTAATTCCTGCAGAAACCGTTCGTCCTTGCGACTCCAGCGGGACTTGATCCACCTGCAATAGGACAGCGTGCGCCGGCTGTTCTGCAAATCGTAGATGAAGTCGAAATTCTCCCGTCGCAGCATCGCGATGACGCCGACGTACTTGTCAATTCGAAGGCGCGGCGCGCGCGGGTCGATGAGGACGCGATCGATCCACGGGCAACGCTCGAAAATCTTGCGGAACGGATCAGTAGTGAGAATGGCGATCGACGCGACGGGGTGATGGACGCGGATATCCCGGATGGCCCCCTCCGACCGCAACACGTCGCCCAGCGCGCCGTGCCGAATAATGAGAACTTTTTCCGATCCGGCTGCGGCCAATGTCTGCGTCATCGATTTCGGCTCGGAGAAGACGCTCCCCTATGCCCGACGCCGCTCCGCGCAGCAAGCCGCCGCGGTCTCGAAGCCGGGGGAATCGGGCGAACGAACCGATGTCGAATCCGATCCGACCCCCTATTCCTGATTTCGCCGCCGCCGAACGCGAGTCTTCGCGCGCGCCGGCGACCCTAACGACCCGTCGGCGGCGGCGCGAACAATTCGACCCGCCTAGTCGCAGATCGGGAGGGCCTTCAACGACGTTCGGCCGATTGGCATGGCCTCGAAGCGAACCGAGGAAAAAGGTCGGGCTGGCGACTCCGGCAGGGCTCGAACCTGCGACCTGCCGCTTAGAAGGCGGCTGCTCTATCCCACTGAGCTACGGAGCCTGCGCCTCGTTCGGCTCGTCATTCAATGCGACCACGGCACAACCCGGCCGGGCCGAAAGTTGTCCGAATAGGATACGCTCTTGCGCTGCGAAAGCTTGGGCTCTTCGACGCGATAGGCGACGCCGTTGCGCGCGGCGTAGGCGATCGCCTCGTCCTTGCTGTCGAAGCGCAGCTTCACCTGCGCCCTCATGTCGGACGAACTCGTCCAACCCATCAACGGCTCGATGCGGCGCGGCAATTCCGGTTCGTACTCGAGGACCCACTTGTCCTTGGACTGGCCGGCTTGCGTCGCGCTGCGGGCGGGAAGATAGATGCGTGCGGTCATCTGGCGTTGGCGTGTCCTTTGAGGAGCCCGACAGGGACTGGTCGGGGCAGCAGGATTCGAACCTGCGACCTGAAGTACCCAAAACTTCCGCGCTACCGGGCTGCGCTATACCCCGTCGTCGGCGCCGTGGCTAACATGCGCGGCGCCGGCGAACAAGGGCGTGCGAAGTCAGGGCGCGCCGTATGCGGAGAGGTCCAGGCCGCGCGCCGTCGCCGCGCCTGCGCTTGGGAGAGTTCGGGTCGATCTGGCGGTGGACGGGCCTCGCCTACCCCGCGGCGCGGCCGCTCAAAAGGCGGTCGAAATAGGCGATCGTGCGCGTCAGCCCGTCGTCGAGCGGCACGGCGGGGCGCCAGCCGAGCGCATCGCGCGCCTTGCCGATGTCGGGACAGCGCTGCACGGGGTCGTCCGTCGGCAGGGGCCGGTAGACCAGGCGCGATTTGCTGCCGGTCAATTCGATGATGCGCTCGGCGAGGCGAACCATCGGCAGCTCCACCGGATTGCCGAGGTTGATGGGGCCCGTCACGTCGTCGCCCGTCGCCATCATCCGGACGAAACCATCTATCATATCATCGACATAGCAGAAAGCACGGGTCTGCAGGCCGTCGCCGAAGATCGTCAGGTCCTCGCCGCGCAGCGCCTGCACGATGAAATTGGAGACCACGCGGCCGTCGTTCGGGTGCATGCGCGGGCCGTATGTATTGAAGATACGAACCACCTTGATCGCGAGCCTGTGTTGGCGGCGGTAATCGAAGAAGAGCGTTTCGGCGCACCGTTTTCCCTCGTCGTAGCACGCGCGCGGCCCAATGATGTTGACGCTGCCGCGATATTCTTCCGTCTGCGGGTGCACTATCGGGTCGCCGTAGACCTCGGAAGTCGAGGCTTGCAGCACCTTCGCCTTCAGCCGTTTGGCGAGGCCCAGCATGTTGATGGCGCCGACGACGCTGACCTTGGTGGTTTGTACGGGGTCAAACTGGTAATGCACCGGCGATGCCGGGCACGCCAGATTGTAAATTTCGTCCACTTCGACATAGAGCGGAAAGGTGATGTCGCGCCGCATGATTTCAAAGCGCGGGGCGTCGAGGAGATGGACGATATTGTCGCGCCGACCGGTGAAATAATTGTCGACCGCCAGCACGTCATGGCCGTCGGCCAGCAGCCGCTCGCACAGGTGCGAGCCGAGAAAGCCGGCGCCGCCGGTGACGAGAACGCGCTTCTTCGAGGTGTTCATGGATGCTCCGGGCCTTTCGGCGTGCGGTCGATATTGGTCGGCGGGAACCATACGAGGGCGACGCGCGCCGTCAATGCGCCGCCAACAATCGCGCGCGCGCATCGTCGAGCGGCTCGATCACCCGGCGGATGTCGAAGACCTCCCGCGCCCGTGCGCGAGCCCTTTCCTGCAGTCGGCGGCGCAGCGGCTCGTCCGAGGCGACGCGGCGCAACGTCGCGGCAAAAGCGGCAATGTCGCGGGTGTCGACGATCTCGCCCGCGCCGTCGGCGACTTCGGCCAAGCCCCCCTCGGCGGTCGCGATCAAGGCGCAACCGCTGGCGAGCGCTTCTATTGCGGCGCGGGGACACGGATCCTGCCACAGCGAGGGGACGGCTGCGATCTCCGCCTGCGCGAACAACGCCATCGCGTCGGCGTGAGACACTTGTCCTAGCAGCGATAATTGGTTCCCCAACGCGTCGCGTTCGCGCGCGAGCGGCGCCTTCGCGCCTGACAGCATGTTGTCCGGATCGCCGCCCGCGATGACGAGCCGCCACTCGGGCAAGTGCGCCGCCGCCCGCGCGAAAGCCTGCACCAGTTCGGCGACGCCTTTGTCGGGAATGACGCGGCCGACGAAGGCGATGATCCTCTCCTTGCGCGCGCAAGGGCGATTGGCGGCGACGCCGTTATGGACGACGATCGCTTTGCCGGCGTCGTCCGCGACCCCTGCGAGAAATTGCCGACGAATGAATTCGCTAACGCAATAGACCGCATCCAATTGCCGCAACAGGCGTCGCCGGTCGCCGACGCTGCGCGATCCGTCCATCGTCTGGGGATCATTGTGGAGATGCAAAGCCAGTTTGACCTTGGGAAGCGCTTTGCGGACGGCCTCGACCATATAAGGGCGGTTCTGAATCTCCAGCGCGGCGAACCCCTGCTCTCGCGCGGCCCGAATGACCGCTTGGGCGTAGGCGGTCCGTCCGCGCAAATACCAGCGCCGCCACGAAACAAGGCGCAGATAGCGCACATCGGGATATTCGCACGCCGCCGCGCCGAGGATCGCGATTTGCTCGCGAAAGCGGCTGTAGGCGGCGAAATCGCGCGCGCACAGCGCGACCGCGCCCGACTTGCGCACGCCGAAGACCTCGCGCGCGGGAAGCACGACGCCGATCGTTCGAGACAGCGCGGCCGGGGCGATCACCATAGCTTGGTCGGCCAGATATAGGGATGGGAGAGCGCGCGGCGGAACGCGACCTCTTCGATATAGCGCGCGACCAGCCGCTCGTTCAGTTCCTGGTGGGATTTGCGCCAGCCCGCCTCGGCCGCCCGGCGGCGCGCGGCGTCGTCGCGCTTATAGCGCAACGCCGTCTCCAGCATCTCCTCCGGCGTATCCGCAAACGCCATTTCCTTATCTTCTTCAAACAATTCCATGAGCTGGTTGACGCGAAACGACAGCGTCAGCAGGCCGCACCCCATGAGCTGGGAAATGCGGTTGGAGTTATAGAGATAGAGTTCCTCGGCCGGCGCGCGGACGCTCGCCCGCTCGGCGCGGTCGGAATTGATGTTCAGCGCCATGCGCGCGTCGGCGAGCCGACGGAAATATTCAGCCCCGAAAACAGGCGGCCGGCCGTCGAAGCCGTGATAATCGATCGACGCCTTGCCCGACTTGGCGATGAGTGCAGGCGTCGTGCGGCGCGGATCGCCCGGCTGGTCTCCGGCGGCGTTGGCCGCGAAGAACATGTCGAAAGCCTGATCCGAACGTTCGAAGGCGCGCGCCCTTTCGATCGAGGAGTCGATCGCACTGGGAATATACGACGAGACGTTCGTCGGGCTGGAGAATTGGGCCAGAACCTCGCCCGCCGTGGTCACGAAAGTCGCGTCGACGACGGATGCGCGATCCTTTAGAAAGTCGACGTTGACCCGCCGAAACATCGGGTCGACGCAGACCTGCGCTAAGCGTGGTCGTTGGGGCAGGCGCTTGGCTTTGGCGAAAGTCTCTGTCGAAATCAGGCAGGAATGCATGAAAACGATGAAATCGGGCTGAAAATTGCGCGCGACGTTGAGAAACCGCCGGTTGGCTTCCCCGCGCCCGGCGCGAGACGAGCGAAAAATCGTCGCTTGCCGCGCGACGTCACGATCGCTGAAAAAATACAGCAAATGGCCATTGCGAACGAAGCCGTTGGTGAGCTTGCGCTCGGTATTGTAATATCTTCCGCCGAAATAGCGTTCATTGCCGTTTCCCACGATAAGAACGCGCATGGCGCAGCGCCCCTTCAAAAAAAGTCGTTAGCCGCGCCGGCGTCCAGCCGCAGGCCGGCGTCGACGCCGACGTATTGGCCAATCGAACGCTGCTTGGCAACTGAATTCACCACGCGCCGCGCCGGCGCGCGATCGGACGAAGGCGAAGCCGGAAAGACGGGTGAAGCGGCGGAGGTTGCAAAGTTTTCGGCGATGGTCATTATGCGCTCCGCTTGCGTGTTAGGCGTCCGCCCTTGGCGTGGCGTCAGGGACGGGCGGATCGCGCCGACGATCCTTCCTCGCGACCGAATTGCGGCGGCCGCCTTCAGGAGTGTCGGCCCATGTCTCGGCCCGTGTCATTGGAACGATCGAAGCCAGACGCGCTCGACCTCGACCACGCCGGCGCGGCGGCCTCCCCTTCGTCGGAGCCGACTTTTTCGATGATTCTGACGGCGTGCGTCGTCTTCTTCGTCGCCTTGTCGATTTATTTCGCAGTGACGGAGAGCCCCGGGCGCATCAATCACGATATGTCGGAAGCGTTCGCGTGGGGACGCGAATTCCAACTCGGCTATCCTCAACATCCGCCGTTTTGGGCTTGGATTTGCGGCGCTTGGTTTCTCGTGTTTCCGCACGAAATATGGGCGTTCGGTATTCTCAGCAGCCTCAATGCGACGATTGGCCTCTTCGGCGCCTGGTTGCTGATCGGCGACTTCGCCGAAGGCCGCAAGCGCGAGGCCGCGACGGCGCTGCTGCTGCTCACGCCTTGCTATACGTTTCTCGCGTTCAAATACGACGCCAACATCATATTGATATCCCTTTGGCCGCTCACGGCGCATTACTTTCTGCGGGCGATCGACCGGGGGCGATGGTCGGATTCGGCGCTCTTCGGCGTGTTCGCCGGTCTTTCCCTGATGTCGAAATATTATGCGTTGGTCCTGCTCGCGTCTTGTCTTCTCGCCGCGTTGCAGCATCCGCGGCGAAACGCCTATTTCGCCTCGGCCTCCCCTTTCCTTTCCGCTGCGGTCGCGGCGGCGATCTGCGCGCCGCACGTCGGTTGGCTGCTGAGCCATCACGCGCCGCCGCTGCGCTATCTCGCCAGCGTGTCCGGCCTGACGTGGAGCGCGATGGCCGCTCTTGCGGCGCAGACCTTGTTCGGCGCGGTGAAAATGAACGTCGTGATGGTCGTGGCCGTCGCCGTGTTGGCGCGGACTTCGCCGCGCGATTGGATCGCGCCGTGGCGCCGCCGAGCGGGCGACCCGCGGTTTCCCGTGCTCGTCGTTCTCGCGCTCGGGCCATTGATCCTCACGTTTGTGTCGGCGTTTGCGTTACGGACGCGGATTTACGCTGAAATGATCGTGCCGGTTTTCCCTCTCTTGCCGCTCTTGGCTATCGAGTGTTTCGCGCCGCCCGATCTCGATCGGCTGTGGTCGATCGTGTCACGGATCGCGGCGGCGGTCGTCGTGGGCGGCGTGGCGCTGTCGCCGGCGATTTCGGCGGCCACGATCTATTGGTCCGTCAACCATATGAATAGCCCGCCCTACCGCGAAGTCGCGTTCGAGGCGACGAGGGTTTGGCGCGAACAGACCGGCCTGACGTTGGTCACTGTCGCGAGCAAAGACTCCTACGAGACCGCGACCGTCTTCTACAGCCCGGACCGACCGCACGCATTTGTCCGTTTCGATTACGATCGCAGCCCATGGGTGACGCCCGAGTCCCTGGCCGAACACGGGCTGCTTTCGATCTGCTCGATCAACGATCAACCCTGCCTGGCGGCGACCGCCGAGTTCGCCTCGCCCCAGTCCAGGGCGACGGAAATTTCCCTCGCGCACGCCGCCTGGGGCCACATCGCCAACTCTTTCCATTATATCATCACGGTGATCCCGCCGCGCAGTTGAGGTCGGGATGGGGTCCGTCGTGACGGATCACAGTCGGGTCGATCGCGCTTGAAAATCGTCAATTGCATGTTCGGCGCCGGGCTCGGCGGGTTGGAGCAGGTCTTCGTCGACTATAGCGAGGCGCTGAGCGCCCGCGGGCACGAAGTCCTGCACCTCGTCGCGCCGAGGGCGATGGTCATTCCTCGGTTGGAAGGGCTGGGATTCCCCTATATCGAGACGCCCAATTTCAATCAGTACGACGTGTTCGCGATGTGGCGCATTCGTCGCCGGTTGCGCTCGCTCAGTCCCGACGTCGTCATCGCCCACGGCAACCGCGCCATCAACCTGGTCAAGCCCGCGGCCAAGTCGATCGCGCCGCTGATCGCGGTCAACCACTCGATCAAAGTCGGTCGAACGGTCGGAGCGGATTTCGCCATCGCCATCAACGAGGACATGCGTCGGCGGCTGATCGAGGCGGGGCAGCCCGAAGCGCGCGTGTTCAAGGTCTTCAACATGATCCGCCCGCCCGCGCGAACGGCGCCGGTCAAGCCGTTATCGTCGCCGCCGGTCATCGGAGCGATGGGCCGTTTCGTGCCCAAGAAGGGCTTTGAGAAATTCATCGAGGCCCTCGCGCTGCTCAAGAACCAGGGCGTTCCGTTCACGGCGACGCTGGCCGGGGACGGGGTTCTGGCGCCGGCGCTGAAGGCTCTCGCCTCGAGCCAAGGCCTGGACGACGCCCTGCGCTTTCCCGGCTGGATCACGGACAAGGCGGAATTCTTCCGCGACATCGACGTTTTTTGTTTCACCTCAAACCACGACGTCTGCCCGCTGGTGCTGCTGGAGGCGTTCCTGTACGCCAAACCCGTCGTCCTTTCCGACTCTCCCGGACCGCGCGAAATCTCGGCCGACGGCGTGGACAGTCTGCTTTTTCCGATTGACGACGCCGCCGCGCTCGCCGAGCGCATCCGGCAATTGATCGAAAATCCGAGTTTTGCCCAGGGTCTGGCGATGGCGGCGCAACGGAAGATTCTCGATCATCACACCATCGACAAGGGCGGGGAACGTCTCGATTCGATTATCAGGCGCGTCGTCGAGCAAGGGTCGGCGCGCAGGCGTTAAAGACGGTTCCCTTCGTTCGCTTCCGGCAGGCCCAGCCGGATACGCGCCTCACGCGAGGAGATCGATCGGGCCTTCACGATCCCGGCGGGATGACGCCGAAATAGATCGTCGGCGACTTCGCTCCGCGCAGCGTCGGCCTGGGATAGGGCGTGATGTCCTGAACCTCCACGCCCAGCGCCGTCGATCCCGGCCCCATGGTGGAGCCGACGACCAGCGCGCCGCGCCTCTTGATCTCGTCGAGGCTCGTCCAAGGGGCGTAATAGTTATCGTCTTGCACGACGCGGGCGCGATCGCGAAAGGGAAGGTCGAACACGATCGATCCGGCGGCTTGAAAGCCGTGCTGCGCGTCGAGGCTGACGATATAGGCGATCGGGCCGGCCTGGTGTTCGGCCCAATAGGCCTCGGCGAGTCGAGCCAGCGCCGGGCCGTCCATCTCCGCATAAGCCAATCGCATCGGCAAGCAAGGCGCCAGTTCGCGGACGGCGACGTAGCTCACGACGAAGAGCGCCGCCAACGCCGCGTAAGATCGCCACAGCCGCTGGGACGCCTCCGCCAGGCCGGCCCGCGCCGCCGCGTGGCCCCACCATGCGGCGAAGCTGACGGTCAGCGGCGTAACCCAGAGGAAATGCTTCCGGACGCCCAGCGGCGCGGCGAGAACGATCACGAGAATAGGCCCGAACGCGGCGGCGTGAAGATAGAGGTCGAGGCGGGTGATCGTCGCGCGCGCGAACATCGCAGCGATGGCTCGCAGCAAGCGCGTCGGCCCACAGACCGCAAAGGCCAACGCGGCCATGGTCGCCTGAGCCGCGAGGCAATCGGCGATGAATTCGATCATCCAGCCGATGCGAAGCAGCATCGGCGCCGGCGCCGTCCTGACGGCGAAGCTCAGCGTCGTCCCGCCCTTGTGCATGACGTCGACGCAATGCGGCGCGATGATCGCGATACAGAGCAATCCCGCCAACCATGGCCCGGGCGTGCGCAGCATGCGGCGCCATTCCGGCGTGACGAGGAACGCGAGCGCGAGCGGAACGACGAGGTGCAAGAGCGCGTATTTCGCCCAAAGGCCTAGTCCGACCGCCAGACCCAGACAGGCCCAGGCGGCCAGCGTTCCGCTCTCGAAGGCGGTCCAAGCCGCGAGAAGGGTCAACGCCCAGAACGGCATGACGCCGATATTGTGGTTGACCGCCAGGGGAATGTAGGTCGCCCAGGGCGAGGCGAGGCCGGCCATGAGGGTGAGAAGCCCGGCCTCGCGACGATCGGCGCGAGCGACGAAAGCGGCGGCGATCGCGAACGCCGAACAGGAAAGAACCGAGCCGATCAGGAACAGCGAAGCGTAGCGAAACGGTCCCGTCATCGAGGCGAGCCCGGAGAGCCAGGTGGAAAACGGCGGGTGCCGCAAGTACGACAGCTGCCACTCCGGCCCGTCGACGACGCCTTCCGCGGGATCGGCGCGTATCGATCCTTCGAGAAGCCACGGCACAAGGACCCAACACGCCGCCTGAATGACAACCAGCGCGATCACGACTTTCGCGTAACGACGCGAATCAAGCGCAACGCTCATCAGCCGATATCCCCCAGACACCCGCTTATTTCACCTTCGGATTGTTCGCCATTTTGGCCAGTCGCGCCAACGACGGCGCCGATGGGCCTTGTCGGCGGATGGAGCGCGACGCGGCGCAAGAAAGCGCCGCGCCTTCCGCTCACTTCTCCGGCAGGTTCAACCTTATGTGCAGCTCGCGCAATTGCTTCGGCGTCGCGCTCGACGGCGCGCCCATCAGCAGGTCCTCGGCGCGCTGGTTCATCGGGAACAGCACGACTTCGCGCAGGTTCTCCTCGCCCGCCAGCAGCATGACGATGCGGTCGACGCCTGGCGCGATGCCGCCGTGCGGCGGCGCGCCGCATTGGAACGCGCGGTACATGCCGCCGAACTTCTCCAGCAGCACGTCCTCGCCGTAGCCGGCGATGGCGAACGCCTTGCGCATGACGTCGGGGTGGTGGTTGCGGATCGCGCCCGACGACAATTCGACGCCGTTGCAGACGATGTCGTACTGGAACGCCAGGATTTCGAGCGGGTCTTTCGTCTCCAGCGCCTCGAGGCCGCCCTGCGGCATCGAGAACGGATTGTGCGAGAAGTCGATCTTCTTTTCGTCCTCGTTCCATTCGTACATCGGGAAGTCGACGATCCAGCAGAATTCGAACGCGTCTTTCTTGCACACGCCGAGGTCATTGCCGATGCGGATGCGCGCGGCGCCCGCGAGCTTAGCGGCCTTGGCCTCCTTGTCGCAGGCGAAGAATGCGGCGTCGCCGGATTTCAGGCCGGCGGCGGCGACGAGCGCGCGCTGCGCCGCGGGCGGCAGGAACTTGGCGATCGGCCCCTTGCCCGCCAGCGTCTCGCCCTCCCCTTCGAAGATGATATAGCCGAGGCCTGGCGCGCCTTCCCCCTTCGCCCAGTCGTTGAGCTTGTCGAAGAACGAGCGCGGCTGCTTGGCCGCGCCCGGCGCCGGAACGGCGCGCACGACGCCGCCGGACTTGATGACCGCCTTGAACGCGTTGAAAGTCACGTCGTCGCGGGCGAAGACTGGCGTCGCCTCGGCGATGCGGATCGGGTTGCGCAGATCCGGCTTGTCGACTCCGTATTCCAGCATCGCCTGCTTATAGGGGATCAGCGGAAATTTTTGCGTCACCGCCTTGCCGCCGCCGAATTCCTCGAACACGCCGCGCAGCACCGGCTCGACCGCGGCGAACACGTCCTCCTGCGCAACGAAGCTCATTTCGATGTCGAGCTGGTAGAACTCACCGGGGCTGCGGTCGGCGCGCGCGTCCTCGTCGCGGAAACACGGCGCGATCTGGAAGTAGCGGTCGAAGCCGGCGACCATGACGAGTTGCTTGAACTGCTGCGGCGCCTGCGGCAGCGCGTAGAACTTGCCGGGGTGGATGCGCGACGGCACCAGGAAGTCGCGCGCGCCTTCCGGGCTCGAGGCGGTCAGGATCGGCGTCTGGAACTCGAAGAAGCCCTGCTTCTTCATGCTCGTGCGCAGCCAGTCGATGATCCGCCCGCGCAGCATGATGTTGGCGTGCAGCTTGTCGCGGCGAAGATCGAGAAAGCGGTATTTCAGCCGCGTGTCCTCGGGGTACGGCTGGTCGCCGAACACCGGCATCGGCAGCTCGCCCGCCGGGCCGAGCGTCTCGATCTCGCGCACGTAGACTTCGACGTAGCCCGTCGGCATGTCCGGGTTTTCGGTACCCGGCGGGCGCTTGCGCACTTTGCCGTCGACGCGCACGACGAATTCCGAGCGCAGCTTCTCCGCCTGGCCGAACGCCGGGGAATCGGGATCGACCACGCATTGCGTCAGGCCGTAGTGGTCGCGCAGATCGATGAACAGCACGCCGCCATGGTCGCGGATGCGGTGGCACCAGCCGGAAAGGCGGACCGTCTGGCCCTCCTCGGCGAGGCCGAGGGCGCCGCAGGTGTGCGTGCGGTAGCGATGCATGGCTTCCACTTCTTTGCTAGGTCCGGACGATGCGGACTTACGCGCGGGTGCGTAGCGGAAAAAGCGAGGCGGGGAAAGCGCCGAGGGAAAAGCGCGTCGCGGAAAGCGAAAATCATGGTAGCTTTTCACCGCCCCCAGACCTTCGGCCGCCAAGCCGCCGAGAAAGGAGCCGCCGGTGTTCCCGTCCCTTCTCGTCGAGCGCGCCGCTGCGCTCGAAGCGCGCTGCCGGGCGCTCGGCGTCAAGCTCGCGACCGCCGAATCCTGCACCGGCGGACTGCTGAGCGGCCTGCTGACGGAAGTGCCAGGTTCGTCCGCGGTTTTTGAGCGCGGCTTCGTCGTCTATTCCAACCAGGCCAAGCAGGAGATGCTCGGCGTTTCCGACGAGGTTCTCGCCGCCCATGGCGCGGTCAGCGAAGCGACGGCGCGGGCGATGGCGCTGGGAGCGCTTGCCCATTCGAGCGCCGACATCGCGGTCTCGATCACCGGCATCGCCGGGCCGGACGGCGGCGCGCCGGGCAAACCCGTCGGCCTCGTGCATCTCGCCGTGGCGCGCCGCGACGCCCCGCCGATCGTCAGCGAGTGTCGGTTCGGCGCGCTGGCGCGATCGGCGATCCGCCTCGCGTCGGTGGAGACCGCGCTCGAATTGATCGAGGCGGCGCTCGCGGCCGGTCAGTCGGCCTTGCGCGCGTAGACTTCGTCCGCCCGCGCCTCGAAGGCGGCCGAGAACTTGCGGAACGCCGCATCGTACATCGCGCCCATCAGCGCGCCGAGCACGCGGCTGCGAAACTCGTAGGCGATGAAGAACTCCACCGTCGAGCCGCGCTCCTGCGGGCCGCTGCGGAAATTCCAGACGTTCTCCAGGCGGCTGAACGGCCCGTCGACGTATTCGACGACAATCTTCAGCCGCGGCCGGTCGAGCGTGACGCGGGTGGTGAACTTCTCGTGGATGGCGCGATGCCCGACTTCCATTTCGGCGACGAGAACTTCGACGCCTTGCTCGTCCCCGCTCCGGCGGCGCACGCGCAGCGCCCGGCACAGAGGCACGAATTCGGGATAATTCTCGACGTCGGCGACGAGATCGAACATCTCTTCGGCGCTGTGGCGCACGCGCCGCTCGCTGCGAAACGACGGCATACGAAGTCAGCCTGTCCTAACGCCGCCGGCGCCGAGGGCCGCTGGGATCGCCGCTGGCGTCAAGGCGCTCTCCGCTTCGATCGGCGGCGCGCGGTCGCCATGCTATTTCGACGGTTCTTGCGCCGGCGCGGCGGGCGCCCCGCCGCCGGACTGGCCCTGCAACTGCTTGAGCTGATCGAGCAGGCTGCCCGGCGCCGCCGGCGCCGTCTTCGAAGCCGGGGCGCTGGTCGAAGTCGGAGCGGTGACATCGAGAATCGAGCGCGGCGCGCGGCTCCAGCTGGCGATCACCGACATCAGGATCGAGGTGGCGAAGAACATCGTCGCCAGGATCGCGGTGGCGCGCGACAGCGCATTGGCCTGCCCGCGCCCGGTCATGAAACCGCCCCCGCCCCCCGATCCGAGCACGCCGCCCTCGGACCGCTGCAGCAGCACGACGGCGACGAGAGCGATCACCACCAGAAGGTGAATGACGATCAGCACGGTTTGCATGGAGACGATCCCGAGAGACCGCGCGAAAGCGCGCGCGGCGCGAACTGACGAATTGGCGCGCTCCTAGCACGGCGCGGCAGGCGCGTCCATGTTCGCGACGATCGGCTGGGCCGGGCCTGTCCCGGCCGCTAAAGACGACGCGCGCGAGTTGGCCGCAGGCATCCCGATTCAAGTTCGTTATCGGCGGCGGCCGCCGCGCCGAGCGAAATCGGCGCGGCGATCGACCCTCAGGGGCACTTGGGCTCGCCCGGCTTGCCGCAACTCGGCTTGGCGGCCGCGGGATGCGCGGCTGGCCTGTTGACGACCGGCGGGCGTTTCTCTTCCGCCTTCGGCTTCGGCTCCGCCTTAGGCCTCTCCTCGACCTTCGGCTTTTCCTCGACCTTGGGCTTCTCTTCGACCTTAGGCTTCTCTTCCGCCTTCGGCCTTTCTTCAACCTTTGGCTTTTCTTCCACCTTCGGCTCGCCGGCGGGAGTGGCTTTCGGCTCGGGCTTGAGCTCGCCGCCCGCCGGCGCCTTCTTCTCCTCGGCCTTCGGCCCGCCGGCGGCGGGCGTCGCTCCCGAGGGCGGGCTCGACGCAGAACCGGCCGCCTTCGCCTTGACGACCGAATCGCCGGTGAACGCGCCGGGCTTCGCTGTCGCCGCGATCGCCGGCTTGCCGTGGTTCGTCGAGGCGAAGGCTTCGCTCTTCATGCTCGCGCCGCGCGCATGCGCGACCTGACGATCCGTAGGCGGCAGGTGCGTCTCCTTCGCCGCGGCTTCCTCGTCCGGCGTCGGCTTGGCGATCGTTCCGCCCGGGCCGTTGAAACTCGCGCGACCCGCGCCGGCGTTGATCGTCACCGTCTTTTCGTAGACGTTGTCGATGTGGACGGAGCCGAATCTGTTCACCGTGCGGTTGTAGAAGAACACGCCGTTCTCCCAATGCCCGCCTTCGTAACCGACGCCGCCATAGCCGAAGCCGTAATAGACGCCGCCGTAAAAGCCGACATGGGGCCCCCAGTAGCCGCGGTTGAACGCGTAGACGCCGTCGGCGAAGCTCCAATATCCGGGCGTCCAGAGAAGCCCCGGCTGCGGCGGCTCGACCCATGTGCCGGGCACCCAGTAATAGTCGTAGGTGTTCCACGCCCAATATCCCGGCGTCCACAAGTAGCCGGGCTCCGGGATCGGCGGCTGGTCGTAGTCGGGCAGTGGCGGCGGCGCGACATCGGCCTGAATGCCCGCCCCCGCGCAGGCGCACGTCTGAGCCCATACGGAACTCGAGAGCGCGGGAACGGCGCAGGCCGCCAGCAACAGAGCGAAGATGGAAGGGCGAAGTTTCAACATTGAGGACTCCTTGCCGTTCGACCGATCACGGGGGCGCACCAAACCGGGGCGAGGACGACCATCCCCCTTCGTCGATGTTTCGACGCCGAGTCGCTTGCCGGCGCCCAGTTGACGAATTGGCGATGAACATAGCCGCGCGCTCGCCGCTTGTCATTCCCGCGGGCGGGCGTCGGCCCGAAGCGTCGGCGGCGCGTCCGGCTCAAATCTTCTCCATCGTCAGGCGATCGCGTCGCCCCGCGAAGTATTTTTGCAAGGCGTCCTCGAACGCGACGGTGTCCGACGCGACGCTGGCGAACAGCGTCATCGACGAATGAAACTTGAGATCGTCGGGATGGCCGAATATCTCGCGCGCCGAGCGCCCGTTGACGCCATTGACCAGTTTGGCGCACTCCCGCAGCCGCGGCCCGAGAACCGGATGGCGCAAGTACGCCTCGGCTTCGGCGCGGCAGGAAATGGCGAACCGGCGCGCTGTTTCGCTGGCACCCAGCCCTTCGATCTGGGGAAAGATGAACCACATCCAATGCCCGCGCTTGGCGCCCGCGCGCAGTTCCGCGCACGCTTGATCGAACGTGCGCTCCTGAGCGTCGACGAAGCGGGCGAGGCGGTAAGGGGCGTTCATATCGGTTCTCGCCTGATCTCGTCTGTTTGCGCCTGATGTCGCCCGCGCGGACGCTGGCGTTCATCGACCGCGCATTG
The DNA here is from genome assembly GCA_963775575.1 of uncultured Alphaproteobacteria bacterium. GTDB lineage: Bacteria > Pseudomonadota > Alphaproteobacteria > Rhizobiales > Beijerinckiaceae > Roseiarcus. The sequence goes on from CAVZJG010000003.1 coordinate 83,852, forward strand.
TGCTCCGCGCGGGCGCGAGCAGGCAAGTGCGATCGGCGCGGCGAAGCCGGACGCGGTTGGCATCGCTTGTGTTGCACGATCATAAGTGAGAGTGCACGATAATCCGCAATTGAGGTTGGAAGGGGGCGCCATGCCGACGCCGAACCTGCTGCTTGACGAGCGTCATCGTTTCATTCGCGAGCGGCTCGCCCGCCAAGGTCGGGCGCCGGCGGTCGATCTGGCGCGCGAACTCGGAACCTCCGAGGACACGATTCGACGCGATCTGCGCGAACTGGCTTCCCTCGGCGCTTGCGCCGTCGTCTTGGCCGCGACGAGCGACAAGCTCGGCGTTTCCGCTCATTTCGCAGTGGCGCCGGCGGCGAATGTCGACCACTTGGTGGTCGAAGCGGATGCGCCCGACACCGCCCTGGCGCCCTTCGAACGACTGGGAATCCGCGTCCATCGCGCTGAGCCCTGGTGATGGCGCCGTTGTCCGTCGCTGCGTCGCCGCCGTGGCGCGCTCGCCTCGCGACGACGGCCCTTTTCTTCGCCAACGGGTTTGGAATTGGCGGCTGGGCGGCGGCCATTCCGCTGATCAAGTCCAAGCTGGCGCTCTCGGACGCGCAATTGAGCGTCGCTCTGTTCGCGATGGCCGCAGGCGCCATTCTGCTGATGCCGTCAGCCGGCCTCCTCGCGAACCGCTTCGGCGGCGCGGGCCGGACATTGCGCGGCGGCGCGATCGGTTTTGGCGTTTTGCTCGGCCTCATCGGCTTGGCCCCCAACCTGACGCTGCTTGCCGGCCTGACGTTCCTGCTCGGCGCCTTTAGCGGCCTCATGGACGTGCGGATGAACGCCCATGCGACCCTCGTCGAACGGCGCTGGGGCGCGGCGATCATGTCGTCGTTCCACGCGGCTTGGAGCGGCGGCGGCTTGGCCGGCGCCGCGCTCGGCGGTCTGCTGATGAAGGCTGGCGCGCCCGCGCCCTGGCTGTTCGCGGTCACGGCAGGCGCCGTCCTGGCGATCGTCATCGGTTCGGCCCCGCATATTGGCGGCGCAGAGACCGCGACCGCCGAGGGATGCGCCTTCGTCTGGCCGCAGCGGCGGCTCGCCGGCCTTTGCCTCGTCGCGCTGCTCGGCATGTTGATGGAGGGCGCGATGGCCGACTGGTGCGCGGTTTACCTGACAACCGTCGTCGGCGTTGCGCCCGCCGTCGCCGCGAGCGGCTACGCCGCGTTCGCGGGCGCCATGCTCGTCGGCCGACTTTCCGGCGACTTCGGCGTGCGGAGGTTGGGGCGAACGGAGATCATCATGCTGGGCGGCGCGCTCGCCGCGGCTGGCGTTTTGCTCGCCGTCGCGGCGCCCTCCCCGTTCGCGGCGATCGGCGGGTTCTGCCTGGTCGGGCTCGGGTTGTCCAACCTCGTTCCCGCGGTCTTCAGCGCCAGCGCGGCGATGGCTTCCTCGCCGGCGCTCGGCATCGCCATGGCGGCGACCGTCGGCTACGCCGGCTTACTCATCGGACCGCCCTTGATCGGCTCCGTCGCCTCGTTCGCGGGATTGCGCGTCAGTTTCGCGCTGCTGGTCGCGGCTGCGCTCGCCATCGTCCCGTTCGCTGCTGCGTCCCGGCGATCGAGCGGCGCCGCCCGGCCGAAACCGCGCAAGCCCGCCGGCGACGGTCGCGCCGCCGGCTGACGGGAGCCCACGCGACGGCTTGGTCTTGGCGGGTCCGGGACGCCGTCGGCCCCCTTTGATCCGCCCGCTTCGCGCGCCCTCAGACGTAGGTCGCGGCGATCGCCATGAAGTCAGTCGCCTTCAGGCTGGCGCCGCCGACCAGGGCGCCGTCGACGTTGGCGAGCGAAAGCAATTCGCGCGCGTTGGTCGGCTTGACCGAGCCGCCGTAGAGAATGCGCATCTTCCCGCCGGCTTCGCCGTAGACTTGGCGCAACAGCACGCGGATGGCGCCGTGCATGTCGGCGACGTCGGCCGGCGTCGGCGTCAGGCCGGTGCCGATCGCCCACACCGGCTCGTAGGCGACGACGAGATCGGCGGGCGTCGCCTTGGCGGGCAGCGAGCCACGAAGCTGGCCGCTGACGACTTCGACGGCGCGGCCCCCTTCGCGCTCGGCGCGCGTTTCGCCGACGCAGAGAATGACGGTCAGCCCCGCCTTGTGCGCCGCTTCGGCCTTGGCGCGCACCGCCGCGTCGCTCTCGTTGTGGCCGGCGCGGCGCTCGGAATGGCCGACGATCACATACTGAGCGCCCGCGTCCTTGAGCATCGGCGCGGAAATGTCGCCGGTGAAGGCGCCGTGGTCGGCGGCGAAGCAGTCCTGCGCGCCGAGGCCAAGCGCGCCGCCCGTCAGCAGCTTGGCGGCCCCGGCGATCAGCGTCGCCGGCGGACAGACCGCGACCTCCGCCGCGCCGGCGTTGCCCGCGTCGACCGCGCGGCGCATCGCGGCGATCTCGCTCAACGAGGCGCCGAGGCCGTTCATCTTCCAGTTTCCCGCTACGAGCGGGCGCACGCCAGGGGTCATGTGTCGCCTCTTAAGGGTGAAGGATCGCGTTGGTTCAGGCCTGCCGATTATCATCCCCGGTCCGCCTATGCAAAGCCTTCCGCCGGAGTTAGATAGGGCCGAACGTCGCGCCTGAGGGAGCCTGAGGGGCGACGTCGGGCGAAAGTCAAGGGATCGGCGACAGTCATGCTCGACGGAATACGAAAGGCGACGCACGGCATCATCGGCCGCATCATCATGACGATCCTGCTCGGCTTCCTCATCGTCAGTTTCGCCATCTGGGGCATCGGCGACATCTTCCGCGGCACGGCGCCCAACAAGCTCGCCGAAGTCGGCGGCGCGGTGGTCACCGCCCAGCAGTTCCAGAGCGCGATGCAGGCCGTGATGTATCGCTACCAGGCCCAAATGAAGGCCAACCTGACCAATGCGCAGGCCCACGCGCTCGGCCTCGACGTCGAGGTGCTGCAACGCCTGATTGCCGAAGCCGCGCTCGACCGGCGTGCCGCGTCGTTGGGCCTGGCGATTTCCGAAGACGCGATCGCCGCCGCGGTGCGCGCCGATCCGGGCCTGCAGGACGCGTCGGGCCAATTCAGCCGCGCCCGCTTCGACGCGGCGCTGCGCGATTCCGGCCTCAGCGAGCGCGGCTTCTTCGTCAGCCAGAGCCGAGCCTATCTGCGCCGGCAGATCGAGCTCGCGCTGGTCGACGGCATGACCGCGCCCAAGGCGCTGGTCGACGCGCTCGCGCGGGTCGAGGCGCAGACGCGCGCGATCGACTACGTCGTTTTGCCGCCGGTCGGGGCGGGCGAAATCCCGGCGCCGTCGGACGACGCGTTGAAGAGCTATTTCGGGGATCGCCGCGCGGACTATCGGGCCCCCGAATATCGCGGCTTCGCCATGCTTCTGATTTCTCCGACCGGCCTCGCCAAGCCGGCGGACGTGTCGGAGGAAGACGCCCAGGCGTTCTACGACAAGGCGCGCGAGGCCCGCTTCGTCGCCGCCGAAAAACGCAAGTTGCAGCAAATCGTCTTCCCCGACGAAGCGCAGGCGGCGGAGGCCGAGGCCAAGATCAAGGGCGGCGCGCGTTTCGACGACATCGTCGAGGCGCGCCATCTGATGCCCGCGGACATCGACCTCGGCGAGACCACCAAGGCCGCCGCGTTCGATCCCGCGATCGCCGAGGCCGCCTTCGCTCTGCCCGAGGGCGGCGTCAGCGACGTGGTCAAGGGGCGGTTCGGACCGGCGATCGTGCGCGTCGTCGCCATCGCTCCCGGGAGCGCGAAGAGCTTCGCCGAGGTCGAGGACGCGCTCAAGAAGGAGATCGCGCAGAGTCGCGCCATCGGCGACGCGCAGACGCTGCACGACAAAATCGAGGACGCGCGCGTCGCCGGCAAGTCGCTGAGCGAAGCGGCCGCGAGCGTCGGCCTGGAGGCGGGCGTGATCAAGGCGGTGGACGCGAAGGGGCTCGATCCCGCCGGCGCCGCCGTCGATCTGCCGGAAAAAGCGTTGCTGCTCGAGCTCGGTGTTCGCCTCCGACGTCGGCGTGGACGACGCGGCGCTGCAGACGCGAGATCGTGGCTATCTCTGGTTCGAAGTCGCCAAAGTCGAGCCGGCGCGCGATCGCACGTTCGAAGAAGTCAAGGACGCCATCGACAAGCAGTGGCGCGCCGAGGAAGCGGCGCGCGCGCTCGCCGCCAAGGCGCAGGTCATGGTCACGCAGCTCGAAGCGGGCGCGACGCTCGCCGGCCTGGCGCAGAGCGCCGGCCTCGAGGTCAAGTCGGCGGCCGACGTCCGGCGGCGCGGCGGCGCGGGCGTGGCCGATTCCGTCGTCGCCGCGATTTTCGCCACGCCGTCGATGGGCGCGGGATCGGCGGCGACGCCCGAGGGACGCGTCGCGTTCAAGATCACCGCCGACGCGACGCCGCCGACCGACGCCGCCGACCCAGCCGTCAAGAAGAGCGCGGCGGAACTCGCCAGCGCTCTGCAATCGGACCTCGTCGCCCAATACGTCAACGCGCTCGAGCGCGAACTCGGGGTGACGATCCACGAAAACGTCCTCAAGTCGGCCGAGGGCGGCTGAGGATGCCGACGATGAACGTCGAGCATTTCGACGCCTTTGCGCGCCGCTACGCCGGCGGCCGCGCGAGCGTCGTGCAGACCGCGCTGGTCGCCGACCTGGAGACGCCGGTGTCGGCCTATTTGAAGCTGGCGGCGGGGCGTTCCGGCGCCATGTTCCTGCTGGAGTTGGTCGAGGGCGGCGCGCAGCGCGGGCGCTACTCGATGATCGGGCTCGACCCCGACGTCGTCTGGCGCTCCAGCGGCGAGGGATCCGAAATCAATCGGCGCGCCCTGAGCGAACCCGACGCGTTCGTCCCCTGCCCCGGCAAGCCGCTGGAGGCGTTGCGCGCGCTGCTGGCCGAATTGCAGATCGATCTGCCGCCCGGCCTGCCGCCGATGGCGGCCGGCGTGTTCGGCTATCTCGGCTACGACATGGTGCGCCAGATGGAGCGCTTACGGCCCGCCAAGCCCGACCCGATCGGCGCGCCCGACGCGATCCTGGTCCGCCCGACGATCATGGTGGTGTTCGACGGCGCGCGCGACGAAATGGCGGTGGTCACGCCGGTGCGGCCCGCTCCCGGGCTTTCCGCTCGCGCGGCGTTCGAGAGCGCCCAGGCGCGCCTCGACGCGGTGGTGGCGGCGCTCGAAGGGCCGCTCGATCATGCGCCCAAGCCGGTCGATCCATTGCTGCTGGCGGGCGAGGCCGTCTCCAACACCAGCGAGGCGGAATTTTTGCGGATGGTCGCCAAGGCGAAGGAATACATCGTCGCCGGCGACGCGTTCCAGGTCGTGCTGTCGCAGCGCTTCGCCAGCCGCTTCGATCTCCCCGCGTTCTCGCTCTATCGCGCGCTGCGGCGGGTCAATCCCTCGCCCTATCTCTGTTTTCTCGACTTCGGCGGCTTCCAGATCGTCGTCTCCAGCCCGGAGATCCTGGTCAGGGTGCGCGCCGGCAAGGTCGTCATCCGCCCGATCGCCGGCACGCGCCGGCGCGGCGTCGACGAGGCGGAGGACGCCAAGCTCGCCGCCGAACTGCTCGCCGACCCGAAGGAGCGCGCCGAGCACCTGATGCTGCTCGATCTCGGCCGCAACGACGTCGGCCGCGTCGCCAAGATCGGCACGGTGAAGGTCACCGACAGCTTCTTCATCGAGCGCTACAGCCACGTCATGCACATCGTCTCCAACGTCGAGGGCGAGCTGCGCGACGACCTCGACGTGGTCGCCGCGCTGTCGGCGGGCTTCCCCGCCGGCACGGTGTCCGGCGCGCCGAAAGTGCGGGCGATGGAGATCATCGACGAATTGGAGAAGGACAAGCGCGGCCCCTACGCCGGCTGCATCGGCTATTTCGGCGCCGGCGGCGAGATGGACACCTGCATCGTGCTCAGGACCTCGGTGGTCAAGGACGGCGTCATGCACGTCCAAGCCGGCGCCGGCGTCGTCTACGATTCCGATCCGGCCTACGAGCAGCGCGAATGCGTCAACAAGGCGCAGGCGCAGTTTCACGCGGCGGAAGAAGCGGTGCGCTTCGCCACCAGGGCCAAGCGGGGGCAGTAGCGGGGGGATGAAATGGCTTGGCTCCGACCGTCATGGCGAGCGAAGCGAAGCCATCCAGCCGTCGTGCAGGCCGCAAGCGCTGGATTGCTTCGCCTTCGGCTCGCAATGACGGCCTAACGCGGGTCGATAGGAAGCGGCTGTCGGCTGCGAGGCGTCGGGCGTATACTGCGCGCATGACCGCCATCGACCCGAAGACCGAACGCGCGATCCGTGTCTTCCTGGAGAGGATCGCCGACCGCTACGCCGTAGCGGGCGCGCGGCTCTATGGAAGCCGGGCGCGCGGCGATGGCGACAAGACTAGCGACGCCGATCTCGCCGTCTTTCTCAAGGGGCCTCGCGGAGACGCGATGGCCGCCGGCGTCGACATGGCGGGCGTCGCCTTCGACGTGCTCCTGGAAACCGATATCCTGGTCTCGCCCCTGCCCATTTGGGAAGACGAGTGGGCGCATCCGGAGACCACTTCCAACCCGCGTCTGCTGGAGAACATCCGGCGAGAAGGCGTTGCGCTGTGAAAGCCGTGAATTTCATGCGCAAAGCCGAGAGTTCTTTGGGCGCCGCTCGCCTGCTTCTCGATAATGGGTACACGGACGAAGCAAGCAGCCGGGCGTATTACGCCATGTTCGACGCGGCGCGCGGCCTTGCTCGTCGCGAACGCGCCGGTCGAGGCGGAAGTTGCGCGCACCCACAGCGGGTTGATGTCGGCTTTCAGCCAGCACATCGTCAAACCCGAACTGATCTCGCAGGAGATCGGACGCTCTCTCGGCCAAGCTCAGCACGTTCGCTTGATCGCCGATTACAAAGGCGATCCCGTCGACGCCGTAGATGCAGCCCGAATGATCGCGTGGGCCGCGACTTTCGTCGCGGCTATACGCGAGGCGTTTCATTTAGGAGAGGAACCGGATTCTGACCTCGACAAACTGACCGTCATTCGCCCCTAATTTCTGCGCGCGGTAAGTCGCTGATCTTTCAATGTCGAAAATAGCGGGCGGGCACATGCCCATCGCCTTGATGATGCGATGGGCCGAGTCGTCGGCCAGGCCTAATCTCTTGCCGAAGTCGCCTTCGACGCCGAGCAGTCGGCGGAGCGAGGCGCTCGCGCTCCCCTCACGGCGCGGCGCCGAGCGCCTTGAGTTCCGCGATGGCCGCGCTCAACTCATCGTAGAGTTTCGGGCAATCGTCGGCGGCGAGCCGGAACAGGCGGGTCGCCTCGTCTTTCGCGCCCGTCCGCAGCGCCAGTTCGCCGCCGTAGAAGTTGGCCTCGCAGACCTGGCCCTTCTTCTTGTTGGGGTCCGGGTCGTCGGCCGCGGCGAGCACGGCCGCCGGGGTCATCTGGCCCATCAACATGCGAATGACCGGCGCGGGCCACACGGTCATGTCGAGTTGCGCGCTGGCCTGCGCCAGCGGGCTCGCGAGGTTGTTGCGCTGCGCGACGATGTCGAGCCAAATCGCGGTGTAGGCGTTCTTCGGCGCGACCGCGCTCGCCTGCGTCACGTCGGCCAGCGCCTTGGCGAGATTGCCGCTGTAGAGGTAGGAGACGCCGCGATTGCGGATGGCGTAGCTGTTCTTGGGGTCGAGCCGGATCGCCGCGTCATAGTCGGCGATGGCGCGGTCGTAATCGCCCTTGGCGCGGTCCAGGCTGCCGCGGCCGCTGTAGGGCGAGGCGTAGTTGGGGTCGAGCCGGATCGACTCGCCGTAGTCGGCGATGGCGTGATCGTAATCGCCCTTGTCGCCATAGGCGTTGGCGCGGCCGTTGAAGGCGTAGGCGTAGTTGGGATCGAGCCGAATCGCCTCGCTGTAGTCGGCGATGGCGCGATCGTAGTCGCCCTTGCCGTAATAGGCGTTGCCGCGGCCGTTGTAGGCGTAGGAGTACTTGGGGTCGAGCCGGATCGCGTCGTTGTAGTCGGCCAGCGCGCGATCGTAGTCGCCCTTCACTTTGTACGTGTTGCCGCGGCCGTTGTAGGCGTAGGCGTAATTGGGGTTGAGCCGGATTGCGTCGTTGTAGTCGGCGAGAGCGAGATCGTATTGGCCCTTGCCGTAATAGGCGTTGCCCCGGCCGTTATAGCCGTTGACCAACTTGGGGTTGAGCCGGATCGCCTCGCTGTAGTCGGTCAGCGCGCGGTCGAAGTCGTTCTCCTCTTTATACGCGTTGCCGCGGCCGACGTAGGCGTTGGCGTATTTCGGGTCGAGCCGAATCGCCTCGTCGAAGTCGGCGATGGCGCGGTCGTGTTGGCCCTTGTCGTTGTATGCGTTGCCGCGGCCGTTATGCGGATAGACGTATTTGGGGTCGAGCCGGATCGCCTCGTCGTAGTCGGCGATGGCGCGGTCGTATTCGTTCAAGTCGTCTAAGGCGTTGCCGCGGTTGTTGTAGGCGATCGCGTCCTTGGGATCGAGCCGGATCGCCACGTCGTAATCGGCGACGGCGTGAACGTTGTCGCCCTTCTCGTTGTAAGCCTTGCCGCGGTCGACGTAAGCCCACGCCAGATCATGGCCACGCCACTTGCCCGAATTGATTGAACGAGTGCAGGCGACGATTTGTTCGTCGCCGGCGCCGTTGGCGCAGGTGCTCGCGTCGTCGGCGGCCGCCGGCGGCGCCAATAGGGATCCCGCCGCCGCGAACATCGCCGCCAGGCCGACCGCCATTGTCGAAAAACGCATGATCGCCCCCTTTGCTCCGCCCCTCTTCGTCAACCGACTATACCGCACATTTCGCCCCTTTGCATCGCCCGGCCCAAGCGAACCGCCCGCTTCGCGCGAGCGATCGCCATCGATCCCACGAAAGCGACCTTCCCCCGCTTGCGATCACCGACCCTCCCGCGACCCTCCGCCTCACCTTATCGGCGGCGCGTACTGCAGGCCGCCCTGCGTCCACAGCGCATTCAGCCCGCGGCGGATCTTGATCGGCGAGCCCATCCCGAGGTTGCGCTCGAACAACTCGCCGTAATTGCCCACCGCCTTGATGATGCGGTAGGCCCAGTCGCTGGTCAGCCCCAGGCTCTCGCCGAAGTCGCCCTCGACGCCGAGCAGGCGGCGGATTTCCGGGTTGTCGGATTTCAGCCTGTCGTCGACGTTGCCCTGGGCGACGCCGAGTTCCTCCGCGTCGACGAGCGCATAATGCGTCCATTGGACGATCTCGAACCAGGCGACGTCGTCCTTGCGCACCGAGGGCCCGAGCGGCTCCTTGGAGATGATTTCGGGCAGCACAACGTGATCGTCGGGCGCGGACATTTTCAGCCGCTCGGCGTAGAGGCCGGACGAGTCGGTGGTGTAGGCGTCGCAGCGGCCGGCGTCGTAGGCCTTGACCGCTTCTTCGTCGGTGGCGAACACCACCGCCTCGAATTTCAGGCCATGGCTGCGGAAGAAGTCGGCGAGGTTGAGTTCGCTGGTTGTGCCCTGCTGCACGCAGATCGAGGCGCCGTCGAGCTTCAGCGCCGAATCGACGCCGAGCTTCTTGCGCGCCATGAAGGCCTGTCCGTCGTAGTAATTCACGCCGGTGAAGAACATGCCGCCGGCTTCGCGCGACAGAGTCCAGGTGGTGTTGCGGACGAGAACGTCGACCGCGCCCGAGGCCAGGATCGTCGGCCGGTCCTTGGCGTTGACCGGCAGGTATTTGACCTTGTTCGGATCGTTGAAGATCGCCGCCGCGAGCGCGCGGCACTCGTCGATGTCGAGGCCCTTGTAGACGCCCTGATCGTCGGGCAGGCCGAAGCCGGCCAATCCCGGATTGACGCCGCACACCACCGCGCCGCGCGCCTTGACCTGGTCGAGCGTCCCCGCCTCGGCCGCGGCGGCGCCGCCGCAAAGCGCGGCGGCGGCAAGAAACGTCGCCAGCGTCCGCATGCGCAAGCTCCTCTCGTCGATGGCCCGTCCGCCACCATCGCGGAGAAGTCGGGCGTCCGTCAATCGCCCATTGGCGTTGCGGCACCGCGAGGGCGGGCCTCGGAGGGGATTCCGTCATGGCCGGCTTGGGCGTCGACGCCAGCGCCGGCTTTCCGTCCGAATCCCGTCATGGCGGCTTCGCGTCGGCGGCGAATGCTGCTAGGCTTCGCGCCTCCCGTCCCTCTCTTTTGGCGAACAGACCCCTCATGCGCGCACGATGGCCCTCGGCGGCTTTTCTCCTCATCGCAATGACGTCCGCTCCGCTCGCGGCGCCGGCTTCCTTGGACGGCGCTCAGGCGATCGAACGCGGCTACGTCGACTACTTCGGCAAGGCGGCGATCGACAAGGGCGTCATTTCCGTCACGCCGGACGGCGACGATTATCTCGTCTCCTGGGATTTGCAAAAGGCGCTCGATCTGATGGGCTCGCCTGCGGGCGCTCTGCGAATCGGACGCTTTTCCTATCGGCTGATCCCGGCGGGCGAAGGTGCCTGGACGGCGACGGCCGACCGATTCCCCAGCCTCGCCTTCGACGTGCCGACGGACAAGGGCAAGATGACCGGCACGCTCGATTTCGCCGGCTTTCGCCTGGACGCCGCCGGCGACGCCGCGCAGGCGAATTTCCTGCGCTCGCTGGTCGCCGCCGATTCGCTGGCCGGCAAGTTTCATCTCGCCGAGGCCGACCGCAACGCCGATTTCGATCTTGCCGAGACCGGCATGTCGATCGAGACCCGCGCCAAGACTTCCGAGAGCGGCGCGGGCGTCGACGTCGCGATCGCGCAGTCGGTCAAGAGCCTGAACGAAACCATCCTCGCGCCGCCGGCGAGCGGCGAAGGCGCGCCCGTCGCCGCGACTTACCGCATCGGCGCGATCGCCGGCGGCGCGGCCATTTCGGGGTTGCGCGCTCGCGAGATCGGCGATTGGTGGAAAGGCGTCGTCGCCCACAGCGAGGGCGCGGACGCCGCCGTCGAACTCAATCGGCGGCTGCGGGCGGCGCTGCCGCTGTGGAACGATCTGAAGACCAACGGCGAACTTCATGATCTGACGCTGCAAACGCCATTGGCCGAAGCGACGGTGAAGACGTTCGCCGAGAAGATCGGGCTCAGCGGCCTCGCCGCCGACGGCGCCGCGCAAATCGGCGTCACGATCGACGAGTTGAGGTTCAAATCGCCGCTGCTGCCCCCTTGGGCCGACCAGCTCTCGCCGATCTCGTTCCGTTTCGATCTCAGCCTCGCCGGCAAAGGCCTCGATCAGGCCGTCGAACTCGCCCTCGACGATCCGGGCCTCGACGGCAAGGGCGAGCTTTCGCCTCAGACCCAGGACAAGATCGCCGCGGTTCTCGCCGCCGGGCGCCCGAAGCTCACGCTCTCGCCCGGCCGGTTGACGACGCCGACGCTCGATCTGACCTTCGAGGGCGATGCCTCGATCACAACGCGCGCGCCGAGCGGTCATTTCACTTTCACCGCCGACGGCCTCGACAAGACGATCGCCCTGTTCGAGGAGGCCGCCAAGGCCGAACCGGATTTCCAGCCGGCCGCGCTCGGCCTGATCTTCGCCAAGGGTCTGGCGACGACCGGCGCCGACGGACGCTTGGTATGGAAGGTCGACGTCAACGAATCCGGCGAAGTCTCGGTCAACGGCGCGCCTTTGCCGACGGAGAAGTAGAATCCGCGGCGTTTGAGAGGGCTCGCCGAGCGCGCCGGGCCGGTCGACGCCGGCGCGCGCGTTCCGTTTTGCCTCGCTCCTTGTTGGAACCCCGATCGATGACGAAGCTGACCGACGAAGCCAAGAAACGATTGCGCAGCCGCTCGCGCCTGGCGCATCTCGGCCGCGACGCCGAGGCCTCGCAGGGCTTCGTCAACGTTCCGCCGTTTCGCGGCTCGACCGTGCTGTTTCCCGACGTCGCGACGCTCAAGAGTCGCAAGCAGCGCTTCGCCTACGGCACGCACGGCACGCCGACCACCGAGGCGCTCGGCGAAGCCTGGAGCGCGATTTCCGGCGCGGCGGGAACGGCGCTGGTCCCCTCCGGGCTCGCCGCGATCGTCGTCTCGCTGATGACGGCGCTGAGCGCCGGCGATCATCTGCTGATGACCAACTCGGCCTACCAGCCGGCGCGCATCTTCTGCGACGCGACGCTGAGGCGCATGGGCGTCGAGACCACCTACTACGATCCGCTGGTCGGCGCGGGAATCGCCGCGCTGATGCGCGCCAACACCAAGGCGGTGTTCGTCGAATCGCCGGGCTCGCAGTCGCTGGAGGTCCAGGACGTTCCGGCGATCGCCGCGGCCGCCCACGCGCGCGGCGCCTGCGTCGTCGCCGACAACACCTGGGCGACGCCGCTGTTCTTTTCGCCGCACGCTCATGGCGTCGACATGGCGGTGGAGGCGGGCACCAAGTATCTGTCGGGCCATTCGGACCTGCTGCTCGGCCTCGTCTCGGCCAACGCCGAATGGTTTCCCCGCCTGCACCGGACCGTCGACATGATGGCGATCCCGCCGGGTCCCGGGGATGTCTTTCTCGCCCTGCGCGGCCTGCGCACGATGGAGTTGCGGCTGCGCGAAGCCGAGCGCCAGGCGCTGGCGCTGGCGCACTGGCTCGAGCGACGCCCCGAGGTCATGCGCGTCATCCACCCGGCCCTCGCCGACCATCCCGGCCACGCCATCTGGAAGCGCGACTTTTCCGGCTCTTCCGGGTTGTTCAGCGTCGTGTTGCAGCCGGCGCCCGAGCGCGCGGTGGCGGCGATGCTCGACGGGCTCGAATTGTTCGGCATGGGCTATTCCTGGGGCGGATACGAGAGCCTCGTCATCCCCTTCGACTGCGCGAAATACCGCACCGCGACGCGCTGGGCGCCGGGCGGGCCGACGCTGCGCTTCTCGGTCGGCCTCGAAGACATCGAGGATCTCGAGGAAGACCTCGATCGCGGCTTCGCCCGCCTCGCGGCGGCCGTCGATCGCCAAGTCTGACACAAGGCGCCGAAGGCCGGCCGAGCAAAGGAGCGAGCGATGCCCTCCGACGGAAACCGCCTCGCCGGGCAAACGTCGCCCTATCTCATCCAGCACGCCGGCAATCCCGTGCATTGGCGTCCCTGGGGCGCGGAGGCGCTCGCCGAGGCGAAGCGGCGCGACTGTCCGATTCTCCTCTCGGTCGGCTACGCCGCGTGCCATTGGTGCCACGTGATGGCGCACGAATCCTTCGAGGACGTCGAGACCGCCGCGCTGATGAACCGCGCCTTCGTCAGCGTGAAGGTCGATCGCGAGGAGCGGCCCGACATCGATTCCGTTTACATGAGCGCGCTTCATGCGATGGGCGAGCAAGGCGGCTGGCCGCTGACGATGTTTCTGACGCCGGACGGCGCGCCGATCTATGGCGGAACCTATTGGCCGCCGACGCCGCGATGGGGCCGGCCCTCGTTTCGCCAAGTCTTGGCCGCGGTCGAGGTCGCGTGGCGCGACAAGCGCGCGGCGTTGCTGGCGCAAGGCGCCTCGCTCGTCGCGCATCTGGCCGCGCTCGCCGCGCCCCGGCCGGGGCCGGACCTCGGCCCCGACGACCTGACGCGCGCCGCCGAGGCGCTGCTGAGCCAGATCGACGCGATCAACGGCGGCGTCGGCGACGCGCCGAAATTTCCCAACGCGCCGATTTTCCGCTTTCTCTGGAGCGAGTTCTTTCGCCGCGGCGACGCGCGTTGCCGCGCCGCGACGCGCGCTCTGCTCGACGCGCTTTGCGCGGGCGGAATCACCGACCATCTCGGCGGCGGCTTCGCCCGCTATTCGACCGACGCGCGCTGGCGCGTGCCGCACTTCGAGAAGATGCTCTACGACAACGCGCAGATTCTCGAATTGTTGGCGTTCGCCTGCGCCGAGACGCCGACGCCGGTCTACGCCGCGCGGGCGCGCGAGACCTTCGCCTGGCTGATGCGCGAAATGCGCGCCGACGGCGCCTTCGCCGCCTCCGAGGACGCCGACTCCGAGGGCGAGGAAGGGCGCTTCTACGTCTGGAGCGCGAGCGAGATCGATTCCACCCTGGGCGACGACGCGGCGGCGTTCAAGGCCGCCTACGACGTGCGGGCGGGCGGCAATTGGGAGGGCCGCAACGTGCTCCGCCGCGTGACGCCGCAAGGCGACGCGGAAGCCGAGGCGCGGCTCGCGGCGTCTCGGGCGCGTCTCTTCGCGACGCGCGAGAAGCGCGTCCGGCCGGCGCGCGACGACAAGATTCTCGCCGACTGGAATGGCCTGACGATCGCAGCGCTGGCGCGCGCCGCCGCCGTGTTCGAGGCGCCCGAATTTCTCGACGCGGCGCGCGCGGCGTTCGCCTTCGTCGCGGAGACCATATGCGACGGCGAAGGCCGGCTCGTCCACGCCTGGCGCGCGGGGCGCGTCGGCGCGGCCGGCATGCTCGACGATTACGCGGCGATGGCGCGCGCCGCGCTCGCGCTGTTCGAGGCGACGGGCGAGCCGGAGTATCTCGCCGCCGCGACGCGATGGGCGGAGGCGGCGCAAGAAGAATTCGGCGCCGAGGACGGCGGCTTCTGCCTCACCGCCCGCGACGCCGCGGACGCCCTGGTCGTGCGCCCGCGCCCCCCTCACGACGGCGCGACGCCGTCCGGCGCCTCGCTGATGGCGGAGGTCTTCGTCCGGCTGCATCTCCTCACCGACGAGCCGCGCTGGCGCGAGGCCGCCGAGCGCCTCATCCGCGCTTCTTCGGGCGCGCGCGACGCGTTGGCGCTGAACCCGCTGCTGCTCGCGGCGGCCGACATGCTGGAGCGCGGCGGCTGCGCGGCGATCGAAGGCCCGCTCGACGACGCGCAAGCGCAAGCCCTCGCGCAGGCCGCCCTCGCCGCGCCGGACCCCGCGCTCGTCGTCCTGCGTCTCGATCGCGCGCTGTGGCCGCACGGCGCGCCGGGCGGACGGCCGGCGCCGCCCACGATCCCGGCGGCGATGGTCTGTCGCCGCCAGACGTGCGGGTTGCCGGTGAGCGATGTGGAGGGATTGCGGGCGGAGTTGGCGCGGCGCAGTTGACGCCCCTTGCCCCGCAAGGGGGCAAGGGGCGCGTCACCCCCCGCCGACCCCATGCCGCGCCCGCACCGCCGCCGCCTCGTTGGCGCGGTCGAGGGCGTCGAGCGCGTCGGCGGTCGCGCGCGCGGAGTCCCGGGTCCAGGGGTGGTTGACGCCGAGAACCTTTTCGTGCGCCGCGAGCGCGGCCCCGGCCAAGGCGAGCGCTTCCGCGGGCGTGCCTTCGGCGAGACATAGGCGCGCAAGATTGTGACGCGCGCGGTTCGTGTTCGGATGCTCGGGACCGAGCGTCTTTTCGCAGATCGGCAGCGCGCGCTCGAAAAGTGGTCGCGCGCCCGGAAGGTCGTCCTGGGCCTGAAGCACGAGGGCGAGGTTGTTGAGGCTCGCTGCGGTATCGGGATGCTCGGGGCCGAGCGCCTTCTCGCAGATCGCCAGCGCGCGTTCGAAAAGCGACCGCGCGCGCGCGAAGTCCCCCTGGTTCCTGAGCAGGATGGCAAGGTTGTTGAGACTCCCTGCGGTATTGGGATGCGCGGGGCCGAGCGCCTTCTCATGGATCGCCAGCGCGCGCTTGAAAAGCGGTCGCGCGCCTGCAAGGTCGCCCTCGGCCTGAAGCAGAAGGGCGAGGTTGTTCAGGCCCGTCGCGGTCTCGGGGTGCTCCGGGCCGAGCGCCTTCTCACAGATCGCCAGCGCGCGCTTGAAAAGCGGCCGCGCGCCCACGAAGTCGCCCTCGGCCTGAAGCAGGTAGGCAAGGTTGTTCAGGCACGTCGCGGTCTCGGGGTGCTCCGGGCCGAGCGCCTTCTCACAGATCGCCAGCGCGCGCTCGAAAAGAGGCCGCGCCTGTGAATAGGCTGCGAGCGCCCCGAGCCGGTACATCCCGAGGGAGCTCATGAGACCGCTCGCCGTCGTTTCCAAGCCGGTCGGCGGTGTGGCACGTCCGACCACATCGAGCGCCAGCGCGTCAAGCCGCCGCGCGCGCGGCCAGACACTCGGGTCGTCCCAGACGGTGCGCGGATAGACCTTTGCCACCAGCTCAATCCAAGTCCTCCGCGCCTCCTCCCTCGCCTCCCCCACGCTCCGCCCCGCCGCCACCTCCCGCACCAGCCGATGCAGCCGGATCGTCTCCGTCACGATCGCTGGCTCGCGCTCGTCCGCGATTGTCTCGCGATCGACCAGCGCGAACGCCCTGAGCGCCGCCACCGCCTCGTCGAGCCCGTCCTCCGCCAGCCACGACGCCAGCGGCTCGCTGAATTTTTCCCGCCCCTCGCTGATCAGGAACAGCGGTATCGGCTCCGGCGCCAGCAGCGCGGCGTGGACGATCAGCGGCTCGGCGGCGGGGTGAAGCTTGGCGGCTTCGTCGATGGCGAGGGCGAAGGACTTGGCGACAGTCATGCCGTCGTTGTGTTCGATCGGCGCGTCCTTCGCGCCGTCGAGCAGGCGCGCCGGCGCGGCGTCGAAGCGCTGGCGATAGTCGGCGAGCGAAACGTCAAGCCGCTCGCAATAGGCCGCCGCCTGTTCGTGCGCAAGCGGCAGGCCGCCGAGCGCCTGGGAAAGCGCCTCGGCGTCGGCGCGCTCTTTTTCGCGGCCCGTGCGAGCGATCAGGTAATCCGCGCCGATTTCCTTCGGCCAGAGGCGGATTTCGACCGGAGCGGCGATTCCGCGCCAGGCGTGGGCGTTGGAGGTCACCAGCACGCGGGCCGCGCCGCCCGGCGGCAGATGGGGCTTCAGGCTCGCCGCGTCGATCGTGTTGTCGTAGATCAGCAGCAGCCCCTCGCCCTCGTGACGCAGCCGCTCGCGAACCGTCGTCAGCGCCGGCTCCTCCTTTTCGTCGGCCGCGACCCAGCCCAGCCGCACGCCGAGCGCGGCGAGATCGGCGCGCATCGTCGATTCCGTCTGCGCGCGAATCCACCAGGTCGCGCGATATTCCGCGCGATGCAGCTCGGCGTAGGTGGCTGCGAGCGTCGTCTTGCCGACGCCGCGCAGACCATGCAGCGCGGTGATCGCGACGCGGCCCTCGTATCGCTTCAGCGCCGCGTCGATCGCTTCGAGCGCGTCGTCGCGGCCGAGGAAGTGCTCGGGCACGCGGACGGGGATGTTGGAAAGAGCGAAGACCTTGCCGGGAAATACGACCGCCTCGGGCTTGACCGGGGTCTCCATAAACTGGCGAAAGCGCAGCCGCGCCGCGTCCTCGGGGACGCCGAACAGTTCGCAGCGGCGGATGTGGTCGGCGAGCGTCGGCAGCTTGCACGGTTTCACTGCGACGAGCAGCACGAAGCCGGGCCGCTTTTCGGCGGCCTGCCAGAGCGCGGCGTTGCGCTCCAGCGTCGAATAGGGCGCCTTCAGGTACTCGTCCGACACCACGCACAGCACGTGGTCCGCCGCGTCGTGGCGCTGCTCCATCCAGGCGTAGATGTCCTCGCCCTTCTCGATCTCCCATTCACAAAGATGCGGCGTATGACCGAGCTTCCCCAGCTCGACGCCGATCCAGTGCGCCCAGTCGCGGTCGCTGCTGGTGTAGCTGACAAAAATATCGGCCACGCGCGGCCCCCTCGCGCCCCTCGCGACGGCGCATCATCGTCGTGCGGAGCGCCGCGCGCAAGGGCGGGGGTGAAAGGCGCGGGTGAAATTGCGGCTCTGGCCGCCGAGCCCGCCGGGCGGCGACGGCGCGAGACGCCTGCGGCCCTCGCATCGTCGCGACCGCGATCGCGAGGGCGTCATCGGAACTCCCTCTCGGGCGCTGTGGCGCAATTCTTGTTTATGCCCCATCATGGCGAACCAGGCGCGCATCGTCGGCATCGACTTCGTGCGGGGCGTTGTCCTCGTCGCGATCATGATCGACCATATTCCCGGCAACGTTCTGGAACGCCTGACGCCGCGAAATTTCGCGCTTTCGGACAGCGCCGAGGCCTTCGTCTTTCTCTCCGGGCTATCCGTCGGCTTGGCCTATTACCGCAAGGCGCTGGCCTCGGGCTTGGCGGCGGCGACGCGCCGATGCTTTGCCCGCGCGGGCCACATTTACGGCCTTCACCTCGCCCTCACGCTCGGCGCCGTGGCGATTTTCGGCCTGTTGTGGTGGTTCGGCGGCCCCGACGAGCTGATCGAGGCGCACGGCCGCGCCGTCGTCTTTCGCGAGCCGGCGCGCGGCGCGATCGGCGTGGCGTTGCTCAGCCACCAGCTCGGCTATTTCAACATCCTGCCTCTCTACGTCGTCCTGATGGCGTTTTCGCCGCTGATCCTCGCCATGGCGCGGATCCACCTGCTGCTGGCCGTTTTCGCGTCGGGCGGCGCCTATTTGGCGGTCAGGCTGCTCGATATTCATTTGCCGAACTGGCCCGAGCCGGGCGGCTGGTTCTTCAATCCGTTCGCCTGGCAGCTGGTTTTCACCCTCGGCGTCGTCGCGGCGATCCGCTGGCGCGAGGCGCCTTTGCGTCGTTCGCCCGTCATTCAGGCGGCGTGCCTGATCGTGACGGCGGCGGGCGCGATCGTCGTCACCGATGGGTTGGGCCTTCTTCCCGGCCTGCATGATGGGGTTCTTGCACGGCTCGACGGCGGCAAACAGAATCTCGGCGCCGTCCGGCTCGTCAACTTTCTCGCGCTGGCTTACGTGATCGCAACCGCGCCCTTCCTGACGAATCTCGCGCAAACGAAGGCCGGACAGGAGTTGCAACGCCTCGGCCGGCACAGCCTGGAGGCGTTCGCCGCCGGCTCGCTGCTGAGCGCGCTGGGTCAGGCGGCGACGGCGGCGCTCGGAGGAATTGCGCCCGAAGGCTTGGAGAAGAGCCTCGAGTCGGTGTACATCCTCACCTGCATCGGCGGGCTGTTCGCCCTGGCGAGATATTGGGAATGTCGAATATCGCCTCATCGCGACGGGCTGGGGGCCGTCGCTCGCTATGGAGCGGATATGCGCCGGTTGTTTGCGCGCTCGCCGCGGTCGGCGCCGGCTCAATAGCAGCGCCCGCCGCCGCCCCGGGCCCCGCCTGTCCGGCGTCCGCGCCCTCCGTCTTCGTCGACAACGGCGCCGGGGGGCTGCTCGCCGGCCGGGGGGGAGCGCAGCGCCCGTTGCGGTTGCTGGCGATCGGCTCGTCCTCGACGCTCGGCGTCGGCGCCTCCGCGCCGGCCAACGCCTATCCCGCGCAATTGGCTCTCGACCTGTCTTCGCAATGGGGAGTCGCCGCCGAAGTGCGCAACGCCGGCGTCGGCGGCGAGACGAGCGCGGCCACGCTCGCGCGGCTGCGCGGCGAATTGGCGCACGGCGCTCCCGACCTGGTCATTTGGCAGGTCGGCACCAACGACGCCGTCGCGGGCGTCGACGCCGCCGTCTTTCGCGCCAACCTCGAAGCCGGCGTCCTCGCCGCGCGCGCCCGGCGCGTCCCGATGATTCTCGTCGATCCGCAATTCTGTCCCGGCGTCAAGAACCTCGCCCGATTTGAGCAGTTCGTCGCCGTCATCGCCGACGTCGGCGCGCGCATGCATGTTCCGGTGTTCTCGCGTTTTGCGATGATGAAGGCTTGGGCGGCCAAATCCGCGGCCGCCTTGAGCGCCGCGCTTTCACCCGACGGCTTTCACATGGATGACCGGGGCTACGCGTGTTTCGCCCGCGCTCTGGCCGGCGACATCGCGCAAGAAGGCGAGCCCCTCGGCAGACCGGCGGCGGCAAAAATGTGACGCCGCGCTGCCCCGCTCTTTCTCGAGCGGAAGCGCGCGTCGGCTTCATTCCTCGCGCCGCCTTCGGCGGCGGTCATGGACGGCCATTCTCCCTCGAACCGACGCGGCCGCGGCCGCGACGACGGCGCGGCTCGACGCACCACGCGCGGCTTGACGCGGCCGGCGCGGCCATGGAAAAGACGAGACTGGCCGGAGACGAGGCGCGATGCGCGTTACGTTGATCGACAACTACGACAGCTTCACCTTCAATCTCGTCCATTATCTCGGCGAGCTCGGCGCCGACGTGTCGGTCTGGCGCAACGACGAGATTTCAGTCGCCGACGCGCTCGGCGGCGAGCCCGACGCGATCGTCCTCTCCCCCGGCCCCTGCACGCCCAACGAGGCGGGAATCTGCCTCGAGCTGGTGCGCGAGGCCGGCGCTTCGACGCCGCTCCTCGGCGTCTGCCTCGGCCATCAGGCGATCGGCCAGGCCTTCGGCGGCAAAGTGGTGCGCGCGCCCGCGCCGATGCACGGCAAGGTCTCGCGCATTTCGCACAACGCGCGCGGCCTGTTTCGCGGCCTCAACGGCCCCTTCAAGGCGACGCGCTACCATTCGCTGGTCGTCGAGCGCAGAAGCGCGCCCGAAGAGCTGGAGGTCAGCGCCGAGAGCGACGACGGCCTGATCATGGCGGTCGCGCACCGCGCCCTGCCCGTCTATGGCGTGCAGTTCCATCCCGAGAGCATCGCGAGCGAGCACGGTCACGCCATGCTCGGCAATTTCCTCGAGCTCGCGCGCGCTTTCAACCAAGCCAAGACGTACTGAGGGAAGAGCCGGGCATGGAAGCCTTCAAACCGCTGATCGCCAAAGTCGCCGCCGGCTCGCAGCTCTCGCGCGCCGAGGCCGCCGGCGCGTTCGACGCGATTCTCTCCGGCGAAGTGACGCCTTCGCAAATGGGCGGTTTTCTGATGGCGCTGCGCGTGCGCGGCGAAACCGTCGAGGAGATCACCGGCGCGGTCAGCGCGATGCGCGCCAAGATGCTGCGGGTGGCCGCGCCCGAGGGGGCGATCGACATCGTCGGCACTGGCGGCGACGGCTCGGGCTCCTACAACGTCTCGACGCTCGCCGCCCTGATCGTCGCCGCCTGCGGCGTGCCGGTCGCCAAGCACGGCAACCGCGCCGCGTCGTCGAAATCGGGCGCGGCGGACACCCTGAGCGCGCTCGGGGTCAAGATCGGCATCGCCCCCGAGGCGGTCGAGCGCTGCATCCGCGAGGCGGGAATCGGCTTCATGATGGCGCCTGCGCATCACGCGGCGATGCGCCATGTCGGCCCGACGCGGGTCGAGCTGGCTACGCGCACCATCTTCAATCTCCTCGGCCCTCTGTCGAATCCGGCGGGCGTCAAGCGGCAATTGATCGGCGTCTTCTCCGCCGCGTGGCTCGAGCCGATGGCGGAAGTGCTGCGCAATCTCGGCTCCGAACGGGTGTGGATCGCGCACGGCGCCGACGGGCTCGACGAGATGTCGACGACCGGCGTCACCAAGGTCGTCGAATTGAAGGACGGCGCCATCCGCGCCTTCGAGGTCACGCCGGAGAGCGTCAGCCTCGCGCGTGTCGATCTGGCGGCGCTCAAGGGTGGCGACCCCGCGCACAACGCCGCGGCGCTGCGCGCGGCGCTGGAGGGCGCGCGCGGCGCCTATCGCGACATCGCCGCCTTCAACGCGGCCGGAGCGCTGGTGGTGGCGGGCAAGGCGCGCGAACTCGCCGAGGGCGTCGCGATGGCCGACGGGGCGTTGCGGTCCGGCGCGGCGCTGCGCGTCCTGGAACGGCTTGTCACGCTCTCCAATGCATGATCGACTGCGGGCATGAACGATATCCTGCGCAAGATCGAAGCCTACAAGCGGCGCGAGATCACGGAATCGAAAGTCCGCGTGCCGCGCGCGACGCTGGAGCGCGAAATCCGCGACCAGTCGCCGCCGCGCGGCTTCGTCAAGGCGCTGGAGCGGGCGATCGAAGCGGGCCGCTTCGCGCTGATCGCGGAGATCAAACGGGCGAGCCCGTCGAAGGGCCTCATCCGCGACGATTTCGAGCCGGCGGAGATCGCCCGATGCTATCAGGCCGGCGGAGCGACGTGTCTTTCCGTGATCACCGACGCGCCTTCGTTCAGGGGCGCGCCGCAGCATCTGATGGAGGCGCGCGCGGCCACGCCGCTGCCGATCTTGCGCAAGGATTTCCTGTTCGATCCCTATCAAGTTTACGAGGCGCGCGCCTGGGGCGCCGATTGCATCCTGATCATCATGGCAGCGGTCGACGACGAAACCGCGCGCACGTTGAACAAGACCGCGCACGACCTCGCGCTCGACGTGCTGATCGAGACCCACGACGAGCGCGAACTCGAACGCGCGCTGACGCTGGAGGGCCGGCTCATCGGCGTCAACAACCGCGACCTGCGCACCTTCGAGACTTCGCTCGCCGTCTGCGAACGGCTCATGCCGCTCGTCCCCCCGGACCGAATCGTCGTCGCGGAAAGCGGCATCGGCGGCCATGGCGATTGCCGTCGTCTGGCCGACGCCGGCGTCAAGGCTTTCCTCGTCGGGGAGACGCTGATGCGCCAGAAGGACCTGACGAGCGCGACTCGGTCGCTGCTGACGGGCGCGAAAGGCTGAGCCGAGGCCTCGCCGATTCCAGCGCCGCCGAAACGCCGGGCGAAATTGACGCCGGCCGAAAAATTCGCGACAAACGCCGAGCGAGCCCCGTCCGATGAAGGCGCCGGGCCGACGGCGTCAGTCGCAAGACGGCGGCGGACCGTAAACCATCGCCGCCCCGTCCGCTGGCCGCGCCGAGGAAAACTGAATTGTCCAAGGAGAACGCCCCTATGATCAAGACGTTTTTGTTTCTTGCCGCCGCCTGCGCTGGTCTCGCGGCGTTGTCGGCGCCCTCGATGGCGGACGACCCCGCCTTCTGCGCCCAGTACGCCCAACAGGCTGTCCACGAGGTCGACGTCAACATGTCGATTCCCGGATGCTTCAAGGGCTTCAACAATCGCTGGCACCGCAACTACGGTCAGCATTATGGCTGGTGCCTCGGCGTCTCCTACGAACAGGCCAACGCGGAGCGCGAATATCGCCGCGCGCGCCTCAGCGAGTGCCGCGCCCACGCCGGCATGTGAAGGCGTTCGTCGCCCTCTCGCCCATCGCATCGCCCGAGCCCTCGCCGACGCGACGGCGCGGGCGACCGCGTCTGTCTACGCCGCGGCGCCGACGAGCGGCGGGGGGGAAGGTCGGCTCAATGGGCCGGCTCGGCGTCGGGCGAGTCGAAGTCGGGCGGCGGCGCGCCGGCGAATAGACGCGGCGCCGGCGGCGGCGGCGCGAAGCCAGCGGCCAGGCCGCGCGTCTTCGGCTCCGCCGCTGTCGCCGCGCGCGGGCCCTCGCCGCGCGCGCTCAAGTAAGCGATGGCGACTTCCCGATCGTCGTCGCTCGCCGCGGCCAAGTCCTTGGCGAGGAGATCGCGGATCCAATCGTCCTTGGCGCCTTGCGCGCCGTTCTTGGCCAGGGTCAGCCACATCAGGCCGCGGGCCCTTTGGCGCGGCACGCCTTCGCCCAGGAACAGCAAGTGCCCGAGCAGCGCCTGCGCGGGATGATGGCCCTTGTCGGCCGCCAGCGCCAGCCAGCGCGCGGCGCGCATGTTGTTGCGCGCCAAGCCCGCCGCGCCGTCCATATACATCCGCGCGAGATTGTATTGGGCGTCCGAATCGCCGAAATTGGTCGCCGCGTATTGGAACATTTCCAGCGCGCGATCCGGATCGGCCTTGATTTCGCTGTTGGGAATGCCGTTGAGGCAATAGACGCCGACCGAAACGAAGGCGTTCGAGATCGCCGAGATGTCGGGACGGTCGGGATCGTCTTCGTTGTAGCTTTCGACCAACCGCTCGAAGTATTCGTAGGCCTTGGCGTCGTCGCGCGGCACGCCCTCGCCGCGCGCGTACATGCTGCCGAGCTTCCACTGCGCGAGCGCTTCGCCGCCGTCGGCGGCGTAGGTCAGAGCCTCGACCGAGGATTGCGGGTCGCCCGCCGCCAAATCGTGGACGCCGGCCTGCAACGCCTGCTGCGCGCTGGTGAAGGTCTGCACGACGATCTTGCCGGAGCTGCTGGTCTTGGAGCTGTCGAGGGCGAAAGCGGCGAGCGGCGCCGCGCCGACCATCGCGAGCGCCAAGGCGAGGACGCGCATCGCTTGCCTCGAAGCAACTCTCCGTCCCACGCGGGCTGCTCGAATCCTGGCGAAA
Source organism: uncultured Alphaproteobacteria bacterium (assembly GCA_963775575.1). Lineage (GTDB taxonomy): Bacteria > Pseudomonadota > Alphaproteobacteria > Rhizobiales > Beijerinckiaceae > Roseiarcus. The sequence goes on from CAVZJG010000003.1 coordinate 107,748, forward strand.
ACCAACGCGCGCATCCAGACCCCGACTTCGCCCGCCCGCCCGACGCTACGATCCCCTCGGCCGCCTCGCCTTGAGGCCTTATCCCTCGCCGCACTGACAGGGGATGGAAGTAGCGCGGGGTTTATGGCGCAATCGCGGCGCGATCCGGTTGGAATCTCGGCGGATTCCACTTGGTTGGCGGCTGTTGCTCAATTGCAACGTTCGTGGTTAAGGCGAGCGCCTCGTCGGTCAGATCCTGCCGAGCCGTTCGCGCGCCGCCTCCATCTTGGCGATGCGCGCGAGCGCCGCTGTGCGCCGCTCGTGGTTCTCGACCACGATCTCCTCCGGCGCGCGCGCGACGAAATCGGCGTTGGCGAGCTTGGCGTCGACTTTGGCGACCTCTCCTTGCTCTTTGGCGATCTCCTTGGCCAGCCGCGCCTGCTCCGCCGCGACGTCGAGAATGCCCGCCACCGGCAGCGCCGCGAGCGCGCCGCGCACGACGATTTGCAGCGAGCCGCCAGGGGCCGCGTCGGCGAGGACGACATCGGCGACGCGCGCCAGACGCTTGATCGTTTCCGCCCACCGGCGCGCGTGCCCGGCGATCGAAGCGCTCGCCTGGACCAGCGTCAGCGGCGGCAGCGCGGCGGGCGGGACGCCCATCTCCGAGCGCACCGAACGAATCTCGCCGATGAGGTCGACGACCCAGCCGAGTTCCTCCTCCGCCGCCTTGTCGACGGGAAAATCGGCGCTCGGCCACGGCCCGAGCGCGAGGACCCCCGAGCGCGGCGGCCCCGCTTCCCCCTTGATCGCCCACAGCTCCTCGGTGAGGAAAGGCATGAAGGGGTGCAGCAGGGCGTAGGCGCAGTCCAGGACCCAGGCGATCGTCGCCCGGGTCTCCGCCCTCGCCGGCCCGTCCTCGCCGCCCTGCAGCACCGGTTTGGCGAGCTCCAGGCACCAGTCGCAGAACACGCTCCAGACGAAGCGGTAGGCCGCGTTGGCCGCGTCGTTGAAACGGTAGGATTCGATCGCGGCGCTGGCCTCGGCGACCGCCTTGGCGGCCTCGCCGAGAATCCAGCGGTTGAGCGGCTCGCGCGTCGACTTGGGCTCGAAGCCGGCGACGCGCTCGCAGCCGTTGATCTCGGCGAAGCGCGAGGCGTTCCACAGCTTGGTGGCGAAGTTGCGGTAGCCCTCGACGCGGCTCTCCGACAGCTTGATGTCCCGCCCCTGCGCCGCCATCGCGGCGAGCGTAAAGCGCAGCGAGTCGGCGCCGAAGCGGTCGATGAGTTCGAGGGGATCGATGACGTTCCCCTTCGACTTCGACATTTTCGCGCCCTTCTCGTCGCGAACCAGCGCATGGATGTAGACGTCGCGGAACGGGACTTCATGTTGGAAATGAAGACCCATCATCATCATCCGGGCGACCCAAAAGAAAATGATGTCGAACCCGGTGATCAGGACGTTGGTGGGATAGAAGCGCTTCAGCTCCCGCGTCGCCTCGGGCCAGCCGAGCGTCGAGAACGGCCACAGCGCCGAAGAGAACCAGGTGTCGAGGACGTCAGGATCGCGGGCAATGTAGATCTCGTCAACTCGAAGCTTTCCTGAAAGGTCACGAACGCCCCCGACGGTCGGGGCTCCTGTGTGGTCACGCGAACTTTCGAGGTCGACGTTGACGACGCCAAACTTGGCATAAATCTCTCGCGCCAAACGAACCGCATCCGCGGGCGTTTCGGCCACAAAGGTCTCAAGCACGCCTGTAATTTCACAACCTTGCTCGTCAAGCTTGGGCCCATACCAAGCCGGAATCTGATGGCCCCACCAAAGCTGCCGCGACACGCACCACGGTTGAATGTTCTCCAGCCACTCGAAATAGGTCTTTTCCCAGTTCTTCGGCACGAACTGGGTCTTGCCCTCGCGCACCGCGGCGAGCGCGGGCTGCGCCAGCGTCTTGGCGTCGACGTACCATTGGTCAGTGAGCCAGGGCTCGATGACGGCGTTGGAGCGATCGCCGTGGGGAACCGTGTGCGCGTGGGGCTCGATTTTTTGCAATCGCCCCTCGGCGGCCATCAGCGCGACGATGCGCTTGCGCGCCTCGAAGCGGTCGACCCCGTCGACTGCGGCGATCAGCCGCGCCAGTTCGTGATCGCCCGCCTCGAGGCCGTCGAAAAACTCCAGGTTGCCTTTCAGCCAAACGCGAGCTTCGCCGTCCAAGATATTGATCGGGCGCGCTCCTTCGGCTTCGTGACGACGGCCCACTTCAAAATCGTTGAAGTCGTGCGCGGGGGTGATCTTGACCGCGCCCGTGCCCTTTTCCGGATCGGAATAGGAGTCGGCGACGATTCGCATCAACCGCCCGACCAGCGGCAGGCGAACGTTCTTGCCGACCAGATGCTGAAAGCGCGGATCGTCGGGATGCACGGCGACCGCGCTGTCGCCGAGCATCGTCTCCGGCCGCGTCGTCGCCACGGTCACGGGCTCGCCGGTCTCCGCCCCCGACGCGTCGACGACGGGATAGTCGAAGTAATAGAGAAGGCCGTTGGGATTCTTGGCGAACGCCTTGGCGAGCGCGGCGTCGTCGGGCGGCGCGCCGTCGGCGCGCGACCATTTGAAGGACCCCTTGCACTCGACCTGAACCACCTCGAGGTCGGAAATCGCGGTCTGGAACTTCGGGTCCCAGTTGACCAGGCGCTTGGCCTTGTAAACGAGCCCCTCGCGGTGGAGTTGCACGAACACCTTGGCGACCGCCTTCGACAGGCCTTCGTCGAGGGTGAAGCGCTCGCGGCTCCAGTCGCACGAGGCGCCCAGGCGCTTGAGCTGGGCGACGATGGCGCCGCCGGATTCGGCCTTCCACTCCCACACCCGCGCGACGAACGCCTCGCGCCCCAGCGTGCGCCGGTCGGCCTCCTTGCGCTCCATCAATTGGCGCTCGACCACCATCTGCGTCGCGATCCCCGCGTGGTCGGTGCCGGGCTGCCAGAGCACGTCCCTGCCGTTCATGCGGTGGTAGCGACATAGGATGTCCTGCAGCGTGTTGTTGAGCGCGTGGCCCATGTGCAAGGCGCCGGTGACGTTGGGCGGCGGAATGACGACGCAAAAGGGTTCCGCGCCCGCGCGCTCGGCGCGGCCGGCGCGGAAGGCGCCCTCCGCTTCCCAGCGCTCGGCGACGCGCTTTTCGACTTCGGCGGCTTGGAACGACTTTTCCATCATCTGGCGACGCCCGGCATGGCTCGGGCCGAGCGCGGAGCGGCCGCGCCTCGGCGGGTTAAGGATCGTGGCGCGCCTGAAAGGCCGCCCGCGAAGGCGGAAGATCCCTTGCGAAAGCCCGGCGACGGCCGCGTCCGCTTAATGCCAGCGCGGGCGCGAAAGTCAACGGCGGAAGCGCGCCGCCGGCCCGAACGGAGGCGTCAGCGTTCGCCGCGCGCCACGCGCTGGATTTCGGCGCGCACGAGCCGTTCCACCAAGCTCGGCAGGTGCTCGTCGAGCCAAGCCTTGAGCATCGGGCGCAGGATTTCGCGCGTCATGTTCTCGGCGAGGTCCGCGCTCTGCAGCGCCAGACTCGCCGACAGCGCGTCGAACGCGGCCGAAACGGCGTGATTGGTCTCGGCGGAAACCAGCGGCTCCTCCGCCGGCGGGGCCTCCGGGGGAGGCGCGAGCGCGACGGGTTCGGCCGCCGGCTGCGTCCAGACGACTTTCGGCGCCGCGGGCTGGACGGGGGCCGGCGCCGCGTGCGGGCGCGCCAGCGGTTCATAGCCGGCGCGGGCCGGCGTCGCCGCGTCCTTGTCCTTGGAATAGACGATCTGCGGGCCCGCGGGCGTGGGCGTCGGCTTGACCGGCTCCGGCCTGGCCGCCGCCGCCTCGCGATCGTCGGCGATAATGGAGCGAATCGAGGCGAGGATTTCCTCCATCGAGGGTTCGTGCGCTCGCTGCGCGTGGCGCAGCGCGTCGAGATCGCGTTCGCCCGCATTCGAATCGGCTGCGTTCATCGTCTTGGCCTCCCGCGCCGCATCTCCGCCGCGCACCGAAATTGCCCTCTTCGCTCCGTCGACGCAAGCTTCGCGGTCAATTTGGCGGCGAATTCGCGTCAGGCCTGCTTCGGCCCGAACGATCGCGTCACTTGCCGTCGGGCGTGCTTAGACCGATCCACTTGTTCTTGACTTGGTCGAAATGCACCCGCGGATCGTATTCTGCAACCGCCAGCCCCAAAGTCGGGATCGACAGGCGGCCGACCGCGGAAAGCAGCGTATAGGAATTGACGACCTGATCGTGCTGGGCGGTCACCAATTGGACGCGCGCGCTCAACAGCGCTTGCTGGGCGTTGAGGACGTCGAGCGTCGTCCGCTGGCCGACCTTGGCCTCCTCGCGCACGCCGGCGAGCGCAACCTCGGAGGCTTCGACCTGCGATTTGGCGGCGCGCAAGATGCCGAGCGAATTCTGGTTGGCGCCCCAGGCGGCGACCACCGCCGCGCGCACCTTGTCGCGCTGCAAGTCGGTTTGCAGCTCCTGTTGGCCGAGCTGTTCCTTGGCTTGGCGCGTGGCGGCGTAGACCGCGCCGCCTTCGTAAATCGGGACCGTGATTTGTCCCATCAGCTGCGCCTGAATGGCCGAGTTGCCGGGGAGGTCGTTGAGGTCGTAGCGCTTCGACAATTGGCCGGTGAGGCTGACGGTCGGGTAGAGCTGGCCTTCGCTGACTTTCACCGCGAGCGCCGCGGCGTCGACGCCGTGCAGCATCGCCACGATCGCCGGATGCTCCAGCTGCGAAATCGCCACCGCTTCGGGCAAGGACTTCGGCAACGGATTGACCACCGGCGCGACCGGCGCGAGGCTCTTCGGCTCGTCGCCGATGGCCTGGCGATAGTTGGCGAGGGACGCTTGCAGGTTCGATTGCGCGGTCAGCGCCGTCGCGCGCGCGCCGGCCAGGCTCGCTTCGGCTTGCGCCACGTCGGTGCGGGTGACCTCGCCGACGTTGAAACGATCCTGCGTCTGGCGAAGCTGCTCCTGCAGAACCTCGACGTTGTTGCGGTCGAGGCCGAGGATCGCCGTGTCCCTGAGGACGTCCATGTAATAGGTGACCGCGCTGAGCAGCACGTTCTGTTCGGTGAAACGCAGTTGTTCGCGCGCCCCCAGCACGCCGGATTCGGCCTGGCGCACCGAATTGCCGGTGCGGTCGCCGTTCCACAAGTTTTGCGTGACGGTGAGGCCGTAGCCGCGGGGATGGCTGGTGACGTCCCCGTTGTAACCCGGGATGCCCTGGGCCTCAAACTGCTCGACGGCGGCGTCGCCCTCGGCCGAAACGGTCGGCAGATAGCCGGCGTTGGCCTTGGGGATGTTTTCGTCCGCCGCGCGCACCGCGGCGCGCTGCTGATTGATGTCGGGGTTGTTGAGATAGGCCTTGGCCAGGGCGCCGCCGATCGTTTCGGCCCTCGCCGCCGGCGCCAACAGGGCCGCGCAAATCGCCGCCGCCGCCGCCCCGCGGCGCCAATTCCGGCGCGAAAGGCGACGCCTCGTCAAACCCTGAAAACCGCCCATCGCACCCTCTGTGGGACGCCCGCAAACGCGACGCCAAATCGATCTTTCGACAACCCCGGCCTCAACCCGCGGAATACCGGCCCGCGCAAGCGCGCGCGGACACGCGTCGTCGAGAACGCCGCCACTGTACACTCTTACAAGCAATTGGCCGCGGTCGGCTACCTCCCGCGTCGATTGGAGACGCAAAACGACAAAGTTTTCAACCCCGCGTCACAAACATGCGACACCTCCCCGAGATCGCCCCCGAGGCGCGGACGCATGAGCCGCCCGATAGGCCGCGGCCGCGCGGATCACATTATCACCAGGCCGGCGAATGAACAGCCCCTGACGCTCTCCCGTCAGAACGCGAAGCTCGGCGCGCGGCGAAACGCCTCGATCGCGGCCGCGCGCGTTTCGAACAGCGCGCGCCGACTGATCCCGGCCGCCGATCTTTCCACCAGGATCGCCTCTTGAGCCCCGGATCGGGCCTCGACGCCGACCAGGCGGCCGCCGTCGGCGAGTTGCGCGATCAAGGCGTCCGGCCGGCTCTCATAGGCGCCGTTGAGGAGAATGACGTCGAACGGCCCGCGGCCCGCGGCGCCCGCGGCGAGATCGCCCTCGACGACCTCGATTCCCGCGCAGCCGGCGAGCGCGCGCCGGGCGGCCGCAGCCGCTCCGGCGTCGGATTCGAGCGCGACGACGCTCGCGCCCAATCGGCTCAGAATCGCCGCGCTGTATCCCGAGCCGCCGGCGACGTCGAGCGCCCGGTCGCCCGGCGCGACCATGGCGGCCTGCAGCAGGCGGGCCAGGGTCAGCGGCGCCAGCAAGCGGCGGCGGCTCGAACCCAGCGCCGGCTGGTCGCCATCGAGATAGGCGAGCCCCGCCTGCGCCGGCGCGACGAACGCTTCGCGCGGCGTGTCGAGAAACGCCGCCAGCAGGGCGAGGTCGGTGACGCCGCCGACGCGCAATTGCCCGTCGACCATGCGGCGGCGCCGCTCGATCGAAGCTTGCGTCGAAAGAGTCGAAGCCATTGGGAGTCGCCCTCATGGGCCGCCAGCCATGGCGCGCCGCCATCGCCCCGACGGATCAGGTCATGGAGGCCTCGCCCGGAATCGAACCGGGGTGCGAGGATTTGCAGTCCTCTGCGTAGCCACTCCGCCACGAGGCCGAGCCGCAGCGGTCGCGCGTCGCGGCGACGCGCTATAGCAAGTTTCGCCGCGCCGCCGCAAGGCGCCATTTGGCGCGACGGGAGAGCGGCTCACTCGTGCGGCCAGAGCGAATGGCGAAGCAGCGGCAAGGCGAGGAAATAGGCCGCGATCGCGACCAACCCGACCTTCACCCAGAGTTGCGGCTGCAGCCCGGCGAGAATCGCGTCGCCGGCCAGAGCGAACCACGCGCCCGTCGCCGCGATGGTCGCCGCGCGCCATTTCGCCACCCGCAGGGGATGAACGAACGTCACCGGCGCGAACATCATCGCGGTCGCGACAAGCGTCAGCGCGGCGTCGACCGCCCACGGCGGCCGCAGGACGAAGAGGTAGAACGCGAAGACGTTCCACAGCGCGGGAAAACCGCGAATCCAATGATCCCCCGTCTTCATCCGGGTCTCGGCGAAATACAGCGCCGAGGCGACGGCGACCAGCAGCCCCAGCCACAACGCCGCCGGCGTCGGCATCAGGTCCGAGCGCCACAGCGCCGCCACGGGCGCAATCACATAAGTCAGATAGTCGACGACCAGATCGAGAATGACGCCGTCGATCGACGGCGCCGATTCGCCGACCCGCGCGGCGCGAGCCAGGGTCCCGTCGACGCCGTCGATCGCCAGCGCCAGGCCGAGCCAGGCGAAGCACGCGGCGAAATCGCGCTCGAACGCCGCCTCGAGCGCGAGCAACCCGACCGCGCCGCCGGACGCGGTCAGCAGGTGAACGGAAAGCGCCGCCGCCCGCCGAGCCGATATCCCCCTCGCCTCGATCGTCATGGCCTCTCCCGGCTCTTCGGGCCGAAGGCGAGCGGAGGCGATCCCCGCACGCCGACCGCGCCGCCCGCCGGCGCCCCAAATCGTCCGGCGTTCGTCTGGACAGCCAGAAAGCACGCATGCCAGGATAGGGCAATGGCGGTTTCGCTCTCAGGGGACGTCGAGCGCTGCGACGTTGTCGTCGTCGGCGCCGGATTGGCCGGCTTCGTCGCCGCGATCGGCTTCGCCCGGGCGGGCTTCTCGGTCGTCTGCTGCGGCGCGGCCGACCGGCTCGGCCAGGGCCGCACCGTGGCCCTGCTCGACCGCTCGATCGCGTTCCTCGAGAGTCTCGACGTCTGGCGCGAAGTCCAAATTCTCGGCGCGCCGCTGCGCGCGCTCAGGATCATCGACGACACGGGCTCGCTGTTCCCGTCGCGGCCGATCGAATTCCGCGCCGAGGAGATCGGCCTCGACGCGTTCGGCTGGAACGTCGAGAACGCGGCTCTGGCCGCCGCCCTCGCCGAGGCCGCCGACGCGACGCCCGGCCTTCGGCGCGTCGAGGCGAGAGTCGCGGCCTTCGATTTCGCGCCCGAGCGCGCTCTGCTCGGTCTCGCCGACGGACGGACTCTCCGCGCGCGGCTCGTCGTCGGGGCGGACGGACGCGGCTCGAGCGCGCGCAAGGCCGCCGGCCTCGACGCGCGGACGCATTTCTATCCCCAGAGCGCGCTGACCGTCATCGTCGCCCATTCGCGCCCGCACCAGGACTGTTCGACCGAATTTCATACCCGGCAGGGGCCGTTCACCCTGGTCCCCCTGCCTGCGGCGCCGGGCGGCCAAGCGCGCTCCAGTCTGGTCTGGGTCATGTCCCACGCCGAGGCGGCGCGCCGCGCCGCGCTCGACGACGACGCGCTCGCTGGCGAGATCGAGGAGCAGGCCCGATCGCTGCTCGGCGCCATGCGCATCGAAGGCGAACGCGGCGTCTTCGCGATGGCGCGCCAGAGCGTGAGCCGGCTCGTCGCGACGCGGCTCGCGCTGGTCGGCGACGCCGCGCACATCCTTCCTCCGATCGGCGCGCAAGGGCTCAATCTGGGCTTACGCGACGTCGAGGGCCTCCTCGAGGCGGCGCAAGAGGCCGCGGCGAAGCGCGAAGACATCGGCGGCGAGGCCGCGCTGCAGCGTTATCGCCGCCGGCGCGGCCCGGACGTCGCGGCGCGGGCGTTTGCGGTCGACGCCTTGAACCGCTCGCTCGTCGTTCCGTTCGCGCCGATCGACGCCGCCCGCGGCGTCGGCCTCGCGGCGCTCGGCGCGATCGGCCCGCTGCGCCGTTTCGTCATGCGCGAGGGAATCGCGCCGACCTTGGGACGGTGAAGCGACGCGTCGCTCACGGCGAAGCGGAACCGTCCCGCGCCTCGATCAGCCGCGCCGCGTAGCGCGCCATCTGGTCGACCTCGATATTGACTCGGTCGCCCCGCTTGCGCTCGCCCCAAGTCGTCACCGCCAGCGTATGGGGGATGAGCAGAATCTCGAACGCTTCGCCCATGACGGCGTTGACGGTGAGCGAAGTCCCGTCGAGCGCCACCGACCCTTTCACGGCGATGAACTTGGCGAGCGGCGCGGGGGCGCGAAAGGCGAAATGCGCCATACGATCGAAGTCGCGGCGCGAGACAATCTCCGCCACGCCGTCGACGTGGCCGGAGACCATGTGCCCGCCGAGTTCGTCGCCGAGGCGCAACGAGCGCTCCAGATTGACTTTGTCCCCTGCCCGCCACGCCGCCAGCGTCGTCACCGCCAGCGTCTCCGCGCCGACGTCGACCGAGATTCGCGTTCGATCGCCGAGCGGCGCGACGTCGACCACCGTCAGGCAGACGCCGGCGTGCGCGATCGACGCGCCGACCGGAACCGAGGCCGTCGGATAATGGCAGGCGACGCGGAAACGGCGCATTTGGCCGGCGTCCTCGATTTCAAGGACTTCGCCGACGTCGCTGATCAGGCCTGTAAACATCGCACGCCCTTCTTGAAGCTTTGCCTCGGGTCAACTCAGCCGCTCCAGGCGCCGCAAAAAGTCGGCGCCGTAGGCGGCGGCCTCGATTTCGCGATAGCGCGCGGGATCGTTCAGGACGGCGATCGCCTTCGGGTCGAGCGCGGCTAGGCCGGGCCTCGCCAAAGGCTTCAGCGCCGTCAGCAGCACGACCTCGTCGGCGAGCCCGAGCGCGACCAGCCGCGCGCCGACGCGCGGGCCCCCTTCGCTGAACACCCGCGTCAGGCCGCGCCGCGCCAGCAGCCGCAACGCTTCGCCGAGATCGACGCGGCCCGAAGCATCGGCGTCGACGCGCGCGACTTCGACGCCTTTGGCCGTCAACGCCGCTTCGCGCTCCTTGGCCGCCGAGCGCGTCGCGATCGCCAGCGTCGGGAATTCGCGCGCCGTCGCGCCGAGGCGCGATCGCGGCGACAGGCCGAGGTGCGAATCAAGGATCACCCGCAGCGGCCGCGCGTCGAGGCCGGGCAAGCGCACCGTCATCAGCGGATCGTCGTCGCGCGCCGTGCCGACGCCGACCATGATCGCCTCGTGCAGCGAGCGCATCGCCTGCACGCGCAGATTGGCCGCTTCGCCGGTGATCGCGAGGCGCGCGTCGTGCTCGTCGCCGGCCGCGAACCCGTCGGCGGTCTGCGCGAGCTTGAGCGTGACCATCGGCCGGCCTTCGGCGACGCGCAGGATGTGGCCGCGATGATCGCGCCGCGCGGTCTCCGCTCCCTGTCCGACGCTCAAGGCGATTCCCGCCGCGCGCAGCCGCGCCAGGCCCTGCCCGGCGACGCGGCGGTCGGGGTCTTCGAGCGCGCAGACGACGCGCGCAATTCCCGCCGCGACGATCGCGTCGGCGCAAGGCGGCGTCGCGCCGAAGTGCGAACAGGGCTCCAGCGTCACGTAGAGCGTCGCGCCGCGCGCCGCCTCGCCCGCCTGGTCGATGGCGAGGCGTTCGGCGTGCGGGCGTCCGCCCGGCGCGGTGACGCCGCGCCCGACCAGCGCGCCGTCGCGCACGATCAGCGCGCCGACCGAAGGGTTGGGCGCCGCCAGCCCCAGGCTGCGTCGTCCGTAGCGGAGCGCGGCGGCCATCCAGCGCTCGTCCTCCCCGGCACCCGGCGGCGCGCTCATGGCGCGGGATCGCGCGTTCGCCGCGGCGCGGCCTCCGCCGGCGACGGCGGTTCGGGCGCGGCCTCCAATTCGCCGACGATCGTGTTGAAGTCGCGCGCTTCGCGGAAATTGCGATAGACCGAGGCGAAGCGCACGTAGGCGACGTCGTCGAGGCCCTTGAGCCCCTCCATCACCAGCTCGCCGATGCGCTGGGTCGGAATGTCGGCGTCGCCCTGGCTCTCCAATTGCCGCACGATGCCGTTGATCATCCGCTCGACGCGTTCGGCGGAGACGGCGCGCTTGCGCAGCGCGACTTCGACCGAGCGAAAGAGCTTGTCGCGGTCGAACGGCGCGCGACGGCCGTTCTTCTTGATCACGGTCAGGTCGCGCAACTGCACGCGCTCGAAGGTGGTGAAGCGGCCGCCGCAATCCGAGCAGATGCGCCGGCGGCGGATCGAAGACGCGTCGTCGGTCGGCCGCGAATCCTTGACCTGTGTGTCGAGCGCGCCGCAATAGGGGCACCGCATCGGACCGACCCCCTCTCAAAAATCGCGGCGCGACGGCGGGCGTCAATAGATGGGAAATCGCCGCGTCAGCTCGGCGACGCCTTCGCGCACCCGCGCTTCCGTCGCAGCATTCCCCGATTCGCCCTGCGCCGCCAGCCCATCGAGCGTCTCGACGATCAATTCGCCCACTTTTTTGAATTCGGCGACGCCGAACCCGCGCGAGGTCGCCGCCGGCGAGCCGAGCCGAATCCCTGAGGTCACCGTCGGCTTTTGCGTATCGAAGGGAACGCCGTTCTTGTTGCACGCAATCCGCGCGCGCCCGAGCGCGACCTCCGCCGCCTTGCCGGTCAGGCCCTTGGGCCTCAGATCGACCAGCATCAGGTGATTGTCGGTGCCCCCGGTCACCAGCGCGTAGCCGGCGGAAAGAATCGGCGCCGCGAGCGCCTTGGCGTTGGCGACCACCGCGTGGGCGTAGTTCTTGAACTCGGGCGTCAGCGCCTCGTGCAGCGCCACCGCCTTGGCGGCGATGACGTGCATCAGCGGGCCGCCTTGCAGGCCGGGAAAGATCGCCGAATTGATCTTCTTGGCGAGGTCCTCGTCGTTGGTCAGGATCATGCCGCCGCGCGGGCCGCGCAGCGTCTTGTGCGTCGTGGTGGTGACGACGTGGGCGTGCGGGAACGGCGAAGGGTGCGCGCCGCCCGCCACCAGCCCGGCGAAATGCGCCATGTCGACGACGAAAGCGGCGCCGACTGCGTCGCAGATGGCGCGGAAGCGCTCGAAATCCCAGTGGCGCGCATAGGCCGAACCGCCGGCGATGATCAGCTTCGGCCGATGTTCGCGCGCCAGCGTCTCGACCTGGTCCATGTCGACGCGATGCGTCTTACGATCGACGCCGTAGGCGACCGGCTTGAACCAGCGGCCGGACATGTTCACCGGCGAGCCGTGGGTGAGATGCCCGCCCGCCGCCAGGTCGAGCCCCATGAAGACATCGCCGGGCTGCATCAGCGCCATGAACACGGCCTGATTGGCTTGGCTGCCGGAATTCGGCTGGACGTTGGCGAAGCGGCAGGAGAACAGCTTGCAGGCGCGCTCGATCGCCAAATTTTCCGCGATGTCGACGAACTGGCAGCCGCCGTAATAGCGCCGGCCGGGATACCCTTCCGCGTATTTGTTGGTCATCACCGAGCCCTGCGCCTCGAGAACCGCGCGCGAGACGATGTTCTCCGAGGCGATCAGCTCGATCTCGTCGCGCTGGCGGCCGAGTTCGAGCTCGACCGCGCGCGCGATTTCGGGATCGGCGTCGGCGAGGGAAGCGGAAAAGAACGAATTGGAGCGAATCGGCTTGGCGAGCGCGGCGTCGGGCATGGGCGGCGGTTCCGAAGAAGGTGTTGCGGACGAACGCCAAGCGTCCGCCCGGAGCTGGGCGCCGCATAGCATGGACGGGGGGCGGAGGCCAGAGAAGGGGAGGACGGGGTAGTGGGTCCGTTTGAATTTCCTAATGCGGTATCCTCGGCGCATACCAAATCAGAAACGCGAAGATGGCGTTGACGCCGGAAGTGATTGCGATTGCGATCACGGACCACAACATATAGCGAGTGGCCCGCACCTGAGCGATCGTCTGCCGTCTCATAAATTCTGCCGATGCCATCGTGTGCTGGACTGATCCTGGCTGCGCGTTTCCCATGCTGCTTGCCAATTCTACCAAACTCATATTTTCCTGCGCCCACGGCATTTTGCGCCCCCTTTTTATGTTCTTTGGTCACGGGTGGTCACAGGGACATGATACGCAATTCCCTATCCATTCGCCTCAAAGATCCAAAGATCGCAGAGGTCGTGCAATGTGTATCACGTCCCCGTAACCGCCCGTAACCGAGCGTGTCAGTCCGGAACGATAGTTGACGGATCGTCGGCCCGAATCGACGTCATGACGTTGGTCAACGTTATTCCGTGCTTCTGCGCCCAGTTGGCTAAATTCTGGGGCCGATACTTCGGGTCGGCCCGGCAACGCTCAAACACCGATTTGTCGATGGACTCGTTGATGGTATGGACATTTGTTTGGGTCCGCGGCTCCGGTGCCCGATCGATTTCGCGCCAATACCGTGCGCCGCGTTGCAGGAAGACCTTTTGTAAAACGTCCGGCACGTCTCGATCGTCGAAGGAGTCGTAGAGCGCAGCCGCATAGGCGCCAGAATCAACCGAGATGTCCTGGCGGAAGGTCAGACCATGCAACTTGGCCTTGGACATGAGCCATTTAAGGGGAATCTGCGCGACAAGGTCGCTGTAGTTTCCGCCGCCCACATCACCATGCGAACCGCAGAACCAGGGCTGCTCGACGTCGCCAATATTGCGAGGCTGAGTGAATGGCTGGGTTTTGTCGGCGTAGATCGTGAACAGGGTCGCGTCGTATACTTTTCTATCCTCGTCGATCGCCAACGCGTGATAGGCGTGCCGCTCTGATTTTCGTAGGTTAGCGTCGAGGAAGAGGTGGTCGCCCCCTGTTAGGGCCGTCAGATGTACGTCGTTGGCGAGGGCGGCTACAGTGTCCCAAACCCCAATGAACTTAATATCGATTGGCAGGCAGTACTGCACGATCCAACGCTCTTCAGTGTCGAACCCGGATCTATCCTGGACTTCCAATAGCCCCCGTATCGTCTTGACGTCATTGCCGCGGCGGTAGCGGTCATATAACTGCTTAACGCTCAATGGAGCGCCAAGGCTGATCAGGCCGCATCGCGAGACAAGGCCTGCCAAGCTCCTAGCAGTGTAGGCACTGCGGCTGAAGCCTAAAACAAAGACCTCATCCCCACCTTCGTAGTTTTCTTCCAGCCAGAGGTAGGCCGCTACAACAACATCGTCAATTCCGAAACCAAATGCGCCGCCGCGAAACCTCTCATCCCGAGCTGTGCCGACCCCTACACTGTAGAATATTTTCTGCTCGGCGTGGTCTGATCCGTGCAAGGCGCAAAGTGATTTGAGCCGCCATACATTGGTGTTTCCCCAGGGCTGTTCAGTTCTCTGAACTTTGAGGGGCGATTTGGGATTCCCGAAGCGGGAAAAGTATGAATCTATGCGTGGCAACCCGAATCGGAGGTTGCCGCATGCAGGCCTCACTGTTGGAGATTTTGCGTTCGATCCCGGACCGGCGGCGCGCCGAGGGCAAGCGTTTCGATCTGGCGACCGTGTTGCTCTACGCCATTCTCGGCATGGTTGCGGGGGCCAATTCCTACCGGCAAATGCATGAATTCATTCGCGTGCATTTGCAGCGACTGAACGAAGCGTTTGGCCTGCGACTGCCCTGTTCGCCCTCCTACACCGGATTGCGGTTGATCATTCAAGGCGTCGATCCGGCCGCGTTGGAGACCGCGTTTCGGCGGCATGCGTCGGCGATTTCGACGCCGCCTGCCTCGGACGAATGGGTTGCGATCGCCATCGACGGCAAAACCCTGCGCGGCAGTTTCGACGCCTTCAGCGACCGTAAGGCGGCGCACATGATGTCGGCGTTGCGGCAAGCCGATCAGATTGTGCTCGGCCATCTGATGGTCGACGAGAAGAGCAACGAGATTCCGGCTGCGCCAGAACTGATCGAGGCGCTCGGCTTGAAGGGTTGCGTGTTCACGCTCGACGCCGAACACGCCCAAAAAAATCGTTCGAGCGCGTGATCGCCTCGGGCAATCACCTGCTTGTCCAGGTCAAGGACAACCAACCGGGTTTGCGCCGCAGGCTCGAACTGGGAACCGCGGGGCGAAAGCCGATCGGCGCCGACACGAGCAAGGCCGCAGGCCGCAATCGTTGGGAAAGCCGCGAATTGACGGTGTTTCCGGCCAAGGCATGGTTTCGCGGTTCGTCGTGGGAGGGCCTCATCAACACCGTGCTGCAACTCGAGCGCACGGTCTGCAAACGCGACCCTAAGACCGGACTGTGTCGGCAAACCTGCGAGACCGTCTTCTGGGTTTCGTCCGCCGCCGGTCAGCCGCCCGAGCGCTGGAACGAATGGATTCGCGCTCATTGGCGCATCGAAAATGGCAGCCACTACGTGCGCGACACCGCCTTCGCCGAGGACGCTTCCCGCATTCGAAAGAACCCGGACATCGCCGCCCGCCTGCGATCGTTCGCCTACAACTTGATCAGAGCCGATGGCGCCGTAAACGTCCGCAACACCCGATGGCGCGCCGCCCTCGATCTCAACTTCGTGCTCAAAATGCCCCACTTAACATGAGAACTGAACAGCCCTGGGTGTTTCCCGCTTCAGTGTCGGTGGTGCCGTCGAGAAAAAGGGCGAGCCGCCTTGCCATTGTCGAAAGCCTTCCAAAAGCACGCCGTTCGAATCTGGCGGAGACTGCCGGAAGCATATGCGCCTAAGGAGTGCCGTCAAGCAACGTGAGAGGGTCACGGGGACGTGGTCACGGGGACGTGATACGCAATTCCCTACCCATTCGCCTCAAAGATCCAAAGATCGCAAAGATCGTGCAATGTGTATCGCGTCCCAGTAACCCCGTAACCCAGAGAAGGGGGACCAGTGCTGTTCGAACGAGGACCCGAAAAATGAAACGACCTCGCGCACCATAAGGGACTCGCCCACCCCCCGTCTTTGTAATAAATTCCCCGCGTTGGGAGGGAATTGCCATGGCGAAGAAACCTAATCGTGTTTCGGAGGCTGACCTACTTATTCCGACATTCCGCAAATTGGCGTCGCAGCCGAACGGTCGCATGACGACGAGCCGGCTGATTTTGGAACTTGAGACGTTGTTCAACCTGTCGGGCGAAGACGCTGAAATCCTCGAGGGCCGTCATGATACGCATTTCAGCCAAATCGTTCGCAACATGGTTTCGCACAAAACTGCGGCTGGGAATATCATTGCCGAAGGATTCGCAATCCATTTAGGGCCAAGACGCGGATTGGAAATCACTGACGCAGGGCGCCTTCATCTCCAGCATCATGACGAGCAGTAGCGAGCCTTGTATCCCGGCTTGAACCACTTCAATTCCGTCCCACTCGCGTTCTTGTCCCAGACGAACCACGCGTAGGCTGTGGTTCCTGTTCCTTTTTGGACTGCGCCGGCGGGATAAAATGTGATGCGCTCGCTAAACACCCAGACGCGACTTGGCGGGTTACGAGCGAAGATCGTATTTGCTCGATTAGCGCCTTCAAGAAACGCAAGCCTGAGAAGCAGCGCAAATTTTTGTTTCGCCTTTTGCACGCCAGCCGCAACGAAACCCTCTGCGCTGTTGTAGGGGGGATTTGTCACAATGTTGTCTGCACGGCGCTGGGTATTCAGGAAGTCTATACCTACGTCGCCAAAGCCGCGATTATGCAAGTCCGAACTGAAAACGCGGCGTCCCGCCACCTCGAGAACGCGAGACATCGCGCCGTCGCCGCAAGCGCTCTCCCAAATGTCACCGGAGAATTTCTCGTTGTCGATGAGGGCATAGGTCGCCCAAGCCGGCGTCGGGAAAAAATCTGGTCCATCGAGGTCCGCGAACCGCTTTATCGTTGGCTTGAAGCCGCCCGATAGATTGTATGTCGCGTCCATTGATTCGGTTCCTCGTTCGTCGAGAAACACTAACGCGATCGTGTGGTTAAGCAAACGTTAACGGGCGACACATCTTGAGTCGCCCGTATCGAAATTTCCCACACGGCCGCGTTCGGTTACTTCGGAACGCAATTGCGGATCGCTGTGAGGGCGCTCAGCAATGAGCGTCCGTACCGCGATCCGTAACGCTCTTGGCGTATCCGCCGGAAAAAGGAGACATCGGCGCGGAGCGACACCTAACGCGACCTTTACCTAATCTGCGCGATAAAGGATTCCTTAACTATCCAGAGGAGATGGGTATGGAATGGGGCGCGTTCGCTCCTGATGCTGCCGCCGTCGCCGCAATCTTGACTGCTGTGACCGCGCTTCTCCACGAGCTTCGAAAGTGGCGGCGCCCGCCGACAGATGTCGGGAAGAAAGACATCGATCCATTAGCTCCGCTTACAGGGCGCAAAGCGAATTGCCCAATTTCGCTACCCGCAGTCGACGCCAGACTTTCTCGACCGGAGCCGCCCCGCCCCTCGCCATCGCACACCAAGCCGTCGACCTCATGGAAGCATGAACTTCCGAAGTTTCGACCCTGTCAATGGTCTTCGACCGCCGGAGGCGGCGCGCGCATAGGGCGTCGAGAGACGCCCATCTCTCGACGGCCTATGCGCACGCCATTGACAGGGTCAAAGCTTCGGAAACAAGAGGCTTCCATCGGCCGAATGCTTCGCATTCGCCTTGAGAGCTCGACGGCGCTCCCCGCCGAACTGGGGGCTAGACCAGGACGCGTTTAGACGGAAACGCCACCGTCATTGCGAGCGAAGCGAAGCAATCCAGGGGGCATAGAGCGCGGCCCGCGTCCGGCTGGATTGCTTCGTCGCTTCGCTCCTCGCAATGACGATTCCATGCGAACGCGACGCGCTCTGGGAATCTCAGCGACACCTGCCGCGTTCATATTTCTTGAGCCATGCAAGCGACCTGCGCTTGATCCATTCGTGCGCTTCAACTTCAGTACGGAAGTTGCCGAGTTGCGGTTGTTTCCCTTGGGGGAGCGTAATGCGCACACACCATCCCTGTCCGACCGTCAATTCGACCGGTTCAAATTCCATTTTTGGTCTGATATTGGTCATTGTCTCAATGGGCCCGGCTCGCCCAACCTTGGCTGGGCATGACCAGACGCGATCCTTTTGAAGTGAGCTTGATCGGGTCCTAATGAGCTTGCCCGTCGGCTTCCGCCTCCACCCCAAAGAAAAGCTCCGGCCGTCACGTCATGCGACGGGACTGGCCGGGGCTTCCATTTTTTGGAACAGAGACACGACGAGGCGCCTCCGCCACGAGTGGTCCCGACAAACAGCCTGCTTTTCCGATTACGTCGCGAAGCGGATGCTTGGCGAGCCCACGACGCCAGCCTTATGCATCGCGGTCTTCAGATCGTCTGCGCCGAGCCACGTGCGGGCCTTCGCCACGTCGGCTACATCCAGAAGGATCAGGATGTCATTCGGGTCTTCGGCGCTGCGGAACACCCTGCCATGCGTAACGCCTGCCGCAAGGCGGCTCTTCTCGTGTTCATCGTAACCCTTCCGCCACGTAGCGTAGTCCTTGACCTTGTGGTGGATAGTCAGATTTTCGGTTGAATGCTGTGCGTTCATCGCCATTCCTCCAAAACGATATGAAATATAAATTCGAATGTTTATCATTCAAATTGTGAGCAGGATGTGGGACTTATCCTCCTGATAACAAGGCCAGAAAACAACTCCAGTCATTTTATATCGGTCAGCCATACTGACATGTAGTGCTCAATTTCGAATGATCCCAGTCGCTTGCGATCCTGTTCCGGTCGCGACCGAGGCATGAGGCGGTTTAGATCACAATTTGTTACGCCCGCGCGGTCGGACGCGGCATGCCGCGCTGTGTCGGAGTTAATGGCGGTTTACGGCGCTTATGTGCTTATGGGGACAGGATACGAATCGCCCAATTTCGCGGCCCGCAGTCGGCGCCAGACTTTCTCGATCGGAGCCGCTCCGCCCCGCCCCTCGCCGTCGCACGCCAAGCCGTCGAAGCCGCACGGCGCCGGCGTCGCGGCGGTCGGGCTTCGCGTCGGCGCATGCGACGCCGCGCTCGCCCCGAGGCCCCTGCGGAAAATCGCCGCCGACAATTTCTTTCGATAATCAGAATTCGCGCTATAGTGAAATCACGCGGGCGCTCGGCGGCGTGGGTCGGGCCGCCCGCCGCGGCCGAGACGAGGCGAAAATTGGCGAAGAGGCGATTCCGGGTCGACCGACCGATAACCCCTTGATTTCCCACGAAACGGCCAAGGAAAAAATTTGGAAATCCTTGGAAAAGTTTGGAAATCCAAGGAATTTCCTTGGAATTTCCTTGGAAAAGTTTGGAAATCCTGGGAAAAGCTTGGCGCCGCGGCGATCGGACGCTCAGCCCCTCAATGGGCCGGCGTCGGCCGCCAAGCGAAGCCCTCGCCGCGCGGAGAGGCGGAAGAAAACCGCCTCGCAAGCCGTTGAAAACAAGCCTTCGCGCGAAAAGGGCGCCGCTCGACGCCCCCGCGATCGCCGCGGCGAGGCCGCGCCTCAGGGCCGTTTCGCGTCGGCGGTGAAAATCACCACTTCGTCCTTGCCGACCCGATCGAGAACCGCGCGCGCTTCCTCGTCGAGCAGATCGCGATCGACCGCCTCCGAGCGCATCGAGTCGACGCGCCGCCGCCAGCGGGCGCGCTCGGCTTGCAACTGCGCGAGTTCGGTCTGCAGTTGGGCGGCCTCCGCGTCGTATCCAGCCTTGGCCTTCAGGCCGCGCTCGCCGGTCGAAGCGCCCCAAACCAGGCAGCCGCTCGCGGCTCCCAGGACGAGGTAGAACGCGATCGGAAACACGATGGCGCGCGCGCGCGACTTCACTGCCATGGCGCGACCATGCCCGCGGCGCCGTTAATCTTCCGTTTCCTCGCCGGCCGGCTTCGAGCGCGCTGGCGCGGCTTTCGGCTTCAGCGCGCCTTGATCGCGGCGCGGCCGGCGTAGCGGGCCTGATCGCCGAGTTCTTCCTCGATGCGGATGAGCTGGTTGACCTTGGCGAGTCCCTCGGAGCGCGCCGGCGAGCCGGCCTTGATCTGACCGCAGTTGGTCGCGACCGCGAGGTCGGCGATGGTCGAATCCTCGGTCTCGCCCGAACGGCGCGACAGGACGGCGGCGTATCCCGCGCGATGCGCGATGTCGACCACGGCGAGCGTCTCGGTCAAGGTGCCGATCTGGCCGGCCTTGACGAGGATCGCATTGGCGACGCCTTCCTCGACGCCGCGCGACAGCCGGGCGACGTTGGTCGCGAACACGTCGCCGCCGACGAGCTGGCGCCTGGCGCCGATCGCCTGCGTCAGCAGCGCCCAGCCGCGCCAGTCGTCCTCGGCCATGCCGTCCTCGATCGACAGCAGGGGATAGGCGTCGGCGAGCTTGGCCAGGTATTGGACCTGCTCGTCGATCGACCGGGTCTTGCCCTCGCCCGCATAGACATAGGCGCCGTCGCGGAAGAATTCCGTCGCCGCGCAATCGAGCCCGAGCGCAATGTCCTCGCCCGGCCTGAACCCGGCCGCCGCGATCGCCTTGAGGCAGAAATCCAGCGCCGCCTCGGCGGACGGCAGGTCGGGCGCGAAGCCGCCTTCGTCGCCGACGTTGGCGTTAAGGCCGGCTTGCTTCAACGCGCCCTTCAACGCGTGGAAGACCTCGGCGCCCCAGCGCGCCGCCTCGCGCAGCGAAGGCGCGCCGACGGGCAGGATCATGAATTCCTGGAAGTCGACGCGGTTGTCGGCGTGGACGCCGCCGTCGAGGATGTTCATCATCGGAACGGGCAGGACGCGCGCGCTCGCGCCGCCGACATAACGATGCAGCGGCAGGCCGGAAGCCTCCGCGCCGGCCTTGGCGACGGCGAGCGAGACGCCGAGGATGGCGTTGGCGCCGAGCCTCAACTTGTTCGGCGTTCCATCGAGCGCGATCATCGTCTCGTCGATCTTGAGCTGGTCCTCCGCCTCGAAGCCGCCGATCGCGTCGAAGATGTCGCGGTTGACCAATTCGACGGCGTTCAACACGCCCTTGCCGCCGTACCGGCTCTCGTCGCCGTCACGCAATTCGACCGCTTCATGAGCGCCCGTCGACGCCCCCGAGGCCACGCCGGCTCGACCCATCGACCCGTCCTCGAGCACCACGTCGACCTCGAGAGTCGGATCGCCGCAGCCGTCGAGAATCTCGCGGCCGACGATGTCAACGATGGCGGTCATTTCAACTCCTCTTTTGCTCGAGCGCAACGCTTCGCGATCCGCGCGTTTCTACGCCACGGTCGTTACCGGCGGAAGGCGGGGCCGACGCGCGCGCCGCCCATCGGCGAGCCGGACGCCTGTCGTCGCCAAGGCCCCCATGACCGCAGCGAAGCCAGGCAGAAATAATTCGCATGGCAGCCCCTCTTGTGATGGTGACATCGCGCGAGTTTTCGACTATCAATGCCCTCTTCGTGAAAAGGAGGCCGCCGCCGAGCTCTTGGCGACAGGCGTGCCGAGTCTGTGGGAGGACGGGGCGTTTGACCGGTTGATAGCGCGGCTCGCCTCGTTGGCGACGCAAAAGACGCAGCCGACCGGTATCGCAATTCAGGGATAGGGTCTAGGAAAGCAAGGCTTGGGAATGTCCCAAGCCTTGTTTTTTGTCCGCCGTCCCGCGCTTACGCGCCCGCCCTTTCGCCTTCCGCCCAACCCGTCTTGACTTCCGCGATGAATTCGCCGAGCCGCCGGTCGGCGATCGCCTTGCGCGCGCCGGCCATCAACTCCTGGTAATAGGCGAGATTGATCGCGGTCAGGCCCATCATGGCGAGGATCTCTCCGGACTTGACCAGGTGGCGCCAATAGGCGCGGGAATAGTCTCGCGCCGCCGGCGCCGACGAAAGCGAAGCGATCGGCCGCGGATCGTCGGCGAAGCGCGCGTTGCGCAGATTGAGGCGCCCGCCGCGGGTGAAGACCATGCCGTGCCGTCCCGCCCGGGTCGGCATCACGCAATCGAACATGTCGACGCCGCGAGACAGCGACTCGAGGAGATCGTCGGGCGCGCCGACGCCCATGAGGTAACGCGGCCGGTCGGCCGGCAGATGCGGCGTCACCGTTTCCAGCATTTCGAGCATCGCCGCTTGCGGTTCGCCGACCGCGAGGCCGCCGATGGCGTAGCCGTCGAATCCGATGCTCACGAGTTCGCGCGCGCTTTCCACGCGCAAATCCTTTTCGACGCCGCCCTGCACGATGCCGAACGCCGCCCTGCCCGGCTCGGCGACGAACGCCGCCTTGGAGCGCTCCGCCCAACGCAGCGACAGGCGCATCGCGCGCTCGGACTCCTCGCGCGAGCACGGCAGGCGGACGCATTCGTCGAGCTGCATCTGGATGTCGGCGCCGAGCAGATCTTGAATCTCCATCGCCCTTTCCGGCGTCGAGCTCGTGGCGCGAGCCGTCGACGTGCGACTGGAAGACGACGCCGCGCTCGTCGAGCTTGCGCAGCTTGGCGAGGCTCATCACTTGGAAGCCGCCGGAATCGGTGAGGATCGGATGGGGCCAGTTCATGAATTCGTGCAGGCCACCGAGCTTGGCGATCCGCTCGGCGCCGGGCGCCAGCATCAAGTGATAGGTGTTGGCGAGCACGATGTCGGCGCCCAGCGCGCGCACCTCGTCCGGATACATCGCCTTGACCGTGGCGGCGGTGCCGACCGGCATGAAGGCGGGCGTGCGAATGACGCCGCGCGGGGTCCCGATCGCGCCGGTGCGGGCGGCGCCGTCGACGGCGTTGACGCGGAAGGAAAATTCGTTGCTCATTTCGCCTTGCACGTGAAGCTCGGCGGCGCCCTCGCCCGCTCCGGCAGCCGAGCCCTAAGCACGGCCGCGGCGAGGAATCAAATGTCGCCGCGCCGAGCGGCACCGAGCAGCAGGCAGGCGTCGCCGTAGGAATAGAAGCGATAGCCCGCCGCAATCGCGTGCGAGTAGGCGCGGTGCATGGTCTCCAGCCCGCTGAACGCGCTGACCAGCATGAACAGCGTCGAGCGCGGCAGATGGAAATTCGTCATCAGCGCGTCGACCGCGCGGAAGCGGTAGCCCGGCGTCATGAAGATCGCCGTCTCGCCCTCAAACGGCCGGATCGCGCCGCCCTCGTCCGCGGCGCTTTCGATCAGCCGCGCCGAAGTCGTGCCGACCGCGACGATCCGCCCGCCGCGTGCGCGCGCGGCGTTTAGCGCCGCGGCGGTCGCCGCGTCGACGCGCCCCCACTCGCTGTGCATCGTGTGATCGCGCGTGTCGTCCGCCTTGACCGGCAGGAAGGTGCCGGCGCCGACGTGCAGGGTCACGCGATGGACGGTTGCGCCGGCCGCTTCGATGTGCTCGAGCAGCGCCGGGGTGAAATGCAGCCCCGCGGTCGGCGCCGCGACGGCGCCGTCCTCGCGGGCGAAGACAGTCTGATAGTCGGCGCGGTCCGAGGGACGCAGCGCCCGGCGCGAGGCGATGTAGGGCGGCAGCGGCGGCTGGCCGAGCCGCTCGATCGCCTCGTCGAGCGCCGCGCCGTGGAACGCGAACGCCAGCGTGACTTCGCCCGCTTCGCCCCTCGCCTCGACCTCCGCGTCGAGCGCGCCGAGGAGGCAGGCGCTGCTTTCGCTTTGCTCGCCAAAGCGGATATGCTCGCCGACCTTGAGCTTCTTGGCCGGGCGCACGAGCGCGCGCCAGCGGCTCCCGTCGAGCCGCTTGATCAGGGTCGCTTCGATATGGGCCGCCGCCTCGCCGCGCACGCGCACGCCCTCGAGGCGCGCCGCGATCACCCGCGTGTCGTTGACCACCAGCGCGTCGCCCGGGCGCAGGCAATCCGGCAAATCGCGGATGAAGCGATCCGCGACCGCGCCGTCCGGCGCGACGACGAGCAGGCGCGCCGCGTCGCGCGGGGAAGCGGGCGCGAGCGCGATGCGTTCGGGCGGCAGATCGAAGTCGAACAGATCGACGCGCATCTCAAGCCTCTCCCCTCTCCCGCGGGGCGGGAGAGGGGGACCTCATTAGCTCAGCGTCGCCTTGACGATCTTGTCGGGGTCGGGCGCCGGCTCGCCGCGCTTGATCTTGTCGACGTTCTCCATGCCGGAGACGACCTTGCCCCAGACCGTATATTTGCGGTCGAGAAAGCGGGCGTCGTCGAAGCAGATGAAGAATTGCGAATTGGCCGAATTCGGGTCGCTCGCGCGCGCCATCGACACCGTGCCGCGCCGATGCGGCTCGGCGTTGAACTCGCCCTTCAGGTCGGGGTATTTCGACCCCCCCGTTCCCGTGCCGTGCGGACAGCCGGTCTGCGCCATGAAGCCCTCGATGACGCGGTGAAAGACGACACCGTCGTAGAAGCCTTCCTTCACCAGGCGCTTGATGTGCGCGACGTGGCCGGGCGCGAGCGCCGGGTTCATCGCGATGACGACCGGGCCTTTGGTGGTCTCCAGAGTCAGAGTATCGCCGTCGCCGCTCATTTCACGCGCTCCTGATCGTACGACGCCAACTTATTTCGCCTCGCCCGCCAGACGCAGTGTCACGATCTTGTCGGGACCGTCGACCGCGCCGTTGTTCTCTTGCGTGCCCGCCTTGATCTTGTCGACGACGTCCATGCCGGAGACCACCTCGCCGAAGACGGTGTATTGCCCGTTGAGCGAGGGAACGTCGGCGAGGCAAATGAAGAATTGCGAATTGGCCGAATCCGGGTCGCTCGCCCGCGCCATGCCGACCGTGCCGCGCTTGAACGGCTCGTCGGAAAACTCGGCCTTCAGATCGGGCAGATCCGAGCCGCCCGAGCCGGTGCCGGTCGGATCGCCGGTCTGGGCCATGAAGCCGGGAATGACGCGATGAAAGACGATGCCGTCGTAGAATTTGCGCTTCACCAGCTTCTTGATCTGCGCGACGTGCTTGGGCGCGAGATCGGGCCTGAGGTGGATGACGATCTTGCCGTGCTTGGTGACGAGGATCAGGGTGTTTTGAGCGTCGTCCTCGGCCAGCGCGGCGCCGGCGACGGCGATAAGCGGAAACGCGAGAACGGCGCGGCGGCTGAAGAGCGGCATGCGAACCTCATGAGTACGGCGGAATCGCCGCGGCGCGCTTGATAGCATGGGCGCGCGGCAAAGCAAGGCGACGCCGCGCACGGGCGTTCGGCTCGCCGTGGGCGTCTGGCGCCAGAGCCGGTCCTCCGCCGCGCCCGTCCCCAGACTGGATCAGGAGACGGGCAGGACGGACGTAGGAAATCCCCTACTCCGCCGCCATATTGGGCAGTTGCGCCAGCGAGGCCTCCAGCGCGGCGTGATCGTAGTCCTGATCGACGAGCTTGCCGGCGAAATAGTCGGTGTAGGCCTGCATGTCGAAATGGCCGTGGCCGGACAGGTTGAACAGGATCGTTGGCGACTTGCCCTCCTCGCGCGCCTTCAGCGCCTCGTCGACCGCGGCGCGCACCGCGTGGCACGACTCCGGCGCCGGAACGATGCCCTCGGCGCGCGCGAACATCACGCCCGCCTCGAAGCACGGGGTCTGACGATAGGCGCGCGCCTCGATCAGGCCGAGCGCCAAGCAATGGCTGACCATCGGCGACATGCCGTGGTAGCGCAGACCGCCGGCGTGGAAGCCGGGCGGAATGAACGCCGAACCGAGCGTGTACATCTTGGACACCGGGGCTAGGTGGGCAGTGTCGCCGAAATCGAAGGCGTAGCGCCCGCGTGTCATCGACGGGCAGGCCGCCGGCTCGACCGCGATGATGCGCACGTCGCGCTTTTCGCGCAGCTTCTTGCCCAGGAACGGAAACGCAATGCCGGCGAAATTCGACCCTCCGCCCGCGCAGCCGATGACGACGTCGGGATAGGCGTCCGCCGCCTCCATCTGCTCGATCGCCTCGATGCCGATCACGGTCTGGTGCAGCAGGACGTGATTGAGCACGCTGCCGAGCGAGTACTTGGTGTCGGCGCTCTGGGCGGCCACTTCCACCGCCTCGGAAATGGCGATGCCGAGGCTGCCCGGAGAATCCGGGTGCTGGGCGAGAATGGCGCGCCCGGAAGCAGTCTCCTTGCTCGGGCTCGCCACGCATTTGGCGCCGTAGGTCTCCATCAGCGCCCGCCGATAGGGCTTCTGATCGTAGGAGACCCTGACCATGTAGATTTTCACTTCGAGGCCGAACACCCCGCCGGCGAAAGCGAGCGCGGATCCCCATTGGCCCGCGCCGGTCTCGGTCGTGAGCTTGGCGACGCCTTGCTGCTTGTTGTAGAAGGCCTGCGCGACGGCGGTGTTGGGCTTGTGGCTGCCGGCCGGGCTGACGCCTTCGTACTTGTAGAAGATGCGCGCCTTCGTGCCGAGCTTGTGCTCCAGCCGCCGCGCGCGATAGAGCGGCGTCGGGCGCCACAATCGGTAGATTTCGCGCACCGGATCGGGAATTTCGATCGCGCGCTCCGTGCTGACTTCCTGACCGATCAGCGCCATCGGGAACAGCGGCGCGAGGTCGTCGGGCCCGATCGGCTTGCCGGTGCCGGGATGCAGGACCGGAGGCGGTGGGGCCGGCAGGTCGGCCGCGATGTTGTACCAAGCGCGCGGAATGCGCTCTTCGCTCATCTGATACTTGATGCTCTCACCCATAACGGCCCCCTTCGCCTCGTCGCGCTAACGCTCGTCAACGGATGACGCTAGCACGAACGGGAGAGCTTGTTGAACAGCAAAATGAACCGCGACGCTACGCCGCGGCGGGTCTCTTGACGGCGGCGGCGCGACCGCGCAATCAGGCGGCGACGGCCTCGCGCCGAAGGGATCGCCGGACCGATGAGCCGCCTCGCGCGCGTGCGCCACATCGTCGAATACGCCGCGTTCCGCGCGACGGCGGCGCTGATCGCGGCCCTGCCGCTCGAGGCCGCCTCGCGCTGGTCGGGCCTGAGCTGGCGCGCCATCGCCCCGCATTTAAGACGCCATCGGCGCGCCCTCGACAACCTCGCCGCCGCGTTTCCGGAGATGAGCGCGGCCGAGCGCGAGCGCATCGCTCTCGACATGTGGGAAAACCTCGGCCGCACCTTCGCCGAATTCTTTCATCTCAGCCAAATCGACGCGGAAGGACGCCTCGTATTGGAGCCGCCCGAACGCTTCCAGGCGGTCGCCGCCGCCGGCCCTTTCGTCGTCTGCGGCCTGCACATGGGCAATTGGGAGTTGATGGCGCTCGCGGGCCATCGGTTCGGCGTAAAGTTGGCGGGCGTCTATCAAATCCTTGCCAACCCGCTGGTCGATCGCGCCGTCTATGCCCTGCGCGCGCCCTGGTATCTGGGCGGCTTGCGCGTCAAGTCGACGGCGACGGCGCGCGCCCTGCTCCGCCAGGCGCACGAAGGCGGCTCACCCGCGTTCGTGGCCGATCTGCACGAGGGGCGCGGCGTGGCGACGCCTTTCTTCGGCCGGCCCGCGCTGTCGAACCCGTTTCCGGCGCTGATCGCGCGCGCGACCGGCTTGCCGCTCTACGCGGTTCGCGTCATCCGCCTTGCCAACGCGCATTTTTCCATGCGCATCGAAAGAATCGAGGTCCCCAAGACCGACGATCGCGACGCGGACGTAGCGACCGCGACGGCGGCGCTGCACGCGCGCTTCGAGGAATTCATCCGCGAGGCGCCCGAACAATGGACCTGGGCTCATCGACGATGGCGTTGAGCCGAGCGCTTCCCGTCGGCGGGCGAACCGTGGCAGACTGGCGGGCCTGAAAGCCTCGGGAGCCGCCTCTGATCATCGCCGCCTGGAACGTCAATTCGGTCCGCCAGCGCCTGCCGCATCTCCTCGACTATCTCAAGGAGAGGAGCCCCGACGCGCTGTGCCTGCAGGAGATCAAGTGCGTCGACGAGGCGTTTCCGCGCGCCGAGATCGAAGACCTCGGCTACAACGTCGCCGCGCACGGGCAGAAGACCTTCAACGGCGTCGCCATTCTCGCCAAGCGGCCAATCGAGGTCGCACGCGGCCTGCCGGGCGATCCTCATGACGAGCAGGCGCGCTACATCGAGGCGGTGATCCCGACCGCGCGCGGCGCGGTGCGCCTCGCCAGCGTCTATGCGCCCAACGGCAACCCCGCGCCGGGCGAGAAATATGCCTACAAGCTCGCGTTCATGGACCGCCTGATCCGCCACGCCCGCAAGCTGCTCGCCTACGAGGAGCCGCTGGCGCTGGCCGGCGACTTCAACGTCATTCCCGAGCCGCGCGACGCCGCTCATCCCGAGCAATGGGAAAAGGACGCGCTGTTCCTGCCCGAGACGCGCGCCAAGTTCCGCGAACTTCTCGCGCTCGGCTTCGTCGACGCGCTGCGCGCTTCGAGCGACGAAGCCGGTCTCTACACCTTCTGGGACTATCAAGCGGGGGCCTGGCAGAGGAACAACGGCGTCCGCATCGACCATTTCCTGCTTTCGCCGCAGGCGGCCGATCGGCTGGCGGGAATCGAAATCGACAAGGATATGCGCGGGCGCGAAAAGGCCTCCGATCACGTTCCGCTCCGCATCGAGCTGAGCGACGCGTGAGGCGCGCCGATCGGCAGCCGCGGCCAAGCGAGCGAAAGCAGGCTTGGCGCGGGACGGCGAAACAGGAGAACCCCATGACGGCGGCGCGGCGCCTGGCGCTCCTCTCGGCTCTGGCCCTGACGGCGTGCGTCTCCACCAACGACGAGCCCTTTCCGCTCGACGACGGCGACGCGGTCGCGCCCGCGGCGGGCGGCTACGTCTGCGATTCCTACGACGCCGCCGGCAAGAAGATCGACAAGACCGTGCAAGCGCGGCTCATTGCGCTGCGCCGCGACAACAAGACGCAGTACGCGTTGGTCGGCGACTCGCCGTCGCCGGCCGCTCCGTTCACGCTTCATCGGGCGAAGGCAGACTTGTCCGTCGTCGCCGTGGCGAACTCGGACGCTCCGGGCGAGGGTCTCTACGTCGCCGAGTTCGCCGATGCGGCCAAGGAATTCAAACTCTTCGTCGAAGCCGACGATTTCGCCGCGCAAGCGCAAGCGGTCGCGCGCCGACACGGCGTGACCGTCGCGAGCAATCGCTTCGGGGCCGATCTCGCCGGACCGGTCGAGGGCCAAAAGGCCTTCATGATCGAAATGGCCGCCGAGCCGAAAGGCTGGAGGATGTCGACGGATTGCCGCGCCAAGCCGTGAGAACCCCGCTCCCACGAGCGGACGAGGCGGGCCGCCTCACTCCCGCGAGGGATAGTTCGGGCTCTCCCGCGTGATCGCGACGTCGTGGACGTGGCTTTCGCGCAGCGCCGCCGCGGTGATGCGGGTGAACCGCGCCTTGGCCTGGAATTCGGCGATGGTCGCCGCCCCGACGTAGCCCATCGCGGCGCGCAAGCCGCCGGCGAGCTGATGCAGCACGGCGCCGACGGGGCCGCGATAGGGCACCTGGCCTTCGACGCCCTCCGGCACCAGCTTCATCTCGTCGGTGATGTCCTGCTGAAAATAGCGGTCGGCCGAGCCCTGCGCCATCGCGGCGAGAGAGCCCATGCCGCGATAGCTCTTGTAGGAGCGGCCCTGGTAGAGGAACACCTCGCCGGGGCTCTCGTCGGTGCCGGCGAGCAGCGAGCCGATCATCACGCAGTCGGCGCCGGCGGCGATCGCCTTGGCGAGATCGCCGGAATACTTGATGCCGCCGTCGCCGATCACCGGCACGCCGGCGGCGCGGCCCGCCTCGGCCGCTTCGAGGATGGCGGTGAACTGCGGCACGCCGACGCCGGCGACGATGCGGGTGGTGCAGATCGAGCCCGGCCCGATGCCGACCTTGATCGCGTCGGCGCCGGCGTCGATCAGCGCCTGCGCGCCCTCTTTGGTGGCGACGTTGCCGGCGACGATCGCGACCTTGTTGGTGGCGCGATGGATGCGCCGCACCTGTTCCAGCACCTGCTCGGAATGGCCATGCGCGGTGTCGACGACGAGGCAGTCGACGCCGGCCGCCATCAGCAGCTCGGCGCGCGCGAAGCCCTTGTCGCCGACGGTGGTCGCCGCCGCGACCAGCAGGCGCCCGTCGGCGTCCTTGGCGGCGTCGGGATGGGCGGTCGCCTTCTCGATGTCCTTGACGGTGATCAGGCCGACGCAGCGCCCCTCGTCGTCGACCACCACCAGCTTCTCGATGCGGTGCTGGTGCAGCAGCCGGCGCGCCTCGTCCTTGCTCACCCCCTCGCCGACGGTGATGACGCCGCGCGTCATCAGCTCGCTCACCGGCTGGCGCGGATCGTCGGCGAAGCGCACGTCGCGGTTGGTGAGAATGCCAACCAGCCGCGCCGGCTTGCCCTCCTCCGCGCCGCGCTCCACCACCGGAATGCCGGAGATCGCGGCGCGCCGCATCAGCGCCAGCGCCTCGGCGAGCGCAGCGTCGGGAAAGATGGTGATCGGGTCGACCACCATGCCGCTCTCGAACCGCTTGACCTTGCGCACTTCCTCGGCCTGGGCTTCCGGCGTCAGATTGCGGTGGATGACGCCGATGCCGCCCGCCTGCGCCATCGCGATGGCGAGCCGCGCCTCGGTGACGGTGTCCATCGCCGCGGAGACGATCGGCAGCTTGAGGCGAATGGCGCGGGTCAGGCGCGAGCCGATCTCGACCGCGCCGGGCATCACCGTGGAGTGGCCGGGCCGCAGCAGCACGTCGTCGAACGCGAGGCCGTGCGGGAACTCCGAATTCTCCAGCGTCGCCATGGGGAGCCGTCCTCGAGGGTTGAGAGAATCGCGGACGCTTGTGGCGCGCCCCGCATGGCGGGGCTGCCTAACACGAGGCGGGCCAAGTTCCTAGAGAAGTTCCTGAGGCATGACGACCTTGATCGGCGCCGGCCGGCGGGATTCGCCAAAGGCCTCGATCCGCAGGGCCGCCCGTCAAGTCGTCGGTCAAGTTTCGTCGAGTTTTGTCAAGCGATGTCAAGCGATGTCAAGGATTCTCTTGGGCGAATTGTTTGTTATCAATGGCTTACGATGCGTCAAGGGCAATTATCGCGGCTCGTCAAGTTTTCGCCTCTCCCCGCCTCGTCGTCGGGCGCCTGCTCGTGACCGCGCCCCGAGGGCGCCCGCTCCATGATCCGCGTCCGCCGCGTCCGCCGATCGCGCTCCGTGCGGCGGGGCTTGAGGGGAAGCGAGGCGGCGGGCTCAGTCATGGGGCGAGGCACTCCGGGGGCGCGGGGGCGCGTTGGATGGTGGGAAACAGAATACGAACAATAGCATGGATTCGTCTTTCCAGAAAGCAATTGTTGCCGGGCGAGGCTGGATTCGCCTTTCCGCCATTCCCCGCCGGCCGGAAGAGGTCGGAAGCGCGGACTCCTTCCCCTCTCCCGGCGCGCCGCGTTGGCGCGCCGAACGGGCGAACGGCGGAAGGGGGGCGCGATCCGTTGTGGGAGCGGCGTTCAATCGCCTCGATCGACGCGGGCGCCCTTCGTGGCGAACAGCGGCGCCAACTCGATCGCCAACCGCATCATGAAAGGCTTGCTGAACCGGCCGAGGATCGGCTCATTGGGCGCGAGGCAATAGGATCGCTCGGCGATGTCGTAGTTGTACTCGCTGACCGTGATCCACGCCCGCTTCCAATCGCCGAGGCCGCCGCGTCGGCATTCAATCTCAGGGATTTCCAGGGCGGTTTGGTCGGCGCCGGGCGGCCGGCTCGAGATGGCGAGCAAGGCCAGATGCGTGGCGTCTCCGGCGCGGCTACGCACCGCGATAGCGACGCAAACCGGGCGGTCCTTGCGGCCTTCGGTTTCGCCGCGTTCGCGTTGCCATTTCCAGAGATAGGGGTAGTGGAAGACGTCGCCGGATCGAAAGTCACGGCTCATCGTCGTAGCCTTCGCCCTTGCCGAGCCGGTCGAGCGCGCCGGCGAACTGGGCCGCCACGTCGTCCGGCGTCTCGCCCGCGCCATAGACCCGGCGCGGGTCGGCTTGCTTGCTGATCCGCTGGTAGTGCTCGTAGCTCATGATGACGAAGCGCGGCTTGCGGTGGCGGGTGATGGTGACCGGCGCCTTCGATGCGGCGTTCGTGACCTCTCCGACCTGCTTGTTGAGATCGGCTGTCGAGTAGGTTCGCATGGCGAGGCTCCTTCGATCTCCATATTATCAAGAATATCCAGAATTGCCAGAGAACTCGGCGCTCCCGCGCAGTCCCGGCGCAGGCCCTGCGAAGCGGCGGGAGCGCAGCGGACGAGCGGCGCAGCCGCTTGACGGCGACGGGGCGGCGTGGCCGGCTGGAATTGAGAGTTACGGGTGTTTGACCGTGACCCCAGACCTTCAATTCGAGTCAAGCGTTGAAGAACTCTTCATAGTCTTCCAGAATCGTCTCCTTCGCGTGCCGCAAATTCGGTTGTTGAAGGATGCTCTCAAGAGCATCGTAAGAAATGAACGAGCAACGGTCCGCCATTGCGCCGCCTTCAAGAACGGAAACCACCGGCCTAACAATTTCACGGCGAACCTGTTCGCGCCGGGAAACAGGAGCAATTATGTGTAACGATATTTGAATTCTCGGCTGCATGGCAAGAAGGTCGGCCATTCGTAAAAGGCCACTATAGATTGCCGTCGTATGTTCAATCTCAAACGCATGTGCGATCGAACGACGATCGAGCCAAATAACATCGATATTTTCAATCGTCTTCAAGGTCGCTGTGTCATAATTCAACGGGAGAGTGACGATCAACTTGTTGTGATACTGTTTCGCCAACGCCTCAGAAACCCTCACTCGGTCGCTGGGGGGGACCCAAATGTTGAAGCCAAGAATTGCGCCAAGTTGAGCAACGCTTGCTTGCATTTTAATCGACACTCTAAGTTCCTGATCAACATTTACTTGCTCGGGTGCAATTTCTTCTCGTTCAGGAACTTCGACATCAACCTCTCCAGTCTCCGTTCGAACGACCGTCCTTTCGGTAATGCTTCGACGATCCGCGACATCAAGCTCATATCGCCGCTTAACCACACTTTGCTGCTGAAGAATTTGGCGAATTATCTCGCCATCGGCGGCTGGGACGAGACGAAGAGGCTGCCGTAAACCGGCCGCGCTCGCCCAGCCGATCGACCCGGAGACAATACCTTTCGTAAAAGATAGCTAATTCCAAATATCAGGTATTTCAATCGGAACTGAATGCTCAAAATCTAGTGTTATTTCAGGATTGACTTTAACCCTAATTGAAAACGGATCGCGCTCATTGGCAAAAATTGGAGTCGTATCCTCAAACGCATCGCTTAATACCTCAAGTACGCCGCACCACCGCGACAGTTTCACGAGATAACAGACGAACCTATCGCCCTGTTTCACCCGCTCGAAGACCGTTTTTCGCTGCCGAGGCCGAAATCCCGAAATATTTTGGCCATGAGTGCGGAAACGCTCCCAGGTATACGGGGTGAAAAGGTCGAGCCAATAATTCATGTAGAGCCCCCGCGCCGCGCTCCCCGGCCGCCGCCATTCGCCGTCGAACTCTTGAATAGACCGTTTTCCGATTGAAACAGGTTGTCAAGGGCGCGCGAAGCGCGCCGCCTGCGGCGGTCGAGACCCTTGACAACCTGTTTCAATCGGAATTTTCGCGTCCAAGAGATCGACGGCGAATTGCGGCGGCCTCTCCCGTTCGAGCGCGCGGCCGAAAGCGGCGATCGGCGACTTTGCGCCATCGTCTTGTCCGCCCCGCCGCCTTCGTTATACGCTCAAGAAAGCGCAAGGCCCGCGCGAGCGCAATGGACATCGGCCTCGGGCGTTCCGCTTATGAGCCAGGCGGCATTGCCCTTAGATGGACCCGGACCTCCGCCGTCATCGCGAGCGAAGCGCGGCGATCCAGAGATCGAGCGGATCGCCGAGAGAGTTTGCGTCGCCGGCGACATCGGCGACGACGCTCGGCGCGGGAAGACGCAGGCGCCGCGACCGCTGGATCGCCGCGCTTCGCTCGCGATGATGGTGTGGACGGCCCCACCCTAACGGCATCAAGTGCCAAGACGTGGTCGCTGGAGCGCCACCAACGGGGAGACCGTCCATGAGAAAGTTTATCAGAATCGGCGTCGATTTGGCGAAGAATGTCTTCCAGGTGCATGGGATCGAGCATGAGGGCGGATTGGCGCTGACGCGGAAACTGACCCGGGCGAAGTTTCGCGAATTCTGCTCTCGGTTGGCCCCCTGTAGCGTTGGTATGGAGGCCTGTGGCTCGTCGCACTATTGGGCGCGCGAACTCAGGGCCATGGGGCACGATGTCGTCTTGATCGCGCCCGCTTACACCAAGCCCTATGTCAAGCGCGGCAAGAACGACGCGGCCGATGCGGCGGCGATCTGCGAAGCGATGTCGCGGCCCGGGATGCGGTTCGTGCCGATCAAGAGCGCGCGGTTACGGTGACAGTGCGCTTAAGAGCCGATCCAAGAAGAATGGATTCATGAGCAAAGGCTTGGCTTGGTCAGGCGTTTGAGCATGAGGCGGATCATGGCGAGGCGCACGAAGGCGGCGACGGTCCTTGCGTAGCGTTCGAAATCGCGGGTCAAGCGTCGATTGCGGCTGATCCAGGCGAAGCTGCGCTCGACGATCCATCGCTTCGGCAAGACCACGAAACGATGGAGATCGCAGCGCCGAACGATGTCCATTGTCCAACACCCCGTGGCGGCGATCGTCGTCGCCATTTTCGGCCCTTGATATCCGGCGTCGGCGAAGATGCGCTCGATGAAGGGAAAGCGGCGGCGCGCCTGCCGCAACAGTTCGCGCGCCCCGTCGCGGTCTTGAATGTCGGCGGCCGAAACGCTCACGCCGAGCAGGAGGCCGAGCGTGTCGACAAGGATATGACGCTTGCGGCCCGTGACCTTCTTGCCCGCATCGAAGCCTTGCGGGTCGAGCGCAGCGCCCCTTTTTGAGCGGCCTTGGCGCTCTGCGAGTCGATGATCGCCGCCGTCGGGCTCGTTTTACGTCCGGCGGCCTCGCGTGTCGCGACGTAGAGCGCCTCATGGATGCGCTCCAGCGTGCCGTCCCAGTCCCACAGCGCGAAATAGTGATGCGCCGTGCTCTTGGGCGGCAGGTCCTTTGGCAACGCTTGCCACTGGCAGCCCGTCGCGAGCACGTAAAAGATCGCGTTGAGAACCTCGCGCAAGTTCACGCCACGCGGTCGTCCGCCGCGGCGTCCGGGTGGGATCATCGGCTCAACCAGCGCCCATTCCGCGTCGCTCATGTCGCTCGGATAACGAAGGCCGCGCCGCGCGGCGGCGGCGATACGGTGCTCAGGCTTCCACATCGGGCGCTCCTATGCGAATCATGCGCCCGCCATCGAATCACAACCGATTC
The DNA here is from genome assembly GCA_963775575.1 of uncultured Alphaproteobacteria bacterium. Lineage (GTDB taxonomy): Bacteria > Pseudomonadota > Alphaproteobacteria > Rhizobiales > Beijerinckiaceae > Roseiarcus. The sequence continues at coordinate 142,612 of CAVZJG010000003.1, forward strand.
ATCGGACTCAACAAGTTCTTGGATCGGCTCTAACTACCCACCCTCTGATTTCCGCATGCCGCCCGCCGAGCAGAGGCAAAGCAAGCGCCCCATCGCCGCGCTCCCCGGCCGCCGCCATTCGCCGTCGATCTCTTGAATAGACCGTTTTCCGATTGAAAGGGGCTGTCAAGGGTCTCGACCGCCGCAGGCGGCGCGCTTCGCGCGCCCTTGACAGCCCTTTCAATCGGAATTCTCGCAATCAAGAGGTCGACGGCGAATTACGGCGGCCGCTCCGGTTCGAAGCGCGCGGCCGGCGGCGGCGACGTCTGAGGCGTTCGCCGCGGCGCGCGGGCGTGGCGACCGGCGCCCGCCGTCCCCGCTCTACAGGACGATGACCTTCGCGCCGACGCGGACGCGATCGTAGAGATCGATCACGTCGTCGTTCATCATGCGGATGCAGCCCGAAGAAACGTTCTGGCCGATCGTCTCGGGTTCGTTGGTGCCGTGGATGCGGAACATCGACGAGCCCAGATTAGAGGGCGCGCGCGCCGAGCGGGTTGTCCGGGCCGCCGTCCATGTGGGTCGGCAGGTCGGGCCGGCGCAGCATCATTTCCGGCGGCGGCGTCCAGTCCGGCCACTCCGCCTTGTGGCTGACGAACTCGACGCCCGACCATTCGAAGCCTGGCCGGCCGACGCCGACGCCGTAGCGGATTGCGCGGCCGTTCGGCTCGACGAGGAAGAGGAACTTCCTGGCGGTGTCGATGACGATGGCGCCCGGGCGCCCGGGACCGGAATAATCGACCTCTTGGCGCCGATATTCCTCGTTCACCGCCGCGGCGGCGTCTGCGGGTTCGGACGGCGCCGCGGCGACGGGCGGCTCGGCCGAGGCCGTCGGCGCGGCGTTGGCCGCGCCGACGCGCCCGCCCGTCAAGAATTCGATGAAGGCGCCGGCGAGGCCGCCGTTGGCGGACTGGGCGGCCGTCGAATCGGCCGTCGCGGCCGGGCTCCTCGTCGGGGCGGCGAGGCCTTCGGCGGCGGCGAACGCGGCGGCGGAAAAGCCGAGAAGCGCGCAAACAAACAGGCGGGACGCGCGACGCATGACGACCTCCCGATGTGAATCGGCGCGGCGTTTGACGTCACTTTCGTGCGATTTCCTCTGGAACGGTCGCGACAGCCCTTGGCGCACAAGTGAGACAACGCGGCGAAGGCTAAGAGGTAATCGATATCGCGACGCGACGTCAAACTCGGAGTCTACTCATCTCAATTCCATTGCCGAAGTCGTTGAGGTCGGCGCCGCTTCACCCGTCGAAGCCGATGGCCGCCGGACTAGGTAGTTTCCGAACCTACCGCTACCGCCGGGGCGCCGCTATACTGCGCCCGGACTTTGAAAACGCTTGAAACCGAACGCACCTGATTGCAGGAGGGTGAGATGTATCTCCCTTGGTTTGGCGTTACGGTGACCGTGCGCTCAACTGCCCACCCTGTGATTTCTGCATTCCGCTCGCCGAGCAGAGGCAACGCGAGCGCCCCCGCGCCGCAGTCCCCGGCGACCACAATTCGCCGTCGATCTCTTGAATAGACCGCCTTCCGATTGAAAGGGACTGTCAAGGGTCTCGACCGCCGCAAGAGGCACACAACGCGCGCTTCAACTTACTGGTACTTACTGGTAAGGCGCCCGCGTAGGTAGATTCCGAGTCTCGACCGCGACGGCCCCTGTCATTATACAGAGAATGCCGATCGTCTGACCCCCGACGATTAGCGCTTCGACTGAGGCGGTCGCCAAGCGCCGGCTCTGTGCGACCGCCCTCTTTCATTATGTCCTTCGAACGCGCGCGAACCAGCGGCGCGAGTTCAGCCGTATCTTGGGCGTGTCGAATTTCGTCGCTCCCGTCAGAAGGGACGTATCCGATGATCGTAGAGGAAATCATCCACACGTGCTCCGACGTCAATGTCGCGAGCGGGGCTTTGGCCTCGATCGGCGGCGAATTTGCGGAGGATTTCGCGACCAGGGCGTTGCACAACAATCTATCGCCGGGAATGCTCGCCGCGCTCATGGTGAAAGCGTTTTCAAATCAAGCCTCGTCCTATCAAAGGGATGAGGTTTGGAGGCTTGCGCAGGGCACGGATCAACCCATCCTTTCGGGCTTGCGCCACATTCTCGCGCAATCGACCATCCTCAAATAGTCAGCGCTTTAGAACGGATCGCCGCCTAACCCGTTCTTGTCCTGTTCCCATCTCCGCGCTACGGTCCCCGAATACCTCGCCGAGCGCCTCGGCGCCCTACCGCGTTAACCCGGATTGGAGCCCTGACCGCCGGAGGCGGCGCGCTTCGCGCGCCCTTGACAGCCCCTTTCAATCGGAATTTTCGCAATCAAGAGATCGACGGCGAATGGCGGCGGCCGCTCCGGTTCGAGTGCGCGGCCGGCGGCGGCGATCGGCGCCTTTGCGTCATCGCCTTGGATGAACCTGCCGCTTTCGTGACAGGGTCGCGCAGTTCACGCTCTGTCCGCCCTGGCGCGTTGGTCGTCGGTCTGACGCCAATGGCCGAAAAGACTGAACGCCGTCATGGCCGGGCTTGTCCCGGCCATCCACGCGGCGCCGCTTCGTCGGAACGTTCAAAATGAAGCACGGCGGCACGGCGTGCGGACGATTGCCATGCAATCGCCTTGGGATGGCCGGGACAAGCCCGGCCATGACAAGTCATTGCTTTCGGCCGCGCGCGCTCGGCTCGTCGGCGGCGGAGACACCCTCATGATCCGCACGGTTCGCGTCGTCATCAGCGGTCGCGTCCAGGGCGTCGGCTTTCGCGCCTGGCTGGCGCCGCAGGCCGCGATGCGGGGCGTTTCCGGTTGGGTGCGCAACCGTTGGGACGGGTCGGTCGAAGCGTTGTTTTCGGGCGAGGCGAGCGCGGTCGACGCGATGATCGCGGCCTGCCGCTCGGGGCCGAGCTGGGCGACGGTCGAGGGCGTGACGGTCGTCGAGGCGGTCGCCGACCGCGAGTTGCGCGGCTTTCGCGCCATCCCCAGCGCTTGAGCGGTAGCGGCGGACGCGCCGCCGTCGCCTTCGTCTCTCCCGCCACGTCCGCGTTCACCCGATCGGGTTGACGCCGAACAGCCAGGGGTGGAGGACGATCACCGCCGCGTAGGCCAGCGTTCCGATCGCCAGCGCCAGGACGTCGGCGCGCGTGAAGTCCGATTGGGGGGCGGCGCCGAGGTCGCCGCGCGTCGCGACGGCGATGCGGTCGTAGACGGCCCAGACGAAAAACGACGCGAACAGCAGCATGCCGCCGGCGTCGCCGTTGGCGAGCAGGTGCGCCAGCGCCCATATCATGACCCCGGCGAGCATGGGGTGGCGCAGCCAGCCGCGAATCCGGCCGGGCGCCGGGTTCATGCAGGCGAAGGCGACGAAGGCGGCCCACATCAGCACGATCGCCAGCGGCCGGGTCCAGATCGGCGGCGTCCACACGACGATCAGCCCTTCCGCGCGATAGCGGGAGAACCCCCAGACGAGCAGCGCGAAGGTGAGAAGGGACGCCAGCGAATAGATGCCCTTGTACCTCTGCAGGCCGAAACGCGCGACCTGCTTGGCGCGCCACTCGCGAAGCGTGGACAGCGTATGCACGCCGAGAAAGACGACGATCCCGATGATCAGAGCAAGCATGTCGGCTCTCCTTTGGGGTAGCGGGACCAAGGCGAGACGAGCGCCTGCCCGTTGAGACCCTTTTCCGATCGAGGGGGGCTGTCAAGATCGCGCAATCGGCGCTTGACGCGCCGGCGCCGGCGGCGCGAAGATCGTTCCATGCCGCGCCTCCGCCTGATCCGGCTCGTCCTGGCGCTCTGCTGCGCCGCCGCGCTTTGCGCGCCGCTCGCCGGCTGCGGCGCCTGCGGCGACTGGGCATGGAGCGCGACGCAGAAATCCTGCCACGACGAAGGCGCGCGCTGAGGCCTGAGAAGCGTCCGCGCTTCGCCGCCTCGCCTCGCTTCCGCGCCCCCTCACTCCTTTGTGACCCTGCCGCGCTTGCCGCGCGCGCCGCCCGGCGCCACAAGGCCGGCGGTCCCTTGGTCCCTTATGCGCCCGACGATTCTCACCGCCCTCATCATCGCCACCGCGCTGTTCATGGAAAACATGGACGGCACGGTGCTGGCGACTTCGCTGCCGGCGATCGCGCGCGATTTTCATCAGGACCCGATCGTCCTCAAGCTCGCGCTCACCTCCTACATGCTGACGCTGGCGGTGTTCATTCCGGCCTCCGGCTGGGTCGCCGACAAGCTCGGCGCGCGCACGGTGTTCTGCTCGGCGATCGGCGTGTTCACCCTGGGCTCGATCCTCTGCGGCGCCTCGTCGTCGCTGCCGACGCTGATCGCCGCGCGGGTGTTCCAGGGCCTCGGCGGGGCGATGATGGTGCCGGTCGGCCGGCTGGTGCTGTTACGCTCGACGCCGAAGAGCGACATGGTCAACGCTCTCGCCTATCTCACCGTGCCGGCGCTGATCGGCCCGGTGGTCGGGCCGCTGCTCGGCGGCTTCATCACCACCTATTTCCATTGGCGCTGGATTTTCTGGATCAACGCGCCGATCGGCGTCATCGGCATCGCGCTGGCGCTGCGGTTCATCGACAACATCCGCGAACGCGAGGTCGCGCGGTTCGATTTTCGCGGCTTCTTTCTCTCCGGGCCGGGGCTGCTGGCGCTGATCTTCGGCCTGACCATCATCGGCCGCGACATCGCGCCGCCAAGCGTCGACGCGGCGCTGATCCTCAGCGGCGTCGCGCTGCTCGTCGCCTATGTCGGCCACGCCAGGCGCGACCCCGACGCGATCATCGACTTGAATCTGCTGAAGACGCCGACCTTTTTCGCCGGCGTGGTCGGCGGCTTCCTCTTCCGCATCGGCATCGGCGCGATTCCGTTCCTGCTGCCGCTGCTGCTGCTGCTGCAAGTCGGTTTCGGCCTGACGCCGTTCGAATCGGGATCGCTGACCTTCGCCGCCGCCGCGGGCGCAATGGCGATGAAATTCTCGGCCTCGACGATCTTGAAGCGCTGGGGCTTCCGCCGCGTGCTGATCGTCAACGGCGTCGTTTCCGCGCTGTTCCTGGCCTCCTGCGGCCTGTTCACCGCGGCGACCCCGCATTGGCTGCTGCTCGTCGCGCTGCTGGCCGGCGGCTTCTTCCGCTCGCTCGAGTTCACCGCGCTCAACGCGCTCGGCTACGCCGACGTCGATTCTTCGCGCATGAGCCGCGCCACCAGTTTCGCCAGCGTCGCCCAGCAGATGTCGGGCGCGGTCGGCGTCGCGGCGGCCGCCGCCAGCGTCGAAGCGCTTCGCTTCGCCTTCGGCGACGCGCAACTCGTCTCGCGCGACATGACCATCAGCTTCGGCGTCGTCGCGCTGATCACCCTGAGTTCCGTGGCGATCTTTGTCCGCCTGAAGCCCGACGCCGGCGCCGAGGTCTCGGGCCGGCATGAAGTCGTGGAGGCGAGCGCGCCGGCGGAGTGACCAGAAGCGCCGCTGCGCTACTCCCTTTTGCCGCGGAACCCGGTCGCCAGCACGTAGAGTTCGGCGCTCTCGGCGCGGCTCGCCTTCGGCTTGAGATGGCGCACGACGGCATAGTCGCGCTTGAGCCGCGCCAGCAATTCGCCTTCCGAGCCGCCCTGCAGCACTTTGGCGAGGAAGAACCCGCCCGGCGCCAGCGCGCTCGCCGCGAAGTCCGCGGCGAGTTCGGCCAGGCCGACGATGCGCAGGTGGTCGGTCGTGCGGTTGCCGGTGGCGTTGGCGGCCATGTCCGACATCACGCCGTCGGCGAGGCCGCCGAGCCATTGGCGCAAACGATCCGGCGCGGCGGGGTCGTTGAAGTCCATGGTCTTGAATTCGACGCCTTCGATGGCGTCGATCTCGTTGAGATCGATCGCGATCACCCGGCCCTTGCCCTCCGCCGACTTGACCGCGCGCGCCGCGACCTGGCTCCAGCCGCCGGGCGCGGCGCCGAGATCGACGATCCGCGCGCCGGGTCGAAACAGCTTGTGCTTTTCCGCGATCTCCATCAGCTTGAAGGCGGCGCGCGAACGCCATCCCTCGCGCCGCGCCTGCGCGACGAAGGGGTCGTTGAGCTGGCGTTCCAGCCACAGCCGCGAAGACAGCGAGCGCTTGCGCGCGGCGCCCACGCGCGTCTTCAGCGCCCTGCCGCCCTCGCGTCCCGATCCTCCGGCGGCCATCGCTCAGGCGCCCGCGCCGCGCGCGTGCGGGCCGACCCCGTCGGCGCGCATCATTTGCGTCAAAATGCCCTCGCGCAAGCCCCGGTCGGCGATGCGCAGCCGCTCGGCGGGAAAATGGCCGCGGATCGCCTCGAGGATCGCGCAGCCCGCCAAGACGAGGTCGGCCCGCTCGACGCCGATGCAGCCGTTGGCGGCGCGCTCGGCGTAGCTCATGCCCTTGAGCCGCGCCACCGCGGCGTCGACTTCGGCGCTGGTGAGCCAGAGCCCGTCGACCGCGCGGCGGTCGTAACGGGCCAGATCGAGGTGGACGCCGGCGATGGTGGTGACCGTCCCCGAGGTGCCCAAGAGGTGAAAGCGGCCGCATCGCTTTCGGCCGGCGACGCGCTGGACGAAGGGGGTCAGCGCTTCGCCGACGCAGCGCGCCATGGCGGCGAAAATTTCCGGGGTGACGTCGCCGCCGCCGAAGGTCTCGGCCAGCGACACCACGCCCATGCGCAGCAATTCCCAGGCTTCGATGCGCCCGACCGGCGAAAGGTCGCGCCGAGACCGATCCAGCCAGATGATCTCGGAGGAGCCGCCGCCGATGTCGAACAGAAGGATCGACTCGGCGTCGCGATCGGCCAGGTCGCCGCAGCCGGCGACGGCGAGGCGGGCCTCGGTTTCGCGGTCGACGACTTCGAGCTCCATCCCCAGGCGTTCACGCACCTCGGCGAGGAATTCGGCGCCGTTTTCGGCGACGCGGCAGGCCTCGGTCGCGATCAGGCGCGCCCGAGCGACGCCGCGCGCCGCCATCTTGTCGCGACAGATGCGCAGCGCCTCCAGGGTGCGCGCGATCGCCGCTTCGCTCAGCCGGCCGGTCTGCGACAGCCCCTCGCCCAGGCGGACGATGCGCGAGAACGCGTCGACGACGCGAAACCCGTCGGCGGTCGGGCGCGCGACCAACAGGCGGCAATTGTTGGTGCCCAAGTCCAGCGCGGCGTAGGGGCCGCGCGGCGCGCCCCGCTCCGGCCCCGGAGGGCCGAAAGACAGGGCGCGCCGGGCCGCCCGCGCCCTTCGCGGACTCGACGACCGGGATCGAGGCAAACAAAGGCTCCTTGCGCCCGCGGGCTCAATCGCGCCCGAGACGACGTTTCGAGGCCGACTGTAGCAAGCTTGACGAAGGATGCAACGCGGCGGCGGCGACCGCCCGGCGGGCGCAATCGCCCGGCGCCGGCGCCGATTCGGCTCGCCCCCGGGGCCGGGGCGGCCGAGGAGCGGCCGCCCCAAGCGCAATTTTGCCGATCGAGCGCATTTAGCGCTTGGCGGAACGCCGCGCCGGCTTCATGATGGCGCCCCCGCGTTCGCCTGCCCCGTTTCGACGCAACGCGGCATCGTATGGAGAGGTCCGCTATGGCCTATGATCTGACCGACGACTTCCGTCGACCCGTCCCCTTGGCGCTGGCCGCGCTGGCGATCGTCGGCTGGCTGCTGGTGGCGTTTTTCTGGTCGCAGGCTTCTGACGTGCGGGCGCAAATGGACGACTCGCTGAAGCGCGCCGAGCAGGCGCGCTCGGGCATGGCGGCCGATCTGCAAAACCTGCAAAAAGCGGCGGGAACCGCCGCCGACTTGCAGAAGCAGGCGAACGACGCGCAAAAAGCGTTGGCGGACGCGGCCGCCGCGCGCGCCGCGGCGCAGAACGAACTCGCCGACCTCGCCAAGCAGATCAGCGAAGCCAAGCTCGCCGTCTCCGGCGCGCAGGAGGAAGCGAGCGCCAAGGCCCGCGATCTCGAGGCGGTCGAGGCCAAGCTGAAGGACGAGGCCGATCAGGAAAGCGCGCTGGAGGGCCAGATCGCCGCGGCGCAGGCCCAGTTCGCCGACCTGCAGCGACGGATCGAGGAGGCGGCCGCCAAGGCGAACGAGACGCCGAAGCCGCAATAGCCGCGTTCAAGCGAACAGCGCCGCGAGGTCCTGTTCGCGCGCGGCGCACAGGCCGCGATCGGTGATGAAGCCGTCGATCAACTCGGCCGGCGTCACGTCGAAGGCCGGATTGGCCGCTGCGGCGCCGGGCGGCGTCAGCTCGACGCGCGCGACGCCGCCGTCCTCGAGGCGCCCGACGATATGCGTCACTTCGGCGGGGTCGCGCTCCTCGATCTCGATTTCGGCCAGACCGTCGAAGATCGTCCAGTCGATCGAAGTGTGCGGCGCGGCGACGTAGAACGGGACGTGATTGGCCCGCGCCGCCAACGCCTTGAGGTAGGTGCCGATCTTGTTGGCGACGTCGCCGCGCGCGGTGATCCGATCTGCGCCGACGATGACGAGATCGACGCGACCGCGCTGCATCAGATGGCCGCCGGCGCTGTCGACGACGACGGTGTGCGGCACGCCGTGCTGACCGAGTTCAAAAGCGGTCAACGCCGCGCCTTGATTGCGCGGTCGCGTCTCGTCGACGTAAACGTGCACCGGCACGCCGCGATCATGCGCCAGGTAGATCGGCGCCGTCGCGGTGCCCCAATCGACGCACGCCAGCCAGCCGGCGTTGCAATGGGTGAGGATATTGACCGGGCGTCCGCGCTCGCGGCAGACGGCTTCGATCAGCGGCAGGCCGACCTCGCCGATGCGCCGGTTGAGGGCGACGTCCTCGTCGCACAAGGCGCCGGCGCGCGCCCACGCCGCCGCGGCGCGCTTCGTCGGGGCGAGCGGCGCGACGACGGCGCGGACGTCGTCGAGCGCGCAGCGCAGGTTGACCGCGGTCGGCCGGGCCGCCAGAAGACCGCGATAGGCGCTCTCCAGCGCGTCGTCGTCGGCCGCGCTGCGCAGCGCCAGCGCCAGGCCGTAAGCCGCGGTCGCGCCGATCAGCGGAGCGCCGCGCACCACCATGGTCTTGATCGCCGCGATCGCCCGGTCGAGGTTTTCGATCCGCCGCGTGGCCAAGCGATACGGCAACAGCGTCTGGTCGATCACTTCGATCGCCGCCCCGTCGGGCGTCGGCCAGATCGTGCGATAGGCGCGTCCGTCCACCTTCATCGCCTCGACCCTCGCTCCCCGGCGGCCTCGCCCCCCGAAAGCCGCGGGCCCGCCGTGACAAGATCGCGCTAGGTCCCCGACCGGCGAAAGCGATAGAGAACATTGAGAAGATTCTCAACCATGTTAGAAATCCCGGCGGGCGACGCGCGGCTCGCCGGCGGAGACCAACGAAAATGGACCTGACGACCCCGAGCGCCAACGGCGCAATCGACGCCGCGGCCCCCGCCATGCGCCGCTACGCCGCCGAGGAGCTCAAGGCGGCAGTCCTCGCCAAATTGACCTATTCGGTCGGCAAGAACAGCGTCGGCGCCAGCAACCGCGACTGGTTTCTCGCGGTCGCGTTCGCTGTCCGCGACATCATCGTCGAGCGCTGGATCGAATCGATCAACGCTGCCTACGACGACGACCGCAAGCGGGTCTATTACCTGTCGCTGGAATTCCTCATCGGGCGCATGCTGTTCGACGCGATGACCAACCTGGGCGTCGTCGAGCCGATGACCGAGGCGCTCTCCCAGCTCGGCCTCGATCTGGCGACGTTGCGCCGGGTCGAATCGGACGCTGCGCTCGGCAATGGCGGCCTCGGCCGCCTGGCCGCCTGCTTCATGGACAGCATGGCGAGCCTTTCGATCGCCGCCTACGGTTACGGCATTCGCTACGACAACGGACTCTTCCGGCAAATCATCCGCAACGGCTGGCAACAGGAGATTCCCGAGGACTGGCTCACCCATGGCGATCCGTGGGAATTCCAACGGCCGGAACTCAATTACGACGTCGGCTTCGGCGGCTGGGTCGAGGCGGTTCCCGACGGCGACGAGAAGGTCCGTCACGTCTGGCATCCCGACGAGACGGTCGAAGCGATCGGTTACGACACGCCGATCGTCGGTTGGCGCGGACGGCACGTGAACACGCTGCGCCTATGGTCGGCGCGCGCCGTCGATCCGCTCAAGCTCGACGCCTTCAACGCCGGCGATTACATCGGCGCGCTGAGCGACAGCGTGCGCGCCGAAGCGATCTCGAAAGTGCTCTACCCCAGCGACGCGACGCCCGCAGGGCAGGAATTGCGGTTGCGGCAGGAATATTTCTTCGCTTCCGCCTCGTTGCTCGACCTCGTCCGCCGCCACGTCAAACAGCACAGCGACGTCCGCACGCTCGCCGACCATGCGGCGGTCCAGCTCAACGACACCCATCCGGCGATCGCCGTCGCCGAATTGATGCGCATTCTCGTCGACCTGCACCGCCTCGAATGGGACCAGGCCTGGACGATCACGCAGGCGGTTTTTTCCTACACCAACCACACGCTGTTGCCCGAAGCGCTGGAGAGCTGGCCGGTGCCGCTGATGGAGCGGCTGCTGCCGCGCCACACGCAGATCATCTATCTCATCAACGCGACCCATCTCGACGGCGCGCGCAAGCGCGGCCTCGGCGATCCCAATCTCTTGGCGTCGATCTCGCTCATCGACGAGCACGCCGGGCGGCGCGTGCGGATGGGCAACCTCGCCTTCATCGGCTCGCACAAGATCAACGGCGTCTCCGGCCTGCACACCAACCTGATGCGCGAGACCGTCTTCCACGACCTCGACGTCGTCTATCCCGGCCGCATCGTCAACAAGACCAACGGCATCACCTTTCGCCGCTGGCTGATCGAGTGCAATCCGCCGCTGACCAAGATCCTGACCGCCGCGGTCGGCGAAAAGGCGCTCGAGGACGCCGACGCGCTGCGCGGCCTGGCCCGTTTCGCCGACAATTCGGCGATGCAGGAGCAGATCGCGCTCGCCCGCCGCGCCAACAAGGTCGCGCTCGCGCGCTATGTCGCGGAAACGATCGGCCAGCGCATCGACGCCGACTCGCTGTTCGACGTTCAGATCAAGCGCATCCACGAATACAAGCGTCAGTTGCTCAACATCCTGGAAACGATCGGCCGCTACAACACCATCCGCTCCAACCCGACGATCGACTTCGCGCCGCGCGTGAAGATCTTCGCCGGCAAGGCGGCGGCGAGCTATGCCCAGGCCAAGCTGATCATCAAGCTCGCCATCGACGTCGCGCGCGTCGTCAACGCCGATCCGACGGTGCGCGGACTGCTCAAGGTGGTGTTCCTGCCCAATTACAACGTCTCCCTGGCGGAGACGATCATTCCGGCGGCCGATCTGTCCGAACAGATTTCCACCGCCGGCATGGAGGCCTCGGGCACCGGCAACATGAAGATGGCGCTGAATGGCGCGCTCACCGTCGGCACGCTCGACGGCGCCAACGTGGAGATGAAGGCGCTGGTCGGCGACGACAACATCTTCATCTTCGGCCTCACCGCCGCGGAAGTGGAAGCGTCGCGCGCGCTCGGCATCAACTCCAGCGCGCGGATCGCCGCCTCGCCGATTCTGCGCGGGGCGCTCGACGAGATCGCCTCCGGCATCTTCGCGGCCGACGACCGCACGCGCTACCGCGGCCTGGTGGACGCCTTGACGCACCACGACTACTTCATGGTCTGCGCCGATTTCGACGCCTATTGGGCCGCCCAAATGGCGATCGACGAAGCCTGGCGCAACCGCAAGAAGTGGTGGCGCTCGAGCATCCTCAACACCGCCAACGTCGGCTGGTTCTCGTCGGACCGGACGATCGCCGAATACGCCAAGGACATCTGGAACGCTCCGTTCCGCCCCCTGGCCTGATAGGGAGAGCCGAATGCCGGACAACTGGCGGGCGAAAGAAGAAGACATCGACGCGATCGCCGCCGCTCGACAAGCCGATCCTTTCGCGGTCCTCGGGCCGCATCTCACCGACCAGGGCTGGGCGATCCGCGCCTTCGTCCCCGACGCGCTCGGGGTGCGCGCGATCACGCGCGAAGGCGCGACCATCGCCGAACTCCAGCGCCGCAAGGACGATTTCTTCGAGGCCTTGGTCCCACAAGCCGCCGAGCGGCCGACCTACCGCATCGAGGTCAGGCGCCAGGACGGCGTCGAGTCCTACGAGGACGCCTACGCGTTCGGCTCGGCGCTGGGGCCACTCGACGAACATCTGCTGGTCGAGGGCTCGCACAAGCAGCTCTACCGGCGTCTCGGCGCGCAGATCGGCCGCCACGAGGGCGTCGACGGCGTCGTTTTCGCGGTGTGGGCGCCCAACGCCTCGCGCGTTTCGGTGGTCGGCGATTTCAATCAGTGGGATGGGCGGCGCTGCCAGATGCGCAAGCGCATCGACAGCGGCCTTTGGGAGATCTTCGTCCCCCACTTGAGCGCCGGCGCGGTCTACAAGTACGAAATCGTTTCGGCCGACGGCGCGTTGCAGCCGCTGAAGGCCGACCCGTTCGGCTTCGAAGCGGAAATGCGGCCCTCAACCGCCTCGATCGTCGCCCACACCTCGGACTTTTCCTGGACCGACGCCGACTATCTCAGGCAACGCCAGCGCGGCGAAGCGCGACGCCGGCCGATTTCGATTTTCGAGGTCCATCTCGGCTCCTGGCGGCGCGGCGAGGACAATCGCTTCCTGAGCTACGACGAACTCGCGGATCAACTGATCCCCTACGCCGTCGATCTCGGCTTCACCCATCTCGAGCTGCTGCCGATCACCGAGCATCCGCTCGACGCGTCCTGGGGCTATCAGCCGATCGGGCTGTTCGCGCCGACGCGGCGCCACGGCGAGCCGGAAGCGTTCGCGCGCTTCGTCGATCGCGCCCACGCGGCGGGGATCGGCGTGATCCTCGACTGGGTGCCGGCGCATTTTCCCACCAACGCGCACGGCCTGGCGCATTTCGACGGCGGCCCGCTCTACGAGAACGCCGATCCGCGCAAAGGCTATGCTCCCGACTGGGGCACCGCGATCTACGATTTCGGCCGTCGGGAAGTCGCCAATTTCCTCTACGCCAGCGCGCTCTATTGGATCGACCGCTACCACGTCGACGGCCTGCGCGTCGACGCGGTCGCCTCGATGCTCTACCTCGATTATTCCCGCAAGCCCGGCGAATGGTCGCCCAACGCCGAAGGCGGCAACGAGAATCGCGACGCGATCGCGTTCCTGAAACGCTCCAACGAACTCGTCTACGGCTTGTTCCCCGGCGCGATGACGATCGCCGAAGAATCCACCGCTTTCTCCGGCGTCTCGTCGCCGACCAGCTTCGGCGGCCTCGGCTTCGGCTTCAAGTGGAACATGGGGTGGATGCACGACACGCTCGACTACATGTCGCGCGACCCGATCTATCGACGCTGGACCCACGACCGCATGACGTTCGGCATGCTCTACGCGTTCTCCGAGAATTTCATCCTGCCGATCTCGCACGACGAGGTCGTCCACGGCAAAGGCTCGCTGGTCGGCAGGATGCCGGGCGACGAATGGCAGCGCTTCGCCAACGCGCGCGCCTATTACGGCTTCATGTGGGGCCATCCGGGCAAGAAGCTGTTGTTCATGGGCCAGGAATTCGGCCAGACCAGCGAATGGAATTGCGACGAGGCGTTGCCCTGGTGGCTGCTCGAATTCTGGCCGCATCAGGGGCTCCAGGCGCTGGTGCGCGATCTCAATCGGCTCTATCGCGAAACACCCGCGCTCTACGCGCGCGATTGCGAAGCCGAGGGTTTTCGCTGGATCGTCGTCGACGACGACGCCCAGTCCGTGCTGGCGTTCCTGCGCATGGGCGGCGAAGGCGACGCGCCGGTCGCGGTGGTCTGCAACTTCACGCCCGAGCCGCGCTACGACTACCGCATCGGGTTGCCCTGCGCCGGGCGCTGGCGCGAGGCGCTCAACACCGACGCCGGGCTTTACGGCGGCTCGAACGTCGGCAATCTCGGCGCGACGATCGCCGAGGCGCGGCCCACGCACGGACTGGACGCGTCGGCCGCGCTGACGTTGCCGCCGCTGGCGACGGTGTTCCTCCAATACGAGGCGCCGTGAACCGCCATTGCGCGACAAAACGCGAAGCCAAGCCCAGGAATTTCAGGAGAGAGCGATGAATGCCGGGGATGCGATCAGGGTTCCGCCGCCCGCCCCGCCCTTTGCGCGCCACGCGATGGCCTATGTGTTGGCGGGAGGGCGCGGCAGCCGCCTGTTGGAGCTGACCGACCGGCGCGCCAAACCCGCCGTCTATTTCGGCGGCAAGTCCCGCATCATCGATTTCGCCTTGTCGAACGCGCTCAATTCCGGCATCCGGCGCATCGCCGTGGCCACCCAATACAAGGCCCACAGCCTGATCCGGCACTTGCAGCGCGGCTGGAACTTCTTCCGTCCCGAGCGCAACGAGAGCTTCGACATCCTGCCGGCCTCGCAGCGCGTTTCCGAGACCATGTGGTATCTCGGCACTGCCGACGCCGTCTACCAGAACATCGACATCATCGAGAGCTACGCGCCGCGATACATGGTGGTCCTCGCCGGCGATCACATCTACAAGATGGACTACGAGAAAATGCTCCAGCAGCACGTCGAGTTCGAAGGCCGACGTGACCGTGGGATGCGTGGAAGTCCCGCTCGAGGAGGCCAAGAGCTTCGGCGTCATCCTCGTCGACGAGAACGACACGATCCTTTCCTTCCTCGAGAAACCCGAGGCTCCGCCGCCGATGGCCGGCAAGCCGGACGCGGTGCTGTGCAGCATGGGCATCTACGTCTTCGACACCAAATTCCTGATCGAAGAGCTCAAGCGCGACGCCGCCGACCCCCATTCGTCGCGCGATTTCGGCAGGGACGTCATTCCCTACATCGCCGCCAACGGCAAGGCGATCGCGCATCACTTCTCGCAATCCTGCGTCGCCGCCAGCCGGAACTCGCCGATCTACTGGCGCGACGTCGGCACGCTCGACGCCTATTGGGCGGCCAACATCGACTTGACCGACATCCTTCCCGATCTCGATCTCTACGACCGCGCCTGGCCGATCTGGACCTATGGCGAGATCACGCCGCCGGCCAAATTCGTCCATGACGCCGACGGCCGCCGCGGCGTCGCGATTTCTTCGCTCGTCTCCGGCGGCTGCATCGTCTCCGGCGCGGCGATCTCGCGTTCGCTGCTGTCCACCGGCGTGCACGTGCATTCTTATTCGACGATCCACGAGGCGGTCGTGCTTCCCTACGGGCAGATCGGCGGCGGCGCTCGCCTGAGAAAGGTGGTGATCGATTCGGAGGTCGTCATCCCCGACGGCCTGGTCGTCGGCGAAGATCCCCAACTCGACGCCAAGCAATTCCGGCGCACCAACAACGGCGTCACGTTGATCACCCAGCCGATGCTCGACAAGCTCGCCTCATGAGCGCGCTGGCCGTTCTCTCGATCGCCTCGGAAATCTACCCGCTGATCAAGACCGGCGGCCTGGCCGACGTCGCCGGCGCCCTGCCCGGCGCGCTGGCGCGCGAAGACGTCGCGGCGCGCACGCTGACGCCGGGCTATCCCGCGATCCTGGCCAAGCTCGAAGCGGGCGAGCCGGCGCACGTCTACGCCGATCTGTTCGGCGGCCCGGCGAGAGTTCTCGCCGGCAAGGCGGCCGGCCTCGACCTCTTCGTCCTCGACGCGCCGCATCTGTTCGACCGCCCGGGAAACCCCTATCTCGGCCCCGACGGTCTCGATTGGCCCGACAACGCGCTGCGTTTCGCCGCGTTGGCGCGCGTCGGCGCGGACATCGGCAAAGGCGCCCTGCCCGGCTTCGCGCCAAAAATCGTCCACGCCCACGACTGGCAGGCGGCGCTCGCGCCGGCCTATCTCCACTACGACGGCGGCGCGCGGCCGGGCGCCGTCCTCACCGTCCACAACCTCGCCTTTCAAGGCCATTACCCCGCCGCGCTGTTCGGCCGGCTCGGCCTGCCCGCGCGCGCCATGGCGATCGACGGCGTCGAGTATTTCGACGGCGTCGGGTTCCTCAAGGCCGGCCTGCGGTTCGCCGACCGCATCGTCACGGTGTCGCCGACCTATGCGCGCGAGATCATGACGCCGGAGTTCGGCATGGCGTTGGACGGCCTGCTGCGCGCGCGCGCCGACGTCGTCGAGGGCATCGTCAACGGCATCGACGACTTGGTGTGGAACCCCGCCACCGATCCCAACCTCGCCCAGAACTACAGCGCGCTGCGCATCGAGCTGCGCCCGGGCAACAAGGCCGCGTTGCAGCAGAGGTTCGGCCTGACGACCCGCTTCGACGCGCCTCTTTTCGGCGTGGTCTCGCGTCTGACCAGTCAAAAGGGGCTCGACCTCCTGCTCGCCGCGCTGCCCGCGCTCGTCGCCCGCGGCGCGCAACTCGCCTTGCTCGGCTCGGGGGAGAAGGCGATCGAGGACGGCTTCGCCGCCGCGGCGCTCGCTTACAAAGGCGCGGTCGCCTGCACGTTCGCCTATAACGAAGCGCTCGCGCATCTCATGCAAGCCGGCGCGGATTTCATGCTCGTGCCCTCGCGCTTCGAGCCCTGCGGGCTCACCCAGCTCTGCGCCCTGCGCTACGGCGCGACGCCGATCGTCGCCCGGGTCGGCGGGCTCGCCGACACGATCATCGACGCCAACGACGCCGCGATTGGCGCCCGCGTCGCCACCGGCGTCCAGTTCTCGCCGCCCGACGCGCCGGCGCTTCGTTACGCTATCGAGCGGGCGCTCGCTTTCTATGGCGACGTCGCGACGATGCGGCGCCTGCGGCTCAACGGCATGCGCGCCGACGTGTCCTGGCGCGGCCCGGCCAAGCGCTACGCGGCGATCTATCGCGCGCTGGCGAAGGACGCGCCATGAGCGGAGCGAACGACGCAGCCGTGCCGCTCGGCGTCGCGCCGACCGCGTGCGGCCTCGACGTCGCGGTCTATTCCGCGCATGCCAGCGCCGTCTATTTCTGCCTCTATGACGAGGGCGGCGAGCGCGAGACGGCGCGCGCGCGGCTCAGCCGCGACGCCGAAGGCGTCCATCGCGCCTCGATCGACGGCGTCGGCGCGGGCGCGCGCTACGGCCTGCGCGCCGACGGCCCGTTCGACCCGCTGCGCGGCGATCGCTTCGACCTCTCCAAACTGCTCGCCGACCCTTACGCCGCCGGGTTCGACCGGCCCTTCCGCCTGCATCCTTCGATGTTCGCATTCGGCGTCGACAGCGGGCCGTTCGCCCCCAAGGCGATCGCGCTGTCGCCTGAGCCCGGCGAGCCCGGCCGGCTGCGCATCCCCTGGGAGCGCACGATCGTCTACGAAGCGAACCTGCGCGGCCTGACCAAGCTGCGCGCCGACGTTCCCGAGGCCGCGCGCGGCGGTTTCGCCGGCCTCGCACATCCCAGCGTGATCGCGCACTTGCGCGCGCTCGGCGTCACCACCGTCGAGATCATGCCCGCCGACGCCTTTGTCGAAGAGCGCCATCTGCCGCCGCTCGGCCTCGCCAACGCCTGGGGCTATAACCCGGTCGTGCTCGGCGCGCCCGACCCGCGGCTCGCGCCGGGCGGCTGGCCGGAGGTGCGCGCGGCGACCGACGCGCTGCACGCCGCCGGGCTGGAGGCGATTCTCGACGTCGTCCTCAACCACAACGGCGAGAGCGACGAGTTCGGGCCGACCCTGTCGTTTCGCGGCCTCGACAACGCGGCGTACTTTCGTCTCGCGCCCGACGACGCCGCGCGCTACGTCAACGACGCCGGCTGCGGCAATTGCCTCGCGCTCGATTCTCCCGTCGTCGTGCGCATGGCGTTGGCGGCGCTGCGGCGCTGGATGGCGTTCGGCGGCGTCGACGGTTTCCGCTTCGACCTCGCCGTCGCGCTCGGGCGGCGCGCCCAGGGCTTCGATCCGCACGCGCCGATCTTTGCGGCGATCGCCGAGGATTCCGTCCTCAGGGAGGCCAAGCTGATCGCCGAACCCTGGGACGTCGGCCCCGACGGCTATCGCCTGGGCGCCTTCCCCGAGAGCTGGGGCGAATGGAACGACCGCTTCCGCGACGCGGCGCGCCGCTTCTGGCGCGGCGACGCGCGGATGCGCGGCGAACTGGCGACGCGCCTGGCCGGTTCGCGCGACGTTTTCGGGGCCGCGCCCTCGCCGGCGAGAAGCGTCAACTACGTCGCCGCCCACGACGGCTTCACGCTCGCCGACCTCGTCGCCTACGCCCGCAAGCACAACGAAGCCAACGGCGAACACAATCGCGACGGCGTGAACGACAATCTCTCATGGAACCATGGCGTCGAGGGCCCCAGCGACGACGCCGCGGTCCAGGCGGCCCGCGCGCGCGACGCGCGCAATCTCCTCGCGCTGCCGCTCCTGGCGCGGGGAACGCCGATGTTGACGATGGGCTCGGAACTCGGCCACAGCCAACACGGCAACAACAACGCCTACGCCCAGGACAACGCGATCTCCTGGATCGACTGGCGCCGTGCCGACGCGGCGCTGATCGCCTTCGTGGGGCGCCTCGCCAAGGCGCGGCGCGAGCGTCCCGCGCTCGGCCGCGCGGCCTGGCTGACCGGCCAGCCGTTCGACGACAGCGGCCTCGCCGACGTCGAATGGCGCGACGCCGAGGGGCCGCTGGCCTCGGCCGAGCAATGGCAGGCGGCCGACGGCGACATTTTGGTCGCGGTCCTCGCGGCGCCGGCGCCGGGCGGCGTCGATCGCGTCGCCCTCGCCTTCAACCGCGGCGCGCGCGCGGCCTCGCTGATCCTGCCGCCGCCGAGAGAAGGCAAGGCGTGGCGGACGCTCGTCGATACGAGCGACGACTCGGTCGCCGACGCTCTCTTAGCCATCGCCGACCGCGCTCGCATCGGCGCGCGCACGACGCTGGCCCTTGCGGAAGCCGACGCGCCGGCCGGCATGACCCGGCTGCGCCCGCCCGACGCGCGCGAGATCGACGCTCTGGCCGACGCCGCCGGGATTTCCGCGGATTGGTGGGACGTCGCGGGACGGCGCACGGTCGTCTCGCCGGAGACCAAGTTGGCGCTGCTGACGGCGCTGCGGCTGCCCGTCGGCTCGCAGGCCGAGGCGAGAGAGAGCCTCGCGCGTCTCGTCGACGACACCGGCGCGCGCCGCCTGCCGTTCGCGCTGGTGCGGCGGTTCGATCGCGCGCTGTCCGCGCCCGTGCGCGCCGACCCGGCCGCGCCGGAGCGCCCGATCGAGCCGACCGTCGTCGTCGAGGACGGGCGGGCGATCGCCTGGCGCGCCGCGGCGAGCGAGCCGCGACGCCGCCAGCTCGCCGACGGCCGCACGATCACAGAGCGTGAGATCGCCCTGCCGGAACTGCCGATCGGCCGCCATCGGCTCATCCTCGACGGCGTCGAATGCGCGCTGACCGTCGCGCCGCCCGAGGCCTACGGCGCAAGGGGCGCGCTGCGCCGGCGCTTCGGCCTCGCCGCCCAGCTCTATGCCCTGCGCCGCGCCGCGGGCGATCAGGGGATCGGCGATTTCGCCGCGCTCGGCCTCGCCGGCGAATTGGCCGGCCGCGCCGGCGCCGCCTTCCTCGGCGTCAATCCGCTGCACGCGATGTTCGAGTCGAATCGCAGTCGCTGCAGCCCCTACCACCCTTCCGACCGGCGCTTTGTCGATCCCATCCACATCGACGTTGTCGACGACGCCGGGCTGCCGCGCGACGGCGCTATCGACGCCGCGCTGGCGCGCGAGATCGCGGCGAGCCGAGCATCGGTCGAATACGAGGCGGTGTGGGCGATCAAGCGCGCGGCGCTGCAAGCGCGCTTCGCCGCCTTCGAGCGCGCGCGCGTCGCTCGCCCCGACGATCCGCTCGTCGCCGACCACGCGCGCTTCGTCGGCGAAGGCGGCGAGGCGCTGCGGCGCTTCGCGATCTTTCAGGCGATCGCGGAAGAGCGCCAAGGCGAAGACTGGCGCCGCTGGCCGCAAGCGCTGCGCGACGGCGAGCCGAAGGCGCTGGAGGACAAGGCGCGCGAGCGCGTCGACGCGGTCGCCTTCGCGCTGTTCGCGCAATGGCTCGCCGACCGGCAACTCGCCGGCGCGGCGGCGCGCGCCAAGGCCGCCGGGCTGGACATCGGGCTCTATCGCGACCTCGCCGTCGGCGCGGCGCCCGACGGCGCGGAGAGTTGGGCGCGCGCTCGCGAACTCGCGCAAGGCGTCAGCGTCGGCGCGCCGCCCGACCCGTTCTCGGCGCAGGGGCAGGTGTGGAACGTCCCGCCGCCCGACCCGATCGCCTCGGCGCGCGACGGCTGGCGCGGCTTCTCGGCGCTGCTCGCCGCCAACATGCGCCACGCCGGCATGCTGCGCATCGATCACGCGATGGGCCTGACGCGCCTGTTCGTCGTGCCCGACGGCGCCAAGCCGGCCGAAGGCGCCTACCTTTCCTATCCCCTCGACGATCTCCTCGGCCACATCGCGCTGGAGAGCCAGCGCAGCGCCTGCATGGTCGTCGGCGAGGACCTCGGCACCGTGCCCGAGGGGTTTCGCGACGCGCTGGCGCGCGCCGACGTCCTCGGCATGCGGGTGCTGTGGTTCGAGCGGCGCGGCGCCGACTTCGTCGAGCCCGCCGCCTATCCCGCGCTGTCGATCGCCTGCGTGGCGACGCACGACCTGCCGACGCTGGCGGGCTGGTGGCTGGGCGCCGACATCGCCGAGCGCCTGAGCCTCGGGCTCGTCGGCCTCGAGAACGCGCAAGCTGAGCTCGCCGAGCGCGCGAGCGAAAAGCGCGCTCTCACGGCCGCCCTGGTCGGCCTCGGCCTGGTCGACCAAGAAGCGGACCTCGCGGCGCCGATGTCCGACGAATTCGCCGCCGCCGTCCACGCCTTCCTCGCCGGCGCCGGCTCGCTGCTGGCGGCCGCGCAGCTCGACGACCTCGCGGGGGAGCGAAACGCCGCCAACCTGCCCGGCACCGACCGCGAGCGCCCCAACTGGCGGCGCCGATGCGCCCTCGACGTCGAGACGCTGTTCGCCGCCCCGCGCGCGCGGGCGATTCTGGCGGCGCTGGCGGCGCGGCGGGGGTGAAGCGGGGAGCCCCGCGCGTTTGATTCACGTCATTGCGCGAAGGCGGTTTTGGCCGCGTGGTTGGGCGCGAAAACGCGGGAGCGTTCGATGCCGATCGGTGACGAGGGTTCGACGGGCAAGTCCACGACGTCGGACGAAGGCGACAATCTCCTCCGGCGCCGGATGAGGCTGCTGGAACTCGACGCCGGCGCGATCGTACGCGAGTACCCGGAAATCTTCGCAGAACTCCGGCGCCATTGCCTGAGCTGTAGCGATCGGGCGCCCTGCGCGGTGGACTTGAGGCGCGATCCCGAGAGCTTGGTGTGGGAGGCGTATTGTCCGAACTCCGGGACGCTCCTTGGGCTCGTCACGCTCACCGAGGCGAACCTTTGAGGGCGGCCCCGGCGGCGGTCTCTGACGATCGAGCCCAGATGTCGACCCCGCTCTCGACCGCGTAGCGATCGATTTCGGCCAGCTCTTCGGCGGAAAACGCGGCGTTCTCCAGCGCGGCCGCGCCGGCCGCGAGCGTGATCCGCTTCGCCGGCAAAGTCGACCGGCGCCGCCTGATCAACGGGCGCGGCGCGCATGGCGTCCCCTCGGCCGCGCCGACCCGCTCGGCGGCGAGCGGCGCCCTTGCCTTTCGCCCCGCCCTCCTGTATCCCCCGCGCATTCCACAGGCGGATCTTCGCGCGCCCTGCTTATAAGGGTTCGCTCCGGTGGCGGGGATTTCCTCGCCTCATCGATCCGCCGAGGCTCAACCGGAGAGGAACCTTTTCATGGCTCTGCCTGAATTCACCATGCGCCAGCTCCTCGAATCGGGCGCGCATTTCGGCCACCAGTCGCATCGCTGGAACCCCAAGATGGCGCCGTATATCTACGGCGTTCGCAATTCCATCCACATCATCGATCTCGCGCAGACCGTGCCGCTGCTGCACCACGCGTTGAAGACCGTCTCCGACACCGTCGCCAAGGGCGGGCGGGTGCTGTTCGTCGGCACCAAGCGCCAGGCGGCGGCCGAGATCGCCGAGGCCGCCAAGCGCTCGGCGCAATATTTCGTCAATTCCCGCTGGCTCGGCGGCACGCTCACCAACTGGAAGACCATTTCGGCCTCGATTTCGCGGCTGCGCAAGCTCGACGAGATGCTTGGCGAAGGCGCCAAGGGCCTGACCAAGAAGGAGCGCCTGATGCTTTCGCGCGAGCGCGGGAAGCTGGAAAAGGCGCTCGGCGGCATCAAGGACATGGGCGGCGTCCCCGACCTGGTGTTCGTCGTCGATAGCAACAAGGAGGCGCTGGCGATCAAGGAGGCCAACCGGCTCAAGATCCCGGTCATCGCCATCCTCGACACCAACAGCGATCCCGACGGCATCACGCTGCCCGTCCCCGGCAACGACGACGCCAGCCGCGCCATCCAGCTCTATTGCGACCTCGTCGCGCGCGCGGCGATCGACGGCATTTCGCGCAGCCAGGGCGCGGCCGGCGTCGACCTCGGCGCCGCCGAGGCGCCGATCGCCGAGCCGTTGCCCGAACCCGGCGAGCCCGAGGCCTCCGGGGCCGAGCGTTTCGAGCTGCTGACCGCCCCGCGCGGCGCCCCCGACGATCTCGCCAAACTCACCGGCGTCGGCCCGCAGATCGTCAAGAAGCTCAACGATCACGGCGTGTTCCATTATTGGCAGATCGCCGCGATGACCCAGGAGGAGTCCGACAAGCTCGACGCCGATCTCAAGTTGAGCGGCCGCGTCGCCAGGGATCATTGGGTCGACCAGGCGCGCACGCTCACCGCTGCGGCCTGATTTCCCCCTCTCCCGCTCGCGGGAGAGGGCTGGGGGGAGGGTGGGCCCGCCTGCCCTCGCCCGGCTCCATAGCCCGTCCTTTTGGACGAGCGTCTAACGACGCCCTACGGGGCCGCCTTCTCCCGCAAGCGGGAGAAGGGCGCGCGTCGGGCGCAGTATCGCCGCTTCGTTCGATTTCATTCTGGGGAACACCGCCATGGCCACAATCACCGCCGCGCTGGTCAAAGACCTGCGCGAGAAGACCGGCGCCGGCATGATGGACTGCAAGACCGCGCTCGGCGCGACGGCCGGCGACATCGAAGCGGCGATCGACTGGCTGCGCAAGAAGGGCTTGTCCAAGGCGGCCAAGAAGAGCGGCCGCGTCGCCGCGGAAGGGTTGGTCGGCGTCGCGGTCGAAGCCAATTTCGGCGTCGTCGTCGAAGTGAACTCGGAAACCGATTTCGTCGCCCGCAACGACGACTTCCAGGCGCTGGCGCGCGGCGTCCTCGCGGTCGCGCTCGACAAGGGCGCGGACGTCGACGCGGAGGCGGTCAAGGCCGCCCACTACCCCGGCGGCGGCACCGTCGCCGACGCCATCGCCAACGCCGTCGCCACCATCGGCGAAAACATCGCGCTGCGCCGCGCCCAAGGGCTGCATGTCGCGCACGGCGCCATCGGCAGCTACGTCCACAGCCAGATCGCCGACGGGCTCGGCCGCATCGGCGTTCTCGTCGCGCTCGAATCGACCGGCGACCACGACGCTTTGGCCGCGTTCGGCCGTCGCGCAGCGATGCACGTCGCCGCCGCCAGCCCGCTCGCGCTCGACCCGCGGGGAATCGATCCGGCGACCATCGCGCGGGAAAGATCGGTGCTCATGGAAAAGAACGCCGGCAAGCCGCCCCAGGTGCTGGAGAAGATCGTCGAGTCGGGGCTCAAGACCTATTACAAGGAGGTCTGCCTGCTCGATCAGCCCTTCGTCCACGACCCCGCCAAATCGGTCGCCCAGGCGATCAAGGAAGCGGAGAAGACGGTCGGCGCGCCGATCGCGGTTCGCGGCTTCGTCCGCTTCGCGCTCGGCGAAGGCGTCGAAAAGCCGGCCGAACCGAGTTAAGCTGGCGAATCATCCGGGCGGCCCGGTTTGGCCGCCCTTTTCGCATCGGCCGGTCGTTTCGATGAGGAGACGAGCCTTGAGCGACAGCCCGCCCGCCAAACCGATGTTCGGCCGCGTCGTCGTCAAACTGTCGGGCGAAGCGCTGATGGGACCCGATCCCTTCGGCCTCAACGCGCCGACGCTGCAGCGCATCGCCGCCGATCTGAAGGCCGCGGCGGACCTCGGCGTGCAGGTCGCGGTGGTGGTCGGAGGCGGCAATTTCTTTCGCGGCCTGCTCGGCGCCGACAAGGGCATCGAGCGCGCGCGCGCCGATTCGATCGGCATGCTCGCCACCGTGATGAACGCTCTGGCGATGGAAGGCGCGCTGGAGCGGATCGGCCAACCGGCGCGCGTCCTCTCCGCCGTGGCGATGCCTTCGCTGTGCCAACCCTATTCCCGCCAGGCGGCGCTCGCCCATCTCGTCAAGCATCGGGTCATCCTGCTCGCCGGCGGCACCGGCAACCCGTTCTTCACCACCGACACCGGCGCCGCGCTGCGCGCGGCCGAACTCTCCTGCGACGCGGTGATGAAGGCGACGCAGGTCGACGGCGTCTACTCCGCCGATCCCAAGAAAGACCCGAACGCCAAGCGCTTCGAGCGCCTCACCCACGACGAGGCGATCGCGCGCAATCTCAAGATCATGGACACCGCCGCCTTCGCGCTGGCGCGCGACAACGGCATCCCGATCGTGGTGTTCTCGATCGACGAACCCGGCGCGATCCGCGCCGCGCTGCTCGGCCGCGGCCGCGCCACCTACGTCATGCCGTGATCGCGCGAGCGCCGCGACCGGACGCCCTATTGCGCCGGGCGGGAAACCGCGCTCAATTGGGGAGGGACGCTCGCGGAAAGAGCCGAGCGTAAAGGGGGGGCGAACATGACGACGATGGACATCGAGCAACGCACGGCGACGCGGGTCATCTGGCGGTTCATACCTTTTCTGATTCTCTGCTATTTCGTCGCCTATCTCGACCGCGTCAACGTCAGCTTCGCCAAGCTGACGATGGACGCGGACATCGGCATCACCAACACGATGTTCGGCTTCGGCGCCGGCGTGTTCTTCCTCGCCTATTTTCTGTTCGAGGTCCCCTCCAACCTGATGCTCGACCGCTTCGGCGCGCGGCGTTGGATCGCGCGCATCATGTTCACCTGGGGCCTCGTCTCCAGCGCGACGGCGTTCATCCCGCAAATCTCCAAGGCGACCGGGATCAGCGGCGAATACACTTTCTACGCCCTGCGAATCCTGCTCGGCTTCGCCGAAGCCGGGTTCTTCCCCGGCATCATCTTCTTCCTCACGCTATGGTTCCCCTCGAGCTATCGCGCGCGCATCGTCGGCTATTTCATGGCGGCGGTGCCGCTGTCGACGGCGCTGGGCTCGCCGGTTTCGGCGGCGCTGCTCGGGCTCAACGGCGCCGGCGGAATCTCGGGATGGCAGTGGCTGTTCATCGTCGAAGCCGTCCCCTCGCTGATCCTCGCCGCCGTCACCTTCTTCTATCTGACCGATCGGCCGGCGGACGCGGCCTGGCTCGACGACGAGCAGCGCGCGTGGCTCACTCGGCGGCTCGTTTCGGAGGAAAAGGTTCGCGGCGCCGTCTCGCCCGCCAGCGTGCTCAAGAGCCTCTACGACATCCGCGTGCTGGCGCTGTCGGTGGTCTATTTCGGCGTGGTCGCGTGCCTCTACGGCGTCGGCTTCTGGATGCCGACGATCGTCAAGGGCTTCGGCGTTTCGATCGCCGCGACCGGCTGGATCAACGCGGTCCCCTATCTCATCGGCTTTGTCGCCATGGTCTGGTGGGGGATGCGCTCGGACGCCCGGATGGAGCGCATGGGCCATCTCGCCGCCGCGTTGGCGCTGACGGCCATCGGCGTCGGCGCTTCCGCCTTCCTCGCCGATCCCTTGCTGAAGATGATCGCGCTGACCCTCGGCGGCGTCGGCGTGTTTGCGACGTTGCCGGTGTTCTGGACTTTGCCGACGGCGATCCTTTCCGGCGCGACGGCGGCGGCGGGAATCGCGGCGATCAATTCGCTCGGCAACCTCGCGGGCTATTTCGGCCCGTTCGCCGTCGGCTGGATCAAAGACGCCACCGGCAGTTTCACCTGGGGTCTGACGGCCATAGCGGCCTGCGCCGCGATCGCGCTCATCGTCGCGCTGGCGCTCGGCCACGACCCGGCGCTGGAGCGGGCGCCCGAGGAAGCGCGCGGCCCTTGACGGCCGCGCGGGGCCGCGATCTGGATCGTCGAGGCGGTCAATCCGTGAAGCCGAACGGCGCCTCGGCCCTGCGCCTCGCATGGTTTTACGACGACGCGAGCATGATGTATCGTGCCTCGATGAGCCCTGAAACCAGCGCCGTCGATGAAGCGCGCCGCATGAGCGTGGACATCGTGCGTCGCCATCTGCCCGATCCCGCGCATAAGATATTCCTGTTCGGTTCGCGCGCGCGCGGAACCGCGCACGAGCGATCCGACATCGATATCGGCATCGACGGGCCTCTGCCCGTGCCCTATGAAATTCTCGCGGCGATCATGGATGAAATCGGGGAATCGCCGACGCTCTATTCCGTCGACGTCGTTGACCTCAAGCGCGCGCCCGCGCAGTTTCGCGCCGTCGCGTTGGAGCGCGCGACGGAAATCGCATGACGAAGCTCCCTTTGCTCAGGCAAGACCTCGCATCCGCGATCGCGCGGCTGGAAGAAGCGCTCGCGTTGCCCAAGGATTCCATCGTGCGCGATTCCGCCATTCAACGCTTCGAGATCGCTTTCGAGCTGTGCTGGAAGACGCTCAAGGCGTTCCTCGAAGAGGAGCACAACGCCGTCTGCACGTCGCCGCGAACCTGTTTCAAGGCGGCGTTCAAGAACGCGCTGATCGGCGACGATCCCTTCTGGATCGATATGACGAAACTGCACACCACCAACGAAAGCCTCGCCGAATACGTCTACGCCCGACTTCCGGCCTGCGTCGCGCGGTTTCGCGAAGCGCTGGCGGCCATGGCGTAGGAAAGGGCAGGAAGGCGGCCTGCTGGGGTAACCGCGCGCTGTGACGATTGCCTCGGTTTGAAGCTGTCTCGCCTGGCGACGGGACATGCAGGGCTGTTCAGTTCTCATGTTAAGTGGGGCATTTTGAGCACGAAGTTGAGATCGAGGGCGGCGCGCCATCGGGTGTTGCGGACGTTTACGGCGCCATCGGCTCTGATCAAGTTGTAGGCGAACGATCGCAGGCGGGCGGCGATGTCCGGGTTCTTTCGAATGCGGGAAGCGTCCTCGGCGAAGGCGGTGTCGCGCACGTAGTGGCTGCCATTTTCGATGCGCCAATGAGCGCGAATCCATTCGTTCCAGCGCTCGGGCGGCTGACCGGCGGCGGACGAAACCCAGAAGACGGTCTCGCAGGTTTGCCGACACAGTCCGGTCTTAGGGTCGCGTTTGCAGACCGTGCGCTCGAGTCGCAGCACGGTGTTGATGAGGCCCTCCCACGACGAACCGCGAAACCATGCCTTGGCCGGAAACACCGTCAATTCGCGGCTTTCCCAACGATTGCGGCCTGCGGCCTTGCTCGTGTCGGCGCCGATCGGCTTTCGCCCCGCGGTTCCCAGTTCGAGCCTGCGGCGCAAACCCGGTTGGTTGTCCTTGACCTGGACAAGCAGGTGATTGCCCGAGGCGATCACGCGCTCGAACGATTTTTTTGGGCGTGTTCGGCGTCGAGCGTGAACACGCAACCCTTCAAGCCGAGCGCCTCGATCAGTTCTGGCGCAGCCGGAATCTCGTTGCTCTTCTCGTCGACCATCAGATGGCCGAGCACAATCTGATCGGCTTGCCGCAACGCCGACATCATGTGCGCCGCCTTACGGTCGCTGAAGGCGTCGAAACTGCCGCGCAGGGTTTTGCCGTCGATGGCGATCGCAACCCATTCGTCCGAGGCAGGCGGCGTCGAAATCGCCGACGCATGCCGCCGAAACGCGGTCTCCAACGCGGCCGGATCGACGCCTTGAATGATCAACCGCAATCCGGTGTAGGAGGGCGAACAGGGCAGTCGCAGGCCAAACGCTTCGTTCAGTCGCTGCAAATGCACGCGAATGAATTCATGCATTTGCCGGTAGGAATTGGCCCCCGCAACCATGCCGAGAATGGCGTAGAGCAACACGGTCGCCAGATCGAAACGCTTGCCCTCGGCGCGCCGCCGGTCCGGGATCGAACGCAAAATCTCCAACAGTGAGGCCTGCATGCGGCAACCTCCGATTCGGGTTGCCACGCATAAATTCATACTTTTCCCGCTTCGGGAATCCCAAATCGCCCCTCAAAGTTCAGAGAACTGAACAGCCCTGACGGGACATGCCGGCGATTCGTATTTGCAGTTTTAGCTTGGATCGCGGTAACTGGCGGTAATTTCGGCGGTTTGAGGCAGATAATGTCGATATTTGGGAAATCCATCACGGAGATCACAGAAGCGGATTTGCTTCGCCTAGTCGCTAACGCGGAACTGGAGGGGAAAACTCTTGAATATAAGCGTGATCAAGTTGGGAAGAGCGAAGCGGATAGAAAGGAATTTCTCTACGATGTGACATCATTTGCCAACGCTCTCGGCGGTCACCTTATTTTTGGCATGGCTACAAAGGATGGTGCGGCAAGCGAACTGGTCGGTCTTCAAGGGGTCAAGTCAGACGACGAAATTTTGCGCCTTGAACAATTGGCGAGGGATGGAATTCGGCCGCCAATTATCGGGCTTCGGAGCGCGGCCGTTAGCCTATCAAATGGCAACTCCGCAATCGTCTTGCACATTCCGAAGAGTTGGAATCCGCCTCACCAGGTTACCTACCAAAAATCGTTTCGGTTCTACGGAAGAGATACCAACGGAAAGTACCAGATCGATGTTGACGAACTGCGCTCGATATTTGTCTTGTCTGCCTCTGCCGCCGAAAACATGAAGCTTTTCAGAATCGACCGGATCGCGAAGATAGTCAGCGGCGATACGCCTGTTCTCTTGGCGGCGGGCGGTAAGATGGTCGTTCATTTGCTGCCGCTTTCAGCGTTTACGCAGCCGCAACCCATAGACGTGAAACGCCTCCGGGGCAATCACTCCGACGTTGTCGGTGTTTTGCGCGGCGGTGGAACGCCTGTTCTTAATGTGGATGGTTTGCTGCTCGCCTCACACGTGCGTCCGGCTCCGCGATATGCCCAAGTATTTCGAGATGGTTGCGTCGAGGTCGTCGCCGGCTGGTCGGACGAGGCCAACACAAGGACCGATCTTCCCTGCCCAGCGTTCGAAAGCGCCATCATTGAGCACGTCTACAGAGGAAAACAACTATTCGAGGGCGCCGGCGTGTCACCTCCGATTGTCGTCGCGATTACCCTACTTAAAATGAAGGGGTGGCGAATTGCGAGCCAGTCAACTTGGTCCGCCGCCGTTATTGACCGGGACCCGGTGTTTATCCCCGAGTTGGTGCTTGAGGCTTTCAACGGGATCGCTCAGAATGAAGTGAGACCGCTAATCGATGCGATTTGGAACGCGGCTGGCTCTGTTGGCTCCCCCAACTACAACGACCAAGGATGCCGCCTGAGAGAGTGAGTTGAACTACAGCACAACTGCGGCGACGCCTCACTCAACCCCCATTTCTCATGTCTTCGGGAATAACGACGCCCCTGCAGTGTCTATCGATCCATCGTAACGCCGCGTCGCCAACCGTTGTCGACGCCGAACGACGCCAATGTTGCGCTGCAAGCCGTCAGGCTTCGTCGCCGGTGCCGATCGGGTCGCGGTAGACGACGTTTTCCGTCGTCCCGTCTTCGATCGCGCCGCGATAGACGGCTTCGGCGAAGCGCCGATCCTGGATCGCTTCGACAGGCGACTTGCGCATCAGGTGCGGCGCCGACTCGATCGCCCGCTCAAGCGCATCGCGATCAACGGGCAAGGCGACGCCGGCCGTCATGACAAAAGGTTCGGACGCGTAATACCGGGTCGCGAACGCCGCTCCATCCGGCATCGATACTTCCAGACCCTCGTCGACCAACCAGAGGTCGATCTTCCGGAACAGGTCGGTGACGATCAGCCCGGCGGATGGGTGTCGGCGCTGCGCCAAGAGGACCGCGAAGCGCGCATTGCGCATCGCTTCGAGCATGACCGCCTCTTCGGACCCCGGCGTCGATCGCGCCGAATTGGCGTAGCGGTCGATCGCCCGCGAGCGGCCGACGGGCGCGTTGTAGATGGCAAGATCGAAGGCCAGCGGCAATTCGTCCATGCTGTCGAGGACGATGGTCTTGCCCACGGCCAAACCCAAGCGGCGGGCGTGCTGCAGAACCGCATCCTTGGCCAGGAACTTCAACACGTTGGTATGATGCCGCACGCCGATTTCGCGCAGGCGGCGATAACGAGCAAGCGTCTCGCCGCGGCTCGGCGAGGGCGTCTGCGGGTCGAAGACGATCTCTTGGCGGAGCGCTGCGGCGGCGATCATGATGAGCTCGAAATTCGCTTGCGGGGCGGCGGTCGTGTCGCGCGACAGCGGCGCAGGGCGCTATCGGCTCGTTCGCCTTCTATGCTGATTCGGGGAATGACCAGAAGCGGCGGTTTCCGACATTCACCGTTTTGCGCTTTGCGGCGCCGCTGTCACGCGACCGCGCCGCGAAACTGTTCGCCCGCCGCTCGAAGTGCGTGGCGCGGAAAGCATGACCGACGAACGCCGGCGCGCGGTGCTTGGTTGCGCCTTTCATTTTGATAACTAAAGTGGTAGTGTCTCAGTTTGAAATTTGAGGGGCTTGACGCCGCTCGCCCCGCCCCAGCAATCCGTGATATGCATACTGGAAAGCATGGGAAGGACCAATAATGTTAGAGCGTCTGCCAACGTGGTACGCTGACGATCTAAGACAAGAGATATTGCGCCTACGTGAGATGCTGAAGCCGCTTGAAAACGGGAACGGCGGCGTAGGCGATAAGGTTCTCGGCAGTCTCACGACGGAAACTATCGACCGCCATACGAAGGCGATTGCCGAGCTTCAATCGATTCTGGATGACGATAATGCCAACCGGACCTAAGGGCGAGCGCCGCCCCGCCGATGTCATCGGCAACGCCGTGAAGGTGATGCGTATTCTGACGGGCGAGGAAGAGGACACTCTCCGCGACCCAGCGAAAGAATTGCATCGTAAGGGAGGATTAAAGGGCGGCGTCGCGCGCGCTAAGACCCTTTCTTCGGAGCAGCGCCGTGAGATTGCTTCGAAGGCGGCGGCGGCTCGGTGGAAGAAGTAGCCGGCGCTGTTTGAGGCACCGCCTGATCCATTATGGAGGCCGCCAATTCCCGCCGTGCAGAGGCCGCCCGCGTGATTGCTGCGTTCAATAGATTCGACATTTGTTCCGAGCTAAGTGTTGACCTTACTGTATCTTCTGGCATGGTCAATTCGCCAAATACCTTCTGATAGCCATCTATCGTTTGTTTCAATTGGTTGAATACGGCAAGACATTGTTGCGGTGACATAGTAATCTCGCATTGATCCGCAATCACTGGTTGCCCTGGGGCCAGCTCAACCATCCTAGAAAATACTATTGTAATATCCATTGGTCCTATGCGGCCGGACGTTACATTTGAATAGATCTCCCTGAATTGGGGGTCTCTGATTCGTGGAACTTGCCCTGCGATGACGGTGGGAGCCTGTTCGGCCATCTTGATTCATCCTCCGATATAAGAGAACCGACATTACCTACATACCCAAGTTCAGTGTTAATTTCCACGATTCCACTAAAATATGTCACTCCGTCGCTTATACTCAATGTAGTTGCTCCAATATCAATAGGGAGTGCAAATACAGGGGCCAACGACGTTGATGGTGACGGCAACGATATGTGTGCCGTAACAACATCAGGCGCGCCTGTATGGTACGTTTCGTACACATCCATCACCTTGAATGCATTTCCTGATACATCGGCATCCAATAAATAATCATAAGACCGAAATCGTATGTCCAACCCAATATTTAATGCCTTGGCAATGTCAAGCAAGACCTTCACGGTGCCAGAGTAGTCAGTATCTTCTATATGTGACACAAAGCTCTGCGTTTTTCCTATTAGCTTACCAAAGTCAGCTTGAGACAACTGTAACTGATCGCGAAGCGCTTGTATTTGAAGCGCAATGCCCGATCGAACAAAAATATCAAGATACGAATCTCGATATCCCTTGTCTAAGAACGGTTCAATGTCTTTGCGGCTGGGCACAGGGTATAGCCTTTACTGTTCCGGTCTGTATCGCGTTCATCCGTCTAATTGCGTCATCTTTTGCTTCAATTGGGTAGTATTTCTTGCCTCGGTGAGTACATGGTAGTACGATCGTGAATTCCATTCGTCCCGGTCCATAAAAACCAAATAAGCGATGCTGAACCGCGCTCTTGATAATAATCTCTATGATCCCATCACAGTCGGTAAGCTTCTCTGCATGAGGTCGTCGCCATTTCTTTTGTCCCAGCAAAAATCGAATAGTGGCATCATGGCTACCTTGAACGCTCGTATCTTGGCAGTCGTACCACGATTGCCAAGGATTGGGCGTCCCGTCAGGATACCAAAAGAACCGCCACATTGTCTATCACGTTTTTTAGATATCACGAAATAATGATTGCAATGGCTAATGGCGTGGTGTAGCCGCAGTTCTCTCGGAGAAAGGAGATCACGAAAATGCGTTAGATGCAAAATTAAGATATGTGAAAAACATGCTTGACAGTCAAGCAAAAAGTGCATATAAGGGGGGTATGAACAAGCTCCCTTTCGCCAAGCGCGCCCAAATCCTCTCGATGCTCTGCGAAGGCGCTTCGATGCGCTCTGTCTCGCGCCTCGCGGATGTTTCGATCAACACCGTATCGAAGCTCTTGGAAGACGCGGGCCGTTTCTGCGCCGGCTTCCATGACGCCAAGGTCCGCAACGTGAAGGCGAAGCGCGTTCAGGTCGACGAAATCTGGAGCTTCACAGCGGCGAAGGCCAAGAACGTTGCGGCGATGAAAAACCCAGTCGATGGCGCTGGCGACACTTGGACATGGACCGCGATCGAAGCCGACACGAAGCTCATCATTTCGCATTTTGTCGGCGGTCGAGATGGCGAGTGCGCCAAGTGGTTCATGGACGATGTTGCGGCTCGCGTCGCTGCTCGCATTCAACTCACGTCAGACGGCCACAAAGCCTATCTCGACGCCGTTGAAGGCGCGTTCGGCGCGGATGTCGACTACGCCATGCTGAACAAAATTTACGGCGCATCGCCGGAAGCTGCGAAGGGCCGCTATAGCCCCGCCGAGTGCATCGGCGCGAGGAAAGAGCGGATCGAGGGCAAGCCCGACATGGCGCACGTCAGCACGTCCTACGCCGAGCGCGCGAACCTAACGATGCGAATGCACAATCGCCGGTTCACGCGTTTGACGAATGCGTTTTCCAAGAAATTCGAGAACCACGCGCATATGGTCGCGATCTGGAGCGTCTGGTACAATTTCATTCGCATTCACAAGACGCTTCGCATCACGCCTGCGATGGCGGCCGGATTGTCCAAGTCCCTCATGACTTGGGAAGACCTGCTTGCGATCATGGACTTGGATGCGCCGAAACCCGGACCGCGCGGCCCTTACAAAAAAGCGACCGACGAAATTTCAAACTGAGACACTACCACTAAAGTTGACAGCTCCAACCGGCGCGATATGGTCGGCAAGTGTTCGAAGTCCGCCAGACGAAGCAATTCCGCGACTGGCTCGAGGGGTTGCGCGACCCGATCGCCGTCAAGGCGATCAAACGGCGGATCGCCCGGGTTCAGATCGGGCTGTTCGGCGATGCAAAGCTGGTTGGCCACAGCGTGCATGAATTGCGAGTCGATTTCGGCCCCGGCTACCGCGTCTATTTCGTGACGCGCGATCAAAAGCTGATCCTACTGCTGTGCGGCGGCGACAAGAGCAGCCAAGCGCGCGACATCGCCAACGCCCTGGCCCTCGCGGACGAATGGACGGAGTAATCGCAATGGGACTCGAAACCACCCCCTTCGACGCGGCGGACGCGCTCGACACGCCTGAGGAGCAAGCCGCTTTTCTCGCGGAAGCTTTCGCGAGCGGAGATCCCGGCATCGTGACGGCGGCCCTCGGCATGATCGCCCGCGCACGCGGCATCGCGAAAATCGCCGAAGAAACTGGGCTCAGTCGGGAGGCGCTCTACAAGGCGACGGGCCCGGAAGGAAATCCGACGCTGGCGACGCTGATGGGAATCATGCGGGCGGCGGGGTTGAAGCTGTCGGCGACGGCGGGCTGATTGATTTCCTCGCCGTGCGCGGCGTCACGGGCGCACCCTGAATGATCTCTGATCTGCCGCCGAAAACGAGTTACAGCCGCGCGATCCCCATCGCCAGTTCCGCCAGCCGCTCGGCGGCGTCGGCGACGCCCGCGGCCTTGGCCGCGTGCGCGTAGGGCCGAATTTCCTGGCGCCGCCCATGGTTTTACGACGCCCGCGGCATTCGCGGACCCAAACCTCCGGCAATTCCGCCAGCGAACGCTTGCGATCGGAGTCTCGCTATTCAGAACTCGACCCCACCCTTGCGCCGACGCCCGTCGACAATGTGAACGAACCGTACTTCGTCCGAGTCATGCTCGAAGAATATCCAGTTCACGTCGTGCACGACGCCGTAAAGCGTCGTGTCATAGCCATGGCTCTGTCTGCCGATGCGCGGCTGGCTCGCTATGAGTTCGCAGAATCGATTCAAGTCGTCGATGAAAGCATCGGCGCGCGAAGCGCCGAATTGCCGCTCGATATATCCGGCGATCGCATCGGCATCGTCCACGAAGCTTGCCGCGAAGACGATGCGCATTGACTCGACGCTTTCAGCTTCGCCGAGCCGCGGCGCGCCGTTTCAACTCGGTTGCGAGGGCGTCCTTGCCTTCGACAATGCGCCCTTCGCGAAAGTCCGCCCGGCCGCGTTCAATCGCCGCCCTCCCTTCCGGGCTCCGGACATAAGCGGCCATCGCCGTTACGTCGTCGGTCAGGGCGACGGGCGTTGCGGCGGGCTTCTTGGCGGCGGCAGTCATAAGATAGCGATATCACAGAATTCCAGCCACCGCGCCTGCGCAGAGAGCATTCGACGCTGCCTCGTTTCACGCCGGCGGCCGCGCGATCCCCATAACGAGATCGGCGAGCCGCTCCGCGGCGTCGGCTACGCCCGCCGCCTTGGCGGCTTTGGCGGCCGCTTGCAGCGCGGCAGGATCGGCGAGCGCGCCGCGTAGCAACTCGGCGAGCCGCTCCGGGGTGAACGCCGTTTGCGGGATCACCGTCGCGGCGCCGCTCGCGGCGAGCGCGGCGGCGTTGGCGGCCTGGTCCTGGTCGAGCGCGTGCGGAAACGGCACGAGGATCGACGGCCGGCCGACGACCGCCAGCTCGCTCACCGTCGAGGCGCCGGCGCGAGCGATGACGAGATGCGAAGCCGCGATGCGCTGGGGAAGGTCGGCGAAGAACTCGGCGAGTTCGACGGCGAAGCCGAGTTCGGCGCACGCCGCGGCGACGCGGGCTTTGTCTTCGCCGCGCGCCTGCATGACGAGCCGGATGCGCGCGCGCTCTTGCCTCGTCAGCCGCGCCAGCGCGGCGGGCGCGACGTCGGCCATCACCCGCGCGCCCTGCGAGCCGCCGGTGATCAGCACGCGCAGGCGCCCCTCCGCGAAATCGGGATAGGGCGTCGCGGCGGCGGCGATCACGTTTGCACGCACGGGATTGCCGGTGTAACGCGCCTTGGCGGCGAGCGCGGCGTCGACGCCCTGGAGTTCGGGAAATCCGGTCGCAATCAGCGACACGCGCGACGCGAGGAACCGGTTGGCGCGGCCGATCACCGCGTTTTGTTCGTGCAGCGCGCTCGGCGCGCCGATCAGCCACGCCGCGGTCAATGGCGGCACGGTCGGATAGCCGCCGAAGCCGACGACGGCGCGGGGCTTGAGCCGGCGGAGCAACAGCAGCGCCGAAGCGAGGCCGGCGCCGAGCACCAGCGCCGCGCGCGCCTTGCTCAGCGCCCCGGCGCCGGTCGTTGTCGCCGAGGGAAGGGCGTGGATCGCGCGGGCGGGGAAATCCCCTCCGTACTTGAGCCCGCGATCGTCGGTGGCGAGCTCCACCGCCGCGCCGCGGCGCCCAAGCGCTGCCGCCAGCGCGGCGGCGGGAAAGAGGTGTCCGCCGGTCCCGCCGGCCGCCAGCAGAATGCAGCGCGGCTCGCTCACGACGCGCTCGACGGCTTCGCGCCGAGCTCGCTCTGCGGCCGCCGGCGCGGCGGCGGGAAAAAGGCGCCCGCAGGCGCCGCCGGCCGCCAGCAGAATGCAGCGCGGCTCGCTCACGACGCGCTCGACGGCTTCGCGCCGAGCTCGCTCTGCGGCCGCCGGCGCGTCAGCGCGATGAGAAAGCCCATGCCGACGGCGAGCGCGAACAGCGACGATCCGCCGTACGAGACGAACGGCAGCGTCGTGCCCTTGGCGGGTATGGCGCGCAGGTTGACGGCCATGTTGATCCAGCTCTGCACGCCGAACATCAGCGCCAGCCCCGCTGCGGCGAAACGGCAGAACGGGTCCTGGTTGCGCAACGCGAGCCACAGGCCGCGGATGACGATGAAACCGAAGAACGCGATCAGCGCCAGACACGCGACCATGCCGAACTCCTCGCCGGTGACGGCGAACACGAAGTCGGTGTGGGCGTCGGGCAGGATGCGCTTGACGACGCCTTCGCCCGGCCCGCGCCCGAACCATCCCCCCGACAAAATGCTCTGCAGCGCGGTGTCGACCTGGAACGCGTCGCCCATGCCGCGCGTCGAATCGGGATCGATGAAGCGCAGCACGCGCTCGTGCACGTGCGCCGACAGCTTGAACGCCGCCAGCCCGCCGGCCATGCCGACGCCGCCGAGCCCCAACACCCAGAACCAATGCACGCCGGCCATGAAGAACAGCGCCGCCCACACCAGGGAAATCAGCATGGTCTGACCGAAATCCGGTTCCATGATCAGCGGGACGATCGTCAACGGCAACAGCAGGAACGCGATCGCCCGGGCCGCCAACGCCGGCGACCCCACGCGCCCGCCTTCGGCGAAAGCCCAGGCGCAGAGCACGACGAAGGCCGGTTTGACGAACTCCGACGGCTGCACGCCGGCGATCCAGCGTCGCGACCCCTTCACGTCGACGCCGAACGCCAGCGCCAGCACGATCAGCGCCATGCTGACGATGAAGACGATCAGCGCCGCGCGGCGCACATGGCGCGGCGACAGAAAGGACGTCGCAATCATCAGCGCGGCGGCGGGGCCGACGAACGCCGCCTGCCGGTTGACGAAATGAAAAGTCGACAGGTCGAGCCGTTCCGCGACCGCCGGGCTGGCGGCGAGCGCCATCACCACGCCGACCGCCATCAAGGCGAGAAACGACCCGAGGAGCCAGAGATCGACGGTGCGAAACCAATCGGCGAGAGGGCCGCGCTCCGCTCGGGAAATCATGATCGGCTCCTCTCGGGCCCGGGCGCACGCCCGGTCTCGCGCGAAGCCGCGATCAGCGCGGCGACGAGGTCGCGGAAGCGATCGCCGCGCGCTTCGAAATTGGCGAATTGGTCGTAAGAGGCGCAGGCCGGCGAGAGGAGAACGACCGGCTCGGCCGCCGCGCTTCGCGCCGCGTCGCGCGCTGCCGAGCAAAGCGCGTTCTCCAGCGCGCCGCATCGCTCGAAGGCCACTTCGGCGCCCAAGATGCGGGCGAAATCCTCGCTTGCCGCGCCGATCAGATAGGCCTTGGCGACGCGCGGGAACAACGGGCGCAGCGGCGCGATGCCGCCTTCCTTCGCCTTGCCGCCGAGGATCCAATGGATGTCGCGAAACGACAGCAGCGCCTTCTCGGCGGCGTCGGCGTTGGTGGCCTTGGAGTCGTTGACGAACAGAACCCGGCCGAGCCGCCCGACCGTCTCCATGCGATGGGCGAGGCCGGGAAACGAAGCCATTCCGCGCCCGATCTCCGCCGCGCTCAGGCCCAACGCGCGCGCCGCGGCGAGAGCGAAGGCGGCGTTCTGGCCGTTGTGCGCGCCGCGCAGCGCCGGCGCGAGGCGAAGATCGACCAGCTTTTG
This sequence comes from uncultured Alphaproteobacteria bacterium, assembly GCA_963775575.1. Lineage (GTDB taxonomy): Bacteria > Pseudomonadota > Alphaproteobacteria > Rhizobiales > Beijerinckiaceae > Roseiarcus. The sequence continues at coordinate 180,568 of CAVZJG010000003.1, forward strand.
CGATCCTTCGCGCGCGACGATGAAGCGATCGTCGATCCAGACGTCGGCCGACCGCGACGGCGCGGCGGAAATGGCGACGACGCGCGGCGACCCGCTCTTCGCTTCGCTCGCGCGCAGGCGCTCGGCGATCGCGCGGCACGGCGCGTCGTCGACGCCGATCAGCGCCGTCGCCGCGCGCGCGACCAGGCGCTCCTTGATCGCGGCGTAGTTTTCCAGCGTCCCGTGCCGATCGATATGGTCGGCCGTGACGTTGATCAAAGCGCCGACGCTCGGCGCCAGCGACGGGGCGAGATCGATCTGGAAGGAGGAGCATTCGACGACGTGAACGCGCGCGTCGTCGGGCGGCGGCAGATCGAGAATCGGCACGCCGATGTTGCCGCCCATCGCGACCTCGCGGCCGGCCTCGCCGAGGATATGCGCAATCAGCGCCGTCGTCGTCGACTTGCCGTTGGTTCCGGTTATCGCGACGAGGGGCGCGCGCGGCGCCCGCCGGGCGCGCTCGCGAGCGAAGAGTTCGACGTCGCCGACGATTTCGACGCCCGCCGCCCTCGCCCGCGCCGCCGTCCAATGCGGCTCGGGATGGGTCAGCGGCACGCCCGGCGCAAGCACGAGCGCCGCAAAGCTGCGCCAGTCGGCGGCGGCGAGATCAACCGGGGCAAAGCCTGCAACGGCGGCGCGCGCGCGCGCCTTGTCGTCGTCGTCCCACGCGGCGACCTCGGCGCCGCCGGCTCGAAGCGCGCGCAGCGTCGATAGCCCCGAGCCGCCGAGCCCGAACAGCGCGACTTTGCCTCCGCGAAAGACTTCGACCGGCGTCATCGTCACCTCAGCTTCAAGGTCGCCAGGCCGATCATCGCCAGCACGAAGGCGATGATCCAGAAGCGCATGACGATCTGCGACTCGGACCAGCCGAGCTGCTCGAAATGATGATGAATGGGCGCCATGCGGAAGACCCGCTTTCCCGTCAGTTTGAACGAGGCGACCTGCACCACCACCGACAGCGCCTCCATCACGAACAGGCCGCCGACGACGGCGAGCACGATTTCGTGCTTGATCGACACGGCGACCGCGCCGAGCAAGCCGCCGAGCGCCAGCGAGCCGGTGTCGCCCATGAAGATCTGCGCCGGCGGCGCGTTGAACCAGAGAAAGCCGACGCCGGCGCCGATGAGCGCCCCGCAAATGACCATGAGGTCGCCGGCGTAAGGGACGTGATTGATCAGCAGATAGCGCGAGTACAAGAGATTGCCGGTGAAATAGGCGATCAGCCCCAGGGTCGCCGCGGCGACCATCACCGGCACGATCGCCAGCCCGTCGAGCCCGTCGGTCAAATTGACCGCGTTGCCGAACGCGACGATGACGAACGGGCCGAACGCCAGAAACGCCCAGCCGAGATCGACGACATAGCCGTTGTAGAACGGCAGCGCGAGCGAAGTCGCGCCGACCGCGCCGGTGCGCATCATCGCGTAACAGGCGACGAGCGCGATGATGAATTCGGCGGCGAGCCGCGAGCGGCCGGAAAAGCCGAGGTGCGATTGCTTCGTCACCTTGAGATAATCGTCGTAGAAGCCGATTCCCGCGAAGCCGGCGGTGACGAACAGCACGATCCAGACGTAGGGGCTCTCCAGGTTCGCCCACAGCAGCGACGAAGCGAAGAGGCCGAACAGAATCATCAGCCCGCCCATCGTCGGCGTGCCCTTCTTGGTGACCAGATGCGAGGCGGGCCCGTCGAGGCGGATCGGCTGGCCCTTGCCCTGCTTGAGGCGCAGCGCCGAGATGATCATCGGGCCGAAATAGAACACCAGCAGCAGCCCGGTCGTCGCCGCGCCGAGGGTGCGGAACGTGAGGTAGCGGAACAGGTTGAACAGGCCCGTCAAATGGGAGAGATCAGCCAGCCAAGTCAGCATTTTGCGTTTCCTACCGCCGCGCCTTCGCGGACGAAAAATGTTCGCGAAGCCCGGCCACGACCGGCTCCATTCGACTGCCGTGCGAACCCTTGACCATCACCACGTCGCCGCCGCGCAGCGCGTCCGCCAAGGGGCCCAGAATGTCGCGCGAGCGCTCGGCCCAGGCCGCGCGCATCGGCGCGGGGGCCGCGTCGAACAGCGCGCGCGTCAACGGCCCCGCCGCGAAGACGAGATCGATGCGGCAGTCGCCGAGCGCGTCGGCCAGCGCCGCGTGCATTTCAGCGCCGTCGGGCCCGAGCTCCAGCATGTCGCCGATGACGGCGATGCGGCGCCCTCCGGCGCCCGGCCGCGCCGCGCCGAGCAGCGCCAGCGCCGCGCGCATCGAGGCCGGATTGGCGTTGTAGCTCTCGTCGATGACGGTGAAGGGTCCGCTCGGGCTCGGCAGCGTGAAGCGTTCGCCGCGTCCCCTTGGCGGCGCGAATTCGGCCAGCGCCGCCGCGGCGCGGCCAAGGTCCGCCCCCAGCGCGTCGACGGCGAGCAGGACGCCGAGCGCGTTTTGCGCCATGTGGGCGCCCGGCGCGCCGAGGGCGAAGTCGAGTTCGCGCCCGAGCACGCGCGCGCGCACGCGCGTTTCGCCGTCCCGCTCGGCCGCCTCGATGAGGCGCGCGTCGCACGCCGCGCCGGCGCCGAAGCTCGAGACCCGCGCGCCGCGCGCGCGCGCCGCCCGTTCCAGCCGAGAAAATTGCGGCGCGTCGCGATCGAGGATCGCAACACCATTCGCTTCGAGGCCGGAGAAGATTTCCGCCTTCGCGTCGGCGATCGCCTCGATCGAGCCGAGATGCTCGATGTGAACCGGCGCGATCGTGGTGACCAGCGCGACGTGCGGACGCGCCATCGCGACCAGCGGCGTGATTTCGCCGGCGTGGTTCATGCCGATCTCGACGGCGGCGAAGCGGGCCTCGGCGGGCAGGCGCGCCAGCGTCAGCGGCACGCCCCAGTGATTGTTGTAGGACGCCGCCGAGGCGTGGGTCGGCCCGGACGGGGAGAGCGCGACGCGCAGCATTTCCTTGGCGCTGGTCTTGCCGACCGAGCCGGTCACCGCGACGACCCGAGCGGGAGAGCGCGCGCGCGCCGCTCTGCCGAGCCGCTCCAGCGCGCGCAGGGTGTCCTCGACGGCGAAGGTCGCCTCGTGCGCGGCGAGGCCGCGCCCGCGCGGCCTGGCGATCACGGCCGCCGCGGCGCCCGCCTCGAAGGCGCGCGCGACATGGTCGTGGCCGTCGTGCGTCTCGCCCTTGATGGCGAAGAACAGGTCGCCGGGCCGCAGCGTGCGGCTGTCGATCGAAACGCTGTCGACGCGCGCGCTCAAGCGCACGCTCGGCGGACCGAGCGCCGCGGTCAATTCGGCCTCGCTCCACAACGCCTCGCTCATGGCGCCCCCGCGAGCGCCGCCCGCGCCATCTCGGCGTCGGAAAACGGCAGCGTCCGGTCGCCGACGATTTGCCCGGTTTCGTGACCCTTGCCGGCGATCACCAGCGCGTCGCCGTCGTGAAGCGTCGCGATCGCGGCGCGGATCGCCGCGCCACGGTCGGCGATTTCGCGCGCGCCGGGCGCCGCGGCCAGGATCGCCGCGCGGATCGCCGCCGGATCTTCCGATCGCGGATTGTCGTCGGTGACGATCGCGACGTCGGCGGCGCGCGCCGCGATGGCGCCCATCATCGGCCGCTTGCCGGCGTCGCGGTCGCCCCCGCATCCGAACACCACGACGAGCCGGCCGGGCACGAACGGGCGCAGGGCGGCGAGGGTCTTTTCCAGCGCGTCGGGCTTGTGCGCGTAGTCGACGAAGATCGGCGCGCTGCACTTCTCCCCGACCCGCTCGAGGCGGCCCGGCGCGCCCTCCAGCGTCTCCAGCGCGGCGAAGACCGCGCCGGGCTCGCTTCCCGTCGCCACGCACAGCCCCGCCGCGACCAGCGCGTTGGAGACCTGGAAGTCGCCCGGCAGCGGCAAGAGCGCGCGCCAGACGCGCCCGGCGCCTTCGACGGCGATGCGCGTCGCGAAGCCCTCGCGGTCCGCCGACGTCAGGCGCAAATCGGCGCCGCGCTTGCCCACCGTGAACAGCCGCAAGCCGCGCTCCGAAACGGCGGCGCCTGCTTCGCGCGCGGCGTCGCTGTCGGCGTCGACGACGGCGGGCGCGCCCTCGGGCAGCAGCGCGCGAAACAGGCGCAGCTTGGCGGCGAGATAGTCCTCCCTCGTCGCGTGGTAGTCCATGTGATCGCGGGAAAGATTGGTGAAGGCGCCGGCGGCGAGGCGCACGCCGTCGAGGCGCTTCTGGTCGAGGCCGTGCGACGAGGCTTCCAGCGCCAGACGCGCGACGCCGGCGCCGGCGAGGCGGTCGAGCGCCTGGTGCAGCGCGATCGGGTCCGGCGTCGTCAGCGAGCCGGTGATATTCAGCGGCCGCGAAACGACGCCGAGGGTGCCCACCGAAGCCGCCTCGTAGCCCAACGACGCCCAGATCTGCCGCACGAAGGCGGCGACCGAGGTCTTGCCGCTGGTGCCGGTGATCGCGACGATGAGCTCGGGCTGGCGGGGATAGAAGCGCGCCGCGGCGGCGGCGAGCGCGGCGCGGGCGTCGGCGACGCGCACGAAAGCCGGCGCGGCGAAATCGGGGGCGCGCTCGCCGACGACCACGGCGGCGCCTTTTTGGACGGCTTCCGCGGCATAGGCCAAGCCGTCGTTCTTGACGCCGGGAATCGCGAAGAACGCGTCGCCGGGCCTGACCTTGCGGCTGTCGGCGCATAGCCCGCCGATCGCGCGCGAGCCGAACGCGGCGTCAGGTCCGTTCAGATCGAGGATTTCGCTTAAGCGTCTCACTCCTTGCCTGCCTTGTCCGCGTCGTAACCGTATCCCAGGCGCGCGAGCAAAGGAAACGGCTGGTCCGGCAATTGCCTCGCCGGCGGCGCGCCTTCGAGCGGCTCGATGCGCTCGATCAGCCGCCCGGCGACGCGGCCGGCGTTGCGCGCGGCGGTATGGGAGCGGTCGTCTCCGGGCAAGGCCTGCGGCTCGTCGTACATCACGAAATAGAGATACTTCGGCTTGTCGGCGGGCGTGATGGCCATGAAGGTGGTGAGCACCTTGTCCTCGGAATAGCGGCCGGAGACGATCTTGTCCGCCGTGCCGGTTTTGGCGCCGACGTAATAGCCGGGAATGTTGGCCGCGCCCGCCGAGCCGTGGGTCGCGTTGGCGCGCATGAGATAGCGCATCGACTCCGAGGTCTGCGGGCTGACGACGCGACGGGCGAGCGCCGCGGCCGCGGCCTCGCTGCGCGGCAGGAAGGTCGGCGCGATCAGTTCGCCGCCGTTGACCAGAGCGGCGACCGCCATCATCGCCTGGATCGGCGCGACGTTGATGCCCTGGCCGAAGGCGATGGTCATGGTGTTCAGTTCGCCCCAGCGCTTGGGCGCGAGCGGCTCGGCGCCTTCCGGCAATTCCGTGCGCAGGCGATCGAGCTGCCCCATCTTCTTCAAGAACGCCTGTTGCCCTTCCACGCCGACCATCAGGGCCATGCGGGCGGCGCCGATGTTCGAGGAATGGGTGAAAACTTCGGGGACGGTGAGCACGCGATGAGTGGCGTGAAAATCGTGAATGGTGAAATGTCCATAGCGCAAGCTGTCGCGCGCGTCGATGCGCGAATTGAGGGCCACCTTGCCCGATTCGAGCGCCATCGCGATCGACAGGGCCTTGAAGGTCGAGCCCATTTCGTAGACGCCGACGTTGATGCGATTGATCGTCTCCGGGTTTCTGACGTCGCCGGGGTCGTTGGGATCGAAGTCGGGAAGCGACTCCAGCGCCACGACCTCGCCGGTGTCGACGTCGATGATCGCGCCGGCCGCGGCCTTGGCGCGGAACTTTTCCAACCCCTCCGCCAACTCGTCGCGCAGCGCGTGCGTCGCTTTGAGATCGAGCGACAGGCGCACCGGCTTCAACGCGGCGGGATCGACGGCGAAGCCGGCGACGTGGGGATCGGTCAAGCTCTGCTCGTCGAGATATTTCTCCATCCCGGCGATGCCGACGTTGTCCTTGTCGACGAAGCCGATGACGTGCGCGCCGAGCCGTCCGTTGGGATAGACGCGCTTGTACTCGGGGATGAAGCCGACGCCGGGAAGCCCGAGGTGGAAGATTTCCTCCTTCTCCTTCTCGGTCACCTGACGCTTGACCCAGACGAAGCCCTTCCTCGAGCCGAGGCGCTCGCGCAACGCCTTGGCGTCGACGTCGGGCAGAACCGCCGTGATCAGCTCCACCGCCTCGTCCTTGTCGATGATGCGCCGCGGTTCGGCGAACACCGACATCGTCTCGATGTCGGTGGCGAGAATTTCGCCGTTGCGATCGAGCAGGTCGGGCCGCGCGCCGGACGCGGCCTGCTCGGCCGCCACCTTCAAGGTTTGCGGCGGATCGTGCGAAAGGCCGAGCGCGACCAGCTTGCCGCCGATACCCAAGTAGGCTGCGAGCACGACGAGCGCGATCAGGCGAAGGCGGCCGCCGCTCTTGTCGAGGCGAGTCGAAAAGAGAGACCGGGCCATCCCCTTCAGGCGCCCGACGCGCGCGAGCGCGTTGGCGAGGGAGGCCTCGACGGGCTTTTCGGCGCTGGCGGAGGTCTCGGTCATGCCCTACCTCGGCGACGGCGTCGCGCCGCCGACGCCCGCGCTCGGCGTCGCCGATTGCCCGAGCAGGCCGAGCAACTCGAGCTTGCGGCCGATCGAGTCGACCTTGGCGGCGGGTTCGGGCAGCTCGTCCGCCCTGACGATCTGACTGAGCGCGAGCGGCTGCATGTCGAGCTTGCCGTCCGCGAGCGCCTGCAGTCGGTCGGGACGGATCAAATGCGCGAATTCGGCGCGCAGCACGCCGATCGCGTCGCGCTCCTTGTCGATGAGATGGCGCGTCTTGACGATCTGCTCGGAGGCGTAAATCGTCTGATACTTGACGCTGTAGACGTAAGCGGCCGAGGCGATCAGCGCGCCGATGGCGACGACGTGGAGAAAGCGCCACATCATCCCCTCCCCGGCCGCGCCGGCGGCAGCCGCGTCAGCGCGTCGATCTCGGCGTCCCTGGCCCGGGCGGGCGCGGCGGCGCGCTCGCCGAAGCGCAATTTGGCCGAACGCGCGCGCGGGTTGGCGGCGAGTTCCGCTTGGCCGGGCAGGATCGGCTGACCCGCGGCCGCGAGGAACGTCGCCTCTGCGGGCGTCGGCTCGCCCGGCAGGCGCCGCGAGGCGGCCTCGCCGCGGCCGGAGCGACGCGCGAGGAATTGCTTGACGATGCGGTCCTCGAGCGAATGAAAGGTCACCACGACCAGCCGCCCGCCCGGCTTGAGCGCGCGCTCCGCCGCTTCCAGAGCGCCGAGCAACTGGCCGAGTTCGTCGTTGACGGCGATGCGCAAAGCCTGAAACGAACGGGTCGCGGGATGGATCGTCTCGCCCGGCCGCGCCGGCGCGACGCGGGCGATCATCTCCGCGAGCCGCCGCGTCGAGACGTAGGGCGAAGTCTGGCGGTCGGCGACGATCGCGCGCGCGATGCGCCGCGCCGCGCGCTCCTCGCCGAAATAGAAGAGAATGTCGGCGATTCGTCGCTCGTCGTCTTCGCGCAAAATGTCGGCGGCGGTGCGCCCGGCCCCCTCCATGCGCATGTCGAGCGGCGCGTCCTGGCGCAGCGAGAAGCCGCGCGACGCCTCGTCGAGCTGCATTGAGGACACGCCGACGTCGAGGACGACGCCGTCGAGCGGCGCGGCGGCGACGCTTTGGGCGATGGCGTCGAGGTCGCCGAAGCGTCCTTCGACCAGCCTCAGGCGTCCCTGCGAAGCCGCGACGAGCTCCCGGCCGGCGGCGATCGCGGCGGGATCGCGATCGACGGCGACGACGCGCGCGCCGCGCTCGATCAGCGCGCGGGAATAGCCGCCCGCCCCGTACGTGCCGTCGAGATAGACGCCGTCGGCGCGCACGTTCAGCGCCTGCAGCGCTTCGGCGAGCAGCACGGGAATGTGGCGGGCCGGTCCGCCGGCGGCGGCGATCGGCGCGCCGCTGCCCACCCTCATTCCCGTGCTCCGGTCGCGGCGGCGTGCGCCGCGCGGGCGCCGAATTCGGTGCGAAGCCGGCGCACGCGAGACTTGGCCTCCTCGAGATGCGCCGCGAACCGGACCGGCTCCCAAATCTGAAACTTGTGGCCGTGGCCGACGAACACCGCTTCGTCGGTCAGGCCGAGCGAAGCGCGGATTCTCTCGCCGAGCAGAATGCGGCCTTCCGAATCGGGGCGCAGGATCTCGCTGGTGCCGAACAGCGCGGTCGCCAGGTCCTCCCGCTCCTGCGAGTAGGGCGGCATCGACTCGAGCAGCGCGTTGATTTCGCGCAGCAGCGTGTGCCCGCCGCAATCGAGCGCCGGCGCGTCGAGCGAAAGGTGGCTGAAAATCCCGTCGAAGCCGTCCTTGGCCAGCACCGCGCGGAACGGCGCGGGAACCGAGACGCGGCCCTTGGCGTCGAAGCGGTTGGCGTAGTGGGAGAGGAAGCGATCCAAGGCTCAGCCCTGCCGCGAACGCGCGCGCGAAATTCCGCGCCCGCCGCGACGCCGCGCTCGCCGACGGTTGGCCGAAGGGGCGGTCTTCTGGCGGGATGGTTTGGGATATCATGGGCATTTGTGGGCGTCAACGAAACCGAGCGCTTGCGAAGCGTTTGCGCCGCCATTCGGCCCATTAGGGGTTGTTAAGGTTAAGGGGCGGTTTAGGCGGGCCGGCCGGGGCCTCAATCGTCGGCGCTCAGCGCGGGGCCGAATCCCCGCCTTCGGCGTGGAACTTGGCCCAGCCGGCGGCGCGCAAGGCGCAGGCCGGGCAGGCGCCGCAGCCCCATCCCCATTCGTGGCGATGGCTGCGGTCGCCGTTGTAGCACGTATGGGTCTCCTCGCGGACGATCGCGACCAGCGCCTCGCCGCCGAGGTCGCGCGCCAGGCGCCAGGTCGCCGCCTTATCGATCCGCATCAGCGGCGTCTCGATGACGAAGCGCGTCGCCATGCCGAGATTGACCGCGACCTGCATCGCCTTGATGGCGTCGTCGCGACAGTCGGGATAGCCGGAATAGTCGGTCTCGCACATGCCGGCGACGAGGCGCTTGATGCCGCGGCGATAGGCGAGCGCCGCCGCTAAAATCAGGAACAGCAGGTTGCGCCCGGGCACGAAGGTGTTGGGCAGCCCGTCGGCCCGCGCGGCGATGGCGACGTCGCGGGTCATCGCGCTCTCCGAGACCTCGGCGAGCGCCGCGAGGTCGATGCGATGGTCCTCGCCGAGTTTTTCCCCCCAGCGGGGAAACTCCCGCGTGAGCGCCGCGCGCACGCGCGGCCGCACGTCGAGTTCGATCGCATTGCGCTGACGATAGTCGAAGCCGATCGTCTCGACCCGATCGAACCGCTCCAGCGCCCAGGCCAGACAGGTCGTCGAATCCTGGCCGCCGGAGAACAGCACCAGCGCGCTCGCTTCGTCCATGGCTTGGTCCCTCGTAGCGGAAATCTGATGCTGCGCCGCCACGGGTTAGAGGACCGGAGCCGACCCCAAGCGGCCGGTCGCGACGAAGCCAATCAAGAAATCCGCGCCCTTGCAGGCGCCACACGACCGATCAAAAAGCAACGTCTTTGTAACTTTTCATGCGATGAGGACCCGGGATGAGCTCCGTAACCGGGGCAAATCGCTGGGCGAGTCGTCGATGCGGTCGCCCAGCGCTTTTTTTTTACGGCTTCGACGATTTGGCAAGACGATGCGCCCCTCGGCGAGGCGCGCTGGCTTTCGGCAGAGAGCGCCGTCGACTTCATGGAAACGAAGACTTCCGAAGCCTTTCCCCTGTCAAGGATCGAGGACCGCCTTCGGCGGCGCGCCGAAGGCGCGTCCTTGACAGGGGAAAGGCTTCGGAAAAGAACGCTTCCATGAGGTCGACGGCGCGGCGGGTCGGCGGCGAGAAAAGGCGCTTCGCGCCGGACGCGACCGCTGGTCGCGTCTACAAAAAACCGGCGCCCGGAAGTTTGCCCCGGTTACATGAGCTCCTGCTGACTCCATTGATATAATTGGGTGTTTTATGACTTCCGGGGCTTCCGATTGGCGCCGACTTCAACCCGCGCAGGGTCGTGATCGTCAAATTGGCCCAGCCGGTCGGCACCGTTTGTGGCGGGGTCCCTATTCAACGACAACTCACGCCCGGGCTCATGGCGCCTGCTCGTCGCCTGAAGGCGAGGGGTTCTCGCCCTCCCCGACGGGGACGTTGACGTCGGCTGGTTCGCCGAACAGCGCATTCGGGTCCAGCCCAGGGAGCGAGGCGATGACCGACCCTAGCGAGTAGTCGCCGATCGTCATCGAGGCGAGGCGAGCGGCGTTGCGGGGATTGAGCAGGAGCGCCATCAGCACGACGGCGACCGGCAGCGCCGAAGGAGGATCGCGCCAGATCGGCGTCATCCCTTCGCGGCTCATCGCGTACGGACCACGGCGGAGCGCGATACGCGTCGCTTCCCGGATCACGGCCGCGCGGGAGCGGTCGCGGATTGCAACTCCCAGCAATGCTTGAATGGCGTTGTGGCTGCGGCGTCCCACGTGGGCGGAGGCGCGCGGCGGCGTTCGCTCGCCCAGAGACAGGTGGACTTGCATTTCGGCGATGTTGAGGCCGTTGACGACGGCGTTCATCGGCTCGGTGATGCGCGGGTTGGCGTCGATGTAGGACGGGCGCCCTGTCTCTTCGTTCCAGAAGTAGTCGATGGACAGGCCGGCATGCCAGTCGAGCGCTTTTCCCAAGCGTTCGAAGTGGCCTCGCACAATCGGCCGGTCCACGCCGACCTTGACGGCCGCGCCGCCCCCGGCGCCCTCGCGCATTCGTCGCGTGCAGTGCAAGGCCAGCAGGCGTCCGCGGTCGAAGACGGCATGGCTTTGTTCGAACGCCCCTGTCGCCGCCTCCTGTATGAGAACATCGGTGTGAGAGTTCGGGCAGTCCTTGCCGCCCGAGGTCGACCTTCGCCTCGCTCAAATCATCCGCGTTTTCGATCCGCCACACGCCCGTGCTTGCCGTCCCATATGACGTTTTGAGGTAGCAGGGGAGCGCGATCGAGGCCAGCGAAGCCTCGATCTGTGGCCACGTGCGGGCGCGCAGCGCGACCGGCTGCGGCAGGCCGAGCTCGTCGAGCAAGTCGTGGAAGTTGGTCTTGGTCTGCACTCTGACGAAGGCGGCGAAGTCGGCTATGGCCAGTCCGGTCAAGGCGCTCAGATGACGCCGCGCCCAGGAGAACAGATAAGCCTGCTCGTTGACCGGGAGGAGAACGTCGTAGCGTTGCGCGCGCAGCCGTTCTTGTACGAACCGCAGGTATCCCATCGGGTCGATCCCGGACACGGGGCTGCGGTGCGCCTTTCGCACGTAACGAGAGAAGCGGCCCAGGCACATGGGGTTGGGGTCGCAGACCTCGAGGACGTAGCCCAACGGTCCCAGCGCGCTGATCACCTCTCTCGCATTCGTGCTCGACCCCTCGGACAATAGGATCGTGATCTCTCGCTTTCCGGCCGCCGTCATGGCTTCTCCCCTGGCGCCGGTCGCTGGGCGTCGAGCATCGGCAGGAAGGTCTCGTGCAGCGCCCGTTGGACTTGCTGGGGTCTGACGCCGCGACCCGGCACGAGGCTGTGCAACATCAGGCCGTCCGAAACGGCGAGCAGCACGACCGTCACGCTGGGGATATTCAGGTCGGGTCGGACCTTGCCCGCTTGCTGACCTTCCCGCAGCAACCGATGGACGAGGTCGCCGAAGCGTCGGCGCGAGGCAGTCTTGATCTCGAGCAGGCGAGGGATGCGCGAGGACTCGAGGAACCCCGCGAGCGACAGACGGGCGAACACGTCGTCGCGCGGACTGACGATATCCGCCAGTTTCTCAAGGATCTTGCTGAACTTCTCCTCGATCGGGTCGTCCGCCGCGAAAGCGGTGGCGAGCGCCTCGAACCGGCTGTCGTAGATCGACTGCAGCGAGGCGACGAAGAGGTCCTCTTTGCTGGCGAAGTAGGTGTAGATCGAGCCTTTGCTCAGTCCGAGCTCCCGGCCGATCTGATCGATCGTGGCGGCCGCGTAGCCGTCCCTCGCGAACGCCCGCGTCGCGCCGCCGACGATCCGCTGCCGCTGCGCCTGCTGGTGCTGCCGCGAGACCTTGGGCATCCCGCCATTCCTCCAGAAAACTGACCAGTCAGTTTCTGAACATAGACTGAAGATCGCGATCGGTCAAAGGGATCGACCCGCGGCCCGGAGCGTGATGCGATCCGGCGGGCTCGCCGGCGATGTCGTCGCCGCGCAAGCGGGAATCCAAACTCGGCAGGCGATGCGCCCTTCCCTGCCGGATTGCCGCTTGCGCGGGAATGACACGGCTTCCGGGTGAAGCGTTCGTCGGAAGACGGGCGCTGTGCCTGATCCGTGCTCGGCGTCAAGGCCAAGCCCGTTCCACGGGTCGCGCGCTCGCGCGCGAGCCTTGACCCCTCCGCGCGGCTCAGGCTCTCGGTTTTCATGATCTTTGTTGAGCGGGCCGGCCTCGCGGCCGGCTTCGCTCGACAAAGATCATGGAAACACAAACGCCGCATCGGAGCGGCGCAGTCACCGCGGAGCGGGCGAAGCGCAGCGCAGCAGCCGCGCAGCGGCTTGACGGCGACGATCCGATGTGGCCGCCGGGGCCGAGGCGTGGGTTCTCCCGAGCTTTTCACTCGGAAGCCGTATGACACGGGGGCAAGCGCGTCATCGCCTCCCTCTCAGGGCGACGCGCTGCAAACGGCCGCGCCTCCCCTCGCGTCGCCCAAACGAAAGGGGCCGCGGCTCAACGCCCGGCCCCTCATCCCTGGCCTTCTCCCCGCGAACGGGGAGAAGGGACCGACATCGCCGCGTCTCAGCCGAACTTCGGATCGAGTTCGCCGGCCGCGTAGCGCTTGGCCATTTCCGCGGTGGTGATGATGCGCTTGATCTTCGAGGCGTTGCCCACCGTGCCGAATTCCTCGAATCGCGCCTTGCAGACCTTCACCATCGCCTCGATCGCCGGCTTCAGGTACTTGCGCGGATCGAATTCCGCCGGGTTCTCCTGCAGCACGCGGCGAATTTGGCCGGTGATCGCCATGCGGTTGTCGGTGTCGATGTTGATCTTGCGCACGCCGTTCTTGATGCCGCGTTGGATCTCGGCGATCGGCACGCCGTAGGTCTGCGGCATCTTGCCGCCGAACTTGTTGATGATGTCCTGCAGATCCTGCGGCACTGACGACGAGCCGTGCATGACCAGGTGGGTGTTGGGCAGCTTCTTGTGGATGTTCTCGATCACGCTCATCGCGAGGATGTCGCCGGTCGGCTTGCGCGAGAACTTGTAGGCGCCGTGCGAAGTGCCCATGGCGATGGCGAGCGCGTCGACCTTGGTCTCGCGCACGAACTTCACCGCCTCGTCGGGATTGGTCAGCAACTGGTCGTGGCTGAGCTTGCCCTCGGCGCCGTGGCCGTCTTCTTTTTCGCCCTTTCCCGTCTCCAGCGAGCCGAGCACGCCGAGCTCGCCCTCGACCGAAACGCCAGCGAGGTGCGCGACGTCGGCGACCATCTTGGTGACGCCGACGTTGTAGGCCCAGTCGGCCGGCGTCTTGCCGTCCGATTTCAGCGAGCCGTCCATCATCACCGAGGTGAAGTTCGCCTGGATCGCGCTGACGCAGGTCGCCGGGCCGTTGCCGTGGTCGAGATGCACGCAGATCGGAATCTGCGGATACATCTCGGTCAGCGCGTCCATCATGTGGCGCAGCATGATGTCGTTGGCGTAGGAGCGCGCGCCGCGCGAGGCCTGGATGATGACCGGCGCGTCGAGCGCGCTCGCCGCCTCGCCGATCGCCAGCGCCTGTTCCATGTTGTTGATGTTGAACGCCGGCACGCCGTAGCCGTGTTCGGCGGCGTGATCGAGCAGTTGACGAAGCGTAATGCGAGCCATGTTGTCCTCCTTGAGATTACTTCGCGCGCAGCGCTTCGACTCCCGGCAGCGCCTTGCCTTCCATCCATTCGAGGAAGGCGCCGCCCGCCGTCGAGACGTAAGTGAATTCCTCGGCGACGCCGGCGGCGTTGAGCGCGGCGACCGTGTCGCCGCCGCCCGCCACCGACTTGAGCTTGGCGTCGACGGTCAGGAACGCCGCCGTCTTGGCGATCTGCATCGTCGCGGCGTCGAAGGGCGGCGTCTCGAAGGCGCCGAACGGCCCGTTCCATACCAGCGTCTTCACCCGCCCGAGCGCCTCCTCAACCGCTTCGATCGATTTCGGGCCGATGTCGAGGATCATTTTGTCCGCGCCGACGTGATCGACGTCGACGAAGCGCGAAGGCGCGTGCGCCTTGAGTTCCTTGGCGACGGCAGCGTCGACCGGGAGCAGGATTTGGCATTTGGCGGCGCGGCCCGCCGTCAGGATGGCGCGCGCGGTGTCGGCGAGGTCCTTCTCGCACAGCGACTTGCCGACCGCCTTGCCCTCGGCGAACAGGAAGGTGTTGGCCATGCCGCCGCCGATGATCAGGATGTCGACCTTCTTGACCAGATTGCTGAGCAGCTCCAGCTTGCCCGAGACCTTGGCGCCGCCGACGATCGCCGCCACCGGGCGGACCGGCGAGCCGAGCGCCAGCGTCAGCGCGTCGAGTTCGGCCTGCATCGCGCGGCCGGCGTACGCCGGCATCTTGTGCGCGAGGCCTTCGGTCGAGGCGTGGGCGCGATGGGCGGACGAGAACGCGTCGTTGACGTAGACGTCGCCGAGCGCCGCGAGTTTTTCCACGAAGGCGGGATCGTTCTTCTCCTCCTCCTTGTGGAAGCGGGTGTTCTCCAGCAGCAGCGCGTCGCCGTTCTTCATCGCCGCGACCGCTTTCGCGGCGGGTTCGCCCACGCAGTCGGCGGCGAAGGCGACCGGCCTGCCGAGGCGCTCGGCGACCGCGGCGGCGACCGGGCGCAACGAAAAGGCTTCGTTGGGCGCGCCCTTGGGGCGGCCCAAGTGCGCCATCATGATGACTTTGCCGCCCTTGTCGGCGATCTCGCGGATCGTCGGCAGCACGCGGTCGATGCGGGTCGCGTCGGCGACCTTGCCGTTCTCCATCGGCACGTTGAGGTCGACGCGCAACAGCACGCGCTTGCCCTTGAGGCTGGCGGAGTCGAGGGTTCGGAAAGGATTGGTCATGGGTGAGAAGCCTTGATGAGAGCGAAAACGATTCCCGAGCCGGCGCTCCACGTTGCAATCAGAGCGACGACCAACATCCACCAGGTCGGCAACATCGACAGACGACCCCGAACCTCCGCGATGTCAGCCCTCAACGAACTAATGTCGTTGGACTTAGGCAAATGCTTCAGCTCGCCCGCGATCTCCGATATCCGGGGCTCAATGCGAATTATCGCGGCCTCGATCCGGTCGACCTTGTCCTCAAGTCGCGCAACTCGTTGTTCGAGCATGGGGTCCTCCGGACCCCTTCCTCCGCCCGTTTCCCTATTAGGAACTTTGAGCACCGAGAATTCGCTCATGGCTCAGCCGATTTCTCGACTTCTATTGGTATCGGCTTATCGCCGAGCTGTTCGGTGAGATGCTGCTCGATGTGCCCGCAACGACGGCAGGCTAGAGTTATGACCGGAAGCAATGTGGGCGACAGCGCGGGATCGCCCATCATGAACGTCTGTCGGGTCGCCGGCAGAACGTAGAAGCTCTCGTATCCGCACCTCAGACAATGGATGTCTGGGAAGCTCTTTCTAAAAAGCCCCACCAGATCATCCACTTTCTCCGTGCTCGCTTCCGCGCTCACCGGGCAACCCTCAGATGAGCTTGCCCATCGCCACGGCGACGTCGGCCATGCGGTTGGAGAAGCCCCATTCATTGTCGTACCAGGAAAGCACGCGCACGAAGGTTCCCTCGATCACCTTGGTCTGATCGAGATGGAAGACCGAGGAATGAGGGTCGTGGTTGAAGTCGATCGAAACGTTCGGCTTGTCGGTGAAGCCGAGGATGCCCTTCAGCGGGCCGTTCGCGGCGGCCTTGATCGCCGCGTTGATCTCGTCCTTGGTGGTCGCGCGCTTGGCGACGAACTTGAGGTCGACCACCGAGACGTTCGGCGTCGGCACGCGGATCGCCGAACCGTCGAGCTTGCCCTTGAGTTCCGGCAGCACCAGGCCGACCGCCTTGGCGGCGCCGGTGGTGGTCGGGATCATCGACAGCGCCGCCGCGCGGGCGCGGTAGAGGTCCTTGTGCAGCGTGTCGAGCGTCGGCTGGTCGCCGGTGTAGGCATGGATCGTCGTCATGAAGCCGTGGTCGATGCCGATCGCGTCGTTGAGGACCTTGGCGACCGGCGCCAGGCAGTTGGTCGTGCACGAAGCGTTGGAGACGACGAGATGGCCCTTCGTCAGCTTGTCGTGGTTGACGCCGTAGACGACCGTCAGGTCGGCGCCGTCCGATGGCGCGGAGACGAGGACGCGCTTGGCGCCGGCGCTCAAGTGCACGGCGGCCTTGTCGCGCGCGTTGAAGATGCCCGTGCATTCGAGCACGATGTCGACCCCGAGCGCCTTGTGGGGGAGCTGCGCGGGATCCTTGATCGCCGTCACCTTGATCGCCGCGCCGGCCACGTTGATCGTGTCGCCGGACACCGTGACTTCCTGCGGGAAGCGGCCGTGAACGCTGTCGAAGCGCAGCAGGTGGGCGTTGGTCTCGACCGGGCCGAGGTCGTTGACCGTGACGACCTGAATGTCCTTGCGTCCGGATTCGACGATTGCCCGCAGGGTATTGCGCCCGATGCGCCCGAAGCCATTGATCGCAACCTTTATCGCCATCGTCACATACCTCCAAATTGATCTCGAGCGCAGGCCCTCGCCGTCCGGCAGGGCGAACTGCGGCTGCGGGCCTTTTCGTCGATCCCAAGCCTAAAGTCCAGTCCGCGCCGCCCGAACGCGCCGTCGACCCGCGTTCCAACCTCGCCGTTCGGGCGAAACGGTTAATCAAGCCGAGATATCAATTCGCCCGCCGCGGCGATTTGATCTGGCCGCAGGTCGCGGCGATTCGTCGCATCGGCGCTTCACCCCCGCAGCCGCGCCAAGGCGGCCTCGGCGACCCGCGCCGGGGTGACGCCGAAGTGCTGGTAGAGCTGCTTGTAGGGCGCGCTGGCGCCGAATCCGGTCATGCCGACGAACGGGCCGTCGCCGATCAGCGCGTCCCAGCCCTGGCGGACCGCCGCCTCGACGCCGACCCTGACCGGGGCGTCGCCCAGGGTCTGGCGGCGATAGCTTTCGCCCTGCTCGGCGAAACGCTCCATGCAGGGGACGGAAACGACCCGCGCCGCCACGCTCCTTTCGGCGAGGAGCGCCTGCGCGGCGATCGCGATCGAGACCTCCGAGCCCGAGGCGAAGATCGAGACCGCCGCTTTTCCCTTGGCCGGGGAAATTTCATAGGCGCCGAGCGCGCACAAGTTCTCCTGGACGTGGCTGCGCCGCAGCGCCGGCAGATTCTGCCGCGTCAGCACCAGGATCGAGGGGCTGCGGCGCGCGGCGAGCGCGGCCTGCCAGCACTCGACCGTTTCCACCGAGTTGGCCGGGCGGAACACCAACAGGTTGGGGATCGCGCGCAAGGCGGCCAGGTGCTCGACCGGCTGGTGGGTCGGCCCGTCTTCGCCCAGGCCGATCGAGTCGTGGGTGAACACGTGCGGGATGCGCAGCCCCATCAGCGCCGCCAGGCGCAGCGAGGGACGGCAGTAGTCGGTGAAGACGAGGAAGCTCGAGCCGGAGGGAATGAAGCCGCCGTGCAGCGCCATGCCGTTGCAGGCCGCCGCCATGCCGTGTTCGCGAATGCCCCAGTGCAGGTAGCGCCCGGACATGTCGAGCGGCGTAACGTCGCGCGTCGCCTCGACCTTGGTGTTGTTGGAGCCGGTCAGATCCGCCGAACCGGTGATCAATTCCGGCACGGCCGGCGCGATCACTTTGAGCGCCGCTTCGCCCGCCTTGCGGGTGGCGATTTCCGGCGCCGCGGCGGCGAGTTCGCGCTTGTAGGCCTCGATCGCCGCGTCGAGCGCCTTGGGCAAATCGCCGCGCAGCCGGCGCTCGAATTCGGCGCGCCGCTCGGGGGCGAGGGCCTTGACCGCGCGCCGCCATTTCCCCCGGCGCCGCCGGCAGCGCGTGCCCGCAGCGCGCCAAGCGGTGAGAATCTCTTGCGGGACGACGAAGGGCTCGTAGGGCCATTTCAGCGCCGCGCGCGCGCCGGCGATTTCGGCCGCGCCGGGCGCTTCGCCGTGCGCCTTGGCGGTGCCCGCTCGCGTCGGCAAGCCGAAGCCGATGGTCGTCTTGCAGGCGATCAGCGTCGGCTTGTCCGCCCGCTTGGCGGCGCGCAACGCGCGCAAGATCGCCCTCTGGTCGTGGCCGTCGATGCGCAGCGCGCGCCACCCGGCGGCGCGGAAGCGGGCGAGCTGATCGACCGAGTCGGTCAGCGAAGTCTTGCCGTCGATGGTGATGCCGTTGTCGTCGTAAAGCACGATCAGCTTGGCGAGCTCGAGATGGCCGGCGAGCGCGATCGCCTCCTGGCTGACGCCCTCCATCAGATCGCCGTCGGAGGCCAGGACATAGGTGTGGTGGTCGACGATTTCGCCGAACTCGGCGGCAAGCATGCGCTCCGCGAGCGCCATGCCGACCGCGGTCGCCAGCCCCTGCCCCAGCGGCCCGGCAGTCGTTTCGACGCCGAGCGTGTGGCCGTATTCGGGATGCCCCGGCGTTTTCGAGCCGAGCTGGCGGAACGCCTGGAGATCGGCGATCGTGACGCCCTCCGCGCCGCCGACGCCGGTCAGATAGAGCAGCGAATAGAGCAGCATCGAACCGTGCCCGGCCGACAGCACGAAACGATCGCGATCGGGCCAATGGGGATCGGTGGCGTCGAACTTCAGCACGTCGCGGAACAGTACGGTCGCGACGTCGGCGGCGCCCATGGGAAGGCCGGGATGGCCGCTCTTGGCCTTCTCGACCGCGTCGACCGACAGAAAACGAATCGCGTTGGCCATCGCGTCGTGTGAGACCGGGCTCGTCATGCGCACTCTCCTTCGCCGCGTCGACGCCGCTTCGCCGCGGCGGCGCAGCGGCTCGGCTCGATTGCGGGGGTTGATAGGCGCGGGCGCATTCTCCTGTCAATCGAGGGCGCCGGCGCGTTGACGGCCGCTTCAAGCATCGCGTAAACAATGCGTTATAAAGGGTGGAGTGAAATGGCCCTCGGACCCTTCGAGCCGTCCCTGCGGCGCATGCGCGCAGCGATCGACCTGTTGGAGGCGGCGCTCGAGCGGCGCGCGCGGCGCGACGCCAGCCGGGGCGACGCCGACGAGGAGCTGGCGCTGATGCAGGACGACCGCGCCCGGCTCGCGGTGGAGCTCGACGGCGCGCTCGATCGGGCCCGCGCGCTCGAGGCGGCCAGCGCCGAGGCGGCCAAGCGGCTGGCGCGGGCGAGCGCCGCGCTCGACGAACTGATCGAGAGCGCGATCCGGGTCGGCCTCGATTGAGCCCCGGCGCCGACGGCGCGAGGCGGGAGAACGAGACGCAGGGCGATGGCGCAAGTGACGGTGTCGATCGGCGGACGTTCCTATCGCCTCGCCTGCAACGAGGGCGAAGAGGCGCGCCTGGAATCGCTGGCGCGCGAAGTCGACGCCCGGTTTGAGGGAATGCACGAGGCGTTCGGCGAAATCGGCGATCAGCGGCTGATGGTGATGGCCGCCCTCGCCATCGCCGACGAATGCCTCGAGGCGCGGGCGAAGATCGCGACCCTCGAAGCCGAGGCCGAAGGCTTGGGCGAGCGCGAACGCGCGGCGCGCCGCGACGCCGAATTCCAGGCCGTCGCGGCGGCGCAGACGCTCGGCGAACTGAGCCAGCGCTTGGAAAAGCTGGCGGCGGGGTTGGGCGGCCCGGCGAAGGCGTGAAGCCGATCGCCTCGCGCTCGGCGGCGCGCTTCGGCGAGCGCGCCGGCGGCGGCGACCTGCACGCCGGCGCCTTCGACTGCTGGGTGAAAGTCGGCCGAACCCGCGCCGGCCAACCGACCCCGCCGGCTTTCAAGCGCTGCATGCTGGCGCGCGGCTGGCGCTACGTGAAGACCGAACCCGGCTATTACGACCGCCGAAAAGGCCTAATGCGCCGCCCCAGCTCGTTCCTCGGCATGTCCGCCGACGTGTGCACGCCCGAGTGAGAGCGCCGGGGCGGCGCGAGACGGAAGGCGCCAATTCGGCAGGCAGCGCCCGATGCCATCGCCGTGCTCGCCGTCAAGGCCAAGCCGCTACGCGGGCGCTTCGCGCGCCTTGACCGCTCCGCTCGGCGATGGCTCTTGGCTTGCCATGTCCTTTTGGTGAGCGAAAAGCGGCCTCCGGCCGCTTCGCACACCAAAAGGGCATGGATGCAAAACGCCGCGCCGACGAGACGCAGTCACCCCGAAGGGGCCGTAACGAAGTGGAGGAGCGGCGCAGCCGCTTGACGGCGGCTCGGCGGCGTGGCCCCCATAAAGGAACGCTATGACATTGAATCCGCCGATTGCCGTTACTGGAGAGCTTTCGTGACCTCGGACATTCCCATGCCTCACCCCGGCGTCATCCTGCGCGAGGAATTCCTCGAACCGATGGGCCTTTCCGTCTATGGGCTCGCCAAGGCGATCCACGTCACGCGCAGCCGGATCAACGAAATCTGCCACGGCCGGCAAGGCCTCACCGCCAACATCGCGCTCCGCCTCGGCCGCTTCTTCGGCGTCGATCCCCAATGGTTCATGAATATGCAGGCCAAATTCGATCTGCACATGCAGGCCAAGCTGCCGGCGGACGATCTCGCGGCGATCGCGCCCCGCACGGCGGCGTAAACAGCGGATGCGCCGCCCTTCCCCTGGAGCCGCCGTCGCCGACCGCGCCTTTGTCCGCGCCGCCCTGCTCCGCGACAAAGAACCGACCCGCCTCCCCGCCCCTCGTCCATCCCGCGCAGGACGCGGCGTGGAGGGAGTCGCCGCGTTCGTCAGCGCCGCCGTCAAAAGCTATGCTCTCGCCGCGCCCGCCACCCTGGCCAAGCGTCGAAGGGAAAGCCGATGAAATCCTATCGCAAGGAGCTGTGGTTCGAGACGCCGACGCGCCGCGCGTTTCTCAACATCACGCCTGAGGTCGAGGCCGCGCTGAAGGAGAGCGGCGTGCGCGAGGGCCTGGCGCTGGTCAACGCCATGCACATCACCGCCTCCGTCTTCATCAACGACGACGAGAGCGGGCTGCACGCCGATTTCGACGCCTGGCTGGAGCGGCTCGCGCCGCACGAGCCGGTCTCGTCCTACCGCCACAACCAGACCGGCGAGGACAACGCCGACGCCCACATGAAACGCCAGGTCATGGGCCGCGAAGTTCTGGTCGCCGTCACCGCCGGCAAGCTCGACTTCGGCCCGTGGGAGCAGATTTTCTACGGCGAGTTCGACGGCCGCCGCCGCAAGCGCGCGCTGGTCAAGATCATCGGGGAGTAGCGGCGCGCTCGATCGCAGCGCGCGAGGTTGGCGCGTTCGCCTGGCGTCGGCGCTTCGTCTTGAAGGCGCGGTCGCCGACTGCGCATAGAGGCCCGTCTTTCGCTTGCAGGATTGCGGCGACCCCCCGTCTTTACCTCAATGGCGCTATCCAAGCCGCCTCCACTCGTCTCGCGAAGCAGGACGTTCCTCGCCCCTGCCGCCTCAGGCGATCCGCGGCGCGACCCTCGGTGCCGGAACAGCGCGGCCCGTCGCTTGCGCCTCTTCGATCCAGCACGCGATGGCGTCTTCGATGTTTCTCGCCGCCTCCTCGCGAGTTTCGCCGTCGGACATGCACCCAGGAAGGTCGGGGACGGTCGCCAGGAACCCGCCGCCATCGGCGTCCGTTAGCGCTTCGATGATCACGGGGTAATCATTCACGGGCGTCTCTTCCTCCGATCGCGTCGACGCGCCGAGCTCGGCGTGCATCGCAACATTGGCCGGCGCAGGTTCGGCAGAGAGCACCGTCGATCTCAGGGAAGCCTTTTCTTTCCGAAGCCTCTCGCCTTCTGAAGTTTTGCCTCCATGAGGTCGACGGCGCGGTGCGTCGGCGGAATGGTTCTGGAGCGCCGCAAAAAGGGAAATAAGCTCGCGTCAATGTAATACGTAAAATACCAAAATTTCTAACTAAGCCCAGTCCCGTAAGGCATTTGCGGCATCCACAAATTTTCCCCTTGGCCTATCTCTTTTATCGGCAGGAATGATAAGCACAGGGCGCAAATTCTCGCGAAATTTAGCGAGCCCGCCCGCCCGATCATCGTCCTTAAGTTTTTTCACGAGCTTCTCGTTGATGGCAACCTTCCCTGTGGCATCAAAAGCCACTAACCCACGATCGTAGGCGCGATGATGGAGCGCACACAGCGCGACGCCGTTGGAGGTTTCGTCGGTGCTGTCTCCGTGAGCAACTGGAAGGATGTGCGCTCCATCCACGAGGCGCAGCTGCGTCCCGCACATTGCGCATTGGTGCGCATATGCGGACAGGACTCGGCGGTTAAAATCTAGGGCGCGCAAGGCTCGCTTGGTCGACACAATAGCAATTTTACGTGGCGGCGCGACACCACTATCAATTTCAGAATCCGCGACTTCATCTGGATCTTCGCTGATCTTAGCAAGTATTTCGGCTTCTGCTGGGACCCTTCCACTATCGTGAAGGGGCTCAAGATATTGGATGTAAGTTCCCATAAAATCAGGCCTTACTGCAATGGCCGTTTCGCCATTCTGGTTTACGTACGGCGCAAACCCCGTGGCAAGCGCTTGTCTCAATGCCCCTTCGGAAACTTGCATCGAAGGGGACGAGCTGACTGCGCCTACATGCTGCCGAAAATCCCAACCAGCAAAGACGCCCACGTCCTCCCACCACCCGAGAATGAGATTTCGCGCGTCGGTCTCTCGCGAAAACTCTGTGACTCCAGTGATTTGGATTCGATATTCGTCTTTTGCGCGGCTCTTACCCCCATGCGTGATGTTCCAAATGAACGCGCGAACAGTATAGCGCTCTCCGTCGCGCGTTATTGAATACCGCGATGGATGTTTATCCTTTGACAAATAGAGTAGATTCCAGCCGCCGACCCGAACCGCATCTTCGAAACGGCCTAAAAGGTCCGACTTTCTGCGCAGTATCGCCATGAACTACCTAAATGTCGGCTAGGTTAGCGAAGAGCGGATATCGTGTGGTTGACTGCTCATTGGGTTCGTCGACCACCTTTACTTTTGCCACCTGCCTTGCCGCAGGCGTCATAGCTTGCGGTCGCCTCTTACCCCCGTCCCTCGCAAGTGGAATTGGATCGGAGCCGTTCCACAAGAGGCCAGGTCGGGGAACTCTGTAATAACCATCATCGTCCTTGGATGTTATGCGCCCATTGGCCGGATTTGAGAATCGGCCAAGCGCCCCCTCCAAATACTGGTAAACGAGTTCAACACAGGCCCACTTGCGGTTTAGCCGCTCCGCAACTTCACCAGTCACACAACTCCCGCCGAAGGGATCAAATACGAAATCACCTGGATCCGTAAGCATCCGGATGAAATATTCCGGCAGCTCGCTGGGAAATCGAGCAGGGTGAGTCTTAATACCCTTCTGTTGGCAATAGCGCATGTACGCACTATTGCTCTCGGTGTTCGGGATCGCGATGAGGTTCGGCGGGATTGCGGCCCCGTTGTTAATCGAAAACTTCTCGCTGATGTCGTGCCCCGACGGGCGCAACTTTGCCTTATAACCGTTTGAAAGTAAATTCTCCATGCTGGGGCTGTACGGTTGCAGCACACGTCTATTGCTAGCGCGCGGCCATTCGGTTTTAGATAACCACCATACCGTGTTAATCGCATCCTTGACACGAATCCGCCGGATATTCACCCACTCAGCTGGCGTTGGCAATTTTGAGGGGTTCCACCAGTAAAATTCTTGGGCGAGATGGAAGCCAAATTCTTCGCATAGCATTATCAAAATCTTGAAGTGATATAGGCTCCGAACCGGCGCGCCGGGCTTCCACGCGCCACCCAGATCGATAACAAGACTTCCGCTGTCCTTGAGGACGCGGTGGAATAGTTTAGCAAAAGCGCGAAACCATTCAAGATATTCCTCTTGCTGCTCGTTTCCGTACTCTTTCTTACGAGTCAAAGCGAACGGGGGGCTAGTCATTATAAGATTGACACTCGCAGGCTCCATGGCCTTCATTACATCAAGGCTGTCGGCGTGGTGGATGCAGCCGAGTTTGGTCCTATGAAAAGCTGATAGAGATTTAGCGTCTTTCATGATTCTCGACCCCAGCCTGCTTTAATCGAAACTTCCGGCAAAAACGCCGATACACATGCTAGAACAAATGAGGAACAAAAGCAAGCGGCGCGGACCGCATTCAAGGTTACGCGCTCACGAACACCCCGTCGTCCCCCCGCACGTCTCGCATTTCAAGCACGTCCCGTTCCTCACCATGGTGAAGTTGCCGCATTCGGGGCAGGCTTCGCCGACGTAGCCTTTGATGCGCGCCTCGACGCGCCGGTCGGCGGCGGGCGAGGCGGCGAGGCCGGCGACGAGCGCGGATGAGCCCGCGGGTTCGCCTCTCAACGCGGTCGCCCCGGCGGAGGCGTAGCCTTGCGCGCCCGGGCCGCCGACGCCGCCGATGGGGCGCGCTTCCCCGCCCGCGCCGCCGCCGCGCACCAGCATCAACTTGTCGGTCTTGGAGCGCACCAGGCCCCTCGACACCACCGAGCTCGTCGCTTGTCCGCCGCCGCCGCCCGGCGCCTTGTCCTGGGCGACGCCGCCGCCGAGCACCGTATTGCCGATCTCGCCGGGCGCGACGTGGGCGAGGTCGTTGCGGCCGAGATAGGAGATCGCCAGTTCGCGGAAGACGTAGTCGAGGATCGAGGTGGCGTTCTTGATCGCGTCGTTGCCCTGCACCAGGCCGGCGGGCTCGAAGCGGGTGAAGGTGAATGCCTCGACGTATTCCTCCAGCGGCACGCCGTATTGCAGGCCGAGCGAGATCGCGATGGCGAAATTGTTCATCAAGGAGCGGAAGGCGGCGCCCTCCTTGTGCATGTCGATGAAGATTTCCCCCAAGCGGCCGTCCTCGTATTCGCCGGTGTGCAGATAGACCTTGTGGCCGCCGACGGTCGCCTTCTGGATGTAGCCCTTGCGACGGTCGGGCAGCCTTTCGCGCTCGCGCATCCGCTCGACCACGCGCTCGACGAGGCGCTCGGCCACCGCCGCGGCGCGCGCCGGCGCGCTTTGCGCGATCAGCGTCTCGACCGCCTCGCTGTCGTCGTCGTCGTGCTCGATCAACTGCGCGTTGAGCGGCTGCGACAGTTTCGAGCCGTCGCGGTAGAGCGCGTTGGCCTTCAGCCCGAGCCGCCAGGACAGCATGTAGGCGTCCTTGCAGTCCTCGACACTGGCGTCGTTGGGCATGTTGATGGTCTTGGAGATCGCGCCGGAAATGAACGGCTGCGCCGCCGCCATCATGCGGATATGGCTCTCCACCGAGAGACAGCGCTGGCCGGTGCGCCCGCACGGGCTGGCGCAGTCGAAGACGGAATAATGTTCCGCTTTCAGATGCGGCGCGCCCTCCAGCGTCATCGCGCCGCAGATATGAACGTTGGCGGCCTCGATCTCTTGCTTGGAGAAGCCGAGATGGGCGAGCAGGTCGAAGCCCGGCTCGTCCAGCTTCTCGGCCGGGATCTTCAGCGCGCCGGTGAGGAAATCGGCGCCGAGCGTCCACTTGTTGAAGACGAAGCGGATGTCGAAGGCCGCGGCGAGCGCGCTCTCCGCCTTGGCGAGCGCCGCGTCGGTGAAGCCCTTGGCGCGCAACGACGCGGCGTTGACGCCCGGCGCCTGGCCGAGCGAAGCGCGCCCAACCGCGTAGGCGACGATTTCGGCGATATGCGCCTCGCCGTAGCCGAGCGCGCGCAACGCCTCGGGCACGGCGCGGTTGATGATCTTGAAATAGCCGCCGCCGGCGAGCTTCTTGAACTTGACCAGCGCGAAGTCGGGCTCGATGCCGGTGGTGTCGCAATCCATCACCAGGCCGATGGTGCCGGTCGGCGCGATGACCGAGACCTGGGCGTTGCGGTAGCCGTGCTTGCCCCCCAGCGCCAGCGCGTCGCGCCAGGCGCCGCGCGCCGCCGCGGAAAGATCGCTCCAGGCGGCGCCCGCCTTGTTCAGCGAGACGTGGTCGAGCGGGGTCGGGGCGATCGACAACTGTTCGTAGCCGCCGGCCTCGCCGTCGGCGGCGCGCTTGTGGTTGCGGATGACGCGCAGCATCGCCGCGGCGTTGGCCTTGTGGCCGGCGAACGGGCCGAGCTTGGCGGCGATCTCCGCCGAAGTCGCGTAGGCGCGCCCGGTCAGGATCGCCGACAGCGCGCCGCCGATCGCGCGCGCCTCGTCGCTGTCGTAGGCGATGCCGCACGACATCAACAGGCCGCCGATGTTGGCGTAGCCCAAGCCCAGCGTGCGGTAGTCGTAGGACAGGCGCGCGATTTCCTTCGACGGGAACTGCGCCATCGCCACCGAGATCTCCAGCGTCAGCGTCCACAGCCGGACCGCGTGCTGGTAGGAGGCGACGTCGAAACGCCGCTTCTCGAGGTCATAAAACGGCGCGAGGTTCAGCGACGCCAGATTGCAGGCGGTGTCGTCGAGGAACATGTATTCCGAGCACGGATTGGAGGCGCGGATCGGCCCCGATTCCGGGCAGGTGTGCCAGTCGTTGATGGTGGTGTGGAATTGCAGGCCGGGGTCGGCCGAGGCCCAGGCGGCGTAGCCGATTCTTTCCCACAGCTCCCTCGCCTTCACCGTCTTGTGGACCTTGCCGTCGAGCCGGCGGGTCAGGTTCCAATCCCCGTCGGCCTCGACCGCGTGCAGAAAGGCGTCGGGAACGCGCACGGAATTGTTGGAGTTCTGCCCGGCGACGGTGAGATAGGCCTCCGATTCCCAGTCGGTGTCGTAAGTGTCGAATTCGAGGTTTGTATAGCCCTGGCGCGCGAACTGGATGACGCGCTTGATCATGCCGTCGGGCACTTCGTCGCGCCGCGCCAGCTTCACTTCGCGCTTGAGCGCCGGGTTCTTCTCCACCGCGAAGCAATCGTCGCCCTGGCCCTGGCAGTTGACGCAGGCCTTGAGGATCGCCTTGAGATGGCGCTTGACGATCTTGGAGCCGGCCACCAGCGCGGCGACCTTCTGCTCCTCCTTCACCTTCCAGTCGATGTAGGCTTCGATGTCGGGGTGGTCGACGTCGACCACCACCATCTTGGCCGCCCGGCGCGTGGTGCCGCCCGACTTGATGGCGCCGGCGGCGCGATCGCCGATCTTGAGGAACGACATCAGGCCGCTGGAGCGCCCGCCGCCCGAAAGCTTCTCGTTCTCGCCGCGCAGCCTGGAGAAATTCGACCCCGTCCCCGAGCCGTACTTGAACAGGCGCGCCTCGCGCACCCACAGGTCCATGATGCCGCCTTCGTTGACGAGATCGTCGGCGACCGACTGAATGAAGCAGGCGTGCGGCTGCGGATGTTCGTAGGCGGACTTCGACCGGGTCAGCTTTCCCGTTTGGAAGTCGACGTAGTAATGGCCCTGCCCCGGCCCGTCGACGCCGTAGGCCCAATGCAGGCCGGTGTTGAACCATTGCGGCGAATTGGGCGCCGCCATCTGGCGCGCCAGCATGAAGCGCGTCTCGTCGAAATAGGCGCGCGCGTCTTCCTCGCCGTCGAAATAGCCGCCCTTCCAGCCCCAGTAGGCCCAGGCGCCGGCGAGCCGATCGAACACCTGGCGCGCCGAAGTCTCCGAGACGAAGCGCTCGCCCTTGGGCAGCCCCTCCAGCGCCGCTTCGTCGGCAACCGAGCGCCACAGGAACGAGGGGACGCCGTTCTCCTCGACGCGCTTCAAGCGCGCGGGGACGCCGGCCTTGCGGAAGTACTTCTGCGCCAGCACGTCGGCGGCGACCTGGCTCCAGCCCGCCGGAACCTCGATCGAATTGAGCGAAAACACCACCGAACCGTCGGGGTTGCGAATTTCGCTCTTCGTCGTCTCGAACGCGATCGCGGCGTAAGGCGATTGCGAACTCCGGGTGTAGCGCCGCTCGATATGCATGGGTCCCATTCCCGAACTACGGCGGACGCGAATCCGCCCTCGACCGCTAAAGACGGCCCCCCTATGGCGACTTCGCGCTTGCGAACCCGCGCCAAGCCTGTCGAGCGCCCCGGCCGACCGCGCCGCCGGCGCCTCGCCCCCCACTCCAAGACGTTCCCGAACACGCCCCAAACGCCAGCGCCGACCGTCGATCGACGCCTCCCGGGGCCACAAATCGGAGCGCGCCCACAAAGGCGCGATTATACCGACTTTATCACCCCGGCGTCAACCGATTGTGCCCAGGTCCACGCCTGAGCACAACATATGGTGGGCAAAAAGGTTTAACATCGCGTTAACGGCACCGGCTGACGGACAGCATCCGCCGAGTCGGCGCGCTCCGGCAAGCGGAATATTTTTCCGTCCCCCGCTCTTGCCCGGCGCTGGACAGGCGCCCCTTGCCTCGCCATAGTCCGCCGCGCTCGGGCGCGCGCAGCGCCAAGATCCTTCCCCGGCGGCCGTAAACGATGAAGCTGTTCTTGCTCAGATTGTTCACCTGGTGGAACGGGGCGACGCTCAACACGCTCTGGCACACGCGCCGTCACGGCGAGCTGGTCGGCCGCGACGAATTCGGCAACCGCCATTACCGCACGCGCGGCGGCGCGATTGATCCGGGCCTCGGCTTCGAGCGGCGCTGGGTCATCTACAACGGCGTTTCCGAAGCCTCGACGACGCCGCCGGGCTGGAACGGCTGGCTGCATCACACCGTCGACGTCCCCCCCAGCGAGGAGACCTACCGGGCGCGCGACTGGGAGCGCCCGCACATCGGCAATCCCACCGGCACGCCTGCGGCGATTCGCCCCAAGGGGTCGACGCTGCGGCGCGGCGCGCGCCAGGCTTCCAGCGGCGATTATCGGGCGTGGACGCCGGAAGGCTGAAGCCGCCGCCTTCATTTCGCCCTGCTTTGTGGTCACGGGGGAGCCGATCCAATGGAGCGCGCGGGATTCCATGCGGCGGCCCCGAATCCGACGATGAACGGACGCAACTGGCTGATCGCCGCCCTCGCGTGCGCGGGGCTCCTCGTCGCCGCCGGCTCCGCCTCGGCCGACAAGATCAAGCATCCGACCGCGGTCTTCGCCGGGCTCGACAAGATCACCGGCCGGATCATCGCCTTCGAAGCGGCGATCGACGAGACGGTGCAGTTCGGATCGCTGCAGATCACGCCGCGGGTGTGCTACTCGCGCCCGCCGACCGAAGCGCCGCAGACCGACGTCTTCGCCGAAGTCGACGAAGTCGCGGAGAACAAGACCCTTCGCCGCATCTTCACCGGCTGGATGTTCGCCGACAGCCCGGGGATGCACGGCGTCGAGCATGCCGTCTACGACATCTGGCTGACCGACTGTAAGGGCGGCACGCAGATCATCCACGAGACGCCCGAAGTCGTCGACGCGCCCTCGCCCGAGCCGCCCGACGCGGACCTGGCCGCTGCGCCGCCCGACGCCAAGGCCGCCGCGGCGGCGGCGGCCAAGAAGCGCAAGCCCAAGCCCGGCCCGGCCGTCATCGAAGCCAGCCCGCTCGGCATCGGCGGCGCGGCGAGCCCCGCCCCCGCGCCTGCCCCGTCGCCCACGCCGTCCGCTGCGCCCGCCCCGCGCAATCCGCCCGCCCGCCGCTACTTCCCCACCGACGCTCCCCCAATTCCGCCCGCGAACATCCCGCCGTAGCGGGTCGGCGCTGCGGTCGGCCGAGGCCCCGTCACCTCCGCTTGCCGGCGCGGCGCGGATCGGCCGCCATTTCCTCGGCGTCGCGCGCCTCGCCCGCCGCCGCGCCGGCCTGCCGGGGCGCCGGCCGGCGCATCGCGAGCGCGACCGCCAACCACACCAACGTCAGCGCGACGGCGAAAGCGAGGACGCCGGCCGCGCCGCCCGCCGCCAGCATCGCGCCGCCGCCGGCGCCGCCGGCGAAAATGCCGAAGAACTGCGCGGTCGAATAGACGCCGGTCGCCGCGCCCTTGGCGTCGGCGGGAGCGAACTTGGTGACCAGCGACGGCAGCATCGCCTCCATGACGTTGAAGGCGGTGAAGAACGCCGTCAGCGCGACCGTCGTCGCGAGCGCGCCGGCGCCGAGCGTCGCAAGCGCGATGAGGCTTGCCGCAATCGTCGCGATGGCGGCGATGAACCCCTCTTTCATCCGTCCGCGCGTTTCGGCGACGATGATCGCGGGGACCATCAGCGCCATCGCGGCGACCATCACCGGCAGATAGAATTTCCATTGACTGGCGTTGTCGAGCCCGAGCGCCTGCGAAAGGACGGCGGGGATGACCAGGAAGCTGGCGGTGAGGACGGCGTGCAGCGTGAAGATGGCGAAATCGAGCCGCAGCAATTCGCCGTCGCGCAGCACCTGCAAGAAGCTCGACGAGGCGGTCCCGCGCGACGCGATTCGAGCGGGCGTCGGGACGAGACCGAACGTGACGGCGACGCCCGCGACGGCGAGCCCGGCGGTGAACCAGAAGATTCCCGAGAGGCCCACCGCGGCGGCGAGCGGCGGACCGACCAGAACCGCCACGCCGAAGGACATGCCGATGGTGATCCCGATCACCGCCATCGCGCGCGTGCGCACCTCATCGCGGGTCAGGTCGGCGACCATCGCCAGGATCGACGAGCCGACCGCTCCGGCGCCCTGCAGCACGCGCCCCAGCAGCACGCCCTCGATCGAGGTCGCGAGCGCCGCGACGACGCTGCCGAAAGCAAACAGCATCAGCCCGGCCGCAATCACCCGCTTGCGTCCGAAGCGATCGGAGAGAAGCCCGAGCGGGATTTGCAGCAGCCCTTGAGTCAGTCCATAGGCGCCAAGCGCCAAGCCGATCATTTGCGGGCTCGCGCCGGGAAGCGCCCGCGCATAATGGGCGAAAATGGGATAGATCATGAACAGGCCGAGCAGCCGCGTGGCGAACACGCCCGCCAAGCAGATCGTGGCGCGAAGCTCGGCAGCGTTCATGACGGGCTCCGCTCGTCGCGCTCGGGAACGCTCGACCGGCGGCGACGAGCGTCGAACGAGGCGCACCCCCATAGCAAGATCGCGGCGCGCCTCCTAGAGCCTGCGGCGCTTTGCGCCGAGCGGGCGGGCGGGCGCGGAAATCCTCTGCGTCGAGACGGACGCCGCCGCCTTACAGCTGCTTGGGAACTTCCAGTCCGCGCAGCGCCGCCGGGCGGGCGGGCGCGCCCCGCTGCTGCGCATCGCTTGCGCCCACTTGCGCGCGTACGAGGCGCGGCGCGCGCGCGAGCTGGCCGCAGGCCCGCAAGCCGCGCCCTAGGCGCGGCCCCGCGGCCGGTCGCCCGGATTTCGTCGGCGCGGCTTGACCATCTCCGTCGCGACGCGCTAAGAGGAACATAGGTGGAACAGAGAATGGCGCCCGAAGCCCGCGGTCCTGACGGAGCGATGTGCATGAGGCCCGAAGTCGACGAAATCGCCTCGCTGACCGCCGAGATCGAGACCACTGCCCACGTCGGCCGGCGCAATCGCCTGATAACGCGGCAAGGCCACGCCTTCGACGCCATCGACGCCGGCCCCGACCGTCTCGCCTTGCTCAGCGCCCTGCTCTCCCATCCCCAGCCTGCGGTGCGCATGGCGGCGGCGTGGCGTTGCGGCTGGGGGCGGGTCCTGACGGAGGAGGCCGAGCGCGCGGCGACCGAGCTCGCCGAACGGCCGAGCGCGATCGGCCAACGCGCCCGACATTGGCTCGACAGCCGCGCGCGCATGGCGACCTATCGGTGGGAAGCGCCGCCCCCGAGGACGCTGAGCTACGATCCCCCGCCGCCCGCATGCTCGCCCGAGGCGGCGGAGGAGCGGATCGCGCGCTCGGTCTCGAAAGCGCGCGCCCGTGCGCTCCTGCCGCTGCTGCGGCGGACGATCCGCATTTGGCCGCGCGCCCGCGGCGACGATCCGCGCGCCTCCGGCTTCGGCGGCCTGCCCGCGCTGCCGCCGGGTTATGTCTGGCCGGTCTTCGAAGACGAGCCGTTCCTCTTCCTCGCGCAGATCAATTGCGGCGAGGTCCACGCGGCGATCGGACCCAATCCGCTGCCCGAGCGCGGCCTTCTCCAATTCTACGGCGATCACGACGAGGTCACCGGCTGCGGCCCGGTCGGATCGTCGGCCGTGCTCTATTTTCCCGATTCGAGCGCGCTGCGGCCGGCGCCTGTTCCGATCCGGGATTTCCTCGAACTGCCGCGTTGCGGCCTCGATTTCTACGAAACGGTCCAACTGCCCGATCCGTCGAGCGAGGCGATCGCCGGCCTGCACCTCTCCGACGCCGAGCGGGACGCTTATCGCAAGCTCAGGCGCGAGCTGGCGGCGCCCGGCGGCGCCGGGCCGAAGGACGACCGCCAGAGCCAGATTCTCGGTTGGCCCGACCTGATCCAGCGCGACCTCGGCGCCGACTGCGGCGCGCCCGACGCCGGCTGGTCGCTGCTGCTCCAGATCGGCTGGTATCACAACGGCGCTCGCCGCCAATCCTGGGGCCCCGGCGGCCTGGTCTATTTCATCTTGGGCCAGCGGGAGATCGAAGAAGCCCGCTTCGACCTCGCGGCGATGGAGATGCAGTCCTCGTAGCAGGCCCCCGGCGCGCCCTTGACGGCGCCGGCTTTGTCGGCTCTTTGGCGTCGGCGCGGGCTGCGGGAGGCGGATATGGGTTTTCGACAAGCGATCGCTGCTTGTTTTTCCAAATACGCCGACTTTCACGGCCGCGCGGCGCGGCCGGAATATTGGTGGTTCGCGCTCTTCAACGCCTTGGCCAGCATCCTCGCCTCGATCGTCGACAAGGACGTCATCGGCTATCCAGTGCTTCAAGTGATTGTCGGGCTCGCTCTCATCATCCCGGCCGTCGCCGTCGGCGTCAGGCGGCTGCACGACACCGATCGCTCCGGCTGGTGGCTCCTCGTCGCCGTCGTCCCGCTGATCGGCGGCGTCGCGCTGCTGATCTGGTTCTGCCTCCGAGGCGCGGCGGGAGACAATCGCTTCGGCGCGGCGCCGAGCGCGGCGTAGCGGCGAACGGCCGATCGCCTGATTTTTCTCCCCCTTTTCCGCCCGCCGCCGAGCGATGGGCTTTCACCGCGCTGGAGTCGATCAGAACCTCGGCCGGCGGGCCGGCGGCTTGGGCGAGCGCCTGGAACAACGTGACCCACACGCCTTTGGCCGCCCACCGCACAAAGCGATTGTAGAGCGTCTTCTTCGGCCCATAATCGCGCGGCGCGTCGACCCAACGACCGCCCGATTTCAGCACATGAACGATCCCGCTGATCACCCGCCGGTCGTCGACGCGCGCCTTGCCCCGCGTATCCCTCGGAAGATGAGGCGCGATCTT
Source organism: uncultured Alphaproteobacteria bacterium (assembly GCA_963775575.1). Taxonomy (GTDB): domain Bacteria; phylum Pseudomonadota; class Alphaproteobacteria; order Rhizobiales; family Beijerinckiaceae; genus Roseiarcus. Next base: position 213,899 of record CAVZJG010000003.1, read on the forward strand.
CGAAAACTGCTCGTCCGTCAGCCAGAAGAGGTCCTGATTCATCGGCGCTTCCTTTCACAAGCCGTGAATCACAAACCCTCGTTCATGCCAACCATTTTATGGGTCCGGACCCTAGCTCGCGAACCGCGGCTGCAAGGCTTGTCTTCACCGCCACGAATCGAACCAGATGCGCTGGGAAAAGCCGCTCGGGCCGACGGGGAACTGCGCCGAGAGCACCGGCAGGTAGAAGACGAACGTCAGCCCCGCCGCGACGAGAAAGCCGAGCGCCAGCCCAATTCCCAGCCGCGAGCCGCCGCGAAAGAAGACGAGCGCCAGCGCCGGCCCCAGGCAAAGCAGCGAGGGAAAGTAATAATAGAAGAATTCCAGCCCCTTCGGATTGATCGCCCACGGCAGATATTGCGCGAAGAAGCCGACCGTGACGATCATCGCGTCGACTTCGCGGCGGACGATCCAGCGCCACGCGGCGACGAGGATCGCCGCCTCGCCGGCGTAGAAGACCAGCGGGTTGGCGAGCGCGACGATCGCCTGCGCCGGAACCTGCGCGCTCCACGCCGAGGCGTGCGGGCCTGCGACATGGAAGAGATACCACACCGGGCGCGTCATCGCCGGCCATTGCAGCCACAGGCTCGAATAGGGGTGCGTCGCCGAACTGCCGGTCATGATCGCGATCATGCGCCGCTGCGCGGCGAAGAATTCGAGGACCGAGCCCTCGTGAACGAGTTGCGGCAGATAGGCGGCGAAGTAGACCAGCAGCGGCGCCGCGACCAGGGCGAGGAACGTGTTCGCCGGGGTCAGCGCCGCCCAGGCGTCGGGGGCGAAGAAATTCGTCTCCTCGGCGCCGTCGAAGCGCGCGCGCCACAGCTTGAGCAGCCCGATCAGCAGGCGCACCGCCAGGATGCCGCCGAGCAGGAACAAGCCCGACATTTTGCACGCGCTCGCCAGGCCCAGGCAGACGCCCATCAGCATCGCGTAGCCGAGCGACTTCGCCGGCGATTTCCTCTCCTTCAGGCTCAGGGTGAAGAACGCCAGCGCGAAGGCGCAGAACGCCATCAGGAAGATGTCGAGCATGGCGATGCGCGCCTGGACGTAGACGATCGAATCGAACAGCGTGATCGCGCTCGCCCACAGCGCCTGGCCGAGATCGCGCAACAGCGCGTAGGACCAGATCAGCACGCCGACCAGCGTCAGCGATCCGAACAGCGCGCTCATCGCGCGCCAGCCGACCGGATTGTCGCCGAAGACGCGCATGCCGCCGGCGATCATCAGCTTGCCGAGCGGAGGATGCTCCTGGTGCATCATCGCGCCCGACTTGATCAACGCGCGGGCGGTCGGCACGTACCAGGTCTCGTCGAAATAGACGTCGCGCGCGGCGCCGAGGCCCCAGACGAACAGCCCGAGCGAGCCGAGCAAGACCACGGCGCAGGAAAGCGCGAGGGCGGCGCGCGGGCCGACGCACGGGCCTTGCGGGGCTTGCGAAGCGTTCGCGCTCATGTCCTGCCCTCGTCGTCGCCCTGGCGATCATGCCCTGCCCGGCCGGCCGCCGCAATCTTCGGCGGAATACGGGCGGCCTTGCGCTCGCGGCGCCGCCGAACTCGGCCTATATTCCGTCCGAGGAGCGCTTTCTCGCCGAACGCTTCGGCGCTCGCGGCGTCGGCGCTAATGATGTGGCCGGGTCGCCAAGACCCGGCGTCGGAATTCAAGAAGGAGCATCAGGATGAGGAAACCCAATTCCCTGCCGACGCTGATCTTCGTCGTCATCGTCGCCGTCGGCCTGGCCCTGGCCTATGAGACGGCCGCGCCGCCCGATTTCCGTCTGAGCGCCTGGATCGTCGTCGTGACGTTGCTCATCGCCTTCATCGTCGCCTATTCGATCAAGATCGCCGATCAATGGGAGCGGGTGGTGGTGCTGCGCCTCGGGCGTTTCCGCTCGCTCGAGGGGCCGGGCCTGTTCTTGATCATTCCGATCATCGAGACCGTCCCCTACTGGATCGACACCCGCGTGCTCACCAGCGCCTTCAAGGCGGAAAAGACCCTGACCAAGGACACGGTGCCGGTCGACGTCGACGCGGTTCTGTTTTGGAAGGTGATCGACCCGAAGAAGGCGGCGCTCGACGTCGCCGACTACAACGGGGCGATCAACTGGGCGGCGCAGACCGCGCTGCGCGACGTCATCGGCAAGACCATGCTCGCCGACATGCTGGAGGGACGGGATAAGATCAGCGCCGATCTGCAGAAGATCATCGACGAGCGCACCGAGCCCTGGGAAATCAACGTCATCTCCGTCGAGGTCAAGGACGTGCTGATCCCGCCGGCCCTGCAAGACGCGATGTCGATGCAGGCGCAGGCCGAGCGCGAGCGGCAGGCGCGCGTCATCCTCGGCGACTCCGAGCGCCAGGTGGCGGAGAAATTCGCCGAAGCGGCGAAGACCTACGCCGACAACCCGACCGCCTTCCATTTGCGTGCGATGAACATGCTTTACGAGGGGCTGAAGCGCGACAACGCCACCATCGTCATCGTGCCGAGCACCGCGGTCGATACGATGCAGCTCGGCGCCACGGTGGCGAGCTTGAGCACGATGGCCGCGGCGATGGGCAAAGCCGTTCCGCCCTTGCCCGCGGCGCCGTCCGGCGGGTGAGCGGCGCTAGAGGCCGGAATGAGATTCAGCGGTTGACGACTTCCTCGACCCAAGCCGGAACCGCTTCGCTGGCCGGCCCGTATCGGCGTTCGTCGAAGAGTTCGGCGTTGTCAGCCAACTCGAGGTTGATCTCGCAGGTCGCGATCCCCATCGCCCTCGCCTCGGCGACGAACCCCGCGGCCGGATAGACCGCGCCCGATGTGCCGATGGCGACGAACAGGTCGGAACGCCGGAGCGCCCGCTCGATGTCGTCGATGTAGAGCGGCGTCTCGCCAAACCATACGACGTGCGGCCGCAATCCGCCGGCGCGGCCGCAACGGGGACAGACATCGGCGGTTTTGAGGTCGTCGAGCCAATCGCTGACCCCGCCGCAGAGCTCGCAGCGCGCCTTCAACAGCTCGCCGTGCATATGGATGACGCCGCGAGACCCGGCTCGCTCGTGGAGGTTGTCGATGTTTTGCGTCACCAGCGCCAAAGCGCCGCCGCGTTCGGACAGCGCCGCCCCGAGCCGCGCCAGCGCGAAATGCGCGGCGTTGGGCATGGCGCCGCGCATGTTGCGCCGTCGCTGATCATAAAAGGCGAGAACGGTCGCGGGGTCGCTCTCAAAGGCTTCAATGCTCGCAAGCTTCATCGGATCGAAGCGCGCCCAAATCCCCTCGCCCTTCTTGTCTCGGAACGTGCCAAGGCCGCTCTCGGCCGAAACGCCGGCGCCGGTAAGGACGAAGATGTTGCGGATCATACCCCTTGGTCTCCAGTACGGCGCACTTCGCCTGCGCGGTCGGCGCATCGGCGCCCGTTCGCGCCCGATGTTGGCGAACCGGGCGGCGGCGGCCGATCTCAAGTCAGCGACAAGCGCCGAAGGTCGACCCTCTCATGACAAAGTCATTCGAGACGATGCGCCGCCGATCGGCATTGTAGGTCACTGACAACGGCGATCGGAATGCGGTCATTTTTCGCAGCGGGTCGCCGCCGCCGATCTTCAGTCCGCTCGCGCGCCGAGCGGCGCCTACGCGTTGTCACTTCTTGGGGAACTCCAGCCCCATCGCGCGGTAGCGGTCGGGATCGTCGAGCCAGCCCTCGCGCACCTTGACGAACAGGAAAAGATGCACCGGCGTCTCGTTGGCCTCGGCGATGTCCTTGCGCGCGGCGGCGCCGATCGCCTTGATCGTGCGTCCGCCCTCGCCGATGACGATCTTCTTGTGGCTGTCGCGCGTGACGTAGATCGTCTGCTCGATGCGCGCCGAGCCGTCGGGCAAATCCTTCCACGACTCGGTCTCGACCGTCGTCTGGTAGGGCAATTCGTCGTGCAGGCGCTCGAACAGCTTTTCCCGGGTGATCTCGGCGGCGAGCGAGCGCATCGGCGCGTCGGCGATCTGATCTTCCGGATAGAGCCACGGCCCCGGCGGCATCGCCGCCGCGAGCGTTGCGCGCAGCCGCTCGAGGCCGTCGCCGGTCGCCGCGCTGACCATGAAGGTCGCGTCGAATTTCAGCGCCGCGTCGAACTTGGCGGCGAGCGCCAGCAGCGAAGCGCGTTCGACCAGATCGATCTTATTGACGACGAGGAATTTCGGCGCGCGGCGCTCGCTCACGGCCGTGAGGATGGCCCGCGTCGGCTCGCTCAATTCGGCGTTCGGCGCGGCGAGCCCCGCCTTGCCCGCGGCGAGAAGCTCCTGGCGCGCGTCGATCAGCAGCGCCAGCGCGTCGGCGTCGCCCGCCGCGCCCCACGCCGAGGCGAGCATCGCCCGATCGAGCCGGCGCTTAGGCGCGAATAATCCCGGCGTGTCGACGAACACGATCTGCGCCAAGCCCTCGACGACGATGCCGCGCACCAGGGCGCGCGTCGTCTGCGCCTTGCGCGAGACGATGGAGACCTTGGCGCCGACGAGCGCGTTGAGCAGCGTCGACTTGCCGGCGTTCGGCGCGCCGAGGAGCGCTACGAAGCCGCATCGGGCGCCGTTCATTTGCCGCTCCAGCGCGCCAGAAACGCCTGCGCGGCGGCTTGTTCGGCGGCGCGTTTGGAGCTCGCCTCGCCTTGTTCCGGCGCGTAGCCGTCGAGGACGACCTGCATAATGAAGTGCGGCGCGTGGGCCGGGCCGCTGCGCGCGACTTCGACGTAGCGCGGCGCGGCCAACGCGCGCGCCTGCGCCCATTCCTGCACGGCGGTCTTGGCGTCGCGCTCGGGTTCGACGTCGGCGTCCATGCGCGCGCGCCAGCACCGCCTCACCAGCTCGCGCGCCGCCTCGAAGCCGGCGTCGACGAACACCGCGCCGATCAGGGATTCGCAGATGTCGGAGAGGATCGCCGCCTTCTTGCGGCCGCCGGCGCGCGCCTCGCCCTGCCCCATCGCGAGGTGCGGGCCGACGTCCCACTCCTCGGCGACGGCGGCGCAGGTTTCGCGGCGCACCAGCTTGGCCAGGCGCATCGACAATTCGCCCTCGCTCGCCTGCGGATAGGCTTCATAGAGCATCTGCGCGACGACGACGCCGAGCACGCGGTCGCCCAGGAACTCCAGCCGCTGATAGGATTGCGCCCGTCCGGAGCCGGCGGCGGCGGGCGCCGAGAGATGGGTCAGCGCGCGCGCGGCGAGATCGCGGTCGCGGAATTGGTGGCCGATCCTCGCCTCGAGCGCCGCAAACTCCGCTTTGGCCTTCTTGGTCATTTTCGACCGCCGACCGGGGCTGGCCGGCCAAGCTTCGCGTGAGATATCGGCGGCGAGAATTCCTTCCCCCCTTGCGGGGGAAGGTGGCCGCGCGAAGCGCGGCCGCGGACGAATGCTGCGCATTCGCTTTGGGATGAGGGGTCGACGGACCGCGAGGCCCGGCACGGCGTCCGCTGATCTCGCGAATGTTTCAGCGACCCCTCATCCGTCGACCTCCGGCCGACACCTTCTCCCGCAAGGGGAGAAGGAACGCGCGCCTCAATGCACGGCATGGAACATGCGGCTCCAGCGCACCGTCTCCGGCCAACGCCAGAATTCCCAAGCCGGCGCGCCGTCGACCGAAAAGAAGATCACTTCGGCGCGGCCGATGAGATTGTCGAACGGCACGTAGCCGACGCCGCCTTTGTCCGGCGGCACGCGCGAGTCGCTGGAATTGTCGCGATTGTCGCCCATGAAGAAATATTCGCCGGGCGGCGCTACGTAGACGTCGGTGTTGGCGGTGTAGGGCAGCGGATTGGCGTCGCCCTCGATCTGGATGATCTCGTGCTTCACGCCGCCCGGCAGCGTCTCGAGATAATGGGGAACCTCCTCGGCCGCGCCAAAGCGCCCGGCCGTCCGGTAGGGCGGCAGCGGCTCGCGCTCGACGATCTGGCCATTGATGTAGAGTCGGTCCTTGATCATCTGGATCTTGTCGCCGGGCAGGCCGATCAGGCGCTTGATGTAATCGGTCTCGCCGTCGCGCGGCAGCTTGAAGACGATGATGTCGCCGCGCTTGGGCTGTGAGGCGAAAAGGCGGCCGGGCATTGCGGCCGGCGCGAGGTCGAGAAATCCCGGCAGCGAAAAATGCGAATAGCCGTAGGAATATTTCGACACGAACAGATAATCGCCAACCAGCAGCGTCGGGATGAGCGAACCCGAGGGGATGTTGAACGGCTGAAACAGCAAGGTTCGCACCACCAGCGCGATGATCAGCGCCTCGACGATGACCTTGACCGTCTCCCACCAGCCCTCTTGCTTGGCGGCGGGCGCGTCGGCGGCCCTCTTGAGGGCGTTCGGTTCGCTCATGGAGAATTGCCTCTGTCAGCGACGACGGTTCGGCGCGCCGCGCGCGCGCCTTGCGCGATCCCTATACAAGTCCGCCGCCGGCGCGCCAAGCGCGCCCGCGGCGCCTCTCTTCAGATGGAAAAGAGGCGGCGCGAAGGCCGCCTCCCGGATTTTCGCTCCGACCCGCCCGAGGATCCCCTCGGGGCGCGACGCAGGCGCGGCCCGTTCAGGGGACGAGAATCGTCGAGCCCGTCGTCTGACGCGCCTCCAAGGCGGTGTGGACGCTCGCGGCTTCGGCGAGCGGCGCGCGCATGGCGACGCCGATCTTGACCTCGCCCGAGGAGACAGCGGCGAACAGATCGCGCGCCATTTTTTCGAGCCGCGCGCGCTCGGCCAGGAACGTGAACAGCGTCGGCCGGGTGGCGAACAGCGAGCCTTTTTGCGCCAGCAGCGCCAGATTGAACGACTCGATGCCGCCCGAGGCCGATCCGTAGCTGGCGAACATGCCGAACGGCCTCAGGCAGTCGAGCGAAGCGGGGAAGGTCGCCTTGCCGACGCCGTCGTAGACGACGTGGCACTTGGCGCCCTTGGTGATTTCGCCGACCCGCACGGCGAAGTCCTCGTCGCGGTAGAGAATGACGTGCTTCGCGCCGGCTTTCTTGGCGAGCTTGGCCTTTTCCGCCGTGCCGACCGTGCCGATCACCGTCGCGCCGAGCGCCTTGCCCCATTGGCACAGAATCTGGCCGACGCCGCCGGCGGCCGCGTGCACCAGCATCGTGTCGCCTGCTTTCACGTGATAGGTCTGACGCAACAGAAATTGGGCGGTTAGGCCCTTGAGCATCATCGCCGCGGCCGCCTCGAACGCAATCGCCTTGGGCAATTTCACCAGGTGCTTGACGTCGACGTTGCGCTCCTCGGCGTAGGAGCCGAGGGTGGAAACATAGGCGACGCGGTCGCCGGGCTTGAAGTCCTTGACGCCCTTGCCGACCGCGACGACCTCGCCGGCGCCCTCGTTGCCGGGCGTGAAGGGCCGCGGCGGCGGCGGATAGAAGCCGGAGCGATAATAGACGTCGAGATAATTGACGCCGATGGCGCGTTGGCGCACCCGCGCTTCGCCGCGTTGCGGCGGCGCGATCTCGATGTCCTCGAGGCGCATCACGTCGGGCGCCCCGGTCTGGTGGATGCGAATGGCGCGCATGGCTCGTCTCCCCCGCGAAAGGGGGCCGAGATTGTCCCCGCCGAGCGCCGCGCGCAAGCCGCATGCGGCGAAAAAGCGTTGCAAAACCGCTTTTTCCCGCTTTGCCGGCCGCTTCGCGTCAAACCGGCGACGCAGCCGGCGGGCAAGCAGGGGAAGCCGGAATCGGTCGGCGAATTCGCGCCTCGCGGCCTTGCCAGCCTCGTTTGGCGACTTTATAGCAACCTGCCGTTCCGGCCGAGCCGAAACGCCGCGCCGCGCCCATCGTCTAGCGGTCCAGGACGTCGCCCTTTCACGGCGAAAACAGGGGTTCGATTCCCCTTGGGCGCGCCAATAAAATCAAAGACTTATAGTAGTTTCTCGGTCCCGATGACGGCTCGTACGTAAGAAATATGAAAAAGGCGTCGTCGGACGGCCTCGCTCTAAGGCGAACAATCTGAGACGGTTGGAAGCGCCTCGACTGGCTCGCCAAGGCCTGTTCGCTCACCGAGAGTCAGAACTCGGCGCTCGGTCTGTTGGCGCGAGCGACGCAGACGCCCCAGTTTCGCTCTCTCATCAAGGCCGTCAACGATCGCTTCGGTCTCGACCTAGAAGGCCCCGACGGCGTCGACCTTCATCCCTTTTTGGAAACGAAATCCGAGCGGGTCGAACTCTGCTCTGGTGGGCGGCTTTGCCAACTGGGCTTGATCGAAGTTCAGGACAGCCTGCGCTTGTCGGTCGTTGTTCGCCGCCTCCTCTCGTTGCCGCGGTTCGGCGTGCGCCGGGTCAGCGATCTCCTCCTCGGCGAACCCGCCCGCGCCTCGCTGGGCTGGGGCGACTTCGAGCATTTGGGTGACTTGCGCGATCTCGCCGCCAGGATCGTCGCGGCCGCCGGCGGTTCCAGAGGCGCGACGCGGCGGGGCGCGAACCTGCTCTTCTATGGCCCGCCGGGAACCGGCAAGAGCGAGTTCGCCAAGACGCTCGGCGCGCGTCTCGGCTTCTTTTCGCGATGCGTTTGGCGCCGAGGCGCCCGTCTCGGTCCTCAAACTGAGCGGGTTGACGCCGGGCGACTTTGCGACGGTGGCGAGGAAAGGCGCCGTGATCGGCGGGCGCGATCCGAGACTGCTGGCGAAATGGCTCGAGGACGAGGCGCTAGCGAAGCCGGGCGCTGGGCGAAGAAAGATTGGGTTTTAGCCACGACGGCCGCTCGGCGCGGCGTCTACCGCCGACGCTGCGCCAGATCGCCGACGCCTGATCCACGTCCGCAATTTGTAATGTAGTGCCGCGGCGCCGCCCCGGCGCGCTTTTGCGTTTGTAGTCAATAGCTTGGTTTCTCGCACTGTCGAAGATCAGCCTGACCGACATCGAGATCGGCGCAGAGTTCGGGGCCATGGCGCTTATGGGTAATTGAAAGCTTCACCGGATGCTTACGCGGGACGCGCGGCTCAGACGTCGAGGGCGCTCGCCTTCAGCACCGCCTCGGTGCGGTTGCGCACCTCGAGGAGGCGGAAGATCGCGGCGAGGTGGATCTTCACCGTCCCCTCGGAAATGTCGAGCGCGCGCGCGATTTCCTTGTTCGCCTGGCCTTTGCCGAGCAGGCGCAGCACGTCGTATTGGCGCGGCGTCAGCATCGCCAGAACGTCGGGACCGATCGTCGGCGACGGTTCAGGAGTCTCGACCGGCTCGGTCAAGAGCAGCGTCGGCGCGTAGATGCCGCCGCCGAGCACCTGCTGGATCGCCGCGACCATCGCCTCCGGATCGAGCGACTTCGGGATGTAGCCGAACGCGCCGCGACGAAAAAACGCGGTCCTGAAATCGGGCCGTCTTCACGCCCTCAAAGAGGCGTGCGCAATTACGGTTCCTGCGAAAGGTCTGCATCGCGCCGTTGAGCAGACCTTTTGAAACGAGCGCCTCATTGATGCCGTCAAATGAGGCCGGCCTCCTTCAGAAAGCGCCGAAGATTATTGTAGCCCAGCGTTACGTATTTCTTGGGGTTGGCCTTTTTAGGATCCTGCTCCGCCTCGATGACGACCCACCCCGAATAGTTGGGCACAGCCTTGAAGACGTCGACAAAGTCGATCGACCCGTCGCCGGGCACGGTATAGACGCCCTCGAGAACCGAATCGAGGAACGACCAGTCCTCGGCCAACGCCCTGGCGGCTACGGGCTGACGGACGTCCTTGGCGTGAATGTGGCCAATCCTGCTGGCGTAGGTTTTGGCGACCCGAGCAGCGTCGCCGCCGGCCCAGGTGATGTGGCCTGTGTCCAGCAGCAGCTTCACCGCCGCGCCCGCGCCGGCCATGAAATGGTCAACTTCCGCGGGCGTTTGAACGACAGTGCCCATGTGGTGGTGGTAGACGAGCTGGAGGCCGAAATCTTTGACGAGGTCGGCGAAGCGGGTCATGCGCGGCAGGAAAAATGACCACTCGGCCTTGGTCATCACGGGCCGTGTCGAGAGCGGCGCCGACTTCACGCCATGGACGGTGCGGGTGCATTCGCAAACGATCAGAACTTCCGCTCCCGCTTCCTTGCGCAGCTTGAGATCGGCCTGAGCGGCGGCGAACTCGGCGTCCGCATCGCGTTCAAGCAGGAAGGTCGAATACCAGCCAGAGATGAACACGAGCCCGAACTCGGCCAGCTTCGCTTTGAGTTGGGGCGCCGTGGCGGGGAATTTGTTGCCCTTTTCCATCCCCTCGAGACCGATTTCGCGGGCCTCGCGCAGGCACTGTTCCAACGGAATGTCGCCGCCTATCTCAGTCATATCGTCGTTGGACCAGCAGATCGGGTTGGCGCCAATACGGATCATTGTCTTTCTCCCAGTTGAACCGCATGGACGGCGACACGTTTGCCCCTTGCTGAGCAGAAGTGCGCCCCCCTGCGGTTCGCTCCGCCGCCGGATTCATCCGGTCCGCTGGCATCGCGTCGCCCGGGTCTCCATGTCCCGTTCGGACGAGCATTCGGCTAGAGCATTCTATATTCTATTTCAATCGGAATGTAAATTCTGTTTTGCACTCGAGCGCCGTTGCTCCGCAACGGCCACGGCGAGCGTTGCCGCCAGGGTCAGGGTCGCGGCCAGCGTCCTAAATCCTTCGAAGTCGCTTTCGACGACCTCAAACCAGACGCTTGTATTGGACACAAGCGGGCTAAAAGGGCTGTCGGTAATGGCTATGAGAGGCGTGTTTTGTCCGGCGACCTGGCGCGTATATTCGACCGTCATTTGTGCGTAGGGCGTGAAGCTGACCGAAAGCGCTGCGTCGCGCGGACCGGCAAACGACAGAAGCTCACGGTCGACCCCATTGGGCGAACCGATCAGCACGGTTCTCATCCCAAGCGTTCCGAGGGCATAGCTCATATAGGAGGTGATCGGGTACGATCGGCGAAGGCCGATTAGGTAGATGGTTTCGGCGCGGGAAAGAATCCGCGCCGCCTCGTCCAATGTCTCTGTACTGATGCGCTTCCTGAACCTTTCCACCGAACGGATCGCCGCCTGGCTGAAACCATCGATCAATGCCATGGCCGGCGAAAGGCCGGACGCGTGCGCGTCGAACGCCTGCAGCCTCGCGTCGTAATTATTTGGCCGGTCGCGCAGCCGCTGCTGGAACACCGCCTGCAATTCGCTGAAACCACTGTAGCCGAGAGCTTTGGCGAATCGCACCAAGGTAGAAGGCTGCACGGCGGCCTGTTCAGAAATGCGGCCAACTGTCCCAAAGGCGATATCATCTGGAAACTCAATTGTATAAGCCGCCACTTGCGCCAACCTCTTGGGCATTTTGTCACGTGTTTCGACGATAAGGTCGCGCAGCTTATTGAATTCGCGCGGTGGACTATCAAGCGCTACATTTGACATCGATCGTCTTCTCTTTTGAATGGGCCAGACCCTCGCGGCGAATTAAGATGCCGGGCTCGGTGCTCCCGTTCGCCGCCACAGATCTTGCGCGGAGAGCTGGCGCTGGTGGGTCAGCGTTAGGCACTGGAATCGCACGCTCCGATCATGACCGCCTTCGCAAGGCCTCCAACTCGACTTCGACGCCCCCGTCCAGCGCCGCGGGGCGCGAGGACATTCGTCGGAGACCAGTGGCGCCGGCGACTCTTTGATATGACTCTTGATCTTGGAACTGACACGCGATCCGCGAGACTGCCGCAGCCGAGACCCGAACGTAGAATGCGGATTCAAGTGAGAGAGCGCGAGGCACGCTACTCGAAATCCCTAAGTCGGCGCCGTTAACTCGATGAACATACGCAGATCGCCACACGACGACAACTACCGAGGGGGCGCCGGCGTCCGCCCCTCAAACCTTCATTCCTCCGCGAATGGCAACATAATCGAGTTGACGATTGATGGCAATAGAATGTATGTTCCATTCCTAGATACGGGTTTGGCCGCAGCCCCGACGTTTCGGATCGCTTCCGAAGATGGGCGAGGGAAGGGATTGGTTGAGGGTGACATACGGTCGGGGTTAGGTCACGCCATCGACGGGTCGAGCGCGTCGAACACATTGGGAGGCTGAAGCGATGGGACTGAGATTCGGGCTATTGGGCGCCGGGCGCATCGGCACGGTGCACGCAGGGGCCGTCGCCAGAAACGCCGGCGCCAAGCTCGTGGCGGTGGCCGACGCGATTCCCGCGGCGGCCGAGGCGATCGCCAGGAGCCATGGGGCGGAAGTCCGCAGCGTCGAAGCGATCATGAACGCCAAGGACGTCGACGCGGTCTTGATCACCGCGCCGACCGACTTGCACGCGGACATGATCGAACAGGCGGCCCGGGCGGGAAAGGCGATCTTCTGCGAAAAGCCGATTGATCTTTCGGTGGAGCGGGTCCGACGCTGCCTCGACGTGACGCGCGTGGAGAAAGCCGCGCTGATGATCGGCTTCAATCGTCGCTTTGACCCGAATTTCAAGGAGGCGCGAGCCCGGATCACCGCGGGCGTCATCGGCGAAGTGGAGATGGTGTCGATCACCTCGCGCGACCCCTCGCCGCCGCCCCTCGCCTATCTGGCGCGCTCGGGCGGGCTGTTCCGCGACATGACAATCCATGACTTCGACATGGCGGCGTTCCTCTTGGGCGAGGACCCCGTCGCTGTGTTCGCCGCCGCCTCCAATCTGGTCGACCCGGCGATCGGCGCGGAGAGCGACGTCGACAGCGCCAGCCTGGTGCTGACCACGAAATCGGGAAAGATCGCCCAGATTTCCAATTCGCGAAGGGCGACCTACGGATACGACCAGCGCATCGAAGTTCACGGCTCGAAAGGATTGGTGTCCGCGGAGAACCTTCGCGCCACCACTGTCGAGGTGGCGGACGCCGGCGGCTACCGGCGCGATCCGCTTTTGAACTTCTTCATGACGCGCTACACGCAAGCCTACGCCAACAAGATCGCCGCTTTCGTCGACGCGCTGAACGCGGGACGTCCGATGAACCCGTCGGGCGAGGACGGCCTCAAGGCGCTGCTTATGGCCGAAGCGGCGGCGAAATCGCTGAAAGAGCGCCGACAGGTCGAGATCGTCTATTGAGACCCGGAGCCGCTGCGACGACCGCCCCGCCTGTCGGCGGCAGCGAGCGGCGTCGACCTGCGGATCGACTTAAGCCGCAGTCGGCGCCGGCGACCGTTCTCGTGGGCCGGAGGAATTTGCAAGGCGGAAGATGACTGACGCCGTCACGGTCCAGAAGACGCTCGATGTGATCTCCATCGGCCGTTCTTCAGTCGACCTCTATGGCCAGCAGATCGGCAGCCAACTCGAGGACGTTGGCAGCTTCGCCAAATCCGTAGGCGGCTGCGCGGCCAACATTGCGATCGGAACGGCGCGGCTCGGGCTCAAGTCGGCCCTGATCACGCGCGTCGGCGCTGAGCAGATGGGCGGCTTCATTCGCGAACAGCTTGTTCGCGAAGGAGTTGCCATCGACGGGGTCCGCGTCGACAAGCAGCGGCTGACGGGTCTGGTGCTACTGGCCGTGCAGGCCCAAGGCGCTTCGCCGACGGTCTTCTATCGCTCCGACTGTGCGGACATGGCGTTGGACAAAGGCGACATTGAGGAAGCTTTGGTCGCCCGGAGCCGCGCCATCGTCGTGACCGGAACCCATTTTTCCAAGCCGAACGCCGCCGACGCGCAAATGAAGGCGATCGCCTTCGCCAAGAAGCATGGCGGCAAAGTCGCGTTCGACGTCGACTATCGGCCCAACTTATGGGGCCTCGCCGGCCATGAAGCGGGTTTCGCGCGCTACGTGAAATCCGAGGCGGTGTCGGCGCGCCTGAAGCCGGTGCTTGTCGAGTGCGACTTGATCGTCGGCACGGAAGAAGAAATCATGATCGCCGGCGGCGCCGACGGCGTGCTCGAATCGCTGAAGGCCGTCCGCGCGATCTCCGGCGCGACGATCGTTTTGAAGCGCGGCGCGCGGGGCTGCGTTGTCTATGCGGGGCCGATCTCCGACAATCTCGAAGACGGAATCGTCGGCAAGGGCTGCCCGATCGAGGTCTTCAACGTGCTCGGCGCCGGCGACGCCTTCATGTCCGGATTCCTGCGCGGATGGCTGAGGGGAGAAGACCTCGCCACCTGCGCGACCTGGGCGAACGCCTGCGGGGCGTTCGCGGTGTCGCGGCTTCTTTGCTCGCCCGAATATCCGACGTGGCCGGAACTACGGCATTTCCTTGACAACGGGAGTCCGCACCGGGCGCTGCGCATGGACGCGACGCTGAACCACCTTCATTGGGCGACGACGCGCCGACGCCAGATTCCGCTGTTGATGGCGTTCGCCATCGATCATCGCATTCAATTGGAGGAGCTGGCCGGCGATAAGGCGGCGGCGGCGCGCATTCCCGCCTTCAAGGTGCTGGCGGTTTGCGCCGCTCAACGGGTCGCCAATGGACGCCCCGGCTTCGGGATGCTGCTCGATGACAAGTATGGCCGCGACGCGCTTTTCGCCGCCGGGGCCGGACAGGAACTTTGGGTGGCCAGGCCAATTGAGCTGCCGGGTTCGTGTCCGCTTCAGTTCGAGTTCAGCCAGGACCTCGGCAGCCGGCTGATCGAATGGCCGGTGGATCACTGCGTCAAGGTGCTGTGCTTCTACCATCCGGACGACGACGACGCGCTGAAGGCCATTCAGACGGCTAAGCTCGTTGCAGCGTTCGACGCCGCTCGCAAGGTCGGACGAGAGATCCTCATCGAGATCATCGCCTCCAAGAACGGGCCGCTCGGCGACGACACCGTCTCCCGCGCGCTCGCCGAGCTCTACGACGCCGGCCTCCGACCCGACTGGTGGAAGCTTGAGCCGCAGGCGTCGGTCAAGGCGTGGGAGGCGATCGACCAGGTGATCGCGACCCGAGATCCTCTGTGCCGCGGCGTCCTGCTGCTTGGCCTGGAGGCCCCCATCGAAACATTGAAAGAGAGCTTCGCCGCCGCTCGCGCGGCCAAGAGGGTCCGGGGCTTCGCCGTCGGGCGGACCATCTTCGCCGAGGCGGCCGAGCGCTGGCTCAAAGGCGAAATTGGCGACGAGGCGGCCATCGACGACATGGCCGGGAAGTTCGGAGCGCTGGTCGATCTCTGGCTGTCGGTCGATCAGCGTTAGGAGGCCTGCGCGGCAGGCGCGCCGGCGTTCGTCGGCGCGGCTCGCCAAGGCCGCAGCAGGGAAGGCTCGGCGGCCGGGACCGGCGCGTTTCGGGAAGGATGGGACATGATCGGCAAGACGGTGCGGCTTACGGTGGCGCAGGCGTTGGTGCGGTTCCTGACGAACCAGATGAGGGTGATCGACGGCGAGAAGCTGCCGATCGTCGCCGGATGCTGGGCGATCTTCGGCCACGGCAACGTGGCGGGCATCGGCGAGGCGCTCTATCAAATGCGCGACAGGCTGCCCACTTATCGCGCCCACAACGAACAGGCCATGGCCCACGCGGCCATCGCCTTCGCCAAGGCGAGCTTCCGCCGCCGCTTTATGGCCTGCACGACGTCGATCGGCCCGGGCGCGCTCAATATGGTGACCGCCGCCGCCGTCGCCCACGTCAACCGGCTGCCGCTCCTGCTGCTGCCCGGCGACGTCTTCGCCAACCGGCTGCCCGACCCGGTGCTGCAGCAGGTGGAGGACTTCAACGACGGCACGGTGTCCGCCAACGACTGTTTCCGTCCGGTGTCGCGCTACTTCGACCGCATCAATCGCCCGGAGCAACTGATCCCGGCCTTGCAGCGCGCCATGCACGTGCTCACCGATCCGGCCGAATGCGGACCCGTGACGCTGGCGATGTGCCAGGACGTTCAGGCCGAGGCTTACGACTGGCCCGAAAGCATGTTCGCGGAGAAGGTCTGGGCACCGCGCCGCATCGGTCCCGACGAGAACGAACTTGCCGCGGCCGTCGCCGCCATCCGGGCCGCCAAGAAGCCGATGATCATCGCCGGCGGCGGCGTGCTCTATTCGGAGGCCTCCGCCGAACTCAAGGCCTTCGCCGAGACGCACGGCATTCCGATCGCGGTCACGCAGGCCGGCAAGTCGTCGATCGACGAATCCCACCCGCTCGCCCTTGGCGCGGTCGGCGTCACCGGCACGTCGGCGGCCAACGCGCTGGCCAGCGACGCCGACCTGCTGCTCGCCGTCGGGACGCGCTTCCAGGACTTCACCACCGGCTCATGGGCGCTGTTCAAGACCGACGACCTCAAGATCGTCGCCCTCAACGTCAACACTTACGACACCACAAAGCACAACGCGCTGCCGCTCGTCAGCGACGCCAAGGTCGGCCTCAGTCGGCTGTCGGAAGGCCTCAAAGACTGGAAGGCCGACGCCAGCGTGGCCGCGCGGGCGAGCCGGGAAAAGGCGATCTGGCTCCAGGCGGCCGGCCGAGCGCTCGCGCCCACCAATGCCGAGAAACCGTCGGACGCCCAGGTCATCGGCGCGGTGGCGCGCGTCCTCGGCGGGGCAAAATCTGTGGTCGTCAACGCCTCCGGCGGCCTGCCCGGCGAATTGGACAAGCTGTGGGTGCCGACGACGCCCGGCAGCTACCACATGGAATACGGCTTCTCTTGCATGGGCTACGAAATCGCCGGCGGCATCGGGGTCAAGATGGCGCGTCCCGACAAGGACATTGTCGTCATGGTCGGCGACGGCTCCTACATGATGATGAACTCGGAGCTCGCCACTTCCGTCAGCCTCGGCCAGAAGCTCATCGTCGTCGTGCTCGACAATCATGGCTTCGGCTGCATCAACCGCCTGCAGATGGCCACCGGCGGCGCCAACTTCAACAATCTCTGGCAGGACTGCGCCATGGTGGCGCAGCCGGACATCGACTTCCGCAAACATGCGGAGAGCATGGGCGCCGTCGCCGTCAAGGCGTCGTCGATCAGCGAACTCGAAAGCGAGCTTGAGGCGGCTAAGGCCAACGATCGCACCACGGTCGTCGTTGTCGAGACCCATCCGCTGATCGTGACCGACGCGGGCGGGCACTGGTGGGACGTCGCCGTGGCGGAGGTGTCGCCGCGCGCCGAGGTGGCCAAGGCCCGGGAGCAATACGAGATCAATCGCCGCCTGCAGCGGGTGTTCGACTGACGCGACGAGCCGAGACCCGGACGATCGGAGCGAGGCGATATCCTGCTGGACGGACAAGGAGGGAAAGACAATGTCCCAACTGCGCGTGAGGCCGAGGCGCGCCCGCGGCCTCGTCACCGAAGTGACGCCGGAAAGCGCCGGCTGGACCTACGTAGGCTTCGCGCTCCATCGCCTACGCGTCGGCGAAAGCGTCGCCGCCGAGACGGGGACGCGCGAGGTCTGTCTGGCGCTCGTCGCGGGCAAGGCCAGGCTCACAATCGACGGCAGGGATTTTGGCGAGATCGGCGGGCGCATGAGCCCGTTCGACGGGGCGCCGTGGGCCGCCTACGCGCCGGCGGGCAGCCGTTACACTTTAACCGCCACCACCGCGCTCGAACTCGGCGTCTGCTCGGCGCCGGGCGGCGCTGGCTATCCGGCCAAACTGATCCCGCCGGGCGCATATTCGCAGATTGCGCGCGGCAAGGGATCCAATACGCGCTACGTCACCAACATCATGCCGGAGGACGACGGCTTGGCCAACGCGCTGCTCGTCGTCGAGGTGATCACGCCGGGCGGCAACACTTCGTCCTATCCTCCGCACAAGCACGACCAGGACGACCTGCCCGCCGAGAGTTACCTCGAGGAGACATACTATCACCGCTTCAACCCGCCTCAGGGCTACGGTTTCCAGCGCGTCTACACCGACGACCGCTCGCTCGACGAGGTGGTCCTCGTCGAGGACGGCGATGTGGTGATGGTGCCGAGAGGCTATCACCCGGTCGCCACCATACATGGCTATGACAGCTACTACCTTAACGTCATGGCCGGGCCGAAGCGCGTCTGGAAGTTCCACAACGAGCCGCAGCACGAATGGCTGTTCACCGGCGTCGGCTCGCAGGGGAACGCCGTCAGGACCGGTTGACGTCGGGCGTGGATGCAAACGACGCGTCTTACGACCGGCTCGCATCGCATCGCGGGGAGAGCCGCGGTAGCGGAGGCGAGCCAAGGGTTGCGACTGCGAAACCGGCCCGCGGTCTTCCGAAGCATTCCTGCCGCCGGCGAGAAGCGGAAAAGCGATCGCGGTCACGCGGGCCGTGAGATTCGGCGAATGTGTCGACCCACTCGGCGGCGCGCGGCTCACGGCAGTCAACGAGTCTCAAGGATGACGATTGGCGGCTTGCGCTACTTCCCTTCGTAAGTCGCTGCTCGAGAACTGACGGCGCCGAGATCGCGCCCGAAATTCTGGTTGGCGCACTGCTCCGCCTGGGCGTGTGACCGTCGAATTGCTCCTCCGACGCGCCGCGTGGGTTGGGCCGGACGCGCGGAGGGAGGGGACCGCGCGTCCGGACTTCAGCCTGGGCGGAGGATCAACCGCGGGTCAGCGTGCCGTCCCAGGTGCTAACGGTCTTCTTGGCGTCGGCTTCAGAGAACCACACCGAAGTCACTGACTTGGTCTCGGTGAAGAAAGCGACGCCGTCCTTGCCGAGCGTGTGCAAGTCGCCGAAGAACGACTGCTTGTGGCCGGAGAAGGGGAAGATCGAGAACGGCACCGGAATGCCGACGTTGACGCCGACCATGCCGCCGTCAGTGCGTCGGGCGAACTCGCGGGCGTAGCGGCCCGAGGTCGTGTAAATGCACGAGCCGTTGGCGAAGCGGTTGGCGTTCATGATCGCCAACCCTTGCTCGAAATCCTTGATGCGCTTGATCGACGTCACCGGTCCAAAGATTTCTTCGTCGCCCACATACATGCCGGGCTTGACGTGATCGAAGATCGTCGGACCAACGAAGTAGCCGCCCTCGTAGCCAGGCACTTTGACGCCGCGTCCGTCGAGCGCCAGCGTCGCGCCCTCCTCGATGCCGCGGGCGATCGCCTTCTCGACCGCTTCCTTCTGCGCCGCCGACGTCAAAGGACCCAATTGGCTGCCGGGCAAGTAGGCCGGACCGACTTTCAGCTGCTGGGCCAACGTCTTGAGCAGCGCCACGAACTCGTCGGCGATCAACTCCTGCACGCAGACCACCGGCAGCGCCATGCAGCGCTGGCCAGCGCAGCCGTAGGTCGAGTTGACGATGCCACGAACCGTGCGCTCCAGCACGCAATCCTCAAGAACGAGCGCGTGATTCTTCGCTTCGGTGAGCGCCTGGACGCGTTTGCCGGCGCCGGCGGCGGTCTGATAGATGTGCTTGCCGACCGAGGTCGAACCGACGAAGCAAACGCCCTTGACGGCGGGGTTGACCAGCAGGCTGTCCGCTTCGACTCGCGAGCAGGTCACCAGGTTGACCACGCCCTTCGGCAAACCGGCCTCGATCAACAGCTCCAACATGCGCATGGCGGTCTGCGGCACCATCGAGGCCGCCTTCAGCACCACCGTATTGCCGGTGGTGATCGCGAAGGGAATCATCCAGCCCATCGGGATCATCGCCGGGAAATTGAAAGGCGCGATCGCGGCGAACACGCCGAGCGGCTCACGGTAGGAGACGGTGTCGTAGCCATCCGACACGTTCATGCAGGTGTCGCCCTGCATGAGATAGGGCGTCGAGCAGGCGCACTCGACCACTTCGATCGCCTTCAGCACGTCGCCGCGCGCCTCGGACAGCACTTTGCCGTTCTCGGTGGCGACCAGCTCGGTCAGCTCGTCGAGATGGGCGTCGAGCAATTGCTTGAACCGGAACATCAGCTGGACGCGGGTGGGGATCGGCGTGTCGCGCCAACCGGGGAAGGCCCGGGCGGCGGCCGCAACGGCGCTGTCGACCTCGTCCTGGGTGCAGCAGGGCGCCGCGGCGATTTGCTTGCCGATCGAGGGGTCCATCACCGGCATGTGCTTGGCGGTTTTCGACGGACGCCATTCGTTGTCGACCAGATATCTTAGCCGTTCGGTCGTGGCGAACTTGTGCTTCAGGACTTCGAGATTCATGGCCTTCCTCCTCGTGCGCGCCGCGCGCCCCTTTCTTGAGAGCTCTAAATGGAATAGACATTCCATACACCTTTTCGTTTGGAATGCAAGTTGTATCATCATCGCATTTTCGCGATCGCGCGCCATTGCTGGGGCCGCTTCCGGCGATCGGCCGATCAAAAAGGCTGCGCGCGCGCTCGAAGGCGATGGCGAGTTGCTCGCGACAACACGTCGCTATTCCGTCGGTCGCGCTGGCGTCGCCAATAACCCGACCGGCGCGACGCCCGGCGACAGGCGCATTGGCCCACTGGGCGGCGCTTTCGCAAGGCTCCGGGGCTCTCGCGTTTCGACCGGTTCTCCGCTGCACGATCTTGCCGGCAGGACGTTTCGCTCAGGTCAAGTATTCGTTTGATCCGTGACGCGTTTCCGCTTGGCGGGCGCCGGACGAACGTCGACCGGAGCTGCGCCGCCAAGGGCCCGGAGAGAGAAAATCGGCGGTCGGAACCTTGCCCGCCTCGTTCGCCCATGCGTGCAGCCGAAAGTGTCAACTTTTCGGCGGCGACCGCCGTGAAAGGGCTTGACGCCCGATCTCAAGTATGGAACTCTTATTCTAAAGGTAGACCATAACTGCTGTTTCATTCCTACGAAGTTTGGCGAGGAGACCGGGCCGCAATGCGAGAAGCGGTGGCCATGCATGGCTTCACATGCATGGCTGCAAGAGCTCTGCGGCGACCGCTCTCCTTAAAGGACAAAGGGTTGGAAGATGCCAGCCGGCGATCCGCTGCTGAAGGTTGAGGGTCTCACAAAGCGTTTCCCGCGCGTCGTCGCGTCAGCTGACGCGACCCTGGAAGCCAGCGCCAAAGAGGTGCACGGCATCTGCGGAGAGAACGGCGCCGGCAAATCAACGCTGATCAAAGTGCTGAGCGGCGCGCATAGGCCCGACTCGGGCGTTATCCGCTTTGACGGCGCCACTTGCAGCGGCGTTCGCGCCGGGATTAGCTGGTTTCACCGAACGAAATTCCCCGACGGGCGTGAAGCGCGCTCCGAAGGGTCATCCGGCGAGTCTTAAGGCGTAGCCGGGCGCGACGAAGGAGGAATGAATATGAAACGCTACATCTATGCGCTTGCGGTGGCGACAATCCTGTCGAGCCCGGCCATGGCCGCCAAGATAGGTGTGTCGATGGACAAGTTCGACGACAATTTTCTCATCGTGCTGCGCAACGCCATGAGCAGCTACGCCAAGACGTTGCCGGACGTGTCGCTGCAAATCGAAGACGGTAAGGACGACATCTCCAAGCAGCTCAGCCAGATTCAGAATTTCATCGCCAACAAGGTCGACGCGATCATCGTCAACCCCGTCGACACCAGCGCGACGCCTGCCATGACGAAGCTCGCCGGCGAGGCCGGCGTGCCGATCGTTTATGTCAACCGCCAACCGACCGACGTCGAGTCCTTTGGTCCCAAAGCCTCTTTCGTCGGTTCGGATGAGAAGCAGTCCGGGACGCTGGAAACTAAGGAGATTTGTCGTCTGCTGGGGGGCAAGGGCAACATTCTCGTCATCGAAGGCGAGCTGGCCAGCGAGGCCGCGGTGAAGCGCACCGCCGACGTCCACGATGTGATCGCCACGCCCGAGTGCAGCGGCATGAAGATCGTCGCCGAACAAAGCGCCTTCTTTGACCGCACCAAGGCGCAGAACCTGATGACCAACTGGCTGTCGAAGGGCCTGAAATACGACGCGGTGGTCGCCAACAACGACGAAATGGCGATCGGCGCGCTGCAGGCGATGAAGGCGGCCGGCGTCGACACCAAGACGGCGATCGTCGGCGGCATCGACGCGACGCAAGACGCCCTCGCTTCGATGAAGGCGGGCGACCTCAAGGTCACGGTGTTCCAGGACGCCGCCGGCCAGGGCAAGGGCGCGGTCGACGCGGCGCTCAAGCTCGTTAAGAGCGAAGCGGTCGACAAGAAGGTCTACATTCCCTTCCAGCTCGTCACGCCGGACAACATGGCCAACTTCATGAAGAAAAACTGATCGCGGGAAAGCGCGGCCCGGCGGGCGAACGCCCGTCGGGCCAAGACGGCTTGAAATCCCGGGCGTCTCGGCGCAGCCTGACTTCGGCGGTCCGCGTTGCGGGGACGGGTGACGGGATACCGCGACGCGTCCGCTGCCGGGGGCGGCGCGTTTTCGTTGCAGGGCGCAATCAGCATGCTCAGTCCTTCGACAGCCCAACTGGTTCGCGAGAGCGGCGCCATTCCCGGCGCGGAATATTTGCTCGAAGTCGAGAACGTCCGGAAGGCCTTTCCCGGCGTGCTGGCGCTCGACAATGTCTCGTTCCGCCTCAAGCGCGGTCACGTGCACGCGCTGGTGGGCGAGAACGGCGCCGGCAAATCGACGCTGATGAAGATCATCGCCGGCATCTATTCGCCCGACTCCGGTTCCTTCCAACTCAAGGGCCAGGAAATCCACCTGACCTCGCCGCTCGACGCGCTGCACTACGGCATCGCGATGATCCATCAGGAGCTCAACCTGATGAATTTCATGACGGTGGCGGAAAACGTCTGGATTCGCCGCGAGCCACTGAACGGCATGGGCCTCGTGCGACACGGCGAGATGCGCCGGCGCACCCAGGAATTGTTCGACCAACTCGATATCCACATCGACCCCGAGGCCGAAGTGCGCGACCTTAGCGTCGCCAATCGGCAGATGGTCGAGATCGCCAAGGCGGTGTCCTACGATTCCGACATCCTGATCATGGACGAGCCGACCTCCGCCCTGACGGAAACGGAAGTCACGCATCTCTTTCAGATCATCCGCACCCTCAAGGCCCAGGGCACGGGCATCATTTACATTACGCACAAGATGAACGAGCTGTTCGAAATCGCCGACGAAGTGTCGGTGTTTCGCGACGGCAAGTTCGTCGGCGAGCGTCCCGCCGCCGAGGTCACCCGCGACGAGATCATCAAGATGATGGTCGGGCGCGAAATCACCCAAATGTTTCCCAAGCTGAACGCGGAGATCGGCGACGTCGCGCTCTCTGTCAGGAATCTGACGCTCGAAGGACGCTTTCGCGACATATCCTTCGATCTGCGCAAGGGCGAGATTCTGGGGTTGGCCGGGCTGGTGGGATCAGGGCGCAGCAACGTCGCCGAGACGTTGTTCGGCGTGACGCCGGCGACCTCGGGCACGATCGCCGTGGGGGGGCGCGAGATCGCCATCCGCAATCCGGGCGTCGCCATGGACGCCGGGATGGCGTTCATCACGGAAGATCGCAAGGAGAGCGGCTGTTTCCTGCTGCTCAGCGTCATCGACAACATGCAGATCGCCTTGCTGCGCCACAGCCATGTGCGCGCCGGCTTCGTCGCGGAGAGGGCGGTTGAAGCGCTGTGCAACGAGCAGAGGGCGAGCCTGAGGGTGCGCACGCCTGATCTCGACGAGCCGGTGCTCAATCTCTCCGGCGGCAATCAGCAGAAGGTTCTGGTCGCGCGCTGGCTGATGATCCATCCGCGCATACTCATTCTCGACGAGCCGACGCGCGGCATCGACGTCGGCGCCAAGGCGGAGATCCACCGGCTGATCAGCGAGCTGGCGGCCAAAGGCGTCGCGGTTTTGATGATTTCGTCGGAATTGCCCGAGGTGCTCGGCATGAGCGATCGCATACTCGTCATGCACGAGGGACGTATGACCGGAATCGTCGATCGCAAGGACGCAACGCAGGTCAAAATCATGGAGCTTGCGTCGCAATAGCGCGCGACGCTTCGGCAAGGACAGAAAAACGTGGCCATGCAACAAACTTCCAACGCCGCCGCCCATAGCGATGCGCCGAGAGCGGGCCGCCGCCGTCTGCCGCCGGAGGTCAACATTCTCGGCGTCATGATCGGCATGATGCTGCTGTTCGAGGTGCTGGGCTGGATTTTCGTCGGCCAGAGCTTCATCGCCAATCCGCTGCGCCTGAAGATCATGATCCTGCAGGAGGCGGTGATCGGCATCATCGCGATCGGCGTCACGCAGACCATCATCATGGCCGGCATCGACCTTTCGTCCGGCTCGCTGGTCGGCATGACCGCGATGATCGCCGCCAGTTTCGCCCAGACCTCCGGATATAGCCATGCGATCTATCCCGGCCTGACGGGATTGAACCCGATCTTTCCCGTCGCGGCGGGCCTGATCGCGGGGCTGATCGCGGGCCTGATCAACGGCGGCCTGATCGCCTACACGAAAATTGCGCCTTTCATCGCCACGCTCGGCATGATGGTGTCGGCGCGCGGCGTCGCCGACTGGTATACGGACGGCGAGCCGATCGGCAATCTCTCGGATTCTTTCGCCACGATCGGATCCGGCTGGTGGCCGGTGGTGATCTTCCTCGTCGTGGCGGCAATCTTCCATATCCTGCTGCGCTATACGCGCTACGGCAAGTTCACTTACGCCATCGGCTCCAACCCGCTCGCCGCGCGCGTGTCCGGCATCAACGTCGAGCGTCATACCGTGCTCGTCTACACGCTCGCCGCCGGGCTGTCGGCTCTTGCCGGCATCGTCCAGACCGCGCGCGCGATCAGCGGGCAGGCGGGCGTCGGCATGGGCTTCGAGCTCGACGCCATCGCCGCGGCGGTGATCGGCGGCACGTCGCTCGCCGGCGGCGTTGGCCGAATGACCGGAACCGTGATCGGCACGGTGATCCTGGGCATCCTGACCTCGGGCTTCACCTTCCTCAACATCGGCGCCCACTATCAGGAAATCATGAAGGGCGCGGTCATCATCGCCGCCGTGATCACCGACCAGTACCGTCAACGCCGGCGCCGCAAGGCCTAGGCCTAGCAGATGCGGCCCTTTTTGCGCGGCCCGCACCTGGCTCGGCGGCGCCGTCAAGTTAAGGCCACACAGGGCTCCGGGGGACGGCTATTTCGCCGCGGCCGCCGCTGACGCATGTCTTGAGGCGGAAACGCACCGGAGCGAGCGTGTCGATCGTCACGCCGCCCCGCCCCGAATTCCACGATCGAAATTCTGAGTGGAATCGCCGGGACCGCATGTGCATGATCGGGCCCGGCGCCTCGTCCGCTTCAAATTGGAGAAAGCGCCAATGGTGAACCGTAACATAAAGTTTGGCTTCAATCATATGGTGTGCCCGTCGCTCACGCCCGAAGAGCTGGTTGACGCGGCCGATCAGGCCGGCGCCGCCGCGATCGAATTGCGCAATGACATTGGCGCCAACAGCTTAAGCGACGTCGATACGGCTCGCCGCATCGGCGCGAAGGCCGCCGAACGAGGGCTTGAGATTCGCAGCGTCAACGCCCTCTACCCATTCAATGTTTGGAATGAGGAGCGCGCGCGTCAGACCGAAGCTCTCGCCAAGCTCGCCGCCGCGTGCGGCGCCATCGGCCTGGTGATGTGTCCGCTCAACGAGGGCAAGATGCTTGAAGACACGCCCGAGAAGGCGGAGGGCCTCCGCGCCGCGCTGAAAGGCGCCCGCGCGATCCTTGGCCAATTCGGCCTCAAAGGCTTCGTCGAACCCCTGGGTTTTCTGAGGTCTTCGCTCCGCTTCAAGCGCGAGGCGCTCGCGGCGATCGATGAAATTCAAGGCGCCGACGTCTTTTCTCTGGTTCACGACACGTTTCATCATCGCGGCGCCGGCGAGCGCGAGGTCTTTGCGGCGCGCACCGGCTTGGCGCACATCTCGGGCCTCGAAGACCCGAAGGTCAGTTTCGCCGATATGGAGGACGCGGACCGCGTGCTCGTGGGGCCAAAGGACCGCTTAGGCAACATCGAGCAGCTTCGCCAGCTCTACGCCGACGGCTTTGATGGAATCGTTTCGTTCGAGCCGTTCGCCAAGGAGGTCCACGACCTCCCCCTTCCAGTCGCTGCGGTGCGCGCAAGCATGGCGTATGTGCGCGAGGCGTTGGAGGCGTCGTGAACCTTCGAGGAGTAGCGTTGTTCGCTCGCCCTTGGGGAACGGCGCGGCAGGACCGTCGGTAAGGATTGCGGGCAAGACGATCGAGAAGCGCATCGATTCCGGCGCGACCTTGATCACCAAGGGCAGCGCCGAGCAGTTGCTCGATTTCCGCAACGCGATCACGTGAGCGAATGCCGCGCCTGCCTTTGTTGGCGGGAGCAAAGGCTGGCGTGAAGACTTGGATGGCCGGACCGCCCCGTGCGGTTCGGCCATTTCTCGAGCCGGAGGGCCTGAACGTGTCTGAATCCGTTCGCATCGGCATTGTCGGCCTCGGACGTCTTGGCCGTCGTCATGCGGAGAACCTCGCGTTCCGGGTTCCCGGCGCTCAGCTGGTCGCCGCGGCAAGTCCGGTCGACTCGGAACGCGCATGGGCGGAGACGTCGTTAGGCAATGTGACGACTTATGCCGGACTGGAGGAATTGCTGGCGCATCCCGGCCTGGACGCGGTCTGGCTGGTGACGCCCACTTCCCTTCACGCCGATCAGGTGATCGCCTCGGTCAACGCCGGCAAGCACGTCTTCTGCGAGAAGCCGCTGGCGCTCGACCCAAGCGATTGCGACCGGGCGGTCGCGGCCGCCGCCAATCACCCCCGTCAAGTGGTGATGGTCGGCTTCATGCGGCGTTTCGATCCAGCCTATGCGGAAGCCAAGCGCAGGATTGACGCCGGCGAATTGGGGAAGGTCTTTGCAATTCGCTGCGTCTCGGAAGATCCCGTCGACCCCAATGGCTTCTTCGTTCGGTTTGCGCCGACGTCAGGCGGCATCTTCCTTGACTGCTGCATCCACGACATCGACCTCGTGGGTTGGATGCTCGACGGAGCCGAAATTGCCTCCGTCGCCGCCGCAGGCAGCCGCATCATGTACCCGGCGCTTGGCGAATGCGCCGACGTCGACACCGCAAGCGCCAACGTCACCTTCACGGGCGGCCAGATCGCGACTTTCTATGTCTCGCGAACATCGCATCGTGGTTACGAGGCGTCCATGACGATTGTCGGCGACAAAGGAACGCTGGAACTCGGCGCGGCGATCCCCCACCTTCCGTTGACGCTGGAAAGCGGCGGGCATCGCTCGACCGCCGGCCAAGTCGACTTTTTCGAACGCTTTGGCGAGGCCTTCCTTTACGAGGCGCAAGCGTTCGTCACGACGGTGCGAGGCGGCGGGCCGACGCCGCTCAGCCTCAAGGATGCGCGCCAAGCGACGCGGTTGGCTTGCGCCATGCGCGATGCGCTTAAGGTTGGCTGATTGGCTGGGGCAGGCGGCGTCACGCCACATCGCCGCTGAAGCGTCGGGCGGCCTTTCGGCCGCCCGAGGAACTTAAGGTTGGCGGCATTGCCGCCTGCCGCTCAGGGCGGTGGAAGCATCGAATCGCGGACTACGGCCGTCAGCTCCCGGTAGGCCTCGATGAACGACCGCAACGTCCTGACGGTCGCGCCGTAGCGGTCGAATTCCGGAACGGAAAGGCCGTCTTCGTCGTAGGCGCGGCGGAACTCGGGGAACTTCCGATGGAGCTCGTCGACGATAGCGGGGTCGACCGGATTGCCCATGCGGGGTTTGACCTCGATGTCGGACTTATTGAACTGCACCTGCCACTCGTAGGGAATCGTCAAAATGACGTCGCCGCCGATGAGCTCCGACCAGTGC
The DNA here is from genome assembly GCA_963775575.1 of uncultured Alphaproteobacteria bacterium. GTDB lineage: Bacteria > Pseudomonadota > Alphaproteobacteria > Rhizobiales > Beijerinckiaceae > Roseiarcus. Next base: position 241,386 of record CAVZJG010000003.1, read on the forward strand.
ATGTGGTGGCGATAGGCTGCGGCCAGCAGCCGGGCGCGGTATCCGCGCGCCTTAAAGATGCCGTAGGCCTTCTTGATGACGGCGATGCCGCCCCAATCGAGATGGCCCGGCGTAATCGTGACGCCCTCGCGCTTGGCGACCACTTTCAGCCAGTCGTCCAGTCGCCCGATCATGATGGTGCAGACCGGCCGCATGCCGGACACGTCGTGACCCTCCTTGGCGCGGCGGTCGAGACCGCGCTCCACGGCCTCCGCCACCGCGATGGCCTGCGGCAGCGTGAAGCTGACGGTGGCGTTGATGTTGACGCCGAGGCGGGTCGCTTCCTCGATGCCGGCGACGCCGGCGGCGGTCGCCGGAAGTTTGACCTGAATGTTCGGCGCGAGCCCGCTAAAATGGACCGCTTGTTCCACAAGCTTGGCGGTATCCATGTAGTTGACCGGGTTGGTCTGCACGGACAGGCGCCCTTTCAGTCCCTTCTCCCGCTCGAACACCGGCAGCAGCATCTCGGCGCCGCGCAGCCCCATCTCCTCAATCAGCTTCCAGGCGATCATGTCTTCGGTCGCCGTCGGGTTCTCGGCTACCAACTGTCGAAGCTTCCCCTTCCAGGCGTCGAATTCCTTGCGGAGGACCGTAAGAACGATAGATGGATTGGTCGTCGCGCCCACGGCGCCGTTGCCGATTGCGTATTCGAGCTCGCGCGGCGAGCAGGAGTCGTTCCAAACATCGGTCGGCGCGCCGTGCACCGTCCGATACAATGGCGACACGTTGGGGGGGGAAATGGCCACGTCAGTCCTCTCCTCGTTCGTTTGCGCCGAGTTTTTCGGCTGCTGTCAAAACCTAACGCAAGCTCGCGGCACGATCATTCCATATGATAGCAGAAATGGATCAGGCCGTCCATCTCGATTTCGACGAATCGCGTTCTTGCCCTGCAGCAGTCCGCCGCGATCCTTTCGGGAGTCGTTCATAGCCCAACTGTGAATAGGGTTGCCGCGTTGACCCCACCGTCCCCGGGAAAAGCAATAAGCTCCGCCGCGGATCAGCGCCGGACGCCCCGGCCAATTCACAGGACTCGCTGAGGCCCGACTATGGGCCGGGTCGCCGCGTCGTTCGCGAAAACTTCGGCAGCGCAATCGATCTCGACACAGCGTGGAAGCGCACGAGCGAAGTCGACCACAACTTGCTCTCGGTCCGTCTCAATGAGCCGCCGCCTGACGGCCCGTTCGACGCCCCCCCTGTGTTGTTCGATGTCGGCACTCGCGCGATCCCGATCTTGTCGCCTCTGCCAGGCGTGAGGCGTCGGCCTCGGATGTCGCGCTCTCGCGATGGGGCTGACAGTTGGCTTGTTGGGCGCCTGGCGTATTGGTCGGGTGCACGCAAAGGCTGTCGTTGGCCTGGCGGCAATGGCGGACATCATTCCCGAGGCGGCAAGGACGATCGCCAAGAGTCATATGGAGAAGGTCCGCAGCGTCGAGGGTGGGTCCCGCAAAAGCGCGATCAAGCAAGAAATCGTGATGCCGATTGGCGTTGGCGTGTCAATTCGCTCGGAACCGTCTCCCCTTTTTCGCTTTGAATATTGGCCGCCGGAGCTGGCGGTTGCAGTCGCCCGGCGGCGTAGCTGGGCGCGCCAACACAATCAATAACGTAGCGATATCTCACGCGACTCTGTCACAATGCGGCGGCCGCACGCGCGCGCGGCCTTTCGACCGCGGGGGGGCGTGTTGAAAGCAACAGGCATTGCCCGCAGCGTCGATTTGGTTCCAATCCGGGAGATCAGAATGCGGAAGATTATCGGCGCGGGCGTAGCCGTTGGCGCGATGCTGTGCTTCATGGGGACGGTCATGGCCGCCGAGCAGCCTCATATGGAAGCGACGTTGCAGCTCCTCGAGAATGCCAAGCATGAAATTGAAATCGCCGATCAATTCAAGGATCACGGCGGTCACGCCGGAGAAGCGACGCGGCTGATCAACGAAGCCATCCATGAAGTCAGAGAAGGCATCCGTTATCGCGACGAGCACGGGAAATAAGCGAACGTCAAAGCGCGAGGGATGCTTGCGCGCTTTGCCGCCAATAAAGTCGGCCGCCGGGTCGCCCGGCGGCCGGTTTGCATGCAGGCGAGCGCGGCATTCGCGCTGGCTGCTTCGGATTACGTTGGGATTGCGTTGGCGGCCTGTTCAACCTCCGTTTCGGGTCCGGCGGCTCGCAGCAACGGGGCTAAGCGAGCCGCAATCCGGCGATTTTCTCCTGTCGCAACGCCGGTTCGACCTCCCCCCGCGGCGCCTCTCGCGTCGTTTTCGCCAGCGCCCGGGCTGCGACGACCCTGCGGCCGATTGTCCATCCTTCGTTGGTGCGAATATCGTTTGCCGGGCGCCGCGCCCTACTTGACGCCACCGCGCCTCGGGCGCTTGCCTATGCGCAATTTTGCGATCGCGCTGCGTCGTTCGCCTCGCTCACCGAGGCCTTCGCGCACGCGAGCGTTGGCGTTTTCGGATGGGAGCTCGGACCATGGCTTACGATCCGCGGAAATGGGCCGGCGGGCTGGCTTTGGCGGGATTGGCGTGGATCGTCGGCGCGTGGTGGGAGACCCCGCGGGTCGAGGCCGATCTCGCTCAGCGCGGCGCCCAGGCGCTCGGCGCGAAATGGCTGGATAAGCCGGACGTGACCGTTGCCGGCCGCGACGTCTCGCTGTCGGGGGCGGCGTTCACGGCCTTGAGCGCCGAAACGGCGGCGGACGCCGTCCAGAGCGTCTGGGGCGTGCGTCTGGTCAACGACGACGCGACGACGCTGATCCCGCCGGCCAGTCCCTACGTCTGGTCCGCGAAGCGCGAGGGCGCCGAGCTTTCCCTCGCGGGCGACGCGCCCGACCCCGATGCGCGCGCGGCGATCCTCGCCGCGGCCAAGGCGATCGAGGGCGCCGAAGTCGCCGACCGCATGACTTACGCGCGCGGGCGATCCGCGGGCCTGACCGCGGGCGCCGCTTTCGCGCTTCACGAACTCGCGCTGATGTCGACGGGCGCCGCCGACCTCGCGGACGGCGCGTTGACGCTCAGCGGCGCGGCGGCCGATTCGGACGCTTACCTGCGCGCCGTCGCGGCGTTGGCCACGCCGCCGGACGGCGTGACGCTGGCCGACGCGGATATCGTCCCGCCGCTCGCCAAGCCTTTCGTCTTCTCGGCGGCCAGCGGTCAGGGGAAGCTCGAGCCTGACGGGCGAAGCGCCCTCGATCGCCGCGCGCGACGCGATCGCGGCCGACGCCGAGGCGGCGTTCCCCGACGCCAAGATCGAAGACGCCCTTTCGATCGCCTCCGGCGCGCCCGCCGGCGATTTCGCCGCCGACGCCAAGTTCGCGCTGACGCAACTGGCGGCGCTCGCGAGCGGCAAAGCCGCGCTGAGCGATTCCGACTTCTCGCTCGAGGGCGTCGCGGCGAGCGACGCCGCCGCCGATGCGGCTGAGGCAGCCGTGGCGGCTCTGCCGCAAGGGCTCAAATTGGCCGTCTTCGGCGTCGAGCGGCCCGCGCCGCCGCCGGAGCCCCCGCCGGCCCCCGCCGTGGTCGCGCCGCCGCCGGAGCCCGCGCCGGCGCGCGCCGTCGTCGCGCCGGCGCCGTCCGGACCGCCGCTCGACGTCGATGCGTGCCAGGATGAATTCAAGCAGGCTCTCGACAGCGCGCGAATCCATTTCGAAACGGCGAGCGCGACGATTTCGCCCGCCTCGGATGCGCTGCTGCAGACGCTGGCCGCGATCGCGCTGCGCTGCCAGAGCGGCCGCATCGAAATCTCCGGCCACGCCGACGACCAAGGCGACGACGCGGCCAACGACCAGCTGTCGAAAGACCGGGCCGAGGCGGTGCTCGCCTATTTCGTCGCCGCCGGCGTGCCGGCGGACCGGCTGACCGCGGTCGGTTACGGCGCGTCGAGGCCGGTCGCTTCGAACGACACGGAAGAGGGCCAAGCGCAGAGCCGGCGCATCGAGTTCTCGGTAAAGGAGTAGCGGCGCCGACCGCGTCGCCCATCGTTCGCGTTGTTTTCGGATCGGGCGCCGTCGCGGCGGCGCGGGAGCAGGCGCTATGGCTTACGATTTTTCGTTCCTGTGGGTTTGGTCGCTCGTCATCTTGATCATCGGCGGCGCGACGGGGTGGCTGACGAGCGCGAAGAGCGCGCCGGGGCGCCGGCGCCTCGGCTGGCCGCTCTTCGCGCTGATCGTCTTCGTTCTCGGGCTCCTCGCAGCGTGGCTGCATTGGCTGCCGGGCCGCCCCGGCTTCTGGCTCGAGACGGCGCTGTTCTGCTTCGCCAGTTTCGTCGTCGGCTGCCTCCTCGGCGGCTGGCTGAAATCGGCGACGGCGTCGCGAGCCGCCCCCGCGGCCGAGCCGGCGGCGCCGACGCCCGCCGGCAAGCCCGCGGCTGAACGCCCGATCGCGGCCAAGCCCGCCGCAGCCGCGCCGAGCGCCCCGCCGCCGAAGCCCGCCGCCGAGCCGGCGCGCGCCCCCGCTTCGCCTGCGCCGACGGCCGCTGCCGCCGAGCCGGCCGCGATGGGTCCCGTCCCGGGCGAGGAGAAGCACCCCGGCGCGCGGCCGCTCGGCCTCGTCGCCGCACGCGGCGGCAAAGCCGACGATCTGCAGCTCATCAAAGGCGTCGGCCCGCAAAACGAGCGGCGCCTGCACGCGCTCGGCGTTTGGCACTGGGCGCAAATCGCCGCCTGGACGCACGACAACGCGCTCTGGGTCGGCAGCTACCTCGCCTTTCCCGGGCGCATCGAACGCGAGCGATGGATCGCCCAGGCGCGCACGTTGGCGCACGGCGGCCAGACCGCGTTCGCGGCGCGCGTCGCCCGGGGCGAAGTCGCGGGAAAAACCGACCAGCCCGCCCACGACGCGCCCGGCGCCGCGGGTCGTCCCAAGACCCATCCACGTCATTGACGATCGCGAGGCGCGACGGACTCGCCTCGCGCTTACGCCGACGGCGTCCGACGCTCCCTCGGCGCCGCCCTGCGGCAAATCGTCTCTCGGCGCGGCCCGCCGCCTTGCCGGCGCGTCCGCCGCCGCCGCGCGCGTCCGGCGGCCCGCCCCATCGCCCGCCGGGTCCGCCGCGCAAGGCGAAGATGTAGCGAGGTTTTTGCTGTTCTTTCGGCGCGAATCAGGTTAGGAACGTCGTATTGTCCGTAATGCGCGTCAACAAAATTAGGTAATTCTGGATTAACCATTCCGCCACGCTTGCGCTTTATGTTCCCGTCCGTGCAAAGTCCGCGTGAGGGGATATTCGTGATCAAGCCGGCCGTCGGCGCCGCCAGCGTCTCGACCATCGACGCAAGACCGGCGCGCGCACGCCCATCGGCGCGCGTCTATGCGTTGGCGCCGCTGCGGCCGCGCGTGCTGTTCGTCACCTCCGAAATGAGCGATTTCGTGCAAGCGGGCGGTCTCGGCGCCGTTTCGGCCGCGCTGCCGCGCGCGATGAAGCGATACTGCGACGTCCGCGTGATGCTGCCCGGCTATCGACAGGTGCTCGAGCGGGCGCGAAGGATGGAGATCGTCGCGCATCTGCCGGGCGCGGGCGCCGTCCCTCCTTGCTCGATCGGCATGACCACGCTCGCCGACGGCCTGATCGTCTATGTCGTGCTGTGCGAGGAGCTGTTTAGGCGCGACGGCTCCCCCTACGCCGACGCGGGCGGCGCCGACTTTTCCGACAACGACCTGCGCTTCGCGCGCCTGAGCATGGCCGCCGCGCAATGGACCGCGCCCGGTCGCCACGACTGGCGGCCCGCCAGCCTGCACCTGAACGACTGGCAGACGGCTCTGGCGGCCGGCTATCTCGCCTGGAGCGGCGCCGACGCGCCGGCGCTGCTGACGATCCACAATCTCGCCCATCAGGGATTGTTCGAGGCCTCGCGCTTGGGCGCTCTGGCCATTCCCTCGCGGGCGTTCACCATGCAGGGCGTCGAATTCTTCGGCCGCATTTCTTTCCTCAAGGCGGGACTGAACTACGCCGCGCAGCTCGTCACCGTCAGCGCGACTTACGCCGAAGAAATCACCCGGGCGGAATTCGGCTGCGGGCTCGACGGCCTGTTGTCCGAGCGCGCGGCGCAAGGGCGCTTGAGCGGCATCCTCAACGGCGTCGACGAATCGTGGGATCCGCGAAAGGACCGCAATTGCCCCTATCTCTACGACCCCCAGCGCTGGAAGGGCCGTTACGCCGACTATGTGCGCGGCATGTTCGGATTGTCGCTGTGGCGCGCGCCGCTGTTTTCCTTCGTATCGCGGCTGGTTCACCAAAAGGGCGTCGATCTCGTCCTCCACGCGGGCGAACGCATCGCCGATCTCGGCGGCCAGCTGGTCGTCATGGGGCGGGGAGAGCCGGAGATGGAGGGCGCGCTGGCCGCGCTCGGCGCGCGCCGCCGCGACGCCGTCGGCGTGCGCATCGGCTTCGACGCCGAGGATGCGCGCGCGCTGTTCGCGGGCAGCGATTTCGTTCTGATGCCGTCACGTTTCGAACCGTGCGGCCTGAGCCAGATGTACGCTCAGCGTTTCGGCGCGATCCCGATCGCGCATCGCACCGGCGGCCTCAGCGAAACGATCCAGGACGGCAAGACCGGGTTCCTGTTCGACGAGCCCGAAATCGCCGACCTCGACGAAGCGATCCGCCGCGCGCTGGAGGCTTACGGCTCCAACCAGCGCCTCTACGAACTGCGCCGCGCCGCGATGGCGGTTCGGTACGACTGGGACGACAGCGCGCAACGCTACGGCGCGCTCCACCGCGCGCTCGACAGCGCGCGGGCCGGCGCGATGCAGGCGCGCCCGTGACGATCGTCGCGCGCCGAGCGTCGGCGGCGCCGCATTTTCGTTTTGACGGATCCTCGCGTATAACCGCGTCCCGACAAGCGAGGCCCAGCGATGAGCGAAGAGATCGGAATTGTCGGCCTCGGTCCGGTCGGCGCGGCGACGGCGTCGATCCTGAGCGCGCGGGGAAGCGCGGTGCGGATCGCGCAGCGCGCGGCGCCGTCGGCCATGCCCGCCGGCGCGTCCTTCGTCCGCTGCGACGCGCTCGACGAGAAGTCGGCGCGCGCCGCGATCGCCGGGTTGCGGCAGGTCGTGCTGGCGATCGGATTTCCCTATGTCGGCGCGCTGTGGCGCGCGGCGTGGCCGCGGGCGATGACGAATTTCGTCGAGGCCTGCGCGGCGGAGGGCGCGCGCCTCGTCTTCGTCGACAACCTCTATATGTACGGGCCGCAAACGGCGCCGCTGAGCGAGACGACGCCGCTGACCCCCTAAGGCGTCAAGCCGGCGGCGCGGGTCGAGGTCACGGGCATCTGGCAGGCGGCGAGCGCGGCCGGGCGGCTGCGCGTCGCAGCGCTGCGGGCGCCCGATTTCTATGGCCCAGGGGCGACCCAATCCCATCTCGGCGATCTCGCGTTCGGCGCGCTCGCCAAGGGCAAAGCCGCGACCGTGATCGGCTCGCCCGACACGCCGCACGATTTCGCCTATGTCGCGGACTTCGCGCGCGCCGTCGTCGCTTTGCTCGATGCGCCCGACGACGCGTTCGGCCAGGCCTGGCATGTCCCCTGCGCGCCGACGCGGACGCCGCGGGAAATTCTGGCGCTCGGCGCGGCGGCGCTGGGCGTCAGGCCGCGCGTCGTCGGCCTGCCGACATGGGCGCTGGGACCGCTCGGGCTATTCGTTCCGGTCTTAAGCGAAATGCGCGAAATGCGCTTTCAGTGGGACCGGCCCTACCGCGTCGACTCCAGCCGCTTTGCTGAGCGCTTCTGGTCCGACGCGACGCCGTTCGAGGTCGGCGCGCCGGCGACGGCGCGGTGGTTCCGCGATCGCGCCGCGCGTTGAGGCGCCGCCGGCGGTTTCGTCCTTGGCGCACGGCGGCGACGCGCTATGATGAGGCGGCGCGAAAGTTCGCGCGCTCTCCCGCCGAGCGCCGATGACCAGGGCCCTGACCATCCGCTCCGTCCAATCGATCGCCGAGGTCGCCGCCGCGGCGTGGGACGCCTGCGCCAATCCGCCGGCGCGCGGCGACGGCGCGCCGGACGGCGAGCGGTTCAATCCCTTCATCGCGCACGCGTTTCTCCTCGCGCTGGAGCAGTCGCATTCGGTCGGCGGGCGCTCGGGCTGGGTGCCCGCGCATGTCCTGGTCGAAGATGCGAGCGGCCGCCTCGTCGCGGCGGCGCCGACGTATCTCAAGGCCCACAGCCAGGGCGAATACGTCTTCGACCACGCTTGGGCGGACGCCTACCAGCGCGCCGGCGGGCGCTATTACCCCAAGCTGCAAGTCGCCGTTCCCTTCACGCCGGTCACCGGCCGGCGCCTGCTGGTCGCGCCCGACGCGCCGGCGGGCGCCCGCGAAGCGCTGATCGCGGGCTTGCGCGCGCTGCGCGAGGCGGTCGGCGCCTCCTCGATCCACGTCACCTTCCCCGATCGGCCCGACGGCGAAGCGCTGCAGGAGGCCGGTTTCGTCTCGCGCGTCGGCGAGCAGTTTCATTTCGTCAACGCCGGCTATCGCGACTTCGACGATTTTCTCGCCGCGCTCGCCTCGCGCAAGCGCAAAGCGATCAAGCGCGAGCGCCGCGACGCCCTCGGCGACGACGTCTCGGTCGAACTCATCACCGGCGGCGACCTCAAGTCCGAGCACTGGGACGCGTTTTTCGCGTTCTACATCGACACGGGGTCGCGCAAATGGGGCCGGCCGTATCTGACCCGCGATTTCTTCGATCGCGTCGGCGCGGCGATGGCGTCGCGCATCCTGCTCGTCATGGCCAAGCGCGCGGGGCGCTACGTCGCCGGCGCGCTCAACTTCCTCGGCGACGACGCGCTCTACGGGCGCAACTGGGGCGCGATCGAGGAGCGCCCGTTTCTCCATTTCGAGATTTGCTATTATCAAGCGGTCGAATTCGCGATAAGGCGCGGCCTGAAGCGCGTCGAAGCGGGCGCGCAGGGGGAGCACAAATTGGCGCGCGGCTATCGTCCCGTGGCGACCTATTCCGCGCATGAATTCGCCGACCCGGGCTTTCAGCGGGCGGTGACGGCGTATCTGACGCGCGAGCGCGCCGCCGTCGACGAAACGATCGCCGAATACGCCGAGCAACTGCCGTTCCGGCGGCAGGGCTGAAGCCCGCCGAGCCGACCATCCGAGGAGAGAGCCTTGACCCAGTCCTACGACGCCAACAACATTTTCGCCAAGATTCTGCGCGGCGAGGCGCCGTGCGTGCGCATCGCCGAGGACGAAGTCTCGCTCTGCTTCATGGACATCATGCCGCGCGCCGACGGCCATGCCCTGATCATCCCCAAGACGCCGGCGCGCAACCTGCTCGACATCGCGCCCGCGGAACTCGCGCGCTTCATGCCCTCGGTGCAGCGCCTCGCCCGCGCGGTCAAGGCGGGTATGGCGGCGGACGGCGTCGTCGTGCAGCAGTTCAACGAAAGCGCCGGCGGGCAGCTCGTCTTCCATCTGCATTTCCACGTGCTGCCGCGCTGGCACGGCGTCGCGCTGCGCCCGCCCGGGGGCCCGATCATGCCGACCGACCAGCTCGAGGCCCACGCCGCCAAGATCCGCGCGGCGATGAAGGCGGAGTGAGCGCCTTAAGGCAAGCGCATTGTCCGTCATTGCGAGCGGAGCGAAGCAATCCAGACTAAGCCTCCGCCGCAACGGCTAAGTCTGGATTGCTTCGTCGCTGCGCTCCTCGCAATGACGGCGCCTCGATTCGATTGATTCCCGCCGCGCCGAGCGCCGAGACGCCCATGGTTTCGAGCCATCTGCATTATCTTCCCGCGCAGCTCCTGCTCTTTCTGGCGCTCGGCGGGTTCATCCTCCTCCTGCTGCTCCTGCTGCAGATCGGCATCCTCAACAGCGCATACCGCCGCCTCGGCCTGGAGCCGCGCGTCGCGATGCTGGTGCTGCTCGCCTCGCTGATCGGCGGCTCCATCAACATCCCGATCGCGCGGCTGCCCGAGGCGCGCATCGTGGCGAGGACGTTCATCGACGCGTTCGGCATGCCCTATCTCGTGCCACAGTTCGTCGACTGGCCGGGCACGATCCTCGCCGTCAACGTCGGCGGCGCGCTTATTCCGACGCTGCTGTCGCTCTATCTCGTCGTCCACGATCGCCTTCTCGTTCCAGGCGCGATCGCGACGGCGGCGGTGGCGGTCATCGTCCATCGGCTCGCGACGCCGATCCCCGGCGTCGGCACTTCGGTGCCGCTGTTCGTCCCGCCGCTGGTCGCGGCGCTGACGGCGCTCGCGCTGTCGCGCCGCAACGCCGCGCCGCTCGCCTATGTCGGCGGCTCTCTCGGCGTCCTGATCGGCGCCGACCTTGCCAATCTCGGTCAATTGCAGACGCTGGGCGCGCCCGTCGCCTCGATCGGCGGCGCGGGAACTTTCGACGGCGTGTTCCTCACCGGCATCGTCGCCGTGCTGCTGTCGGCGCTGGGCGAACGGCGGGCGTGAGGGGCGAAACGCGGCCGCGCCGCGGAGCGTCAATCGGGCCAAAAAGTCGCGTCCATGATCTCTTGGAACGACCAGGGACAAGCCGGGGGCAAGGCGGCTTCCGGCAGGCCGGTTTCGGCTTCGGCTTCGATGAGCGCGTTTCCGTAGGCTTGTTCGATGGCTTCGGGCAGCGTGGCCTTCAAGCTGGGATTGTCGGTCAAGTGGACCGAGAGGTCGCGGCGTTGAACGCGAATTGTCGCGCGCCAGGACGGCCCGCGCAGCATCGGTTGAAAGCGCCATTTGAGGAGATGCAGCAGCAAGACCGTGAGGCGGCCCACAAGCTCGCGCTTCTCCGTCCTACCCATGCTCTCGATCTCCTCGGCGATGTTCGCGATGTCGGCTTGGCCGAGCTGGCCAGTGCGCAACAAAGCCGCCTGCTCGTTCGCCCAGGCGTAGAAGTCGCGGTCGTAGTTGCTGTTGGGCATGGTTAAGTCGTTCGCTGAGTGTCGGGCGCCACGAAGTGACGACGATATTATGCGCCGGACTTGTGCGCCGCGCAAAGGCTGGGAAAGCCGGGGTGCCTCGGGGACAGGCTGGCGACAGGCGTGCGCGGACAGCATACGCGTTGTGTCACGTAATTTCTATGTTAAAGGCAAAGGAGGACCATACGCAAATTGATGCAACGCGTATGCTGTCCCCGCGATCCCTGACAGAAAAATCTGGCTAACCAACGAAATCATGCAATTCGTATCATGTCCCGTAACGCGTATCATATCCCCGTAACGACCATTATCACGCCTCCACTCACGATATTTCCGAAAGTTCGATAAACTCGCGGGGCAACGATTTACAGTCGCGGAAATCGAGGGGTCAAGCTGACAACAGTTCCACCGTCATATCCGTCATACCGGCCGAGGCAGCTCCCGCACGCCTTGCAATACCAGGGTTCGCCAGCTTCTTCTGGCCGATATGCTGGCTTCTCGTGGGCCGTACCGCATTTTTTACAGATTGCATAGTGTCTCTTTCCCTGAAGTTCAAGCTCCTTAAGCGTCCGTTTCGTTGTCGCTGCGATGATTTCGGCGCGCTTCGCTTCCTCTATCTTGCGAGCACCTTCCTCGTCTCGAATTTGTTTTGCGCGTTCCTCTCGAGCGGCCTCTTGCTGTCGTATCAATTCCGCGACCTCTGAGAACCCGTTTCGTTCGGCAACTTGCAGTGGAGTGAGCCCTTGGCAATTCTGTTCATCTAATCGAACCTGGTATGGTCCATAGCCGCCGAGGTGGTATGGTCCATAGCCGTCCTGCTGCAGCAGGAATTGTACAATATCAATGTTGCCGCATTTCGCTGAAATATGCATCGCATTGTTACATTGTTCGTCAAGTGCATTGCACATTTCGGGACGCTGATGGAATAGGCTCGTTACACCTCTTAGGTCGCCTCTGCGCAGGGAGATCAATAGCCTCTCCCGCGGCACCCGTTGAGCCAGATTCTTCAACCAACTAGATATCTTTCCCATAATTATTAGAAGAACCAGTAGAACTATCGGAACGACCGCGATAATGGCGAAAAGGTGCCACCATCTCAAAATCAACTTGGTGAAAATGACGTAGACGACTAAAGCGACTACCCAAATAATTAGGGCGAATACTAAACGCCAAGACGCGATGCGGAAGAATTTCGCCCATTTGCGTTTTAGGTACGCCCTTCTGAGTCGCCGCCGCTCTTGTTCATCCCCTTTGCCTATGCCGGAGAGAATGACCTTGCAGTGGGGACAGTAACGCGCGTCTGGGGCAACACGCCCGCCACATCCGCTACAATAGTAAGTTTGGTCCATTGGAGATACCTAATGCAGCGTTTTTTAGGTTCTAATTACCGTGACGCCCGCTCATTTCCCTTTTTGCCGCGCCCGATCGCGCTCGCGCGCCCCCTCCTCATCCGTCATCGCTAACGCGATGGCGCCTTCCCCCGCGAGGAGGGAAGGGGTTCGCGCGCCTTCAACGATACCCTTGGGTTCGCACGCCGCAAACCGCCAGCATTTCTTTCGCCCCCCCGCCCCTCACGTCGCCTGCGGTTCGCTCGGCGCGACTTCGTCCGGCGCGCCGTCGTCGGCGCCCGGCCCGCTCGCGCCGTCGACGCGCTTGCGCGCCTTGCTCTTGCGCGCTTCGCTTGCGCCTTCCGCGCGCTTGCGTCCGGCGACGATCACGTCGCGCTCGGGCCGCGGTTGCGCCGGCCCCTCGGGATAAACGAAGCCGAGCTTCTTGACGCCCGACTCGTCGGCGGTGACCAGCACGCGCACCACCCCGCCGTTCTTCAGCCGGCCGAACAGCACCTCGTCGGCGAGCGGCGTCTTGATCTGGCTCTGGATGACGCGCGCCATCGGCCGCGCCCCCATCGTCTCGTCGTAGCCGTTCTTGATCAGCCACGCCCGCGCTTCGTCGGAAAGCTCGATGGTGACGTTGCGGTCGGCGAGCTGGGCTTCGAGCTGCAGCACGAACTTGTCGACGACCTGCGCGATCACCAACTCGGGCAGGCGTGCGAACGGCACGACGGCATCGAGGCGGTTGCGGAACTCCGGCGAGAACATCCGGTTGATCGCCTCCGTGTCGTCGCCTTCGCGCCTCGACTTGTGGAAGCCGAACGCCTCCTTGGCCAGGTCCTGCGCGCCGGCGTTGGTGGTCATGATCAGGATCACGTTGCGGAAGTCGATCTGCTTGCCCGCGTGGTCGGTGAGCTTGCCGTGGTCCATCACCTGCAACAGGATGTTGAAGAGGTCGGGATGGGCCTTCTCGATCTCGTCGAGCAGCAGCACCGAATGCGGGTGCTGGTCGATCGCGTCGGTCAACAGCCCGCCCTGGTCGAAGCCGACGTAGCCGGGCGGCGCGCCGATCAGCCGTGACACCGTGTGGCGCTCCATGTATTCGGACATGTCGAAGCGGGTCAGTTCGAGGCCGAGGCTCAAAGCGAGCTGGCGCGCCGCTTCCGTCTTGCCGACCCCGGTGGGCCCGGAAAAGAGATAGCAGCCGATCGGTTTCTCCGGATCGCGAAGCCCGGCGCGCGCCAGCTTGATCGCCGAGGCGAGCGCGCCCAGCGCCTCGTCCTGACCGTAGACGGCGCGCTTCAGCGTCTCGTCGAGGTGCTGCAGCACTTCCGTGTCGTCCTTGGAGACGGACTTCGGCGGGATCCGCGCCATCGAGGCGACCGTCGCCTCGATCTCCTTGACGCCGATGGTCTTCTTGCGCTTGGCCTCGACGACCAGCATCTGCGAGGCGCCGGTTTCGTCGATGACGTCGATCGCCTTGTCGGGCAGCTTGCGGTCGTGGATGTAGCGCGCCGACAATTCGACCGCCGCCTTGACCGCCTCGCTCGTATAGCGGACCTTGTGGAACTCCTCGAAATAGGGCTTGAGGCCCTTGAGAATCTCGACCGTGTCGGCGACGCTCGGCTCCTTGACGTCGATCTTCTGGAACCGGCGCACCAGGGCGCGATCCTTCTCGAAGTACTGGCGGTATTCCTTGTAGGTGGTCGAACCGATGCAGCGCAGCGAGCCTTGCGCCAGCGCCGGCTTGAGCAGGTTGGAGGCGTCCATGGCGCCCCCTGAGGTGGCGCCGGCGCCGATGACGGTGTGGATTTCGTCGATGAAGAGAATCGCGTCCTTGTGCTGCTCGATCTCCTTCATCACCTGCTTCAGGCGTTCCTCGAAATCGCCGCGATAGCGCGTGCCGGCGAGCAGCGCGCCCATGTCGAGCGCGAACACCGTCGCTCCCGCCAGCACCTCGGGCACCTCGCCGCCGACGATCTGACGCGCCAGCCCCTCGGCGATCGCGGTCTTGCCGACGCCGGGATCGCCGACCAGCAGCGGATTGTTCTTCTGGCGCCGGCACAAGACCTGGATGGTGCGCCGCACCTCGGCCTCGCGGCCGATCAGCGGATCGATCCGGCCGTCCTTCGCCTTCTTGTTCAGATTGACGCAATAGGCCTCCAGCGCGCCTTCCTTCTTCTTGCCGTCGGAGGGCTCCTTGGCTTCCCTCGCCTCGCGCGCGTCGGCGTCCTCGTCGGCGCCGCGCGGCGTGCGCGAGGCGTCCGACAGGCCCGGGCGCTTGGCGATGCCGTGGCTGATGTAGTTGACCGCGTCGTAACGCGTCATGTCCTGCTCCTGCAGGAAATAGGCGGCGTGGGTTTCCCGCTCGGCGAAGATCGCCACCAGCACGTTGGCGCCGGTCACCTCCTCGCGCCCCGACGACTGCACGTGGATCGCCGCGCGCTGCACCACGCGCTGGAAGCCGGCGGTCGCCTTGGCCTCGTCGACCGATTCAACGATGATGTTGTCGAGTTCGCAATCGACGTAGTGGACGACGTTCCTGCGCAGCGCGTCGAGATCGACGTTGCAGGCCCGGAGCACCGCGGCGGCGTCGGGATCGTCGATCAGCGCCAGGAGCAGGTGCTCCAGCGTCGCATATTCGTGTCGCCGCTCGTTGGCGAGCGCGAGCGCCCGACGAAGGGTCTTTTCCAGCGCGCGGGAGAATACGGGCATCACGGGCCTTTCACTTCTTTTCCATGATGCATTGCAACGGATGCTGGTTCTTGCGGGCGTGGTCCATCACCTGCGCGACTTTCGTCTCCGCGATCTCATAGGTGTAGACGCCGCATTCGCCAACGCCGTTGTTGTGCACGTGCAACATGATTCGGGTGGCCTCTTCCGGGTTCTTGTTGAAGAAGGCTTGAAGAATGGCGATTACGAACTCCATCGGCGTGTAATCGTCGTTGAGCAGCAGCACGCGGTACATGCTCGGACGCTTAGTTTGCGTTCGCGTCCGGGTGATGACGGCCGCGCCGGCGCCGGGAATCTCCGGTCCGCGATGCGGCTCGCGAACGGCGAGCACAACGCCGATCGGCGAATCGGATGCCGCGCTGCGCGGACGGAGCAAGAAGCGCGCCAGTCGCGCCATTCCGGCCCGCAAGCGAGAGACCAACGAATTGGGTTCGCCGTGCACGTGCGACCTCTATCGAATCCGGCGGCTCGACGTCGTCGCGCCGAGGGCTCGCCGGGAATTTCCCGTCCCGCCTCATCTAGGCGCCGCGAACGCCAAGCGCCAGAGGCCGACGCGACATTGGCAGGATTGCCAATTTGTCGACGCCGCGCAAGAGGCGCGCGACAAAAAAGGGCCGGCTCGGCGGCCGACCCCCGCGCTCCTCGTTGAACCCCTGAAGCCCTTGGTCGACGCGCTCCGCTCCGGCCCGCGGCCTTCCGCAGCCCCGCTCGCGCACGGCGTCGCTCGCGCCGCGCCGCGGCGAAAGCGGTCTCGACCGACGGCGAGCCGAGCGGCTTCTCCGTCGCCGCCGAGGCGGCGGCGCGATGGGCGACGCGCGACCGACCGTCAAAGGTCTTGCCGCATGGCGCCCATGCGATCCCGCCAGCGAGGGGCTCGAAGGGCGAGGCCCCGATGGCGCCTGCTTATGAGGCGTTTACGCCGGATTTACTAAGCTTCGCGATACCTCCCGCCAGCGGCCGCAGCGGATATTTCCATGATATTTCATTGTGTTGTCGGCGAATGCGGACGAAAACGCGCGCGCCGTTAACTCCCCCGTAACGCTACTCCCATACGCTTTTCGAGCGTGTGTTTTGGGCGCCGGTCCGCCGCGGCGGCGCCGACGCATCGAGTCGATAAGGCGCATTCATGGCGTTGCGTGGTTCGCGTTCGCGAGTTGTTCGTCCTGTTCAAGCCCTGGTCGGCGCCGGCGCAGCGCTCGCGATGTTGGCGTTCTGCGCGGCGCCGGCGGACGCCCATCATTGGCGCCATTATTACGTTCGTCACGTCCACGCCGTCGCGAGATATCACGCGACTTTCGCCGCGCGCCCGCAAGCCGCGCCTGCCGATCCGGCCTTCGCCGCCATCGTCGTCGACGCCAACAGCGGGCGCACGCTCTACGGCGTCAACGAGAACGAGCCGCGCCACCCCGCCTCCATCGCCAAGGTGATGACGCTTTATCTCCTGTTCGAGCAGCTCGACAAAGGCGCTTTGACGCTGCAGTCGCCAATCCCCATTTCCGAGCGCGCCGCCGCGCAAGAGCCCTCCAAGCTCGGCCTCGAACCCGGTCAGACGATTGCCGTCGAGGACGCAATCAAGGCGATCGTCACCCGTTCGGCCAACGACGTCGCGGTCGCTATCGCCGAAAAAGTCGGCGGCGACGAGAGCGCGTTCGCGGCGATGATGACCCGCAAGGCGCACGCGCTGGGCATGTCGCGCACCCTCTTTCGCAACGCCTCCGGCCTGCCCGACGACCAGCAGGTCACCACCGCGCGCGACCTGACGATCCTCGCCCGCGCCGTCGAAGAGCGCTTTCCCCGCTACTTCAAGTATTTTTCCACCCATGAATTCGACTACGCCGGCGAGGCGATCGGCAACCACAATCGCCTGCTCGGCCGCGTCGACGGCGTCGACGGCGTCAAGACCGGCTACACCCGCGCCTCCGGCTTCAACCTCCTGACCTCGGTGCATCGCGACGGCCGCTCGCTGGTCGCGGTAGTCATGGGCGGGCGCACGGCGCCCGCGCGCGACGCCCTCATGGAACAATTGATCGCCGACCATATCGCCGAAGCCTCCAACAAGGGCCACACGGCGCCGATGATCGCGCAAGGCGCGCCGGCCGGACCGGCCGCTCCGCTGCCGCTCGCCGCCGCCGATGTTCCCTCGCCGCCCGCGCGCCCCTCCGCCGCGAGGATCGAGGAGGGCGACGACGGCGACGCGGACGACGAAGACGGCGCTCCCGTCGTCGCGGCGGCGCCTCCCCCGGCCAAGATCGCCCCGCTCGCCGCGGCGCCTCTCGCGCCCGCGCCCGCGCGGCCCGAACGCCTCGCCGAGCCCACGCCGCAGCAACTCGGATGGGTCAAGGGCCCCGATCCGGCGCCGGCCAAGCCGCAAGCCGCCGGCAAGGGCGCCGCGCCCGCCGCCGCGCCCGCCGCGCGTCCGAAAGAGGAGGTCGCAGTCGCGCGCAGCGACGAACCCCGCGCCGGCGATCGCAACGGCTGGGTGATTCAGATCGGCGCTTCCGACGACGAGGCCAAGGTCGCCGATCTGCTGACCCAAGCCCGCGCCAAGTCCGGCGCGATCCTCGCCTCGGCCAGGCCGCTCGCCGAGAAGGTCGCCAAGGGCGAGGACGTGTTCTACCGCGCTCGCTTCGCCGGCCTCGATTCGGCGAGCGCCGAGTCGGCCTGCCGGTCGCTGAAAAAGAGCGGTTTCTCATGCTTCGCGGCGCACGATTAGGCGGGATTCAGCTATGTCGGCTCAGCAAGACATCCTTGGCCTGATTGACGCGCGCGGCCAGAGCGGTCGAGCCGCCATGGTCTGGATGAAGCTTCATCATCAGCGAATGATGCGCACGGACGATTTCCTCGCTGTCCGCGCCTTGCGGCAGGCCCAGGATTTCATACGCTTCTTCGCGCGTCATCGCCTCTCCGCGCCCGCGAGCCTGCCGCCGCCCCTCGCCCTGACCCTGGTCTGCCTCACGCCAGCCGGCAAACCGGCGGTCGAGATAAGCCTCTAACAGGCGGGCGCCCTCGGGATCGTCGCGGCCGAGGCTGGCATAGAGATCGAGGCACTCCGGCCGCGCCAGCGTCTCCAGCGGCCGCCCCTGGAAGGGGCCGGCCAAAACCGAGCCGCTCAGCGCGCCGGTGTCGTGGTCGAGCCGCATTTCGATCATCGCCGAGCGCGCGGTTGAAATTCGCCCCGCTCGCGAACCCTGGCCGGCGGCGCGAAACGCCGCGGCGAAAGGGCCCGCCCTGTTGCGTCCGGCGAGGCCGAGGGCGAGGGCCGCCAGCGCCGAGGCGAGGCCGAAACTGCCGCGCAGCGCCAGCAGCGCGGCGCCGAGGACGCTCAGCACGACGCCGCCCTGGCGCGCGAGCTTGGCCGCCGTAGCCGGGCTCAGCCGCGAGAATTGCTTGATCGCGGCGAGGACCAGAAAGAGCGCCGCCAATCCGGCTATGAAAGTCGGCATGACGAAGATTCTCTAGGGCGAGAAACGCATTGGATCATCTTTCCCAACGCGGCGCCTTGGCGATCAGCGTCGCGGCGCGACGGCAGCTTACGCTTCTCTCACGTCCCGCGCATCTGTTCCAGCAGCGCGCGCGCGTGAGCGTCGCCCTTCGCCTGGGTTTCGAGCGCGGCGCGCCCGCCCGCGGCGTAAGTCGCGGCGGCGCGCAGCAGCGCCTCGAGCCGCGCCGCCGCGCCGGCGTCGAAGGCGCTGTAGGCGCCCCCGGTCAGGCGGGCGATCTCCTGAAACGCGCGCCGCGCCGCCGGATCGTCGCCCTCCTGAAACATGAACGCCTTGACGCCGCAGAGCGCCAGTTCGCCGGCGAGCCGCATCAGCGGATCGACGCCCTCCTCCATCGCGTCGCCGACAAAGACCAGCGCGCCGATCTTGGCGCGGCGCGCTTCGCTCAGCGCATGGGCGAGCGTCTTGCGCAATTGCGTCGCGCCGCCGCGCACCTCGATGCGGCTCATCAGATCGGCGAGCCCCTGCCCGCCGGAAACGAAGCGCGAGGCGCGGCATTCGCCGAAGCCGCGGAAATAGACGAGCTGCACGTCGAGCCCGCCCAGGTCCGCCGCGGCCTGAAACATCCGCGCCTGAAGGCGCTGCGCCAGGTCCCAGGTCGGCTGGCGGCTCATCGTCGCGTCGAGCGCGAAGATCATGCGGCCGCGCCCCGCCGTCGCCGCCGGCGCCGGCGCGTTTCGCGCCGCCTCGAGGAAGGCGGCGATCTCGGCGCTCGTCTCGCGCCGCGCCGGCGTCGGCGGCTTGCCGCTCTGGGTGGCCATGGCTCGTCTCCCGGCGCGGATTGTGCGCCGAAGATGGTAAGATCGGCGCCGGGCCCGGCCGCCGCAAGGGCGGCGGGGCGATTTCACAGCAGCCCGAGTTCGCCGAGCTGGCGCCGCAATTCCTCGGGCATCGCGGCTGCGCCCGCCGCCTCGAGGTCGGGCGGCGCGTCCTTTTCGGCAAAATAGCGCCAGCCCTGAAACGCCCGCATCGGCCGCGGCCGGACCGGGACGACGGCCGGATCGAGCCACAACCGACAGCGGCCGACCCCGTCGGAATCGACGAAGGGCTCGAGGTCCAAGAGGCGCTGGCGCGCCGAAATCCGCCCCTTGATCACCCAATACAGCGAGCCGCCGTCGATCAGCTCCGCGGCGCGTTTAGGGACCATGCGCGTCACATGGGCGTGCCGCGGCGCTTCGCCGCGCGCGCGCCGTTCGGCGACGCGCCGCGCGATCCAGTCCTCGAGGTCGGCGATCGAACTCGGCGCCGACGCAGAGTTTGACGAGATGCAGGGCCATGGCCGCCTTATGGCAAATCGGCGCGCCAAGGCGAAGGGGCGGCGGCGGGTTTGCCCCCCTATTCTTCCGGTTCCGTGTCGAAGCGCAGAGGATAGCCCCTCGCGGCGCCGGCTTCGGTCGCGCGCGCGGCCTTGGTCTCGGCGATGTCGCGCGCGAACACCGCGACGACGCAGACGCCGCGCCGATGCGCGGTCAACATGACGCGCTGCGCCTGCTCCTCGCCGAGGCGGAACTCCGCCTTCAGCACGCCGACGACGAATTCGCGCGGCGTAAAGTCGTCGTTGAACAGGATGACTTTGTGCAGCCGCGGCCGTTCCGTCTGGAGATTGGCCTTCACGCGCGGCTTGACGACGATGTCGCTCATCGCGGGCTCCCCGACCTGGGCTCGCCTGAGACGACATTTTCGCACAGACGCGCGCCGGCGTCCATGCGCGGCGCGCGATCATCGCCGCGATCGGCGATGAGGACATTGGCGAACATCGCCGCGCCCTGGGCGACGCGGCGATATCGTTGTCGACCCACGCGCTCGCGTCAGCCGAGCTTTGCGCGAATCGAGGGCGCCCAGACGGACAACACGTAGAAACAGATAGCCAGCAGGAGCAGGTGTTGGAACCCAAGCAGAGTCGAGAATGATTCGCTCAGGCCGCCGATCACCGATCCCGCGATATTCGATCCGAAGGCTTGGTCAGGGTCGGCTTCATCGCGGAACGAGCGAGCGAAGATCACGCCGGCGAAGAACATCGGTCCGAGAGAGAGCGCGCACGGTATGACGTAACGCCAGACAATTCCTCCGCTCAGGAACGTGTCGAAAGGCGCCAGCAGCGCGGCCGCCAGGAAAACCAGCAGCGCGGCGTAATGGGGCCCCAGTCGGGCGGAAGGCGCCCGGAGAACATACAAGTTGGCCGCGAGGATCAACAGCAGGGCGGTGAGGAACACGGCCGAATTGACCAGCCACGTGCTGCCGAACAGCAGCGCCATCTGCACGACCGCTTTGGTTTCGAGAAGCATGAAGGCCGCGCCCAGGAAGAACATGCGGTTGTTGATGCGCAGGCGGCCCTTCGGCATGAAGAGATAGACCATCGCTATCCCGAGCGCGCCCAGCACGATCATCGAGCGCACGGTCAGAGCCGGGATGAACTTGCCGCTGATATAGAGGAACGGCCAGTCGTCGCTGGTCGCAAGCGCCGGCGCGTCGTTATCGACGATCAGCCGCGTCGGCGCGATCTTCGACCAGCGGTCGCTCTGCCCGGCGGGCGCCAAGTCGGAGAGCGAGGAGAACCCGTCCACCGCCATGTTTTCGGGCGGCAAGACATTCAGCCAGAACGCGCCGTGCTGCCGAAACGCCTCGGCTATGCGCGGATTGCAGCCGGCGATGATGGTCGTGAACCCGGCCGCCTCCGACGATTTCAATGTTTCCGCGTACGGCAACGGGAGGACGATCGGATCGCATCCGAAGACCCGCTTGGCCATGGCGGCGACCCGTTGGACGATCCATCCCTGACGGTAGTAATTGTACATGACGAAAAGACCGTCCGGCTTCAGCACCCGACGGACGTCCTCGAAGGCCTGTTCGGTGAAGAGGTAGCTTTCGAGACGGATGTTGGCGTAACCGCTGTGCAGGATCAGCGAGTCGACCAGGGCGTACACCACCAAGTCGTATTTGCGGTCGGTGGTGCGCAAGAAATGCCGGCCGTCGTCGAGATGCCGGACCACTCTTTTGTCTTCGTAGGGTTGGTCGGGGTGATCGCGGATGCCGATGTCTTGTATCACCGGATCGATCTCGACCGCATCGATGCTGTTCACGCCGAAACGCAACGCGTGGGCTATGTCGTTGCCGGAGCCGGCGCCGATGATCAATTCGTCTTGAAACGGCGGGCCGCCGCTTTGCCGCTCCAGCAGGTGGATCAGCGAGTACGACGAGCCGCCCGCCCGGAAAGGCACCATCGTTTGGTGGCCGATCATGTTGACGGTGATGAGGCCGGTCGATTTCTTCAAGTCGACGGCGTAATAGGGCGACCAGCGAATTTCGTGCAGGCCGGACCGATCGGCGGGAATCAGGGTGAAGATCGCCAATAGCGCGAGCGCCAGCAGACGCGGCCCCGACAGAGCTTTGTCCTGATAGAGGAGATAGCCGATGCCCGCGAAAATGATGGTGAACCAGACCGCCGGCTGCGCCTGCGCGAGGGAAAGCGCGGAAAACGCCAGGATGCCGACGAGGCTTCCGCCGATGTTCAAGGAGTAGCCGAGGACCCGGTTTGGATAAGCGTCGAAGGCGCGGCCCAGCACTTGGCCGAGCCCGACGAACATCAGCGCGATCAGGATGAAGAACAGCGCGGCGATCGATTCGATCGGGACGACGAATTGAGCGACGTCGGGGTTCCGGTCTTCGGTGCCGAAGAAGATTTCCTGCGGCGAGACCTGATGGCCGACATCCACCGCGAGCCCGCCCCAATAGGTATAGACGACGAGAAGCGCGTGCGCCGCCGCGAAGGTCGCCAGCGCAATGAGCGGAGTCGCCGCAAGCCAGTTCCAGCGCCGGCGCGCCGCCAAGCAGCCGCAGGACATTCCCAGAAAGCAGGCGATCAGCACGACGTTGGTGAAGAATTGCAGGAAGACGACGTTCGCGGCGAACCAGCGAATGCACGCCAATTCGAAAAAAAGAACCAGAAACCCGACGAGAAAAAGAATGAGTCCCTGCCGGCGCTCGTCGACTGCATCCGCCGTATTCTCGCGAGTTTCGCTCATTCCCCCATCCCCGATTTCTTGTCGCCGTCGAAACCGTTCGCACGCTCCGAATCGGGACACGCGGTCGCCAGCCTATACCCGAGATTCGACGAAGTCGCCCCGCCGGCGCCGGCTGAACGCCTAAGATTCGCGGCCGGCGGCGACCATGGCGACGGGACGAAAGGGCGATGGCGGATCATCGCGTTCGCCGCCGCCGGCGCGTCGACGAGCGCGGCCCACGGCGAGACGGCAAGCTCGGCTCGAGCGACGTCGAAAGTCGCCGGCGCAAAACCCGCTCCGAGCGTCCCGGCCGCCCGAACAGGCCGAACCGGCTCGTCGCGGCTCACCCTAATTGGGCTGTTGCTCGTCCTCCCTCTCCGGCTCGCCCGCCAGTTTGTCGGCGAACAGCGCCACGGTCTTGGCGTAGACGCGCGCCTGGTTCCACTCCAGGAGGACGGCGAAATTCGGCTGGTCTTCGTCCCAACCCTCGCCGCGCCGCCAGCCGTGGCCGCGCAGGAAATTGGCGGTCGAAGCGAGCGCATCGGCGGGCTGGCCGATCAGATCGGCCGGGCCGCGGCCGTTGAAGGCCACCGCATATTTCAGATAGGAGGAGGGCATGAACTGGGTCTGGCCGATCTCGCCGGCCCAGGCGCCGCGCATCTGCGCGGGCTCGAGATCGCCGCGCTGCACGATCTTGAGGGCGGCCAACAGCTCGCTGCGAAAATGCTCTGCCCGGCGACAGTCGTAGGCCAGCGTCGCCAGCGCGTTCAAGGTCTGGAAATCGCCTGTCCCCGCGCCGAAGTCGGTCTCCAGCCCCCAGATCGCCACCAGCACCGGCCCGGGCGCGCCGTAGCGCTGCTCGATGGCGCTAAACAGGTCGGCGTAGCGCTTGAGCAGGCTCCTGCCCTTCTTGAGACGATAGGCGCTGATCATGCGGCCGGAGAATTGCTCGAAGCTCTGGCGAAAGACCCTCTGGCCGCGATCGTGCGAGACGATCAATTCGTCGTAGGCGACGTCCGCCAGCGCGGATTCGATCACCGAAGAGGAGATTCCCTGGCTCGCCGCTTCCCGCTTGAAGCCGGCGAGCCAGTCGTCGAATCCGTCGCCGCCTTTTCCGCACTGCGCGACGCGCGCCGGCGCCGCGTCCGGCATCGACGCGGCGTCCGGCGTCGACGCGGCGTCCGGCGGCCGCCCGCGCATCGGCGGAGAGCCTAGCGCCTCCGTCCCCGCGCCGGCGAGCAGCGCGACGATCAAAGCCGTTGGCAGACTGCGCCCAAACCTCATCGCCTACGCCCTCCTCGACGCCTCGTCTCGGCGGAGCCGGCAAAATCGGCTTCGCCGAAGACGGCCCGCTCGCCAAGATACAAGCGCCATCGTGGCCTTGTTATGACTGGCGAGGACGCCGATCGGCCTGCCCGAAAAGCGGGCGAAGCCGTGCGAGGCTCACGAAGAGGAAGCCGGCGGCGACGCAATCGGCCTGGTGTCGTAAATCTTGGCGTAGTCGATATGGCGCATGCCGTCCTCGTCGAGGCTGTGGATGTCGACGAACTCGTGGCCCGGCCGCACGTCCTGCGCGGCGAAGGTGTGGCGCGCGTGGACGGTCTGCGCCGAGGTTTCGTCGAAGCCGCGGATGCTGACGACGAAATTGGTCTCGCTGGCGACGAGCTCGCTTTCGCTCACCCCGTAGAGCGGGCTGTCGGCGTCGATCGGATGAAACAGCGTCCAGCTCAGCGCGAGAACCGGGTTCTCGCTCCGGAGCAGCCGCAACGGCTGAAAGCCGACGAACCGACGCCCCTCCGCGTTGGTGGCTCCGCGCAGCATCCACAGCTTGGCGGTCGCCTCGCTGATGAAGGCGTTGCGCGCATTGGCGAGGCGGAAAATCAGCGTCGGCGTTCCGTCATGGTTGGCGACGACCGGGTTTCTCGCGAAGATGAGCCGCGCGCGCGGCCGCGAGAAGCGCGCGAACACCAGTCCGGTCATCATCGCCAGCGTCACCAGGCCGATGAAGTTTTCGCCCGTCGCGACGACATGGCCGTAGAGCGTCTGCGGATGCATGTCGCCGTAGCCGACGGTCGAGGTCGTCTCGACGCTGAAAAAGAAGAGATCGGAGAGGCTGTCCGGCCGCGCGTTGGCGACCGGCGCGTCGCCGGCCGCGTAGACGAAGGCGAAGAACAGATTGACCGCGACGAACGCCGCCGCGAGCGCGCCGAAGAACGTCGGCCAGCCGACCGTCATCGCGTTGTGGTAAAAATCCGTCCACAGGCCTTGCTCGAGGCCCTCCGCGATGATTTTCCGCCCGCCCAGCAGCGAGCGCAGGCGCGACCGCGGCGCCTTGCGACGCGCGGCAAAAAACGCCCGCATCCGCGCCGCTAGCCGGCGTCGTATCTTTCGATGCGCCATGGCTCGGCCTCCGCATCGGCGGCCCAGGCTTTCCAGGCCGGCAGCGCCATCACCGCCTCCATGTAGGCGCGGCTCGCGCGCGAGACGGGAACGTCATAGATGTGAAAGCGATTGACCACCGGCGCGAACATCGCGTCGGCGGCGCTGAAGCGGCCAAACAAGAAGGGGCCGGCCTTGCCGAAATTTTCGCGCGCGTGCGCCCAGCCGGCCTCGATCCGCGCCATGTCCGCCTCGACCGCTTCGGTCAGCGCGATCGCGCGCACCGGACGGCGAAAGTTGCACGGGCAATGCTGGCGCATCGCCGGGAAGCCGGCGTGCATTTCGCTGGCGAGCGAGCGCGCGTGCGCCCGCGCCGCCTTGCCGCGCGGCCAGATCGCCTTCTCGGGATGGATCTCGGCGACGTATTCGACGATCGCCAGCGATTCCCACACCGTGATCGCGCCGTCGCGCAGCGCCGGAACTCTGCCGGAGGGCGAATGTTCGAGGATCAGCGCCCGCGTCTCCGGCCGGTCGAGCGGGATGACGACCTCCTCGAACGGGATCTTGAAATGGGCGAGCAGAATCCACGCCCTCAGCGACCACGACGAATAGGCCTTGTTGGCGATGACGAGCTTCAACGGCATCGGCGCGCTCCCCTTCGGCGGACGTTTCGCCGATCAATCGACGCGCGATCGGGCGGAGTCAAGAAGGGAGCGAGTTCGCGGGCTTCCGCCCGCGACTCCGTGCGCCTTGACCCCGCGCTCCGCCCGCCCCATGAGGCGGACATGAGCGCCGCGCCCAAAACCTCCGATTCGCCCCCGACGCTGGAAAGCGTGATCCTCGCGCTTTGCGCCGAGACGCGCGCGGGCCGCACGATCTCTCCCACCAACGTCGCCGAAGCCTACGCCGCCGCGCGCGGCGAGGGAGAATTGGGCTGGCGCGCCCATTTGCAGGCCGTGCGCGGCGCGGCGGTGCGCCTCGCCGACGCCGGCCGTCTCATCATCTACCGCAAGGGCGAGCCGGTCGATCCACACGACTTTCGCGGCGTCTATCGCCTCGGCGCGCCCAACGTCGAGTGACGCGGCGCGTTCATGGGCCGGGGAACCAATCGTCGATCCGCCCGCTGACGCGATAGGCGACGAGGCCGATCCATTCGTGGACCGCCAGATCGAACAGGCGCAGGCCGCGCGCCGGTTCGAGGTTCAGCCGCCAGTCGCGCGCGCCGCCCAGCGAGCGATAGTCGACGGGATCGGCGCGAACGGAAAATCCCGCCTTGGCGAACAGCCCCATCGCGCGCGGCATGTGATAGGCGGAGGTGACGACGAGCCAGGTCTGATCCGGCTGCGGATGCACCAGCGCCGCGGTGAAGCGGGCGTTTTCGTCGGTGTTGCGCGACTTGTCCTCGATCGCGATGCGCGACGCGTCGACGCCGAGGGCGACGAGCAACTCGCGCGCTTGCGGCGCCTCGGTCGAATGCGCGTTCCACAGCGCCGCGCTGCCACCGGCATAGACGAGGCGCGCGGCGGGAAAGCGCCGCGCCAGGATCGCCGCCTCGGTCAGGCGCGAGGCGCCTTCGTCGAGAATCGTCTGGCCGCGCGCCGCGCTTGCCTCGTCATCGATCGCGCCGCCGAGAACGACGATGCCGTAGGGCGCGGGCATGTCGGCGGGAGGCTGAGGAAAGCGGTTCTCCAGCGGCTCGATCAGCAGCGCGCCGACCGGCGCGACGCTGGCCAGGAGCAGCGCGCCCACGCAGCCGAGCGCCAGCGCGCGGGGAAATCCGGCGCGGCGAGGAACGAGCCAAGCGCCGAGCAGCGCGCCGGCCATCAGCACGGTGGCGGGCGCCGCGGCGAACCACAGCAGTTTCGAGGCGAGGAAGAACATCGATCCCTTTCCCACGGCCCGGCGGCGGCGTCCGCCGCGCCCGGCGCCCTCTCGAGACGGCGCCGCCGCGCCTTGGTCAAACCTTGCAACGCCGGTTCGCTTAGACGGGGCCATGACGGGAGAATTGCGGCGGCCTCATGACCTCCGCGGCCGCGCGACTTTCCGCTTGTCATCCTATTGATTTTATCGTCTTAGATCAATTCTTATTGGCGACGCCGTCGCGAGGGCGCCGCGCCGGACGGCGGCGGATCGCCGACCGCTCCCCCGTGCGCTTTGTCGCCCGAGGCCCCGGCTTCGCCTAGCGTGTCAGGAAAGAGGTCCCGATGCCTTTCAGCCCCAGCGTCGTCGAAGCGATCGGCCATACGCCGCTGATCAAGCTCAGGGCGGCCTCCGAGGCGACCGGCTGCACGATCCTGGGCAAGGCCGAGTTCATGAACCCCGGCGGATCGGTCAAGGACCGCGCCGCCCTCGCCATCATCCGCGACGCGATCGCTCGCGGCGCGCTTCGCCCCGGCGGCGTCATCGTCGAGGGCACCGCCGGCAACACCGGCATCGGCCTCGCCATGGTCGCCGCGGCGCTCGGGTTTCGCAGCGTCATCGTCATTCCCGACACCCAGGCGCAGGAAAAGAAGGACATGCTGCGCCTCGTCGGCGCCGAGCTCGTCGAAGTGCCGGCGGTCCCCTATGCCAACCCCGACAGTTACGTCAAATACTCCGGGCGCCTCGCCGACATCCTTGCGAAATCGGAGCCGAACGGGGCGGTGTGGGCGAACCAGTTCGACAACCTCGCCAACCGCCGCGGCCATTACGAGACCACCGGACCGGAGATTTACGCGCAAACGCAGGGGCGCATCGACGGCTTCGTCAGCGCGGTCGGCACCGGCGGCACGCTGGCGGGCGTCGGCATGGCGCTGAAAGAGCGCGATTCCGCCATCAAAATCGCGCTCGCCGACCCCTACGGCGCGGCGCTCTACGCCTATTACGCCGAGGGCGCGCTGAAGAGCGAGGGCTCCTCGATCACGGAAGGGATCGGCCAGGGGCGAATCACCGCCAATCTCGAAGGCGCGCCGGTCGACTTCGCCTACCGGATCGCCGACGAGGAGGCGCTGCGGATCGTGTTCGATCTGGTCGAGCGCGAGGGCCTGTTGCTCGGCGGCTCGTCGGGGATCAATATCGCCGGCGCGATCCGGCTCGCGCGCGAACTCGGCCCCGGCCGCACGATCGTCACGCCGCTGTGCAACTCGGGCGCGCGCTACGCTTCGAAACTGTTCAACCCCGCTTTTCTGCGCTCCAAGGCCCTCCCCGTCCCCGCCTGGCTCGAACGTCGCGCCAACGCGCCCAAGGCGTTCGTCTGAAATGACCGAACCGCTCGATCGCGACGACCCCTGTCGGCGCGAGACGGGCGTGCGCATCGCGCTTCGCTGCGGCGGGGCTTAGCGAAAGCGCCGCGGTCCTGCTAAGAATCGCGCTTCGACGGCAACTCGGGATTTCCATCATGGCTCACGAGAATTTCGTTTCCACCAATTGGCTCGCCGCGCATCTCGGCGAACCGGGGCTCGGGATCATCGACGCCTCCTGGCATTTGCCGCCGACGGGGCGCAACGGCGCGGCCGAATTCCGCGTCGAGCACATTCCCGGCGCGGTCTACTTCGACATCGACGCCATCGCCGACGTCTCGACCGGCCTGCCGCACATGCTGCCCGACGCGGAGAAATTCGCGCAGGAGATGGGCTCGCTGGGCCTCGGCGACGGCATGCGCTTCGTCGTCTATGATTCCCACGGCCTGTTCGCCGCCGCGCGGGTGTGGTGGACGCTGCGCGCGTTCGGCGCCGCCGACGCGGCGATCCTCGACGGCGGCCTGCCCAAGTGGATTCGCGAGGGGCGCCCGCTCGAAAAGGGCGAGGCGCGCCCGCCATTCCGGCGCTTTGCGCCGCGGCTCAACCACGGCTTCCTCGCCTCGCTCGAGGACGTGCGCAAGGCGCTGGCCGACGGCTCGGCGCAGGTCGTCGACGCGCGCCCGGCCGAACGTTTCGAGGGCCGCGCCCCCGAGCCGCGTCCCGGCCTGCGCAGCGGCCACATGCCGGGAAGCCTCAACCTGCCGTTCGTCGACATCGAGGAGAACGGGCATTTGAAGAGAGGCGCGGCGCTTGCGAGCGCCTTCGCTGAACACGGCGTCGATCTCGAGAAGCCGATCATCACCACCTGCGGCTCCGGCGTCACCGCCGCGATGCTGGCGCTGGCGGTCGAGGAGGCGGGCGGCCGCGTCGCCGGGCTCTACGACGGCTCTTGGGCCGAATGGGGCGGGCGCGCGGATTGCCCGGTGGCGACCGGGAAGGCGTAAAGCCGAGGCCGGAGGGGCCTCGTCGCCTACTGCGCGCGCCCGATGAAGCGCGATGACGCCGATTTTGCGCGATAGGCGGGAGACCGGGCGTCGAGTTTGTCGTCGAGCCTCGTCAAGCGCCGTCAATTTTCGTCAAGCGATGTCAAGTTTTGTCAAGGGTTCCCTTGACGGTCCCATTAATGATTTCAAGGTCTTACGACGAAAAACTCGACAAACGGCGACTCCCGCAAACTTCTTCGCCGTCGGGCGGCCCCGGCTTGGCGGCCGCGACGCCTCGCCCGATGAGTCGACAGGATAGCGCGAGTCGCCGCATTCGCAAAGAATTTGTCGGGTTCGACTTTTCACCGATGGCGGCTCGACGCGCGGAGTCGGCGCCCAGCGGCGGCGTTCGCCGCGCCCTTCGCGTCGACGCCGGTCGGGGCGCCGTCCGC
The DNA here is from genome assembly GCA_963775575.1 of uncultured Alphaproteobacteria bacterium. GTDB lineage: Bacteria > Pseudomonadota > Alphaproteobacteria > Rhizobiales > Beijerinckiaceae > Roseiarcus. The sequence goes on from CAVZJG010000003.1 coordinate 270,877, forward strand.
CCCATCGCGGCAAGGCGCGTCGCGAGACGGTCGCGCTTATCGAGACGCGCTTCGGTCGGGCTCGCCCCGCGCCTTGAGCAATTCCTCGATCTCCCGCGCCGGGATCGGCCTGCTGAAAAGATAACCCTGCATTTCGTCGCAGTTGTTCGCGCGCAGGAACGCGAGTTGATCGTCGGTCTCGACGCCCTCGGCAATGACCCTCAAATTGAGCTTCTGTCCCAAGGCGATCACGGCGCTGGCGACGGCCTTATCGTTGTCGTTGGTGGCGAGGTCGTGGATGAACGTCTTGTCGATCTTCAGCCGGGAGACCGGAAAGTTTTTCAGCGCGCTGAGGCTGGAATAGCCGGTTCCGAAGTCGTCGATCGCGAGCTGAACGCCCAGGCCTTGCAACTCCTTCATCGTCGCAACGGCGATTTTGACATCCTCCATGACGAGGCTTTCGGTCAGCTCCAGCTCGAGATATTTGGCGTCTAACCCGCTGTCCTGCAGGGCGCTGACGACGCGGCTGATCAAGTCCTTCTCCCTGAATTGCCGCGCCGATACGTTCACGCAAACATTCATCGGCGGCAGGCCGGCGTCCTGCCAGGCCTTGTTCTGCCGACAGGCCTCGTGCAGCACCCAGTCGCCGATCGGCACGATCAGGCCCGTCTCCTCGGCCATCGGAATGAAATCGATCGGCGACACAACGCCCACAGTCGGGCGATTCCAGCGGATCAACGCTTCGACCGCGAAGACGCGTCCCGTCCGCAGGTCGACCTGCGGCTGATAGTGCAGGATGAACTCGCGACGGGCGACGGCGTTTCGCAATTCCTCCTGCAGCAGGAATTTCTCGCGCATCTTGGCGTTCAGCTCGGGCGTATAGAACTGGAAATTGTCGCGGCCCATTTCCTTGGCGCGGTACATCGCCGCGTCGGCGTTGGCCAGCAGCGTCTCGGCGTCCGTCCCGTCGTCGGGATAGTTCGCGACGCCCAGGCTGCTGGTCACGCGAAGTTCGTGTCCTTCGAGATGAACCGGCTCGGCGATGGCCGTCCTCAGCTTTTGAACGGTCGCGGAGATCAAGTCCGCGCTCTTGGGCAGATCGACGAGAAGAACGACGAATTCGTCGCCGCCGAGCCGCGCCACCGTGTCCATCGCCCTCAGGCAAGCGACCATCCGCTTCGCGACGGCCTTCAACAGTTCGTCGCCGGCGTTGTGGCCCAGACTGTCGTTGATGTTCTTGAAATTGTCGAGATCGACGAACGCCACCGCCGCCCAGCGGTCGTATCGCTGCGCATACAACAGGGCTTGTGAAAGACGGTCGTCGAGCAGGGCGCGATTGGGAAGCCCGGTCAGCGCGTCATGGTTGGCCATGAAGTGAATGCGGTCTTCGGCCAGCTTGCGCTCGATCGCGATGCCGGCGAAGCGGATGGAGATGTCGATGAGGCGCGTCTCGGCCTCGGTCGGTTCGCGCACGGTCGCCGAATACATCGCGAAGGCGCCGAGGACCGCGCCTTGATGCGACAGGATCGGCATCGACCAGCTTGAACGAAGCCCGTTCGCGGCGGCCAAGTCCCGGTAATCGGCCCACAGCGGGTCGGTCATGATATCGGCGACGACGACGGCCTCTCGCCGATAGGCGGCCGTGCCGCACGACCCCGCGTTGGGACCGATCGGCGCGCCATCGATGGCCTTGACGTAGGCCTCGGGCAGGTTCGGCGCGGCGCCGAGGCGCAGGCGCGACCCATCCTCGTCGACCAGCAAGACGGAACCGAATATCCCTGTCAACTGGGATTCGACCAGGCGCATGAGGCGATCGAGCACGTCTTCCAGCGGGGCGTTCTTGGCCATCATCTCGAGGATTTGCGTCCGTCCCTCGCGCAAGGCGTCCGCCAATTTGCGCTCGGTGATGTCGCGCGAGACGCCGACCACGCCGAAGATTTCGCCGCGGTCGTTGCGCAGCGGCACTTTGGTCGTCACGATCCATGTCTTGCCGCCCGAGGCGTCGAAGACGTACTCCTCCATGTCGATCATCGGCTTCCCGGAGCGGACGATCTCCTGTTCGTCGGCGAAGAACTTCTTCGCGATCTCCGGGGGAAGGAGTTCGAGATCGGTCTTGCCATAGAGGTCCGCGGGCCCCGGCACGCCGATGCGGGTCGCCGTAGCCTGGTTGGAAATGACGAAGCGGCTTTCGACGTCCTTGACCCAGAGGTTGTCGGGCAGCCAGTCGATCAGGGCTTGCAGCGAGACGCGCTCGTTCGCCACGGCGTGCGTGGCCTTGAGTTCGGTGATGTCCTCGTGCGTCGTCACCCAGCCGCCGTCGGGCATCGACGCGCGACGGACTTGAATGCTCCGCCCGTCCTCGAGCTCGGCGGTCCAAGTTCTTGACGCAACGGCCGATTTGACCGAAGCGGCCAGGGCGAGGTAGTCCTCGGCGGCGATCGGGGATGTCCCGGCGGCGACGCGAAGCTCCACGATCTCGCGCAGCGTCATGCCGGGACGGACTTGCTCGGGCGCCAGTCGATAAATCTCCGCGAACCGGCGATTGCTCAGGATCAGCCGCTCCTCGCCGTCAAATAAGCCGAGGCCTTGCGCGATGGCGTCGATGGCGGTCTGATAGCGCAGCGCCTGCGCCTCGAGCGTCGCGATTTCGGCCCAAAGGCCGCGCTCGACGACCTCATGGGATTCGCTCGCCGCGCGCGCGAGGGCGGCGATGCCGGATTCGTCGAGCGCGCCCTCGGCGCGCCTCATCGGATTTGCCTCCAAATCGAAAATCCTCCGCCGCGACGAACCGTCCCACCCTTGATTCGCGGTCTCGCGCCGCCGGGAAAGAAAAAGTCAACGACCGCTCGGCCACGCCTCGACTTTCGCCGTCACATCAGCCTGTTCTTGCCGCCTCGGAGCGCGCCCCGCACGAATGACGGCGAGACAACGCCTCCAGCCCGGGATTGGCGCGGATTGGCGCGGCCGGCGAGTCTGCCCTTGGCCCAGGCGAGCGCGTCCTCCGCCGCCCTTGAAAAGTGGCTGGCTTCGATGTCCGCCGGGTTATCCGAAGCCGCAAGCGCGAGGTCCGCGGCGACGGTCATCATCACGAACACGCAACCCATCCCGACCTCATGGTCATCGAGGTCGAGATTGCATGCTTTCAGCCTCGTTCGTCCAAGCGCTTCGCGCAGGAGTTGGTCGAAACCATGCAAGACAACGCGCTTTGTCCCCCTTGATTTCAGGCAATCTTCCACCGTCGGAAAAACCATTGTCGACTCCTAAGCGAGTTGCGTCGCCCCCGCGCCTGACGACAACACGACGCGCGCGCCAAACGACTTCCTGCGGCGTTGTTCGGTCCCGCGCCGAACGGCGCGGCCTCTTCCGGTCATCGGGCGAGACGTCGATGCGTTCGATCTTGCCCATGCGCAGGGATTCGCCTGCCCGGCAAGATTTTGGAATCCGACCTCGGAGACACGACGCCGGCCTCAATCCGTCGTGGCGAGCGCCGCCGCGAGGCGCTCGAGATCGCCATATTCAATCGCGCGCTCTCGCAGCCGCGGCCGGCCGATGTTGGTCATGCGATGCCGACCGCGCACCCTTCCCTGCGCGTCCTCCCCCGTGATTTCGTAAACGAGCAGATCCTGGGTCGTGATGACTTCTCCCTCCATGCCGAGCAGCTCGGTGACGTGGGTGACCCGTCGAGATCCGTCGCGCAATCGCGCGGTTTGAATAATGACGTCGACAGCCGCGCAGATCATCTGTTGAATGATGTGGTGTGGAAGGTGGAAGCCGCCCATGACCACCATCGATGCGATCCGGCTCAGCGCGTCGCGTGGCGAATTCGCGTGCAACGTGCCCATCGAGCCCTGGTGACCGGTGTTCATCGCCTGCAGGAGATCGAACGCCTCGGGCCCGCGCACTTCGCCAACCACGATTCGCTCGGGCCGCATGCGAAGGCAGTTTCTGACAAGGTCGCGCATCCTGATCTCGCCGACGCCCTCGGAATTTGGCGGGCGCGTCTCGAGGCTGATGACGTGCGGCTGCTGGAGCTGCAGTTCGGCCGTGTCCTCGCAGGTGACGACTCTCTCCTGTGGTTCGATATAGCGCGCCAGACAGTTCAGCAGCGTCGTCTTACCCGAACTGGTTCCCCCGGAAACGATGACGTTGCATCGCACGCGGCCGATGATCTTCAGAAGTTCGGCGCCGGCGCGCGAGATCATGCCAAGGCGCGTCAGTTCATCGAGCGTCAACTTCGTCTTGCGGAACTTGCGGATGGTCAGCGCAACGCCATGAACCGCGAGCGGCGGCATAATGACGTTGACGCGCGACCCGTCGGGAAGACGAGCGTCGCAAATCGGCGAGGATTCGTCGACGCGCCGTCCGCTCCGACTGACCATGCGCTGGCAGAGACTGAGCAACTGGTCGTGATCGCGAAAGCGCACGTCGACCGCCTGAATTTCGCCGTTGACCTCGATGAAGCATTTGGCGGGGCCGTAAATCATGATGTCGGTGATGTCGTCGCGCGCCAGCAACGGTTCGAGCGGCCCGAAGCCCAGCATGTCGTCGCAGACGTCTTCGACGATGTATTTCTCTTCCTCCGTCGACAGCGGCGCTTGCCGCGCCTGAACGATCTCGCTGATGACTTTACGGATTTCTTGCCGCGCGGTGGCTTGATTCAGTTTTGCGAGTTCGCTGAGATTCACCGCCTCGACGATCGCGCCGAGGATTTGCGCTTTGACGTTGAAGTAGCCGTCGCTGCGGATCGGCGAATGGGAAGCGATCGGCGCCGAACCCTCGGTCGGCTGCGGCTTCGCATACGCCTGCGGCGGCCTCGGGTCGCCGGCCGGAGCAACGGCGTCGAACGCCCGGCCGTCGCCGTTGGTCGTCCGCTTGCCGAACATCGCTTGCGTGCCCACAGCGCGGGTCTCCCTTCAGCGCTCTCGCTTCGGCGTCGAGCCTAGGCCGCCGCCGGCGGGCGAAAGCAGCCCGTCGGACTTGCCTTAAACCAAACTCGCCAATCCTCTGGCCAATTGAATCTCTTCAACGATTAGCCGGACAGAAGTGATCCTGTCCCCGTGATCCATGCGCAAAGTCAGTTCGCCACAACTTCCGCCTCGCGACGCCAGACATCAGCGAGGGCGGCCAAACCTAGCTCGACTGCGCGGCGCACCAACGCCAACTTCGAAGGAGTTAGGGCGACATTCGCGGCGTCATATCGGGTTGCCTGGCATTCTCTCTCATATTCGAGATCAGTAATCGCATATTCCAGTTCAATCAGAAAAATTTCCAACTTCACAAACTTCTCTCTATAGTCCATTGCTCCCTCCACCTTCAAATCCTTGCGCTCGATGACGCGGCAGGCACAAAAATCTGGCAATTCACAACGCGTCACATCGCTTGCGCGCCCACAGCGGGGGTCTCCCAATCAGCGCTCTCGCTTCGGCGTCGAGCCTAGGCCGCCGCCGGCGGGCGAAAGCGGCCCGTCGCAGTCGCCTCATCTCCCGTCGGCCCGACAGCCATTTCGCGCAATTTCGGCAGCAGGCGGCCCAGCAGCGTCTGCCGCGCAGCCGATTGCTCCCTGCGAACCTCCTCCATCGCCACGAGCCCGTGTTCCACGTCGTCGGGCGACACGAATTCGATCGCGCGGCAAGCGGTGACGAGGTTTTGCAGACCGAGCACGCCGGCGCAGTTGATGAGGGCGTGGGCCTCTTGCTGCGCTTCGGCCAACGTGCGTTCGAATTTGAAGGCTTCGGTGAGGTCGCCGAGGAACCTCGTGGCGATGCGCTTCGCTTTTTCGACGCCGACGACGTCGATGAGTTCCTCGAACTTCGGCTTGTCGAAATTCGGCGAACTCGCCCCGATTTGCACCCGGAGGCCTTTTGCCTTGGGCAGCCAGCGCCGAACGTTGTTGTAGAGCTGCGCGCGCTCGATCGGCTTTCCGATATGATCGTTCATGCCGGCGTCGAGATAGGACCTCACTTGCTGCGGCAACACGTTGCCGGTCATCGCGATGATCGGGATATCTTTGATCGGATGCGGCATATCCCGAATGTGTCGGGTCGCGGTGACGCCGTCCATGAACGGCATCCGAATATCCATCAGGACGAGATCATAGCGCTCGGTTCCAAGCGCCTGGATGGCTTCGACCCCGCTACCCACAGTGTCGATGTGATAGCCGATGTCCTCCAGATAGGCCTCGACAATTTCGCGGTTGGTGTCGAGATCGTCGACCACCAGGATTCGCGCGTCGCCCGGGTCGGATTCCTCCGGCGTCAATTCGCTGTTCGGTTCGATCTCCGGCTTGGAGGCGGGGGGCAGATCCGCGGTGAACCACAGGGTCGAGCCCTTGCCGATTTCGCTGACGACGCCGATCTCGCCGTTCATCAATTCGACCAGCCGCTTGCAAATCGCCAGTCCTAGGCCGGTTCCGCCGTGCCGCCGATTGACGGAGCTGTCGACCTGCGAAAACTTCTTGAACAGCCGATATTGCTGCGCGGCGGGGATGCCGATGCCGGTGTCGGTGACGGAGAAACGAATCCGTTCGCGGCCATCGGTCGCCCGCTCCTTGCGCACCTTCAAGGCGATCGAACCGACGTCGGTGAACTTGACCGCATTGCTGAGCAGGTTGAGCAGCACCTGGCGCAGCCGCGCATGGTCGCCCATGAGCCATTCCGGCACATCGGGATCGACCGAGTATTCCAGGTGGAGACTCTTCGTCGCCGCGGCCACGCGCGCGATAGCCAGCGTATTATGAATCAACGCCAACAGAGAAAAGGCTCGGCATTCAATCTCCACTTGACCGGCCTCGACCTTGGAAAAGTCGAGGATGTCGTTGACAATGGCGAGCAGGGCGACGTTCGCCGTTCTCACCAGCTCGATGTAGCGGCGTTGTTGGCGCGTCAGCCTGCCGGTGTGCGTCAGAAGATCGACGAAGCCGCTGATGCTGGTCAGAGGCGTGCGGATTTCGTGGCTCATGACGGCGAGGAATTCGGTCTTCGCGAGGTTCGCGCTTTCGGCCTCGATGCGCGCCTGCTGGGCCACCTCGATCGCCTCTTGCAATTCGCGCGCTTGCCGATTGCGGAGGGTGACGTCGCGCATGATGCCGGTGAAACACGGGCGCCCGTCGATATCGCGCCACTCGGCGATCGACAATTCCAGCGGCACCGTGGAGCCGTCCTTGCGCTTGCCCTCGACCTCGCGCACGGGACCGGCGGTCTTGCGCTCGCCTACGCGGTGAAAGGCCGAGAAGACGCCGTCGCGGCTGGCCTGGTCGGCCTCGGGAATGAGAAGCCCGACGCTGGCGCCGATGACCTCCGCCGACGAATAGCCAAAAATCCCTTCGGCGGCGCGGTTAAACGATTGGACCTGACCGAAGCGGTTGACGACGAGGATCGCATCGATCGCGGTGTCGACAATCGCGAGATAGCGCTCCGAATTTTCTTTCAAAAGCTTCTCGTTTTCGAATTCGCGGGTCGCGCCGCCTCTCGGCGTCGCCGTGGGCTCGGACGCCAAAGCGGCACTCGCTCGCAGGCGCGGCTTGGCCGCCGCTGACCGATCCTTGTGCATGACGCCTTCCCCTCCTGCTGGGCGCGCCCTCTCGTCGGCGTCGGGGCGGTTGGTCGTGAAATCGCCGCCGAAACTTCAGTGAGAGGCGCAATGCGCCAATAGACAACCTACGCTGTCATCGTATATTTTCTCCGCTTGGCTGTACTCTTAGACGCGCGCCGAGACGCACCGGCGTCTCGTCGCGACGACGGCGAGCTGGGCCATGTTCAGCATGACGTATGGTCAACTGTATTCATAATAATCCCAACGTAACGCCTGACGCGATCGTTGACGCGTCAGCGCTCATTCAATTTTATGTGACAACGCAAACGAATCAGCTTGACTAATTTTGCTTGATGGAATACCGCGTGTCTGCCCGGTAACGGGAAGAGTGGCTTGTTGCGTGGCAACGGCAATCTGAATCGCGGACCGACCGTTAGCTATTTCGGGATGGGGTTTGAAGGTTATCGGTTGGCGGGGGCGCGAGCGACAGGTTGCCGGATCGTCGGTGGTGTGCCGTGAGATCACGCAATGTCGATACGCTCGCTTCCGCGCAATCTGCTGCTGGAGTCGCTGTCGCCGCACGACGGTGAAATGCTGCGTCCGCATCTTCGGCTCGTCGAATTGACCGATAGGGCGGTTCTGATCGAGGCAGGCAAGCCGATCCAGCGCGTGTATTTTCCCCACAGCGGGGTCGTTTCCCTGGTCGCCAATTTCGCCAACGGACAATCGGTCGACGTGGCCATGATCGGCTGCGACAGCGTTTGCGGGGTCTCGGCCGCGCTCGGCGATCGGGTTGCGTGGGGGAGCGCGATCGTCCGGTTGCCGGGCGCCGCATCGGTTCTCGACGCCGATCGCCTGCGCTTTGCCGCCAATGAGAGCGCGCAGTTCCGTGACGCTCTGTTGCTGCACGAGGAGGCGCTGTTGGCGCAAGTCGAGCAGTCGGGGGCGTGCAACGCCGTTCACGGCTTGGAACCCCGGCTGGCTGGACGCCTGCTGCGCATGCGAGACCTTTCGGGCGACGATACGCTGCATGCAACGCAAGAGCTGCTGGCCGAGATGCTCGGCGTACAGCGCAACAGCGTGTCGATCATCGCCAAAGCGTTCCAGCAGGCCAAGCTGATTCGCTACCGCAGGGGCGCGATCGAGATCGTCAATCTGGAAGGCTTGAAAGCGAGCGCATGCGAATGCTACCGCGCGGTCGAAACGCATTACCAGCGCTTGTCGCAAGGCGACCCCAAAATTTCCGCCCGCTTCGCGCTGCGAACTTACGCCCCTGATGAATCCCCGGTAAGCGCTGTCGCGGCCACGCCGTCAATTTGGCGGCGTGAGGGGCGAGGCTGATTTCCTGATTTGGCGATCGGCTGGCCTCCAGACGTGATCGTGTGATTGACCCGAAGGCTGCCGCCGCGCGGCGAAGCGCTCACACATCACGGGCTTTGCGGAGACACAAGCTATCGCCGTAATCGATCAGCAAGCGAAAAGGCCGCCGAATCGCCCCGGCGGCCCTCTTGTCCATGGCGCGCGCGCCCCCCGCGTCAATTGACGACGAGGCGGGCGTCGCTGGGACAGCGGATCAACGGCAGACCCGTTCGCCTCGATTGTTGGTCCAACAATTACGGTGATCGCGATGATGATCCCGATGTTCGCCGCCGATGCAGGCGCCGAGAGGCCCGATGTGAGCGCCCACCACGCATTCGACCGTCTGGACGTCCGGCACCGAATACGGGAACGCGGGAGCCGGCGCCAGGGCGGCCTGGGCGATCGTAACCGTGGCCAGCATCACGCCGGCGGCGAGCGCGACTCGAGAGCCGCCATTCAAGCGAAATGAAAACATGACTTTTTCCTTTGGGCTTCCATCGCGCGGCGCGCGGGAGGACTTGGCTGAAATGCAGCCGCTTCACGCGCCGCCTTACGTGGCGCCGAGACATGCACAATGCCGGTTCCAGGCCCAGCCGACAGGATCGGATTCTACCCACTGCCCCGCGTCGATCGGCGATTTCGCGACGGGCCGATCTGAGTAGATTCCGACTCTACGGCTGGGGCCTTCCTGCCGCTATCGATGTCGATATCGTCGCGCGCTCGAGAGGATTTCGCGCTGGGATGGAGCCAAAGCGCTGGCGCGGCGCGTTTCGCGGCGCCATATCGGGTTACGGATCTCGCCGCAATCCGACCGCAGGACGCGCGTCGAATCCGGCCCGGGTCTTCCCCGCCGCATCGACGGCGTCTGCACGGCGTTCGAGAGGGCGCAGATGTGAAAGCGAGCATTGACGCGCCCCCGCCCGACCGGACGGCGCTTTTCCTGGACGTGGACGGCACCCTGCTCGATCTCGCCGCCTCGCCGACGGCCGTGGTCGTCCCCGGCGGGCTGGTCGAATGCATCGCCGGCGTCGAGCAGGCGCTGGGCGGCGCGCTCGCTCTCGTCAGCGGACGAACGCTGGGGGAGCTCGATCGGCTGTTCTGGCCGCTGCGCTTGCGAGCGAGCGGCGTTCATGGCGCCGAAATCCGCTACGATCCGCTGACGCCCGCCTTCATCGTCGACGCCGCGGTCGCCTTGCCTGCCCGACTGTGGCGGTCCTTGAACGCGTGTCTGGCGGATTTTCCCGGCGCCTTCGCGGAGAACAAGCGCTTCAGTTTCGCGGTGCACTATCGAGCCGCGCCGAGCTGCGCCGCGGACTTGCGGGAGGCGTTGCGGCGGCTCGTCGCCGCCGAAGCGGTCGCCGACGTGGAAATCATCGACGCGCGCCTCGCGTTCGAAATCAAAGGCCGCGGGTTCGACAAGGGTTCGGCGATCAATCGATTTCTGGCGCGCTCGCCGTTCGCCGGCCGCGTCCCGATCTTCATCGGCGACGATTGGACCGACGAGGCGGGTTTCGCGGCGGTCGTCCAGCGCCACGGCGCGGCCTATTCCGTCGGCCGGGTCAGGCCCGGCGTCACCGGCGTATTTTCCGAGCCGTCGATGGTCCGCGACTGGCTCGAAAGTTTGGCCACGCAAATGGCGCGCCCATGACCGATCAAGCGCAAGAGAAGTTTCAAAACCTCGATCTGGCTCTGATCGGCAATTGCCGAGTCGCGGCTCTCGTCGATCGTCACGCTCGCATCGTTTGGTGGTGCTTTCCGCGTTTCGATTCCGATCCCGTCTTCTCAAGACTGTTGGCGGGCGACGAGGAGAAGGGCTTCTGCGAGGTGGCGCTCGCGGATCTCGTCGATTCCCATGCAAGATACCTGCGCCACACCGCCGTGGTCGAAACCGTTCTGACGGACGCGCACGGCGCGCAAGCGCGCGTCACGGATTTCGCGCCGCGGTTCGATCGTTTCGAGCGCACTTTCCGGCCGCCGCAGATCATCCGGCGCATCGAGCCGCTGCGCGGCCTGCCGCGCATTGCGATCAAAGTCAGGCCAACCTTCAACTACGGCCGTCCGGTCGACGAGTTCGTCGTCGGATCGAATCATATCCGCTACCTCGGCGGAGCCGAGGTGATGCGCCTGACCACGGACGCGCCGCTGTCCTACATCACCTCCGAGATCGACTTCGTATTGACCCAGCCCGTCAATTTGATTTTCGGACAGGACGATCCGTTCCGCAGCGCGATCGACGTGACAAGTCGCGAATTTCTCGATCGCACCTGCGAGCACTGGATCGAGTGGGTGCGCCATCTCGGCGTTCCCTTCGAATGGCAATCGGCGGTCGTCCGCGCGGCGATCACGCTCAAGCTCTGCAACTACGAGGAAACCGGCGCCATCGTCGCCGCCCATACGACTTCCATCCCCGAAGCGCCATCGACGGGGCGCACTTGGGACTATCGCTACTGCTGGCTCAGAGACGCATTTTTCGTCGTCGACGCGCTGAACCGGCTGGGCGTCACCGATACGATGGAATCCTACATCAACTATTTCACCACCATCGCCGCCGCGGGGGTGACGCGGATGCAACCCGTGCACGGCATCGTGCCGTTCAGCTCCCTCGAAGAAAGGGCGGCGCCCGATCTCAAGGGCTTCATGGGGCATGGCCCTGTCCGCGTCGGCAACCAAGCCGCGACGCAAACCCAGCACGACGCCTATGGCAGCGTCGTGTTGGGGACGATGCAAATGTTCGTCGACGAGCGTCTGCCGAAAATGGGGGACGAGGCGCTTTTTCGGCGCCTTGAACCGCTCGGCGAGCATGCGCGCGAGTATGCGTTCGAGCCGGACGCCGGCAATTGGGAATATCGTGGGCGGGCCAGGGTGCACACCTACTCTGCGGCGCTATGCTGGGCCGCGTGCGATCGTCTCGGGCAGATTGCGGATCGGTTGCGTCTTCCGGACCGGGCGCGCTATTGGGATGCGCACGCGGTCGCGATCAAAGACAAGATTCTCGCTGGCGCGTGGGACGAGAAACGCGGCGTCTTGACCGGCGCTTTTGGACATCCCGATCTCGACGCGAGCGTGCTGTTGTGCGCCGAGCTCGGGCTGCTTGCGTCGACGGACCCGCGCTTTCGCAGCACTTGCGACGTCATCGGACGCGAATTGATGCGCAACGGGCGCATCATGCGCTATACTGCCGACGATGATTTCGGCGCGCCCGAAACCGCGTTTCTGGCATGCAATTTCTGGTACATGGACGCGCTTTGCCTCATCGGGCGGAAGGACGAGGCGCGGAAAATGTTCGAGGCCATTCTCGCGTGCCGCAATGCGTTCGGGTTGTTGTCCGAGGACATTCACCCGGAAACCGGAGAGCTCTGGGGCAATTTCCCGCAAGCCTATTCGATGGCGGGAATCATCAACACGGCGACCCGTCTGTCGTCGAGTTGGGAGGAAGCATGGGCCCGCGTCTGATCATCGTCTCCAACCGAGTCGCCGTGCCCGAGCCGGGAGGCGCCCAGATGGCGGGGGGCCTCGCGGTCGCCGTGAAGGCGGCGCTGAGAAACCGCACTGGCGTGTGGTTTGGCTGGAGCGGCAAGATCGACGAGACGGAGACGGCGCAGCCGCGCACCGTCGAGCGCAATCACATAACCTATGCCGTCATCGATCTGTCGAAAAATGATTTCGAGGAATATTACAATGGGTTGGCGAACCGGGTGCTGTGGCCGATCTTGCACTATCGCGTCGATTTGCAAGACTATTCGCGCGCCGACCATTCAGGCTACATGCGCGTCAATCGCCTGTTCGCCGACCGGCTCAGCGCCTTCATCAGAGATGACGATGTCCTTTGGGTGCACGACTACCACCTGATGCCGTTGGCGCGCGAATTGCGCGCTCGCGGGCATCTCAACCCGATCGGTTTCTTTTTGCACATCCCGTGTGCGCCGTTGGACATTCTGCGCACGCTGCCGCACCACGAAGAGATTCTCGGCGCCCTTGCCTACTATGATCTCGTCGGCTTTCAGACCGAGAACGATTCCGACAATTTCGCCGCCTACCTCATGACGATGCCGGGCGTCAAAGCTGGACGCGGCCTGACCTTCGAAGTGGAGGGACGCCGGACCCGCATCGGCGCCTTTCCGGTCGGCATCGAGACCGCCGCTTACGCGCGGCTCGCCCGCACCGCCGCGCGTTCGCCGGTCGTCAAGGAAATCGGCGAAAGCCTCGGTGGGCTGCGTCTCGTGCTCGGCGTCGACCGGCTCGATTATTCGAAGGGCATCATCCAGCGCATCAACGCCTTCGACCGTTTTCTCGAAGTCAATCCGGAATGGCGATCGCGCGTCGCCCTGTTGCAGATCACGCCGAGGAGCCGGTCCGACATCATGGACTACGCGGCGATCGAAGATGAAGTGACGACGCTGATCGGCAAAGTCAACGGCCGTTATGGCGAGGCGTCGTGGACGCCGATACGCTACGTCAATCGTTCCCATACGCGCACCGCGCTGGCAGGCATCTATCGGTTGGCCGACGTAGCGCTGGTTACGCCGCTTCGCGACGGCATGAACCTCGTCGCCAAGGAATATGTCGCCGCGCAGGATCCGGAGGATCCCGGCGTGCTGATTCTTTCGCAATTTGCCGGGGCGGCGGCGGAACTCACCGGGGCGCTGATCGTCAATCCCCACGAGAGCGAGGCCGTCGCCGCGGCGTTGAAGCGCGCGTTGGGCATGCCCTTGTTCGAGCGGCGCGAACGCCACGGCCCGATGCTGGAGCATCTCCTGGTCCATAACATCGAACTCTGGGCGGAAAGCTATCTTGCGGCGCTCGCGGAGACGCGGCAACGCCCGAGCTTGCTCAGCGACCTGCGCGCGCTCCTCCGCCCGTCGCGGTCGCGCACGCCTACGGGCGCGGCTGCCGACGAGCGTAAACAAGCTTGAGGGCGACGACGGAGTCGCCCTCGCTCTCGTCATCGCGCGTCGCGACGCGCCGATCTCTTGGAATTGTCAATCTACAAACAGACGGCGCTCGATCGCCTCGACCACCGCAGCCCCAACGGCCACCCCCTCGGCGCCTTCATCGAAACCATCTACAATCGCCAGCGCCTCCACCCGGCGCTAGGCTACAAACCGCCGGTCGAGTTCGAGGCCGAACTGCGGCCGGTCACGCCAACGCTAAACCAGGACGAAGCGCTGTCACTCAATTAGCGTGTCTCACCGGAGGGGTGCAGTCCAGTATCGTGTCCCCGTAAAGACGTACTTTCCCCGTAAATATCGTAAAGCCCCGTAAAGGCCCAATGCGTAACGTCTCGTAAAAGGCTGCTTTCGTGACAGTTCAAGTATACCATGAGCACCGCTCGCTCAACTGACGGCGTTCTTTAGTGCGCCAGCCTGATGGGTGTCGACATGATCAAGATATGTAAATGTGGCAGTCCTACCTTCCGAGGCGCCTTGTCTTAGAATTTCAGCATTCGTCGTCAAGCGATCAACAAAAGATGAACCGGACGGACGGACAACTGAGTCGATAACTATTTTCCGCCCTCCCTCGTCGAATTTTCCAGAATTTACAATCTCAATAGTATTATTAATTTCCGCGTTTCTGACTTGAGCAACCTTCGCAAGTTTACGGCCATAAAGAAGCCTCAACAACAAAAGCTGAAGCAGATTCATACCTTCAGGCCTTTCCAATTCGTCAGCGGCACGCGTCATTAGCACTATAATGTGGGTAGCTCCTCGCTTAATTGCAGATTTGAGCGATATCTGTTGTACAACGCCTCCGTCCACTAAGGGCAAGCCATCAACGTGAACTAAACGGCCAGCTATAACCGGAATGCAAATTGTTGCCTTTAAGACCTGAAACAACCTCTCTTCACTTCTGAAATCGCTGAAGACCTGTTCCTCGCCGGTTGTCGCATTGGTCGTAACGATATGAACAAATTTCGGATCATCCACGATTTTTTTCGCGTTGAGAGGCTTAACGCGGCGCATCACGTAATCAATCAAGAAATCCTTATTCATGATCGAGCGGCCAGACAGAGGGCGCGCAATGTTGATAAAATTCGTATTGTTGATATCCTCGTAGTAGACGGACGTTCCCAGTGCGGCTTGGCCGGCGGCAAAATACGCTGCCCCGCACGCACCGGCACTAGAGCCGTGAACTGAATCGAATGCGGGTAGTAGCCCGCGTTCCTCAAGTGCCGAGGCCATGGCCACCAACACAACCCCTCGCATTCCCCCACCCTCGAGAACGAGGGCTAGGTGGTATGGGTCCCCACGCTCATTCCGGGCCGAGTTCGCTCGGGTTCGTTGAAGCAACAGTTCCTGCGGGGAGATATCACTCATGTATTGAAGCCTCGGTGTGCGTGCGGTCATACAAAGCAAGTCCGGCTGCAAGTGAAATACGCGTTTGCTGGTCCCTCCTGATATGCAACCAAAAATATATCATGACGAAGTTCGCAACATACATCCAACAAACAGAAATAAGCTGACCCCCAACCGGAACCGATTGCCCAATCGCGATTACGTCGATTACGGTGCGATTACGGTGACGCTTGGCGATTACGGTGACGCTTGCGATTACGGTGACGCTTGCGATTACGCGATTACGCGCGATTACGCGATTACGCGCGATTACGCGATTACGGTGACGCTTGCATAATTCCCTTATTCAGGTGAGCCTTGGCCGTGACCCCCACCGCTCGCAATCGCGGCCTCAATCGGCAGGGAGGAGTGGCCGACGAGACCTCGTTTTGGGGATTTATGCAAGCGTCACCGTAATTCCTGCAAGCGTCACCGTAATTCCGTAATTCCCGTAATTCGCAATCCCCCGCCCCGCTCTCAGCAACACGCCCTGAACCGGCCCTTGCCGACCGCGTAGCGCGCGTCCTGGCGCCCGCGGAAAAATCCGGCGCGCCAACGAAATCATGCCATTCGGTTCACCGTGACGCCGAGAAGCTACGCCTTTCTTCCCTTGATGATCGACAGCCGGGCCAAATGAGCGCGCAGCACGTTGCGGCTGACGCCGAGAAGCTGCGCCGTGCGAACCTGGTTGCCGTTGCATTGCTCGTAGGCGGACCGCACGAGCATGTCGGTCACCGTCTGATAAAGATGGGGCGAGGGGTTCCCCACCGCGCTTCGCAACGCTGCGGCGAGCGCGTCCGGCGGCGTCCGCGGCGGCGCCGCATCCGAGGCCAGTTGCGGCAAATGCAAGTCCGCCGCGGACACCACCAACCCGATCGACGTCAGCAGCGCGTGATGAATGGCGTTTTCCAATTCCCGTATGTTTCCGGGCCAGGGATAGCGTTCGATAAGCTCCATGGCCTCAGGCGCGAACGCCACGGCTCCCAGTCCCAGCCGCTCGCGATACGTCGCCAGGAAATGCCGCGCCAACGGGACAATGTCGCCGGGTCTTTCCCGTAACGGCGGCAGGCTCACCACGGCGACCTTGATGCGATAATATAGGTCCTCCCGGAACCGGCCCGCCGCCATCGCCCGCTCCAGGTTGACGTTGGTCGCCGTCAGCAACCGCGCATCGATCGGGATCGGCCGCCGCGAGCCGACCCGCACGACCTCCCGTTCCTGCAACACCCGCAGCAACTTGACCTGGATCGGCAGTGACAGACTCGCCGATCTCGTCGAGGAACAGCGTGCCGCCCTGTGCGGTTTCGAACCATCCGGCTCGGGTCGCGTGCGCGCCCGTGAAAGCGCCGCGCTCGTGGCCGAACAATTCGCTCTCGGCCAGCGTTTCCGACAGCGCCGCGCAGTTCACCGCCACAAACGGATGGCTCCGCCGCCGGCTGAGACTGTGGATATAGCGCGCCACCAGTTCCTTGCCGGTGCCCGTCTCGCCGGTGATCAGGATATTCGCGTCGCTGGGCGCCAGACGCTGGATCTGCGCCGCCGTCTCCTTCGAGCTTGGGTCCTCGAACATCAACGCGCTGGCGGCGATGATCCGCGGACTGGTCCGCCCGCCGGGCACCGTCAGCAGCGAGGGCGTCGCCCCGACCTCCGGCGTTTCGACAGCAGGGGCGTCCCCCGGCGGCTTGCTCTTAAGCGACATCGCCGGCCCTTCCCGCCCGCTGGCGCGCGGCGACGTTGCCGGGCGGAATCGGGCCTCGCCAGCCATTTGGCCCGTATCGACGGGCGCGGCGTTCTCGCCGCCCGCTGCTGCTGGGGCAGCGGCGGCGCGGCGGCGCCTGTTGCCGGAGCAGCAGACCGCCAACCCGCTGCGGAAGAAAATTCAGCCAAAATAACGACTTAGCGCTTGGCATGCGGCTTGCGCTCAGGTGGGCGTCACCAAGGAGACGATCATGCTGAGTTTGCTTCTGCCGACGAACCCTCAACCGGCTCGCCCGCCGCAAGACGCACGTCGCGCGAATGGATGTAGTCCCGCCGCAGCCATCGTGTCCAGCCGCTATCGTTCGGCGCAAGGCGAGATCCAGCAAATCTCCATCCTCGGCGGGCACGGCCGCGACGGCGCGCTGGACGCGATCGATCGTCTCGATCTTCAGATGGGCGACGTCGTCAGCGTGGTGGGCCGCACCGGTTCGGGAAAGACGACGCTGATCAACGATATCGAGTTGTTCGCCGACGCCGACACCCCCACCGGCCGCCGCATCCTGATCGACGGCCAGCGGCCGCCCGAGGAATACCGCGACGATCCGGCCTGCAACCCGATCGCGCTCATCACCCAGCACACGACGTTCCTGTCCGACCTGCCGGTCGACGAGTTCCTCCACACCCACGCCGGCATTCGCCGCGCCTCCCCCGGCGAGATCGAAAAGGCGGTGCGGCAGACCCTGGACTTCGCCAATCAACTCACCGGCGAACCGATCTCGCTCTCCAGCCGGATGACCGAGCTGTCGGGGGGGCAGACGCGCTCGCTGCTGATCGCCGACGCAACGATCATCTGCGACACCCCGATCGTGCTGCTCGACGAGGTCGAGAACGCCGGCATCAACCGCTCGCGCGCGCTCGAACTTCTGCGCGCCCATCGTAAGATTTTCATTTTCGTCACGCACGACCCGCGCATCGCCCTGCTGTCCGACTACCGGCTGGTGCTGAAGGACGGGCGGATCTCCCAGGTCCTGCATACCGACGCGCGGGAGCGTCAGTTGGCGCCGATGGTCGGCCGCCTGGACGATGTCCTGGCCGACCTGCGCGACCGCATCCGCTCGGGCGAACGCATCGACAATTTCGAAACGGCGGGCCTGGCATGAAAATCGCCGTTTGCGCCGGCACCGCCACAACCGGCAAGTCCGCTGTATTGCGTCACGTCATCCCGCGTCTGGCGCGGCGCGGCTGGTCGGTCGCCTTCCTGAAAATCGATGTCCAGTTCGCCGAGGAAGACGAACAGTTCGCCCGCGAATTCGGCATTCCGACGCGCAAGGTCTACTCGGGGGACCTGTGCCCGGACCACTGCAACGTCATGGTCCTGGGCGACGCGCTGCAATGGGCCGCCAAGTCGGGGGCCGACGTGCTGCTGGTCGAAACCGCCGGGTTGTGCCTGCGCTGTTCGCCGTACGTCGATGGTGGCCTGGGGATTGTCGTGGTCGAGGCGACCAGCGGGATGAACCTGCCGCGCAAGATCGGGCCGATGCTGTCGCTCGCCGATATCGCCGTGGTGACCAAGATCGACCGCGTGTCGCAGGCGGAACGGGAGGTGTTTCGAGCGCGCATCCTCGAAGCGGCGCCCAACGTCCGCATCCGAGAGGTCAACGCCCTGTACGGCATCGGCATCGACCCGATCGCCGATGCGATCGCCGCCACGCCGGAGGCGGACGAAAACCTGGCGTTGCGCGGCAATCCTCCGGTCGGCACCTGCACGATCTGCGTGGGCAAGAAAACGATCGGCTGGCAATCGCATTTCGGGGTGGTGCGCGCCCTGGACAACCAGATTTTCTACCGGGGCGAGTAGATATGGCGATCTACCTCGACAACTCGGCGACCACACCCGTGGATCCGCGGGTCGTGGCGGCCATGGAGCCTTGGCACGCCCAGGCTTTCGGCAATCCCTCCAGCCTGCACACGCTCGGCCGCCAGGCCAGGGAAGCCGTGGAGACCGCCCGCGCCCAGGTGGCCGCCCTCATCGGCGCCCGCCCGCGCGAGATCGTCTTTACCGGCAGCGGCACCGAGGCTGACAACCTCGCCCTTGCCGCCGCCGACGGGGCGTCCGGTTCCGGGCGTCTGATCACGTCCGCCATCGAACATCCGGCGATTCTGGAAACCGCGCGCGTCCTGGAGCGGCGCGGCGTCGCGGTCACCCGCGTGCCGGTCGATGGCGACGGGCTGGTCGATCCCTCTGATGTCCGAGACAGCGTCAAGCCGCAGACGCGCTTGGTGTCGATCATGGCGGCGAACAACGTGATCGGGACCATCCAGCCCGTGAACGAGATCGGCCAGGCGGCGCGCGAGGCCGGCGCGCTGTTCCATACCGACGCGGTGCAGGCGGTGGGAAAGACGCCGTTCAACCTCGCCGAACAGCCGATCGACCTGCTGTCGCTCTCGGCGCACAAGCTGCACGGACCGAAGGGCGTCGGCGCGCTCTATGTCCGCGACGGCGTGACGTTGAGCGCGATCATTCACGGCGGCGGACAGGAGCGCGGCCTGCGCTCGGCGACCGAGAACGTCGCCGGCATCGTCGGCTTCGGCCTCGCGGCGGAACTGGCCGCCGCGGAGATGGCCGACGACAACGTGCGGCTGACGGCGCTGCGCGAACGGCTGATCGCGGGCATTCTGTCGGCGTGTCCGCAAGCCTACGTGATCGGCCATCGGCAGCGGCGTTTGCCCGGCCATGTCTGCCTCGGCTTCGCCGGCCAGGAGGGTGAGGCCATCCGGCTGCTGCTGGCGCTCGACGAGGCGGGGATCATGGCGTCCACCGGCAGCGCGTGCGGCGCCTCGCACGCGGCGGAACCGTCCTACGTGCTGCGGGCGCTCGGCTTCGACCCGTTGCGAGCCCGCGGCGCGCTCAGGCTGACGCTCGGCCGGTTCAATACCGAAGCGGAGGTGGATCGGACGATCGACATTTTGCCGACCCTGGTCGGCGGCCTCAGGCGCATCGCCACGGCGCGGCGCTGATGGCGACGCTGCGAAGAGGATGACAAACCATGTCTGTCACGCAAGAATTGACCGCCGCCGACCTTCCGGGCGCCAACTGCGGCCTGTGCGGTTTCCGCACCTGCGGCGCCCTGGCCGAGCAGCTCGAGAAACGACCGGACCTGATCAAGCGCTGCATTGCGCGTTCGGCGAACCGGCTCGCTACGCCAACTGTCTCCGCCCCGGTCGCGCGGCAGGACGCCGGCGTTGCGGCTGGCGGCGCGGCGCCGACCTGGCGCGATACGCTGGGCCGGGAATTCGACTTTTACCTCGAGCATTTCCCCGAGGATCCCGGCCCGCGCGAAATCATCTTGCCGCACAACCCTATGCTCACCCGCGAGATGGAGATCGCCGTCGGCGACCTGATGATCGGCCGCCCGCTCGGGATGTCCTGCGGCTGCCCGATCACCCATTGCGGCGTGGCAGTCGAGGTCGATCGCCGCACCGGCGTGATCGTCTGGTGCGTGACCGGGCCGCTCGGCCCGCGCGAGAAGGGGTTCAAGGACATCGGCTATTATATCGCCGAGGGATACGAAGGCCTGATCACCCAGACCCGCGCCGAAATCGCGATCGGCAGGCGATATTTCTTCCAACCCCGGCGCTGCATGCTGCAATGGCGGCACAGCGGGCTCGTCAACTACATCAACCGTAGCGGAGATGGCTTGCAGGTGCGGCTGGAAGGACTGTGGATCGGCTGAGGGTCAGCCGGCGCCCGCGCTCCGTTCGTCGATGACGCCCGGCTCGACGATGCGCTCCCCCGGCGTCCCGACCGGGGTTCCGTGCTCAACGGCGACCGCCGGCCGCTCCTCGATCGGAGGGCCGAGATCGCCGGCCGGCGCCTCGTCGGCGCCCTCGCCTGCCATTTCGGCTCGCGCGGCGTGCCAGAATTCGTCGCTGCGTCCCTCCGGGCAGCCGGCCTGCTGCCAAAGCTCGTAGGCCCGCCTGCGGATCACGTCTTCGATGTCATCCATGCCGACCTCCTCCCGAACGCGCGACTGGCGACCGCCACATCCGCACGAACCAAAGGATATGCCGATAGCAGCGCGTCGCCGAAGAGCCGAAGGGTCGCCCCCGCATTACGCATTATGGCGACAGCATTACGGCATTACGGCGACAATCCGCGCACCACACTTCCGCTAGGCGACCGCCATCGAGATTTCATGAGGCGAGATTTGTGTGCGCTGTCGCCGAAACCGCGTAATGCCCGCGGTTCGCCGGTCTGCCGGAATTGGGATTACGGGGATTACGGGATTACGGTGACACATGCATAATTCTCTTAATAGGGATTACGGTGACACATGCATAATTCTCTTATTCAAGTGAGCCTTGGCCGTGACCCCCGCCGCTCGCAATCGCGGCCTCAATCGGCAGGGAGGAGTGGCCGATGAGACTTCGAATTGGGGATTTATGCACATGTCACCGTTATCGTTATTCGCGAGTGAAAAGCTCGGGAGAACCCACGCCTCGGCCCCGGCGGCCACATCGGATCGTCGCCGTCAAGCCGCTGCGCGGCTCCTTCGCTTCCCTACGGTCGCTACGCGATGACCGCGCCGCTCCGATGCGGGATTACGGATTACGGTGACACATGCATAATTCCCTTATTCAGGTGAGCCTTGGCCGCGACCCCCACCGCTCGCAATCGCGGCCTCAATCGGCAGGGAGGAGTGGCCGAGGAAACTTCGAAATAGGGATTTATGCACGCGTCACCGTTATCGGTTATCCGTTATCCGCGCGGCGCGCAGCACCGTAATGACAATGAGACAAAAACGATGCGGCGTCACTGAATTTGGTTCGCGTCTCAGCCGAAGGGCGCAGTCCACTTTACTTTAACCGATTTGAATTTTACCGGCAGCGTGCCGACGCGCAGCAGCACCGCCAGATTGTTGGCTTGCTCGACCGTGAAATTGCCGGTGATCTGCCCCGAGCCGCCGGTGATCGGCCCCACGATGCGCGGCGCGGAAATCACCTTGCCGTCGAGCACGATCGCGAACAGCCGGCCGACGTTCTCGGAGGTGACCTGGGCGAATTTCTGGCCGCCGCGCAGATTGAAGCGGAAACTGACGTCGGGCTCGCCGGTGCGCGCATCGAAGCTCGGCTGCGCGTCGACGAGGTCCTCGCCCGCCACCAGCGTCTGCTTATAGACAAGGATCGGAACGCGCTGGCCGCCCTCCTGCTCGTAGAGGACCTCCGAGTCCGTCGGCACCCGGCCCTGGATGACCTCTTGTGGACTCAAACTCACCGTCGTGTTGACTAAGCGAAAATCGAGTTTGGCCGAGACGCCAACCCATCTGGCTACGGTCAGCGCCTCCAAGTCTTTAGTTCCAGGTAGGTCTATGGCAATGCGATCATTTCCCTCCGCTCTCAAGGTCCAGTTTGTAACTCGGAACTCTCTGAGGCGTCTTGCAATCACCGTCATTGATCGGTTAATCACCTCAGCAGACGCCACAACCTGTGGTGGCTGATCTCGATCAATTTCAAGACTAATGCGAGAACTGCCGTTTATTGTAGAACTGACGGCTGGCCAGAGCGTCCACGCGGCCATTGCTAATATTGTGCAAGCGGCCAGCGTTGCAGCGCTAGCTGTCCTGAAAGGCAAGGAACGGGCGCGGGGAAGATTGGCAATCAAGATCGCGAATTTAAGAGGATCGCCGACGATGAAACGCTTTTTTAGCAACTTAGTTAGAACTGCCGCTAAATATAGACAGACACAGAGTTCTATTCTAAATATCAACTCTCGTGAAAACAGAACAAACTCGGTAAAATAAGCGGTAAGATAAAATATAGCTAGCGCACTCGCTTGGTATGTGGCCTCGTAACAGAGGCCGCCAACAATCGCCCAAAACCATTTGTTCTTTTTTGCATCGGCAGCGAAATTATAGGCACAATAGACTGCTATTAGCAGCGAGATTGTCGTTCCGAACAATTCCCCCCCCCTCTCAGGTTTACAGTGACATTGTCACGTACCGTGGTCTCCATTACGCCATTACGGGGACATGATACGAATTCCCCAATTGCATTACGCCGTCGCCGTCATTCCCTAGCCCCAATCCCCCGCCCCATCTTCAGCAACACCCGCGAAACCGCCCCTTGCCGACCGCGTAGCGCGCGTCCTGGCGCTCGCGGAAGAATTCCGTGTAGGTCATGATCGGCAGGCCCGGGTGATTGGCGCGGCGATGGGCGACATAGGTTTCGTAGTCGGGGACCCCGACCATCAGGCGGGCGGTCTTGACCGCCATCTCGCAGGCGAAGCGGAGCCTCGTCGCTTCCGTCAAGGCCTTCCTCCCGCCATCGCCGCGCCGCCGATCTCGATCGCGGTGCTGTTGGCGCTGCCCAGCGCCTTGCGCACGGCGATCGCCGCGTAGACCAACACCACCAGGACGACGGCGACGAACAGAGCCGCCAGCGCCGCGTCGACATAGTCGTTGAACACGACCCGGCTCATCGTCTCCAGGTCCTTGGCCGGCGCCAAAACCTTGCCCTGCGACAGCGCGTCCGAGAACCGCCAGGCGTGGCTGACGAAGCCGACCGCGGGATCGGGGCTGAAGACTTTCTCCAACCCGGCCGTGACCGTGGTCACCAGCAGCCACGCGGCCGGAACGATGGTGACCCACGCGTAGCGCTCGCGTTTCATCTTGAACAACACGACGGTGCAGAACGTCAGCGCGATCGCCGCGAGCATCTGGTTGGAGGCGCCGAACAGCGGCCACAGCGTGTAAATGCCGCCATAGGGGTCGATGACGCCTTGATAGAGGATATAGCCCCACAGCAGGCACGCCAGCGCCGAGCCGATGAGATTGTTGGCCCACGACCGCGTATCCCGAAACGCCGGGACGACGGCGCCGACGAAATCCTGGATCATGAAGCGCAGCACGCGGGTGCCCGCGTCGACCGTGGTCAGGATGAACAACGCCTCGAACAGAATGATGAAATGATACCAGACGCCCATCAGCGCGCGCCCGCCGAGGAAACTCGCCAGGATGCTCGCCATGCCGACCGCCAGCGTCGGCGCGCCGCCGGTGCGCGACAGGATGCTGCTCTCGCCGACGTCGCGGGCGATCTGGGTCAAGACGTCGGGCGCGACGACGAAGCCCCAGGACGAGATCGCCTGCGCCGCGGAATCCGCGGTTGAGCCGATGAGCCCCGCCGAGCTGTTCATCGCGAAGTAGACGCCGGGATGAAGCACGGAAGCGCCGATCATCGCCGTGATCGCGACGAGCAATTCCATCAACATGCCGGCATAGCCGATGAACGGGATCTGGCTCTCGTTCTCGATCATCTTCGGCGTGGTGCCGGAGGCGATGAGCGCGTGCCAGCCCGACACCGCGCCGCAGGCGATGGTGATGAACAGGAACGGAAACAGACTGCCCGCCCACACCGGCCCGCTGCCGTCGATGTTGCGCGTCACCGCCGGCATCTGCAGATCGGGATGAACGATGACGATGCCGACCGCCAGCAGCGCGATCGTGCCGATCTTGAGGAAAGTCGAGAGATAGTCCCGCGGCGCCAGCAACAGCCACACCGGCAGCACCGAGGCGACGAAGCCGTAACCGATGATGACCAGCGCCAGCGTCGCGCCGGAGAGATCGAAATACGGCGCCAGCGCCGGACTCTCGGCGACGGCGCCGCCGAAGATCAGCGCCAACAGTAGCAGGACCGCGCCGATGGCCGACATCTCCCCGATGCGGCCAGGGCGGATGAAACGCGCGTAGACGCCCATGATCAGCGCGATCGGAAGCGTTGAGAACACCGTGAACGTCCCCCACGGGCTGCCCATCAGGGCCTTCACCACCACCAGGGCGAGCACTGCCAGCAGAATGACGCAGATCAACAGCACGCCGAGCCCGGCGACGCCGCCGGCGACCGGGCCCATCTCGGAGCGGATCATGTCGCCGAGCGAGCGGCCGTCGCGCCGGGTGGACAGAAACAGCGCGGTCATGTCCTGGACCGCGCCGGCGAACACGACGCCGGCGAGAATCCACAGCGTGCCCGGCAGATAGCCCATCTGCGCCGCCAGCACGGGGCCGACCAGCGGGCCGGCGCCGGCGATCGCCGCGAAATGGTGGCCGAACAGCACGTAGCGGTTGGTCGGCACGTAATCGAGGCCGTCGTTGCGCCGATAGGCCGGCGTCCGCCGCGTCACGTCGACGCCGAGCGCGACGTTGGCGACGAAGAGGCCGTAAAAGCGATAGGCGATGACGTAGATGCAGATGGAGGCGATCACCAGCCAAGCGGCGTTCACCGGCTCCCCGCGCGTCAGCGCGACGATGGCGAACGAAATCGCCCCGAGCACGGCTATGCCGGCCCACATCAGCTTCGCCTGCAGCGTCACGGCCCGATCCCCCCAAGCCTGCGCCGACCGGCCGACCCGCTTCGGTCGGCCGCTTGCGCGCCCCCAAGGCGCCGGCGGCGACGCATCCTACACCGAGGGGCGCCCTTTGCAACGATTGGGGCGTCGCCAAGACGGCGGACGTCGTCGGCCAGGACGGCGCGCTTAGCGACGCGCCTTTATGGGCCGCTTATGCGCCGGGCCGCGCTTCGGCATGGACCCTTTACGCGGTTTGGGGGCAGCATCGTCGACGCGGCGAACTTCAGGCGAGCCGCGCGAACGCTTGGGAAGATGAAGATCGCGCCGAGCCCATCCCTCCCCCCGTGGGCGCGCGCGCGAAGCGGTTCGAGGCGCCGGCCGGCGGTTCGGCCCTCGAACCGCCGATCTTCGCCGCGGCGCCGGTCCCTCGCGGTCGCGTTCCGATCGCCCCATTCGGCCAGGGATCGAAAGCGCCCACTGACGATGGAGAGTCGCTTGTTCGAACCGAACGCCGAAGAAAACGAAGTCCCCTCCGAGCCATTAAGTTTCGTGCTCGGCCGCGACGGCGGCGGCCGCTGGATCGTCCAGGAGGCGCACGGCCTTTGCGGCGGGCTGTTCGCCAGCCAGGACGCCGCGATCCGCTACGCCAAGTCCGAGGCCGCCGAGCGCGGCGGCGTCATCCGCCTCGTCCCCGACCGCATCGAATTGAAGTGTCGGTCGTGACCGGCCGCGACCGGCCGCCCTTTACGACTTGCTTATGCGGACCGCCCCCGAAACGAATTGCGCCTTTATGAGCATCCGATGTAATCGTGTCCAAAGTTAGCGCATTCAGAGTCGGATTTGTCGCGAACTGAGCGCTGAAACGCGTGTTACGATAATATCGTCCCATTTTCGCAAGAAAATGGAAGAGCGTAGGTGTGCGCTCTATCGCATAGGTCTGGTTTTCAACTAGGGGAACTCGCATGGCGATCACCATTCTCATGTTCTTCGTTTTGATCCTCTGCTTCGCCGCGATGTTCGGCTTTGTGAAGTTCGCGGAAACCGTCATCGCCAAGCCGCAGGCGGCGCCGGCGAACGGCGCGGGCGCCGCGAAGGCCGCGAACGGCGCCAAATCTCGTTGAATTCAGCATCGTCGGGTCGGCCCCGCCGCCCGAAACGCAAAAGGGGATCGCGATGGCATCGGTCTACGTTCTCGCCCTGCTCGTTCTGCTGTTGGTGATCTATCTGTTCTACGCGGTCATCAACCCCGAAAAATTCTGAACCCTACGCTCAAGAGGCCCTCGCGCTTCGAAGGAGTTCCCATGACTGCCTCCGGCTGGCTGCAGATCATCATCACCCTGGCGGCCATCTTCCTGCTCAGCATCCCCACCGGCCGCTACATGGCCCGCATCAACATGGGGCAGAAGACCAGGTTCGACCGGTTTTTCGATCCGATCGACAACGCCATCTATTTCCTCATCGGCCGCAAGGTCACCAGCCAGGCGATGAACTGGAAGGTCTACGCCTTCCATATGCTCGCCACCAACATGGTGATGGCGCTGATCATCTACGCCATTTACGTTCTTCAGGATCGCCTGCCGCTGAACCAGTTGGGCTTCTCGGCGATGGACCCGCTTCAGGCGTTCAACACCGCGGTCAGCTTCGTCACCAACACCAATTGGCAGAGCTACGGCGGCGAGTCGACGCTGTCGAACTTCAGCCAGATGGGCGGCATCACCTTCCCGATGTTCACCTCGGCGACGACCGGTTTCGTCGTCGCGATGGCGTGGATTCGCGCCTTCACCGTCAAGAACGGCGGTTCCGACCTCGGCAATTTCTATCGCGATTTCGTCCGCTTCATCACCCGCGTGCTGATGCCGATCTGCTTCCTGGTCGCCATCGTGATGATCGCTTCGGGCTGCGTGCAGACCCTCGACGCCAGCGTCGCCGTCCACACCCTGCAAGGGACCGACCAATCGATCGTGGTCGGGCCGGTCGCCTCGCAGGGCACGATCGAGCTCATGGGCACCAACGGCGGCGGCTTCTACAACGTCAATGCCGCGCATCCCTTCCAGAATCCGACGCCGATCACCAACATCATCCTGATCGTGATGATGGCGCTGCTGCCGGCCTCGATCGTCGTCACCTTCGGCGAAATGATCGGCAACCGTCGCCAGGGCTGGGTGCTCTACGGCGTGATGGGCTCGCTGATGGTGCTGTTCCTGCTGCTCTGCGTTCTTCCCGAGCAGCACGGCGCGCCGATGCTGGCGAACGCCGGCGTCGAGAGCGCGGCGACCGTCGACCAACCCGGCGGCAACATGGAGGGCAAGGAAGTCCGCTTCGGCGTCTCGGGGAGCGGATTGTTCGCGGCGGTCACCACGGCCTTCACCACCGGGGCGGTCAACTCCGCGCACGACAGCTACACGCCGCTGCCCGGCATCTCGTTCTTAGGGCAAATGATGCTGCAGTGCGTGTTCGGCGGCAAGGGCGTCGGCTTCCTCAACGCGTTGATCTACGGAATCATCGCCGTGTTCGTGGCGGGGCTGATGGTCGGACGCACGCCTGAGTTCCTGGGCAAGAAGATCGAGAAGCCGGAGATCATCCTGGTTTCGCTCGCCCTGCTCATCCATCCCTTGGTCATCCTCACGCCGACCGCCTGGTCGATGCTGGCGCCTTACGCCGTGTCCTCGCTGGGCAACGCCGGCATCCACGGCTTCTCCGAGGTTCTCTACGCCTTCAGCTCCGGCGCGGCGAACAACGGCTCGGCCTTCGCGGGCCTCAACGCCAACACGCCTTGGTTCAACCTAGCGATCGCCGCGGTCATCTTCCTCGGCCGCTATCCCGCGATCATCTTCCTGTTGGCGGTCGCCGGTTCGATCGCGCGCAAGCCGACGACGCCCGCGACCACCAGCACGCTGCGCACCGACACCGTCGCCTTCGGCGCGTTCTGGTTCGCGACGATCCTGATCGTCGGCGCGCTGACCTTCTTCCCCGCGCTGGTCTTAGGCCCCATCGCCGAGTTCTTCGCGATGAACAGCGGACTCACCTTCTAGCCGTCGCACGCGACTTGAACGTCGTTGCTGGAGACACGTTATGGCACAGAAACACCAAACCCCTGCGAAGAGCGGCGCGCTCGGCCCTGAATTTCGCGGCGTGGCGCCGCAGAGCGCCTACACCTCCGAACTGCTGTGGCAGGCGTTCAAGGACTCGCTGGTCAAGTTCGACCCGCGCGTCCAGATCCGCAACCCGGTGATGTTCGTCGTCTGGCTCGGCGCGCTGCTGACCCTGGCGCTGACCTTCGTTCCCGACCTGTTCGGACCGACGAGCGCCTCGCGTTTCTACAACGGCGTGGTGACGGCCATCCTCGTCCTGACCGTCTGGTTCGCCAACTACGCCGAGGCGCTGGCCGAAGGCCGCGGCAAGGCGAAGGCCGCCGCGCTGCGCCAGACCCGCGCCGACCTGCAGGCGAAGCGCGTGCTCGCCGGCGGACGCGTCGAGACCATTGCGGCCACCGCCCTGCGCAAGGGCGACCTCGTCAGGGTGGAGAAGGACGGCGTCGTCCCCGCCGACGGCGAGGTCGTCGAGGGCGTCGCGTACGTCAACGAGTCCGCGGTCACCGGCGAATCCGCGCCGGTGCTCAAGGAGACGGGAACCGACATGTTCTCGTCGGTCACCGCCGGGACGACGATCATCTCCGACTGGCTGGTCTTCCGCGTCACCGCCGACCCCGGCCACTCGTTCCTCGATCGGATGATCCGCCTCGTCGAAGCCGCCAAGCGGCAGAAGACGCCCAACGAGATCGCGCTGACCGTGCTGCTGTCGATTCTGACGCTGATCTTCGTCATCGTCGTGGCGACGATCGCGCCGGTGGCGACTTATTTGCAGGCGCAGATCAACGTCGCCGACCTCGTGGCGTTGCTCGTCGCGCTGATCCCGACGACCATCGGCGCGCTGCTTTCGGCGATCGGCATCGCGGCCATCGACCGCACCATGCGGTTCAACGTGCTGGCGATGTCGGGCAAGGCGGTCGAGGCGGCCGGCGACGTCCAGACGCTGATTCTCGACAAGACCGGGACCATCACCACCGGCGATCGCCAGGCGAGCGATTTCATCGCGGCGGCGGGGCGTCAGCAGAAGGACTTGGTTCAGGCTGCCTTCCTCGCCTCCTACTTCGACACGACGCCGGAAGGACGATCGGTCCTGTCGACCAGTCTCGCGCGCGGCGCCGAGGCGTCGCCCGGTCTCGATCGGGCGAAGGGTCTGGATTTCTCGGCGCAGACCCGCATGAGCGGCATCGACCTCGCCGACGGACGGGTCGTCCGCAAGGGCGCGGTGAGCGCCGTCGTTCGCCACGCGGCCGAGTCGTTCCACGCTGCGGCGCCGGCCGACCTGCAGAAGATCGCCGATCGGGTGTCCGAAAAGGGAGCGACGCCGCTCGCCGTCAGTGTCGACGGCGACATTCTGGGCGTCGTCGCCCTCGCCGACGCGTTGAAGCCTGGCATTCGTCAACGCATCGAGCAGCTGCGCAAGATGGCGATCCGCACCATCATGGTCACCGGCGACAATCCGATCACCGCGCGAACCATCGCGGCCGAGGCGGGCGTCGACGAGTTCATCTCCGAGGCGCCGCCCGAGGAGAAGCTGATCCTGGTTCGCCGCGAGCAGAGCGAGGGACGGCTGGTCGCCATGACCGGCGACGGCACCAACGACGCCCCGGCGCTGGCGCAGGCGGACGTGGGCCTGGCGATGCATTCGGGAACGACGGCGGCCAAGGAGGCGGCCAATCTGGTCGACCTCGATTCCGATCCGACCAAGCTCACCGACCTCGTCGCCATCGGCAAGCAGATGCTGATCACCCGCGGCGCGTTGACGACCTTCTCGATCGCCAACGACGTGGCGAAGTACTTCGCCATCATTCCCGCGATGTTCATCGTCGCGCTGCCCGGTCTGGCGGCGCTGAACGTCATGGGCCTGGCGACGGCGCACAGCGCGATTCTCTCGGCGCTGATCTTCAACGCGCTGATCATTCCGGCGCTGATCCCGTTGGCGCTACGCGGCGTGCGATTCCGCGTCGAAACCGCGGAGAGCCTGTTTTCCCGCAACCTGTGGATCTACGGCGTCGGCGGCCTCGTCGCGCCCTTCGTCGGCATCAAGCTGATCGATCTCCTGATTGCGCCCCTGGTCTGAAAGGAAAAACGACATGCTCGGCTATGTCAGCGGCGCGGTGCGCGTCTCCGTGGTGACGTTCGTGCTTTGCGGCTTCGCCTATCCGCTCGCCCTCACCGGCGTCGGCCAGGGGCTGATGCCGGCGCAGGCCAACGGCAGCCTGGAAAAGACCGCCGACGGCGCGATCCTCGGCTCCCGGCTGATCGGCCAGCTATGGAGCGACCCGCAGTGGTTCCACGGCCGACCTTCGGCGACCCAGGCGCAGGATCCCGCCCATCCCGACGATCCCTCGAAGACGATCGACGCGCCCTACAACGCCGCCAACACCACGGCCTCGAACCTGGGGCCGACCAGCAAGGCCCTCGCCGACCGCCTGACCGCGGACCGCAAGGCGTTGGACGAAGCGGAGCCGGACCTGGCCGGCAAGCTCGTGCCCTCGGACATGCTGACGACCTCGGGCTCCGGCCTCGATCCCGACATCACGCCGGCCAACGCCAATCTTCAGGTTCGACGCGTCGCCGAGGCGCGCGGCGTCCCCCCGAGCAGGTCGCCGCCCTCGTCGCGCAGCAGACGACGCCTCGAACCTTCGGAATTTTCGGCGAGCCGCGCGTCAACGTGCTGGAGCTCAATCTTGCGCTGGAGAAGGCGTTTCCGAAGAAATAGCCGCGGCGGCGGATCGCCGGGGGCGCTAAGGCCACGCGGCCCCGGCGCTCGGCCCTCGGCCCGGCGGGAGCGATGGCGATGGCTGCGCGCATGAAGCCCCACAAGGCCCGCATCCTCGTCGTCGCCGTCGAGCCGCCGATCCAGAGGCTGCTGAGGTCGATCTTGGCGGCCGAGGGCTATCAGGCGTTCTTCGCCGCCGAGGCGGCGACGGCGATCCAGGCGCAAGCCGCGCTTCGTCCCGAGCTGATCGTCCTCGACCTCGACCGTTCCGACCCGCGGGGCCAGCAAGGGATCGCTGAGATCCGTCGCGGCTCGGACGTTCCGGTGATTGCGCTTTCGGGCCGGCGCGCCGAGGCCGACCTCGTCGCCGCGCTCGATCTCGGCGCCGACGACTATGTCGAGAAACCCTTGCGCACCGGCGAATTGCTGGCGCGCATCCGTTCGCTGTTGCGTCGCAGCCTCAAGGCGCGCGGCGAGACGGCGGCCTATCGTTGCGGTGATCTCGACATCGACATCCTCGACCGCTCGGTGACGCGCAGCGGCGAGCCGATCCGGCTGACGCCGACCGAATTTGCAATCCTGGCGCTGCTGACGCGCGGCGCCGGGCGCGTCGTTCCCTATCCGAGGTTCCTCGAACCGGCGAACGGCGAGCCTTATTGCAGCAACAGACCGGCGCTGCGCGCCGCGGTCTGGGGCTTGCGCCAGAAGATCGAAGACGACCCTCACGCCCCGCGGATCCTCCTGACCGACGAGCGAATCGGCTATCGCCTGGTCAAGAATTCCGCTCGCGCGCCCACCGTCCAGGGCGCGCGATAGGGGCGCCAAGCGAGGGCGGCGGCGCGAGGGGGGAGGTTGACCCGACCAGAGAAGGAGTTGACGCGCCTTACTCTGTCCATACAATGGCGATATGAAGACGATCGCGTGGAGCCCGGAGAAGAATCGGGACCTCAAGTCCGACGCCAAGCGAAACATCTGTTTCGAGGACATCGTCGCCGCAATCGAAAGCGGCGGACTTCTCGACGATATCGAACATCCGAATGCGGAGAAATATCCTGGCCAGCGCATGCTCGTCGTCCTCGCGAAGGCCTATGTCTATGCGGTCCCCTACGTTCGAACGCCGGAAGGGATACTCCTCAAGACCGTTTTTCCCAGCCGGCGCCTCAAGGCCCACTATTTCCCCGGTGAAGCCCATGACCAAGACGCCTGAAGTCGGCAAATCTCTCGACGCCGAAGAGCACGCGCTCATTCAATCCTTCGAGACCAGCGACGCGCCGTTCAAGAGCCGGCTGACCCCCGCGCGCAAGCGCGAAATCGAGTCGATGGCGCGGGCGGCGATGACCGACGAGCGCGCCAAAATCTCCCTCCGCGTGCCCAGACGCGACCTGACCCGCCTCAAATCTCGCGCGCTGCAAGAGGGCGTGCCGTACCAGACGCTGATCAACGCGCTGATTCATAGGTATGTCTCGGATTGAACGAGATGTCGGCGCCTCGCGAACGCCGGCGATCGGCGCCGCCGCGTGCGCACCATGCCAATTCCTTGTCCGCCTGCGGCGCTGCGTCGAACCTCCCGGACAGAGTCCCTTCAATTCTGGTTCTGCCCCGCCGCCTGCTCGATCATCACCGCGGCGTCGACTTCTCGCCGCCGCCGCCCGATTGGGCGACGCGGAACGGCGCGGCGCCGAGGGCGTCGAAGCCGACGGCGACGCGGACGTAGGCGTCATCGGCGCATTGATTGCGGACCGCGTCGAACGCGATCCAGCCGAGCCCCGGCGCTTCGGCCTCGGCCCAGGCGTAGAGCCCTTGCGGCGGCGGCGCGTCGGGAGGGGCGAGATAGCCGCTGACGAAGCGCGCGGGGACGCCGAGCCAGCGCGCGCAGGCGATGAAAATCTGCGCGTAGTCCCTGGCGCCGCCGCGCCGCAACGCGAAAGCCTCGCCGGCGCCGCCTTTCCCCTCCGTCGCGTCGGGATCGAACGCCATCGCGGCGTGGATCGCGTCCATCAGGCGATGCAGCCGCTCGATGGCGTCGGAGGCCGCGCCGGTCGCCTCGTGGGCGAATTCGCGCAAGACGCCATTGGCCTCGGCGAGTCGGCTGGCGCGCAGGAACATTTGCGCCGGCAGCGGCTCGACCGCGCCGCGCACGACGCCGACCGCATCGCTGGTCGCCACTTCCCCGACCGCGGAGACGGTGAAGCGCTCGATCATGCCTTGATAGGAAAACGCGTGCACGATGTTGCCGAGCGAATCCTCGCTCTGGCGCAGCGAGCCGTCGACGTCGACGCCGACGCGCCAGCGCAGCACGTATTGCGACTCGAAGCTGCGCGGCGTCAGCCTCAGGTTCTGGATGACGGAGCGCGCCGCCGGCGCATAGGCGTAGGTCGTTTGATGGGAGATTCTGATTCGCATGCGCGGCGTCGCTTATTTTCTCGCGTTGGCGATGACATCAAATGGTCCGTCATTGCGAGGAGCGCAGCGACGAAGCAATCCATGCGGCGGCTGAACTATGGATTGCTTCCCCCTCGCTTCGCTCGGCGTCGCCATGACGGCCCTTCGCTTCGTTGTCTCCCGATCGACCGTCGCGGCGCGTCAGTCGAAGAGATACTGCTCGAAAATCGTCGTGGCGAGCCGCGCGTTGTCCTCGATGAACGCGGTGACGAACTCATGCAGGCCGCCCTGGAAGATCTCGTCCATGCTGGCGCGCTCGAGCGAACTCAGCATGGCGCGCGCCTGACGTTGCGCGGCGCCGCTGCGGCCGTTCTCGCGCGCCAGCGAACCGAGCGCCCCATCGATGGCTTCATAGCAGAAGATCAGCGAGCGCGGCATCGCCGACTTCAGGATCAGCAGGTCGGCGATCAGCCACGGCTTGACCCGATCGCGATAGACCCAGTGATACGCGGTGGCGGCCGAAACCGCGCGCAGGATCGCCACCCACTGGAAATAGTCGAGCGAGCCGCCGATCTTTTCGCTCGACGGCAGCAGCAGATGGTATTTCACGTCGAGCAGGCGCGCGGTGTTGTCGGCGCGTTCGACGAAGACGCCGAGCCGGTTGAACCAATAGGCGTCGTTGCGCAGCATGGTGCGGTAGCAGGCGCCGTCGAAATCGAGCGAGGCCTTCTTGACGTAGTCGACGAAGCGCGCCAGCGCCACGCGGTCGAGGTCCTTGCCGGCGCGCCGCGTCGCCTCGAAGCGCTTCAGTTCGAGCCAGGCGTCGTTGATCGCGGTCCAGGTCTCCACCGTCAACGCGGTGCGCACCGCGCGGCCGTTGGCGCGCGCGTTCTCCACGCAATTGCAGATCGAGGACGCGTTGGCGCGGTCGAAGGCGAGAAAATCGATCGCGCTCGCCTCGTCGATTTTGTCGCGCACGGCGTGGAAGGCGTCGAAGGCCCCGACGGCGTTGAGCGCGCCGGCCCATTCGACCGCCGGATCGTCGACGCCGCTGCGGGGCATATATTCCAGGCGCAGCGTCGCTTCGATCATGCGCGCGGTGAAGTCGGCGCGCTCCATCGAGCGCGCGAGCCAGAACAGGTTGTCAGCGGTGCGCGCCAGCATCGCTTCAACCCTCCCCCGGCGCCGGGTCGTCGTCGACGACCCAGGTGTCCTTGGTGCCGCCGCCCTGGCTCGAATTGACGACCAGCGAGCCCTTGGTCAACGCGACGCGGGTGAGGCCGCCAGGCACGATGCGGACACCGTTGGCGCCGGAGAGCACGAACGGCCTGAGATCGACGTGGCGCGGCGATATGCCGCTCTCGAACGAGGCCGGGCAGGTCGACAGCGCCAGCGTCGGCTGGGCGATGTAATTGGCCGGGTCCGCCTTCAGCTTGGCGGCGAATATTTCGCGCTGCGGCGGGCTGGCGTGCGGCCCCACCAGCATGCCGTAGCCGCCCGACCCGTTCACTTCCTTGACCACCAGCTGATCGAGCCGCTCGAGGACGAATTTCAGCGCTTCCGGCTCGCGGCAGCGATAGGTCGGCACGTTCGGCAACAACGGCTCCTCGGAGAGATAGAAGCGGATCAGTTCGGGAACGTAGCTGTAGATCGCCTTGTCGTCGGCGACGCCGGCGCCGATCGCGTTGGCGAGCGTCACGTTGCCCGCCAAATAGGCGCCGACCAGGCCGGGCGCGCCGAGCAGCGAATCCGGATTGAACGCCAGCGGATCGAGGAAATCGTCGTCGACCCGGCGATAGATCACGTCGACGCGCTTCGGCCCCAGCGTCGTGCGCATGAAGACGACGTCTTCGTCGACGAACAGGTCGCGGCCCTCGACCAGTTCGACGCCGAGCTTGTCGGCGAGGAACGAGTGTTCGTAATAGGCGGAATTGTGCGGGCCCGGCGTCAGCAGCACGATGGTCGCGTCGCCGGCGCTCGGGCGCGGCGTCACCGAGCGCAGGCAGGCGAGCAGTTCGTCGGGATAGTGGTCGACGGGAGCGACGCGGTGGCGCGCGAACAGGTCGGGCGCCAGCCGCATCGTCACTTCGCGGTTTTCCAGCATGTAGGAGACCCCAGAGGGCGTGCGCGCGTTGTCCTCGAGCACATAGAACGCGTCCTCGTCGACGCGCACGATGTCGATGCCGGCGATATGGATCCAGACGTCGTGCGGCGCGCGGCGCCCGATCATCTCGGGGCGATAATAGGGGTTGCGCAGCACCAGTTCCTCGGGAACGATGTTCTCCCTCAGGATCGCGCGGGGTCCGTAAACGTCCTTCAAGAACAGGTTGAGCGCGTTGACGCGTTGCGTCAGCCCCGCCGCCAGGCGCGTCCACTCGGCGCGCGAGATCAGGCGCGGCACGATGTCGAACGGGATCAGCCGCTCCGCCGCGTCCTTGTCGCCGTAAACGCCGAAGGTGATGCCGATGCGGCGAAACATGTATTCGGCCTGGGCGCGCCGCGAGGCGAGCAGCTCGGGCGGCGCCTCCTGCAGCCAGCGCGCCACCTCGCGGTAGAGCGGGCGCACGGTTTCGCCGCCCAGGCCCATCTCGTCGAAAGAGCCGCCGGCTCCCATTTCGCCACCCCTGTCAAGCCGTTGCGACGTCCCGAAGACGAAGCAATCTTCGTGCCGTCAGCGTCGCGGCGCCGCGAGCGCCAGAGCCTGAGCCCCGCTCATCGGCCGATGCGCCGGCCACGCGCCGAAATCGGCCGGCGCGTCGATCGCCGCGCTCAATCGGCGCCGGTACGTCTCGCGCGAAATCGCCGCCGCGCCGAGCGCGGCCAGATGCGGCGTGACGAACTGCGCGTCGAGCAGGCGAAAGCCGCCCAGGCGCAGCCGCGCGACGAGGTGGACCAGCGCGACCTTGGAAGCGTCGCGCGCGAGATGGAACATGCTCTCGCCGAAGAACGCGGCGCCGAGGCTCACCCCGTAGAGCCCGCCGACCAGCTCGCCGTCCTGGTAGGCCTCGACCGAATGGGCATGGCCGCGCGCGTGGAGTTCGCCATAGAGGCGCACGATCTCCGCGTTGATCCAGGTCTTGTCGCGCTTCGCGCAGGCCTCGATCACGCCGGAAAAATCGCGGTCGGCGCTGATGACGAAGCGATCCGAACGCGCCGCCTTGGCCAGGCTCTTGGAGACGATCAGCCGATCGAGCGGAAAGACGCCGCGCTCCTCGGGCTCGATCCAGAACAGAGTCTCCGCTTCGCGGCTCTCCGCCATCGGGAACAGGCCGATGGAATAGGCCCTGAGCAGAATGTCGGGCGTGATCTCGAACTTGGGCTGCGGACGCGACATGAAGCGAATGGTGCGTCGGCGCCGAGGCGGCGTCAATCGGCAAACGCGGCCTTGCGTCGATTGGCCGGCGCCGCGGTCGCCGACCGAGGTCCCTCCCCCGCCGCGCTCGGCGAGCGCGGCTACAGCCCGGCGGCGCAGGTTCGCCGGCGAGCGATTGGCGGATTAACCGTATCGAGCGCTGCGGCGCCGCGATCCCGGACGCCGCCTTCCCCTTCCCGGCCGAATTTGCCAACATAGGGCCGCCGGCGCCAAAGGGGGGGACCATGAGCAACGACGAACCCGGCTTTTCGACGCTGTCGATCCACGCCGGCGCGCAGCCCGATCCGACCATCGGCGCGCGCGGCGCTCCGATCGACCGGACCGCGGCCTTCGTCTTCGACGACGTCGACTGCGCCGCCTCGCTGTTTGGCCTGCAGGCGTTCGGCGACATCGACGCCGGCGTCGCCAACCCGACGACCGCGGCGCTGGAAGAGCGCGTCGCGGCGCTGGAGGGCGCGCCGGCGGCCGTCGCGGTCGCCTCGGGCTGCGCCGCGCGGGCGATCGCGTTCCATAGCCTGATGCAGCCCGGCGACGAATTCGTCGCTTCGACCAAGCTCTACGGCGGTTCGATCAACGCGTTTGCCCACGCCTTCAAGAACTTTGGCTGGCAGGTCAAATGGGCCGACCCGGACGATCTCGACGCCGTCAAGTCGGCGGTCGGCGATAAGACCAAGGCGATCTTCATCGAGTCGATCGCCAATCCCGGCGGCGGCGTCGCCGACATCGAGGCCGTCGCTGGCGTGGCCAAGGCGGCCAAGATTCCACTGATCGTCGACAACACGCTGGCGACGCCCTATCTCATCCGCCCGATCGACCACGGCGCCGACATCGTCGTCCACTCCGCCGCCAAGTATCTTTGTGGCCACGGCCATGCGATGGGCGGCGTCATCGTCGACTGCGGTTCGTTCGATTGGATCGGCGATCCGCGCTATCCCATGCTGTCGGCGCCGCGGCCCGAATGCGCCGGCATGACGCTCGCCGCGAGCTTCGGCAATTTCGCCTTCGCGATGGGCTGCCGCGCGCTGGGCTTGCGCGATCTCGGGCCAGCGATCTCGCCGTTCCATTCGTTTCTGATCCTCACCGGGATCGAAACGCTGTCGCTGCGCATGCAGCGCCATTGCGACAACGCGCTGGCGGTGGCCAGGCATTTGCAAGGCCATGCGAAGGTCGGCTGGGTTTCCTACGCCGGCCTGCCCGACAGCCGCGATCACGAGCTGGCGCGGCGCTATTGCCCCAACGGCGCCGGCGGCGTCTTCGCGTTCGGCGTCAAGGGCGACTACGCGGCGGGCGTTGCGCTGGTCGAGAAGCTGCGGTTGTTCTCCCACGGCGCCGCCATCGACGGCGCCCGCTCGCAGGTCGTCCACCCCGCCTCGACCAGCCACCGCTTGCTCAGCGACGCGCAGAAGTCCGCCGCCGGCGCCGGGCCGGATGTGGTGCGGCTGTCGATCGGGCTGGAGGACGCAGCGGACTTGATCGCGGACCTGGATCAGGCGCTGGGGTGAGAAGAGAGCGCGGCTAACGACCTCTCAGCAATCGGCAGCGCTATCCGTCATTGCGAGGAGCCCTAACAGGGCGACGAAGCAATCCAGGGGGAAAGGAACGTGGCGGCGCCATGGATTGCTTCGTCCCCCTCGCTACGCTCGGGCTCCTCGCAATGACGGCGCCAATTCAATTTGATCGGAAACCGCGCTATATGCATCGCGGAGAGGCGGCCAATTATGAAGAAGACAATCCCGACCTTTAGGACCGACGAGGAAGCCGAACGGTTCGTCGATGCAGCCGACCTCAGCGATTACGATCTTTCCGGCGGCCAAGTGGTGCATTTCGAATTGAAGCCCAAGGACAAGTCGGTCAATCTCCGTTTGCCCGCGCAACTCCTCGAAGCCGTGCGCAACCGCGCCAGCCGCGCCGGGATTCCCTATCAGCGCTTCATCCGCATGGCCCTCGAGCGCGCCTTGCAACAGCCGAAATAAATCCTCGGCCGTCGACCGCGCCGCTGCGGCCGCGCGCGCCCCGCCCCTACCCCCCGCCGAGAACGCCTCTCGCCGCCTGGTCGGCCTCCTGCGAGTAGCGGCGCGCGGCAAAGGCTTCGCCGAGCAGCCCGACGACGAGGCCGGTTTCGCGCTCGGTCACGGCGAGCGTGTCCGTCTCGGCGGCGTCGAAGATCGCCAGCGCGGTGCGCGCGTCGACGTCAGGATGCAGGGTCGTTTCCGGCAGCCGCGCGACGGCCGAAATCGGGCCGCCGTCGTCGTTCTCCTCCAGGGGCGCGGCGTGCGCCTCGGCCACGAGAACCAGCCCCCGGTAGCGTCCCGCTTCGTCGACCGCGACGACGACGTGCGCGCTTCCCAAGGGATAGGCGGCGCGAAACGCGCGCAGCGACGCCTCGGCCGGCGTCGTCGGCGGGGAGCGGACCATCAGGCGCGCGACGGTCAGGTCGCGCAGCCAGCCGACGTCCTGCGCGCCGCGAATGGATTCGCCGCGCAAGTGGAGGCGCCACGTGGCGAAGGAGTAGCCGAAGGTCGCCCGCACCGCCAGGCTCGTGGCGATGCACGCCGCCAGCACGCCGCCGGCGACGCCGAGGTCGCCGGTGCTCTCCAGCACCAGAAAGGTCATGGTCAGCGGTCCGC
Source organism: uncultured Alphaproteobacteria bacterium (assembly GCA_963775575.1). Classification (GTDB taxonomy): domain Bacteria; phylum Pseudomonadota; class Alphaproteobacteria; order Rhizobiales; family Beijerinckiaceae; genus Roseiarcus. The sequence continues at coordinate 310,306 of CAVZJG010000003.1, forward strand.
CGACCACCGCGACGCTCAGCGTCCCCATGCCCGCCATGATGCAGGCGGTCGGGTCGAGCCCGAGCGTCGGCAGCGCGGCGGCGACGCCGAGCGCGTAGAGCTCGCCGAGCAGCGCCCCGGCGAACAGCGAGGCGAAGAACAGGCCGCCGCGAAAGCCCGACGCGAGCGAAAGCAGGCTCGCGCTCAGCTTGAGGCCAAGCAGCGTCGCCAGGGTCGCCGCCGAAAGCGTCGCCGAAAAGTCGAGCCCGATCGCGCCGTGTCCGGCGCCGAGCATTTGCGGCGTATACAGCGCCATGCACGCCAGCACGAGCCCGCCGAGCGCGGGGCGCGTCCAGCGCGGCGCGCGCGTCGCCGCGAAGCCGCGTTCGAGCAACGCGGCGGCGCGCATCGCGCCGACGCCGATCGCCGCCGATATCAGACCCAACGCGACCAGCACGAGGTGATGGCCGAGGGCCAACGGCGCGACCGGCGGGGCGACGATGACGTAGGGCGCGCCGAGCAGCGCCTTGGTGGTCAAGGTCGCCGCCAGCGCGGCGGCGAAAATCGGGCCGGCGTTGGCGAGCGAATAGGCGCCGATGATCAGCTCCGACGCGTAGAAGGCGCCGGTGAGCGGCGCGCCGAACGCCGCCGAGATCGCGCCGCCGGCGCCGCAGCCGACCAGCAGGCGCAAATCCTGGCGGCGCAGCCGCAGCGCCAGGCCGAGGCGCGAAGCGATGGCGCCGCCGATCTGGGCGTAGCCCGATTCGAGCCCGACCGACGCGCCGCAGCCGTTGGAGATCACCGTTTGCGCGCACACGATCAAGCTTTCGCCCATCGCCATGCGGCCGCCGCGCAGCGCGTTGGCCTCGATCGGATCGACCGGGCGCGGCAGCTTGCGGACGCGCCGCCAGGCTTCGATCAGCCCGACGGCGAGGCCGCCGAGAGGCAGCGCGGCGAAGGCGGCGGCGGGCGCAACCCGCGCCGCCGCGCTCAATCGCACGTCGAACGGGATGCCGTAGATGACGACGTGCGCGACGTCGACGAGCTCGCTCATCGCCGCCACGCCGAGGCCGGCCAGAACGCCGACGACGACCGCGACGACGACCAGCGACAGTTCGCTGGAGCGCACCACCGCCCGCAGGCGCGACGTGGGCGCCAGCGCCCAATTCGAAAGGGGAATCTTCATCGCGTTCGGCGCTCGCGGGCGCCGCGCCGATCGGCCATGGCCGCGTCGAGATCGACCGCCGTCATCGGCGCCGCCGCCCTGGAATCTCGCTGGAGCATGGTCGTCGCTCGGCTTGCGTCCTCGCGCGCGCCAAGACATAAGCGGTCGCGTTCGCCGCCGCAAATCGCCGGCGCGCCGAGTTGTCGAGGAGGGGCGGCCATGTCCGCGCGCGGGCGCAAATTGATCGGCGGCGTCGCCATGGTCGCCTTCGTCGGCTGCTACGCGATGATCGCGATGGCGATCGCCCAGTCGCGCCCGCTGCGGGAGGCGCCGCCGCTGGCGCAGGCGCTCGGCTATGTCGTCTTGGGTCTGGCCTGGATCGCGCCGATGGCGCCGCTGATCCGATGGATGGAGCGCCCCGACCCGCGCGGGTGACGCCGGCGGCCGGCCGCGGACGGGGGAGCGGCGACGAATTCGGCGCGGGGTCCGCTCAATCCTTCTTCACCGCGAACGACGCCGCCGGGCGGCCCGGCTCGCGCACCGTCACGCGGGCGCTGGCGGGGCCCGTGCGGGTCAAGACGGCTTCGCCCAGCGGCCATGTGATCGTCGCCGTCGCGCCGTCCGGCGACACGGACCCTTTTGCGTCGTCGACGTAATCGTCGCGCCAGTAGACGCCGATCACGTCGTCGCCGGCGAAAATAAACTGCGCGCCCGTTGCGCCGCTCCAGCCGCCGGCCCAGGCGCCATCCCAGGACTGTCGGCCTTGAGCGAACGCCGGCGAGCCGATCGGCCCGGCGGCGGCGGCGAGCAGCAGCAGCGATAGGACGGCGAGGCGTTTCATCGGGCGTCCTTCCTCGGTTGGTTGGTCGTCGCCGGCGGTTTACGGTCCGGGCGGCGCCGGGCGGACGAGAATCCGCGCCGGCGCCCTCGCGCCCTCAATCGACATTGAGGCGCCGGCCGCGATTCCACAGCGCGAAGGGCGCGCCGGAGAGCAGCACTTCCAAAGCCGCCGGGTTTTGCCACAGGCCATTGACGGAAACGCGCGGCAACGCGGTCAGGTGGCCCGCGTGTTCGGCGAACAGCATGCCCGGACGCGTCGTCACCGCGCAGGAAAAGCCGACCCGCCGCGCCAGCTCGAATTCGCGCGGTCCCGCGCTGGAAGCGTCGCCGACGGGATAGGCGAAGGCGTCGACGTCGAGATCGAGCCGCGACTCCAAGGTCGCCTTCGAGCCCGCCATCTCCTCGCGCGCCAACCATTCAGGCGACTTGGCGAGCATGCGGTGGGTCATCGAGTGCGCGCCCACGGCGACCAGCCGATGGCCGGCGAACGCGGCGACCTCCTTCCAGTCCATGAACAGAGCGTCCGCGAGCGAAGCGCTGCCTACTCCGGCCTGGCGCGCCAACGCGCCGATCGCGTCCAGCATCTCCGCCTCGGGGCGCGCCCGCAACGCCCAGTAGATGCGGTCGAAGGCGGCGGCCTTTTGCTTGGCGCTGCGGGTCTTGAGGCGCAGCGCGAGGCCGGGAAGCTCGATCGAGACTTCGTCGTGCCAGCGCAGCGATTCCTCCAGCTCCAGCCACCACAGCCGCGCCGTGCGCTCGATGAAGCCGACCGCGAAGAACGTCGTGAACGGCGCTTCGTGCCGCTCGAGCACGGGAAGCGCGAATTCGCGCGCGTCGCGGTAGCCGTCGTCGAAGGTCAGCGCGGCGAAACGCGGCCCGCCCTCGACGAGCCTGCGCCGCGCTTCCGCGAGCGAGACCAGCTCGAAGCCGAGACGACGAACCACGCCGAGCGCCGCGTCGAGAAATTCCGGCGTGATCTCGAGCAGCCGGTTCGGCGCGAAGCCCGGCGTCGCCGGATTCCACGGGCGCACCCGATGAAACGTCAGGATGACGCCCCGCCCGCGCGTCGCCGGCGCCAGCGCTTTGTGCAGGCCGCTGGCGCGGAACGCCGCGAATCCGGCGTCGATGACGAACTTCCTCAGCGCCATGATTCGCACCCCCGCGCAATCTAACCGCCGGACCTCGCCAAGGATACATCGGCGGGGATTTTCGCCATTCCTCGCCGCTTGACGGCGCGGCTTAAACCAAGCGTTGACGCCTCGGCCGCTAGAGTGGCCGCGCCTCGCGCCCCGGGATTTTCGCCCTTGCCTCCTGCCGCCTCGCTCGCCCGCCTCTCGCCGCGCCGCGCCGCGCCGGCGCCGCGCGCCGCCGTCGGCCCGGCGCCCGCCTTCGCCTCGGTCGAAATTCTCGATTCGATCGAGGCGGCGCGCGGACCCTGGGCCGAGATCGAAAAAATCGCGCCGGCGAGCCCCTATCAAGATTTCGACTTCGCCCGCCTGTGGCTGGAGACGGTCGGCGCGGCCCGGCGCGTTACGCCGATGATCGTCGTCGCGCGCGATCGAGCCGGCGAGGTCGCCGCGCTGCTGCCGCTTGGAGCTTCTTCCCATGGGCCATTGCGGCTCGCCGCCTTTCTCGGCGGCAAGGACGCCAACTTCAACCTCGGCCTGTTCCGCCCGGGCGCCGCCTGGGGGAGCGAAGACGTCGGGGCGCTGCTCGCCGCCGCCGTTCGGCTCGCCCGGCCGCGCGTCGACGCGTTCTTGTTCGTCAACCAGCCGCGGGAGTGGCAGGGCGCCGCCAATCCGCTGGCCGACGCGCCGGGCCAGCCGAGCCCGAGCTTCGCCTATAAGAGCGCCCTGCCCCGCGATTTCGACCTCTGGCGCGACGCGCACGCCTCCAGGGAAGCGCAAAAGAAGCTGCGCAAGAAGGCCAAGCGCCTGGAGGCGCTGGGTCCGCTCGCCCATCGCCGCGCCGCCGACCCGGACGAAGTCGAACGCTTCCTCGGCGCCTTCGCCGCGCAGCGGCGCGCGCGCATGCGCGCGCTCGGGATCGCCGACGCCTACGACAGCGCCGAGGCGCAGGCGTTCCTCGAGCGCCTCGCGCTTTGCGGCCTCGCCGAGGGCGCGCCGCGCCTGGAGCTCCACGCGCTCCTCGTCGGCGATCGCATCGTCGCCGCGTTCGGCGCGCTCGGCGCCGGCGACCGGCTCAGCGGGCTCTTCATCTCCTACGATTCCGATCCCGAAATCGCGCGCTCCAGTCCCGGCGAACTGATGGTCCAGGCCGTCGTGCGCGAGGCGATCGCGCGCGGCTTCGCGACCTTCGATCTCGGCGTCGGCGCGGCGCGCTACAAGGACGACGCCTGCGAGGCCGAAGAAGCGTTGTTCGACAGCGCCTTCGCCTTCACCGCGCTGGGCCGCCTCGCCGCGCTCGCGTTCAAGCTGAAGCAGCGCGCCAAGCGCCGGATCAAGCAGTCGCCGCGGCTGCTCGCCTTGTTCGCGCGGCGGCGCGCGGCGGCGAGATAGGCGCCGTCAATCCCGCGCCTCGCCCCGCTCTTCATGGATCGGGAAAGTCCGCGCCCTCGCTGACTGCGGCCCAGGATTCGAAATCCCGCTTCATCGCTTCGATCTTGTCGCGGCCGGCCGCGAGCGCGATTCTGCCGAGCATCAGGCGCTGCGGAGCGTCGGGCGCCTCGACCGCTTTGACGATGGCGGCGGCCGCTCGCGCGGGGTCGCCCGACTGCTTGCCGCTGTAACCGCGCAGTCTGGCGGCGCCTCACGCCCGCGGTCGCCTCGTAGTCGGCGATCGGATGCTGCGTTTCATGGGCCGACCGGCCGGCCCAATCGGTGCGGAAGCCGCTCGGTTCGACGATCAGAATCTTGATCCCCAGCGGCGCCGTCTCGCACGCGAGCGCCTCGGAGAGCCCTTCGAGGGCGAATTTGGTGGCGTTGTAAAAGCCGACCCCGGGCAGGCCGCGAACGCCGCCCATCGAGGAGATATTGACGATATGGCCCGAGCGGCGCGCGCGCATGCCGGGCAGGACCGCGCGCGTCATCGCGGCCAGCCCCCAGAAATTGATCTCGAACATGCGGCGCGCTTCGCTTTCCTCGCTTTCCTCGATCGCGCCGAAATAGCCGACGCCGGCGTTGTTCACCAGGACGTCGATCCGGCCGAACCTCGCTTCAGCCGCCGCCACGGCGGCGGCAATGTCGTCTGGCTTGGTCACGTCGAGTTGCAGGACGAGCGCGCGCGCCTCATGGCCGACGGCGAGATCGGCGACCGCGGCCGGCTTTCGCGCGGTGACGACGACCCGGTAGCCGCCTTCGAGCGTATGGCGCGCGAGCGCGCGCCCGAACCCGGTCGAGCAACCCGTGATGAACCACACCGGCTTTTCCTGCTGCGTCATTGCCCGCGCTCCTGTCGTCCAATGGGCGTCTCGCCTCAGAGCGAGATTGGCGTAGCCGCGCCACGACGATCTCCGCCATCGACCTCTTGGAAGCAAAAATTCCGACCGTGAGGACCTGTCAAGGACTTTAGCCGCTGCGCGGCGGTCCGAAGGACCGTCCTTGACAGGTCCTCACGGTCGGAAAAAGACGCTCTCCAAGAGGTCGATGGCGCGCTATGTCGACGGCTTCGCGCGTGTGGCGACCCCAGTTCGGAGCCCTTAGAGCCACGGTGGGCGGAACGCGGCGCTTGCGCGCCGGACGCCGACCGGCGGTCGCGTTTACAAAAACCGGCGCTCGGGCTACGCCGCGCGTTCGATCGCCGCGCGATCGCCCGAGACCAGGCCGATCGTGGTGAGCGACGTCGGCGCCAGTCTTTCGCGTAGCCGGCCGAGCGCCCCCTCGAGGCGCCGGGCGGGCGCGACCATGACGAACGCCGCGACGGCGTCGAGCGCCGCCCCGACCTCGGCCGACCGCCAATCCGAGGCGCACAGCACGACGAAATCGTAACTCTTCGCCAGCGCCGCGAGCGCTTCGCCGAGCCCATCGACGTCGATTCGGCCGGCGCCGGCGGGAATGACGTCGAGGCTGGAAGAGAGATCGCGGTGCAAGGCGTTCTCGAACGAAGCGCGGCCGTCGAGAAGTTCGGCGAGCCCGGCGAGCCCGCGGCCGCTCTCGGCCCGGCGATCGAGAACGTCGGCAAGCCAGTCCTGCGAGACGCCGAGATCGACCAGCGCCGTGCGCCCGCGCTTCGACAGCCGCCGCGCGGCGGTCAAGGCGAGGCCCAGCGCGCGGCTGGTGGCCTCCCCCGCGAACAGCGTGGTCAGCGCCTCGCCGTCCCGCGCGATGTCGGCGAGCCGGTCGGCGAGCGCCTCGGCGGAGGAAAACGCGCCGGGAATCTCCGCCGGCGGCGCGGGCCGCGCCGCCGCGCCGACTGACGCCGGCGCCTCCTCGTCTGGCGCTTCGCGCGCGCCGGCGAGCGGCGTGGAGGCCGCGCCGCCCGAGGCGACGGCGGCGTCCGCTAGCAGCGCCTGCGCCGCGACGACGCCGACCGAAACGAGCAACCCGGCGAAGGTCGCCAGCAGCACCGTCGGCGCCTTCTTGGGGAAGGTCGGCGTGCGCGGCTCGGTCGCGCGCTCGATGATGCGCGCGTCGGCCGGGGCGGCGTTGTCGGCGTCGCGCGCCAGCGCTTCGCGATATTTCTGCAGGTAGGATTCGAGCTGATCGCGCGAGGTCTTGGCGTCCAGTTCGAGCGCGCGCAACTGCACGTCGTCGGCGTCGCCCGTCGCGACGGTCTTGGACTGCGCGGCCAGGGCGGCGCTCAGGCTGTCGACTTGGGCCGCCGCCACTTTGGCCTCGTCCTCCAGCGCCAGCACGGCCTTGTTCGCCGCCAGACGGATCTCGTCGTCGAGCCCGGCCAGCTCCGCGTTCAATTCCTTCATGTGGGGATGCTGGGGCAGCAGGGTGCGCGATTCGAGCGCGATTTGCGACTTCAGCGCGACGCGCTGCTCGGCGTAACGGCGCAGCGACTCGTCCTTGGCGGCGTCGGCGACCTCGTCGAGCCGGCCTTCGCGCAGCATCGTGCGCAACGATCGCGCCTTGGCGACCGCGGCGGCCTGGGCCGCGCGCGCCGCCGCGAGCTGCGCGTTGATGTCGGCGAGCTGCTGGACCGGCACGGTCATGCCGTTGGCGCCGGGGAGCAGTCCCGAATTGGCGCGAAACGCCTCGACCTTGGCTTCGGCGTCGGCGACCTTGGCGCGCAGTTCATCGATTTTTTGCGACAGCCAGGCGCTCGCCGCCTTCGCTTCGTTCTTCTTGGCGCCTTCCTGTTCGGCGAGATAGAGCTCGGCCACCGTGTTGGCGCCGCGCGCCGCCAGCGCGGGATCCGCGCTGACGAACTCGATTTGCAGCACCCGCGACTTGACGACCGGGAATACGGTCAGGCGGGAAAGAAAGACGCCGACGACGCGGTCCTCGACCGTGCCGCCGCGCCCGCCGGCGAGAAGCGACCACGCGATCGCCAGCGGGTTGCCGGAGGTCGGCGGATTGAATTCGGCCCGCTCGGCCAGAGCGAGCTTGGCGGCCGCCTGGCGCGCAAGCTCGGTGGTGGCGACGGTCTCGGCCTGGCTCTGCACCGCCTCGGGATCGATGACGGCGCCCGGCTCGACGCCCGCCTTGTCGGGCCGGGTGAAATAGCTCTCCTGGTTCTCCAGCAGCACCTTGGCGACGCCGGTGTAGCGCGGGGCTATCGCCGTCACCACGACGAGGGCGACGAGGCACGAGGCGAGCGTCGGGACGACGATCCACCGTTTGCGCCGCCGCAACGCGCGCCCCAGGCGCACGAGGTCGATGGCTTCGCCGCGCTCCGCCGGCGCGTCGCCGTCCTCGAATCCATCGCCGTTCATCCGCCGCTCCGATCCGTCAACGCACCTGAACTCGCTTCGTTTATGCGCGATTAAGGTTGCCGAGCGGTTAAGCCGAAGCGCCTGGCCGAGAGCGTCCGTTGTCCTTTCGTTAACCATGCCCCGGTAAATCATGGAGACGGCGGTTCTCAATGCGCGGTCTTCAGCCATGAATCGGATCTTCGGCCTCGCCCTGGCTATCGCGCTGACCGCGCTCGGCGGCTGTTCGGCGCCGCGCACCAACGCCGAGGTCCTGCGCACGCCTATCGACGCGCCTTATCGATTGGCGAGCGGCGATCGGCTGCGCGTGATCGTGTTCGGCCAGGAAGCTCTTTCCAATTCCTTCTCGGTCGACGGCGCGGGCAACGTCGCCTTGCCGTTGATCGGCATGGTGCGCGCGCAAGGGTCGACCACGGCGGAACTCGGCCGCGCCATCGAGGCGCGCCTGCGTCAGGGTTTTCTTCGCGAGCCCAACGTTTCGGTCGAGGTCGAGGCCTATCGCCCGTTCTTCGTTCTCGGCGAAGTCACCGTCGCCGGCCAATATCCGTTCGTCAACGGCATGACGGTGCAGAACGCGATCGCGGTCGCCGGCGGTTTCACCCCGCGCGGCGCGCAGGACAGCGTCGACCTCACCCGCATGATCGACGGACGGCCGATCACGGCCTCCGTGCCGATGACCTTCGCCGTCCGGCCCGGCGACACCATCCAGGTTAGAGAACGGTTCTTTTAGGATATCGCGATAGTTGAAGAGCCATGATCGCCAACGGATTGGACTGATGGCCGCGTCGAACGAAGCGCAAACCGGCAAACTCAAGATCGTTCACGTCTTTCGCGCGCCGCTCGGCGGCCTGTTCCGCCACGTCGTCGATCTGGCGGCCGAACAGAGCGCGCGCGGCTGCCAAGTCGGCATGTTTTTCGACGGCGACGCCCGTTGCCCGCGGGTCGAAGCCGCGTTGGCGCGCATTCCTGGCGGCCTCAAGCTCGGCGTCGCCATGGCGCCGATCCATCGCAACCCCGGATTTTCCGACATCGCGGCGATGGCGCGGTTCGTCGCCTGGCTCGGCAAGCTCAAGCCCGACGTCGTCCACGGCCACGGCTCCAAGGGCGGCGCCTACGCCCGCTTAAGCGGATGGCGAACGTTCGGCGGCGGGCCCATTCGCGCCTACACGCCTCACGGCGGCAGCTTCAACTACCGCGTCGGCTCGCCGCTGCACCGCGCCTACATGCTCGCCGAAAAGCTGATGGCGCCGATTACCGACGTCTTTCTGTTCGAGAGCGCCTATATCGCCGGCCGCTTCGATTTCTACGTCGGCGCCGCGAACGGCGTGCGCCGCGTCGTCGCCAACGGCATCGGACCGGCGGAATTCGAGCCCATCGCGCCCAATGAGGACGCCGCCGACCTGCTCTACGTCGGCGAATTGCGCGCCGCCAAGGGCATCGACACGCTGCTCGACGCGATCGCGCTGCTCGGCCGTTCGCGCGGCGCGGTTCCGCGCGCCGTGCTGGTCGGCTCGGGACCGGACCAGGCCGTGCTGACCCAGCGGGCCAAGCGCGACGGCGTGGCGCAATTCGTCTCCTTTGCCGGCCCAATGCCGGTTCGCGAAGCCTTCAAGCTCGGGCGCATTCTCGTCGTGCCGTCGCGCGCCGAATCGATGCCCTATGTCGTGCTCGAAGCGGCGGGGGCGCGCGTGCCGATGATCGCGACCAACGTCGGGGGAATTCCCGAAATCTACGGCCCCTTCAGCGACCGCCTCGGCCCGCCCGACGACGCCGAGAATCTGCGCCGGCGCATCGAGCGCGCGCTCGACGCGCCCGCGGATCGGCTGCGGCGCGAGGCGGCCGATCTCGCGTCCCACGTAGCCGAGCATTTCTCGATCCAGACCATGGTCAATTCGGTGATGGCCGGGTACGGCGAGGCGATCGCGCGACGCCGTCGTTCGCCCGTCGGCGCGCCGGCCGCGGCCGCGCCGTCGCAGCATTGAGGCCGAGCATGGCTGCGTTTTCGGCAAGAGACAAGCGGAAGGGCGCCGCTCCGGCCCGCAATCGCCAGCAAAGCGCCTCGCCCGCCAACGCCGCGGCGCTGCGCCAGCTCGCCGCCGAACGGCTGAGCCCCGTCTATTCGCGCGTCGTCATCGCCGGCGCGGCGCGGGCGATCGAATGCGCGCTGATCGCGCTGACCGGCATGGCGGTCTATTTCGCCTACGTCGTTCGCGACATCGGCCAGCAGCCGGGCTACTTTCCCCTCATCGTCGCCGTCGCCGCGCTTTCGATCGTCGCGTTTCAATCGCTGCAGAGTTACGCCGTGCCGGCGTTTCGCCGCCCGGCGCGACAAATGCTTCGCATCGCCGCCGGATGGACGCTGGTGTTCCTGACCGTCTCCGCCGCGATGTTCTTTCTCAAGCTCGACGGCCTGGTGTCGCGCGTCTGGATGGCCGGGTGGTTCGCGCTCGGGCTCGGCGCGCTGGCGCTCGAGCGCGCGGTCCTCGCGCGCTTCATCGCCCAGCTCATGCGCTCCGGGCGTCTGCAACAGCGCGCCGTCATCGTCGGCGGCGGCGCGATCGGCGGCGAATTGTTGCGCGAACTCTCCAAGGGCGACGAGGCCGAGGTGCGCCTGCTCGGCGTCTTCGACGACCGCGGCGACCATCGCTCGCCCGACACGGTCGAGGGTTATCCCAAGCTCGGAAACGTCGACGATCTCGTCGAGTTCGCGCGCTCGACGCGCGTCGATCTGGTGATCTTCGCGCTGCCGATCACCGCCGAAGAGCGCATTCTGCAGATGCTGCGCAAGCTGTGGGTGCTGCCGATCGACATCCGCCTGGCGGCGCACGCCAACCGGCTGCGCTTCCGGCCGCGCTCCTATTCCTACGTCGGTCACGTGCCGGTGCTCGATCTGTTCGACAAGCCGATCGCCGACTGGGACATCGTCATCAAGGCGGGGTTCGACAGGATCGTGGGAGCGCTCGCCTTGATTGCGCTGTCGCCGGCGCTGGCGTTGACCGCGCTCGCCATCAAGCTCGATTCGCCGGGGCCGTTCTTGTTCAAGCAGAAGCGCTACGGCTTCAACAACGAGCTGATCGAAGTCTACAAGTTCCGCTCGATGTACGTCGACCAGCTCGACGCCTCCGCCGCCAAGCTGGTCACGCGCGACGACCCGCGCGTCACCCGCGTCGGCCGCTTCATCCGCAAGACCTCGCTCGACGAACTGCCGCAATTGTTCAACGTCGTCTTCAAGGGCGACCTTTCGCTGGTCGGCCCGCGCCCGCACGCCATTCACGCCAAGGCGGCCGACCGCCACTACGACGAAGTCGTCGACGGCTATTTCGCCCGCCATCGCGTCAAGCCGGGCATCACCGGCTGGGCGCAGATCAACGGCTGGCGCGGCGAAACCGACACGCCGGAGAAGATCCAGCAGCGCGTCGAGCACGATCTCTATTACATCGAGAATTGGTCGATCCTACTCGATCTCTACATCCTCGCCGCCACGCCGGCCTCGCTGTTCAAGACCCAGAACGCGTTCTGACGCGATGAGCGCGCTCGCCCCGCCCCTCCGCAGCGAACCGCCGTCGAGCGCGCGGCTGACGGTGCGCACGGCGCCCCTCAAGCGCGCCGTCCTGTGGACGTTCGTGTTCTGCGGCGCCGTGGCGGCCATCGAGCCTTCGCCTTACGAATTCATGTTCATCGTCGCGGCGCTGGCGCTGGGTCCGGGCGATCTGACGTTCGACCGGGCGATGATCCCGCTGATCGTCGGCTTCGCCGCGTTCAACGCCGGAGGCCTGCTGGCGCTGCCGCCCTTCGTCGCCGAGCGCGAAAGCGTCACCTTCGTCGCCATCTCGGTCTATATGGCTTTGACCGCGATCTTCTTCGCCGCGCTGATCGCCAAGGCGCCGCTCGAGCGCATGCGCACGATCCGCTCCGGCTACGTCGCGGCCGGCGTATTCGCGGCGACGCTGGGCGTGCTCGGCTATTTCAACGTCGCAGGGCTCAGCGAGCACTTCACGCTCTACGCGGGCACCCGCGCCTCCGGGCCGTTCAAGGATCCCAACGTGTTCGGGCCGTTCCTGGCGCCGCCGATCGTCTGGCTGACGCAGGATCTGCTGCTCCGGCGCGGCGCCGGGCTGCTGCGCGCCTTCGCGCCGCTGGCGCTGATGGCGTTCGGCGTATTGCTTAGCTTTTCGCGCGGCGCCTGGGGCGCGACGATCGCCTCCGTCGTCCTCATGGCGGCGCTGACCTTCGCGACGACGCCATCGCCGACTTTGCGCCGGCGCATTGTCATGATCGCTGTCGTCGGCGCCTTCGTTTTCGCGTTGCTGTTGGTCGTCGCGCTGTCGATCCCGGCGGTCCACGACATCTTTCTCATGCGCGCCTCGCTGTCGCAGGAGTACGATCTCGGCGAGACCGGGCGCTTCGGCAGTCAGTTGCGATCATTGCCGATGTTGCTCGACCGACCGTTCGGTTTCGGCCCGCTGCAATATCGCAATTTCTTCCCCGAGGATCCGCACGAGACCTACGTCAACGCGTTCGCGTCCTATGGGTGGTTCGGCGGACTGTCGTTCCTCGCGCTGACGGCGACGACCATCTACGTCGGCTGGCGCCTCGTGCTGACGCGCTCGCCCTGCCAAAACGAGGCGATTGCGGTCTGGTCGTGCCTGTTCGTGCAGATGGCGCAGGGGTTCCAGATCGACACCGACCATTGGCGGCATCTGTTTCTGCTGTTCGGCGCGCTCTATGGCCTCGCGGCGGCGGAGCGACGTCGTCGCGCCGGCGCGCAACCTCAGCGCCGCGCGATCGTGTAGGCGTAGCTCGTCATCACGCGCCAGTCGCGCCTCTCGGCGAGGTCGGCGACCGCCGCCTCGAGTTCGCGCAGGCCGGGAATATGCCGGAAGTAGCGATCCCCCCAAAACGGCGCCACCAGCACCGACGAGAACCCGCTGCGCCGCAAGATCGGCTCGACGCGCGTGGGATCGCCGAAGCACATTTCGTAGCGGGCGGGGAACTTCGGATAATCGCCTTGGTGACGGTCGGGGAAGAAGAACCGCAGAACGCGCGCGGTGAGCGCCTCGGGCGCCAGCCGATTGATGACGAACGGCGGCGCATAGAGCGTCGGATGGAAGGCGAGCGCGACGCCGCCGGGCGCGAGCAGCGCGCACACGTTGCGCCAGGCGCGCGGCGCATCGTGAACGTGCTCGAACACCATGCGCGAAACGACGAGGTCGAAACGCCCGGCCAGCCTCGGGTCGAAATCGCCCGCGACGTCGAATTGCGCGGTCTGGAAGGAGGCGGGCGCCAGCGCCAATTCGCCGGCGTCGATGTCGTTGACCGTGAGCGCGACGCCGGCCTCTTCGGCCTCGCTCGGCGTCAGCAACGGCCCTCTGCCGCCGCCGACCTCCAGCAGCCGAACCTTGCCGCCCTCATGCCGGCCGCTGCGGCGGCAGGCGTCGACGAAGGCGAGGACGCTGGCGCGGTAATTGTCCCAGGCCCACAGCTCGCGGCTGTCGTAGCCGAGGCGGCGCAACGGTTCGGCGAGAAACGGCGACGGCGCGAGGCGTCGCTCGATTCGTTCGCGCCGCTCGTCGCCGAAATCGGTCGATGTCGTCGCCAGTTGGCTTGCGATATCCATGGTCATCTCGCCTCCTCGTGCGCGGCGAACGATCGGTTAAGCGACCGCGCCAGACAAGAAGTTGCGCAAAGTAACCTTACCCCAGGGCGCCCGCCTCGAACGCCAGCGCCGCTCCCATCGCCGCCCCGGCGCCGACGATCAGCGCGCCGCCGCGCTGGCGAAAAGCGGCGCCGCCGGCTTCCAGCAGCGCCCGCGTCGCCGCGAGGTCGGCGACCGCGACCCGCGCCAGCGCGAAGGGCGGCCCCGCCTCGCCGATCACCGCGGCGCCGTAGCGCTCGGCGAGCGCCGCGCGTGGGCGGCATTCGATCAGCGCGCCGTCGGCCTCGACGACGAACCCCTCGCCGTCGCGCCGCGCGGCGCCGGCGCCGACGAAACGGCGCAAGAATTCGGCCGCCTCGCGCGGGTCGTCGTGCGCGATGACGAGCCCTGCGATTCCCCTCGCGCCGTTGGGATGGACCTGCGCGGCGCGGCTCCAGAAATTCTCGGGGAAGCGCTGCTGGCAGACGAAGAAGCCGGCCTCGGGCAGCGCGGGACAAGCCGCGAAGGCGAGCGAGAACGCGACGTCGACCTCGCCGCCGTCGGGCCGGCGCGCCGTGCGGGCGAAATCGAAGCGGGAAAAATCGCCGAGCCCGTCGGCCTTGAAGCGCCGACGGTCCGCTTCCGCGTCGTGCGAGCGCAGGGCCAGCATCGCCAGCCCCTCGCGCCGCGCCAGAAACGAGGCGACGAAGCCGGCGAAGGAAAAGACGCCGGGCTCGGATGCCGGCGCGACGAACCCCTCGCCCAGCCCGATCAGCTCGAGAAAGGCGCCGTCGAACTGAACGATATGGTTCTCCGTGCCCCAGGGATGGCGGTTGCGCGCCCCGACCTGAAAGCCGAGGCGGCGATAGAACTCGGCCTGCGCCCTCAGATCGCGCGCGGGGATGACGAGATGATCGATGGCGCGCGGCATTGACAAGTCGACGGGTTGCGAGAGCGGCGACGGGCCGCAAATTGCGTGAAAGCCAACCGGCTGCTCAGGCGCTCTTCCCTCGTAGCGCGTCCAAGGCAACGACGGCGCCTGTGTCGGCGATCTCTCGACGGCGCCGACGCAATTCTTCGAGGAATTCGGGTTTCGGTTCCCCTTCGTCGTCTTCGCTGGCGGCCAGGAGCACGAGATAGTCCTGCTCGGGCAGCACGACGAGCCGATCGCTGGAACGCGTCACGATGATCTGAACCGTCTTGTTCATCTCGCGACTCCGATCGATAAACTTCTCTTCGATGGGCGATGGCCAAAACGATGATCTCGCCGACGTGAGCGTCAAATATGATGCGCCAGTCCCCGACGCGCGAGCGCATCGCCGCGTCGCCCTTCAACCGCTTAACCTGGTTTCGAAGGGCAAGCGGGTCGAGAGCAAGTTGATCGAGCGCCTTCTCGATCCTCCGCGGCGCCGTCGAATCCGGGGCGTCGAACTCTCGCGCCGCTTCCGGCGCCAAGACGATCGTCCAAGCGGCGCGTCACGCCGGCTGCTTCAGCTTCACTACGTTGTGCAGCGTCGCGTCGGCGCTTTCGAAGAAGCGCTTGACGCCGCGCGCGGCCTGGCGGATGCGCTGCTCGTTCTCCACCAGCGCCAGGCGCACGTAATCGTCGCCGTGCTCGCCGAACCCGATGCCCGGCGAGACGGCGACGTCGGCCTTTTCGATCAGCAGTCTGGAGAATTCGAGGCTGCCCAGGTGGCGGAATTTCTCCGGCACCCGGGTCCACGCGAACATCGAGGCGCGCGGCGGATCGATCGGCCAGCCGGCGGCGGAAAAGCTCTCCACCAGCACGTCGCGCCGGCGCTTGTAGGTCGCGCGCATCTCCTTGATGCAATCGTCGGGGCCGTTCAGCGCCGCCGCGGCGGCCACCTGGACCGGCGTAAAGGCCCCATAGTCGAGATAGGACTTGACCCGCGCCAGCGCGGCGATCAGGCGCTCGTTGCCGACCGCGAACCCGATGCGCCAGCCGGGCATCGAGAAGGTCTTCGACATCGAGGTGAACTCGACGGCGACGTCGACGGCGCCCGGCGCCTGCAGCACCGATGGCGGCGGCTCGTCGTCGAAATAGACTTCGGCGTAGGCGAGATCGGAGAGAACGAAAATCTCGTGCCGCTTGGCGAACAGAACGAGGTCTTTGTAGAAGTCGAGCGAGGCGACCATCGCCGTCGGATTGGAGGGATAGCAGACGACCACCGCGATCGGCTTGGGGATGGAATGGATCAGCGCCCGCTCCAGCGCGACGAAGTAGTCCGGCGTCGGCTCGGCCGGCACCGAGCGGATCACGCCGCCCGCCATCAGGAAGCCGAAGGCGTGAATGGGATAGGAAGGGTTGGGCCCGAGCACCACGTCGCCGGGCGCGGTGATCGCCTGCGCCATGTTGGCGAAGCCCTCTTTCGAGCCGAGCGTCACCACGACCTGCGTGTCGGGATTGAGCTTGACGCCGAATCGCCGCGCGTAATAGGCCGCCTGCGCGCGCCGCAAGCCCGGGATGCCCCTGGAGGCCGAATAGCGGTCGGTGTGCGGCTTGCCGACCGTCTCGACCAGCTTGTCGATGATGTGCTTGGGCGCCGGCAGGTCCGGGTTGCCCATGCCGAGGTCGATGATGTCCGCCCCGGCGGCGCGGGCCTTGGCCTTGAGCTGATTGACCTGCTCGAAGACGTAAGGCGGCAGGCGCCGCACGCGGTGGAATTCGGACATCGCGAAAATTCTCCTTCCCGTGAACGCCGGCGCCGACGGCGCCGGGACGTCGCCACTGTTAGCATCGCCGACGAGCGCGCCGCAAACCTAAAGCGCCGGCAAGAGGCCGCCGGCGGCCCGCTTGGTCTTCGATTTGTCCTTTTTCGCCGCGGCGGCCTCGGCGACGGCCTTGGCGGAGGGCGGATAGGCCGCGCGCAAAGCTTCGTGGCGCTTGCCCACGGCGGCGAGGTCGCGGTCCAGCTCCTCCAGTTCCTTGTCGGTCTTGGCCTTCCCCGGCGGCTCGTCGGGCGTCGCGAACGCCGGGATCGAGTCCGGCGGCTGCGCGGGGCGCGACCGCACCACGAAATCGGGAGGCTCGTCGGGGTCGGTGACGATGCCGGCGCCTTTCATCAGCGCGCGAAGCGGCGAGTTGGGCGGCGTCGCGTCCTGCGCCCGCGCGCCGGAGGCGGCGAAGGCGGCCAGCAGCGTCGCGACGAAGATCGCCGGCGTCGTTCGCATGCCTTCGCGCCCGTCTCCGTTCGTCATCGAAAAGCCGCCGCAACCCGTTGGTCTCGACGCGCCTCGGCGCTGCGCCGCGCACGCCTCGTCAACAGGAACTAACGTATAGCCTGCGAGCAGGTTACCGGCATATTGTGTCGGAAACGGGACTTGAAGACGCGAGCGCCCCCTGATCAGGAAACGCATGCCCAGGAAATCTCCGGATCGTCCAACCAAACGCGCGCGCCCGCTTCTCAGGGCCTCGGCGAACGACTTGCTTTCGTCGCCGGCCGAGCAGCCGGCGAGCGCGCGCCCTCCCTTCCGCCAAGCGAGCCCGGCGCCGGCGGTCGCGCCGGAAAAGGAGGCCGAGCCCGCGCCGGCGGACGGAATGTCTCGGCAACGGTAGCCCGCGAGGCGTTTAATGCCCACGATTGTTCGATTGAAGGAACTTCGGTTTTTTTTTACAGTCTCGAAAACAGCGAGCCGCCGCACGTCCACGTGGAAAGCGGCGACAAGACGGCCAAGTTCTGGCTCGACCCAGTGGAACTGGCTCGTTCCAATGGTTTCCGCCCGCAGGAATTGACCCGATTGCGGGCGACCGTTATCGAACGTCGATACGAATTCTTGGAGGCTTGGCATGCCCATTTCGATCGCTCGGCTTAGCCCCGCGGCCATAGACGTGCAGTGCGACGCCGCCGTTCTGCGAGTCACGCTGGCGGACGGGCGTGAGATTTCGGCGCCGATGGAATGGTTTCCCCGCTTACGCGACGCGACGCCCGCTCAGCGCGCGCATTGGCGACTGATCGGTCGTGGCGAGGGCATACATTGGCAGGATATCGACGAAGACGTCTCGGTCAACGCGCTGCTCGGACTGCCGTCCTAGGCATGATGGCGAACTGGGGAAGGCGTGCAAACGGCCAGGTTCCTCGTCGCCGATCCGGAGGAAGAGCGATGACGCTCCGTCTCACGCGTTTCGACCGGGCCGACACTCTCCTCAGCGAGGAAGACATGGCGGTCTGCTTGGCCGAGTGCGCCGAGGGCGACGATCCCGCGCTCATCGCGCACGCCCTCGGCGCGATCGCCCGGGCGCGCAATTTGAGTCGGTTGGCGCGCGAAACGGGCATGACCCGCGCCGGACTGTCGCGCGCCCTCGCCCGCGACGGCAATCCGAGCTTCGCGACGATTTCCAAGGTCGCCAAGGCGCTGGGATTGAAAGTCTCGATCGCGCCGGCGAAGGCGACGGCGGGGCGAGGGGCCGCCAAGCCTTCCCGCCGCGCCGCGCCCGCCACGATGCGAAGGGTCGCGCCGTCGCGCAAAGTCGCGGGGTGATTGCAGATGTTGGCGGTCGCGTTCCTGCGGCGGGTCGTTCGCCCGCGTGGGTCGCCGATTGTTGTCTTGACAATGTCGGGCGCCGTCCCTACCCCTCGCCCATGCCCATCACGCGCCCCAACCGGACGGAAAAGCTCGATCTCCGGCTCACA
Organism: uncultured Alphaproteobacteria bacterium; assembly: GCA_963775575.1. Taxonomy (GTDB): domain Bacteria; phylum Pseudomonadota; class Alphaproteobacteria; order Rhizobiales; family Beijerinckiaceae; genus Roseiarcus. The sequence goes on from CAVZJG010000003.1 coordinate 328,416, forward strand.
AAGACCGCCAAGCAGACCCTGCAGGCGGCGGCGAGGGCGGCGAGCAAATCGGTCAGCGAATTCGTTCTCGAATCCGCGTTGAGCGAAGCCGAGGAGCGGCTCGCCGACCGTCGGCTGTTCGCGCTCGACGCCGAGCGTTGGCGGGCCTTTCTCGCCGCGCTCGACGCGCCGCCGCGCCGCCACCCGCGCCTCGAGCGCCTGTTTCGCGAGCCCTCCGTATTCGATCCCGAGCCGTGACGCCGGCGCCGCGCATCGAGAAGCTCTCGCGCGCCCATGCGGTCGAAGCCTTCGACTGCGGTCGGCCGGAACTCGATCGCTTTCTCATCCGCCACGCGCTGCAAGCGCAGCAGGCGAACTCGTCGCAGACTTATGTGGCGCTCAGCGGCGCGACCGTCGTCGGCTTCACCACGTTCGTCGTCGGCCAGGTCGAACACGTCGAGGCGCCGGCGCGCGTCGTCAAGGGCATGCCGCGCTCTTCCGTGCCGGTCATGGTGTTGGCGCGGCTCGCCGTTCACCGGGAATCGCAAGGCAAGCGGCTGGGCGCGGGGCTCTTGCGCGATGCGCTGGGCCGCACCTTGCAAGTCGCCGATATCGCCGGCGTGCGGGCGCTCGCCGTCCACGCCAAGGACGACGCCGCGGCTTCCTTCTATCGACATTTCGGCTTTGTCGAGTCGCCCACCGACCCGCGTCATCTCTTCCTCTTGATCAAGGACATTCGGGCGGCGGCCGGCCTCTAACCCCTCGCCATTGCTCCCGCCTCGGGTGTATGAGCGCGCGGCAAGGAGCCCCGCCATGCCCAAGACCGCCCGCCCCGCCGCGCCGCGCCTCGATCTCGCCTGCCGCCCGCGCCGCAACCGCAAGAGCGAATGGGCGCGCCGGCTGGTCAGGGAGAACGCGCTGACGGCCGACGACCTGATCTGGCCGCTGTTCCTGATCGAGGGCGCCAAGACGCGCGTTCCCGTCGCGTCGATGCCCGGCGTCGACCGGCTCAGCGTCGACGAAGCGGTGCGCGAGGCCGCGCGCGCGGTGAAATTGGAAATCCCCGCGATCGCGTTCTTCCCCTACACCGAGGCGAGCCTCAAGGACGATGAGGGCAGCGAGGCGTTCAACCCGCACAATCTCGTCTGCAAGGCGTGCCGCGCGATCAAGAAGGAATTCCCCCAGCTCGGCCTCGTAACCGACGTCGCGCTCGATCCCTACACCAGCCACGGCCACGACGGCCTGATGGCGGGCGAGACGATCCTCAACGACGAGACCGTCGCCGCGCTGGCGCGCCAGGCGCTCAACCAGGCGCGCGCCGGCGCCGACGTCATCGCGCCCTCCGACATGATGGACGGGCGCGTCGGCGCCATCCGCGAGGCGCTCGACGCGGAAGGCTTCCTCGATGTGCAGATCATGGCCTACGCGGCGAAGTACGCTTCGGCGTTCTACGGCCCGTTCCGCGACGCGGTCGGCTCGGCGGGCGCGCTTCGCGGCGACAAGCGCACCTACCAGATGGACCCCGCCAATTCCGACGAGGCGTTGCGCGAAGTCGAGCTCGACCTCGCCGAGGGCGCCGACATGGTGATGGTCAAGCCCGGCATGCCCTATCTCGACATCGTCCGGCGGGTGAAGGACGAATTCGGCGCGCCGACCTTCGCCTATCAGGTCAGCGGCGAATATTCGATGATCATGGCGGCGGCGCAAAACGGCTGGCTCGACGGCGACAAGGCGATGATGGAGAGCCTGATCGCGTTCAAGCGCGCCGGCGCCGACGGCGTGCTGACCTATTTCGCCCCAAGGGCGGCGGAAAAGCTGAAGGCGGGACGGTAGCGGCGACGATCGCGCCGACGGCGCCCGGCTGCGAGCGTCGGCGTCGGGCGCATCGCGGACTTTCGGATCATCCGAGCCGATGACCGGGATGCGCCAGGAGCGGACCTTCGCCGGCGTCGCGACCATCGGCTCGAGACCGACCCAAAGGCGACATTCGCGACTGAGTCGAAATCGGCAATTTTGCGCCTCGAGAAGGTTCTTGAACGACGCCTGACGCGGATGCGCCACTTCCGCCGCTCCGGAAGAAGTCGAGACAACGTCGACTTTAGCAGTTCTCGATGAGGCGCCCCGCGCATTTGTAGGGCGCAGGCCGCAGGCGCCGAAGGCGGATTCGGTTGATATGCGTTTTTTCTCGGGCTCCTTGCCAACCGTCCTTGGCGGGATTAGAGAGAATGGGAAAAGCTTTTCCCAACGCGGCGCACAACCGATTTGAGCGCAAAACGTGGGGGTGAAGGCTTTTCTGCGAAGAGGGGGATGCCGAATGGTCTCTACCCCCGGAGGAAGTCCATGACCATACGAACGACCTGCGCCGCGCTCGCCGCTTTCCTGATCGGCTCGACCGCGCTGGCGACGAACGCTTTCGCCGACAATTTGACCATAACGGTGCGCGCCAGCGGCGCCAACGCCGCGGCGCACCTGGTCGACCTCTGGAATTCGAACCACTCCGACAAGATCGAGCTGACCACGATCCCCGACACCCAGATGGTCACTAAGCTCGCCACCGGCGTTCAGGCGAACGAGGTTCCCGACCTGGTGTCCTTCGACCTCATCTAAATGCCCGATTTCATGAAGGCGAGCTTTCTCACCGACCTGACCGCGGATCTGAAAGCCAACCCCAACTTCGCATCCGTCGCAAAGGCCTATGTCGATATCATGCCGGACGAGCAAAAATGGGAGGTATGTATGCGACTTTCGAACAGAACAATCGGGTTCGCCATGGGAGCGGCAGTCGCCGCCCTCATGACGCTCCCCATAGTGGCGGGCGCCGCCGACCAGACCTTTGGCGTCGACAACGGCGCCCATATCACGATGTGGTCGCGCGCCGCGACGCAGGCGCGCGCGGACGCACTGGTTCAAGCCTATAACGCGTCCCACAAGAACCACGTCGACGTCACTTACATTCCGACCGATGACTATCAGACGAAGGTCGGCGCAGCGGCAGCCGCCAGCTCGCTACCGGATCTGTTCTCGGCCGACGTCGTGTTTATGCCTAATTGGACCTCGGCGGGGCTGTTCCAGGATATCACCGCCCGCATTGCCACCCTGCCCTTCGCCGCGAACATCGCGCAGGGCGCCATCGCCGTCTCGACTTGGGACGGCAAGAAATACGGCCTGCCGTTCGTCGTCGATCTTTCGGTCTGGATGTACAATAAGAAGCTATTCAAGGAAGCGGGCCTCGACCCTGCCAAACCGCCAAATTCGCTAACTGAGTTCGCGGCGGACGCCCGCGCGGTCGCGAAGCTGGGCGGCGACGTCCACGGAACCTTCTTCGGCGGCGACTGCGGCGGCTGCGAAGTGTTCACCTGGTTTCCGATCGCCTGGGCCGACGGCGAGACGGTCATGAACCCCGAGGGCGTCGAGTCGCACCTCAACAGCGCGGAGAACAAAGCGATCTACGCCATCTTCCGCGGCATGGTCGACGATGGAACTGCTTTGATGCCGGACTCCAAGACGGAGACCGGACCGACCTGGACCGGCTATTTCCCCAAGGGAAAGATTGGCGTCATGCCGATGCCGGCAAGCCTACAAGGCATGGCCAACGCGGCCCTCGCCGACGCGGATATCGGCATTGCTCCGATCGCCGGCGTCAAGGGCGGGACGTCGACGTTCATCGGCGGCGATGCGATCGGCATCTCCCGCGATAGTAAGGTCGCCGACGCCGCCTGGAACTTCTTGGCTTGGGTGGAAAGCGATGACGCCCAGATCAACGTCGTCGCCAAAGGCGGCAACGTGCTGTCCCGGCCCGACCTCGCCAACAACAAGTACAGCGCGACGGACCCCCGCCTTGTGTTGTTCAACTCAGTCGCGAAGTACGGTCAAACCCCCTTTGCCAAGAACTTCGGCGCAACGTTTAACGACCCGCAGGGGCCATGGCTGGTGTTGCTGCGCGACGTGGTGTTCGGCGACGCCAGCAAGGTCGACGCTGACAACAAAGCTATGAACAGCTCGCTGAATCCGTAAGAATTGCGAAAGCTCGGCGTGGTGGGACAAGTGCGCGCCCGCCACGCCCCGTTTGTCTCGGCATTCAAGGCATAGAGGCTTGGCCATGACTTCTATGACGCCCGCGACGCGCGGCGCCTCGCCGCGGGCAAGCTGGCGGCGACGACATCGGCTGTTGGGCGTGGCCTACGCGGCGCCCACCATCGCCTTCGTCGCCGTGTTCTTCCTGACGCCGCTGGTTTTGGTGGCGCGAATGTCGCTCAGTTCCTGGCCGCTGCTCACCGGCTACAAGGGACTGAACTTTCCGAAGAATTTCGTCGCCATTTGGAATAACCAACTGTTCGGGCCAGCGGTCGTCTTTACGCTCGAATACACCGTCCTCGTCACCATCCTTCTGATCGGTTTCGGGCTCGGCATGGCCCTTCTCGTGCAGGAGGCCGGCCGATGGGTCGGCGCCTTGCGCACGATCTTTCTCCTCCCCGTCGCGGTCGGTTTGGCGTCGGCTTCGCTGCTCTTCTGGGGCTTCTACTCGGCCTCGATAGGGCCCATCAGTCCGATCTTCGAGGCGGTCGGCGTCATCCATCAGCCGATCTCGTTCCTGCAAACCTCGACGAGCTCCCTGCTCTCGACGACTTTTCTCATCGTGTGGAAGTTTGCCGGCCTCTACATGCTCATCCTGCTCGTCGGACTGCAGGGCATTCCGAACGACGTCTACGAAGCGAGCGCGCTTGACGGAGCCAGCCGCGGCCAGACGTTTCGCTACATCACCTTACCGCTGCTCCGCCCGTCGCTGGCGCTGGCGCTCATCCTGTGCGTGACGGGCTCGCTGCTGGCCTTCGATCAGTTCTATATCCTGACCAAGGGCGGTCCCGACAACACCACGGTGACTGTGGTCCAATTGATCTATCGAGAAGCATTCCAGCGGCAGAACCTCGGCACCGCTGCGGCCATCTCCGTCGTTGTGCTGCTCGCCCTGCTTGTTCTGAATGCCGTCCAGTTCCGGCTGCTCCGCGATCCAGAGAGGAGCTGACGCGATGGGCGCGACCAGCCGCAACATCCTTGGCCGGACCCCCTACTACGTGCTGACGGGCGGCCTTGCGATCATCTTCCTGTTTCCGATCCTGTGGGCCGCCGTCGCCTCGGTCAGTCCGCAAGCCGCAACCGGTCAGACGGTCGGAATGGGCCTCGGCAACTACACCACGCTTTTCAATTACGGGGCGGGTCTGCCGCGCTTCCTGTTCAACAGCGTGTTCGTCGCCTTCATGGTTGTCGCGATCACGCTTGTGGTGTCTGGCTTCGGCGGCTATGCGTTCGCCCGTTTCGATTTTCCCGGCCGTGACGTGCTCTTCCTGCTGACGCTCGCGATTCTCATGGTGCCCTACGCCACCGTCCTCATCCCGCTCTACGTGATGCTGCACGGCGTCGGTCTGCAAAACTCGCTGGTTGGCCTCAGCCTCGTGCTGGCCGTGTTCCAGCTTCCCTTCGCCACCTACATGATGCGCATCTCGTTCGAAGCCGTGCCCCGCGAACTTGATGAATCCGCGCTGATCGACGGCTGCGGCACCTTCAGCGTGCTCTGGCGCATTCTGCTTCCCTCCGTGCGCCCCGGTCTCATCACAGTCAGCCTGTTCGCTTTCCTTGCGGCGTGGAACGATTTCTTCGCCCCGCTCATCCTTCTCAACGACCCGACGCAGCAGACCCTTCCGCTCGTTATCGCCACCCTCCGCCAACAGACGATGGGGGCGATCGATTATGGCGCGACGGAAGCCGGCGTCGTCGTGATGGCGCTGCCGTGCCTGATCCTGTTTCTGTTTCTCCAGCGCCATTTCGTTCGCGGCTTCATGTCTGGCGCCGTCAAGGGATGACGGGCGCCGCATGAGCACACGCGAAAAGCGTATCCATACGCCCCGTGCTGAGCCGACCGATGACGGCATTCGCGGTCGACGTGAACAACGCACCATTCACGACGTCGCGCGGCGGGCGAAGGTCAGCATCGGGACCGTGTCCAAGGCGCTCAACAACAAGGGCAGACTGCGCCAGGAAACCCGCGAGCGCATCATCGCCGCCGCCCAAGACCTCGGCTTTCGCCCGAATGAGCTCGCCCAAAGCCTGCATCGCGCACGCTCGATGACGGTGGGCATTCTGTCGAACGACAGTTTCGGCCGTTTCACGTTCCCGATCGTCGAGGCGCTCGAGCGGCGCCTCTCCGACCAGGGCATCGCGATCTTCATGTGCAACGCCACCAACGATCCAGCGCGCGAGCGCCGGCACATCGACCAGTTGCTCGGCAAGCGGGTCGACGGACTTGTCGTCACGGCGCGTCGCGCCGACCGGCGCGAGCCGATCGAACCGGCCGTGCACGGTCTGCCCGTGGTCTACGTGTTCTCGCGGGTGGAGGACCCGGACGCGCTTTGCCTGCTGCCCGACGACGAGGGCGGCGCCGCGCTCGCGGTGAGGCGCCTCGCCGCTCTCGGCCGCAGACGCATCGCTCATATCACCGGACCGGAACGCTTCGAGGCGGTGCGCCTGCGCGAGGCGGGCTATTGGGCGGCGCTCGCGGAGGCCGGGTTGGAGGCGCGCCGAGGCGACTATCGGCCGGGGAATTGGTCGGAGGCGTGGGGACGCGAGGCCGTCCAGGACATGTTTTCGAATGCGCGCGCCGGCCCGGACGCGCTCTTTTGCGGCAACGACCAGATCGCTCGCGGCGCGATCGACGCCCTCCGGGAAATGGGCCGCTCGGTTCCGGCGGACGTCGCTGTCGTGGGGTTCGACAATTGGGAAGTCATGACGAAAGCGGCGCGCCCGCCGCTCACCAGCGTCGACATGAACCTCGACGCGCTCGGACGGGAGGCCGGAGCCTGTCTGCTCGACATGATGGCCGGCCGCGCGATCGCCGGCGTGAGACGTCTGCCCTGTTCGCTGATCGTTCGAGAGTCCTGCGGGGCCGTCACTGAGGGAAAGAGAGATATGGAATGAGCCGGCGACCGTACTCCTCCGTGTCGTTTGCCGACGTCAAATTGACCGGAGCGTTTTGGCGCGAACGGCTCGACGTCGTGCTGTCGCGCACGATTCCGAGTCAGCACGCGAAGCTCGACGAGGTCGGCATCCTCAACTCGCTCAAGCTGCCGCAGCCCCCGCCGCCGCTGACAATTCCGCGCAATGCGCACGGCTTCACCATGCAGGTGTTCTGGGACTCGGACGTCGGCAAGTGGATCGAAGCGGCGGGCTACGCGCTGTCGCACCGGCGCGACCCGGACATCGAGGCCAAGATCGACGCGATCGTTGACGATCTCGCCAAGGCCCAATCGTCCGACGGCTACCTCAACTGTTGGTACAACGGCCGTGAGCCCGACAAGCGCTGGACCAACCTGCGCGACAACCACGAGCTCTACAACGCGGGACACCTGCTCGAAGGCGCGATCGCCTATTTTCGTGCGACCGGACGCCGGCGGTTCCTGGACGTCATGGAGCGCTACGTCGACCACATTGCGGCGACGTTCGGCAGGACGCCCGGACAAAAGCGGGGCTATCCCGGCCATCAGGAAATCGAACTTGCTCTGGTCAAGCTCTACCGCCTTACCGGCGACCGACGGCGGCTCGATCTCGCCGCTTATTTCATCGACGAGCGCGGCCGCCAGCCGCACTACTTCACCGAAGAGGCGCGCGCCCGCGGCGAGGACCCGGCCGCCTATTGGGCCGGCACGTACGAATACTGTCAGTCCCACATTCCCGTCCGCGAGCAGACGAAGATGGTCGGTCATGCGGTCCGCGGGATGTACATGGCATCGGCGATGGCCGACCTGGCGTTCGAACTCGGCGACGACGATCTCAAGCGCGCGTGCGAGGCGCTGTGGCGCGACGTCACGACGGCGCAGATGTATGTGACGGCCGGGCTCGGGCCAAGCGAGTCGAACGAGGGCTTCACCGAACCCTACGACCTGCCGAACGAGACGGCCTATGCCGAGACCTGCGCCTCGGTCGCGCTCGCGTTCTGGGCGCACAGGATGCTGCATCTCGATCTCGATGGCGCATACGCCGACGTGATGGAGCTGGCGCTGTACAACGGGGCGTTGAGCGGCCTGTCCCGCGAGGGGACACATTACTTCTACGCCAACCCGCTCGAGAGCCGCGGCCAGCACAAGCGCTGGGCCTGGCACGCCTGCCCGTGCTGCACGATGAACGTCTCCCGGCTCGTCGCCTCCATCGCCGGCTATGCGATCTCGACGAGCGACGACGGCGTCGCGTTCCATCTCTATGGCGGGTTCGAGACGATGGTCGCGCTCGATGGCGTCCGCGTGGCGCTGCGGGAGGCAAGCGGCTATCCCTGGTTCGGCGACATTAGGATTGAGGTCGATCCGGAAGCGCCAGTGACCTTCGATTTGAAACTGCGCACGCCGGGCTGGGCGAAGGACGCGACGGCGGCGGTCAACGGCGAGCCGATTTCTCTGACGCCCGAGCGCGGCTATACGACGATCCATCGGCGCTGGAGCAAGGGCGATGTCGCGACCTTCCGTCTGGCGATGCCGCCGGAGCGCCTCTATGCGCACCCGAGCGTGCGCACGGACGTCGGGCGCGTTGCGCTGAGGCGGGGGCCGCTCATCTACTGCGTCGAGGAGGCCGACAACCCCGGCGCGCCGGTCCAGACGCTGACCTTGCCGCGCGACGCTGAGATCGACGCGGCATGGCGCGAGGACCTCTTCGGCGGCGTCGTGGCCCTGACAGCGAGCGCGAAGCGTCTCGTCCCCGGCGGCGGCGCGCTCTATTCCAGCGCGCCGCCTGCGACGCGAGAGGCTCCGTTGACCGCGCTCCCCTATCATCTTTGGGCCAATCGCGAGCCGGGTTCGATGCAAGTCTGGATCGCCGAGGCGGGGGAACGCGAGTGAAGCGGCCCGATGGCAGGCCAACAGAAAGGCGCCTGGATATGTTAAACATTGCGTTGCCGAACGGCAGCCTCGAAGAGGGCGCCATGAAGCTGTTTGAAGAAGCCAATCTCAAGGTGCTCCGTGCGCCCCGGCAGCACGGGGCGAAGATTGAGGACCCGAGGATTTCTCGCGTCACCATCATGCGCCCCCAGCACATTCCGCGCTTGGTGGAGCAGGGGACATACGATCTCGGCGTCTGCGGCTACGATTCCATCCTCGAGAGCGATGCAAAAGTCTCAATTCTCCAATACCTTCGCTACAGCCGAAGGACTCTTGGCGGCGTTCAGGTCGTGCTGATCGGCGCAGAGAACGATACGACATCGACCCCGGAGGGCGTTCCTCCGGGCAGCGTGATTTTGAGCGAGTATCCCGGATGGACAAAACGATTTTTCGAGAAGCTCCGCATTCCGGTTACGGTCGAGTTCTCTTATGGCGGCACCGAGGCCCACATCCCCAGCGATTACCGCTACGGCGTATGCGTGACGGAGACCGGCTCGAGCATCACTGCGAACGGCCTGAGGATTATCGGCAAGCTCTTTGAGAGCAATACCGTGCTGATAGCCAATCATGATGTCCAACTTGATGAGAAGAAGAGAGAAGCAATCCACGTCATCCACTTGCTTCTTTCGGGCGCACAAGACGCCCGTGACCAGGTTCTTCTTGTTATGAACGTATCCACAAGCGATAAGGAAACCGTCCTTAAACGCGTGCCGGCGCTGAAGGAGCCGACCGTAAGCATGCTGGCGCACGAGAAAGGATACTCGATCAGCTCTGTCATAAGTCGCCACAAGCTCAATGAGGTTATCCCAGACCTACTCAAGCACGGGGCGCAAGATTTGCTTGAACTTCCGATCTCGAAAGTGATTCGCGGCTGGTGACATCGTCCGCTTGACAAGGGCGTCCCGCTGGGCCGCCCGGTTTCCCTGGGCTGGACGGGAATATCATCGTCGATTGTCGAAACGGCGCGATCGGATCGGCTCCTGCCGCCCAACCTCAACCGCGGCGCGATGGATCGCGCCTCGCGCTCGCCTCGAGAATTTTGAGTTTTAAGAACGGCTGCTTGAGGATCGAGCCTGCGCACGGTCGCGCCGTCTCGCAAACTTCCCGGATTCCGAATCGGAGTCGCGCAGGGCGAAATCCTTTGTTTTTGCAGGGCGCCAAACGACCGCTGTGGGTCGAAGCCGGTCATCCAACGCCCGGCGCCTTTCCTTCCGCCTCGCGCTGCGTAACTCTCAGGCGGTGATCCGCCGCCTCGCCTGCCTCGCGATTGTGCTCGCGCTCGCCGCCTGCTCGACCCTGGTCGAGACCGATCAGGCGCGTCTCTGCCGGATGGCGTTGCCGGCGCTGGCGCCGGAGGGCGCGATCGTCACGGTCCTCAAGCAGCGCGAATTTGAGGGTGGGCGCGCCCTGCGCGTCGATTATCTCCTGAGCGGCCTCGGCGCGCCGGCGGAGGCGCGCTTCGCCGAATGCCGTTTCAAGGCGGCCGGCCGTCCGGAACGCTCCGAGGACTTGGTCGGCCTGTCGACCGATGACGGGCCGCTGTCGGATGTGCGGCTCGCCATTCTGATCCGCTTCTGGCTGGCGACGCCGGAGGGGCGCGCCGCCGATCCGGCGCCGCTCGGCGAAGTCGGCGCGCTGCCGACGCTGCCGCCCGCCCTCGCCTACGCGCTGCAGCAAACCATCAACGGGCTGCCGCTGGCGGCGGTCTACGCGCTGCTGGCGGCCGCCTATTCGCTCGTTTACGGTCTCATCGGCCGCATCAACCTCGCCTTCGGCGAAATCGCGGCGGCAGGCGGCTACGCGGCGGCGCTCGGCGCCATCCTCACCGCTGGCGCGGCGCCCGCGACGATCCTCGCTGCGGCGACGACCTTCGGCGCTGCGGCCGCGGCGTTCTGGGGCCTCGCCTCCAGCCGCTGGGTGTTTCAGCCGCTGCACCGCGCCAGCGGCCAGCAGGCGCTGATCGCGTCGATCGGCCTGGCGCTGTTTCTGCAGGAATTCCTCCGCCTGGCGCAAGGCGATCGGTCGACTTGGGTCAGCCCGATCTTCAACGCGCCGTTCGGCGTCGCGCGCGCCGGCGATTTTCTCGTCGCGGCGACGCCCAACGCGCTTGTCGCCAGCGCCGTCGCGCTGCTGGCGGGCCTCGCGCTGGTCTTCGTCATGCGCAACAGCCAATTCGGGCGCCGCTGGCGCGCCTACGCCGACAATTCCCTCGCGGCGCGACTGTTCGGCGTCAGCCCGCGCGCGATCTTCGCCGAGACCTTCGCGCTGGCGAGCGCGTTCGCCGGCCTCGCCGGCGCCGTCATGACCCTATACTACGGCTCGCTCGGCTATGGCGCGGCGACGGCGCTCGGGCTCAAGGCGTTGATCGCCGCCATTCTCGGCGGCGTCGGCTCGGTTCCCGGCGCTTTTCTCGGCGGCGTCCTCGTCGGCGCGTTCGAGGCGCTGTGGTCGACCTATTTCGCCGTCGGTTATCGCGACGTCGCGGTCTACAGCCTGCTGGCGATCGTCCTCGTGCTGCGGCCGGGCGGCCTGATCGGGGCGAGCGAGGCGCCGGGGCGGAGGTGAGGAGCGACACTTCGCTCGGCGAGCGTGCTCATCGGCATGGAAATCCGCATCATTCGATGCTATATTCATGCCTCAACAAGGAAGGCGGCCGACCATGCGCACCACCCTCGCCCTCGACGACGAAGTTGTCGCGCGCGCTCAAGCGCTTACCGGCATCAAGGAAAAGTCGAGATTGGTTCTCGCAGCGCTCAATGCCTTGATCGCTCAGGAGAGCGCGCGCCGATTGGCGCGTTTAGGCGGCAGCGAGCCGCAAATTGGCCCGGCGCCGCGCCGGCGGCGTTAGCCGCGCATGGTTCTCGTCGATACGTCGATATGGATCGATCATTTGCGCGGCGGCGATGCAAAGCTGTCGCGCATGCTCGACGAGGCCAAGGTTCTCACGCATCCCTTTATCATAGGGGAGATCGCGCTCGGAAGTTTGCGCGCGCGCGGCGGCATCCTCGCGGCGATCGACAGATTGCCGAAGGCCAATGTCGCATCCGATGCGGAAATCCTGCATTTCATCGCCGCGCATTCGCTTTGGGGACTGGGGATCGGGCTCGTCGACGCCCACCTTCTGGCTTCGGTCCTTTTGACGCGCGGCTCGACGCTTTGGACGCGGGACAAGAAACTGCTCGCCGTGGCCAGTCGGCTGGGAGCGGCAGCGCGGATATAGCGGATCGCCGCCTTCACGCCCCGCTCGACTCGATCCGCGGCCTGCGCCCTTGACTCGGCCGGCTTGCGCCCCACATCGTCCGCATCGAACCTGCGAAAAAGCCTCGAGGAGTCCCGCCATGACCCGCATCGCGAGCGCCCCCGCGCTCGGCGCCGACGCTTTCGCGGGCGTGCGCACGCGCCGCATCCTCGCGCTGGTCCTCGACCTCATCCTCGTCAGCCTGCTGGCCGGGCTGATCTGCCTCGCGCTGGCGATCCTGACGCTGGGCCTGTCGCTGTTTCTGCTGCCCCCGCTCTATCCGCTGATCGCCTTTTTCTACAACGGCCTCACCGTCTCCGGCCCGAAAATGGCGACGCCGGGCATGCGGGCGATGGACCTGGAAATGCGCATGGTCGACACCGGCGCGCGCGTTCCCTTCATCAACGCCGCGGCGCAGGCGTTGTTTTTCTATCTGAGCTGGTTTTTCCCGCCGATTTTCCTGGTTTCGCTGGTCAATTCGGAGAAACGCTGCCTGCACAACATCTTCGCCGGCGTGGTGCTGGTGCGCCGGCGGTAATTGTTCGCAAGATTTTTCGCCCTCGGCCATTCCCGTCGGGCGCAATCCGTTTTAGCCTTGCGCGTTCTTGCGACGTCTCGAGGAGTGCGACAGCGTGACGCGCGAAGTGCGGGACGCCCCCCAATTCTATCTGACCGCGCCCTCGCCCTGCCCCTATCTGGCGGGCCTGCAGGAGCGCAAGGTGTTCACGCATCTGGTCGGCAAGCGCGCGATCGCGCTCAACGACACGCTGACCCAGACCGGCTTCCGCCGCTCGCAGACCATCGCCTACCGCCCGGCGTGCGAGAATTGCCGCGCCTGCGTCTCCGTGCGGGTGGTCGTCGACGACTTCCGCCCGAGCGCGAGCCAGCGCCGCGTCCTGCGCGCCAACGCCGACCTCGCGGGCGAGGCGGTCCCGGCCAAGCCCACCGGCGAGCAATACGCGCTGTTTCGCGCCTATCTCAACTCCCGCCACCCCGACGGCGGCATGGCCGACATGTCGATGCTCGACTATTCCATGATGGTCGAGGACAGCCACATCGACACCATGTTCACCGAATATCGGCGGCGCCGCGTCGACCCCTTCCTCGCTCCGCGCGGCGAGGGCGCGCTGCTGGCGGCGTGCCTCACCGACCGGCTCGGCGACGGCCTGTCGCTGGTCTATTCGTTTTTCGCCCCTCAGGAGTCGCGCCGATCGCTCGGCTCCTTCATGATCCTCGACCACATCGACAAGGCGCGCCGTCTCGGCCTGCCGCACGTCTATCTCGGCTATTGGGTCGAGGGCTCGCGCAAGATGGCCTACAAGGCCGCCTACCTGCCGCAGGAGCGGCTCGGGGTGAACGGCTGGGTCAGGGTGGAGCGCTGAGCGGGGCGGCGCTCCTTCGCTCTACGCCGTCAGCACAATTCCTGATCGCGCGCCGAAGCGTCGAGCACGGCGGCGACGTAAGGGGCGAACGAGCGTCCGGTCTCGACGCGGAAGCGCTCCGCCCCGCGACGCCACAGCACGATCTCGGCCTTCAGCAGCAGCGTGCGCGTCGCAATCCCCACGGGAAACGCGGCGAGATCGAGATCGAGCGGAACGCCGGCGTTGATGAGCCGCGCCGCGCCCGGCCCCGCGACCTCGATCGCGCATTGCCGATGCGAGACGTCGACCAGCGCGTGCGGGACCACCGCCAGCGCCGCCTCCAGCGCGGCGCCGAGTTCGGCCGGCTCGTCCTCGGCGATCAGCAGCCACTCGTCCGGACCCAGCCACAGCGCGGCGCGCGCCCCTTCGCCGATCGCGCGCATCGGCTGCGACGGCGGCGCGACGCTGAAGGCCGCGCCGACCGGCTCGGCGACTTCCGGCCCGCCGCGCAGGATGAACCGCGTCGCGAACGGCAGGGCGACCGCCTCGACCTTGCCGTTGGCGGGCAAGGCGCGGCCGTGGAAGGCCGAGCGGCGCTCGGCGAGCGGGGTCATGGCGTCAGGCGGCAAGGCGCTGGCCTTCCTTATCGTAGAAGATCGGCGCGACGAGTTCGACCGGCGCCGTCCCCTCGCGCGTCGTCGCGAACAGCGTCGCTCCGAGCCGCGCGCGGCCGTTCGCCACGAGGCCGAGCGCGAAGCTTCGCCCCAACGTCGCGCTCATATAGGATGACGAGACCCAGCCGAGGGCCGGCGTCGCGATCGGCGGCGCCGCTTCGGCGACGATCTGCGCGCCCTCCTCCAACTTGACGTTCGGGTCGAGCGGCAGCAGGCCGACGAGCTGCTTGCGCCCCTCGCGCCCCAGGTCGGGCAGCGACAGCGAGCGCTTGCCGATGAAATCCGGCTTGGAAAGGGCGACCATTCGGCCCATGCCGACGTCGTCGGGCGTCGCCGCGCCGTCGGTGTCGTGGCCGACGACGATGAAGCCTTTTTCGGCGCGCAGGACGTGCAGCGTCTCCAGTCCGTAGAGGACGGCGCCGCGCCTTTGCCCCTCCGCCCAGATCGCTTCGGCGACGCTCTCGCCGAAGTCGGCGGCAATGTTGACCTCGAAGCCGAGTTCGCCGGTGTAGCTGACCCGCGCCAACCGCGTCGGCACGCCGCAAATCAGGCCTTCGCGCACGCTCATGTGCGGCAACGCGGCGGCGGAAAGATCAATTCCCTCGACCAGCGGCTCAAGAATCTTGCGCGCGTCGGGGCCGTTGATCGCGATCGTTGCGAACTGCTCGGTGATCGACGTGGGCCAGACCTCGAGGTCGCGCCATTCCGTCTGCGAATAGTCCTCCATCGTCGCGAACACGCGCGCGGCGCCCGAACTCGTCGTGGTGACGTGGAAGCGATCGGCGGCGAGGCGCATGACGACGCCGTCGTCGACGATGAAGCCGTCCTCGCTCAGCATCAGGGCGTAGCGGCAGCGCCCGACCGCCAGCTTGGCGAACGCATTGACGTAGACGCGCTCGAGGAATTCAGCGGCGTCGGGGCCGACGACTTCGATCTTGCCCAAGGTCGACGCGTCCATGATTCCGGCGCTGGCGCGCGTCGCCAGACATTCCCGCCGCACCGCTTCTTCGGGGCTCTCGCCATTCCTAGCGAAATACGACGCGCGCTTCCACAAGCCCGCGTCCTCGAATTTCGCGCCCTGGCGGGCCGACCACGCGTGCAGCGGCGTTTCGCGGACCGGATCGAACAGGTCGCGCCGCGCCAGGCCGGCGAAGGTCGCAAAGGTCGCCGGCGTATACGGCGGCCGGAACGTCGTCAGGCCGACTTCGGCGATGCCGCGTCCGAGCGCCCGAGCGGCGATGGCGAGCGCGTTCATATTGCCGATCTTGCCCTGGTCGGTCGCCATGCCCATCGTCGTGTAGCGCTTGATGTGCTCGATCGAGCGCATGCCTTCGCGCGCCGCCAACTGGATGTCGCGCGCCGTGACGTCGTCCTGGAAATCGACGAAAGCCCTGGCGCGCCCCGTCTCGCTCATCGCCGCGACGAGCCCGAGCGCGCCGCCCTTGGCCGCCAACGCGCCCTCGACGCGCAGCGGCGGCGGCGGCGGCGCGCCGGCGGCGAAGGCGCCCGCATCGGCGCCGTCGGCGAGGACGGCCGAAAGATCGAAAACGCCGCGGCAGGCGCCCGCCGAGCGTTGATTCTCGACGGCGCCGCCGGAGAGAAAACTCTGCGTCGCCGGGTCGAAGACGAGGCCCCCGCGCGCTTGCGAATGGAGGCTGACGTTCGGCGTCCAGCCGCCGCTCATCGCGATGAGATCGCAGGCGATCGGCTCGCCCCTGCCCGGCGTCCCGTCGGCCCAGCGCTTGGCGACGATCGCATGCGTGATGCGCCGGCCGCCGGTTGAGCCGAGGATTGCGGCGTTGGTCTCGACGCGCAGCCCGGCGCGGCGCGCGGCGTCGGGCAGCGGGCCCTCGGCCTCGGCGCGCAGATCGACGATCGCCGCGATCGCGCAGCCGGCTTCGGCGAGGTCCAGCGCGGCGCGATAAGCCGAATCGTGCGCGGTCGCGACGACGATCCGCGTCCCCGGCCTGACGCCGTAGCGCGTCGCGAGAGCCCGCGCGGCCTCGGCGAGCATGATCCCGGGGCGGTCGTTGTCGGCGAAAACCAGCGGGCGCTCGTGCGCGCCGGTCGCCAGCACGACTTGGCGCGCGCGCACTTGCCACAGCCGCTCGCGCGGCAGCCGCGGATCGGGATCGGCGAGATGATCGGCGAGCCGCTGCTGGCACCCAAGGAAATTCTGCGCGTAGCAGCCGAACACTTGCGTGCGCGGCAGCATGGTCGCGCGAGGAGCGACGGCGAGTTCGCGAAGCGCGGCGGCGAGCCAATCGGCGGCGGCGGCGCCGTCGATCGAAGCGCGCGTCTCGGCGAGCAGCGAGCCGCCGAATTCGGCCTGTTCGTCGAACAGCATGACGCGCGCGCCGGCCCGGCTCGCCGCGAGCGCCGCCGCCAGCCCCGCGGGGCCTGCGCCGACGACGGCGACGTCGCAATGGGCGTATTCGAACGCGTAATGATCGGGATCGGGTTCGCTCGGCGCTCTGCCGATGCCCGCCGCGCGACGGATGAACGGCTCGTAGAGGCTCGCCCACGCGCCCGCCGGCCGCATGAAGGTCTTGTAATAGAAGCCGGAGGGCATGAACGCGGAGAACAGGCCGTTGACGGCGAGCGCGTCCCATTCGAGCGAGGGCCAGGCGTTCTGGCTCGACGCCCGCAAGCCCTCGGTGAGTTCGATCTGCGTCGCGGCGCCATTGGGGGTGAAGCGGCCCTTGCCGGCGTCGATCGCGACCAGCGCGTTGGGCTCGTCCGAGCCGAGCGACAGCAGCCCGCGCGGGCGGTGATATTTAAAGGATCGCGCCACAAGATGGACGCCGTTGGCGATCAGCGCCGAAGCCAGCGTGTCGCCGGCGCAGCCGACGTAAGCCTTGCCGTCGAAGGTGAAACGGAGCGGCCTGCCGCGATCGACGCGCCCGCCCCGGCTCAGCCGGAACGCGCCGCCGGTCGCCGTTTCTCCGGCGCTCGCGGCGCCCGTTGGATCGGCCATGATGATCCCTTGCTTCGGCGGTCTTTGTAGCGGCAAGCGCCGCCGAGGGGAACCCGGCTTTCCGCCGCACCGGCGCGAGAACGAGAAAAGGAGACGACCGGCGCTTTTCTCCCGCCGAGCGGGAGAAGGCGCCCGCGCGAAGCGCGGCCGGATGAGGCGCTCGCACTGCTCTCCCCCGCGAGCTGTCCAATGCAGAGCACGCAATTCAATGCCTTCCGCGTTCGCTCTGCCTGATCCGTGCTCGGCGTCAAGGCCAAGCCCGTTTCACCCGGCCGAATGCTTCGCATTCGCCTTGGGGTCGCGCGCCATAGGGCGTTCGCCAGAACGCCCGTCTCTCGACGGGCTATGCGCGCGAGCCTTGGCCCCTCCGCTCGGCTCAGGCTCTCGGTTTCCATGATCGTTGCTGCGGGAAGCCGGCCTGCCAGGCCGGCTTCGCTCAGCAAAGATCATGGAGGCAAAACGCCGCATCGGAACGGCGCAGCCACCTCAAGGCGAACGCGAAGCGTTCGTCCGGGCGCAGCGGGCGAAGCGCAGTGGAGCAGCCGCGTGAGCGGCGGCCGAACGCTACGCGTTCGCCTGGACTTGACGGCGACGGGCCGATGTGGCCGCCGGATGGGCGAATGTCATCGGCGGAAGAGCCACGATAGCAAGCCGCCTCGCCTCCGCGAGGCTTCGAGCGCGGCGAGGTTCTTGCGCACTGTCGCCGTATTCGGATGATCCGGCCCGTAGCTTGTCTCAAGAATCGCCAACGCGCGGCGAAAAAGCGGCTCGGCCTCGTCGAGTCGGTTCGTGTGGCGGAACAATTCCGCGAGGTTGTTGAGTTCTCCCGCCACTGCCGGATGATCCGGCCCGCGGCTCGCCTCATCGATCGCCAGGGCGCGTCGATAGAGGGGCTCGGCCTCGCCAGGGCGGTTCGTGGCGTAGAGCAATCTCGCGAGGTTGTTGAGGGCTCTCGCCACGTCGGGATGATCCGGCCCGTAGCTCGCCTCGCATATCGCCAGCGCGCGGCGGTAAAGCGGCTCGGCCTCGCCGAGGCGGTTCGTGGCGCCGAGCAGGATCGCGAGATTGTTGAGGTCTCTCGCCACGTCGGGATGATCCGGCCCGCGGCTCGCCTCATCGATCGCCAGCGCGCGTCGATAGAGCGGCTCGGCCTCGCCGAGGCGGTTCGTGTCCTTAAGCAAGGCCGCGAGATTGCTAAGGCCACTCGCCACGTTCGGGTGATCCGCTCCGTAGCTGGCCTCGTTGATCGCTTGCGCGCGCCGCATCAGCGGCTCGGCTTCGCCAAGGCGGTTCGTCTCGAGGAGCAAGCTCGCCAGATTATTGAGGCCGACCGCCACGCTGGGATGATCCGGTCCGTTGTTCACCTCGAATATCGCCAGCGCGCGCCGATAAAGCGGCTCGGCCTCGCCGAGGCGGTTCTTGGCGCGGAGCAAACTAGCAAGATTGCTCAGGCGAATCGCCACTTCGGAATGATCCGGTTTGCCGCTCGCCTCGCCGATCGCGAGCGCGCGGCGATAAAGCGGTTCGGCTTCGGCGTAGCGCGCCCTCACCTGGAGCAGCGTCGCGAGCTGATTGAAAAGCCGAGCGGTCGGCGCGGCGATCGCCGCCTTATTTGCCTGCTTAGCGACCGCAAGCGCATGCGGCGCGAGCGGGTCGAGGACCCTCCAGCTTCGGATGTCTTGCGGATCGCCGTCGAACGCCGCGTTCACCCACCCCAACGCCTCCCGCAACGCCACTTCCCGCCGCGTCTCACTCATCGCGCGCCGCGCGAAATCCTGCACCAGCCGATGCACGACAAAACCGTCCTGCGCCGCCTTGCCAGCCTCCGCCGCCGCGCGCGAGACGAGCGAATAGGCGAAGAGATTGGCGCGCGCCGCGCGCGTCGAAGCCCTCGGGGTCGCCGGGCGCGGCGACGTCGAGAGCCAAGTCGGGGACCGGCTCCGGCGCGAGAAACGCGAGGCGTTCGAGCAGGCGGCGGGCGTCGGGGGTCAGGCGGTCGACCGAGGTCGCCCAGGTCGCGGCGAGGCCCGTATCGTGGTCGTAGCTCATCAGAGTCTTGTCGAACCAGCCGAGCACGGTCGCGCGCTTCTCTCGCCAAAGTTCGAGATAGCGCGCGAAGCCGATGCGCTCGGTCGCGATAAAGGCGCCCGCCTGTTCGAGCCCGAGCGCGAGGCCGCCGAGTTCGACGGCGAGCTCCTGCGCCAGCTTCGCGTCGTCGGGCGAGCGGGCGCGGTCCGCGTCGGTGCGCTCCATGAGGAACGCGACGGACGCCGGCTGGTCGAGAACGCCGAGTTCGAGCTTGCGCAACGAAGCGGGGAAATTGCCGGCGCGGCCGGTGACGATGACTTTCCCGCCGCTGAGCCGCGCGAGCAGCTTGGCGACGGCGGCGACGGCGGCCGCATCGTCGACGTTGTCGACGATCATCAGCCAGCCCGGATGGGCCTCACACCAGCCGAGCGCGGCGGCGACCTTCGCCGCGTCCTCGCGCGCGTCCTTCTCGGGGAGATCGAGAATGTCCGGCCCGGCGAGCGCCGCCAGACTCGTTTCGAGCCGCGCCGGCGTTTCCGCGGGCACGAACAGCAGCGCCGAATGCTCGCTCTCGTGCTTGAGCGCGTATTCGACCGCCAGCCGCGTCTTGCCGATCCCGCCCAGCCCATGCAGCGCCCGCCCGACGATCGCGGTTCTCCCGCCCGCCTCCGCGCTCAACGCCTTGTGCAGCTTATCAAGGGCTTGCTCGCGGCCCTTGAAGAGCGAGCCGAGCGAGGCGAAGGGGAGATTGTTGGGGCGGCGCGGGGTTTTCGCGAGGCCTGCTTTCACCAGCAGGTCGAGTATCGCCGAGGCGAAGACATGCTTGGCGAGATCGTCCGGGCCGTTGAACTCGCAGCCGGGATAGCGCTTGAGCGCCCTGAGCCGCGCCAGATGCGCCGCCTGCGCGGCGCGCGAGGCGTCGGTCGGCGCGTAGTTCGGTCCGCGCTCGGCTTTGCCGGCGGCCTTGGCGATCAACAACAGCTTGCGATGATAGAGCGCCAGCCAAGCCTCCCACTGCGTGTAGGAGACCTCGGCGCGGTCGCGCAACGCCTCGCCGAGCGGCGGCAAGTGGGCGGCGAGATCGCGATGCTTGGCGAGCAGCGCGTCGACCTCGCGCCCGAGCGGCGCCGAGCCCGTCATGTCGCCGACGAGATGCACGACCGCGTCGCAGTTTTCGATATAGATATCGAGCTTATCGAGCGTGTCACCGCCGAGGTCCTTGAAGTCCTCCTGCGCCTTCACTTCGACATTGGACCGCGTGAGGTCCGAGCGGAGATGATCGCGATAGGCGCGGAATTCGTCGGAAACCGTCGAGAGAAATATCTTCACCGATTCCGGCATGGGCGCGCCCGCCGCATTCTTCGCCCTTCGATTGTGGCACGCCGGCGCCGCTTTGGGAAAGCGCCGCATGGAGGATCAATCGCCGCATGCGGCCGCCGTCATCGCGAGCGAAGCGATCCAGACTTCGGCTTTGCGGCGGCGGCTTAGTCTGGATGGCTTCGCGTTGCTCGCCATGACGGAGCGGCGGCGCGCGCCTCAACCCTTGCAAACGTACGCGTTCGCGTACATAAAGGCGCCCATGCGCGTCGCCTCCTATTCCACCTTGCGCCGGAACCTCGCCGCCGCCATCGATCGCGTCAACGCGGATCGCGAGCCGCTGGTCATCACCCGCGACAAGGGCAAGCCGATGGCGGTGCTGATGTCCCTGGACGACTTCGCTTCTTACGAAGAGACGCGCCACTTGCTGCGCAGCCCCGCGAACGCCGATCGGTTGCGCGACGCCATCGCCGAACTCGAACGCGGCGACGGCAAGGAGCGGACCCTCGTCGAGTGAGATTGATCTTCAGCGAGCGCGCGTGGGAGGATTATCTCCACTGGCAGACGGCCGATCCCAAACTCCTTGCTCGTCTCGACGCCCTGATCAAGGAATGCGCGCGCACGCCCTTCGCCGGCGCCGGCAAGCCCGAGCCGTTGCGCGGGCCGCTATCCGGCTGGTGGTCGCGCAGGCTGACGCAAGAGCACCGTCTGGTCTACCGACCGTCGGACGAAGGACTGCTGATCGCGCAGTGTCGCTATCACACTTGACGGTTCGCCCGACGGCGGCGCGCCGCAGGTTCGCCGCCTGACGGCATAAATACCAATTATATCAATAAGTTAGTGTATCGCGCCCTCCGCTCGGCGCAACGCCGGCGAGCCTGCGGCCGCCCGCCTCCGGTGTCGCGACGCCGCGCGAAATCGGGACAGGTTTTGGCGCCCAAAGCGTTGAAACGGCGCGGCGGCGGACAGGACCCGCCGCAAGCGGCGGCGCACGGCGGCGAAGGGCTCGCCGCCTTGCCGGGCGCGGCGGCGGCGCCCATATGCGGGGCATGGCGGATTCAGGTTTCGATTTCTCGTTCGCGCTCGACGGCGAGGGCGCTTCGAACGGCGCGAGCGCCGCTTCGACGAGCGACGATGCGGCGCTCGACGCCTATTCGCGCATCGTCACCGACGTCGTCGATCGTCTCAGCCCCAGCGTCGTGCGCATCGACGTGCGGCGCGGCGGCAGGGCGGCGGGCGCGGGCGCGGGCGTGATCATTTCGCCCGACGGCCTGGCGCTGACCAACAGCCACGTCGTGCAGGGCGCGCGCAGCGTCGCGCTGACGACGCTGGACGGCCGCGAATTCCAGGCGCGCGTCCTCGGCGACGATCCGGACACCGATCTGGCGCTGCTGCGCGTCGACGAAGACGTCGCGCTGCCGGCGGCGCGGCTCGGCGACAGCTCGCGCCTCAAGCGCGGCCAGATCGCCATCGCCATCGGCAACCCGCTCGGCTTCGACGCGACGGTGACGGCGGGCGTCATCTCGGCGCTCGGCCGCTCGCTGCAATCGCGCACCGGCCGGATGATCGAGGACGTCGTGCAGACCGACGCGGCGCTCAACCCCGGCAATTCCGGCGGGCCGCTCGCCTCCTCGTCCGGCGAAGTGATCGGCATCAACACCGCGATCATCATGGGCGCGCAGGGCATCTGCTTCGCCGTCGCCTCCAACACCGCCCATTTCGTCGCCGGCGAGATCGCGCGCCACGGCCGGGTGCGCCGCGCCTACATCGGCGTCGGCGCGGCGACGACGCCGATCCCGCGCCGCATCGCACTGCGCCTCGGGCTCGACCAGGCGAGCGGCGCGCGCCTTCTCTCCGTCGACCAGAGCGGCCCCGCCGCCCACGCCGGCCTGCTGACCGGCGATCTGATCGTCGCCCTCGACGACAAGCCGGTGACCAGCGTCGCCGATCTCATGCGCCTGCTCGACGCCGACAAGATCGCCCGCACGGTCAGCGTCGATCTGTTGCGCCGCTCCGAGCGGTTACGGCTGTGGATAGGCCCGCAGGACCGCGCGCTGGCGGCCTTGCCGCGCGCGAGCTGAGCCCCCGGCGCGGGGACAAGCCTGGGGATAAGCTGGGGATAACCGGCCGACAACTACGGTGGCGCTACCGGACTGCACTAAACTATCAACCCCATGAGTTCTCTCTGGCGATCACCGAGCCGAGGCAAGCTAATCGTACTTCGCGGCGCAGCCGCCCTTTCCTGCCGCCGCAATGCGCCGACAGGCCAGTCAAACCTTAATTGCACACCGGCCCGGCGCGCGCCCTCGTCCGGCCCCTCGCCCGCAAGCATTAGAGGGATCGGCGCGAGGCCAAGCGGCGCTAAAACCTCGGCGCCTCCGCGCCCACCGCGCGGCGCGCCGCGATCAGTGTGTTGGCCATCAGCATGGCGACGGTCATCCGGCCGACGCCGCCGGGAACCGGCGTGATCGCGCTGGCGCGGGCGGCGGCTTCCGCGTAGGCGACGTCGCCGACCAGGCGCGTCTTCGGCTTGCCCTTGGCGTCGAGCCCCTGCCCGGCCATGCGGTTGATGCCGACGTCGACGACGATCGCGCCGGGCTTCACCCAATCGCCGCGCACCATCTCCGGCCTTCCCACCGCCGCGACGAGCACGTCGGCGCGGCGCGCGACGGCGGCGAGGCCGCGGGTGCGCGAATGGGCGATCGTCACCGTGCAGTTGCGTTGGAGCAGCAGTTGCGCGATCGGCTTGCCCACCAGATTGGAACGGCCGATGACGACGGCCTCCTTGCCTTCGAGCTTCTCGCCGAGCGCCGCGCAGGCGCGGTCGATCAGGATCATCGCGCCCGCCGGCGTGCACGGGATCAGCGCGCGGTCCGACGCGCCGGTCGCGACCAGGCCAGCGTTGACGGGATGGAGGCCGTCGACGTCCTTGTGCGGGGCGACCCGCTCCACCGCGCGCGTCGCCGAGATCGCCTTCGGCAGCGGCAATTGCACCAGCACGCCGTGGATCGTGGGGTCGGCGTTCAGCCGATCGATCAGCGCCAGCAACGCCTCCTCGCTCGTTTCGGCGGGCAAGCTGTGCTGGACCGAGTGGAAACCGCAGGCGAGCGCCGCCCTGCCCTTGCCGGCGACATAGGCCTGGCTCGCCGGGTCCTCGCCGACCAGAATCACCGCCAGCCCCGGCTTGACGCCCAGCGCCGCGAGCGCGCGCGTCTCGGCGGCGACGCGCGCGACGATTTCCTCGGCTATGGCCTTGCCGTCGAGGACGAAGGCGGCGGGCGGCGGAGAGGTCAAGACGCGATCCTCTGGTTAGGGGCCGGAACGGCCGAGAGGCGCCGGCGGATCGCGTCGTCAGGCGGCATATTGCACAACGCCGTGCGCTGTATTTCTTCGCGGAAATAACGGCTCAGATCGGAAGCGGTCCGCAAATCGACTTTTCGTCCGCCAAGCAGCGTCGAAAGTTCAGCCTCGATGCGCGCCAACCCGATCAGGCCAGGCTCTTGGCCGGGTTGAAACTCCACCAGCAAATCCACGTCGCTATCCGGCCTCTGCGCGCCTTTTTGTGTCGAGCCGAAGAGCGACAACTTGCGGATATGATTTCGCGTGCAAAGTCGCGAGAGCGCCTCGCGATCGGGGAATAGAGACGGGAACATGATCTGAAACCAAACTCAGCGTTACGCCATAGGGCCGCACGATCTCGGGATCAAGAGACCGTGTCCGCAACCCAAGGCTCCGAACTCGGGTTAACGCGAGGCCTTCGGCGATGCGACGGCCCCCGCCGTCGACCTCTTGGAAGCAAAAATTCCGACCGTGAGGACCTGTCAAGGACTTTAGCCGCTGCGCGGCGGCGCGAAGCGCCGTCCTTGACAGGTCCTCACGGTCGGAAAAAGAAGCTATCCAAGAGGTCGATGGCGCGCTGTGTCGATGGTTGCGAGGGTTTGCCAACCCGAGAGCGCGGCCCTAATCCCCCGACCGCCGCGCAGTGTCGATGGTCGCTCGCGCCGGTCCGCCGGCGAGGACGACATACCCGCCACTCATATCACGAGCCCCTCGATCGCCGCGGTCGCGATCAGCGCGTCCTTCACGCCGGGCGCGCACGCGACGAGCGGATTGCCCTCGCGCAGGCCCTCGCCGGCGAGGAAGTCGCTGACGTAGCCGCCCGCCTCGCGCACCAGCGCGACGCCGGCGAGGCAGTCCCAGGCGCGGATATGGCTCGCGACATAGCCGTCGCGCCGCCCGGCGGCGACATAGGCGAGGGCCAGCGCCCCCGAGCCGGCGCGCGCCGGCGCCGATCCTGTCCTGACGACGCGCCCGATCAGGGCGAGAAACGCCTCCGCGCCGAAGCGCGCGTTCCAGCCGACCTCGATCGAGGCGGCCTTCAAGTCGACCGTCGCGGAAACGCGCATCGGCTCGCCGTTGAGCGTCGCGCCGGCGCCGCGCTGACAAGCGAACAATTCGTCGACGATCGGATCGTAGATGACGCCGATCTCGACCTCGCGCTCGAGCACGGCCGCGATCGAGACGCAGAAGTGCGGCGCGCCGCGAGCGAAATTCGCCGTGCCGTCGATCGGATCGACCACCCAGATCGGCTGGCCGGGCTGACCGACGCGGCCGTCGCCCTCTTCGCCGATGAAGCCGTCGCCGGGAAAGGCCTCGTGCAGGCGCGCAGCGACGAAGCGCTCGACCTCGCCGTCGACCTCGGTGAGGTAGTCCTGCGGGCCCTTGAAGGCGACGGTGAACAAATCGCGGCGCAAGAAGCGCCGCTTGGCGATTTCGCCGGCGGCGCGCGCCAGCGCGCAAGCGGCGAGAAAGCGGGTCGTCATGGCGTGCGCGTCGACGGTCACTGGCAAGAATCCTCCGATCGCCCAGGCTCTAGAAATGGCTGAACGCGCCACGCGCGAACGCCGCCTCGCGCCCTTCGGCGGTCATGAACCGCGGCGCGCGAGCGCCGGCGAAGGCCTCGCCGACCAGCGCGACCGCGACGCCGGCCGTCGCCGCCGCCGCTTCGAACGCGGCGCCGTTCTCCGGCGCGATCGCCGCGAGAAGTTCATAGTCGTCGCCGCCCGTCGCGGCAACGTCGAACAGCGCGGCATCGGCCGCGATCGCCGCCCGCGCCGCGGCCGACAGCGGCAGGCGCTGGAGCTCGACGCGCGCGGAGACGCCGCTGACGCGCAGCATCTTGGTCAGATCGCCGACGAAGCCGTCGGAAACATCCATGCCGGCGTCAGCGAACCGCGCCATCGCCGGCGCCAGCGCCAGGCGCGGCTGCGGCAGGAGATAGCGATCGAGCAGATGGCGCCGGCGCGCCTCGTCGAGCGAAGGCCCCTGCCCCAGCCGCAGCCTCAAGCCCAGCGCGGCGTCGCCGATCGTCCCCGAGACATAGAGCCGGTCGCCCGGCCGGACGCCGGCGCGCGCCGCCATGCGTCCCGCCTCGACCGCGCCGAGCGCGGTGACGGCGATCGTCAGCGGCCCCGGCGTCTTCACCGTGTCGCCGCCGATCAGCGGACAGCGGTAGAGCGCCGCATCGTCGCCGAGGCCGGCGGCGAAAGCTTCGAGCCAGGGCGCGGTCCAGTCGGCGGGCAACGCGAGAGCGATGACGAAACCGAGCGGCTCGGCCCCCTTGGCGGCGAGATCGGAGAGATTGACGCGCAGCGCCTTGCGCGCGATCGCTTGCGCCGGATCGTCGGCGAAGAAATGCACGCCCGCAACCAGCGCGTCGGTGGTGACGACGAGCTCCCGGCCCGCGGGCGGCGTCAACCGCGCGACGTCATCGGCGAGCCCGAGCCCGGCCGGCCCGGCGAGCGGCGCGAAATAGCGCGCGATCAGTTCGTCTTCGCTGGGGCGGGCGGGCATGGGCGGGCTTTGGGCGTGAAACGAAGGCCGCGCCCGTGATGCCCCATCCCAGGGGAGAGTCAAGGTCGGCGCCGGCCGCGGCCCCGCTCAGCGGCCGTCGCCTGCGGGCCATCGCGCCTCGCTGAATTGGGGACGGGTCAAATCCCCCTTCGCCTCGAGGCGTCCGCGAGCGACCAGATCGCGAACGCGCGCGACCACGATTTCGAGATGGTCGTCGCTCGGCGGGACGCCGCATTCCTCCATCGTCCGCACGGCTATCCTCGCGACCTTTTGCCATCGTTCGCAAGCATGCGACAAGATGATCGCGTCGAGATCGCTCATTTCGCCCGCCCCATCTCTCGCGTCGGCGCGCCCCGCGGCCAAAGCTCCCGGGGAGCCTGCCCGTACGCCGATCTCGAAGCAAGCGCGAGTCGGCGACAATTGAATTTTCGCGACGAACAATGCACAAACCTCGGCTCGTCGCGAATATCGCGAATTGTGCGACCGCGACCGGCGCACGAGTTGTTCTGGTCGCCTTCGCCGCTTTTGTTGTTCCCAATCGCTTGGGTTTGCGCCATACTGCGCCATGCCAACGATCCTGCGCGTCGACGGCCTGAGGGTCACGATCTATCCCAACGACCACCCGCCGCCGCACGTGCACGTCATCGGCGCGAAAGGCGAAGCCGTGATCTTGCTCAATTGCCCCGAGGGACCGGCGGAACTGCGCGAAAGCTTCGGGTTCAGCGCACCGGAGATACGCCACATCGCCGCCGATCTTATCGCCCATATCCCAACCCTTTGCGCGCAATGGGAGATGATCCGTGGACGCCTCTGACGCCGCCGTCCGGCAGGCCGAACAGCGCATGCGCGAACGCATGGAGTCCTCGCCTCGCGCAATCGCCGCGCGCTACGATCGCCGCGTTTCGCGTATCGTGGTCGGCTTGAGCAATGGCCTGGAATTGGCCTTCCCGCCGCGCCTCGCCGAAGGATTGGCGGACGCCAAGCCTGGCGATTTGGCGGCGATCGAAATCACCCCGACGGGCCTCGGCCTGCACTGGCCGAAACTCGACGCGGATCTCTATCTGCCGGCTTTGCTCGAAGGCGTATTCGGCTCGCCGCGGTGGATGGCGAGCCTGCTCGGCAAGAGCGGCGGTCTCGCGCGCACGGCCGCGAAGGCCGCCGCCGCGCGCGCCAACGGCCGCAAGGGCGGGCGGCCCCGCAAGCGGGCCTCCGCGTAGGCTGGTTGCATATCGGGATTACGCTGACGCTTGCATAATTCCCTTATTCAGGCGAGCCTTGGCCGTGCCCCCCACCGCTCGCCATCGCGGCCTCAATCGGCAGGGAGGAGTGGCCGACGAGACTTCGAATTGGGGATTTATGCAAGTGTCACCGTAATTGCGTAATTGGTAATTGGCGCTGGCGACAACCGCCGCGCCCGGCGGCGCGTCACGCGACGTCGATCCGGAATGCTCTTCGACTTTTCCGGACTGCATCTGGCGTCGTGCACGGTCATCGACCGGTCCGACACCGGCGCCAAGATCAAAGCCGCCACGCCCATCGCTCCGATCGATGTCATGCGCTTCCGCGACGAGGTCGACGGCCGCACCTATCTCAGCAAGGTGGCGTGGCGCAAGGGCGACGAATTCGGCCTGATGTTCCTCGGCAAATAGCCGAGATAGGAAAACTGACCCCTCCTTTATGGCGGAACGATCCGGGCAAGCGCTTGCAGCGGCTGCGCCGGGCGCCGGCGCCGCGGCGGTCGGCTTTCGCGTTGGCGCCTGCAGCGCCGCGCTTGCCCGCAGGCCCCTCGCCGAAATCGCCGCGACAATTTCTTTCCGATAATCGAAATTCGCGCTATGGTGAATCACGGGCGCGTTCGGCAGGGCACCGCGGGGCCGCTCATCGCGGCCGAGACGACGCAGAAATTTGGAGAAAACGCGATTCCGGCCTGACCGGCGATAACCCCTTGGTTTTCCTCAAAACGGCCAAGGAAAAAGTTTGGAAATCTTTGGAAAAGTTTGGAAATCCAAGGAATTTCCTTGGAAAAGCTTGGAATTTCCTTGGAAAAGTGTGGAAATCCTTGGAAAAGCTCGAGGTTGCGGCGACGGGATACTCAACCCCTTGATGGGCGGGCGTCCGCTGGCGACCGTCGCGGTGGATGGCCGGCCTGCTCGGCAAGAGCGGCGGCCCCGCAAGCGGGCCTCCGCGTAGGCTGGTTGCATATCCCGGCCCTTGTCCCTAAACCTCGCGCCGAATCCGGCCGAGGAGCCCCGAGGTGAGCGACGCGTTTCAGCCCCTATCCGATTTCCTGCGCATTCTACTCGAGCGCGGCTTCGTGCATCAATGCTCGGACCTCCCCGGCCTCGACGACAAGGCGGCGAGCGGCGCGCTGGTCGGCTACATCGGCTTCGACTGCACCGCGCCCTCGCTGCACGTCGGCTCGCTGATGCAGATCATGATGCTGCATTGGCTGCAAGCGACCGGCGGCAAGCCGCTGGCGTTGATGGGCGGCGGCACCACCAGGGTCGGCGACCCCTCGGGCAAGGACGAAAGCCGCAAGCTCCTCAGCGTCGAGCAGATCGAGGCCAACAAGGCCGGCATCCGCAACGCGTTCTCGCGCTTCATCCGCTTCGGCGAGGGCGCGAGCGACGCGGCGATGCCCGACAACGCGGAGTGGCTCGCCAAGCTCAACTACATCGAATTCCTGCGTGACATCGGCCGGCATTTTTCGGTCAATCGCATGCTGGCGATGGAGTCGGTGAAGCTGCGCCTCGCCCGCGAGCACGAGCTCCTCTTTCCTCGAATTCAACTACATGTGCTTGCAGGCTTACGACTTTGTGGAACTGCATCGGCGCTATGGCTGCACGCTGCAAATGGGCGGCTCGGATCAGTGGGGCAACATCGTCACCGGCGTCGATCTCGGCCGGCGGCTGGGAACCGGCCAGCTCTACGCGCTGACCTCGCCGCTCATCGCTG
Source organism: uncultured Alphaproteobacteria bacterium (assembly GCA_963775575.1). Lineage (GTDB taxonomy): Bacteria > Pseudomonadota > Alphaproteobacteria > Rhizobiales > Beijerinckiaceae > Roseiarcus. The sequence continues at coordinate 357,713 of CAVZJG010000003.1, forward strand.
CCGCCTCGGGCGCCAAGATGGGCAAGACCGCGGCCGGCGCGGTCTGGCTCGACGCCGGCCTGCTGTCGCCCTACGACTACTGGCAGTTCTGGCGCAACAGCGAGGACGCCGACGTCGGCCGCTTCCTCAAGCTGTTCACGCTGCTGCCGCTCGACGAGATCGCTCGCCTGGAGGCGCTGGGCGGCGCCGAGATCAACGAAGCAAAAAAGACGCTCGCCAACGAGGCGACCGCGCTGCTGCACGGGGCGGACGCCGCCGCGACGGCCGCCGCGACGGCGCGCAAGACTTTCGAGGAAGGCGCGCTCGCCGAGTCGCTGCCGACGATCGACGTCGCCGCGGCGGAATTCGACGCCGGCCTCGGCGCCCTCTCGGCCTTCGTGCGCGCCGGCCTCGTCGCCTCGACCGGCGAAGCGCGCCGCCAGATCCGCGGCGGCGGCCTGCGCGTCAACGACGTCGCGCTCGGCGACGAAAAGGCGACGATCGGCCGCGAGGCGCTGCAGGGCTCGGGAATCGTCAAACTCTCGCTCGGCCGCAAGAAGCACGTCTTGCTGCGCGCGGTGTAAAGCCGCTACCGAATAGCCGGCGGCGTCGCCCCGATCGACAGCGGCGCGCCGTCCGGCGTCGGCGAGTCGACCAGCGGCGCGCCGCTTTGCGCCGGCGGGTCGGCCAGCGGCGTCGTCCCGTCGAGCGCGCCGAACACCTTGCGCAGGATTCCGGGGGTCATCGCCGAGAGCGGATTGACCGTCAGCGTCGGTCCGCTGGCCGGTCCGACGATGCGGTAATTGACGCCGAATACGCCCTCGTGGTTGCCCCCGCCGAGCAGCACGCCGACCACGGGAATGTGGGTGATGAGATTGTTGACCTGATAGACGGGAACGAAGGTCCCGTTGAGGTCGAACTCGATTGCGTCCGAAATCAATGAAGCCCTGAGTGGTGAGCCCTACAGAGCTGTTGTAGATGACGGCTTCGCGCAAGTCGAGACGCCCGGTCGAAGCGGTGAAACTCGCCGACATTTTCTCGAAATGCACGGCGTGCGGATCGAAGGCGGGACCCTGACGGAAGCGACTGTCCCCCGGCGCCTCTCCCGCCGCCGCCAATTGCCCCAGCGCCGGCTCGTCGCGCAGGACGAATTTGGTCACGTTGGCGCCGCCGCGGCTGCCCTGGTCGGCGTCTTGCATGAAAAGGTCGAGCGTTCCGCCCTCCATGCGACTGTACAAATCGAGGAACTTGCTCAGCGCGCCCGCGTCGGTGGCGTGAGCGCGCAAGCGTCCGTCGTCGTCGTGCTCGGCCGTCAGCGCGCCGCCGCCGATCCGCGCGGCGGCCTGCATCGATTTCATCGCGCCGCCGCGCCAGGCGCCGGTCAATTCGAACTGGCTCAGCGCCTGCGAATTGGCGCCGATCACGTTGGCGATTTTGACGTCGAGGTCGACGTCCTTGCCTTCGCCCGGCGGCCCGCCGGCGGCGAAGAACCCTTTGATGAGGCCCCGAGCGTCGAAGACGGCGCCGCGCACCGTCGCCTTGATGGCGGAATCGCCGTTTTCGATGTCGGCCCTCAACTCGTCGCCGGCGGACAGGCGCACTTGCGTCAGCTTGGCGCTCTGCAAGGCGCCGTCCGGCCCCAGCAGCGCCGTCCCGCGGATCGCGATCGAACCCGCGTCGACCGTGATCGCGCTGACCGCAAGGCTTCGGCCGTCGGCGTCCGGCTTGACGCTGAACGTCGCCTTGCCGGGCTTGCCAGCCGCCTTCAGCGTTCCCGTCTGCGGGCTTTCGATCGCGACATGGGCGAGATCGATTTCGACTTCGGCGCTCGATTTGGACAACGGAGCCTTGATGCGCACGCCCATCGGACCGTTCAGCAACGCGCCGCCGGGGACGCCCAGCCTAGCGCGCTCGGCGTTGTCGATCGAAAGGGACAACACGACCGAGCCTTCGTCGGCGGCGCCCTTGGTCAAATCGATCGCGACGGGCGCGCCGTACATCTGGCCTTGGCCGGCGATCTTCAGACTGCCGCGATCGGCCAGAACCGACAGCGCGGCCTGCTCGAGGCGTTCGCCGCCAAGAAAGCGGTCGACGCGAAAATTCGTCAGCGCGCCTTCGACGCGGAACTGCTCGTCGTCCGGCCGAACCGTCTTTCCCAGTTTCAGATCGAGCGCGAGCTTGCCCTCGAATTGACCCTTGACCGCGGCGGGATCGACGCTGACGCCGGCGTAGCGCTTCAGCGCGTCGCGGCTCAACAGATCGGCGAGCGCGTCGGCGCCGCCTTGCACGCGGGCGCTGGCCTGAGCCGGGACGATGGGCGCGGGGGTGGTGTCGGGAACGAAATAGGAAATGTCGGCGGCCTGGATGCGCCGCGACGGCGAAAGTTCGATGGCGCCGCTCTTGGCGTTGGCGGCGAAGTCAAGGCCGGTGATGACGCCGCTGGCGTCCAGACCTGTCAAGGGCGGAATTCCGGGCAACAGATCGACGACCGCGTCGTGCGTGGAAAACTCCCCGTGCACGCTCTCGCGCGGAACGGCGCGCTTGTGGACTGCCGCGTCGACGGCGTCGGCGTCCCAGTCCACGCTCATCGACCCGGAGATCACCCGTCCGCCGTGAATGTGCTCGAGGCACCAGGCGCGCGCGTCGGCGTTGATGAAACTCGGCCACAGCCGGAGAACGTCGACGACGGCGCTCGGACCGACCCGCATGTTCATTTTGAGCGTCGCCCCTTGCGCGAGCGCGACGGATTCGGCGCTCCCCTCGCCGTTCACGGTCGGCCCGCGGACCGACAGGCGATCGACGACGAACCGGGACTCCCGCGGCAGATAGCGCGCGTCGAACAAAGTCTGGTCGAGGACGATCGGCTGCTCGCCCGGGCGCTCCGGAGCGAACACCGTATCGTTGGACTCCAGATGGCTGACCCAAGCGGCCTGCTCCTTGGTCGGCGGCGCGAGCCAACCCGCGGCGAAGATGTGGGTCGCCCCGGACAACAATTGCAGGTCTTTGAAGCGATAACGGCCGGCCGCCGCGTCCCAGCCGAACGCCCCGGTCGCCTCGTCGACGAAGAACGGCTCGTCATCCGGGTCGTCGAGCTTGAAGTAGCCCGCGCCCAGGGTGAACCGCCCCTGCAGCGCCTGGATCGCCGAATTGGCGCTCAGGCGAGCCTCGATCTTGAACGATATCGGCATGTCCGCCTCGAAAGGCGGGTGGCGCACGTGCATCAGGAGGAATTCGTCGAGACTGAGATCGCGCGCGGTCAGGGACACCTCGCGGGCGTCGCCGCCGCGCGCCGTGGCATCGATCGACCAGCGTCCCGCCGAGCCGCGCGCCGAGAGGTGGATCGCCGCCGCGTCCCCCTCTTTGCCGAAAGACAGCGCGAGGTCGTCGTAGACGGTCTTCTTGCCCAGAGCCTCGTTCTCGACCTCAAGATGGCCGTGCGCGAGCACGACGCGGTCGAGCGCCTGACCGGCTCCAGTCATCGCGTCGATGATCCGGAACATGGCGAGGCCGAAATCGGGCGCCGCCGCGGTCGGCGCGGCTGCGGACGGGGCGGGCGCGGGCGCGGGCGCTGGCAGTTCGATCGACGTCGCGGTCGAATCGGCCGCCGCCGCGATCGAAAGGGCGCCGTCGGGGCGCAAACGCAAGCGCAGATCGAGACCGTCGAGTTCGAGCCTTCTGACCTTGATCGCGAGCGTCAGCAGCGAAAGCGCGTCGAGGCCGACCCGGCCGGCGGGAGCGGAAAGGACGGCGCGCCCGGCGCGATCGCGGATGACGATGCCGCCGAAGCCGAGCCCGACGCCGCCTTCCATGCTCATCAGGCGGGTAGGGCCGATCGAGACCGCGTAGCGGGTTCCCAGGCGCTCTTCCAGGCTCTGGGCGATGCGCGGATTCAGGCCCTCGACGTCGATCGGCCCCCAACCGATGAGGTAGATTAGGCCGCCGAGAGCCGCCAACGCCACGCCGAAGACGAGCCCGGCAATCCCCAGCAATGCGCGCGACAGGCCGCGCGTCGCGGCCAGGCGCCACGAGCGGGGCAGAGTCCGCCCTTCGCCGCCGTGCAGCAGGCGCTGCATCGCCGCTCTGGACCTCTTCGCTGCGTCGATTTCGTCGACCAACCCTCTGACGTCTCCGCTCGTCTAACCAATCGAATCAATGAGTTCGGCCATTTCCGCCGCGGCGGACGAAGGCCGCCCGACGCGGTCGCGTCCTTCCATCGCCGCGCGCTTGCGAATCCCTTGGGGGCCCATCGAAGCTCTTGAACCGGCCGCGGCAGCGGGTCAATCTGGCTCCTTCGCGCCGCCCGATCGGTTCGGCGGCATTTTGCCGAGGAAATTGGCTCAAACGAGGGCGAAATGGTCAACAGTTTGGACATCGGCGACGCCGCCTCGGAATTTGAACTGCCCGCCGACGATGGCGAAAGCGTCTCTTTGCGTCGGCTCAGGGGCAAAGCGATCGTGCTTTACTTCTACCCCAAAGACGACACCTCGGGGTGCACCGCCGAAGCTATCGCCTTCAACGCCCTGCGCGACAAGTTCGACGCGGCCGGCGCCGTCGTCCTCGGCGTCTCCCCGGACAGCGCCGCGAGTCACGCCAAATTCAAGCGCAAGCACGATTTGAAACTGACCCTCGCAGCGGACGAGCGCAGGGCGACGCTCGAGGCCTACGACGTATGGCGGCAAAAGAGCCTATACGGCCGCCGCTATATGGGGGTCGAACGCGCCACCTTCCTCATCGACGCGACGGGCCGCATCGCGCGCGTCTGGCGCAAGGTCAAGGTTCCCGGCCACGCCGAGGAGGTTCTGGCCGCCGCCGCGGCGCTGCGAGCGCCGTTTGCCAACGATTAACCCTAATAGGTTGTAATCGCGCCTTGGGCCGTCCGGCAATCTTCGAGGCGGCAGTGTATGGGCGCACGATGCCGCGAGTTTCCACCCCGCCGCCGAAACGGCTCCGGCCGCAGTATTTCCTTTCTCGCGCCGGCGCCGACGGCGTCCGCACGATCGCGTTCAGCCCGGCGGCGTTGTGGTCGCTGATCGCGGTCGTCGCGATCGCCCTCGTCTGGGGCGGCGCGGCGACGCTTTATCTGGCGTTTCACGATTCGATGCTCGGCGCGCTGGCGACGCGCCAGGCCGAGATGCAGTACGCCTACGAGGATCGCCTGGCCGAGGCGCGCGCGGAACTCGACCGCGTGGCCAGCCGCCAATTGCTCGATCAGAATTCCTTCGAGGGCAAGGTCCACGAGCTGCTGTCGCGCCAGGCGCAACTGGAGCAGCGCGGCTCAATCGTCGCCGCCCTGGTCGACCAAGCCTCGCGCGATCCGCTCGCCGCCGCGCCGATGCGCTCCGCCGTCGTCAGCCTCGCCAAGGCGCCCGCCGGCGCACTGCCGGCGATCGGCGCGGCGAGCCCGCTCGGGCCGTCGGACAGCGTGATCGATCCGTCGACGCAGGCGTTTGCGCCGCCGGCGACGACCCTGGCGCCGCCGCCGAGCGCGCCCAAGCCGCGCCCGGTCGAAGAGCCGCGCCAGCACGTGAGCCTGAAGGCGGATCCCGAGCGCAACGCGTTCGCCGATCTCGCGGCGGCCGCCGACGATCCGGCCCTGGGCGCGTCCGCGCGCCTCAGCCTGATCGCCTATTCGCTCGATCGGATGGAGCGTCGGCAGACCGCCGCGCTCGGCGAAATCAATTCGACCGCCCGGCGCGGCGCGGCGCGGTTGGCCGCGGTCGTCGCCGGGACCGGCCTCGCCGCCGATGCGCTCGTCGCTCCGCCGGCGAAAGGCGGCGTCGGCGGGCCTTTCATTCCCATTGTCGTCGACGCCGACGCGCCCGCCTTCGACAAGGCGCTCGCGCATGTCGAGCGCGACGTCGCCCTCGCCGACCGCCTGCGCCGGCTGCTGCCAATTATCCCGGTGCGGGCGCCGCTGATCGGCGAGGCCGAAGTCACCTCGCCGTTCGGCTATCGACTCGATCCGTTCCTCGGCCGCCCCGCCCTGCATCCCGGCGTCGACCTGGTGCAAGACTATGGCGCGGAAATCCACGCCACGGCGGCCGGCCGCGTCGTCCACGCCGGGCCGATGGGCGGCTACGGCGACATGGTGGAAATCGACCACGCCAACGGCTTGGCCAGCCGCTACGGCCACATGTCGGAAATCCTGGTCGAGGAAGGCCAGGAAGTGAAGGCGGGCGCGGTCCTCGGCCGCCTCGGCTCGACCGGCCGCTCGACCGGCCCGCATCTGCATTACGAAGTGCGCGTGGACGGCGAGCCGGTCGATCCCGAGCGCTTCCTCCAGGCCGGGGCGCCGCTGTTCGCGGCGCAATAAGGGCCGACGGCGCCCTCTCGTACGCTCCCTCGCCCGCCGCCCTTTCCTGCCGGAGCTTCGCGCGAGGCGGCGAGATCGCTGCGACGGCGCGAAGCGTCGAATCGTCCTTTCGCGCCGTTCCGCTTTGGCCGCCGTCCGGCTAGATTGGCGCATGGACCTCGTGCTCGTCCCCACGATCGAACTGCTCGGCGTCGCCATGGTGGTGGCGATCGTGGCGCGCCGGCTGCGCCTGCCCTACACCGTCGGGCTGGTTCTGAGCGGCCTGGCCCTGGCGCTGGCGCGCGTCGACATCGGCGTGACGCTGACGCGCGACGTCATCTTCGACGTGATCCTGCCGCCGCTGCTGTTCGAGGCCGCGATCAGCATTCCCTGGAGCGAATTGAGGCGCGACCTTGCGCCGGTCCTGGCGCTCGCCACGCTCGGCGTCGCGCTTTGCGCCGCCGTGGTCGCGGCGGGATTGACGATGCTGCTCGGCTGGCCCGTCGGCCCGGCGCTGGCCTTCGGCGCGCTCATCGCCGCCACCGACCCCATCGCGGTCATCGCGCTGCTGCGCGAGACCGGGGTCAAGGGCCGCCTGCGGCTGGTCATCGAGAGCGAGAGCTTGATCAACGACGGCGTCGCCGCGCTGCTGTTCATGCTGGCGGCCGCCTCGCTCGGCGAAGGGGCGAGCGCGCCGACGCCGCTCGGCGTTCTCGGCGAAACGCTGCTGGTCGGCGGCGGCGGAGTCGTCGTCGGCCTCATCGTCGCTGGAATCGCGATCCTGCTCGCCGGGCGCACCAGCGACCATCTCGTCGAGGCCGCGCTGACCGCGGTCGCCGCCTACGGCTCGTTCCTCATGGCCGAACGCGTCGGCGCCTCGGGCGTGCTGGCGACCGTCGCGGCCGGGCTGCTGATGGGCAATCTCGGCGTGCTCGCGGACGAGGGGGATCGCTTCGCGCTGACCTCGCAGGGGCGCGCCTTCGTCGTCGCATTTTGGCAGTTCTGCGCCTTCGTCGCCAATTCGCTGGTGTTCCTGCTGATCGGCCTCGCGCTGGCGACGACGCCGACGCGTTCGCTCGGCGCGCTTGTCGTCGTCGTCGCGCTGGCGCTGGCCGGCCGGGCGGCGGCCGTCTATCCCATCGCGGCTCTGTTCGCGCGGTCGCGCTGGGCGATTTCCTGGCCGGAGCGGCATTTTCTCTGGTGGGGCGGCTTGCGCGGCGCGCTGGCGCTGGCGCTCGCCCTCTCCCTGCCGCCCGCGGCGCCCTATCGCGAACAATGCCTCGTCGCCGCGTTCGGCGTCGTCGCGTTCTCGGTGCTGGTTCAGAGCCTCACCGCGAAGCCGGCGCTGCGCCTGCTGGGGCTCGACCGCACGGGCGAGTGAGACGCGAGCGCTTCGCCCGCCCCCCCCCGTCTACTTCAACGCCTTGGCGACCTTGCCGGCGCGCAGCCGCGAAACCTCGGGCAGCGCGGAGCCGACCAGCGGACGCAGGTAATCGAATAACTTCGCCGTCACGTCGTTTCCCGCCGGCGCGATCAGTTCGTCTTCCATCACCCGCGTCTTGCCGGCCACCGTCTCCAGCGGGATGAGCGGGTAATCGACGGCGTAATCGGCGACGCGGCGGATCGCCACCGAGCCGTTCTTGTCGCCCCACGCCGCGTACTGCACCGCCTTCTCGCCGACTTCGCGCGCCTCGCGCTGGTCGACGCCGGAGACGCAGCCGACGAACGAGCGCTGGAGATAGCCGAAGGTGTCGCCGCGCACCCGCTTGATGCCGAGCTTGTTCTTGATCTCCTCGCACAACAGATCGGCGAGCGCGCCGGTGCCGGAAAGCTGGACGTTGCCGTGCGCGTCCTTCTCCACCGCGCCGGCGAGCTTGGTGATGATCGCCTCGCCCTTTTCGTCGTGAATGCCTTCGGAGGCGGCGATGACGCAGCGGCCGTGCTTCTCGAAGGCCGCCTTCACGTCGGCGAGGAATTTTTCGACGACGAAGGTGCGCTCGGGGACATAGATGAGGTGCGGGCCGTCGTCGGGGTATTTGCGCGCCAGCGCCGAGGCCGCGGTCAGGAAGCCGGCGTGGCGGCCCATGACGACGGCGCAGTAGACGCCCTTCAGCGCGGCGTTGTCGAGATTGGCGCCCATGAAGGCCTGCACGACGAAGCGCGCCGCCGAGGGAAAGCCCGGCGTGTGATCGAAGCCGACCAGATCGTTGTCGATGGTCTTGGGGATATGGATCGCGCGCAGCGCGTGGCCGGATTTTTGCGCCTCCTCGGCGACGATGCGCACGGTGTCGGAGGAATCGTTGCCGCCGATGTAGCAGAAGGTGTCGATTTCGTGCGCCTTGAGCACTTTGAAGATCTCGCGGCAGTATTTGAGGTCGGGCTTGTCGCGGGTCGAGCCGAGCGCGGCGGCGGGCGTCGCGGCGACCGCCTCGAGATTGGCGGTCGTCTCCTGGCTGAGATCGAACAGGTCTTCCTCGATGATGCCGCGCACGCCGCGCGCCGCGCCGTAGACGCGCGTAATCGCGGGGAAGCGCCGCGCCTCGAGCACGAGGCCCACCAGCGATTGATTGATGACGGCGGTCGGCCCGCCCCCCTGCGCGACCAGAATCTTGTTCGTCATGATGCGTCGTTCTCCTCAAGCGCCGCTCACGCACGGCGCGGCGCGATGGCCCTGCGCCCTGCCTTATGGCGGGTGGCGTCGCGACGCAAGTCGAAGCGATAAATTGCCGCACGCGGCCCGCCATCGCGCGGCCTCGCTCGCGCCGATCGTCAACGCGGCGATTGCGCCGCAGACGCGTTGAATTTCCCCTTGCGGGCGGCGTGAACAATTTCACTCCTCGACCGCAGCGTTTGGTTTTCCCCTTGAAGCCGCCGTGGCGCCCTCGACCGCGAAGACCTTAGCGGGCACAATGGCCCCTTGAGCGGAGCCCGTCATGGATTCGTCGATCGTCAGAGCCGTCGGTTTCGTGCATCTGCACGTGCATAGCGCCTTTTCGCTGCGCGAGGGAGCGCTGTCGATCGAGGCGCTGGCCAAGCTCGCCAAGGCCGACGCCATGCCGGCGCTGGGGATCGCCGATTCCAACAATCTCTTCGGCGCATTGGAGTTTTCCGAAAAGCTCGCCAAGGCGGGGGTGCAGCCGATCATCGGCGCGCAGCTCGCCGTCGATTTCGCCGACGCGCCGGCCGCCGCCTCGCGCCTCAACGAGACGAAGTCGGCGCGCGCGCCGCTGGTGTTGATCGCGCAGGACGAAGCGGGCTATCGCGCGCTGATGCGGCTCGCTTCGCGCGTCTGGCTCGAGCCGAAAGACGGCGACGAGCCGCATATCGGCCTTGCCGCGCTGGAAGACTCGAGCGGCCTCATCGCGCTGACCGGCGGGCCGGCCGGGCCGATCGACCGGGCGTTGGCGCTCGGTCTTGACGACGTCGCCGCGGCGCGCCTGAAGCGCCTCGCCGCGCTGTTCGACGGCCGCCTCTACGTCGAGATCCAGCGCCATGGCCTGGAAGCCGAGCGCGCGGTCGAGCCGGCCCTCCTCGATCTCGCCTACGCCGAAGGGCTGCCGCTGGTCGCCGCCAACGAGCCCTATTTCGCCGCCGCGGCCGATTACGAGGCGCAGGACGCGCTGCTCTGCGTCGCCGAAGGGGCGCTCGTCGCCGCCCCCGAGCGGCGCCGCCTGTCGCCGGAGCATCGCTTCAAGACCCGCGCCGAAATGCTGGCCCTGTTCGCCGACTTGCGGGAGGCGACCGACGCCAGCGTCGAAATCGCGATGCGCTGCGCCTATCGTCCGTTGACGCGCAAGCCGATCCTGCCGCATTTCACCGCCGCCGACGGCGCGCCGGTCGACGAGGAGAAGGAGCTGCGCCGCCAGGCGACCGAGGGCCTGGAGCGCCTCGTCGCGCTCTATGGCTGCGCGCCGGGCCACACGATCGAGGACTACCGCAACCGGCTCGAATTCGAGCTCGGCGTCATCGTGCGGATGAAGTTCCCCGGCTACTTCCTCATCGTCGCCGACTTCATCCAGTGGGCGAAGGCGCAAGGGATTCCCGTCGGACCGGGGCGCGGCTCGGGCGCGGGCTCGCTCACCGCCTACGCGCTGACGATCACCGATCTCGATCCCATCCGTTTCGGCCTGCTGTTCGAGCGCTTTCTCAACCCCGAGCGCGTCTCGATGCCGGACTTCGACATCGACTTCTGCCAGGACCGGCGCGACGAGGTGATCGCCTACGTGCGCCGCCGCTACGGCGAGGATCGCGTCGCCCAGATCATCACCTTCGGCTCGTTCCTCGCCCGCGGGGTGATGCGCAACGTCGGGCGGGTGCTGGAAATGCCGCTCGGCCAGGTCGACAAGCTGGCCAAACTGGTGCCGCAGAACCCGGCCAAGCCGGTGACGCTGAAACAGGCCGTCGCCGACGAGCCGCGCCTGCGCGAGGCGGCGAGCGCCGACCCGAAGGTGGCCAAGATGCTGGCGATCGCCGAGCGGCTGGAAGGGCTCTATTCCAACGCCTCGACCCACGCCGCCGGCGTCGTCATCGCCGACCGGCCGCTGGTCGAACTGGCGCCGCTCTATCGCGATCCCAAGTCGGAAATGCCGGCGACCCAGTTCAACATGAAATGGGCGGAGTCGGCGGGCCTGGTCAAATTCGACTTTCTCGGCCTGAAGACGCTGACGACGATCGCCAAGGCGGCGGCGCTGCTCAAGCGGCGCGGCGTCGTCGTCAATCCCTCCGCCATACCGCTCGACGACGAGAAGACTTTTGCAATGCTCGGCCGCGGCGAGACGATCGGCGTGTTCCAATTGGAAAGCGGCGGCATGAAGAAGGCGCTGGTCGACATGCGCGCCGACTGTTTCGAGGACCTGATCGCGCTGGTCGCGCTTTATCGCCCCGGCCCGATGGCCAATATCCCCGCCTATTGCGCGCGCAAACTCGGCGAGGAAAGGATCGAATACGCCCATCCCCTGCTGGAGCCGATCCTCAAGGAGACCTTCGGCGTCATCACCTATCAGGAGCAGGTCCAGCAGATCGCCAAGGACCTTGCCGGCTATTCCCTGGGACAGGCCGACATCCTGCGCCGCGCGATGGGCAAGAAGATCAAGTCCGAAATGAACGCCCAGCGCGAGCGTTTCGTCACCGGCGCGGTCGAGCGCGGCATCGCCAGGGCGACCGCCGACGCGATCTTCGACGCTTGCGCGAAATTCGCCGAATACGGCTTCAACAAGTCGCATTCCGCGCCCTACGCCCTCATCGCCTATCAAACCGCATGGTTCAAGGCCCACCACCCCGCCGAGTTCCTCGCCGCGTCGATGACGCTGGACAAGTCCAACACCGACAAGCTGGCCGAATTTCGCGCCGAGGCGCTGCGGCTCGGCATCACGGTCGCCGCTCCCGCGATCAACGGCTCCGACGTCGATTTCGACGTGCGGCTCGACGGCGCGGGAGCCGCTTCGATCGCCTATGCCCTCAGCGCAGTAAAGGGCGTCGGCGAGGCGCAGGCGGCGGCGATCGTCGAGGCGCGCGCCGGGCGGCCGTTCGCCTCTCTCGCCGACTTCGCCCGCCGCGTCGACGCGCGCGGCATGAACAAGAAGGCGCTGGAAAGCCTCGCCGCCGCCGGCGCCTTCGACGAACTGGAGCCGGACCGCGCGATCGTCTTCGCCGCGATCGAGCCGATGCTGGCGCTCGCCCATCGGCGCGCCGAGGAAGAGGCGGCCGGGCAGAACGCGCTGCTGTTCGGCGAGACGGAAGCCGCGCCGCTGCGCGTGCGCGCGCAACCGTGGTCGGCGGCCGATCGCCTGCGGCGCGAATTCGAGGCGGTCGGTTTCTTCCTCTCCGGCCACCCGCTGGAATCCTACGCGCCGGCGCTGAAGCGGCTGCACGCGATGCGCTGGGCGGAGTTCGCGCGCGCCGTTCACGGCGGCATGGCCACCGCGCGGCTCGGCGCGAGCGTCATCGACCGCTACGAGCGGCGCGCCAAGAGCGGCGCCAAGATCGGCGTCGTCCAACTCTCCGACCCGAGCGGCCAATACGAGGCGATCCTCTTTCAGGAGGGCCTCGCCCAATACCGCGACCTGTTGGAAAAAGGCGCCGACGTGCTGGTGACCCTGCAGGCCGCCGTCGAGGGCGACGACGTGCGCGCGCGCATCGTCCAGGTCGAGTCGCTGAGCGAGGCCGCCGCCAGGGTCCACACCAGCCTGCGCGTGTTCGTGCGCGACGAAGCCCCGCTCGCCTCGATCGCCAAGCGCCTGCGGGCGAAGGGCGAAGGCGAAGTCTCGCTGGTGGTGATGCTGGGGCCGCGCGACGGCGAAGTCGAAGTGAAGCTGCCCGGCCGCTACGCGGTGACCGGGGCGCTGGCCGGCGCGCTGAAGGCGGTCGCCGGCGTGGTGGCGGTGGAGCACGTGTAGCGCCGGCGCTCGCCATAGACGACGTGTCGCGGCCGGCCTCGCGTCGAGCGTCCGCGCCGTCGCGTCGAGCGGGCCTTCGGAGGCGTGGAGATCGTGATCAGGAACAAGCCGCGCTCGCGGGCGGCGGGGAGGATTTCCGCAACGGCGCGGTGAGGGGCGGTAAAGTCGCCGGCCAAGAGTTCATCGGCAATTTGGATTTGCGCACGGTCATCGTATTCCGCGCCGATTCCTTCCGCGTTTCGCATTCATTCAAGGGCTTGCGGGACGGAAAATTTCCGGCGCGCTGTGCGCGCTCGCCGGCTTCGGCGCCATCGGTTCGCGCCGCAGGGCGGCGATCCGCAGCGACGGCGCAGGATTTCTTGGAAGTCTTCGCCGTGGCCGGGCACCGAGAGCGAGAGGATCGATTGGGGAAGAATAGCACAACTTTTGCTTTTCCGAAAGCAATATCTCTATCCTTTTGAAATACGGAATGAATCCGACGCCGTCCCGCCGTCGTCCCGGCGTCTCGAACCGGGCGCGCGCGTGCTGGAGCGTGTTATCTCCACGCGGCAGACCAAGCTGCGGCTCGCCCACGCCGTCAACGGCGTGATCGCGCGCCGGCGCCTGACGCAGGACGCGGCCGCGGACAAGCTCGGCGTCGGCCAGCCGAAGGCGCCGCCGCTGGCCAATGACAAGTTTAGTCCCACCAGAAGAACCACCAGTCGCTCGCCATCAATCCGGCGGCCAGCGCCCGATAGGAGCCGACGCCCTGATCGATGATGTCGTTGCAATAGACGTAGTGTGCGCGAGCGAGCTCGAGGGCTTCTTCGCGTGTCGCGGGCCTGCGCGATACGCGCAGGTTGATCACGTCGGCCCCGAGGCCAATGAGTTCGGCGCCGTAACGGTCGCGCCAAGCGCGCAACGCCGCAACGTGATAGGCCGGCGGAGGGCACGCGTTCCAATTCCCCCACTGCATATAGGCTGGAATCGCGGTGAGATCGTCGGAGGGGATCAGCGCGATATGCGCCGTCGGTTTCGTCCGTTGCGTGGCAAAATCATAGGTGACGGACAGACCCAACGCACACCACGGTTCGGCCGGCCAATCGCCGAGAGGCGCCTCGGATTCCTCGTATCCGAAATCCGCCGCCGAGCCCATTTTCTTGAAATAGGCTGCGGCCGCCGCGTGTTCGTCGCGGCGCAGCTTATGAAGGCCGTCCGGAAAATCGATGGCCTTTGCGGCGGCGAGGATCTCCTCGATCGGCGTCAGCCGCGCCTGTTCCCTCGGATCGAATGGGAGCAGCAAATTGTCGAGATTGTCCTCCCCGAGCACGACAGGAACGCCGCGGCCGGCGTTCCTTAATTCCTCCCATGTCGCGAGAGCATTTTCGCCACTGGTTTCGACGACCTCATAGGGGAAATTCGCAAACGCCGCCATGTGCTCCCTACTCCCAGTGTAATCAGGCAGTCATCCTGCCGCGCCCGGCCGGTTTCATTCCCGCAACCGCGCAAGCGCGTCCGATGGCTCGGCGGTCAGCTTTGAATCGGACGCAGCGCGGATTCAAGCGCGTGCAGTCGCGCCATGCCTTCGGCGTCGGTCTTCTCGAACGGCTCCTCGCACAAAGTGACCAGTGCGGCGCCATCTTCGAGAGTTTCGACTTCGACGTCGGCGGGATATTTCGCGCGCGAAGCGAGGTCCGGAGGCAGGTAGGTGATCCAGCCGATCCATGGCCTGAGAGTTCGCTTTTGCGGCGGCGACATATGCGCCGGCCAAAGCGGATTGGGGATCGAGGGAAGGTTGAGGGTGTTGTACGACGGAAATATCGCGCACATTTCCGCTGGGAGCCAGATTTCGCGAGCGAATTTCATCAACGGCCTGAGTTCCGAGGCGCGCCACGGCCGCCCGGTGGACGGTCGCGAATTCGAAAGCCGCATGAAGATGTGGTTTGCTGTGCTGCCCTCGTGCAGGCCGTAGGAGCCGACATGGCACTTGGTATCGGCATAGCTCAACTCGCGGAAATCATAGGGCGGAGGCCCCGCGTGGCCTCCCCAGATATGGCTCCCCAGCTCCGGCCAAGGGAGGTTGGGGAACTCATGTCGAGCCATATTGTCGATCAACAGCCGTTTCGCCTCGGCCTCGCTCAGGGGGACGGGAACCGTCTCCTCCTTGGTTTTCGGCGAGTTCAGCCAACTTTGGTAGATCGGATCGAAGTCGGGCAGACCGGTGACAAAGTCGGAGAGCCGACGCGCGTCGTCGGCTAGCGCGGGTTCGCGCGCTTCCCACCAAAGATCGAGGTCCGGCCTATCCATCGAAGCTCTCCGCTCAGTTCGGATCGTAAACGACGATCAGGTTCGTCTTGCCGAGCTCGCGCGCGATCTCGCTCAAGCCGCGATAGCCTTTCCTCGGTTGGTCGTGTCCCGCCACGTGGTGTAGCCCGACGGGAGCAAACCGCTCGCTCGCTACGGCGCAATGGAGAGCGCGCTTCGTGAGCGGCTTGCTCCCCCCTGCTACGCCACCGCCCGGGATACGACCGCGTCAAACCTCGTCAACGAGACATCTCGCAGTGCAAGGGCGGAAAGATACCTCCAGCGCCAACCCATGCGCGACGGCTCTCATAGAGACGAGACGACCGAGCTACTCGCAACGGTCCAAGGCCAGTCTCAGCGCCGCGCCCGCCGCAGCCGCGTCCGTCGTCGCCGGAATGACGACGTTGCTATCCGGCGAGAGCCACTTCCATTGTTCTGTTTTGAGGCGCTTATGCGGCTGAATCGAAATCTTGCCCTCCGACCTCTCGGCCCGACACCAATCCATATTCTTGTAGGCCTCGCGTTTGGTCTTGTAGCCGTAGCGGCGCATGAAATCCTGCTGCCAATTCCGATACAATTGCGTATAGCGCGGCCATTCGAAGAATTGAGACTCGTCGGGCGGCCAGATGAAGCGGCTCTTCTCCAGACACTCGAGAAGCGCCCGCCCCAGTTCCTCGTCGGTCGCATCCGGCGCCAGATAGATCACGTAGCCTTCGTCATCGCGCTGGATAATGCGGTATCCGGACAGCGGCTCGACCGAGATGCCTCTGTCGGTCCGGTTGATGTCAGCCCACTGCGCGAAGGGCAAACGGTCGGTCGACGTCATTCTCTGATCCTTGTGATTATGACCCAAACGTCGCGCTCTCTGGCATAGCGTATCGCCGCAAAGAGATAGCGCCACTGCGTCGGAGAGGTATATTCGGGAATGGCAAGTTGAATTGTCCTCGACTCTATCTTCGTAGAATCTACGTCAATAGCCGCACCAGGCTCATAGTCCGCGGCGGCGTCGACGTAACCCTTCATTCGCCAGTAAATGCTCTGCGGATTCTTGATATAGCTCACGCTCAGCGTGTTCAGGGTCTTGGCGCTGATGGCTTCGCCCGTAGTCTTGATAAACTCGTCGAACGTTTTAGATGTCGGCGGCAATGTCGTGGCTTCAGGATTCTGCTTTTCGATATAGCCCTCAAGCGGGTCGCCCTGATCCTTTATGCCTCCCTTCCAGTCGATCCCGATCTCACTATTATCGACAATTCCGCCGAGTCCCTCGACCTCCTTGGGCGCCTCAGCGAGCGCCGCAGGCTCGATTTCGACCTTCGGCTCCGCAGAGAACCGCACGCGCGGCGGCAGATTGTCGATCGCCCAGACTTCGCCGGCGACGTCCAGCATCGACTTGGGCAAATGCCCGGGGTCGACAATCCCGGCATTGTTCGCGCCTTGGAACAGGACCAGAGCGGCGGAGTGCAGGTTCCCCTGCGCCGACGGCGGCGTGTACTCGTAGGCGAGCCAGAACGAGAGGCGGTCCTGAAGAAAGGCATATTCGGCGAGCGCCCGCTCCTTCTCAGCGGACGAGAGGCTTCCGCCTTCCCGTCCCAACCGATCGCCGAACTGAATGACCTGCTTCGCGAAATCGACGGGCCCGAGCCAGTCGTATTCTCTCTCGAACGTCTCGACGAGGGAGGTCGGCTTTCGACTGTCGTCAGCCGCATCGTCCTCGGGCGGCGGCGAGACGACAGGCGCGGGCGACGCATGTCCGCCGCCGCCCGACCCGGAATCGGCGACGCGCGGATCCTTCGCATCGGCGCTCCGCGCGCCCGCGCCGTTCTCGGCCGGCGCCGCTTGGCCCGCCGGACCGGCGGCCCCGCCGGTCGTCCAGCGGCCATGCCAGTCTCTCGGTTCGTCGGGATTGTATTTGGTGAGCGCGCCATTGGCCTTCGCGAGCCGCGCCGCCCCTTCCCGGCTTAGTTCCGGCGTCCGCGTCAGCACTGCGGCAATCCCGGCGCGCGCCAGGTCGCCGCCGTTGAGGGCTCGCGCGATGACGCCGAAGCTCGAACTCAAGCCGGGTCGGATCGCCGTCCGCGCCGAACGCCGCCTGGATCAGCGAAGCGATCTCGGGAGCCGGCCGCGGCGCGAATCCCGCGGGCGTCTTCTCGAGCAGAGGCACGCCGGCGAGCGACAGGCCCGCGCGCGTGCAGCTCAAACCGAGCCCTCCGGGCTCGTTCGTCAATCGATACATTCGCATCCTGCGACCACCCGTCGGCGAAAGTCTTGGGAATTATGTGTTCCCTGTTTGTTCCGGTCAAGGTTTGGGAATTATATAGTTGACTCCCTTCGCAGGCCCTGGCTATGGAGGCGCTGGCATGACAGACTGGCGACAGATGAGGGCGGCTACGGCTTAGCGCCGACGATTATCAAAACCGAAACGTCGGGAAAGTCGCTTTTCCAAGCGGTGCCATCGAACAGGATATTGAGCACCTGCTTAAAGGCGGCTTGGATTGAGCCAGCATATGAAGGCTTAGTCGCAAAATCAGGGTCTTTGAACATTATCCATTGGCCTGGGAGGCCGAAGGATACCGCCCCTTGTCCATTAGGTGGTTCTTTCGCATCATATCCAAAATCTTTGAGCACTGCGAGAATTTGCCGCCCAAATTGTCCGGCCTCCTCATCAAATAACTTCCATGCGACAAAAACCTCACCCTTAGGTTCTTTATCTCTTAGAAAATCGAGAATTGCGGTCCTTTGTTCTGCGGTTATATGGCGGGGCTGCCGGGCCGCGATTTCACGTTCCAAGGCAAGCTGTAACTCGGCGGCGCGCTCGTTAGCCTTAGCGGCGCTTTCGGTGGCCTTGGCGGTTTCAGCATTCGCGTTTGCTGCGTCTTTTTCCAATTTTGCCGCTCTCTCATTTGCTTCGGCGGCTGAGTTGGTTGCCACTGCCGCATCAAATCCAGCGTCGGTCGCTCGATCCGTCGCTATGAGAATTTCCGATTGCTGCTTTTCAATTCGAGATTGCTGCGCCGAACTAATGCCTTCGTCGAAAACAAATAGAAATATCGTACAGACTGCCTCAAATACTATGCCAACGACGACAAGCCAAAATGCTACACGATGGACATATGGGGAATATTTTTGGCCCTCGAATATTATACCAGCCCCGACGGCGACACTAGCTGCAACACTTACGGATAGTAGTCCTACGTGGGGCCAAAGCGGGTCCATAGTCCCTGATATAAATGCGCTTACATATGTAAGCGTTGCCGCGATGATTGGATGGATGTTTGCCGCTATTGCCGCAATAACGATGCTGGCAAAAAGTATCTTCGCACTTACTCGCCAGAAGCGGCGGAAAATGGATATCGGAGACATCGGATGACCGCTAGCGCAAGTTCAAAGGTGGCCTTTCCTTCACGATCTTTGCTGCGAGCCTTTTCCGCTTCTTCGCGGGCTTCGACTTTGGTTTCGGCTTGTAGGCCAGCACGATATCGGCAATCGCGTCGAGCGCCTCTGGTACGTTCTCTGGCGGCTTCGTCATTGGATCAGCCCATTGTACGTGAGGCGCTTCCCGGCAACACCATCAATGAAACTATCGAGCCGCGTCAAGGTGTGGTTGGCAACGTTGCCTTCGTTCAGCCGGAACGTAAATTCGTCGACGTACCGCTCAAGGTGCTTGGGGCTGGCATGGTGATATACGCCGACCAGACCGCGCTTGAGAACGGCGAAAACGCTTTCGATGCCATTCGTCGTCACGTCGTCGCGGACGTATTCGCCAGCGCTATGGTTGACCGTTTCGTGCGTAAAGCCGGGGATATTCTTGTAGACAGACGAGTCGTCCGTATGGATCGCAGCGCCGGCCTCGACGTGCTCAACAATCGCGGGGCGCACCGTATCGGCGTTCACGTCCTCGATTGTGCCGGCGATCACTCGGCCGCCACGCTCACGCATGCCGAGGACGGCCGTCTTTCCATTGGAACCGCCGCGAACGTGCAACCGCTTCGACTCATGCTTGTTTTCTTCCAAGCCGCCGACATAGGTTTCGTCGATTTCGATAATGCCGCGCAACTTTTCGAGCTTCGATCCGCACGCCTCGCGCAGCCGATGCAGGACAAACCAAGCCGACTTTTGCGTAATCCCGATTTCCTTCGCGAGTTGCAGCGACGAAATGCCCTTGCGCGCCGTCACAAGCAGATACATCGCATAAATCCACTTGTGGAGCGGAACGTGGCTGCGCTCGAAAATTGTTCCGGTGCGGACCGTGAAGTCTTCCTTGCACTGGTTGCAGCGATAGAAGCCGCCGATGCGCGCCGTGATCCGCTCGCTCAAACCGCAGACCGGGCAGCGCGGGCCGTTCGGCCAAAGGCGACCCTCAAGATAGGTGCGCGCCGTCTCTTGGTCCGGGAACATCGCGAACAGTTCGAAGGTGGAAATCGTGCTCTTGGACATCGCCGTCTTTCCTCGACTTTCTGGCAAAATCATACGCCAAAAAATCGAGGGAGTCAAGTATATAATTCCCCAAGGTTTTGCGCGAATATCCCTTGACAGCAAGTACGTTTTATGGCATGGTATCCCTCAACCGCAAGGCGAGTGACGGCCATGACGAAATACACCTTCGAAGAATTCCAAGCCGAGTACCCCGACGACGCGGCGTGTCTCGCGAAGCTGATGGAAATCAACTACGGCGGGACTGAAATTCATTGCCCAGCGTGCGGCGTCAAAGCGACCTTCCACATGATGAGCAAGCGTCGCGCGTTCGCCTGCCAGGAATGCGGCCATCACATTTACCCGTGCGCCGATACGATCTTTCACAAGTCGCGCACGAAACTGACGCTTTGGTTTTTCGTCATGTACCTGATGACGAGCACGCGCCATGGAGTTGCGGCAAAGGAAGTTCAACGCCAGACCGGCGTCACCTATAAGTGCGCTTGGCGCATGTGCCGCGAACTCCGCAAGCTCATGGCGAGCGCCGATTACACCGGCCCGATGCGCGGCCACGTCGAAGTGGACGAAACGCACGTTGGCGGCCATCAGAGCTTTAGCGACCGACGGCACGAGGGAAGCAACAAAACGATCGTCATGGGCATTGTCGAGCGCAATGCGCCGGGTTTCGTCGGGACGCTGCGCGCGGGTCCGGTTCCGAACGATAGCGCCTCGATGCTGGAAACGATTGTCACGGCCAATGTCGAGCCGGGCAGCGCGGTTAGCACGGATGAGCACAAGGCGTACAAGTATCTCGGCAAACTCGGCTATCGCCATGACACCGTGACGCATAGCGCGGGTGAGTACGTGCGGGGTGAGACGCACACGAATACTCTTGAAGGTCATTGGTCGCTTTTCAAGCGAGCAATACGCGGAACTCACGTCCACATTTCTTCAAAGCATATGTGGAAATACGTTGCCGAGTTCAGCTATCGTCGCAACTTCCGTTACTCGCACAGAGCTATGTTTGATCGTCTTGTGGCTTCGTTTTCGCAGCCGCGTTTAGCAGAGACGTGAAATCCTCTTTGTGGCGAGGATTGTCGTCTGGCGGATTCGCCAACTCGGGCTTCGGCGCAAAGCGGTGCGCGTCGATGGCGGCGTCGATCACCGGCTCGCGAAGGCTCTTAAGTTTGGGCAATTCTAAAATCTCCATAATCTGCCACGCCGGAATGACACAAGTCATTCCACTAAGTCCGTCAACGTAGGCTCCGTCTACGATAAGGTCTTTTCGAGATTCTTTCAACCGCTTTTTATCCTTTAGCTCCCATTCTTCGGGAAATTGTCCCCAGTGTATGCCGAGTAGCCGTAAAAAACGTCTTGTTTGAATGCGCCCATTCCTACCGCGTATTCGGCCGCTAAAAGTTTGACCGCGGCTCATCGAGCCCATTCGAGACGGCTCTAGCTCTAAGTCATCAAACTCTAATTCTAACAACTCAAATGCGTCCCCCCAGAACGCAGTCAAATCAGAACCAAACGTGCGATAGACAAATACTGGCGATCCTGAGAAACCACCACGAGAATGCATGTCAACGACGTAGCTAGTTCCTTTGTAACCCGTAGGCTGCTCGATTGTCGCGCGTGTATTAGGTAGCATACTGATATTGCCAAATCTGGCGCTTGGAACATTCGTTGTCACACCTGAATGGTCAACGAAAAGCCCAATCATAAAAACGTCCTCGCCGACACCTAGCCGATTATGCGTTAGCTGTGGATTCGATGGGTTGTCGGCGAACAGAAATGTTGAAATAAACGACACGTCATGAATGTTCTCATCAATAGTTAGTGGAACAACAGCCACATCATACTTGCCGGGGAGAAATTCCCAATCCGCACAGTCCAAATCAACTATATCAATTCCGCCATCCTTTTTATTGAGCCTTATGACCGGATAAGCTTTGGTTCCATCGCAGACGACATGCCAATTCGTCACGCCGTAGAAGTGGTCTCCCGCCACTTTAGAAAAGGTCGTCCCTTGATACGCCACAATGAACCCCGTTCCGCCAGGGTCGCGGCCAGCCAAGGCGTCTTCCCGGCTAGCATAGAGATAGAAGACAGCATTTATGGCGTCTTGAGGAATATAAGGCATGCCGACAGGAGCCCACCTCGTTTGCGGAACGCCGCAGGCCGAACAGAACGGAATTGCGACGCGCTCGAATTCTAGATCGCGATATTGCACAGAATGGATCATTGATCACTACCTCGCAACCCTACTTGTCGTCAAGGGATATTTGCGAGGTTTTGTTTTTCTCGCGCCAAACCCGAACGCTGCGCGCGCGAACAACTCGCGCCGCCCCGACGGTCTGTCCCCGAAGTCGGCGACCAGCCCACGCCTGCGCCCGCGCCGCAACCACAGCGAGCCCGATGCCGCGCGTTCCCCCCAGTGACGACGGCGACGCGAGCGTTTTCCATGGGACCTCCGGCGGTCGGCACATCCGCGACACGCCTATCTCGTCTTGTCATTTCGGGCCTGTCAAACGCCGCCCGGCTCATGACATCTGCGGCTCGCAGACGGAGGCGGATTCCTTCATTGTTTGCTTGGCGGAGCGGAGCGCGAGAGGAATTCGAAGTCAAGGATGCGAAGCATCGCCTCCGGCGGCGGCCCTTCGGGCCGTCCTTGAGTTCGAATTCCTCTCGCGCATAATCGCGTCCAAGCAATCCATGAAGAGCTGGCGCTGAGGCCAGCGCCGCCCGACAAGTTCGGCCTCAACCAACCGAGGGCGCCGGCGCTGGCCGGTAACAAACTTGACGGCTTCTCGGCGGAGCGGCTGATGATTTTCCTGACCGCGCTCGATCAGAACGTGGGGATCGTGATCAGGAACAAGCCGACGTCGCGGGCGGCGGGGAGGATTTCGGTGGTGGGAGCGTGATGCGAGGGCGAGGGTTCGGGCCAGAACTTCATCTGTGCCTTGGAGCTTTAGATGAGTGCACTGTCACCGGAATCCACGATCCGCTGGGAACAGTATTATGCGGGACACTATCTTCGCCAAGTCTGCTTGAATTCCTGGTCGAACCAAATTTCTGCATCATAATCCGCCCCAACCAATGATCTAAATTTGAAATAACAGCCGAAACCTTTGTTATAAGCCCAAGTCTTGAAACGCGGAAAGCTGGGGTGAAAGTCGAGCGGGCCTTTGTTCGGGTCTGGCCTTATGCTGCACTCTTCAGCCCACTGGTGACAAAGCCCACGTATCGCGTTCTCCGCTTCTGCTTTTTTCATATTTCACGACCCTTTGTTGTTCGAATCTTTGTCCGCCTCACTCCCACTCGATCGTCCCCGGCGGCTTGCTCGTGACATCATACACCACCCGGTTGATCCCCTTCACCTCGTTGATGATGCGCGTCGCCGCGCGCCCGAGGAAGCCCATGTCGAAGGGGAAGAAATCCGCCGTCATGCCGTCGCTCGAGGTCACCGCGCGCAGCGCGCAGACATGGTCGTAAGAGCGGCCGTCGCCCATCACGCCGACGGTGCGCACGGGGAGCAGGACGGCGAAGGCTTGCCAGATCGCGTCGTAGAGACCGGCGGCGCGGATTTCTTCGAGATAGATCGCGTCGGCCTGGCGCAGCACGTCGAGCTTCTCCTGGCTGACCGCGCCGGGAATGCGGATGGCGAGGCCGGGGCCGGGAAACGGATGGCGGCCGACGAAGCCTTCGGGAAGGCCGAGTTCGCGCCCGAGCGCGCGCACTTCGTCCTTGAAGAGTTCGCGCAACGGCTCGACCAGCTTCATCGCCATGCGCTCGGGCAGGCCGCCGACGTTGTGGTGCGACTTGATCGTCGCCGACGGGCCGCCGGAGAACGACACCGACTCGATCACGTCGGGGTAGAGCGTCCCCTGCGCCAGGAACTCGACCGGGCCCCGCCCGTCGGCGGCGATTTTTTTCGCTTCGCGCTCGAAGGTTTCGATGAACAGCCGGCCGATCGTCTTGCGCTTCGCCTCCGGCTCGGCGACGCCGGCAAGCGCGTCGAGAAACGCCCGCTCGGCGCCGACATGGACCAGCGGAATGTTGAAATGGCCGCGAAACAGCCGCACCACCTCGGCGCCCTCGCCGGCGCGCATCAGGCCGTGG
Organism: uncultured Alphaproteobacteria bacterium; assembly: GCA_963775575.1. Taxonomy (GTDB): domain Bacteria; phylum Pseudomonadota; class Alphaproteobacteria; order Rhizobiales; family Beijerinckiaceae; genus Roseiarcus. The sequence goes on from CAVZJG010000003.1 coordinate 381,194, forward strand.
TCGACGAAGACGCAGGTGAGCTGGTCGCCGATCGCCTCGTGGATCAGCACCGCCGCCACCGCCGAGTCGACGCCGCCGGAGAGGCCGCAGATCACCCTGCCTGTGCCGACGCGGCGCTTAATCGCCTCGCGCGCCTCGGCGCGGAACGCCGCCATCGTCCAGTCGCTCTTCAGCCCCGCGACCCGATGGACGAAATTGCCGATCAGCCGCGCGCCGTCGGGCGTGTGGACGACTTCGGGGTGGAACATCAGGCCGTAGTAGCGGCGCTTTTCATCCGCGATCAGCGCGAACGGCGCGTTCTCCGAGGTGGCGACGCGCGCAAATCCGGGCGGCAGCTTGGTGATGCGGTCGCCGTGGCTCATCCACACAACGTGGCGCTCGCCGGGTTTCCACACACCCGCGATGAGCGGGCTTTCGGCGCCGACCGCGAGCTCGGCGCGACCGAATTCGCGATAGTGGCCGCTTTCGACGGCGCCGCCGAGCTGCTCGGCCATCGTCATCTGGCCGTAGCAGATGCCGAGCACCGGCACATTCGCGTCGAAGATCGCCTGCGGCGCGCGGGGGGAGCCCTCGTCGGGCACCGAGGCCGGTCCGCCCGACAGGATCACCGCCTTCGGCTTCATCTCGCGAAACGCGCGCTCGGCGCTGTGGAACGGCGCGATCTCGCAATAGACCCCCGCCTCGCGCACCCGCCGCGCGATCAGCTGCGTCACCTGAGAGCCGAAGTCGACGATCAGCAGCTTGTCGTGGGCGAAGGCGGGAGCGGCCGGCTCGTTCGCATGCTGGACCATCGGAGAATCGCGCCTCGTCGGAGTTTCCCGCGATTCGCTTAGGCAAAAGCGCGCGCCCGCGCAATCGGCGAAACGGGGCGACGCGAGATAACGCGTCGAGCGTCCTCGCCGCGCTCGACGAGCGTTACGACCGCAAAGCGAGTTCGAACTCGGTCGACGCGCGAGCACGACAATCCCCGCCGTCCCCGCTTTCACGGCAGCTTCCGTCGACCCGAGTTCGGCGCCATGGGAGCAGGCGTCCGCGGGCGCCCGCGCCTTCTCTTGCAAGAGCCTTCTCTTGCAAGAGAAGAATCGCCGGCGCCCGCGGCTCAAGCTCATGCTCGCTCAACCCGCGCCGCGGCCGGCGCAGGTTCGGCCGCTTACTTATGTGCGCCGTGTTTCATCTTGACGAGATCGACGGCGACCACCAGCGCGGCCAGCGACCCCAGGATCGCCGGGATGTACCAGACGCTCCCGTGCCCCAGAACCGGAAACTGGTGCGGCCAGTAGCCGAACACCGGCGATCCCAGCCAGGCGCCGATCCACCCCACGACGACCTTGGAGGCGAACGACCAGTGTCCCGGCGTGACGTAGTACTTCAGGCCGTAGTGCAGAATCGCCGACACCACCACGCTAATGACCAGCAAAATCAGAAAGTCGATAAAGTCCATCCCGATCATGATTGACTCCCCCACCTCTCGTTGCGGCGAAACTCGCGCCGGGAATGCCGGGACGACCGCCTTGCGGCCGCCGCCATGCGGCCCGCTCGGCCGCATCGGCGATCGCCAAATCCCGTCCTCTTGCGAGCCGACCTTCTCCACATCGCCGCCGGCTCAAGAGGCAGTTTGCGACGTTTGAGGGGCCCTGGCAACCTCAGATTGCCGTCGGCCTGCTCGCGACGGGCGTTGGCGCCCGCAGGCGGAAAGCGGCGCCGTCGGGACGATCAACTTTGCCTTGTGGTCTTTTCCGGCGCGGCGGGCGTTGTTGGCGCCGGCCCCTTGTCGGCGAGCGCCTTGTCGGCGATCCAATTGGCCAGGATCGCCAGAGCGGCGGCGACGAGCGTCGCGATCAGACGGTCGATCAGAACGCCGCTTTCGAGCGGGCGGCCGGCGCTCAGGATCAGGATGATCAGCGGCGTCATGACCGCGGAATAGGCGAGATAGTTTCGCGCCCGTAGCAGCGGCCTCACGCCCGCCAGCAGGCCGATCGCGAGCGCCAGACCCCAAGCCGGCGGACTGTAGGCGACGAACAGGCTCGCCGCGATCACGCCGAGAGCGGTGCCGAGCGCCCGCTGGGTCGTCTTGACCGGAAGCGCTTCGATCCGTCGCTGCGTCAACAGCGCGACGGTGAGCCCGATCCAATAAAAGTGATGGTCGGGCCAATGCCGCCGCAACGCTTCCGCGACGCCGAGACCCGCTCCCAGCCGCAGCGTGTATTGCCAACCGGAAAGGCCCGCCAACGACCGCTTCCAGCGCGCGTATTTCTGCGCCGCCGTCGCGGCCGGGGGCGCGGCGCTTTTCGTGCGCGGATCGTCGCGCCGGAGCGCGCGCGCGAAGGCGCCGAGGACCAGGCTCAGGCACGACGTCCACAGCGCCCCCGCCAGGATGAGAACGACGAGCGCGATCGGCTGCGGCGTCGCATCGGCCACGTTGACGACGATGGCCAGCAACACGATGAAGCGCGTCGTCGCGACCGCCATCGGGCGACTGTAGCCTCCGATGGCCGCCGCCGCGGCGGCGAGCGCCATCATCGTCGCGCCCGTCGCCCAATCGCGACCCGAGATCAGCGCCGCGGCGAGCGAGGCGACGGCCAGCGGCGCGAGCGCGGCGATCAATTCCGTGACCTGGATCTTCAAGGTCGACCTCGGCGCCAGGCCGCCGACCGCCAAGCCGCCGACCGATGCGGCCAGCCCCAGCGGAAGATCGCCCATCGCCGCGCCGACCGCCACGGGTCCCGCCATGCCGGCGCCGGAGACGAGCGCTTGGACCAGCTCCGTTTCGACCTCGCTCGACCAGCGGAACGCTTCCGCCAAGTGCGACTTTGCGTCCTTCATCGCCATCTGGCGCCTTCCCGGCCCGCTTGACCCGAACGTAATGATACGCTATGCGTATTATATGAGCGACGCGGATCGGGAAGCAATAGCGTTGGTCGTCCGCGCCGTTCTGTCGCTGGGACGACGCCTGCGGGCGGAGCGTCCGCACGGCGCTCCGGCCCTGTCGGCGATCGCCGTTCTCAGCACGCTGAATCGGCTCGGCCCCATGCCGGCCTCGCGCCTGGCGGCGGAGGAACGGCTTCAGCCGCAATCTCTGACGCGGATCATCGTCGGCCTGGAGCGCCAAGGCTGGATCGCCCGCACGCGCAACGCTGCGGATCGGCGGGAGATCACGATCGCGCTGACGCCACGCGGGCAAGGCGCGCTCGCCGACGACATGCGCGCGCGCCGTCGCTGGCTGAAGCGGGCCATGGCGGACGCCTTGACCGAGGCCGAGCGGACCGCGCTGCTCGCGGCCTCGCAAGCGATGCTCAAGCTCGCCCTGTATGCAGCTCCCGACGGGTCGTAGAGGCCGGCGCCGGGCGGCAGGGATGGCGCTCGCGCGCACGCCGTGAGCGCGCATAAACCGTTGTCGGCAAACGACGTTTTACAATTCTGCGGCATATGTCTTGTTATTCTATCGACTGACTATTATAGAACGCTTCGTCAGTCTCCGGACGCCCTCGCTCCCGCCATCAAAGCGCTCCATTCGACCGACAGTTTCGCCTCCGCGCCCGCGGCGGCGCCTTCGAGGATCACCAAGGGGGACGAGCCCATGGCGCAGCCGAGCGTAACGCCAGCGGCCGAAAACACCGCCCGGCCCGCCAGCGACTGGGACACCGCGCTCTATCTCAAGTTCGAGGCCGAACGCAGCCAGCCGGCGCGCGATCTGCTCGCGCGCGTCGAGACCAGCCCGCGCCGCATCGTCGATCTCGGCTGTGGCGCCGCGACCAGCACGCGTCTGCTCGTCGAGCGCTTCCCGCAGGCGGAGATCGTCGGCGTCGACAATTCCGAGCCGATGCTCGCCGAGGCGCGCCGCCGCCTGCCCGGCGTGCGCTTCGAGCGCGCGGACATCGCCGCCTGGCGGCCGCGCCAGCGGCCCGATCTCATCTTCGCCAACGCCGCGCTGCAGTGGCTGCCCGATCACGAGACGTTGTTCGCGCGCCTGATGTCCATTCTCGCCGAGGACGGCGCGCTGGCGGTGCAGATGCCCGACAACCGCCAGGAGCCGAGCCACGCCCTGATGCGCCTGGTCGCCGCCGACGGACCCTGGGCGGAACGGCTGGTGCCGATCGCCAAGACCCGCGCCGTCATCGCCACCCACGTCGAATATTACGCCTGGCTGAAGCCGCTCAGCGCCGCCCTCGACATCTGGCAGACGACCTACGTTCACCCGATGGCCGGCGTCGGCGCGGTGGTCGACTGGTTCCGCGGCAGCGCGCTACGGCCCTTCCTCAACCCCCTCGACGAGTGCGAGCGCGAACAATTCATCGAGCGCTACATGCGCGAACTCGCCGACGCCTATCGCGTTGAACCGGGCGGCGAGTCTGTTGTTCCTCTATCCGCGCCTGTTCATTCACGCGCGCAAGCGCGGCGCGCGGCATTGAGAGGGCGCCGTCGGCGCCGTCATGGCGAGCGTGGCGAAGCGATCCGCGGTTCGGCAGCGGCAGGGATTGCTTCGCCGCTTCGCTCCTCGCCATGACGGCGGCCGGCGACCGCCTCCCCGCTCTTGCAAAATCGCTTCTGTCGTGACCACTGAAATTCGCCACCGTTCTTCCGCCCGCCCCCGAACCTCCCATGCGCAAGCGCGCCGACATTCTACTGGTCGAACGCGGGTTCTTCGCCAGCCGCGCCCGCGCGCAGCAGGCGATCGCCGCGGGACTGGTCAGCGCCGACGGCGATCCGGTGCGCAAGGCCTCCGAATCGATCGCGCCGGGCGCCGAGATCGTCGCCAGCGCGCCGCACCCCTGGGCTTCGCGCGGCGGGGTGAAGCTCGCCGCGGCGCTCGACGCCTTCGCGCTCGATCCCGCCGGCCTCGCGTGTCTCGACGTCGGCGCCTCGACCGGCGGCTTCACCGACGTGCTGCTGCGGCGCGGCGCGCGCGCGGTTCTCAGCGTCGACGTCGGCCACGGCCAGTTCGCGCCTAAGCTCGCCGCCGACCCGAGAGTGACGCTGCGCGAAGGGCTCGACGCGCGCCGCCTGACGAAACGCATCGTCGGCGTCCCGCCGCAGGCGATCGTCTGCGACGTCAGCTTCATTTCGCAGCGGCTCGTGCTCCCGAACGTTCTCCCCCTCGCCGATCGCGCCGCCTGGCTCGTCAGCCTGGTCAAGCCGCAATTCGAGGCGGGGCGCGAAAACCTCGTCAAGGGCGCCGTCAAGGACCCGGCCGCGCTGGCGCTCGCCTGCGAAGCGGTGCGCCGCTGCGTCGAGGGCCTCTGCTGGACGAGCCTCGGCCTGATCCCGTCGCCGCTGCCGGGCGGCGACGGCGCGCGCGAATTCCTGTATGCCGCGCAGCATGGATGAGACGACGCGCTCATTGACGATCCTCGCCCTGAACGAACGCGGCGAGGGCGTCGCCGACGACGGAACGGTCGCGCCCGGCGCCCTGCCCGGAGAACGCGCGATCGTCGCCATGCAGGGCGCGCGCACACGACTGCTCGAAATCCGCGACCCGAGCCCCGAGCGGGCGGCGCCCGTCTGCGTCTATTTCGGCGATTGCGGCGGCTGCGCCGCCCAACACATGAGCGCGCGGCTGTACGGCGAGTGGAAGCGCGAAAGGCTCGTCGGCGCGTTGAGGCGCGCGCGCGTCGCGGCCGAGGTCGGCGCGTTGGTCGACGCGCACGGCGAGGGTCGGCGGCGCGCGACCTTTCACGCCCGCGTCGGCGAGGATGGCCGCCCGTGCGTCGGCTTCATGCGCGCGCGCGCCCATGAAATCGTGGCCATCGAAGCCTGCCCGCTGTTCAGCCCGACGATGGCGGGCGCGCTTCCCCCAGCGCGGGCGCTCGCCGCCGATCTCAGCGGCTCGGGCGAGCCGCTCGACATTCAGGCGACGGCGAGCCTCGCCGGGCTCGATTTCGATCTGCGCGGCGCTGGGCCGCTCGACGCGCCGGCGCGGCGGGAGCTGGCGGCGACGGCGGAGCGGTTCGATCTGGCGCGCGTAACCGGCCACGGGGAGCTCGTGATCGAACGCCGCGCGCCGCACGTCGCCTTCGGCCGCGCGCTGGTCACGCCGCCGCCGGGCGGCTTTCTGCAGGCGACGGAGGCGGGGGAACGCGCGCTGGCCGAGGGCGCTCGAGACGCGCTGAAGGGCGCGCGGCGCGTCGCCGATCTCTTCTGCGGCGCCGGCGCCTTCGCGCTGCGCCTGGCCGAGACCCACGAGATCTTCGCCGCCGACGCCGACGCCGCCGCCATCGCCGCGCTGAGGCGCGCCGCCGCGCAGGCGCGGGGCTTGCGCGCGCTCAAGGCGGAGACGCGCGACCTCTTCCAGCGTCCGCTCGGCGCGGCCGAACTCGACGCCTTCGACGGCGTGCTGTTCGATCCGCCGCGGGTCGGGGCCGAAGCCCAGGCGCGCGCCCTCGCGGCGAGCCGGACGCCGGTCGTGGTCGCGATTTCCTGCAGCCCCGAGAGCTTCGCGCGCGACGCGCGCATTCTCGTCGAAGGCGGCTACGCGGTCGGCGAGGCGACGCCGCTTGACCAGTTCCGCTTTTCCCCGCATGTCGAAATTCTCGCGACGTTCCGCCGGCCGCCGGCGAAGCGCCGCCGCAGAGGATTGCTCGGGTGAACCAGCCCCAAGACGCCGCCGCCGCGCTCGAAGCGCTCGCGCGCATCGTCGGCGCCGCGCACGTGCTCGCCGACCCGACGCTGATCGCTTCGAATCTGGAGGAACCGCGCGGCCTCTATTTCGGCAAGGCGCTGGCGCTGGCGCGCCCCGCCGATGCGCGCGAAGTCGCCGCCATTCTCGCCTTTTGCAACGCCGCGCGCATCGGGATCGTGCCGCAGGGCGGCAACACCGGCCTGGTCGGCGGCCAGACGCCCGACGCCAGCGGCACCGAGGTCATCCTCTCGCTGCAGCGGCTGAAGCGCATTCGCGAGATCGATGCCCTGTCCGACACGATGATCATCGAAGCGGGGGTGACGCTCGCCGAGGCGCAGCAGGCCGCGCTCGGCGCCGACCGGCTGTTTCCGCTTTCGCTCGCCTCCGAGGGGAGCTGCACCATCGGCGGCAATCTCGCCACCAACGCCGGCGGGGTCACGGTCATCGCCTACGGTGGCGCGCGCGACCTGACCACGGGAATCGAGGTCGCGCTCGCCGACGGGCGGATCGTCGACGCGCTCTCCAAGCTGCGCAAGGACAACACCGGCTACGACCTGAAAGACCTTTTCATCGGCGCCGAGGGCACGCTCGGCGTCATCACCGCCGCCGCGCTGAAGCTCTTCCCCCTGCCGCGTTCGCGCGCGACCGCTTTCGTCGGCCTCGCCGATCCCGCCAAGGCGCTGGCGTTGCTGCGCCTGGCGCGCGACCAGTTCGGCCAGGGCGTGACCAGCTTCGAACTGATGCCGCGCATCGGTCTCGATTTCGTGTTCGCCTACGCTCCCGCCGCGCGCGATCCGTTGCGCGCGCGCTGCGCCTGGTGCGTGCTGATCGAAGTCGCCTCGCAGGTCGCCGGCGGGCTCGACGAGGCGATGACCGACCTGCTCGGCGCCGCGCTCGAACGCGGGATCATCGAGGACGCGAGCCTTGCCGTTTCGCTCGAACAGCGCGCCGCCTTCTGGCGCATTCGCGAGAGCCTGCCCGACGCGCAAAAGCCGCAGGGCGGCTCGATCAAGCACGACGTCGCGGTGCCGGTGGGCGCCGCGCCGGCGTTTTTGCGCGAGGCGAGCGCGGCGGTCGAGGCGTTCATGCCCGGCGCGCGCGTCGTCGCGTTCGGCCACCTCGGCGACGGCAGCATCCACTTCAACGTCAGCCAGCCCGTCGGCGCCGACGCCGCCGCCTTCCTCGCGCAATGGACGGCGATGAACGCGGTCGTGCACGCGGTCGTCGCGCGCCATAGCGGCTCGATTTCGGCCGAGCACGGCATCGGCCGGTTGAAGCGCGAGCTGCTGGCGCAGACCAAGGACCCGAACGCGCTCGACCTCATGCGCAAGATCAAGGCGATACTCGACCCCAACGGAATTTTGAACCCGGGCAAGGTTCTTTAAGGCGCCGCGCCGCGTTATGATGGCGGCGATTCGATTGATGCGAGGAGGCCGAGACGCGCGCGAGCCGCCCCGTGCGCCGCCGGACGGCGGCCGGACGACGCCGAGCCGGCGCGTTCGCGCTGTCGATCGTCGTCGGCCTGGCGGCCGGCGGCGCGCACGCGAACGCGTCTTGCGCCCCGCTGGAGTTCGGCGGCGCCGGTTACACCGTCTGCTCGTTCGACGCGCGGCGCGACGAAATCCGCCTCTATTGGAAGGATTCGACCGGCAAGCCCTACGCGAGTTTCGCCGCGCTCACGCAAGCGTTGCACGCGCGCGGCCGCGCGCTGCGCTTCGCCATGAATGCGGGGATGTTCGAAGCCGACCTGTCGCCGGTCGGCCTCTACGTCGAGGACGGCAAGCGCGAGCACGGAGCCGATACGCGCGAGGGCGCGAGCAATTTCCACCTGAAGCCGAACGGAATCTTCTGGGTCGGCGGCGGCGCGGCGGGCGTCATGGAGACCTCGCGCTATCTCGCCGATCCGCCGCCGGCGCGCTTCGCCACCCAGTCCGGGCCGATGCTGGTGATCGACGGGCGCATCCATCCCAAGATCCTGCCGACGGGAACCTCGGAAAAGATCCGCAACGGCGTCTGCGTGCGCGAGGGAACGACCGCGATCTTCGCGATCTCCGCGGCGCCCGTCACCTTCTACGCCTTTGCGCTGCTGTTCCGCGACGCGCTTCGCTGCGCCGACGCGCTGTTCCTCGACGGCTCGGTGTCCTCGCTCTATGCCCCCGAGCTCGGGCGCGACGACGAACTCTCGCCGCTCGGCCCGATCGTCGGCGTCAGCGCGCCGGCGCCGTGAGGGCCGGTTGGACTTCGATTCCAAGGAAATCCGCGCCGATCCGCGGCGCGTTCGCCGTCGGCCTGGGCCTGTCGACTTCGGTCATTTCGGCAGGCCGTCGTCGCGGTAGAGAAAATCCTGGCTGCGCGCCGCGCTCGGCTCGCGCGCGCCCGGCAGGCTGCGGTCGCCCGCGCCGAGCGCGCGTTGCATCAGCGGCGTGTCGACCCAGCGGCCGAACTTGAAGCCGACCGCGCGCAGCGTTCCCACGTGTTCGAAGCCGAAGCGCCGATGCAGCGCGATCGAGGCGCGATTGGCGCTGTCGCCGATGATCGCCACCATCTGTCGCCACGGACCGGCTTCGCATCGCTGGATCAGCTCGCCGAGCAGCGCCGCGCCCAGGCCTCGGCCGTGAAGGCCGTCGGCGACATAGACCGAGTCTTCCAACGTGTAGCGATAGGCGGGGCGCGTGTGATAGGGGCTCGCGTAGCAGTAGCCGACGATCCGGCCCCCCATCTCCGCCACGAGATACGGCGCGCCGATAACGAGCGACCGGCGCCGCCGCGCCATCATGTCCTCGAGAGAGGGTGGCGTTTCCTCGAACGTCGCCAGCGCGTTGAGCACATAGTGGGCGTAAATCCGCTGCACCGCCGGCATGTCCGCCTCGCTGGCGTTGCGGACGACGAACTCGGCGGCGGGCGCGGCGCGCGGCGAACGATGCTCCGCCAATTTCTCAAAACTCCCGGATCGCCGCGAAGGCCTTGCCAGCGCGGCTCGTTGCCGGTGGGCCACGCGATTCTGGCCGCGACGCCGTCGCTGCGCAACAGGAGAATTTTCTTGCCTCGCCCTCGCGCCGCGCGCGCCTTCCGGCGGTTAATTCTGTGTCTTCGCCAGCTCGACGAAGGTCAAATCCGTATGCAGCGCGACGGCGAAGACCTGGAAAGGCGCGTCGAACTCGCTCGGCAAGTCGGCGTGAAGGCGCGCAGCGAAGAATTTCCTCGGCCCTGCCGAGCCGAGCGCCTCGCCCTGCCCTTGGCGATAGAGGTCGTAGAGGCGGGAAAGGGCCGAGCGCCGGCGCAATTCGAACGCCTCCTCGCCGCGCGCGATCAGCCGGCCGGCCGCTCCTTTGCTCTCGGCCCGCGCGAGGACGGCGCCGCCCGCGTCTCTCAGCGCCACCGGATTCGCCGGCGGCTTCTCGCCGCCGGAGAGCTTGCGCAACGCCGCCTGGCAGAGGGCCTCGTCTCGCCGCGCGCGTTCCCGCGCGGCGGTGAAAGCCTGCCCGCGAACCGTCAGCGTCGCGCTCTCCGACTTGACGTCGTAGACGAGCGCGCCGATCGCCTCGTCCGCCTCATAGATGTCGTAGCGCACGTCGCGGCTGAAGCGGTTCGTGGCGTCGCGCTTGGTCGGGCGGGCCTCCAGCATGGTCGGTCCTCTCGAATCGAAACGGCCCGCAACCCTAGCCGGACGCCGACGAATTGGCGAATGGCGCTGTTCCCGGCCGGCGTCCGCTCGAACAGGGCCGGAAGGGCCGGGCGTCGGCGCGCCTGAAGCGAATCCCCGCGATCCCGCGCCTCTGTGCTGCGGGAAGACCATAGAGCTTGAAGAATTATTCGGGAATCGCTTTGGGGAGCGCCGAACATGCGCTATGGGCGGCGTCGCTGGATTCCTCTCCTTACGAAAGCACGCTGCATGACCTCTGGCCCCGCCGCCCTTCCGTTCGCCGGTTGGCGGCGCTTTCTCGTCGTCGTCGGGCCGGGTCTGGTGGTGATGCTCGCGGACACCGACGCCGGCAGCGTCATCACCGCGGCGCAGAGCGGCGCCCAATGGGGCTATCGGCTGCTGGCGCTGCAGTTCGCGCTCATCCCGATCCTCTACATCGTCCAGGAACTGACGGTGCGGCTCGGCGTGGCGACCGGCAAGGGGCAAGTCGAGCTCATCGCCCGGCATTTCGGCCGCGCCTGGGCGTGGTTCTCGGCAGCGACGCTGATCGTTTCCTGCGTCGGCGCGCTGCTCAGCGAATTCTCGGGGATCGCGGGCGTCGGCGCGATGATCGGCCTCCCCGTTCCCGTGACCCTGGCGCTGGTGGTGAGCGCGCTGCTGATCATGGCCTGGACGCGCAGCTACCTCTCGGTCGAGCGCATCGCCATCGCGGTCGGCGGGTTCGAACTGGTGTTCCTCGTCGTGGCGTTCTTGGCGCGCCCAAGCCTCGGCGAAATCGCCTCCGGCTCGCTGGCGATCCCGCTCGGCGACCCGAAATACCTCTATCTCGCCTCCGCCAACATCGGCGCCGTGATCATGCCTTGGATGGTGTTCTTCCAGCAATCCTCGATCGTGGAAAAGAAGCTGAAGGCCGGCGATCTTCGCGCCGCGCGGCTCGACACCGCCGCGGGCGCCGTGTTCGACTCGAGCTCATCATGGCGGCGGTCCTCGTCGCCGTCGCCGCGACGCTGGGCAAGGCGGGCGGCGCACACGCGCTCGACACGGTGGAGGAAATCAGCCAGGCGATCACGCCCTTTCTCGGCAAGATCGGCGGCGACGTTCTCTTCGCCCTGGGGATGAGCGGCTCGGCGCTGGTCGCCACCATCGTGGTGACCCTGACCGCGGCGCGCACGCTCGCCGAACTTCTCGGCGTCAACCACAGCCTCGACCAGGCGCCCGCCGAGGCGCCCTGGTTCTACGGCGCCTACGCCGCCGCGCTGGTCTTCGGCGCGCTCGTCGTCGGCTCGGGCGTCAATCTCGTCGCCTTGAGCGTCGGCGTCCAGGTGTTGAACGCGCTGCTGCTGCCGATCGTGCTGACGTTCCTGTTTCTGCTCGCCCGGCGGGCGCCCGAGCCGTTCCGGCTGCAAGGCGCCTACGCGGGCGTCGCCGCCGCCCTCATCGCGGCGACGACGCTGTTCGGCGTCTACGCCGGCCTCGCCGGGCTGTGGGGATAGAGCAAGCCGCCGTTCGGCTGTTAGCGCAACGTGAGAATGTCCCCTTTTAGCAACGTGAGAATGTCCCCTTTGGCGGTTGTGTCGGAGGGGCGTTTTCATGGTGGAGGGGATATTGGGGATGAGCGCTGTCGAGCGGCAACGGGCGTTTGTGGTTCGGCAAGTTTGCGAGGGTGTGCTTTCGCAGGTTGTTGCGGCGGAGCGGCTTTCGCTCGGGGTGCGGCAGGTCAAGCGGCTTGTGCGGGTTTGGCGGGCTCGGGGCGATCGGGGGCTGATTTCGCGCCAGCGGGGGCGGGTTTCGCCGCGGCGGATGGCGGCGGGGCTGCGCTCGCGGATCGCCGGGCTGTTGCGGGACAAATATCGTGATTTCGGCGCGACGCTGGCGGCCGAGAAGCTCGGCGAGCTGGAGGGGATCGCGGTGTCGCGCGAGTTCGTTCGCCGTTTGCAGATCGCTCTCGGGCTTTCGCGGGCGAAGCGGCGGCGGACGCGGCGGGTTCATCAGCCGCGCGAGCGGCGCCGGCGCTTTGGCGAACTGGTTCAAATCGACGGCAGCCCGCACGATTGGTTGGAGGGGCGCGGCCCGCGCTGCACGCTGATCGTGTTCGTCGACGACGCGACCAGCCGGTTGACGGCGCTGCAATTTGCGCCGAGCGAGACGACGAAGGCCTATCTTGGCGCGCTGAAGGCGCATGTTCTCGCGCACGGGCTTCCGCTCGCCTTTTACAGCGACCGGCACGGCATCTTCCGCGTCAACGCCAAGGAAGCGGCCGGCGGCGACGGCCTGACCGAGTTCGGCCGGGTGGCCGAGCGCCTCAGAATCGAGCTCATCCAGGCTTCGACGCCGCAAGCCAAGGGCCGGGTCGAGCGCGCCAATCAGACTTTGCAGGACCGGCTGGTCAAGGAGATGCGGCTGCGCGGGATATCGGACCTGGCGGCGGCGCAGGCCTTCGCGCCCGCGTTCATCGCGCTGTGGAACGCGAAGTTCGCCAGGCCGCCGCAAGACGCCTCATCGGCGCATCGGCCGTGGGCGGCGACGCCCGAGGCGCTCGACGAAGCCCTGGCGCGGCGCGAGGAGCGCACCCTGTCCAAAGCCCTGACCTTCAGCTGCGGCGGCAAACTCTATTGCATCAAGACGACCGGCCCCGGCGCGGCGCTGCGCGGCGCGCGCGTCACCCTCCATCACTTCGTCGATGGCCAGATGCGCGTCGCCTACAAGGGCCGCGCCTTGCCCTACACCCATTTCAAGACCCGGCCCGGCCCCGAGCCCGCCGAGGATGAAAAGACCCTCGATGCGCGCCTCGACGCCATCATCGCCGCCAGCGCCGCCCGGCCGCGCGCCCAAACCGTCGTGGCGCAAGGGTGTGGATAACGACGGGCTTCGCTACGGCGCTGTCGGGGCGCGCTCAGCCCGTCGTTGCCCACACCCACCCGACCCGCGGCAAAAGCCAAAAGGGGACATTCTCACGTTGCTGTAAGAGGGGACATTCTCATGTTGCGTTGACAAGCCGCCGTTCGGCTTGACTTCCCGCTTCTCCCGACTATGGTGCCGCGCAACTGGCGCCGGCGGGGTCTCCCGAGGGCGCTGTTTCGTTTTTCCCCGGCGCCGCTCGACGCCGCGCTAGCTCGGACGCTCGGATATGGCCAAGGCCGCCTCGCTCAAGATCAAGCTGCTGTCGACGGCGGACACCGGCTATTTCTACGTGACCAAGAAGAACGCCCGCACCAAGACGGAGAAGTTCAAGTTCATGAAATACGATCCCGTCGTGCGCAAGCACGTCGAGTTCAAGGAGGCCAAGATCAAGTGAGCGCGCCCGCCGCGCTTGCGGTCGTTGCGACGGGGCGCCTGCGGGCGCCCTTTTCTTTTGCATTTCGCCTCGGACGAGCGGCGCCGTTTTGTCGCCGCGCTCGCCGAGCGCGGCTCGGCGAAGCCAGCGGCGATCGAGAGAGCCGCGGTCGGCGACCGCCGCTACAGAGGAGCCTCGCCCGAGGCCAGTCGCGCCTTCAACCCGGCGCGGGAGAGAAAAATCGCCCTCCTGCACGTGACCTGCCGAGGCGCGCAAGCGCGGGCCTGGACCGTCGGCATGGCGCCGTCGCGAACCGCCTCGGCTAGCCGGGGCGGCGCTTGCCGATCGGGCGAACCGTGCTCGCCTGCGCGCCTTTTACGCCCTTCTCCTCGACGAAGCGGACCTCGGAGCCGATGGTCAAGCGGTCGAAAGCCCCGCCGAGAACAGCGTTGCGGTGAAAATAGATTTCACGACCCTCCGCCGTTTCGATGAACCCGCAATCTTCCCCGGCGAGGAATTTCGTCACCCGGCCATGGCTCTCGGCCATGTGCTCCTTGACTTGGCCGCGCATATCGCGCGCGGCGTCCTCGATCTGCCGCACCGCCGCGTCGAAGGCCTCCCGGACCGCGACCAGCGGATGCTCGCGCTCGGGCGCGTCGCCGTGGGTCCTGGTGACGATGACGTCGTGATGCTCGGGCATCGCGATTCGTACGTCGATTTTGAAGAGATCGCCTTGCCGGTGTCGCGTCTGCGGCCCGGAGATCGCCACATGACAGCTCGTTATCCGATCGCTCAACCTTTCCAGGCGCTTCGCTTGCTTGGCGATCTCGGCTCGAATCTCTTCCGAGGGCTCGCAGTGTTGAAACGCGATCTCGATTGGCGTTTGCATATGACTGCCCCTTCCTTCTGGAACGGCTTTGCTGCGCCGCTGATCGGCCCCGCTCGGCGGGTCGAGTCGAATGTTAGGGCGCCGAGCCCCTCGGCGCCAGCGCGGGCCCTCCGGCAATGCGACGATCCCCGCCGTCGATCTCTTGGAAGCAAAACTTCCGACCGTGAGGACCTGTCAAGGACTTTAGCCGCTGCGCGGCGGCGCGAAATGCCGTCCTTGACAGGTGCTCACGGTCGGAAAAAGAAGCTATCCAAGAGGTCGACGGCGCGCTGTGTCGATGGCGCCGAGCGTTTGTCGACCCCGGTTCGCAGCCCCGCGCGAATTGGCCCTGCCGCCCCAACGCCAAATCAGGCCAATCGATCCGACAAGCTTGCAAGAGCCCAGACTCGCCGGCGCTTCTATTCCGGCGCGTCGTCGGGCTGGTCGGCCGGGTCTGCGCCCTTGTTGCCGCTCTGACCCGGCTGCACGACCCGGTCGGGCGGCGCGCGCTTCGGCGCGGGCGACCACGGGCGGTCTTCGAGCGCAGAGCGGTCCGTGGCGACGACGAAACGCGCGCCGTCCCACTCGAGCCCCACGGCGCCGGTCAGCGCGAGCCGGCGTTCGTCGAAGACCTCCGCCTTGCAGTCGGCCGGCGCGGTCAGCGCGGTGAGGATGACGGAAGCGCGCGCGCAATCCTCCTCGAACGCGGCGCGATCGATCACCACGCTCAGCGACTGCCCCTCGGGCAGCGCGGCGACGCAGCCGACGCGGTCGCAGGGCGCATCGGGATCGCGCGCCGCCTCGGGATCGCGGTCGTCGCCGTCGGCGGCGAGCCATTGCTCCGCGTCGAAGGCGCTGAAGCGCTTGCCGACGACCTCGAGCCGTCCGTCGGCGTCGCGCACCGCCGCCAGGTCCCCCGAGGGCGCCAAGATCGCGTCGAAGCGCGGACCGTTCATCGCGCCGAGGACGCCGAGCGCCAAGAAGGGTATCGCCGTGGCGCGCAACAGCCAGCTCCGCCAGAGAACCACGCTCAGCACGGCAAGGGCCAGGAACGGCAACGCGAAGGGCGCGAACGCGTGCAGGCGCAACGTCGAGCCGGGCGCGGCGGCGATGAAGCGCGCGACCCAGAGAATGAACTTGATGCCGGCGCCGACGTAGAGCCAGACCGGCGCGTCGAGGCCGAGGGGATAGAGCGCCGTCCCGACGAGCGCGCCGGGCACGGCGAAGAATTCGATGACCGTCAGCGTCAGCGGATTGCCGATCAACACATAGGGGCTGAGATCATGGAAATGATAGGACATGAACGACGCGGTGGCGCTGGTCGCGCACAGCGTCCCGAACAGCAGCGCGACCGGCTTGTCGACGAAATGGCTGATGACCCCGCCGCGCCGGGGCGGGCGCAGGCGCGTGGGGACGAAGGGATCGGCGCTCCTGTCGACGCGGGCGAAGCGCGCCTCCATCACCGCGACCAGCGCGCCGACCGCGGCGAACGAGAGCTGAAAACTGACGCCGAGGATCGCCTCCGGCTCCAGCGCGACGATCGCCAGCACGGCGAGCGCGAGGTTGCGCATCGTCAGCGCGCGCCGATCGAGGATAACGGCGCCGAGCACGATCAGCGTCATGATCAGGGCGCGCTCGGTGCCGACGCGCGAACCGGTGGCGATGTCATAAGCGAGCGAGCCGAGCATGGCGACGCCGGCCGCCCATTTCTTGATGGGGTAGCGCAACGCCAGCGTCGGCGACAGCGCCAGCAGCCGGCGCGCGACGACGAAGAAGATGCCGGCGACCAGCGTCATCTGCAGGCCGGAGATGGTGATGATGTGGAAGATGCCGGCCTCGCGGATGAGGTCCTTGGCGTCGTTGGAGAGGAAGTCGCGCTTGCCCGTGACCATCGCCGCGGCGATCGCCCCCTCGTCGCCGCCGATGATCGCGTCGACGCGCAACGCGAGGCGGTTGCGCGCTCGATCGATCGCGGCGAAGAACCGCTGGCGCCACGAGGCCTCGCGCGGCGGCGGCAGCGCCGTGATCGCGCCGAGCGTCGAGCCGACCGCGCCGACGCCCGAGAAATAGGCGTCGCGGGCGAAATCGTAGCCGCCCGGCAGCACCGCGCGCGACGGCGGCAGCAGCCGCGCCTGCAGCGCGACGTAGTCGCCGGCGATGACACCCGGCGCCTTGCGCGTCGTCACCCGCACCCGGCGCGGCGCGACATCCCGAGGCAGGTCGCCGGCGTCGACGACGCCGAGCACGAGCCGCGCGCCGACCGGGCGGATGTCGACTTCCTCGACGAAGCCCTGCAACTTGACGATGCGGATGCGATCGACAGCCGGCGTCTCGACCCGCGCGGTGCGCAGCCCCATCGACAGAAAGCCGGCGGAGAGCGCCGCGAGGCCGATCCAGACGCCGAGCGCGAGGGGTCGCGCGCGCGAGAACCAGGCGAGCGCGGCGAAGAGAGCGGTCAGCAGCGCCGGCAGCCACAGCACGGGCTCGCGATCGGCCGCCATGTTCAGCGCGACGCCGCCCATCGCGGCGACGGGAATCCACAGGAAGAACCGCCGCTCGTCGACTTCCTTCGCCAGCGCGCCCGCGAATAGCGCGCGCCAATCCGGCGCCAACGCCGCCGCGCGCGCGCGGCCGGCGACGGCGAGGACGCCGGAACGCGCTGGGGTCGTCATAGGCGCGAAGTCTAGCCGAATTCATGCGCCGAGAGGAGGGGCGTCGTCGCGGGGCGCGGCGATAAGCATCGGCGAGCTTCGTCTCTTCGCCGGCATGATCCGGATCAGGTTCCACGGGTCCGGCGCAGCCGTCGTCTCAACCGCGCCTGCGGCGTCCCTCGAGTTAAGGGGACGAATGCGGGACGAAAGGGGGCGGGCGTCAATGAAGGGGGTGGAGCGGGCGCCATTTTCCGACGGGGAGGCCTGATTTCAATGGCTTGCGACGCGATTTTCCGCCGCTTGGGCGCGCCGCCAAGCAGCCCGAACGGACTCGCGTTCGACAGCGCCGATCTCTTCGCGTGGGATACGCGATCGGGGGCGCAGCGCTTGGAAATCGCGCCGCGCCGCCCGCTTGACGCCGACGAAGGCGAGGCGTTTGAACACATACGGGCCTGTCGCCGCAAACCCCGCCGACGGCGCGGCAGCTCGCCGACGCATGATCCCAATCCGTCGATCAACTAAAATGTAGCTCCAAGGCGCTTTTCCAACGCCGATTTGAGCTTCTAATCAATAGGTTGTCGATTCCTTGCGTTGAAGATCGACAAAGCCCGGACCGAAGCCCAAGGCGGTGGGTGGATGAGATGGAGAATTGCGTCTCATGTCCCCACAACCAATAGGAATGGTGTTGCCTCTGTTATCTTGTACTCGTCCCATTTGGCAGATAATTTACGCGACTTCAGAATTAGGCTGCCAGCAGCTTTTCAATGGAGCGCTGAAGTTGAGATTGCGTATACGGCTTCTGAAGGGAGTGTGCGCCTTCGACAAACAAAGCCGTCATTTTGTCGGTAATGGAATTGCCTGTCGTGTAGAGCACACGCAATTTCGGCCGAAGCTTGATGGCTTGGCGTGCAAGTTCAAACCCACCATGGGCCGCTGTTCTGAGACCGATATCGGCGATCAGCACGTCGACGTGTTGAGCAGAACGTAAGATTAAAAGCGCGTCGTCTACGTCGCCTGCCGAAAGTGTTTGGTGCCCAAACTCTTGAATAGTCATCTCGGCTAATTCGCGGATAAGAAAATCATCTTCGACGATCAGGATCACAGCCATCATAATGCTTCCCGCCGTGGCGGCCAACGCCGCGGGGTACGGCTTTCGACGGCCGACTGCGCCCGGGCGCGAGCGCCGAGACTTGGTCTTCTAGACCAAAGGCATTGACAGCGCGAGCGATAGATCCGGGAACTGCTCAGATCCATGCCTTCGCCCGCGCCAAGCTCGCGCCGGCGTTGCCATAACCCGGCGAAGGCGAGGGCCTTGGGGCGGGAGCATCCCGCCCGCCCTGAGGATGTCGCCTCATACCTCGCCGCGCGCGCAGGAACGCACGCCGTCGCCACGCCGGTCCGGCGACCTGCATCTGCTTGTGGTGCACGCAATCGTGTCATTCAGACAGCTTCAGTGAGTGTCTTACCCCCCACCCGCGGTCATGTGCTTACGCTGCTTGAATGACGAACGTCCGCCACAAGCAAACGGTGGCGCAGAGACCGCACCGGACTCATACCGCTCGCGCGCTCATATCCCTACGAGCCTTCACGCAACGGCAAGATTAGGCGCACGGTAGTACCCTGGCTGTCGCTCTTCCGCTCGACCTGGCCGCCGAGCTGTTGGGCGAAGCCGTCGACCAGCCGGCCGCCGAGCCCGGAATCGGCCCGTCGAGGAAGGAGCCCTTGGCCGTCGTCGGCGACTGTCAGGCGAAGCTCCCCGCGCGCGCGCTTTAGCGTCACCATGACCGTGCCCTTTGCCTCGCCCGGAAAAGCATACTTGATGGCATTCGTGACGAGCTCGTTCACAATGAGCCCGATCGGAATTGCCCGATCGGTCGGCAGGAGCTCGCTCTCGATTTCGGTCTTGAGCACGATGGGCGTGTCGCCTTCCTTATGTACCGATTCGACCAGGTCGCGGCATAATTCATCCAGATAGGTTGCCGCATCGACAGCCTCAACGGTGTCGGCTTTGCTCAGTCTTGAATAGAGATGCCCGAGGGCCGTGATGCGATGCGACACCCTCTCAAGCGCCGCTTTGCCCTCGCCGCTCTTGTGGCTCCGCGCTTCAATCATGACCATTGCAGCGATAAGTTGCAGGCTGTTCTTGACTCGGTAAGTCAGCTCTTGCAACAGCATGCCGATACGCTCGTGCGCGGCCGCGTGCTCACGCTCAAGCCTTGCGCGCTCGGTGATGTCTTCGATCGCCAGGAGAATCTGTTGTATCTTGTTGCCACGCCGGTAAACCTTACGCGCGTTGAGGACCATTGTGCGCCGGCCGATTGACGGGAAGAAATGCTCGACTTCAAAGGCCTCGATGGTTTTCCGGCCAGAAATGATGGTCTCGAGCGAGGTGCGGAGCTTGGGAATGTCCCACCGTCCGTTGCCGATCTCATAGAGCTTGCGCCCGACCGTATGCTTTGGCGCGACTGCGAATGTGTCATAGAAGGAGCGGTTCGCAAAGCGGATGGTCAGATCGGGCTCAAGCACGAGGATGCCTTCGCGGATTGTCTCCACGAGATCCAGTGGGTTGACGTCGCGCATGGCAGCGGCCCTGCACACCTTCTGCTGACGGGGCTTATCTCGACAGCAAGAATGCGATCCTGTGAGAGGGCTTACGTCGGCCCCCCGCCCGTTTTGATTGTTAGCTCGTAGAGGGGGATGTTGTCGGTAATGTACATTACCGAGTCCGGGGGGTCGTTTCTTACGTGTATGTTTTAGGGAGGTGAAAAGCGACGCGCGCCCGGACTAACTGATAACATTCACAAGATGCCGCCACGAGACCCTGCCGATCAAGTATCGTGACTTGCCGTCGGCCGCGCGCAATCAAACCGGCGTGTTCCAACTCATGGGCAGCGTTCGTGATGGTTGGCCTCTGGACGCCCAGCATTTCGGCGAGCAGGTTCTGGGTGATCTGCAGTGCGTCATCGTCGCCGCGGTCACGCATCATGAGCAGCCAACGCGCTAGCCGCTGCTTGAGGCTGTGCGCGCCGTTGCACGCTACTGACACAAGGACCTGCTCGAGAAAGGCCTGGACGTAAGCGTACATGAGACTTCGGAATGACGGCATCGACCCCATGGCCCGTGTGAACGCCGCGCGCGACATCTTTGCTGCGCTCCCCGGAATCTGGACGAGAAGCCGGATGGAGGAACGCTTGGCGCCGAAGACGGCTTGCACAGCCGTGCAACCTTCCCTACCGATCGTCGCCATCTCGATGACACTGCCGTCCGCATAAACCGCCACCACCGAGACGACGCCGATGTCGGGGAAGAATACATGGTCGAGCGAACTATCCGCGTCCATCAGGACCTGCTCGCGTTGGCAGCCAATGTGTTCAAGCTCCGGCATAAGCTGCTTGAGATTGGAGGATGGCAGGGCGAGCAAAAGCCGATTGCGGGGCCAATTTGGTTGAGCGCTCATACTCTCTAAATGGCGCTCGGTTCGCTCCGGTTGCAAGGGGGAACTGCTCCCTCGTCACAAGACTTGTAGCGCCGCGGGTTGCTCGCTTCGCTCGCAAACATCGACCCCTCCGCGCGGCTCAGCAGCCGCTTAGCGGCTTGACGGCGACGGGCCGATGTGGCCGCCGGCCATTGCAAGACGAGCGAATCCCCGCCCGCCCTTTGTCCCCACGCCGCATTTCTGATACAGCGGCGCGCCGGGCCGGCCAGCATGGGCCGCCCTCTCCCTGAAAAGAAGACCGCGGCTCGCCTATGCCCCAAGTCGTCACCCGTTTCGCGCCTTCGCCGACCGGCTTCCTGCATATCGGCGGCGCGCGCACCGCGCTGTTCAACTGGCTCTACGCCAAGCGCTTCGGCGGCCGGTTCCTGCTGCGCATCGAGGACACCGACCGCGAGCGCTCGACCCAAGCGGCGGTCGACGCGATCATCGACGGTCTCGATTGGCTCGGGCTGAAATGGGACGGCGAGGCGATCAGCCAGCACGCGCGCGTCGCCCGCCATCGCGAGGTCGCCGAGCTTTTGCTCGCCTCGGGCGGCGCCTATCGCTGCTACGCCAGCCCGGAGGAGCTGGAAGAAATGCGCGCCAAGGCGCGCGCCAAAGGCAAGCCGATGCGCTACGACGGGCGCTGGCGCGACCGCGATTCCAAGGAGGCGCCGCCCGGCGTCAAGCCGGCGATCCGCCTGCGCGCGCGCCAGGACGGCGAGACGATCGTCGACGACAAGGTGCAGGGCAAGGTCGTCTTCGCCAACAAGGACCTCGACGACCTCGTGCTGCTGCGCTCCGACGGCGATCCGACCTACATGCTCGCCGTCGTCGTCGACGACCACGACATGGGCGTCACCCACGTCATCCGCGGCGACGATCATCTGACCAACGCCGCGCGGCAGCTGCAGATCTACGCCGCGCTCGGCTGGGACGCGCCGGTGATGGCGCATATCCCGCTGATTCATGGGCCGGACGGCGCCAAGCTCTCCAAGCGCCACGGCGCGCTCGGCGTCGACGCCTATCGCGCGCTCGGCTACCTGCCCGCCGCGCTGCGCAATTACCTCGTGCGGCTCGGCTGGAGCCAGGGCGACCGCGAATTCTTCTCCACCGAAGAGATGATCGCGGCGTTCGATCTGCCCGCCATCGGCCGCTCGCCGTCGCGCTTCGACTTCGTCAAGCTGGAGAACATGAACGGCCATTTCATGCGCGCGACGCCCGACGGCGAATTGCTGGAAACGCTGGTCGCCGTCCTGCCCTATCTGCCCGGCGGCCCGAAAATCGCCGCCAAGCTCGACGCCCCCAAGCGCGCCCAGCTCGCGAGCGCGCTGCCGGGCCTGAAGGAACGCGCCAAGACGCTGGTCGAGCTTCTCGACGGCGCCGGCTTCCTGTTCGTCGAGCGGCCGCTGGCGATGGACGAAAAGGCCGAGGAAATCCTCGCGCGCGGCGGGCGGCTGCACCTCAAGGCGCTGCTGCCGCGCCTCATGCGCCTCGACGATTGGAGCGCGGCGGCGACGGAAGCGGCGGTGCGCGACTACGCCGCCGAGCGCGGCGACAAGCTCGGCGCCGTCGCCCAGCCCTTGCGCGCCGCGGTCACCGGCCGCGCGACCTCGCCCGGCATCTTCGACGTGCTGGCGACGCTCGGACGCGAAGAGAGCCTGGCGCGGCTCGGGGACCAGGCGCGCGCGCCTTAGAAACGCTCGAGAAAGCCAGCGTGCTGTCGCTCGTCGGCGCCTGTCGTCTTGCCGTCGCATCGCTTCGGCATGAGGGAGCCGAGGCGCGAGTCGCGCCCCTCCTCGCCGCAGCGGAAAGATGACGCGCGGCGGCGTTTTTCGTTTGCCAACACGCCAGCGGATGTGGTTTCCCTTGCCGTCGCCTGTCTGGTCGCCCGACTGCGATAAGGCCCCGTTCCACTCTCCAGCCGGATCGATCCGATGGCCAAGATTTACAGCATCGCCTCGGCGGGCCGACGGCTTCTGCCGAACCATTGGGACCTGATCGCGCTCGCCGCGATCATGGCCGTTCTCACCGCGATCGCGCGCGCCTCTCACGGCATTTCCGCGCCGCTGCCGCCGACGACCGAGGCGGCGGTTTCGCTCGATTATAGCGTGTTGCCCTACTACGCGCTGCGCACGGCGCTGCGCATGTTCGCCGCGCTGGCGGCCTCGTTCGTGTTCACCTTCACCTACGCGACGCTGGCGGCCAAGAGCCGGCGGGCGGAAATGGTGTTGATCCCCGTTCTCGACATTCTGCAATCGGTGCCGATTCTCGGCTTCCTGTCGTTCACGGTGACGTTCTTCCTCGGCCTGTTCCCCGGCAACGTGCTCGGCGCGGAATGCGCGGCGGTGTTCGCGGTCTTCACCAGTCAGGCCTGGAACATGGCGTTTTCGCTCTATCAGTCGCTGCGCACGGTGCCGCGCGATCTCGACGAGGTGGCGCGCGGCCTGCGCCTCAACGGCTGGCAGAAGTTCTGGCAGTTGGAGGCGCCCTTCGCGGCGCCCGGTCTGATCTGGAACACGATGATGTCGATGTCGGGCGGCTGGTTCTTCGTCGTCGCGTCCGAAGCGATCACCGTCGGCGACACGACGATCACCTTGCCGGGCGTCGGCTCCTATATCGCCGCCGCCAACAGCGCGGGACGGTGGGACGCGATCGTCGCCGCCGTCGTGACGATGGCGATCGTCATTCTGCTTTACGATCAGCTGTTGTTCCGCCCGGTCGTCGCCTGGGCCGCGAAGTTCCGCGTCGAGCTGTCGGTCGGCCAGGAAGTCGAACGCTCCTGGGTGCTCAGCCTGCTGCAACGGACCTATTGGATTCGGCTGGGCTTCCAGCCGATCTTCGCGGCGCTGCGCTCGGTGAGCTTCTGGCGTCTTCGCCTTCCCCGACTTTTGCCCGCCAACGCGCTCAGCCCGACGCCGCCGGCCTCGCGCATCCTCGACGTCGCCTGGATCGCCGTCGTCGTCGCGATCGCGCTGTGGGCGCTGTCGAGCGTCGTCGCCTATATCGGAACAGAACTCTCCTGGCCCGATGTCCTCCAAGCGACGATATTCACGGTCTACACCTTGATTCGCGTCGTCGTCCTGATGGCCCTGGCCACGATCATCTGGGTGCCGATCAGCGTGCGGGTCGGCTTGAGGCCGCGCTGGGCCGAGGCGGTCCAGCCGATTGCCCAGTTTCTCGCCGCCTTTCCGGTCAATCTGTTGTTCGGCGCCGCGGTCAGCCTGGTGCTGGTCTTCCATCTCAATCCCGACATCTGGCTCAGCGTCCTCATCGTGTTCGGCACGCAATGGTACATCGTGTTCAACACCATCGGCGGCGCGGCGGCGTTTCCCAACGACTTGCGCGAGGCGGCGGCGAACTTTCGCGTCCACGGCCGGGATTGGTGGTGGAAGGCCATACTGCCGGGCGTCATGCCGTATTACGTCACCGGCGCGATCACCGCCTCGGGCGGCTCGTGGAACGCTTCGATCGTCGCCGAATTCGTCAAATGGAAAGACCAGACGGTCGCCGCCCACGGCATCGGCGACTACATCGCCGAGGCGACCGACAAGGGCGACTTCCCCAAGATCGTCCTCGGCGTCGCGATCATGTCGATCTTCGTCACCCTGCTCAACCGGCTGTTCTGGCGCCGGCTCTACGCTTACTCCGAACGACGGCTGCGCCTGTAACTCCTGACTTCAAGAGGACAACGCCATGCTCGACCCCTCCTCCGCCGCGGCGCTGCTCGACGTCAGCAAGGTCTGCCAGACCTTCTCCAAGGGCTCCGGCGAAACCGGCGCGCCGGTGCTGCAGGACGTTTCGTTGAGCCTGAGGACGGGCGAAATCGTCGGGCTGCTCGGCCGTTCCGGCTGCGGCAAGTCGACCCTGCTGCGCATCATCTCCGGGCTGGCGCCTCCGACCTCGGGAAAGGTCACGATCGACGGCAAGCCGGTCGACGGCCCCGCCGAGAGCGTCGCGATGGTGTTCCAGAGCTTCGCGCTGTTCCCCTGGCTCTCGGTGCTCGACAATGTCGAAATCGGCCTCAGGGCGCAGGGCGTTCCGCTCGACGAAACGCGCAAGCGCGCGTTGCAGGCGATCGACGTGATCGGTCTCGACGGCTTCGAATCCGCCTATCCCAAGGAGCTTTCCGGCGGCATGCGCCAGCGCGTCGGCTTCGCTCGCGCGCTGGTCGTGCAGCCGGAAATTCTGTTGATGGACGAGCCGTTCTCGGCGCTCGACGTGCTGACCGCGGAGACCCTGCGCACCGACCTGCTCGACCTCTGGCAGGAGGGGCGGATGCCGATCAAATCGATCCTGATGGTGACGCACAACATCGAGGAAGCGGTGCTGATGTGCGACCGCGTGCTGGTGTTGTCCTCGAATCCCGGGCGCGTCGCGGCCGAGATCGCCATCCCGCTCCCCCAGCCGCGCGACCGCCTCGACCCCGAGTTTCGCCAGATCGTCGACGGCATCTACGCGCTGATGACCCAGCGCCCCGAGGCGAAGCCGGCCGGCCGCGAAGCAGCCGCGCAAGCCGTTGGGCTCGGCCTGGCGCTGCCGGACGTCTCCACCAACTCGCTGGCCGGCATGCTCGAGGAAATCGCCGGCCCGCCTTACAACGGCAAAGCGGACCTGCCGCATCTGGCCGACTCGCTGCAGCTCGAGGTCGACGATCTCTTCCCGCTCGGCGAAACGCTGCAACTGCTGCATCTGGCCGAATTCGCCGACGCCGACATCACCCTCACCCCCGTCGGCAAGCGCTTCGTCGACATGGACGTCGATCAGCGCAAGAAGCTGTTCGGCGAACAGCTGCTGGCCGACATTCCGCTCGCGGCGCATATCAAACACGTGCTCGACGAGCGCCCCAGCCACCGCGCCCCCGCCACCCGCTTTCGCGAAGAGCTGGAAGACTATATGTCGGAGGACTACGCCGAACGCACCTTGCGCGCGATCATCAACCTCGGCCGCTATGGCGAACTGTTCGCCTACGACGAGAACGCGACGACGTTCAGCTTGGAGAACCCGCAGTAGCCGGCGCGAAACGGGGCCCGCTCCGTCTCATTATTGACTTGTCGCCTCGACCACGATCCGATAGCCCTTGGCGAGGCGCAATCGCGCGCTCGCCGCCGGGCGGCTTTGGGAGAAGGTCGATGTCCGCAACTTCCGCAACCCTCAAAATCGGCGACAAGACCGTCGAGCTGCCGGTCAAGCAGGGAACCGCCGGCCCCGCCGTCATCGACATCGGCAAGCTCCACAGCCAGGCCGGCTTGTTCACCTACGATCCGGGCTTCACCTCGACGGCGAGCACCGAGTCGAAAATCACCTATATCGACGGCGACGCGGGCGTGCTGCTCTATCGCGGCTACCCGATCGAGCAGATCGCCGAGCACGGCGACTTTCTCGAGGCCTGCTATCTGCTGCTCTACGGCGAATTGCCGACGCCGACGCAGAAGTCCGAATTCGACTATCGCGTCTCGCGCCACACGCTGGTGCACGAGCAGATGGCGCGGTTCTTCCAAGGCTTCCGCCGCGACGCGCACCCGATGTCGGTGTTGGTGGCCTGCGTCGGCGCGCTCGCCGCGTTCTATCACGACTCCACCGACATCAATGATCCGCGCCAGCGTGAGCTCGCCTCGGTGCGCATGATCGCCAAGATGCCGACGCTCGCCGCGATCGCCTATAAGTACTCGATCGGCCAACCGTTCATGTACCCGAAGAACGACCTCGGCTATACCGCAAATTTCCTGCGCATGTGCTTTGGGGTCCCTTGCGAGGACTACAAGGTGAATCCGGTTCTGGCGCGCGCGCTCGACCGCATTTTCATCCTGCACGCCGATCACGAACAGAACGCCTCGACTTCCACGGTGCGCCTGGCCGGCTCGTCGGGGGCCAATCCTTTCGCCTGCATCGCGGCCGGCGTCGCCTGCCTGTGGGGTCCCGCGCACGGCGGCGCCAACGAAGCGGCGCTGCGGATGCTCGGCCAGATCGGCACGGTCGACAATATTCCCAAATACATCGCCAAGGCCAAGGACAAGAGCGATCCCTTCCGCCTCATGGGCTTCGGCCACCGCGTCTACAAGAATTACGACCCGCGCGCCAAGATCATGCAGGCCACCGCACACGACGTGCTCAGCGAGCTCGGCCTCAAGGACGATCCGTTGCTCGCCGTCGCGATGGAGCTGGAGCGGATCGCGCTGAACGACGATTATTTCATCGAGAAGAAGCTCTATCCGAACATCGACTTCTATTCGGGCATCACGCTCAAGGCGATGGGCTTCCCGACCGACATGTTCACCGTGCTGTTCGCGGTGGCGCGCACGGTCGGCTGGATCGCTCAATGGAAGGAGATGATCGGCGACGCCGACATGAAGATCGGCCGCCCGCGCCAGCTCTACACCGGCGAGCTGCGCCGCGACTATCGGCCGATCGGCAATCGCTAAAGCGGCTCTTCGCCCGCGCGGCGCGGGCTACGCGGTTCGCGCGCCCCGCGCGCTGCAATCGTCGCCAGCACCTCGCGCGCCGCGCACGCGCTTGGGACGACGCCGTCGCCGACGAGCATTCGCGCTTCGAGACGGGCGAGCGCGGCGAGCTGGGCGGATCGGGCGGGCCCGTCGCGCAGCAGGCCGGCGAGCGCCGCGGCGAGATTGGGCGGCGTGCAATCCCCTAGCAGGAATTCCGGGATCGCCCTTTCGCCGAGGATCAGGTTCGGCAGCAGGATCGACAGCGGCAGCTTGACGAAATGCTTGAGCTGTTCCTCCAGCGGCGAGACCTTGTAGGCGCCGACCATCGGCACGCCGGCGAGCGCGAGCTCCAGCGTCACCGTCCCCGAGGCGGCGAGCGCGGCATGGGCGGCGCGAAAGGCCGCGAGCTTGGCGGCCTCGCCGACTTCGATGCGCGGCTCGACCGCCCACCTCGCCGCGCGCGCGCGCACTTCGCTCTCCACGTGCGGCAGGGTCGGCAAGACGATTTCGAGCGGACCGGCGACGCGGGCCACAATCGCCAGCGCGGCGCCGAAATCGTCCATCAGCCGCGCGATCACCGATCGGCGCGAACCCGGCAGCGCGACGACGAGCGGCGGCTCCGCGGCGCGGCGGCGCGCGGCGTCGGCGTCGGGACGCAATTCGCTCAGCCGTTCGATCAGGGGATGGCCGACATAGACGCATCGCGGGCCGCCGATCCTCGCGTGCTCATCGGGCTCGAACGGCAACAACGCCAGCACGCAATCGACGTAGCCGCGCATCGCGTGAGCGCGCCCGGGGCGCCACGCCCATACCGAGGGGCTGACGTAGTCGATGATGGGCAAGTCCGGCAGGACCCGCCGCACGCGCCGCGCCACGCGATGGGTGAAGTCGGGGCTGTCGATGATGACGAGCCCGTCCGGGCGCCCGGCGACGACCGCCTCGGCGCTCTGACGCATCCGTTTGAGCAGGATCGGCAGTTTCGCCACGACCGGCAGGACGCCCATCACCGCGATTTCGCCCATCGGGAACAGGCTCTTCAGCCCTTCGGCCTCCATCGCCTCGCCGCCAACGCCGAAGAATTCGATTTCTCCGCCCGTTTGCGCGCGCAGCGCCCGCATCAGCTTGAAGCCGAGCTGATCGCCGGAATGCTCGCCCGCAATCAGCGCGACGCGCACGGCTCGCAGCGGCGCGCTCACGGCGCAAAGCCGATGACGAACAAGCCGGCTTCGTCGGCCGCGCGCGAAAACGTCTGGCGATCGGCGATGAGAACGCGGCCGGCGGCGAGCGCGACGCCCTGCAACTGCGCATTTCTGGCGGCTTCGATCGTTTTCGGGCCGACGGCCGGCATGTCGATGCGCAAGTCCTGACCGCGCTTGGGGGCCTTGACCAAGACGCCCGCCGGCCCGTGCAAGCGCAGGCGCCGCGAGGCCCTCAACTCGCCGACCCGCGCCACCATCGCGTCGGTGCCTTCGGCCGCTTCGATGGCGATGACGCGCGCGTTCGCGACGACGACGCCCTGTCCTGCGTCGAACGGCGACAAGGCGGCGAGAAGAGCGGCGCCGACGTGCGCGTCGGCCTCGGCCTCGCTCGAGGCGGCGCAGGCGCCGATCGGCCCCATCGGCGCGAGCAATTGCGGCGCGATCTCGTGCGCGCCGATGACGCGGAGGCCTTCGCGCTCGAAGATCCCGGCGACGCCGACCAGCAGGCGGTTGTCGCCGCCGCGAAACAATTGCGCTATTCCCGGAGCGCGCGTAAACGCGCCCCAGTCGAAACGCAGGTCGGCGAATTCCGGACGGGTCATCGCGCCGACGATGGCGACGTCGGCGATCGCGCGCTCTTTGAGCGCGCCGAACATCTTGCCGAATTGGCCAAGATGCACCCAAACGTGCGCGAACGCCTCGATCGCCGGATCCGACGAACCGACGACGCCGACGATGAAAGGCTCGCGGCCGTTGGCGCGCGCGGCGCGCGCGACTTCGATCGGGAATTCGCCGCCGCCGCACACGATGGCGAGCGGGCGCGCTTCGCTCCGCTCGCTCAAGCCTCGTCTTCCTTGCCCGCGCGCGGCGTGCAAATCGCGCGGTCGCCGCCCTCGCGCAGGAACGCGACGATCTGCTGCACGGCCTCCTGATCAGCAAAGGCCGCCGCAACCTCTTCGATGCGCTCCCGGAGCGTGCCGATCGGCGCGAACAATTGCTGGTAGGCGCGGCGCAGTTCGTGGATCATCTCGTGGGAAAAGCCGCGCCGCTTCATTCCGACGACGTTGAGCCCGGCAAGCGAGGCGCGATTGCCCACCGCGATGCCGAAGGGAATGATGTCGCTTTCGACGCCCGCGAGGCCGCCGATGAAGGCGTGTGCGCCGATGCGGGTGAATTGATGCGCCGCCGATCCGCCGCCGAGAATGGCGAAATCTCCAATCTGGCAGTGGCCAGCGAGCATGACGCCGTTGGAGAAGATGACGTTGTCGCCGACGCGGCAATCGTGCGCGACGTGGGAGTTGGCAAGAAAGACGCTGCGCGCCCCGACGATCGTGCGCGAGCCGCCGCCCGCGGTGCCCGGATTCATCGTCACCCCTTCGCGGATCAGGCAGTCCTCGCCGATGGTCAGGCTGACGCGTTCGCCGCGATACTTGAGGTCCTGCGGCTCGTGGCCGATCGAGGCGAACGGGAATATCCGCGTGCGCGCGCCGATTTCGGTCAGGCCCGCGACGCTCACGTGCGAAACCAGCCGCACGCCGTCGCCGAGCGTCGCCTCGGGGCCGACGTGACAGAACGGACCGACGTGGACGCCGGCGCCGAGCCGCGCCCCGGGCTCGATGCAGGCGCTGGGATGAACGAAAGCCGGTTGCAGCGGCGCGCCGCTCGCAGCCGCGCTCATTCGTCCACCAGCATCGCGGAAACGACGGCTTCGCACACCAGCGCGCCCCCGACCTTCGCCTCGCCGCGGTACCACCACATGTTGCGGCGCTTGGCGATTCGCGTCATGTGATACTCGATCTGATCGCCCGGCCGAACGGGCTTGCGGAATTTGGCCTTGTCGACCGTCATGAGATAGACGAGGCTCGGATGGTGGCTCGCCGGCCGGCTCGCCACGCACAAGGCGCCCGCGGTCTGCGCCATGCCCTCGATCACCAGAACGCCCGGCATAACCGGCTGTCCGGGGAAATGACCCTGGAAATGCGGCTCGTTGAACGTCACGTTCTTGATTCCGACGCCGTATTCGTCGCCGCGGGCCTCGACGATGCGATCGACGAGCAAAAAGGGATAGCGATGCGGCAACAGGGCGAGCAGCCGCTGGATGTCGAAAATTTCAAAGGTTCGCCCCCTCGCATCGTCCATTGAACCCCTCCTTGCGCGCCCGCCGTCGGCGAATGCCCCCTCCCCGGCCCGCCGTCAAGCCTCGCGCGGCGTTTTGGCGCGCCCGAGAGCCCGTTCGGGGCGCGATGGCTTCAATCGCGCCAGGCAACCCTCATCCGGCCGGTCGACGCGGCGAGGGAGCGGCTGATCGGCGATCCGTCGTCATCCCCTAGCTCGCCTCGGGCTCGCGAGAAGCGGTTCCGCGCGCCAGCTTCTTCACCGCCGCCACTTCGCGGAACCACTCGCGCATCGGCCTGGCCGGCGACCCTCCCCATCGCGCGCCGGCGGGAACGTCGTTCATGACGCCGGACTGGGCGGCGATCTGCGCGCCGGCGCCGATCTCGAGATGGCCCGTCAGCCCCGCCTGACCGCCGAGCGCGACGAAGTCGCCGATCGCCGTCGAACCGGAAACGCCCGCCTGGGAGACGAGAACGCAATGACGGCCGACGACGACGTTGTGGGCGATCTGGACGAGATTGTCGATCTTCGTCCCCTCACCGATGATGGTGTCGCGATTGGCGCCGCGATCGATCGTCGTTCCGGCGCCGATCTCGACGTCGTCCTGGATGATTACCCGGCCGATTTGCGGCACCTTGAGATGCCCGCCCGGACCCATCGCGAAGCCGAATCCGTCCTGACCGATGTGGACGCCGGGATGGATGATCACACGATCGCCGATCAGCGCGCAGGCGATCGAAGCGAGCGCGCCGACGACGCTGTCGCGCCCGATGCGCACCTGCGGGCCGATCACCGCATTGGCGCCGATGACCGCGCCCGCGCCGATCTCGGCGCCCGGACCGATCACCGCGCCGGGGTCGACGATCACGCCGGCCTCGAGCCGCGCCGCGGAATGGACGAAGGCGGCGGGCGAAACGCCGGTCTCGCCGAACGCCGAGCGCGGCCTGACCGCTTGCGGGTAGAGCCGCGCCATCGCTTCGGCCATCGCGCGATAGGGCTGGGGCGTAGCCAGACACGCGCAACCGGCCGGCGCCTGCGCCGCGTGGCGCGGCGCGACCAGGACCGCGCCGGCGCACGTCGCCTTGAAATCGTCGAGGTAGCGGGGATTGTCGAAAAAGGAGAGATCGTCGGGCCCGGCCTCGTCGAGCGCGGCGACGTCGCGAACGATCCTTCCGGCGTCGGCGCCCTGGCTCAGCGCGGCGCCGGTCCATTGCGCGACCTCGCCGAGCGTCGGCGCGACGGCGAGCGGGAAAAAGCTGATCTTCGCCAAGGCCGAATGTCTTTTCTAGGTAAGGAAAGGCGCGCCAGAAACCCTGGCGCGCCCGAATGCGAAACAGCCCTTGACGCCGCTAAAAGCTCGCGCCGCCGGTGAAGTTGAAGGCCTGCAGCTGGTCGTACTTGCCCTTGGTGACCGCGTAGGCGTAGTCGATGCGGATCGGCCCGAGCGGCGAGGCCCAGATCAGGCCCACGCCCACCGAGGAGCGGACGACCGTCTCGTCGTCGACGTGGAGGCAACTCGGCTGCGTGTATGGCGACGTCGTTTCCGGATTGGTGCCCGTCGGCGGGCAGTAGGTATAACCGAGCACACTCGAGAAGTTCGTCTGCCCCTGGTAGCCGAACAACGTGCCCGCGTCGGCGAACAGCGCGCCCTTCAGCCCGATTTCCTTCGGCAGGCCGAAGATCGGGAATTGAAGTTCCGCGCTGCCGCCGAAATAGGTGGTGCCGCCGAGGCCGCTGCCCGCGATGCTGGTGGGATCGGTAATGTCGCGCGGGCCGAGACCGCCCGGGGCGAAGCCGCGCACCAAGGTCGGGCCGAGGTTGAAGTTGTCCATCAGCGGCAGCGGCCCGCCGCCAAGGGCCTCGATATTTCCGCCCTGCAGCCTGAAGAGGCCGGTGAGGTCATCGGTGAGCGGATAGTAGTACTTGCCGTCGAAGGTCTCGCGCACGAACCGCGAATCGCCGCCGAGGCCGGCGATGTCCTGATGGAAGTTCAGATAGGCGCCGTTGGTCGGGTTCTTGCGGTCGTCGATAGTGTCCCAGATCAAGGAGTAGCCGACCAGCGAGGTCGTCATCGCCCCCATCGCCGCCGCCTGCTTGACCGCCACCGACGCCTGGCCGTCGAGCAAGCAGTTCTCAGCGCCGGTCGGGGTGATCGGTGTCGAGTTGCCGGGAAAATAGTACGGCACCGTCGCCGTATTGGTCCCTGACCACAACCCCGTGATGTTATTGTACGTGCCCGACCCCGTGCAGTCGTCATACGGCTGCGAACTCGTATTGGGAATGCTGATCTGCGACTGGTAGATCGAGTAGTTCGGCTGGAGGGTGAACTCGTCGGTGATGGGGATGCCGAGGCGAAGGTTCACGCCGGTGGTCCAGGTCTCGTAGAGCGCCCATTGGTTCTGAGTCGTCGCCTTGTGGAACACGTCGAACCCGGCCGCGAGCCGCTGGTCGAGGAAATAGGGTTCAGTGAAGGAGACGCCCCAGCCGCTGGCGTACTGGCCTTCCTGGACGCTGAGCCTCACGTATTGGCCGCGGCCGAGGAAATTGGTTTCGGTGAACGCGACCTCGGCGAGGAAGCCGGCCGTGGTCGAGTAGCCGCCGCTGAGGCTCACCGAGCCGGTCGGTTGATCCTCGACCTCGACGGTCACGACCACCCGGTCGGGCGTCGAGCCGGGCCGCGTCGAGATATGCACCTTCTTGAAGTAGCCGAGCCGGTTCAGGCGGCGTTCGCCGCGTTCGACCAGGGCGTGGTTGTAGGGATCGCCTTCGCCGATGTCGAACTCGCGGCGGATCACGTAATCGCGCGTGCGCGTGTTGCCGACGACGTCGATGCGCTCGACGTACACTCTCGGGCCGTCGTCGACGGTGAAGGCGATCGCGATCTGGTGCGTCGCATCGTTGCGGTCGCCGTGCGGACGCACGTCGGAGAAGGCGTAGCCCAGCCGCGCCATCTCGCGCGAGAGCGAATCGACCGTCTTCTCGACGGCGGTCGCGTTGTAGACGTCGCCGGCGCGCAGCGTGACGAATTGATCGAGCGAACGGCTGTCGACCCGGGGGACGCGCGAGGTCACGGTGACGCCGGAGACGTGATATTGCGCCCCTTCTTCCACCGAGATGGTGATGACGTAGCCGGCCGGGTCGGCCTGATAGACGACGTCGGTGTTGGTGATGCGGAAATCGGCGTAGCCGTTCTTCATGTAATATTTGCGGATCGCCTCTTGGTCTTTGGCCAGACGATCGGGATCGTAGACGTCGCTGGTCTTGAACCAGGACATGAAATTCATCTCGCTCGTCTCCATCAGCCCATGCAGGCGATAGGACGAAATGGCGTGATTGCCGACGAATTTGATTTCGCGGACGCCGGTCTTGTCGCCCTCTTTGATGGTGAAGACCAGATCGACGCGTCCGTTGGGCAGTTGCACCAGGCGATAGCTGACCTGCGCGGCGCTGAGACCGATTTTCTTATAGGCGCCCTTGATGCGGTCGATGTCGGCGTCGGCCTTCGCCTTGTCGAAGCCGGCGCGCGCCTTCGACTGGATTTCGACCGCGAGTTGGTCGCTCTTGAGCTTGTTGCTGCCCTCGAACGCCACGCGATTGATGATCTGCGCGCTCTCGACGACGGTGACGACCACCTGACCGCCGACGATCTTCGCGCTCACCTTGGAGAACATGCCCGTCGCCGACAGATCCGCGACGGCGCGATTGACGCTCGCCTGGTCCGTGCCGGAGAAATAGGAGCGAACCGTCGGCGCTTCGACGCGGCTCGCGCCCTCGACGACGACGGTCTGCTCATTGACCGGCGACGCGGGCGTCTGCGCCGCCGCCGGCGCGCAAATCCACGCCGCTCCGAACAGCAAAACCGCCGCGACGAGGAGCGCTTGAACATAGTCACGAAACGAATGCATCGGGCTCGTTGTCCTCGTATCGCAACCGAGCCGAACGGCCCCGGTCTTTGGCGCGCCACGCCCTGCGGCGCGCCACGCGTTTTGGCCGATTCGCGCTTCGCCTCGCAGCCTGCGCGTCCGCCCGCTGTCGAGCGAGCAATTCCTTAATCCGCTTTTACCTGTTTTGCGCGCCCATGCAAACTCGAATTCGTCGCGCCCCGCGCCAATTCGCCGCAGCGTTGCCCCAGGGACACGATTCGTGGTCGACGGGGGGTTAATTCGTGGTCGGCGAAGGGTTAATTGCCGCCGCCGACCAGCCGCAGAATGTCGAGCCGCTGAATGTCGTGCGAGGTGGTGAAAATCACCAACAGGGCGACGAAGGCGACGCCGACGCGCAGGCCGATTTGCTGGACGCGTTCGCTCAACGGCCGGCCGCGCACGCCCTCGAGGGCGAAAAACATCAGATGGCCGCCGTCGAGCAGCGGAATCGGCAGCAAATTGATCAAGCCGACCGAAACCGAAAACAACGCGGCGAGGCTGAACAATTGCCAGGGGCTGATCTTCGCCATTTCCCCGGCGATCTGCGCCACGCCGATCGGTCCGGAAAGGCTGTCGGCCGATTCGCGGCCGGCGAACAGCCCGCCGACGTAGGCCCCCGTCGCCCTGACGATGAACCAGACCTGCTCGCCGCCCCAAACGGCGCAGGTCGGCGGCGCGCAACGCTCGAATCGCACGTCGGCCGAATCGCCCGAGGAGACAATCCCAAGATGCCCCATTCGGCGCTTGCCGAGCGGGCCCTGATCGACCACCGCGATCTCGGGCGTCGCGGTCAGCGTCGCCTCGCCTCCGGCGCGCTGGACGACGAACGTCATCGGCAGCCCCGTGCTCAGCATCGTCGCCTGCTGCAAGTCCTGAAACGTCGCGACCGGCGCGCCGTTGATCGATTCGACGAGGTCGCCCGGCAGGAATCCCGCCCGCTCGGCCACCGACCCGACTTCGACGCGGCCGATTCGCGCGGTGTGCTCGTACTGGCCGAAAACCATGAACAGCGCGGTGAAAATGACGAAGGCGAGAATAAAGTTGGCGATCGGCCCGGCCGCGACGATCGCGGCGCGATTGCGCAACGGTTGTCCGGTCAGGGTCCGCGCCCGCTCGCCGGGCGACATCGCCTCGAAGCCGGCGAGGTCCGGCGCGCTCGCCGCGTTGACGTCGCCGTAGAACTTCACGTAGCCGCCAAAGGGGAAGGCGGCGAGCCGCCAGCGGGTGCCCCGTTTATCGACGCGGGAGCATAATTCGGGGCCGAAGCCGAGCGAGAACGCCTCGATTTTCACCCCGCACCAGCGTCCGACGATGTAATGGCCGAATTCATGAAAGAAAACGATCGCGCTCATGACGAATATGAACGGCAGAACGTACCATCCCATCCATTCGACGGCCGCGCGCAATTCGTGCAATAGCGCCATTCTCAGGTCTCCGCCGCCCGCCGGAGCGCGACGCGCGCTCGACGGTTTGGTTACCAATTGGTTTACAATGACGGAAAGGCGGAATTACGCCAAGAGGGCGAGCGCCCTATCTCGCGCGATATGGTGAATCGCCAGCGCCTGGGCGACCGTGGCGGGGGCGCGGGTCTCGCCGGCGGCGCGCATCGCCTCGAGCGTGCGCGCGACGATGCGGAAGAGCCCGCCGAAGCCGATGCGGGCCTCGAGAAACGCCGCGACGGCGATCTCGTTGGCGGCGTTGAGCGCCGTCGGCGCGCCGCCGCCTTCGCCGAGCGCCTCGATCGCCAGCCCGAGCGCGGGAAACCGGGCGAGGTCCGCCGGCTCGAAGGTCAGCGCGCCCAGCGCGGCGAGATCCGGCGGCGCGACGCCCGAGGCGATCCGCTCGGGATAGGCCAGGCAATGCGCGATCGGCGTGCGCATGTCCGGCGAGGCCATGCCGGCGATCAACGACCCGTCGGCGAAGGCGATGAGGCCGTGGACGATCGATTGAGGGTGGACGACCACCGCCAACCGCTCGGCGGGAAGCCCGAACAGATGATGCGCCTCGATGAGTTCGAGACCCTTGTTCATCAGGCTCGCGGAGTCGATGGTGACTTTCGGGCCCATCGCCCAGTTGGGATGGGCGAGCGCCTCGGCGCGCGTCGCGCCGGCGATGCGCTCGGCGCTCCATTGCCGGAACGGACCGCCCGAGGCGGTCAGGGTCATCTTGACGATCGTCGCCGGATCGCGTCCGCCCATCGCCTGAAAGATGGCGTTGTGTTCCGAATCCACCGGCAGCAGACGCGCCCCGGAGCGGCGCGCCGCCGCCATCACCGCCTCGCCCGCGCACACCAGCGTTTCCTTGTCGGCGAGCGCGACGGCGCGGCCCGCCGAAATCGCCGCGTAGGTCGGGGCGAGGCCGGCCGCGCCGACGATCGCCGAAACGACGAGATCGGCCTCGCGCAGCGCCGCTTCGACCACCGCCTCGGCACCGCAGGCGATTTCGACGCCGCTTCCCGCCACCCCCGCCTTCAGTTCGGCGTAGCCGGCCGGGTCGGCGAGCGCAGCGAACGAAGCGCCGAGCTCCAGCGCCGAACGCGCGAGCGCCGCTCCGTCGCGCCCGCCCGCCACCGCGACGACCGCAAAACGCCCCGGCGCCCTGGCCACCACCTGCGCGCAGGAGCGTCCGATCGAGCCGGTCGCGCCGAGGACGACGAGACGTTTGGGCGCGGCCGAGCCGGCGCGCGGCGCGCCGAGCGCGGCGGAGCTCTTGATCTTCGGCGGAGCGAAGGACTGCGTCACGCTCTCACCATTGGAAAAGCCCGCTCGCGATCCAATCGCCGGCGCCGCGCCACCAGCCCACGATCGCCGCGAAAGCCGCCGCCGCGACGAAGCCGTCGAGGCGATCCATCATGCCGCCGTGACCGGGAATGAGACGGCTGGAATCCTTGGCGCCGAACCGCCGTTTGACCGCGGATTCGAAGAGATCGCCGAGCTGCGCGGCGATCGAGGCGGCGAGCCCGAGAACGAGGAAGGGGACGAGACGCACGCCCGAAGGCGCGGCGAGGACGCCGACGAGCGCGCCGCACAGCGCGCCCGAAGCCGCGCCGACGAACGCGCCGGACCAGGTCTTGCCCGGCGAAACGCGCGGCCACAACTTGGGGCCGCCGATCAGCCGGCCGCCGAAATACGCCATGACGTCGGTCGTCCAGACGACCGCGTAGAGCCAGAGGATCGCGGCCAAGCCGTAGGCCGGGCTCGCGCGCAGCAGGGGGGCTCGCCGCCAGCGCCCCCGCGTAGAGGACGCCCGCGCCCGACCAGAAGCGCGCCCGCGGGTCGGCGTCCGCGACCAATCCGGCCACGACGGCGCCGAGGAGAAGCGCTGCGAGCGCGCTCTTCTCCGCGCCGTGCAAGGCGAAAGGGGAAGCCGCCACAAGCGTCAGCGCGCCGACGCCGAGCCGGGCCAGAAACCGCTCGCCGCCGATCAGCCTCTGCCATTCCCACAACACCAGCGCCGAGCCGAGGAGCCAACACGCCAGAAACAAAAAGCCGCCCGCCCAGGCCGCGATCAGGGCGACGGCAGCCAGGGTCGCGGCGGCGGCCGCGCGCAGCGGCAGTTCGGCGCCGATCCCTTGCCACAGGCCGCCCGAAGCCTTCGCCCCGCTCGCCGCCGGGTCTTGCGCGGGCTCAGGCATCGCGCGCCCTCACGAAGCCGATTTGACCGGCGCCGGCGCGCCCAAGCCGCCGTAGCGCCTCTCGCGCGCCGCGAATTGCGCCAGCGCGTCCGCAAAGGCGGCGTGGTCGAAATCCGGCCAGTGGATCGGCAGGAAGACCAACTCCGCGTAAGCCGCCTGCCAAAGCAAGAAGTTCGACAGCCGCTGTTCGCCGGAGGTGCGGATGATGAGGTCGGGATCGGGAATCCCGGCGGCGTCGAGGCGCCGGGCGAACAGAGCGACGTCGATCGCGCTCGGGGCGAGCCTGCCCTCGGCCGCCTGGCGCGCCAGGCTGCGCGCCGCCTCGACGATCTCCTGCCGTGCGCCGTAGTTGAAGGCGACGACGAGGGTGAGGCCGCGATTGGCCGCGGTCAGCGTCTCGGCTTCCTCGAGCAGCGCCGCGATGTCGGCGGGAAGCCCGGCGCGCAGGCCGATCACCCGCACCCTGACGTCGTTGCGATGAAGTTCGGCGAGGTCGTTGCGGACGTAGCGCTTGAGCAGCTCCATCAGCATGGCGACTTCTTCGGCCGGCCGGCTCCAGTTCTCCGACGAGAAGCCATAGATCGTCAGATAGCGAATGCCGAGCTCGATGGCCGAGCGCACCGCGCGGCGCACCGCCTCGACGCCGCGCCGATGGCCCTCGATGCGCGGCAGGCCGCGCGCCTGCGCCCAGCGCCCGTTGCCGTCCATGATGATGGCGACGTGCTCGGGCTCGCGGCGATCGGCCTTGAAGCGTGGCGTTTCGATGGGGGACGGCGGCATGCGGCAGCCTCGGCGGGGTCGCGACGCGACTAGACTTGCATGATTTCCCTTTCTTTTGTGGCGAGCAAGACATCGATTTCGCCGATCGCCTGATCGGTCGCCTTTTGCACTTCGATCTCGTGGCGCTTTTCGTCGTCCTCGGCCATCGCGTGGTCTTTCAGCAGCCTCTTGAGCGCGTCGAAGCCGTCGCGGCGGACATGACGCACGGCGACGCGCGCGTCCTCGCTGTACTTGTGCGCGACCTTGACCATCTCCTTGCGGCGTTGCTCGTTGAGTTCGGGGATGCGTATGCGCAGCGTCGTCCCCTCGACCGTCGGACTGAGGCCGAGATTGGCGTCGCGGATCGCCTTGTCGACCGCGTGGACCATCGCCTTGTCCCAGACCGAAACGGAGAGCGCGCGCGGCTCGGGCACGCTGATCGTCGCCAGCTGATTGATCGGCATGCGCTGCCCATAGGCCTCGACGTGAACGGGTTCGAGGAGCCCGATGCTGGCCCTCCCGGTGCGCAGGCCGTTCAGTTCGTGTTGGAGCGTGGCGCAAGCGCCCTGCATGCGGCGCTTGAGGTCGGCGAGATCGAAATTCGGCAAGGCGGCCATCGTTGAACCCACATCGCTCGTTGGACGGACGTCGTTTGTCCGCCGGCCGCCGCGGCGGCCGATTCGGGGCGCGCCGGGGGCGCGCGAGGCGACAGTGATAGCATAGGTTGAAGCGCGTGACAGCGGGGCCGCGCGGCGCCGGGCGACTTCGCCGTCCGGCCTGCGATGCGACCCCCGGCGCCTTCACGAGCCGCGCGCCGCGCCCGCGCCGATCGCCTGTTTCTCGCGGCGCGCCGCCTGAGCCATCGCGGCGAGCGCGGCCTGGCCCTCGGGCTGGATCAGCCCGGCCGACATGATCAGCTTGGCCGCGTCGTCCGGCGCCATCGCCAGTTCGATGACGTCGGCGGTCGGCACGAAGAAATAGAACCCGGTGGTCGGGTTGGGCGTGCACGGCAGGAACACCGAGGTCATGCCGCCGGTCGGCAACACGTCGGCGACGGCTTGGGTGGGAGCGGAGGAAATGAACACAATCGTCCATGAGCCCTTCGAAGGGAACTCGACCAGCCCCACCTTGCGAAAATGCGTGCCGCCCTGGCTGAACAGCGTCTCGAATATCTGCTTCACGCTCTTGTAGACGCCGCGCACCACCGGCGTGCGGTCGACCATCGCCTCGCCGACGTTCACCAACGTGCGGCCGGCGATGTTGGCGGCGAGGAAGCCGAGCGTGGTCAGACCGATGAGCACGATGACGACGCCGAAGCCGGGGACGTGGAACGGCAGATAGGAATCGGGCCAGAGGTTGGCTGGGGCCAGCGGCTTGACCCAATTGTCGACGGTGTCGACGAACCACCAGGCGATGTAGGCGGTGACCACGACCGGGCCGAACACCACCAGCCCGGTGAAGAACCAGGACCGCAGCCGCGCGCCGAGCGAGCGGTGAAACGGAGCGTCGGGCTTCGGCTCTGACGTCATCGTCGTTCTCGGCAAGGGGGGACGCGGCGAACATGATCGCCCGCGCCGTCAAATGCAAGGCGCGGGCGCGCCGAACTCATTCCACGGTCACCGATTTCGCGAGATTGCGCGGCTGGTCGGCGTCTTTGCCCATCAGGACGGCGGTGTGATAGGCCAGCATCTGCACCGGCGCGGCGTAGACGATCGGCGCGAACGCGACGCCCATGTCGGGCATGGGAAGGAAGCT
Organism: uncultured Alphaproteobacteria bacterium; assembly: GCA_963775575.1. Lineage (GTDB taxonomy): Bacteria > Pseudomonadota > Alphaproteobacteria > Rhizobiales > Beijerinckiaceae > Roseiarcus. The sequence goes on from CAVZJG010000003.1 coordinate 421,549, forward strand.
CTCCAGCGGAACCGCCGCCTCGTCGGCGGCGCGGCGCTCGCCGATCAGAATGATGCGCCCGCCGCGCGCGGCGACTTCCTGCATGTTGGAGACGGTCTTTTCGAACACCGCGTCCCGCGGCGCGATGACGATCGTCAGCATCGTCTCGTCGATCAGCGCGATCGGCCCATGCTTCAATTCGCCCGCCGCGTAGCCCTCGGCGTGGATATAGCTGAGCTCCTTGAGCTTCAGCGCGCCTTCGAGCGCGATCGGGTACGCGGTGCCGCGGCCGAGATAGAGAACGTCGCGGACGCGCGCGAGCTTGTGGGCGATCCGCTCGAGCGACGGCTCCAGCGCCAGCGCCTGCGCCAGCAAGCCGGGCGTGGCGACGAGTTCGCCGACGAGCGCCGCCTCCTCTTCTCGCGCGAGCGCGCCGCGCTCGCGCGCCAGGCCGAGCGCCAAGCACGCCATCGCCGCCAGCTGGCAGGTGAAGGCCTTGGTCGAGGCGACGCCGATCTCCGGGCCGGCCAGCGTCGGCGCGGCGACGTCGGCGAGCCGCGCGATGCTGGAGGTCGGCACGTTGACGACGCCGATCGTCTTGGCGCCCTGCTCTTTGGCGTAGCGTAGGCAGGCGAGCGTGTCGGCGGTCTCGCCCGATTGCGAAACGAAGATCGTCAGGCCGCCCTTTTCCACCGGCGCCTCGCGATAGCGATATTCCGAGGCGATGTCGATTTCGACCGGCAGGCGGGCGAAACGTTCGATCCAATATTTGCCGACGAGGCCCGCCATGTAGGCGGTGCCGCAGCCAACGATCGAAACGCGCGAAATCCGCTTGGGATCGACCGGCCAGGCGAAGGGGCGCAGACGCTGCGCGCCGATGTCGACATAATGCGCGATGGTGTGGCCGACGACTTCTGGCTGTTCGTGAATCTCCTTGGCCATGAAGTGGCGATAATTGCCCTTTTCCGCCAGCAGTCCGCCCGCCGGAGTGTAAACGGGGCGGCGCTCGACGATGGCGTCCGAGGCGTCGTGGAACTCGGCGCCCCGGCGCGTCAGCGCGACCCAGTCGCCCTCTTCGAGATAGGCGACGCGCTCGGTGAAGGGCGCGAGCGCCAGCGCGTCGGAGCCGAGATACATCTCGCCTTCGCCGTAGCCGACCGCAAGCGGCGCTCCTTGGCGCGCGCCGATCAGCAGATCGTCCTCGCCGTCGAAGAGATAGACCAGCGCGAAGGCGCCGCGCAGGCGCTTCAGCGCCGCCGCGACCGCCTGCGTCGGGCTCTTGCCGGTCGCCATTTCGTCTTCGACCAGAAACGCCGCGACTTCCGAATCGGTTTCGGTGGCGAAGCGATGGCCCTTGGCGACCAACTCCTCGCGCAAGGCCTTGAAGTTCTCGATGATGCCGTTGTGGACGACGGCGAGATGCGGGCTGGCGTGCGGATGGGCGTTCAGTTCGGTCGGCTTGCCGTGCGTCGCCCAGCGCGTGTGGCCGATGCCGATCGCGCCTTTGAGCGGCGCCGCCTCGAGGCGCGCCGCGAGGTTCTTCAGCTTGCCCTCCGCGCGCAGCCGGGTCAGCCGGCCGTTTTCCAGCGTCGCGATCCCCGCCGAATCATAGCCGCGATATTCGAGCCGCCGCAGCGCCGCGAGAATGTCCCCCGCCACCGGGCCGCGCCCGAGAATGCCCACGATCCCGCACATCGTCCTGTCCGTTCCTGGCGCCCCGACTCGAAAACGCGCAAGGGTTAGGCCCTTGCAGGGGCGCCGCTCAAGTCACGTTGGGTGACGGAATGTGAAGGGCATGGCGACGCCGCGCGTTCGGCGCGCCGCAAAGCCCCCGACGCTGGCCGCGAGCTCATCGTCAGAAGACCCCGGTCGCCACCAAGGCGTAGATGACGAGGCCTAAGATCAACAAAAGCGTCCCGATCGCCGCTTCTCGGCTGATGCGCATCGCCGCCCCTCCAAGGCCCCGCCTCGCTTCTCGGCGCGCTTGGCGTCGTCGCTTCCTGCGGGCGCTGCGCCGGCTTTCTCGAACGCGCGCTCGAACGATGCGGGTTCGCGATGACAAACTCCGATCATCAAGGCCCGTCAAGCCATTCAGCCGTCGCGCGGCGGCGCTGCTCGAGTCGCGTGGGGCGGGGGAAGGCGAAGGGGATCGGAAAGCCTAGGCTTCGGCGCGCTTTGGCCCCGCATCAAGGCCCATGCAAAGGGTCGGCGGTTACTGACGCAGCGCGTCCCGCGCCGCATTCAATTGCTTGGCAAGAAAGCTAGATCCGCCGACGTCAGGGTGCATGCGCTTGATCAAGCGGTGGTAGGCCGCGGCGATTTCCTCTTCGTTCGCCCCTGATCTCAGTCCGAGGATGTCGAAGGCCTGAGCGGCGCTCAGGGCGCCGGACGCGAGGCCGCGCCGACGACCCGGTTCCTCCTGCCTTCTTTGGCGTTCTCGCTCGGCGGTGCGCCTCCGTCGCTCCCGGTCCTCTTGCTGTTCCCGCCAAGCGTCTCTTGTATCGGCCCGCTGTCCAAAAAGGCGCGAGAACGTGCCGCGCTGTTCGCTGAAAGCCGCCCACGCCTTGGCGCGTTCATGATCGGCGGCGATCTTGCGCAAGTGCTCGGCCATGCGATCGTCCTTCGGCTCGCCGCCACGGCCTTGCTGGCGGAGGAACTCAAGACTGTGTTGCGCGGCGCGGTTTCCCTGATCGGCGGCAAGCTTGAAGAGCCGCGCCGCCTCGCGATCGTCCTGCGGCAGGCCGCCGCGACCATGTTCATAGAGGAAAGCGAGATTGCTCTGCGCCTGGGCGAATCCCTGATCGGCGGCGAGCTTGCAGAGGCGCGCCGCTTGGCGGTCGTCCTGTGGCAGGCCGCCACGACCCTGCGCGTAAAGGACCCCGAGATTTTGTTGCGCGGCGGCGTTTCCTTGATCGGCGGCGAGCTTGAAGAGCCGCGCCGCCTCGCAATCATCCTGCGGCAGGTCGCCACGGCCATGTTCGTAGAAGACCCCGAGGTTGCTCTGCGCCTGCGCGAGCCCTTGATAGGCGGCGAGCTTGTAAAGGCGCGCGGCCTCATAATCGTCCTGCGGCAGTCCGCCGCGGCCATATTGGCGAAGGACCCCGAGACTGCACTGTGCGACGGCGTCTCCGCGGTCAGCGGCCAGCTTGCATAGGCGCGCCGCGCGTTCATCGGGCATGATTTCTCCCATTTCGCGTCTGCTGCGCGCGACCGGCGATTTCCACGATCTCCAAAGGTTGCTAATCATGAAGGTCGATGCGGCGACGCGCGCATAATCGCACAATGCGGAACCCGCTGGCCCGTCGCCGACGCGCGGCGAGTCCCAAACCTCGATATAGGGGGCTGGCGCGGCGAACGCCCTTGTCGCAGCGGCCGCGCGCGCGGCCGCGCGCGTCAAAGAGCGCGCTCTCGCCTTATTTCTCAAGCGTCTCCGAAAAGCGCGGACTTTTCAAATTCTGCTAAACATCGCGTGACCGCAAAAGGGAAAATTCTCTCCTTCCCGCTCGCGCGCCAAGCGCGAGGTTGTCGCCTACCCCTTCTTCTTCCGCTGCCGAAACGCCTTCGCCCAACCCGGCACGTTGGCCTGCCGGCCGCGCGCGACGGCGAGCGCGTCGGGCTCCACGTCCCTCGTCACCACCGAGCCGGAGCCGACGTAGGCGCCGTCGCCGATCGTGACCGGCGCGACGAGCGCGGAATTCGAACCGATGAAGGCGCCGGCGCCGATGTCGGTGCGGTATTTGCCGAAGCCGTCGTAATTGCAGGTGATGGTTCCCGCGCCGATGTTGGCGCCCGCGCCGACGCGCGCGTCGCCGATGTAGGTCAGGTGGTTGACCTTGGCCCCGGCCTCGATCGTCGACGCCTTCACTTCGACGAAGTTGCCGACCTTGGCCCTTTCGGCGACGTCGGCGCCGGGGCGCAGGCGCGCGTAGGGGCCGATCGAGGCGCGCGAAGCGACGCGGGCGCCTTCGAGATGGGAGAAGGCGTGGATCGTCGCGCCGTCGTCGATCGTCACGCCCTTGCCGATGACGACGTGCGGCTCGATGGTGACGTCGCGGCCGATCTTCGCGTCCATCGACAGGAACACCGTCTCCGGCGCGATCAGCGTCGCGCCCTCGATCATCGCGCGCGCGCGCAAGCGCCGCTGCATCGCGGCTTCCGCGCGCGCGAGCTGGACGCGGTCGTTGACGCCCATCGTTTCCTCTTCGCTGGCCATCCGCGCCTCGGCGCGAAGCCCACGCGCCCGCGCGATCTCGACGAGATCGGTCAGATAGAACTCGCGCTGCGCGTTGTCGCAGCCGATCGCCTCGAGCATGGCGAGCGCCTCGGCGCCGACGAAGGCCATCGGCCCGGCGTTGCAGCGGCGAATCGCGCGTTCTTGCGGGCTCGCGTCCTTGTGCTCGCGAATGGCGAGAAGGCGTCCTTCGCTTTCGATCAGCCGGCCGTAGCCGGTCGGGTCGGCCGCCTCGAAGCCGAGCACGACGAGCCCGGCGCCCTCGGCGAGGCCCGCTCGCAAGGCGGCGAGCGATTGCGCCGAGATCAGGGGAATGTCGGCGTAGGCGACGAGAATATCGTCGAAGCCGCGCGCGATCGCCGCGCGCGCCGCGAGCGTCGCGTCGGCGGTGCCCCTGCGTTCGTTCTGCACAAAGATTTCCGCATTCCGAGCGCATTGCAGCGCCGCGGCGGCCACTTCGCCGCCGTCCGGCCCGACGACGACCGCGATCCGCTCCGCGCCGGCGCCGGCGAGCGCGTCGAGCGCATGAGCGAGCATGGCGCGCCCGGCGACCTCGTGCAGCGCCTTGGGCCGCGCCGAGCGCATGCGCACGCCCTCGCCCGCCGCCAGCGCGACGCCCAGACACGCGCGGCGCGGCGGCTCGTCCTTCGGATGCGGCGCCTTCATCGGCCTCTCCTCTTTCACGCGTCGGCGCCGCCGGCGCGGCCGCGGCGGCGCCGGCGGCGCATCGCCCGCCAAGCGCTTATCAGGCTTTCGCAAATCAGTCGAAAAAGCGTCTCGCGGCGGCGTCGGAATGGGTTATAGAAGAGTCGCCGCGCGACGCCCATTCGACGCCGAATATGCCTATGAATGGCGTTAAGCGGTTGATATGTTGTGTTGTTCCAGGAGACAGAGCGCCCCCTCGCCGGCGGCCCCGTCGGGCGCGCGCGGGTGTCGTGCGAAGCGCGAACGAAGAGCGTCATGGCAAGCAGCGCGAGACGGGACTTCCTCAAATTGGCGCTCGGCGGCGCGCTCGCCGCCGCGGCGGCGCCGCGCGAAAGCGCGCCCGCGCGCGCCGAACCCTTGGAGCCGCCGCGCCCGTTCGCGCCCGAGACGGTGCTGAACATGGCGCGCGAACTCGCCAAGTCGCCTTTCAAAGCCCCCAAGTTGGAGCTGCCCGAGATTTTCTCCAACCTCAGTTACGACCAATATTCCAAGATTCAGCGCACGCCGGGTTCGGCGATCTGGAGCGACGAAAAGCTGGGCTTCGCGCTCGAGCCGTTGCACCGCGGCTTCATCTTCACCACGCCGATGCAACTCAATATCGTCGAATACGGTCTGGCGCAGCGAATGATGTACGACCGCGCCGATTACAGGTTCGGCGATCCGCAACCGCCGGCCGATCTGCCCGACCTCGGCTTTTCCGGCGTGCGCGTGAAGGCGGCGTCCAGCCAGGGGTGGGACGATCTGGCGATCTTCCAAGGTGCGGCATTTTTTCGCAGCCTCGCGCGCGGCCAGCGCTACGGCGTCAACGCGCGCGGCCTGTCGATCCGCACCGGCGACGCGCCGGGCGAGGAATTTCCGCTGTTCCGCGAGCTGTGGATCGAAAAGCCGAGCCCCGCCGCGGACGCGCTGACCATTCATGCGCTGCTCAATTCGACCAGCGTGACCGGCGCCTTTCATTTCACCCTGCGCCCCGGCGAAGCCACCATCATCGACACCGAACTGACGCTGGTGGCGCGCGTCGCGGTCGACCATCTCGGCCTCGGCGCGATGACGGCGACCTATCTATTCGGCGCGCTCGATCATCGGCGCCCCGACGAGGTGCGCCCCGCCGTCTACGACGTGGAGGGATTGCAGATTCTCACCGGCGCCGGCGAATGGTTGTGGCGCCCGGTCGCCAGTCGCAACGCCTTGCAGATTTCCGCGTTCGGCGACGTCAATCCGCGCGGCTTCGGCTTTCTCCAGCGCGCCCGCGCCTTGGACGCCTTCGACGACGACGCCGCGCGTTGGGAATTGCGTCCCTCGCTGTGGATCGAGCCCGTCGGCGACTGGGGCGAAGGCGAGGTGATCCTGCTCGAAATCCCCTCCGATTCCGAGTACAACGACAATATCATCGCGCAATGGCGGCCGAAGAAGGGCTTGGCCGAGGGCGCGACGGCCTCGTTCGCCTATCGCCAGTTCTGGTGCTGGACGCCGCCGGCGCGCCCGAGCCTGGCGACCGTCGCCAGTTCGCGCGCCGGCAAGATCGGCAAGCGCTGGCGCTTCATCGTCGAATTCGTCGCCGAACAGTTCGCCGACCCGCGCCGGGCGGCCGAAGTCAGCGCTTCGATCGAGCCGTCGGCGCAGGTCGCCCTCGCCTTTCCGATCTATCGCTATCCGGAGCGACGCTCCATTCGCGTCGTCTTCGATCTCGATCCCGGATCGGAGCCTTTTTGCGAATTGCGCGTCGTCCTCAAGGCCGCCGACCAACCCGCCAGCGAGACATGGCTCTATCGATGGACAGCCTGACGCGGCCGACCCTCGCAACGCCGGCGACGCCGCGCGAGGCGCCCTTGGCGATGCCCGCGCAGTCACTGAAGCGATTCAGCCGCGCCGAGCGGCGCGCCTTGGCGGCGCCGCAGCTCGCCAGGACGCCCTGGCGCGAGCGGCTGTTTATCTTCGTCGGCGCGGCGGCGCTCACGTTCTATGGCGCGCGCGAAATGTACGGGGTCGTCCAAGTCGGCGAAGTGACGCCGCTTGAATGGGCGCTGGTCGTGCTGTTCGTGGTCAATTTCTACTGGATCGCCCTCTCGTTCGCTTCGAGCCTTGTCGGCTTCGTCCGGCTGGTCACGAAGGCGGACCGTCTGGGGCCTCCGCCCCAGCGTCTCGACGTCAAGACCGCGATCGTGATGCCGATCTACAACGAGGCGCCCTCGCGAGTGTTCGCGGCGATGCAGGCGATTTGCGAAGACGTCGCTGCGACTGGCCTCGGCGACGCGTTCGATTACTTTTTCCTCTCCGACACCACCGACCCGAACATCTGGATCGCCGAGGAGCGCGCGCTGCTGGCGATGCGTGAGCGCTTGCCGCAGGAGCGCATCTATTATCGTCGCCGGCGCAAGAACGTCGGCCGCAAGGCCGGCAACGTCGGCGATTTCGTCATGCGCTGGGGCGCCGCCTATCCGCAGATGGTGGTGCTCGACGCCGACAGTCTGATGTCGGCCGACGCGATCGTGCGTCTCGCCGCGGCGATGGAGGACAATCCCGACGCCGGCATCGTTCAGAGCCTGCCGCTTATCGTCAACCGCAACACGCTGTTCGCCAGGCTGCAGCAATTCGCCGCGCGGATCGCCGGCCCGGTCATCGCGACGGGCCTCGCCGCCTGGATGGGGCGCGACGGCAACTACTGGGGCCACAACGCGATCATCCGCACGCGCGCCTTCGCCGACCATTGCGGTCTGCCGGATCTGGGCGGACCTCCGCCCTTCGGCGGCCAAATTCTCAGCCACGATTTCGTCGAAGCGGCGCTGATGCGCCGGGCCGGCTACGCCGTCACCATGCTGCCTACTCTCGGCGGCTCGTTCGAGGAGAGCCCGCCCTCGCTGATCGATCTGGCGGTGCGCGACCGGCGCTGGTGCCAGGGCAATCTGCAGCACATTCGGGTGTTGGCGAGCAAAGGCTTCGCGCTCGCCAGCCGCCATCATTTCCTGGCCGGGATCATGGCCTATCTCGCCTCGCCCCTGTGGATGGCGCAGTTGCTCATCGGCATCGTGCTGGTGCTGCAGTCCAAATACATCCGGCCGGAATATTTCACCGCCGATTTCTCGCTTTTCCCGGCTTGGCCGCGTTTCGACTACGAGCGCGCTCTGTACCTGTTCGGATTGACCATGGCGGTGCTGCTGGCGCCCAAGTTTCTCGGATTGTTCGTCGCCCTGGCCGACGCGCCGACTCGGCGCGGCTGCGGCGGCGCTGTCCGGCTCATCGTTTCGTCGCTGCTCGAGATCGTCGTCTCCTCCGCGCTGGCGCCGATCATGATGCTGAGCCAATCGGGCGCGGTGGCGCAAATTCTCTCCGGGCGCGACACCGGCTGGAACCCGCAACGCCGCGGCGACGGCTCGATTCCATTCTCCGCCATCGCGCGCCGCCATCGCGGCCACACCGCGCTCGGGCTCGTCACTTTGTTGTCCGCCGGCCTGCTTTCGCCCTCGCTGGTCATCTGGATGTCGCCGACGATCGCCGGCCTGATCCTGTCGATCCCGCTCTCCTGGGCGAGCGGCCAGAGGTGGATCGGCGTCGGGCTGCGCCGCCTGGGGCTGCTGAGAACGCCCGAAGAGACGCAAAGGCCGCCGATCGTCGCGCGCGCCAACGCGCTGGCCAGGGAACTCGCCCGGGCCGGCGGCGACGACGAAGACGGCCTGCGCGCCGTCGCCGGCGACGCCGCTTTTCGTCAGCGCCACGAAATGTTCCTGCCTGACGCTGGCCGACATCGCCGCGGCGAGATCGACGTCGAGGAAGCGGTCGCGATCGCCAAGCTCAACGACGCGCACTCGGTCGAGGAAGCGTGCGCTTGGCTCAGGCCAGGGGAGCAGCTCGCCGTGCTCTCCGATCGCGCGCTGATCGCGCTGCTCGCGCGCCTTCCCGCCCGAGCCGAACCGCTCGCCGAGGCGGAGGCCGCCGCGGTCCCGGCGGCCCAGGCGACGACGGCGCTGCCGCAGGCGGGCGATCAGCGCTCGTGACCGCGCCGCCGAACGCGATCGAACAGCGGGAACGCCAGCAGTCCCGCGGCGAAACCGCCGACGTGGGCGATCCAGGCGACCGGCGCCTCCGACGCGCCGAGCGCCTGCGCGCCCGCGCCGAAGACGAAATTGGTCGCCATCCAGACGACGATGAAGACGACGGCGCGGCGTTGACCGAGCAATTCGCGTAAGGGCGGCGCAGGCTGCTCGCCATCAGCTTCAATCGCCGAGAGGGGGAGACGCCGCGGGCCGCCGAGCGGCGCGCCGGGTTGGAAAATGAACCGCGTCGCCGCGGCCATCAGTCCCGAATCGGCCGCCGAGGCGCCGATCAGCGGCGAAAAATCCATCGGGTAGGCCGCCCAATGCGCCAGCGCCCCCGCCACCGCCGTCAAGGCGAAGAACGCGAGAAAGCGCAACGAGCCGAAGCGGCGCGCGACCGGCGGCCCGAACGCGATCAGCCAGATCGAATTGACGGCGACATGGGCCCACGAGCCGTGCAACGCGGCGTAGCTTAAGAAGGTCCACAGCTTCGCTCCGCCCGCCAGCGCCCGATAGTGGCGAATGCTCATCGCCTGTTCGAGAGCGCTCGGGTCCGTATTGACGCGCGCCAACAGTTCGCCGAGCCGATCCGGCCAAATCGCAAGCGTCAGCCGCCCCGGCAGGAAGCCGAGTTCGCGCACGACGGCGTCCTGCGTCGCCACGCTCAATTGCGTCAGGACGGCGTGAATGGCCAGCAGCGCGACAACCAGCGCGACGACGACGAACGGCGCGGAGAACATCGGCTCGCGCGGTCTCGGGCCGTCGGAAATGGGGGAATCGGTCATCGACGGCAAGCTCGCGCGTTAGGCGGCGCTTCGTTAGCATCGCCGCGTCGGTCTGGCGACGGCGAACGACGCGAAACCGAGGCAAGTCCTATAAAAGGAAAGGGAGAGCCCGGAGCAAGGCTCTCCCTAAACCTTTCGACCATCCGCGCCGGCGTCGTCGAACCACACCCCGGCTTCGGACCTTCCGCGCGACCCCTTGCTTCAGGTGGCCGAGCCGCCCGCCGCCGCGCAAGCGGAGCGTGCATTGCGAAACGACGCGTCGCGCTCGAGCGGTCGCGGCGGCTTCGTTTCGTCGTCAACGTCGACACTATGCCCGACGACCGGCGCCGGCGCAATGCGATCCCGCGCTTATTGTTAACGCTGCGGCGGGTCTTTGCTCGCGGCCTCGATCGTCCCGGCACGCCGCCTGCAACGTGAACGACGTTCGCCGACGAATGGCCGGCGATGTGCCGTTTTCGGACAGGCGCCGCGGGGCGCCCGAGGGAAGCACCCAATGAAACTGGCCGCCACTCAATGCCTTTACGCCTATTGGAGCCAATTGCGCGGCGCTCGCAGCGCGCCGGAGCGCGACGATATCGAGCCCGGCGCCATTCGCGGCGTTCTCGCGGACACCTTCATCCTCGAGTTCGACGCGCGACGCGCGTTTCCCATGCGCATCGTCGGCACGCGGACGAATGCGCTCTTCCTCAGGGAATTGCGCGGCGCGCCATTTCTCGGCCTGTGGCGCGACGAGGACAAGCAAGAGATGCGCGCGATCGTCGCCAGCGTCGCCGACGAGGCGCAGCCGTTCCTGATCGGCGCGACCGCGGCGCCACTGGGCCTCGCGCCTGTCGACATCGAATTGTTGCTGTTGCCGCTCCGCCATCACGGCGACACCCACGCGCGCGTCTTGGGCTGCTGCGCGCCCGACGCCTCGCCTGACTGGCTCGGCCTCATCGGCGTCGACCCCTTGGCGCTGCTGACGCTGCGCGCGCTCGGTCCTGGCGAGCCCAGCCGCGAACGACCGCCGATGCAGCCCGCGGAAAAGCGCCAATTCGGGCGCGCGGCGCGCAATCGTCGTCACGGGCACCTCTTTGTCTATTTCGGCGCCCGCTGACGCCGCCTAAACGCCGGCGATTCGTCTTGGCGTAATCGTCCGTTAACCGCGAGCGCACTAGAATTGTTCGGTTGCAACGTCGCGCGACCGATCAAACTCGAGTGCGGGCTCCTCTGCATGGGCGCTATTGTCGGAAATTGGGAGCAGCCCGTCGCGAAAGCGGCCACGGCGTTCGCAATCGAGCCGGGACGTCAGGAACGACGGCGCCATCAGCGCGTCAAGGTGCGCCTGACCGGGCAATTCATGCGTCAGGATCGGCGGGAGTTCCCCTGCGCGACCATCGACATCTCGCCCGGCGGCATCGCCTTCGAGGCGGAAGCGAGCGGCGAGATCGGCGAGCGAATCATCGCCTACCTCAACCAGATCGGCCGCGTCGAGGGAACGGTGGCGCGCCATTTCTACGGCGGCTTCGCGATCCAGATGAAACTGCCGCCGCTCAAGCGCGAAAAACTCGCCGATCAGCTCACTTGGCTGGCCAATCGGCAAGTCCTGGGCATGCCCGAGGATCGGCGCCATGAACGCATCGAGCCGCGCAGCCGCAACACGATCCTGACCCTGCAGGGCGGGCGCCAAGTTCCCGTCCGCATCATCGACGTTTCGCGTTCCGGCGCGGCGCTCGCGGTCGATGTGGCACCGGCGATCGGCACGCCGGTGACCGTGGGATCGAGGCCGGCGCAAGTCGTGCGCCAATTCAGCGGCGGCTTTGCGGTCGAGTTCAATCGGCTGATTCCCGCCGAGATGTTCGACGACGACATCAGGCTCTGATCGACCCTGAACGCGCCCGCCGCGAGCATCGGTCCGCGCAGCGCGCCGCGGCGTTCGCGGGGGCGAACTCCGTTGGATCAAATGATCCGATTTTGTTTCGTCCGCCGGCAAGACGATTTTGTTATCGTGACCCTCGGCAAACGATCGGACGGCGATGAATTCGCAGCGCAGTTTCGAGATCACTCGCAGCCGAAGTTTCGAAGCCGAACTCGTCCCCCCCAGTTCCGCTTCGTCTTGAGGCCGGCCTCGCCCCGAGAGGCCGGCCTCCCTTTTATCCGATCGCGACCAGGCCGGCCGCATAGCGGCGCCAATTGTCGACGTAGTGGGCGGCCCATCGCCGCTGCGCCGCGACGACCGCCTCGTCGAGCGTGCGCGCCGCCCTCGCCGGCGCGCCGACGATCAGGCTGCAGTCGGCGAACTGCTTGCCTTCGGTGACCAGCGCGCCGGCGCCCACCAGGCAGCCCCGGCCGATTTTCGCGCCGTTGAGAACGATCGCGCCCATGCCGACGAGCGCGCCGGCGCCGATCGAGCAGCCGTGCAGGATCGCGTTGTGGCCGATCGTGCAGTCCTCGCCGACATCGAGGGGAAAACCGATGTCGGTGTGCAGCGTCGCGCCTTCCTGGATGTTGGTTCGCGCTCCGACGGAGATCCTTTCGTTGTCGCCGCGCAGCGTCGCGCCGAACCACACGCCGCAGTCCTCGCCGAGCGCGACGTCGCCGATGACGCAGGCGCTGGGCGCGATCCAGAATCGGCCCGCGGCGGGCAAGAGAGGTCGGCGTTCGCCGAGGGCGTAGATGGGCATCGGCGGGCTCCGGCGGTCGAGGCCCGGATATAGCGCAGCCCGCGCGAATCGCCTATCCCAGGCGAGGAGCGATTCGCGCCCGAGTTTCACCCCGCGCGCGCTTCTATCGCGATCGATCGGCTTTCGCCGTCGCGATTGGCGCGAAGACTCGAGGAGGCCCAAGCTGCGTTTTGGCCCGTCGACGCTGGTCCTTGGGATCGGCGCGCTGATCCTGGCGGGCGCCGCGGCGATCGTCCTTGCGCCGCGGTTCGGCGCCCGCGAACCGCCGCGCTTCGTCGCCGTCGCGCTCGGCGCCGAGCGGCTCGCGCTGGCGAGCGCGTATCTCACGGGCGCCGCGCGTCGCGGCGGCGCGATGGACGCGCTGGAGCTGGCTGCCTTCTTTCCCGATTTCTCGCCGGCCGGCGATCTGAGCGACGTGACCGCGGGCGCCGACCTCGCCGAGCGCTTCCAGCGCATCGTTTTCGTGACCGCGAAGCCATCCGAGGCGAGCCTCGATCCGGCCGAGCGGACGGTCAGGCTCTACCAGCGCTTTCTCGACGAGAATTCCTGGAGCCATCCGGGCGGGTTGATCGCGCGCGCGTTCCTTGACGGCAGCCCGTTCGAAGGCGACGAACTCTATTACGTCGCGCCCGAGGGGCGCGAATTCGCCGCCCGCTGCCGGCGCCCCGACCCCGAGCGCAAGACGCCCAACACCTGCATTTACGACTTCCGGCTCGGCGGCCTCGACGTCGAGATGCGCTTTTCGGCGGCGCTGCTCGCCGAGTGGGCGAGCCTCAAAGCGGGCGCGCGCGGCCTGATCGAGGCGGCGCGGCGGTGACGGCGCGGCGCCTCGCCGATCACAAATCTTCGAGATCGAAGTCGAGGATCGCCATTTGCAGCGTGGAGGTCTTGCCGGCGGGATCGTCGACGGAGACGACGCCGAGGAAATCGTCGCCGTTGTTGAGTTCGACCGAATCCGTCTTCTTCAGGCGTCCGACGACGGTGAGCTTGTCGTTCTCGAACAGGCGGCGCAGGTAGTCTTGAATCACCGGGCGTTCGACCGGAATCTTCATCGCGAACGCAAACGAGCGATCGCCGTCTTCGTCGTCCAGCGTGATCGTGCCGATCGTGCGTTGGCCGAGCGACACGTCCGCCGCGTCGCGCTGCCTGGAGCTGGGCGCGACGGCCAGGGTCGGCGCGCCGAACGACCGGCGCAGGTGCGCCCGCAATTTGAGAATTTCTTCCTTGTCCATCTGCGCCTCTCGATCCCTCCGCCGGAGCGAGTCTTTGCCACCAAAGGCCCCTCGCCCGCAAGCGCGCGGACGATCCGGCGAAGCGCCGGCGCCCGCCGTCCTTCCCGTGGATGCAAGAAATTCCGACCGCGACGGCCTGTCGAGGGCGGCGCTTCGTGAGCGCCTGTCGGAGCTTGCGGGGCGTCAAGTCCCCTCGGCTCAACCGTCGACCGCCTTGTCCGCGAGAATCTGGTTCATGTCGCGCGCCGGCTCGGCGCAGCCGGCCTCGCCGACGATGCGGGCGGGAACGCCGGCGACCGTCTTGTTGTGCGGCACCGGCGCGAGCACCACCGAACCCGCCGCGACGCGCGCGCAATGGCCGACTTCGATATTGCCGAGGATTTTCGCGCCCGCGCCGATCAGCACGCCCCAGCGGATTTTCGGATGGCGGTCGCCGGTTTCCTTGCCGGTGCCGCCGAGGGTGACGCCCTGCATGATCGAAACTTCGTCGTCGATCACCGCGGTTTCGCCCACCACCAGGCCGCTCGCGTGATCGAGAAATATCCCTTTGCCGATTCGCGCCGCCGGATTGATGTCGACGCCGAACGCCGCCGAGACGCGGCTCTGCAGATAGAGCGCGAAGTCGCGCCGATCCGCGCGCAACAGCGCGTGGGCGAGCCGATAGGCCTGCAGCGAATGGAAGCCCTTGAAATAGAGCAACGGCTCCATCAGCCTCAGGCAGGCCGGATCGCGGTCCAGCACCGCGATGAGGTCGGCGCGAAAAGCCTCGCCGATCGAGGGATCGCGCGCGACCACGTCTTCATAGGCTTGGCGGATCATCGCGCTCGGCGCGTCGCTGTGATCGAGGCGCTCGGCGACGCGATGGATGACCGCGCCCTCGAGCGTGTCATGGTTGAGGATCGCCGTCATCAGGAAGGAGGCCAACGCCGGGTCGCCGCGCGCGGCTTCCTCCGCCTCGCTGCGGATGCGCGCGAACACCGGATCGTTGCGGCCCAGTCCGACCACGCGGGCCGTGGCGCCATGCGACATGAAGTCTCCACAATTGCTCGACGGCCCGATTTTAGCACGGAACGGCCGGCGCCAGAAATCGACTCGGGCGCGCGAAGCCGGGCGCTCGAATCGCGGTTAACCTCGGCGGCGCGCCGATCGCCCTCGCCCCGCCTTCACCGCACGGGCGCCGCGCGGCCCGGCCACATGCGCGCGAAGACTGCGTCGCGCCTGACCCAGAGGTGCCAGGCGACCGCCGCCAGATGCAGCGCAACAACCGCGATGATCGTCCAGCCGAGCCAAGAATGCGCCTCGGCGGCCAAATGCGCGAGCGCCTTGTCCTGCGGCGCGAGGGCGGGCCAGGCGAACAGGCCGAACCACAACACCTCGTGACCGCCCGCCGTCGAAGCGACGTAGCCGACGACCGGCAGCGCGATCATCAGCGCATAGAGGGCGAAGTGCGCGGCTTGCGACCCGGCGCGCAGCAACGGCGCCAGCAGCTCCGCGTAGGGCGGCGCGCCCACGGCCGCGCGATAGGCCAGGCGCAGGACGGCCAAGACCAGCACGGTCATGCCGAGCGACTTGTGCGCCATCAGCAACGCGACGCGCGGCGGCGCCCCCGCCGGCAGCGACGCCGCAGCGAGGCCGAGCGGGATGGCTGCGAGGATCAACGCCGCCATCAGCCAGTGCAATGTCCGCTGCGCGCGATCGTAGGAGCGAGGAATCGGCGTCGCCATGGGGCGGCCTCCCGTTCACGAATTCGACCGGTCGCGTTCCCCATAGCACGACACCGCGTCATCTCGACGAAAATGCGGCGCGCCCGGCGGGGCGAGTCAAAGCAATTCGTTGTGAAAGCCCAGCCGTTTCACGCTCTCGCCCCAATCGATCGCGGCGACGGCCCGGACTTCGACGTCGAAGCCGTCGCTCGCCCGCGACGCGATCAATCCCATGAACGAAGCGGTCTCCGCGGCGGACAACGACTCCCGACCGCCGATTTCGACCACCAGCTTGCCCGGCGCAGTCTGCCGGATGCGGAATTCGTCGAATGGCGCGATCGCGGTCATTTCGTGAGCCCAGACGAAGAACGGCGACAAATGGCCGTCGGGATGCTTCAACAGCCCTTTCGATCGCCCGACGACGTTCGACAGCGTCGGCCCGTCGTGGCCGCACGGACAGCGATCCTCGAGCGTGGCGAGATCGCCCACGTCGTAGCGAATGATCGGCGTCGCGTAGGAATGAAGGGCGGTCAGCAGCGCCCTGCCGACGCGCGCCTCGCCAAGGAGGATTTCGTCCTTGGCCTCGACCTCGACGATGACGTTGCTCGTCGCGACGTGATAGCGCCCGGGATGGCGCTCGCACTCGCAGCCGATCAATCCGACTTCCTCGCAGGAGTAATTCGCCCGCGTGGGAATGCCGACCGCCGAGAAACGTTGCCGGACCCCGTCGTCGAGCGGCTCGGCGTGAACGACCAGCATCGCGGCGCCCGCCCGCTTGAAGTCTTCGGGACCGACATGCTGAAGCAGCGTCTCGACGTCGCCCGCGTCCGTCGCCAAATAGCCGATGGGGTCGCGGCTCAGCTCCCGCCACAACGCCTCGGGCGCGGGACGCCGAGCCGTGATGGTCTTGCCCGCGCCGCCGTTGACGAAGGGACTGAGCGCTGCCAGCCAAGAGCCGGTTCTCTCGACGCGAAGGCCGTCCCGCTCGCGCGTTCGCGGATAAGCGATCTGGGTTCGATTGAGCGCGAGGTCGCGGCCTTCGAGAAAATACTGCGCGATCGAGCGCATGACATTGTAGTTGGAATTCATTTCCGAGACGAAAAAACGAACCGGCGCGCCGGACGATCCCGAGGTCGAATGGTCGAAGACGCGAATCCGATCGCTCGCCTGCAACAGCGGGCCTTCCCCCTCCACCTGTTCGCGCAGATCCCGTCGCGACAGGATCGGCAGGCGCGAGAGCGAAACGTCGCCGAGCCCGTCGCGCAGCCCGATGCGGCGCCGCCAGAACGGCGAGCGGTTCGCCGCGTGCGCCAAGAGATTGCGAAGCTGCGCGGCTTGCCAACGTTCGCGCGCCTTGCGAGCGCCCGTCTCCAGCGCCGCCAATTCGAGGATCGCGGACAGGAAGCGCGTGACCTCCGGCTCGCAAAACGTCATCGGCTTGGCGGAAAAGGCGGCGCCGGAAAAAGGAAAATGGGAAAGGTCGAACCTCATCAAATCTCCGGCCCCGAGCCGGCGGCGCCCTCTTGACGGCGAGCTTTCGGACGGCTTGCCCATCGAGGCCGCCCATTCTGGCCGACAACGACGGCAAGCGCCAGCCGGCGCGCGAACGAGGCCGGACGTCATTCCGCTTGACCCCGATTTCGCGCGAGCCTAGTCCAATGATGCCGAGTTTCTCGGGGAATCGGTCCGATGCGCAAGTATTGGTTGGCTTCGGCGGCGGCGTCGGCGTTGGCGGCCGGCGCGTTCGCCTCCAGCCTTCTTGCGCTCGCGGCGCCCCCGTCCGCGCCGCCTCCTCTCTTCAATTGGATCGGCTGCTATATCGGCCTTCACGCCGGCGGCGATTTCGGCGCGTCTGCCTGGAGCGCCCCCGACTACGCGGGAAACTTCTCAACGAGCGGCCTCGTCGGCGGCGGACAGGTCGGCTGCGCGTATCAGGCCCAGAGCTTCGTGATCGGCGCGGAAGGCGAGGTTTGGGGTTCGGGCCTCACCGGTTCGAAATGGGTCGCCGACTACGAAGGCTATTTCGAGTCGCGCGGCGACGTTGCCGGCGATGTCGCGTTGCGCGCCGGTTACGCCATCGACCGCACCTTGCTTTTCGGCAAAGTCGGCCTCGCCGTGGCTCGATATGACTATAATTACGCGAGCGTCGACCAGGACGAAAACTCCACGACCGGCGCGACGCACGCCGGCCTGCTGCTGGGCCTTGGCGTCGAATATGCGCTCGACAGGCGTTGGAGCATCAAGGGGGAGTACGACTACATCAACTACGGCGTGAGGTCCGCCACATTTGCGCTCGCGCACGACCCTCTCAACCCTTCCTTCAACGCCTCCTTCAAGAACGAAGAAAACATCGTCAAGGCCGGCGTGAACTATCGATTCTAGGGCGCGGCTCGGCCGCCGGGCCGCCCGCGCCGACCGCGCGGCGCCCCCGCCCCCTGCCCGCTACGGCGCCTTCACGAACAGCCCGATCGTCAGCGCGGCCCCGATCGCGACCACCGCGATGCGCAGCGCCTTCTCGTTGACGCGCTGCAGCGCCAGCGCGCCGAGCCAGCCGCCGAGCGTGGCGCCGGCGGCGGTCACGGCGACCTGCAGCCAATGCGCGTCGGGCGAAAAGACGAACAGCGCTACCGCGGAAGCGTTGATCACGCCGGCGAGAATGTTCTTCGTCGCGCCCGCCGCCCGCACCGCGAGGCCCGCCATGGTCAGCGCCGCCATCATCAAGAGCCCGATGCCGCCGCCGAAATAGCCGCCGTAGACGGCGATGAAGAATTGCGCGGCGCCGGCGCCCCACGGCGGCAAATGCGTTTCCCCCGGCTCGGGCTGCTTGCGCACGAAGCTGCCCCAGGCGAACAGGACCGTGGCGAACAGCACCAGCCAAGGGACCAGTCGAGCGAAGAAGCTCGGCGGCGTCGCCAACAGGATCGCCCCGCCGAAGGCGCCGCCGACCAGGCTGATGGCGAACAGCGTGCGCATCGTGAGGCCCGGCGGGCCGCTCGCGCCGGCGCGCCCGGTGAGGCCGGTGACGATCTGGGCGGGAAACAGCGCGATCGTCGAGGTGATGTTGGCCGCGCGCGCGTCCATGCCGGTGAGCATCAGCGCCGGCAGGGTGATGAACGAGCCGCCGCCGGCGAGCGCGTTCTGCGCGCCGGCCCACAGCGAGGCGAGAAACAGCAGCGGCAGCGCCAACATTCGCTTGTCCTTTCGCTGCGGCAGGGCGCAATGAAGTCGTCGCCGAGGGCCTACAATGTCGGCGCCGTCGCCACAAGCAGCGGGGGACAGCCGCACGCGAACCGATTGCCCGACGCCGATACAACCCCTACGCTGCCGGCGTGACCCAGCGCCCCGAATCGCTCGATATCCTTCGCCATCTCGCGTCCAAGCCGGGAGACCACGACGCGGTCAAGGCCGACTTCCGTGCGCTTCTCGTCGCCGAGTTCGACGCCTCCCTCGCCGACATCCGCTTCGAGCAGCGCGTCGAGGTCAAGAGCCGCATCGACGCGCTGATCGGCCGCACGGTGTTCGAGGCCAAGCGCGACCTCGCCAGCGAGATGAAGGACGTCGAGCGCAAGATGCCCGACTATCTCGCCAATCGCGAGGCGGAGACCAGCGAGCCGTTCGTCGGCATCGCCTCGGACGGGCGCAAATGGGTGGTGATGGCGCTCGACCAGGGCGCGCTGGTGACGATCAAGGAAACGATCCTCGATCCCGAAAAACCGAGCGAATTTCTCGCTTGGCTCGACGGCGCGCTGGCGTTGAAGATTTCGCTGCCGCCCGACCCCGAGACGGTGCGCATCGAACTCGGCGCCGACTCGGTCGCGTTCCGGGCCGCCGACGCCGCCCTGCGCGCGTTATGGGCGCGGCTGAAGGCCGATCGCGCGGTCATGCTCAAGCGCCAACTCTGGGCGCAGCTTCTCAAGATCGTCTACGGCCGCGAGGTCGAGAGCGACGCGCTGTGGCTCCAGCACACCTATCTCGTCATCGTCGCCAAATGCATCGCGCTCGCGGCGCTCGGCCTCGACGAAGACGATCCGGCGCGGCTGTTGTCGGGGGAAGCGCTGATCAGCGCCGGCATCGCCGGCGCGGTCGAGAGCGACTTCTTCGATTGGGTGGTCGCCGACGCGGAAGGCGTCAAGCTGGTGCGGCGGATCATGGCGCACGTTCGGCGTTTCCGCCTCGCCGAAGTCGAAAGCGACGTGCTCAAGGTTCTCTACGAATCGCTGATCGACCGGACGGAACGGCACGGGCTCGGCGAATACTATACGCCCGACTGGTTGGCGGCGAAGATGGTCAAACATGCGGTCGACAGGCCGGTGGAGCAGAAGGTTCTCGATCCCGCCTGCGGCTCCGGCGCCTTTCTCTTTCACGCCTTGCGGTTGTTTCTCGCGGAAGCCCAAGAAAGCGGCCTGGAGCCCACCGCGCGCGCGATCGAGGCGTCGCAGCACGTGGCGGGAATCGACATTCATCCCGTCGCCGTCATCATCGCGCGCGTCACCTACTTGCTCGCCCTGGGCCCGGCGCTGCCGCTCCGCAAGGGGCCGCTGACCATTCCGGTCTATCTCGGCGACGCGATGCAGCTTTCGGTGTCGCAGCATTTCACCGAGAAGAAGTTGACAATCCTCGTGCCCGCCGTGAACGGGGCGCCGCCAGCCCAGCTCGACTTTCCCGAATTGCTGTGCCGCGACCCCGAAGTGTTCGACGAGACGATCGAAATCATGCGTCACGGTTCCGAGACCGACCTGCCGCGCGAGGCGGTCGAGCAGCGTGTGACGGGAGCGATCGAGGCGTTCTATTTCCGGCTGCGCCATCGCTTCCCCAGCCCGGTCCTGCGCGACTTCGGCAAGGACGAGCGCGACGCGATCGCCGACATCGGCGCGACCTATCTCGTTTACGACCGCCTGCGCCGCGAGGGCCGCGATTCGATCTGGGCCTATGTCGCGCGCAATCTCTCGCGGCCCCTTGCCTACTCCGCCGCCGGCGGTTGGGCGAACGTCGTGGTCGGCAATCCGCCGTGGGTCGCTTTCCGTCACATGAGCGCCGAATTGCAGACGCGCTTCAAGGAACTGGCGCAAGGCCTCGGCGTCTTTGTCGGCGGCAAACTGGCGACGCAGAACGATCTCTGCGCCCTGTTCACCGCTCGGTCGGCGACGCTCTATTTGCGCGGGTCGGGCCGCATCGCTTTCGTGCTGCCGCTCGCCGCGCTCACGCGCGGCCAATTCGAGCGCCTGCGCTCGGGATCGTTCCACGACGGCGCGATCCAGTGGGACGAAGCCTGGACGATGGACGATTCCGTTCAACCGCTGTTCCCCGTGCCCTCCTGCGCGGTGTTCGGCCGCCGTCGCGCAACCTCGCGGCCGCTCCCCGAGATGGTGCGCGCCTATTCCGGCGCCTTGCCGATGCGCGACGCGCCCGAGGCGCTCGTCGACCGGCTGATCGCGGAGGGCAAGTTCGCGATGACGGAAGGCGCGCCGAGGCCGACCGAGGCGGTGTTTTCAGGCGGTTCGGCCTATCGCAAGGCGTTTCGCCAGGGCGCGACGCTGGTGCCGCGCATGTTGTGCTTCGTCGAGCGCAAGGCGTTGGGACGGCTCGGCCCCGACCCGTCGGCACCGATGGTGGTGAGCCGGCGCAACACGCAGGAAAAGCTGCCGTGGAAGGACTTGCCCGGCGTCGAGAACCAGGTCGAAGCGCAATTTCTTCGCCTGGTCTTGCTCGGCGAAAGCATCGTGCCCTTCGCGGTAATCAATCCGGTCGAAGGCGTCGTTCCCGTCACCGACAAAGGGGAAACGTTCGACTCGAAGAAGGCGCTCGATCGAGGTTTCGACCATCTATCGCGTTGGATGCGGAAGGCCGAAGCGATGTGGAACGAGCATCGCTCGGAGGGCGGCGACATGACGCTGCAAGAGCGATGGAACTATCACAACGAACTCGGCGCCCAATTCCCCTTGGCGCCGCTACGCGTCGTTTACGCCGCCTCGGGGACGGTTCCCGCCTCCTGCATATTGCGCGACTCGAAGGCCGTTATTGAACACAAACTCTATTGGACGACTGCCGCGAGCGTGGGGGAAGCCCGCTATCTCACCGCGGTCTTGAACAGCGAGACGGCGCGAAAGCGCACGGCGAAGTATCAGTCGCGTGGCCAATGGGGCGCGCGAGACTTTGACAAGGTGATCTTTGCCCTTCCCATCCCCCGCTTCGACGCGAAGATCAAGCTTCACCGCGACCTCGCCGACGCCGCGGCCAAGGCCGAGCGCGTCGCCGCGGCGGTGGCGTTGCCGGAGGGCGTCAAGTTCCAGCGCGCGCGATCGCTGGTGCGGGCGGCGCTTGGCCAAGCCGGGCTCGCCGACGCGATCGACGCGCTGGTCGCCGAACTGCTCGACGGCGGGTGACGCGCGCCGCCTAACGCCTCAGCATCCGATTGGTCGGCCCGCGGGCGGCGACCACCTCGGCTCGGGCGCCGCGAAGGATCGCCATTTCGGCGACGCCGGTAAGGCCGGAGCCGGCGTCGAGATTGAGGCGGAAGCTCTTGATCTGATCGGCGTGCGAGGCGTGCGCCAGAGCGTCGTTGGGCGTATGGCCGTGCACGACGAAGAGGCCGCTCCAGCCTTCGGGGCCCGGCGCGTGATCGAGGAACGGCCAGCGCACCCACGCCCAGTGCCGGTTCTCGTCGAGCCGCCACAGCGGCGCATTCCACGGCGCGGCGAGAAATTCGTCGAGTTCGACGCGCGGGTTGACGCCGGCGTGGACGAACAGGACCTCCCCCGAGCGCCAGTGCGGGCGCAATCCTTCGAGCCACTTCGCGACGCGGGGCGGCAGCGCGGCGCGGATCGCGCCGACGAGAGCCTGCGGCGTCGCCGGCGCCGTTCTCGGGTCGGCGAACTGAGCGATGGTGGGCCCGCCGCCGTTGGCGACCCAGCCCTCCAACGCGTCGATCGCGTCCGCGAGCGGCGTCGTGGGATCGAGGGCGAGGCGCATCATCGTCTCGTGATTGCCCATCAGCGCGATCGACTCCTCGGCGCCGATCCGTTTTCCCGCGCCGATCGCCAGATCGATCGCGCCGAGCGGATCCGGGCCGCGGTCGACGAGGTCGCCGAGAAACACGACGGCGCGGCGCGGCGCACGGCGCGGCTCGCGCTGCGCTTCCTCGAGCAGAGCGTCGAGCAGATCGGCGCGCCCGTGAATGTCGCCGATGGCGAAAATCTCGACCTCGGCCGCGGCCGAGCGCGGCAGGGCGAAGGAATGGCGGTCGACGACGACGGGCATGGGCGGGCTCCCGCGCCGCCAGGGTCGGAGCGGACCCGGCGGCGCGCTGTTATCGCGCGCGCGGGCGGCGGCTTCCAGGGGCCGGCGCCTCCGGCCGGCGACCGAGGCGCCG
Organism: uncultured Alphaproteobacteria bacterium; assembly: GCA_963775575.1. GTDB lineage: Bacteria > Pseudomonadota > Alphaproteobacteria > Rhizobiales > Beijerinckiaceae > Roseiarcus. The sequence goes on from CAVZJG010000003.1 coordinate 444,247, forward strand.
AGGCGCGCCGTCGCCCCTTGATCAGACGCGCACCACCAGCACCGAGCACTGCGCGTGCCGCACGATGGTCCTGGCGTTCGAGCCGAGCAGATAGTCGGACATCACCGGCCGGTGCGATCCCACGACGATGAGGTCGGCGCGCCATTCGGCGGCGTCCCTGAGCAGCTCGTGATAGATGCCGCCGCTGAGCACGATCGTCGAGACGCGCTCCTTGGGCAGCGGGATTTTCGCCGCGATGTCGTCGAGCGCTCCTTGCGCCCGCTTCTCCTGCTCCTCGTCGAAATCGGCGGGGACGTATTCCATGAAAGTCGCCGGCAGAAGCGGCTGGACGTTGACGAGGCGCAGCTCCCCCCCGCTCTGGGCCGCCAGCTCCCGCGCCTGATCGAGCCCCTTGGGGCTCGAGGCGGGATCGGCGAGATCGATGGCGAGGACAATTCGATGGAACATCGCTTCCTCCTCGAGTTCGCGCCGGCGGCGTTGCGACGGCGCTCTCGATTCTCATAGGCCCGCGCGCCGCCCATTGACAATGCGGCGGGGCGAATTCCGCCGCCCCCGCCGGCGCGCGAGTAGTCATTGTTCCGTGACGACGACACCGCTATAAGGTCGCCGAGTTGGTTCGGGAACCGAGAATCATGGGCATAGTCGGCATTATCGAGGACGGCTACAAACCCTCGGACAATGAGCCGTTCATGAACGAACGGCAGAAGGAATATTTTCGGCGTAAACTCATCGGCTGGCGCGAAGCAATTCTCGCCGAAAGCAAGGAAACCCTCGCCGCGTTGCAGAACGAAAGCGAGAACCATCCCGATTTCGCCGACCGCGCGTCTTCGGAAACGGATCGCGCGATCGAGCTGCGCTCGCGCGATCGGCAACGCAAACTGATCGCCAAAATCGAAGCGGCGTTGGCGCGCCTCGACGACGGGACTTACGGCTTCTGCGTCGAAACGGGCGACCCTATCTCGCTGCGCCGGCTCGACGCGCGGCCGATCGCGACGCTGTCGGTCGAGGCCCAGGAGCGCCACGAACGCCGCGAGAAGATCTATCGCGAGGAATAGCGGACGCGGGAACGCCGAAACGGCGTTAAGGCGCGCGGGCTCGGCCCGCGCTTCAGACGTCGCGCCCGAGAAGGCGCGCCATCTCCGCTTCCAGCGATTCGAGATCGCCGAACGCTTCCTCGAGCGGCGGCTTGACCGCCGGGGCCGACGCCTCCGGCGACGGCGGGCGAGCGATCGGCTGCGGCCGCGCGGCGGCGGCCTCGGGCGGAAGAACCGGCGTCGCGCGGGTCCTCGCCGCCGGGGCGACGACGATCGGCGGCGGCAGCGGCGAGCGCGCATGAGCGGCGGGGCGCACGGGCGCGACGGGAGCCGCGGGCGCGAAATCGCGCCTCGCTTCGCCGTTCGCCGGCGCGACCGCCCGCATCGGCTGGCGCAGGGGCGCGGGCGCGACGCGCTCCGCCCCAAAGCGCTCCTCCGGCGTGACCGTCGGGGCTTCGAAGCGCGGCGCAATCCGCGGCGGTTGCGGCGGCGGCGGTGGTTCGGCCGGCTGAGGCGGCGCCTCGACCGCGGCGGCCGGCGCGGCGCCGAGCGCGTGGACCGGCGCGATCGGCAGCGCCTTGGCCGCGGCGGCGTCCCTTTCGCGCGCCGAAGGCGAAATGGCGGCGCGGATGATCTGCGATTCGACCAGGACGTCGTTGGGCCCGCCGATCATCACCAGATGTTCGACATTGTCGCGGCGCAGCAAAACCAGTTGACGCTGTCCGTCCAAGGAGAAGGCGTCGACCAGCCCCAACCGCGGCTGGCGAGCGCGACCGCCTCCGGGAACGCGCAGGCGATGGCCAAACGCGACCCGATAAATGATCGCGAGAATTAACGCGATCGCCACCAATAGACCGGCAAACAGGGCGATCTGCAAAAGCGACGACGAATTACTCATCCACATGGGATATCCCGACCTCGGCGAGCGCGCCCCCTTCCCACTCTCCGATCTTTGTCGCCAATGGCGACGAAAAGGGTCAGTATCGGATCGAGCGGCCTCGCGCGACTCAGACGGCGTTAGCCGTTCCTAGCAAATCGTGTAAACCATGATTCCTAGCAAATCGTGTAAGCCATGAAAACAGCGGAATATTGGCGAGATGCGCAGGCTTGAGGCAAGGCGGGGCGCGGCGTCGCTAAATCGGCGCAATCGCAATGGAAAGGCCGGCCGGAGCGCGCTCGCCCGGGCGCGATGGGGGAGGATCGTTTCGCCATGACTCCAGCGTCGACGCCGGCTGCAGTCAACCGCGTCGATCGGGCCGCCAACCCCGGATTGCTGGCGCTGCTCGTCGTCTGCCTCTGCGGCGCCGTGGCGGCCCTGCTGTGGCTGCCGGAAGAACTCGGCGTCAAGGCGATGTATTGGACCATCGCCGGGCTGGCGATTTTCGGCGTTTTCTCGATGCTGCTGTATGCGTTCGGCCAGTTGCAGTTCGCCGGCCGCGCCGGCCGTTACGACATCACCAAGGCCATCGCCAATTCCAATAGCGACGGATTGATCGTCACCGACGCCCATTCGCGCATCATTTACGCCAACGAGGCCTATCGCGCGCTTTCGGGCGCAAAGGGCGCGTCGGACCTCAGGCTCGTCGAGCGTCTGTTCACCGGCGCGCCGGAAGTGTCCGAGGCGGTCTACCGGCTGGCGCAGGCCGCGCGCGCCGGCGGGCGCGCCGCCGAAGAATTGCGCATGGCCCCGCCTCTGAGCGGCGAAGCCGCGGCGGCCTGGTACCGCATCCGCGTGCGCCCGCTCCGCGGCGTCGCCAAAGCCGGGGTGACGCTGTGGACGGTCGGCGATATCACGCGCGAGCGCGAGCGGCACGAAAGTTTCTTCCAAGACCTGCAGCACGCCATCGACTATCTCGACCACGCGCCGGCGGGCTTTTTTTCCGCCGAACCCGACGGCTCGATCGCGCACATGAACGCGACCCTCGCGAACTGGCTCGATTACGACATCGCGCAGTTCGCCGCCGGCCAGCTCAAGCTTTCCGATATCGTGGCGGCCGACGGCGCGGCGCTGCTCAGCCTCGTCTCCGGCCGCCCCGGGGAAGTGAAGACCGAGCGCTTCGACGTCGATCTCAAGCGCCGGCAAGGGCAGTTCCTGCCCGTCCGCCTGCTGCACCGCGTCGCCTTTTCCAGCGCCGGGCTGCCCGGCGCCTCGCGCACCCTGGCGCTCAACCGCGCGCCCGGCGAAGACAAGGGCGAAGATCTGCGCGCCGCCGAGGTCCGCTTCGCGCGATTCTTCAATTCGACGCCGATGGCGATCGCCTCGGTCGATCCGCAGGGCGTGGTGTTGCGCGCCAACGGCGCCTTCGCGCGGCTCGCCCCGCTCGCTCTCAAGGCGGGCGCGGACGAAGGCCGCCCCTCGATCTATCGCGCCCTGGCCGAGCGCGATCACCCGCTTTTGCGCGAGGCGATCGCGGCGGCGGGCGAAGGCAGGGGCGACATCGCGCCCGTCGACATCGCTCTGGCGGGCGAAGGCGAGCGCTCGGCGCGCTTCTTCGTCTCGGCTGCCGACCCCGAGGGCGACGAAGGCGCCAGCGCCTTCGTCTTCGCCCTCGACACCACCGAACTGCGCACGCTGCAGGCGAATTTCGTCCAGAGCCAGAAGATGCAGGCGATCGGCCAGCTCGCCGGCGGCATCGCGCACGACTTCAACAACGTGCTGACCGCGATCATCGGCTTTTCCGATCTGTTGCTCGCCAACCATCGGCCGACCGATCCGTCCTTCCAGGACATCATGCAAATCAGGCAGAACGCCAACCGAGCCGCCGGTCTGGTGCGCCAGTTGCTCGCGTTCTCGCGCCGACAGACCTTGCGCCCGCAGACGCTGCAGCTCGGCGAGGTGTTGTCGGATTTGCAGATGCTGCTGCGCCGGCTGGTCGGCGAAACGATCGAACTCGAGGTCGTGCACGGACGCGATCTGTGGCTGGTGAAGGCGGACCTCACTCAGTTCGAGCAGGTGATCATCAATCTTGTCGTCAACGCTCGCGACGCGATGAACGGTGGCGGCCGGATCGCGGTGCGCACGCGCAACGTCGCCGCAGCCGATTGCGCGGCGTTCAACGAAAAGGCGCTGCTGCCCGCCGACTACGTGCTGATCGAGGTCGAGGACAACGGCCGCGGCATTCCCGCCGAGGTGCGCGACAAAATCTTCGAGCCGTTCTTCACCACCAAAGACGTCGGCAAAGGCACCGGCCTCGGCCTTTCCATGGTCTACGGCATCGTCAAGCAGACCGGCGGCTACGTCTTTTACGAAAGCGAGCCGGGCGTCGGCACGACGTTCCGCATCGTGCTGCCGCGCCACATCCCCGAGCCGGTCGCCGAGCCGGCGAAGAAGGAGGCCGCCAAGCCCGCCGCCGACCTCACCGGACACGGCGCGATCCTGCTGGTCGAGGACGAAGAGGCGGTGCGCTCCATCGCCTCGCGCGTGCTCGCCTCGCGCGGCTACACCGTGCTCGAAGCCGAAACGGGCGGCGACGCGCTGCGCGTCGTCGAGCGCGCGGGCGGCAAGATCGATCTGATCGTCTCCGACGTCATCATGCCGGAAATGGACGGCCCGACCATGCTGACCGAGCTGCGTCGGCGTGGACTGAACGCGAAGGTGATTTTCGTCTCCGGCTACGCCGATGACGCCTTCGCCAAGAATCTGCCGGAGGGGCAGGAATTCCTCTTCCTGCCCAAGCCCTTCACGCTCAAGCAATTGGTCGAGACCGTCAAGAGCGCGATGAGCTGACGCCCTCTCCGAGCGAAACGCCCGGAGGCGGCGGCGCGCCGAGCCGAAGGACGCCTTCGAGGCCGCGCTCGCCCGCCCTTAATCCTGCGGCATCGCGAGCGGCGCCGCGGGAATCGCGGAGGCGAGCGGGCCCGGGCCCGCGCCGTCGCGCTGGTAGATGTCGGGGCGGAACTGCACGATCCCGTCGGGCGTCGCCCAGGCGGTGATATAGACCCAGTAGACGTTGACCGGCGCCGCCAGCTTGACGTCGACGCGTTGGCCGGAGTTGATGGTCTGGTCGATCTGGTCGCGTCCCCAGCCGGGGTTGTCCTTGAGCAGCCAGGCGACGTAGTCGCGAACGTCCTGCACGCGCACGCATCCCGAGGAGACGAAGCGGAAATCGTCGCCGAAAATGCCCTTCGACGGCGTGTCGTGCATGTAGACGCCGTAGGGGTTGGGGATGTTGATGCGCACCGAGCCGAGCGAGTTGATGTCCGCGCCGGTGTCCTGGCGGTACTTGTAGTTGGTCGCCTCGGTGGTGTTCCAGTCGATCGACTGGGGCGAAACCTCCTGCCCTTCCCGATTGAAGACGCGAATTTTCTCGTCGGCGAGATAGTTCGGATCGGCCTGCATCTTGGGGATCAGGTCTTTCTTGATCAGCGAGGGCGGCACCGTCCAGAACGGGTTGAAATTGATCTCCGTCGCCTTGGTCTGCATGATCGGCGACTGGCGGTCGATCTTGCCGACGCCGGCCACGTGATGCGAATAGACGACGCCGTTCTCGACCGTTTCGACGGCGGCGGCGGGAATGTTGACCATCACGAAGCGCGCGCCCAAATCGCCCGAGAACGCGCGCAGCCGCACGATGTTGGTCTCCAATTGCTGCAGGCGCGCCTCGGCGGAGACGTTCAGCTCGGCCAGGGTCTCGTCATTGACAACGCCGGTCGGACCGAGGCCGTGGCGAACCTGGAAGCGCTTGACCGCCGCCTCGACGAACGAGTTGAAGGTGCGCCCCATCCCCGTCACCGGATCGAGATCGCCCGAGGCGATCAGGCGTTGCCGCAGCGGCTGCACCGCCCTGGACTTGCCGCCGATCTTCAGTTCGGCGTCGGCCGGCACCTGGTTCCATCCGCCTCGCGCGACCACGCTCTGATAGACTTGGATCGCCGCCTCGGTCGCCGCGACCGTGTCGGGCGAAAGCACCGGCGTGATCTCGCGACCGACGGAAATCCGCTCGGAGGTCTCGTAGCTCTGGCGCCATTCGGCCTGATCGTCGTCCGCCACCTGCTGGGCGCGGGCGCCAAAACTCGCCAACGCCGCCCCGGCCAACGCGCAAACGGCGACGCCGGAAAGAAAAGCACGTCGATCGATCGACAAAGAACGAATTCCCTTCATGGAAAGGCCGAGCCCCATTCCTTAGAGAACCAACGAGATAATGCCCCGATCGTCGCCGCCCGGCGCCCAGAACCAACGTCAGCGCGCGATTCCCTCGCGATTAGTCTATTTTTCGATCAAGATCGGTTCAGTCGGGCGAATTTATGGCCGCGCGCCGGCGGGCGCCGAGACGTGATCGAGGGGGATGCGGGCGCCGAAGGCGCGCACGCGAAAAGGGCGCCCCGAGGGGCGCCCTTGGATCGAGAGCGGATCGCCGGCGGCCTCAAACGCGGGCGCCTCAGAGCCGGTACTTGATCTGATCGGTCCAGAAGCGCTCCAGGCGCGCCAGCGCCCGGTTCATGCGCGTGAAGTCGTCGGCCATGACGCCGCCGATCTGCTCGACCGTCGTCGCATGCTTTTCGTAAAGACCGCCGATGATTCGGTGAATCTCTTCGCCCTTTTCCGTCAGACTGATGCGCACCGAACGACGGTCGATGCGCGAGCGGGCGTGATGGAGATAGCCCATCTCGACCAGCTTCTTGACGTTGTAGGAGACGTTGGAGCCGAGATAGTAACCGCGCGTGCGCAATTCGCCCGCGGTCAATTCCTTGTCGCCGATGTTGAAGAGCAGCAGCGCCTGCACCGCATTGACGTCGGAGCGCCCGCGGCGGTCGAACTCGTCCTTGATCACGTCGAGGAGACGGCGGTGCAACCGCTCCACCATGGTCAGGGTTTCGAGATACGCTGGACGAACGCCAGCTATTCTTTCGCTGCGGGATACGCCTTCTTCCGCTTTTGCAAGATTCGTCATGACACACTCGCCTGTTCGTCTGTCCCCGGCCGAGCTTATTATTCGGTCCGCTTATGACGCAGACTGTAACTCATGGCTATGAAGACGAGTTTAAGAGTCAAGATGAATCCAGAGTTTACTCAGTCTGGTAAACTTAAACTGAATCCAAGCGCCTGTTGACTTTGGCGTAACGTTAACTCTGCGTCTCGCCGCCGCTCAAAACCGTTCCTGGCCGGCCCGCCAGCTCAACAAAAAATAGAGCGCCACCAGCAGCGCGTTGAGCGCGACCCCGACCGCGCCGGTCATCGCGCCGCGCGCCCCGAGCGCCGGAGAAACGCCCTCGATCACGGCGCAGAGCAGCCACAGCACGCCCCCCCAGGGCGCCGCGAGCCAGAGGCCGACGGCGGCGAGCAGATCGACCGCGGCGAAGAACACGATCGAACTCTGCAACGGCAGCGGTAGCATGGCGAAGTCGCCGTAGCCGGGAAGAGCGCCGAGCACCAGGCTCCAGTTGAACAGCCCCTTGGCCACCCACACCCAGGCGAGCGTGCGCATGAACCAGACCAGCCCGTCCGTCCAACTCAGTTGCGCCAACAGCCCCGATGCGGCGCGGCGACCGGGCGCCGCCTCCGCGGGCGCGCGGTCGATGATCTCGACCACGCCGTCGAGGCCCTGGCGCATGACGGCCTTCATCGCGGCGGCTCCAGGCGGGTCAATTCGGGCGCCGCTGGGCGGCGCGGTTCGCGCGCGACGCGCGCCCCCGGTTCGTCCGAGGCGAGGTCCGGCGCGGACGGGCTCGCCGTCATTCCAGCGGCGCGACGATCGCGTCGATCGCGCCGGCGACCTCGGCGATGCTCGCCATGCCGTCGACCAAGCGCAGCGCGCCCTTGGCGGCGTAGTGGGGCGTCACCGCCGCCGTGTCGCGCAAATAGGCCGCGAGGCGCGTCTTGAAAACCTCGGGATCGTCGTCCTTGCGCACCGCTTTTCCGGCGGCCTTGGCCTCGGCGGCGCGATTGACGATGCGCGCGACCAGCTTCTCGGCGTCGGCCTTCAATTCGATCGCCGCGTCGATCTTGAGCCCCTTGCGCGCGAGCATCCGGTCGAGCGCGGCGGCTTGAGCCAGCGTGCGCGGAAAGCCGTCGAGAATGAAGCCCTTCTTCGCGTCCGGCTCGTCGATGCGAGCCTCGATGATGCCCTCGACGATTTCGTCGGAAACCAGGGCTCCCGATTCCATCACCGCCTTGGCTTTGAGGCCGATCGGCGTCCCCGCGGCGACCGCCGCGCGCAGCATGTCGCCCGTCGAAAGCTGGAGAATGCCGTATTTCTCCACCAGCCGAGCCGCCTGCGTGCCCTTGCCGGCGCCCGGCGGCCCGAGCAGGATCAACCTCATCGCTTTCTCCCCCTCAGCTTGGCCTTGCGGATCAGGCCCTCGTATTGATGCGCCTGCAGGTGCCCGTGGATCTGCGCCACCGTGTCCATGGTGACGTTGACGACGATCAACAGCGACGTGCCGCCGAAATAGAGTTGGATCGAGGAATAGGAAGTCAGCAATTCCGGCAGGATGCAGATCAACGCGAGATACCCCGCGCCGAGCACGGTGGCGCGGGTGAGCACGTAGTCGATATATTGCGCGGTGCGCTCGCCGGGTCGCACGCCGGGCACGAAGCCGCCGTGCTTCTTGAGATTTTCGGCGGTGTCGGTCGGGTTGAACACGGTCGACGTATAGAAGAACGCAAAGAAAACGATCAGTGCGACGTAGAGGATCATGTAGACCGGGCCGCCGCGTCCCAGCAGCGTCGAAATGGTCGACAGCAGCCCCGAACTCGCCGACCCCTGCGCGAAATTGGCGGCCGTGGTCGGCAGCAGCAGCAGCGAGGAAGCGAAGATCGGCGGAATCACGCCCGACGTGTTGAGTTTGAGCGGCAGGAACGAACTTTGCCCCTCGTACATCTTGTTGCCGACCTGGCGGCGCGGATAGGTGATGGGAACGCGGCGCTGCGCCCGCTCCATGAACACGATGAAGCCGACGACGACGATCGCCATCACGAAGATACCGAGCATCAGCCAGGTCTTGCTCGGGTCCTGGCGGCCGAGTTCGAGGAGTTGCACCACTGCGAGCGGCAGGCGCGCGACGATGCCGGCCATAATGATCAGCGACGAGCCGTTGCCGACGCCGCGCGCGGTGATCTGCTCGCCGAGCCAGACCAGGAACATCGTGCCGCCGGTCAAGGTGACGACCGTCGAAAAACGGAACATCAGGCCGCCCTCGCTGACCACGCCCGTCCTTCCCTCGAGGCCGATCGCGATGCCGTAGGCCTGGAACACCGCCAGCACCACCGTCAGGTAACGGGTGTACTGATTGAGGATCTTGCGCCCCGCCTCGCCCTCCTTCTTGATCGCCTCCAGCGAGGGCACCACCGAACTGAGCAACTGGATGATGATCGAGGCCGAGATGTAGGGCATGATGTTGAGCGCGAACACCGCCATGCGCTGGACCGCGCCGCCCGAGAACATGTTGAACATGTCGAGCACGCCCTGGCTGTGCCCGGTGAACGACTGCTCGAACACCTTGGGGTCGATGAAGGGCAGCGGGATAAAGGTGCCGAGGCGGAAAATGACCAACGCGCCGAGCGTGAACCAGATGCGCTTCTGAAGTTCCTCCGCCTTGGAGAAGGCGGACCAGTTGATGTTCGCTACGAGCTGTTCGGCCGCCGATGCCATCGCTTTCGCGCTCCGCTGTTCCCCCGCGCATCCGCAGCGCGAGGCTCATAGACGCCATTCGAACGACCGCCGATGCGGCGGCGCTCCCATCATATGGTCCGGGCGTGATCGATTGCCACCCCTTAAAGCGGGCGCTCTTCGTTCACGGGCCCGCGGGCGCGGCCTTGTTTGCGAGCGTCTTCACGCTGCCGCCGGCCTTTTCGATCGCCGCGACGGCGCTCTTCGACGCGCCGTAGACCTCGAAATCGGCTTTGGCCTTGATCTCGCCGTTGCCGAGGATCTTCACCCCGTCGCGCGCGCGCGCCACCAACTTCGCTTCGACCAACGCGGCGACGGTGATCGGCTTGCCCGCGTCGAGAACGCCGGCCTCGATCGCGGCCTGGATGCGGCCGAGATTGACCTCGTTGAGATCGAGCTGCGCGGGCGGCGTGAAGCCGCGCTTGGGCAAGCGGCGATAAAGCGGCATCTGGCCGCCTTCGAACCCCTTGATGCGCACGCCCGAGCGCGCGGTCTGGCCCTTGCCGCCGCGGCCCGCCTGCTTGCCCTTGCCCGAGCCGATGCCGCGACCGACGCGGATGCGCGCCTTGGAGGCGCCGGCGTTGTCTCTGATGGCGTTGAGTTTCATGTTCGCGTCCTCACTGGCCGTCGACGACGCGCACGAGATGCGCGACCTTGGCGATCATGCCGCGGACGGCCGGCGTATCGACGAGGCTGGCGCGCCGACCGATCCGGTCGAGGCCCAGGCCCTTGAGCGTTTCGCGCTGCGAGCGCGGACGCCCGATCGGGCTGCCGACCTGTTCGAGGGTGACTTTCTTCTCGGTGGTCATGTCAAGCCCTCGCGGATCACGAATCGACGGCGTCGGCTTCGACGCCCTGCCGGCGCGACTGCAGCGTCGACACCTTGATATTGCGGCGCTGAGCGACCGAGCGCGGGCTGTCCTCGCGGGACAGCGCGTCGAAGGTCGCCCGGATCATGTTGTAGGGGTTCGAGGAGCCCTGGCTCTTGGCGACGACGTCGTGCACGCCGAGCGATTCGAACACCGCGCGCATCGGACCGCCGGCGATGATGCCGGTGCCGGCGGGCGCGGCGCGCAGCACCACGCGCCCGGCGCCGTGGCGGCCGTTGACGTCGTGATGCAGGGTGCGGCCTTCGCGCAGCGGCACGCGCACGATGCCGCGCTTGGCGGCTTCCGTCGCCTTGCGGATCGCCTCGGGCACTTCGCGCGCCTTGCCGTGGCCGAAACCGACGCGGCCCTTCTGATCGCCGACGACGACGAGAGCGGCGAAACCGAAGCGGCGTCCGCCCTTCACCACCTTCGCCACGCGATTGATGTGGACGAGACGGTCGACGAACTCGCTGTCGCGCTCCTCCCGGCTGTGCTCGCGGCCGCGGCCGCCTTCTCCTTCACGCGCCATATTCTTGTTCCGTCACTTGCGCGGCGTTCCGCTTGCGCGGCGCCGCTCGCTTGGGGGTTGAGACTAGAATTGGAGGCCGCCCTCGCGCGCGCCCTCGGCGAGCGCCTTGACGCGCCCGTGGTACATATAGCCGCCGCGATCGAAAACGACCCTGTCGACGCCCGCCTTCTTGGCGCGCTCGGCGATCTCCTTGCCGACGCGTTTGGCGGCCTCGATGTTGGCGCCGGTCTTCAAGCTCTCGCGGAAGGCCTTTTCCAGCGACGACGCGGCGGCTAGCGTCACTCCCTTCTCGTCGTCGATGATCTGAGCGGAGATCTGCTTGGACGAACGGAACACGCTGAGGCGCGGACGCCCGCCGCCATGCGCGGCGACCGCGCGGCGAACGCGCGCCTTGCGGCGATCGGTGGATACGTTGGACTTGGCCATGACGGCGCCTCTTACTTCTTCTTGCCTTCCTTGCGGAAGATGAACTCGTCGGCGTACTTGACGCCCTTGCCCTTGTAAGGCTCGGGGCCGCGGAAGGTGCGGATCTCGGCGGCGATCTGGCCGACTTGGCGCTTGTCGATGCCGGCGATGGTGATTTCCGTCGGCTTGGGCGTGGCGATGACGACCCCCGCCGGGATCGGATAGACGACGTCGTGGCTGAACCCCAGGGAGAGTTGCAGGTTCTTGCCGGCGATCGCCGCCTTGTAGCCGACGCCGTTGATCTCGAGCTTCTTCTCGAAGCCCTTGGTGACGCCGACCACCAGGTTCTGCACCCGGGCGCGCGCCGTGCCCCACAGCGCGCGCGCGTGTTTGTTCTCGCCGTGCGGCGCGACGTGCACGTTGCCGCCTTCGATGCGGATGGCGACTTCGTCGGGGGCGGTGAACGTCAGTTCGCCCTTCGCGCCCTTGACGGCGATCGATTGACCCTCGAGCCGGGCGGTGACGCCGGCGGGAATGACGACGGGCTTCTTGCCGATGCGAGACATGGCGTTGGTTCCAGATTGGGCGCCGACGGGGCCGGCGTCTTTTAGCTCAGAAGACCGTGCAGAGGACTTCGCCCCCGACGTGATTTTCACGCGCCGCGTGATCCGCCATCACGCCCTTGGGCGTGGAGAGGATCGACACGCCGAGGCCGTTGGCGACGCGCGGCACGCCGTCGACGGCGGCGTAGACGCGGCGGCCCGGCTTCGACACGCGCTCGATTTTGCGAATGACCGGCTCGTTGTCGGAATACTTGAGCTCGATTTCGAACTCGGTGCGGCCGTTGAGGTAGTCGGTGGTCGAATAGCCGCGGATATAGCCTTCGGACTGCAACACGTCGAGCACCTTCTTGCGCAAGGAGGAGCCGGGGGTGGAGACCTTGCCGCGCTTGCGCATCTGCGCGTTGCGGATGCGGGTGAGCATGTCGCCTAGGGGATCGTTCATCGCCATGGTCCTGCCCTCCTCACCAGCTCGACTTGACCATGCCGGGAATGAGGCCCTTGTTGCCCAATTCCCTAAGCGCGATGCGGCTCATCTTCATCTTGCGATAATAGCCGCGCGGACGACCGGTCACCTCGCAGCGGTTGCGCACGCGGACGAGCGCGCCGTTGCGCGGCAGCGCGGCCAGCTTGATGCGCGCCTCGAAGCGCTCTTCCATCGTCAGCTGTTCGTTGTTGGCGACGTCGAGAAGGCGCTTGCGCCGGGCGGAGAATTTCTTCGCCAGGCGCCGCTTACGCTGATTGTTCTCGACTGCACTCTTCTTTGCCATCCAGGGCCTCCGTTTTCCGCGTCTGAGCGCACCGCGCTCACTGCCGGAAGGGGAAGTTGAAGGCGCGCAGCAACGCGCGCGCCTCGGCGTCCGTCTCGGCCGTCGTGCACACCACGACGTCCATTCCCAACATCGCTTCCGTCTTGTCGTAGTCGATCTCGGGGAAGATGATGTGCTCCTTGATGCCGAGCGCGTAGTTGCCCCGGCCGTCGAACGATTTCGGATCGAGGCCGCGAAAATCGCGCACCCGCGGCAGCGCCACGGTGACCAGCCGATCGAGGAATTCGTACATGCGCGTCTTGCGCAGCGTGACCTTGGCGCCGATCGGCATGTTCTCGCGCACCTTGAAGGTCGAAATCGCCTTGCGCGCGCGCGTCACCACAGCCTTCTGGCCGGCGATCAGCGCCAGATCGTTGGCGGCGGAGGTCACCTTCTTGGTGTCGTTGACCGCTTCGCCGACGCCCATGTTCAGCACGATCTTGTCGATCTTGGGCACCTGCAGCCTATTCTTGTAGCCGAACTCCTTGGTGAGCTTGGGCACGATCACGGCGTCGTAGAGCCGCTCGAGGCGCGCGACGTAGTCCTTCGGCGGGGGCTTCGGCCGGCCCGCCTTGGCGACTTCGCCCTCGCCTGACTTGCCCTTGGCCGCCTTGGCTTCGCCGCCGCCTTCGGCCTTGCCGCCCTTGGCGGCGGCCTTGTCGGCCTTGTCGCCCTTCGCGGCGGCCTTGTCGCCCTTCTCGGCCTTGTCAGCCTTGGCCGGCTTGCCGCCCTTGTCCGATTTTGCCTCAGCCATCGATCAGGTCTCCCGAACGCTTGGCGACGCGGACCTTGCGGCCGTCGTCGAGAATCTTGAATCCGACGCGCGTCGGCTTGCCGCTCTTGGGATCGGCGATCGCCAGATTGGAGAGATCGATCGCGGCTTCCTTGGAAAGGATGCCGCCATCGGACTTCGCGGACTGGCGCGTGTGGCGTTTGACCATGTTGACGCCGGCCACGATGGCGCGGCGGTCGGCGGGAATGACGCGCGTGACTTCGCCGGTCCTGCCCTTGTCGCGGCCCGCGATCACGATGACCTTGTCGCCTTTCCGGATCTTGGCGGCCATCACAGCACCTCCGGCGCGAGCGAAATGATCTTGACGTGGTTCTTGGCGCGAAGTTCGCGCGGCACCGGCCCGAAGATGCGGGTGCCGACCGGCTCGGACTGAGCGTTGATCAGCACCGCGGCGTTCGAATCGAAGCGGATCACCGAGCCGTCGGGGCGGCGGATGTCCTTGGCGGTGCGCACCACGACCGCCTTCATCACGTCGCCCTTCTTCACCCGGCCGCGCGGAATGGCTTCCTTGATCGACACCACGATGACGTCGCCGATCGAGGCGTAGCGCCGCTTCGAGCCGCCCAACACCTTGATGCACATCACGCGGCGCGCGCCCGAATTGTCGGCGACGTCGAGGTTCGTCTGCATCTGTATCATGGCCTAAACGCCTTTCTGGTCAGAACGGCCTCCGCGTCGCGTTGAGCAATGCGGCCGCCGTCTGAAGGAGGCTCGCGCCTCCTAAAAATCAACTCGCCCCAACGGGACCTTCCCTTCAGGCCTTGGGAGCCTCGACGACGATCCACCGTTTCAGTTTCGAGATCGGCTTCGTTTCTTCGATCGAGACCGTGTCGCCAACCTTGTGCGTCTTGGTCTCGGAATGCGCGTGGTAGTTCTTCGAGCGGCGCACCGTCTTCTTCAACAGCGGATGGGTGAAACGGCGCTCGACCTTGACGACCAAGGTCTTCTCTTGCTTGTCGCTGACGACGACGCCCTGGAGGATTCGCTTCGGCATTTCTTCGTCCTCAGCCCTTGTTCTTGGCGGCGCGCTTTTGCGCGGCGACGGTCTTGACGCGCGCGATGTCGCGACGCACGAGGCGCACCCGCGCGGTGTCCTGCAATTGCCCGCTGGCGCGCTGGAAGCGCAGGTTGAACTGCTCCTTCTTCAGCTTGAGGACCTCGTCGTCGAGTTGGTCCTCGCTCATCACGCGCAGGTCCGAGAGACGGCTGGCGTTCTTCATCGCTCTCTCCTATTCCGCGATGCGCTGCACGAAGCGCGTCTTGATCGGCAGCTTGGCCGCGGCGAGCAGGAACGCTTCGCGCGCCAGTTGCTCGGGCACGCCGTCGACCTCGAACATGATGCGGCCCGGCGCGATACGCGCGATCCAGAACTCCGGGGCGCCCTTGCCCTTGCCCATGCGCACTTCAATCGGCTTCTTGGAGACCGGAACGTCGGGAAAGATGCGAATCCAGACGCGCCCGGCGCGCTTCATGTGACGCGTCAGCGCGCGGCGGGCGGCCTCGATCTGGCGCGCGGTGACCCGCTCCGGCTCCACCGCCTTCAGGCCGAACTCGCCGAAGTTCAGCTCGTAGCCGCCTTTCGCGGCGCCGCGAATGCGTCCTTTGAACGCCTTGCGGAATTTGGTCTTCATCGGTTGCATCATGGTCGTAGACCTTCAATTCTTTAGGCCGCGTCGTGACCGTGTTCGCGGTCGCGCTCGCGCGGCTCGCGCCGCGGACGATGCGTCGAGGAATGGTCGGCTTCGGCGGCGCGCTTGTCTTGCGCCATCGGGTCGTGCTCGAGGATCTCGCCCTTGAAGATCCACACCTTGATGCCGCAGGCGCCGTAGGCGGTGTGCGCGGTCGCCACGCCGTAGTCGACGTCGGCGCGCAGCGTGTGCAACGGCACGCGGCCCTCGCGATACCATTCTTGACGGGCGATTTCCGCGCCGCCCAGCCGCCCGGAGCAATTGATGCGGATGCCTTCCGCGCCCAGGCGCATCGCCGACTGCACCGCGCGCTTCATCGCGCGGCGGAACGCGACGCGGCGCTCGAGCTGCTGGGCGATCGAGTCGGCGACCAGCGTCGCGTCGATTTCCGGCTTGCGCACTTCGACGATGTTGATCGCGACTTCCGACTGGGTCAGCTTGGCGACCTGCTTGCGCAGCTTGTCGATGTCGGCGCCCTTCTTGCCGATCACCACCCCCGGACGCGCCGAATGAATGTTGACCCGGCACTTCTTGTGCGGACGCTCGATGACGATCTTAGAAATCGCCGCCTGCTTGAGCGCGCCCATCAGCGTTTCGCGGATCTTCATGTCCTCGTGCAGCAGCTTGCCGTATTCGCCCTTGTCGGAGAACCAGCGCGAATCCCAGGTGCGGTTGATGCCGAGGCGCAGCCCGATCGGATTGATCTTCTGACCCATCGCTTGACTCCTCAGGCCGCCGCGGCGGCGGGCGCCGCCACTTCGCGAACGACGATGGTGATGTTCGAGAACGGCTTTTCGATCCGTCCCGACCGACCGCGCGCACGCGGGCTGAAACGCTTCAGCACAATGTCCTTGCCGACGTAGGCCTCGCTGACGACGAGATCGTCGACGTCAAGCTCGTGGTTGTTCTCGGCGTTGGCGATCGCCGATTCCAGCGCCTTGCGCACTTCGAGCGAAATCCTCTTATTGGAGAACTCCAGATCGGCGAGCGCGGTCGCCACCTTCTTGCCGCGGATGAGCTGGGCGAGCAGGTTGAGCTTCTGCGAGCCGACGCGCAGCATGCGAATGGTCGCTTTGGCTTCGTTGTCGGCGAGACGGCGGGGATTGGCTTTCTTCGACATGGCTTTAAGCCCTCTTCGCCTTCTTGTCGGCCGAGTGGCCGTGGAAGGTGCGCGTCGGCGCGAATTCGCCGAACTTGTGGCCGATCATTTCCTCGGAAACCAACACCGGAATGTGTTTGTGGCCGTTGTGGACGCCGAAGGTCAGACCGACGAATTGCGGCAGAATCGTCGAGCGTCGGCTCCACATCTTGATGACGTCGGAGCGGCCGGACCCACGCGCCGCGTCGGCCTTCTTGAGCAGGTAGCCATCGACGAACGGCCCCTTCCAAATCGAGCGCGCCATGGCTCAGCCCTTCTTCTTGCGGACGTGCCGCGATGCGACGACGTATTTGTCGGTGGACTTGTTCGAGCGGGTCTTCTTGCCCTTGGTCGGCTTGCCCCAGGGCGAGACCGGATGACGGCCGCCCGACGTGCGTCCTTCGCCGCCGCCGTGGGGGTGGTCGACCGGGTTCATGGAGACGCCGCGATTGTGCGGACGTTGGCCGAGCCAACGGTTGCGGCCGGCCTTGCCGAGCGAGGCGTTCATGTGGTCCGGGTTGGAGACCGCGCCGACCGTGGCGAAGCACTGCCCGTGCACCAGGCGCTGCTCGCCCGAATTGAGCCGAAGCGAGACGTAGCCCTGATCGCGGCCGACGATCTGCGCGTAAGTTCCCGCCGAACGCGCCATCGCGCCGCCCTTGCCGATCTTCAATTCGACGTTGTGGACGATGGTGCCGACGGGAATGTTGGCGAGCGGCATCGCGTTGCCCGGCTTGACGTCGACCTGCACGCCCGCGACCACCGAGTCGCCGACGCCGAGGCGCTGCGGCGCGATGATATAGGCCTGCTCGCCGTCTTCGTAGCCGATGAGGGCGATGAAGCTGGTGCGGTTGGGATCGTATTCGAGCCGCTCGACCTTGCCGACCGCGTCGAGCTTGCGCCGCCTGAAGTCGACGATGCGGTACGACCGCTTGTGGCCGCCGCCGCGAAAGCGCACCGAGATGCGGCCGGCGTTGTTGCGCCCGCCCTTCTCCGACTTGCCGACGGTCAGCGCCTTCACCGGCTTGCCCTTGTGGAGCTCGCTGCGATCGACCAGGGCCAATTGGCGCAGGCCCGGGGTCGACGGATTGTAGGTCTTGAGAGCCATTGTCCTTAAACCCCTAGAGACCGGTGGTCACGTCGATGCGATGACCGTCCGCGAGCGTCACCACGGCTTTCTTGACGTCCTGCTGCTTGCCGCGGACGCCGCGAAACACCTTGTTCTTGCCCTTGCGCAAAAGCGTGTTGACCGCCGTCACCTTGACGTCGAACAGCTTCTCGATCGCCGCCTTGATCTGCGGCTTGGTCGCCTCACGGCGCACCTTGAACACGAACTGATTGCTCTCCGACGCGAGGGTCGCCTTTTCCGTGATCACCGGCGAAACGATCGTGTCGTAATGGCGGGCGTCTCTGGTCATTTGAACCGCGCCTCCAGCGCTTCGATCGCCGCCCGGGTCAGCACGAGCTTGTCGCGGCGCATGATGTCGTAGACGTTGATGCCCTGCGCGGGCAGCACGTCGACCTGCGGCAGGTTGCGCGCGGCGGCGGCGAAATTGGCGTCGACTTGGGCGCCGTCGATGATCAACACGTTGCGGAGCGCCGTCTTGGCGAGGTGTTCGCGCAGCGCCTTGGTCTTGGCTTCGGCGAGCTGCGCGCGCTCCCAGACGACCAGCCCGCCGGCGCGCTGCTTGGCCGACAGCGCGTGGCGCAGCGCCAGCGCGCGCACCTTCTTGGGCAGATCGTGGGCGTGGCTGCGCAGCACCGGGCCCATCGCCCGGCCGCCGCCGCGGAACTGCGGCACGCGCGCCGAGCCGTGACGGGCGCCGCCAGTGCCCTTCTGCTTGTACATCTTCTTGCCGGTGCGGTTGATCTCGCCGCGCCCCAGCGTCTTGTGGGCGCCAACCTGGCGCTTGGCCAATTGCCAGCGCACCATGCGCGCGATGATGTCCGCGCGCGGCTCCAGTCCGAAGATCGCGTCGTCGAGCTCCAGCGAGCCGGCCGCGCTTCCGTCAATCGACGTCATGGCGAATTTCATGGCGTCATTCTCCCTTCGGCGCGGCGGCGGGCGCGGCGGCCGACGCTTCGTTGTGAACGCGGAACTTGCCGGGCGTCGGCGCGTCCTTCGGCAGCGGCTTCTTGACCGCGTCGCGCACCGCAATCCAGCCGCCGGCATGGCCGGGCACCGCGCCCTCGACCAGGATCAGGCCGCGCTCGGCGTCGGTCCGCACCACGCGCAGGTTCTGCGTCGTCACTCGGTCGACGCCCATGTGGCCCGCCATCTTCTTGTTCTTCCAGGTCTTGCCCGGGTCCTGACGGCCGCCGGTCGAACCGTGCGAGCGGTGCGAGATCGAAACGCCGTGGGTCGCGCGCAAGCCATGGAAGCCCCAGCGCTTCATCGGCCCGGCGAAGCCCTTGCCGATGGTCACCCCGGTCACGTCGACGAACTGGCCGACCAGAAAGTGATCGGCGGTGATCTCAGCCCCGACCGGAATCAGCTTGTCCTCGCCGACGCGAAATTCGGCGAGCTTCATCTTCGGCTCGACGCGAGCGACGGCGAAGCGGCCGCGCTCGGCCTTGGAGACGTTCTTGACCTTGGCGCGGCCAATGCCGAGCTGAAGCGCGGTGTAGCCGTTCTTCTCCTGCGTGCGATGCGCGACGACCTGGCAGCCCTCGACCTTGAGAACCGTGACCGGCACGTGATCGCCCGCGTCGGTGAAGATGCGGGTCATCCCCAGCTTCTGTGCGATGATGCCTGAACGCATGGCGTTAATCCCTCGGAGCGCATCCGCTTGAGAAAGCGGACCGGCGCCCGTCCAATCCCTTAGAGCTTGATCTCGACGTCGACGCCGGCGGCCAAGTCGAGCTTCATCAGAGCGTCGACCGTCTGCGGCGTCGGGTCGACGATGTCGAGAACCCGCTTGTGGGTGCGAATTTCAAACTGCTCGCGCGACTTCTTGTCGACGTGCGGCGAACGGTTGACGGTGAACTTCTCGATCCGCGTCGGCAACGGAATCGGCCCGCGGACCCGAGCGCCGGTGCGCTTGGCGGTGGACACGATCTCCCTGGTCGAAGCGTCGAGCACGCGGTGATCGAACGCTTTGAGGCGGATGCGGATGTTTTGCGTATTCATGTGTCGAGATCCCTGCCCGGCGCGGACGGGGCGGAGCGCCCCGCCCGGCTTTCACGGCGCTTTCGTCACTCCGCGATGGAGACGACGACGCCGGACCCGACCGTGCGTCCGCCTTCGCGAATGGCGAAGCGCAGTTTCTCCTCCATCGCGATCGGCACGATCAGCGTGACCTCGATCGTCACATTATCGCCCGGCATCACCATTTCCGTGCCTTCGGGCAGCTGAACGATGCCGGTCACGTCGGTGGTGCGGAAGTAGAACTGCGGGCGGTAATTGGTGAAGAACGGCGTGTGACGGCCGCCTTCTTCCTTGGTCAGGATGTAGGCCTCGGCCTTGAACTTGGTGTGCGGTTTGACCGAGCCGGGCTTGCACAGCACCTGGCCGCGCTCGACGTCCTCGCGCTTGGTGCCGCGCAGCAGGCAGCCGACGTTGTCGCCGGCCTCGCCCTGATCGAGCAATTTACGGAACATTTCGACGCCGGTGACGGTGGTCTTGACCGTCTCCCTGAGGCCGACGATCTCGACTTCCTCGCCGACCTTGATGACGCCGCGCTCGATGCGGCCGGTGGCCACCGTGCCGCGGCCAGAAATCGAGAACACGTCTTCGACCGGCATCAGGAAGGGCTTGTCCTTCGGACGATCGGGCTGCGGGATATAATTGTCGACCGCGTCCATCAACTTCAGGATCGAATCATGGCCCATTTCCGGATGCGTGCCTTCGAGCGCGAACAGCGCCGAGCCCTTGATGACCGGAATTTCGTCGCCGGGAAATTCGTACTTCGACAGCAGTTCGCGAACTTCCAGCTCGACCAGTTCGAGCAATTCGGGATCGTCGACCATGTCGACCTTGTTCATGTACACCACCAGCGCGGGGACGCCGACCTGGCGCGCGAGCAGGATGTGCTCGCGGGTCTGCGGCATCGGACCGTCGGCCGCCGAGACGACCAGGATCGCGCCGTCCATCTGCGCGGCGCCGGTGATCATGTTCTTGATGTAGTCGGCGTGGCCGGGGCAGTCGACGTGCGCGTAATGGCGCTTCTTCGTCGTGTATTCGACGTGCGCCGTCGAAATCGTGATGCCGCGCGCCTTTTCTTCGGGCGCCTTGTCGATCTGATCGTAGGCCGTGAAAACCGCGCCGCCGGTCTCGGCGAGAACCTTGGTGATCGCCGCCGTCAGCGTCGTCTTGCCGTGGTCGACGTGGCCGATCGTGCCGATGTTGCAGTGCGGCTTGGTGCGTGAAAACCTTTCTTTGGCCATGGCCGGGCTCCTTCTTGTGATCTCTTAATGCGCTGGGATTCGAGCTCTACGCGTTATTTGAACTTCGCCTGGATTTCCTCGGCGACGTTGGCGGGCACCTGTTCGTAGTGGTCGAATTGCATGGTGTAATTGGCGCGCCCCTGCGTGCCCGAGCGCAACTGGTTGACGTAGCCGAACATGTTGGCGAGCGGCGCCATCGCGTTGATGACGACCGCGTTGGCGCGCATGTCCTGACCCACCACGTGGCCGCGCCGGGCGAGAAGATCGCCCATGACGAAGCCGGTGTGCTCCTCGGGCGTCACCACCTCGACCTTCATGATCGGCTCGAGCAGAACCGAGCCGCCCTTCTGCAGGCCTTCGCGGAACGCCGCGCGCGCCGCGATCTCGAACGCCAGCGCCGAGGAGTCGACGTCGTGGTAGGCGCCGTCGATCAGCGTCGCCTTGACGTCGACCACCGGGAATCCCGCCAGCACGCCCGAGCCCATCACGCTATTGACGCCCTTCTCCACGCCGGGGATGTACTCCTTCGGCACCGACCCGCCGACGATCTTGGATTCGAACGACGAACCCGCGCCCGGCGCCGCCGGCTCGAACACGATCGTCACTTTGGCGAACTGGCCCGAACCGCCCGTCTGCTTCTTGTGGGTGTAGGGAATTTCGACCCGCTTGGTCAGCTTCTCGCGGTAGGCCACCTGCGGCGCGCCGATATTGGCGTCCACCTTGTAGGTGCGCTTGAGGATGTCGACCTTGATGTCGAGATGCAATTCGCCCATGCCCTTGAGGATGGTCTGCCCCAATTCCTGGTCGGTCGAGACGCGGAACGACGGGTCCTCGGCGGCGAGTTTGGCCAGGGCGACGCCCAGCTTCTCCTGATCGGCCTTCGACTTCGGCTCGATCGCGATTTCGATCACCGGCTCCGGGAATTCCATTTTTTCCAGAATGACCGGCTTGTGCAGATCGCACAGCGTGTCGCCGGTGCGGGTGTCCTTGAGGCCGGCGAGCGCGACGATGTCGCCGGCGTAGGCTTCCTTGATGTCTTCGCGGTTGTTGGCGTGCATAAGCAGCATGCGGCCGACGCGCTCTTTCTTGTCCTTGGTCGAATTGAGCACCGTCGTGCCCAACTCGATCTTGCCGGAATAGACGCGGCAGAAGGTGATCGTGCCGACGAACGGATCGTCCATGATCTTGAACGCGAGCATCGAGAACGGCTCGGAATCGCTCGGCTGGCGCAGAATTTCCGCGCCGGTGTCCATGTCGACGCCCTTGATCGCGCCGCGGTCGACCGGCGAAGGCAGGTAGGCCACCACCGCGTCGAGCAGCGGCTGAACGCCCTTGTTCTTGAACGCCGACCCGCAGAGGATGGGAACGAACGCGATCTGCCGCACCGCCTTGCGGATCAGGCGCTGCAGGGTCGCCATGTCGGGCTCGTGGCCGTCGAGATAGGCGGTCATCACCTGGTCGTCGAGTTCGACCGTCGCTTCGATCAGCCGGTGACGATATTCCTTGGCCTGCTCGAGCAAGTCGGCCGGGATCTCCTCGTCGTGGTATTTCGCGCCCAGACCCTCTTCTTCCCAAATCACCGCCTTCATGCGCAACAGGTCGATGACGCCCTTGAAACGCAACTCGGCGCCGACCGGCAGTTGCAGGCATACCGGGCGAGCGCCGACCTTGGTGCTGATTTCCTCGACGCAACGGAAGAAATCGGCGCCGATCTTGTCCATCTTGTTGACGAAGACGACGCGCGGCACGCCGTACTTGTCGGCCTGGCGCCAAACGGTTTCCGTCTGCGGCTCGACGCCTTGGTTGCCGTCGAGAACGCAGACCGCGCCGTCGAGCACGCGCAGCGAACGCTCGACCTCGATGGTGAAGTCGACGTGGCCGGGGGTGTCGATGATGTTGAGGCGCTTGTTGTGCCAGTAGGTGGTCGTCGCAGCCGAAGTGATGGTGATGCCGCGCTCCTGCTCCTGCTCCATCCAGTCCATCGTCGCGGCGCCGTCGTGCACCTCGCCGATCTTATGCGACTTGCCGGAATAATAGAGGATGCGCTCAGTCGTCGTCGTCTTCCCGGCATCGATGTGGGCCATGATGCCGAAGTTCCGATAATCCTCGATAGCGTGGCTGCGCGCCATAATCTCGATCCCGTATGGAGGTCAGCGGCCGCTCACCAGCGATAGTGAGCGAACGCGCGGTTGGCTTCCGCCATCCGGTGGGTGTCTTCGCGCTTCTTGACCGCGGCGCCGCGGTTGTTCGAGGCGTCGAGCAATTCGGCGGAAAGCCGGTCGACCATGGTCTTGTCGTTGCGGTCGCGCGCGGCGGCGATGATCCAGCGGATCGCCAGCGCCTGCCGGCGCTCGGTCCGCACTTCGACGGGCACCTGATAGGTCGCGCCGCCGACGCGGCGCGAGCGCACTTCCACCGCCGGCGCGACGTTCTCCAACGCCTGACGGAACACGGCGATGGGATCGCTCTTGGCTTTGGTCTCGATGCCCTCGAGGGCGCCGTAGACGATCGCCTCGGCGACCGATTTCTTGCCTTCGTACATGATCGTATTCATGAACTTGGCGATCACGAGGTCGCCGTATTTGGCGTCCGGAATGATTTCGCGTCTCTCGGCGCTATGGCGGCGCGACATGGCCTGGTTCTCTTTCTTGATCCTCACGGCCGGGCTTGGCCCGGCCATCCGTTTGAATTCTCTCCAGCGATCCTCGGGTCTCGCTGCGCTCGCCCGAGGATGCCCTTCGCTGCGCTCAGGTCACTTGGGACGCTTGGCGCCGTATTTCGAACGGCGCTGCTTGCGGTCCTTCACGCCCTGGGTGTCGAGCACGCCGCGCAGGATGTGATAGCGCACGCCGGGCAAGTCCTTGACGCGGCCGCCGCGGATCATCACCACCGAGTGCTCTTGCAGATTGTGGCCTTCGCCGGGGATGTAGCCGATGACTTCGAAACCGTTGGTCAGACGAACCTTGGCCACCTTGCGCAGAGCCGAATTCGGCTTTTTCGGCGTGGTCGTGTAGACGCGGGTGCAAACGCCGCGCTTCTGCGGGCTCGCCTCGAGGTGGCGCGCCTTTTCGCGGTAGGTCTTGGGTTGCCGCGGTTTGCGGATCAACTGGCTGATCGTCGGCATTGCTAACCCTTCGTCCCGTTCCAAAATGGCGCGGCCGCGAGGCCGAGCCGCTCGAAATTCTCAGCCCATCGTCGGCGCCAGGCGCGAAACCAAACGCGCCGCGAAAACCCCGCTCGAGGGTCTTGGGCGCTGACGAAGCAGAGGACCGCGGGAGACCCGCGTTCTTGCATCTTCAAACCCGACCGAGGTTCGCCCGGCCGGTATGGTCTTCTCGTCGATGAGATCGCCAGCGTTTAGAGCCGATAGGTCTGGGGCGCGTCGCCCCAAACAGCAAAGCTCTACGGCCTGTCGAAAGCGCGCGGACCATATTCGCGGCGTCGGGGGGCGTCAATCCCTTTCAACCGAGAAAAAGCGCCAAAATGAGCGAAAATTCGGCTCGGGAGTCGCGGCGCGACCGCGCGCGCCTCAATTCCAGCGCTCGG
Source organism: uncultured Alphaproteobacteria bacterium (assembly GCA_963775575.1). Lineage (GTDB taxonomy): Bacteria > Pseudomonadota > Alphaproteobacteria > Rhizobiales > Beijerinckiaceae > Roseiarcus. Next base: position 468,613 of record CAVZJG010000003.1, read on the forward strand.
CGTCGGCGGCGAAGGGCGCTTCGCCCGGCGGCTCGAGGATCGCCACCGCGCGCAGCAACTGGAACGGTTCGTCGCCCTCGCTGGCGACCGGCACGATCCGCACGCCGAAATCGCCCTCGCCCGGACTCTCCCCGACCGCGACGCGCGAGGCGACGCCGTGGCGCAGCGTCGTCCCGATCGCCGCGGCGAGCATTTCGTCGGCCGCCCGGTCGCGCGCCCGGAGGCGATGGCCGCAGAGGTACAGGCCGTCGCCCATCAGCCGCGTCGCCCGCTCGTTGAGGTGCAGCACCTCGCCCTCTCCGTCGAGCAGCGCGGCGGCCGCGCCGATCAGCTCGAGGCCGTCGGCGACGCCGCGCGCCCGGGCGCCGGCGAGCAACGGCGCGAGCGGCGCCCGCATCGCTTCGCCTTCGGCGCCCTGTCCATCGGCGACGCCGCCGGCGCGGCGCGGATCAACATACACGGTCATGGCGGGCCTCGTGGGGCTTTGCCGTTTCGCCCGTGCGCGAGACTCCGCTCACAGACGCTTAACGGCTGCAACAAAGCGTGATTTCTCGGCCGATTGAAGACCGGATTGGGGCGCGCGCGCGGCGTCGCCGGGACGCTTCCTGGGCGATCCCGCCCGCACAGACGAAAAGAGCCGCCCGAAAGCGGCTCTTTTTTAGCGCTTGCAAGCTCGTCGCGCCCGCTCGAGGGCGCGCGGGGTCACTCGGCCGCGGAGACTTTCGCGGTCTTGCGAACGGGCGCGGGCGCGGCGCTCGGCGCGGCGAGCGGCAGCGCCAGCGCGGCCGCCGACTCCTCGGCCTTTTGGGCCAGGATCAGCGTGTCGCGCATCGTCGCGATCGAGCGCAGCTTGGTCATCGCGGCGCCGGTGCCGGCCGGGATCAGTCGGCCGACGATGACGTTCTCCTTGAGACCCTCGAGCGTATCGACCTTGCCGTTGACCGCCGCCTCGGTGAGGACGCGGGTCGTCTCCTGGAACGACGCGGCGGAGATGAACGAGCGGGTCTGCAGGCTCGCCTTGGTGATGCCGAGCAGGACCGGCGTGCCGACCGCTGGCTTTTTGCCTTCGGCGCGAATGATCTCGTTGGCCGCCTCGAGTTCGCTCGCGTCGACCTGCTCGCCGGAAAGGAAGTCGGTGTCGCCGGCGTCGACGATGTCGACCTTCTGCAGCATCTGGCGGACGATCACTTCGATGTGCTTGTCGTTGATGCTAACGCCCTGCAGGCGATAGACTTCCTGGATCTCGTTGACCAGATACGCCGCGAGTTCCTCGACGCCCTTGATGGCGAGGATGTCGTGCGGCGCCGGATTGCCGTCGACGATATATTCGCCTTTCTCGATGACGTCGCCGTCCTGCAGATGGATGTGCTTCGACTTGGGGATGAGGTATTCGACCAACTCGGCGCCTTCCTCGTTCGGCACGATGCTCACGCGCTGCTTGTTCTTGAAGTCCTTGCCGAACTGCACCGTCCCCGAGATCTCCGCGATGATCGCGTGGTCCTTGGGCCGGCGCGCCTCGAACAACTCCGCCACCCGCGGCAGACCGCCGGTGATGTCGCGGGTCTTGGCGCTGTTGATCGAGATGCGGGCGATGACGTCGCCCGCGTGCACCTTGGCGCCCGGCTCGAAGGAAATGATCGACTCCACCGGCAGCGCATAGCGCGCGTCGCCGCCGCGATGCAGTTTGACGATTTTGCCGTCCTTGCCCTTGATGACCAACGCCGGCTTGAGGCTCGCGGTGCGCGGCGAGGAGCGCCAATCGATGACGATGCGCTTGGCGATGCCGGTCGCCTCGTCGATCTGCTCGGACATCGAAGCGCCTTCGGTGAGGTCCTCGAAGCCGATGACGCCGTCGACCTCGGTGAGGATCGGCCGGGTGAACGGATCCCATTCGGCTAGACGCGCGCCGCGCTTGACTTGGTCGCCCTCGTCGACCTTGAGGCGCGCGCCGTACTGCACGCGGTGCACGGCGCGTTCGTTCCCGTTGCGATCGACAACGACGATCGCGACGTTGCGCGCCATCGCCATCAGATCGCCGTTGGAGTTGCGCGCGACGTTGCGGTTGCGGATCTTCACTTCGCCGTCGAAATTCGATTCGATGAACGATTGATCGGCAAGCTGCGCCGCGCCGCCGATGTGGAAAGTGCGCATGGTCAGTTGCGTGCCCGGCTCGCCGATCGATTGCGCGGCGATGACGCCGACCGCCTCGCCGATGTTGACCGGCGTGCCGCGCGCCAGATCGCGGCCGTAGCAGGCCCCGCAGACGCCGTTGGGCGCCTCGCAGGTGAGCACGGAGCGGATCTTCACCTCCTGGATGCCCGCCGCGGCGATCGCCGGCATGTCTTCCTCGACGATCATGCGGCCCGCCGGGACGATCGCCTTGCCGTCGGGGTCGACCAGCGTCTCCGCGGCGATGCGGCCGAGGATGCGCGAGGCGAGCGAGGCGACGACCGTGCCGGCGTCGACGATCGCGCGCATCTTGATGCCGCCGGTCGAACCGCAATCGGGCATGGTGATGATCGAATCCTGCGCGACGTCGACCAGACGGCGCGTCAGGTAGCCCGAGTTCGCGGTTTTCAACGCGGTGTCGGCGAGGCCCTTGCGCGCGCCGTGGGTCGAGTTGAAGTATTCGAGAACCGACAGCCCCTCCTTGAAGTTGGAGATGATCGGGCTCTCGATGATTTCGCCCGAGGGCTTCGCCATCAGGCCGCGCATCGCCGCGAGCTGGCGCATCTGCGTCGGCGAACCGCGCGCGCCCGAATGCGACATCATGTAGATCGAGTTCATCGGCGCGTCGCGGCCGTCTTTATCCTTGCGCACGGCCGAAATGCCCGCCATCATCTCCTCGGCCAGGCGATCCGAGCACTTGGCCCAGGCGTCGACGACCTTGTTGTACTTCTCGCCCTGGGTGATCAGGCCGTCGTTGTACTGCTGCTCGTATTCCTTGGCGAGCGCCGCGGTTTCGTTGATGAAGCGCGGCTTGGATTCGGGCACCACCAGATCGTCCTTGCCGAACGAGATGCCGGCCTTGAACGCCTCGCGGAAGCCGAGCGCCATGATGCGGTCGCAGAAGATCACCGTCTCCTTCTGACCGCAATTGCGGTAGACGGTGTCGATCATGTTGGAGATTTCCTTCTTGGTCATCAGCTTGTTGACGATGTCGAAGGGAATCTTGGCGTGCTCGGGCAGCAACTGCCCGAGGACCATGCGGCCGGGGGTGGTGTCGAAAATCTTGGCGACGCGATCGCCCTGGGCGTCGTAGGTCCAGGCGCGGCCCTTGACCTTGCTGTGCAGCGACAGCGCGCCCACCGCCAAGGCGTGCTCGATTTCGCCCATGTCGCTGTAGAACCCGCGAATCGGCCGCTTAGTCGTCGGGTCCTCCGCGTACTGCCCCGGCTCGCCGTCGCGCATCATCGTCGCGTAGTAGAGCCCGAGCACCATGTCCTGGCTCGGCACGATGATCGGCTGGCCGTTGGCGGGGTGCAGGATGTTGTTGGTCGACATCATCAGCACGCGCGCTTCCAGCTGCGCCTCGAGCGACAGCGGCACGTGCACCGCCATCTGGTCGCCGTCGAAGTCGGCGTTGAAGGCGGCGCAGACCAGCGGATGCAGCTGGATCGCCTTGCCCTCGATCAGCACCGGCTCGAACGCCTGGATGCCGAGGCGGTGCAGGGTCGGGGCGCGGTTGAGCATCACCGGGTGCTCGCGGATCACCTCGTCGAGGATGTCCCAGACTTCCGGCTTTTCCTTTTCGACCAGCTTCTTGGCCTGTTTGACGGTCGCCGAGAGGCCCTTGGCGTCGAGCCGCGAGTAGATGAACGGCTTGAACAGCTCGAGCGCCATCTTCTTGGGCAGGCCGCACTGATGCAGCTTCAGCTCGGGGCCGACGACGATCACCGAGCGGCCGGAATAGTCGACGCGCTTGCCCAGCAGGTTCTGGCGGAACCGCCCCTGCTTGCCCTTCAGCATGTCGGCGAGCGACTTCAGCGGACGCTTGTTGGCGCCGGTGATGACGCGCCCGCGCCGGCCGTTGTCGAACAGCGCGTCGACCGATTCCTGCAACATCCGCTTTTCGTTGCGGATGATGATGTCCGGCGCGCGCAATTCCATCAGCCGCTTCAGGCGATTGTTGCGGTTGATGACGCGCCGGTAGAGATCGTTGAGGTCGGAGGTGGCGAAGCGGCCGCCGTCGAGCGGCACCAGGGGCCTGAGATCGGGCGGGATGACCGGCACCTCGGTCAGGATCATCCACTCCGGCTTGTTGCCCGAATGAAGGAACGCCTCGATGATCTTCAGGCGCTTGGCGAGGCGCTTGGGCTTCAATTCGCTCTTCGATTCGGCGATCTCGATCCTCAGGTCCTCGGCGATCTTCTGCAGGTTCATGCCCTTGAGAATCTCGCGGATCGCCTCGGCGCCGATCATCGCGGTGAAGCTGTCCTGGCCGTATTCGTCGAGAGCGCGCAGATAGTCGTCCTCGCTGAGCAACTGACGGTCTTTCAGCGGCGTCAGGCCGGGGTCAAGCACGATGTAGGATTCAAAGTAGAGAATGCGCTCGAGGTCCTTGAGCGTCATATCGAGCAGCAGGCCGATGCGCGAGGGCAGCGACTTCAGGAACCAGATATGGGCGACCGGCGCGGCGAGCGAGATATGCCCCATGCGCTCGCGCCGAACGCGCGACAGCGTGACTTCGACGCCGCACTTCTCGCAGATGACGCCCTTGTACTTCATGCGCTTGTATTTGCCGCACAGACACTCGTAATCCTTGATCGGCCCGAAAATGCGGGCGCAGAACAGGCCGTCGCGCTCGGGCTTGAAGGTGCGGTAGTTGATCGTCTCCGGCTTCTTGATCTCGCCGAACGACCACGAGAGGATCTTCTCCGGGCTGGCGATCGCGATCTGGATCTGGTCGAACGCCTGTGGCTGGACGACGGGCGCGAAGGGATTGGCGACTTCTTGATTCATGCTTGCATCTCCTGCGGGGCCGTTCGCGCCCGTATCGCGCTCGCGGCCCGCGTTGATGGAAAGGCGGGGGAAACGGCGATTTCCCGCCTCGAGCCAGGCCGAGCGCCCGAAAAACGCGGGCGCGGCGGCTCAAAAATCATTCCGCCGCCTCGGCCGGCGGCGCCTCCCCCGGCAATTTCTTGGTCGCGGCCAGTTCGACGTTGAGGCCAAGCGAGCGCATCTCCTTGACCAGCACGTTGAAGCTCTCGGGGATGCCCGACTCGAAGGTGTCGTCGCCGCGCACGATCGCCTCGTAGACCTTGGTCCGGCCCGCGACGTCGTCCGACTTGACGGTGAGCATTTCCTGCAAGGTGTAGGCGGCGCCGTAGGCCTCGAGCGCCCAGACCTCCATTTCGCCGAACCTCTGGCCGCCGAACTGCGCCTTGCCGCCGAGCGGCTGCTGGGTGACCAGGCTGTAAGGGCCGATCGAGCGCGCATGAATCTTGTCGTCGACGAGATGGTGCAGCTTCAGCATGTAGATGTAGCCGACCGTCACCTTGCGATCGAAAGCGTCGCCGGTGCGCCCGTCGTAGAGCGTCACCTGACCCGAAGAATCGTAGTGGGCGAGCTTCAACATCTCGACAATGTCCTTCTCGCGCGCGCCGTCGAAGACCGGGGTCGCGATCGGAACGCCGCGGCGCAGGTTTTCGCCGAGTTCGGCCAGCCCCTGATCGTCGAGCGCCTTGATCGTCTCGTTGGCGCCGTAGATCTCGTTGAGCTTGGAGCGCAGCGGCTTGGCGTCCTTGGTGCGCAGGTACGCATTGACCGCGTCGCCGACCTGCTTGCCAAGCCCCGCGCAGGCCCACCCCAGATGCGTCTCGAGGATCTGGCCGACGTTCATGCGGCTCGGGACGCCCAGCGGATTGAGCACGATGTCGACCGGCGAGCCGTCGGCGAGGAACGGCATGTCCTCCTGCGGCACGATGCGCGAAACGACGCCCTTGTTGCCGTGGCGGCCCGCCATCTTGTCGCCGGGCTGGATCTTGCGCTTCACCGCGATGAAGACCTTGACCATCTTCATCACCCCCGGCGGCAATTCGTCGCCGCGCTGCAACTTCTCGACCTTGTCGAGGAAGCGGTTTTCCAGCGACTTCTTCGACTCGTCGTATTGCTTGCGCATCGCCTCGATTTCGGTCATCGCCGGATCGCTCTCGAGCGCGAAGGTCCACCATTGCGAGCGCGGATGTTCGTCGAGAATTTCGCGGCTCAACACCTGGTCCTTCTTGAACCCCTTCGGTCCCGACAAGGCGCGCTTGCCGATGAGCATTTCCGCAAGGCGCGCGTAAACGTTGCGATCGAGAATCGCCTGTTCGTCGTCGCGGTCCTTGGCGAGGCGCTCGATCTCCTCGCGCTCGATCGCCTGGGCGCGCTCGTCCTTGTCGACGCCGTGCCGGTTGAACACCCTGACTTCGACGATGATGCCTTGCACGCCCGGCGGCACGCGCAACGACGTGTCGCGCACGTCGGAGGCCTTCTCGCCGAAAATCGCGCGCAACAGCTTCTCTTCCGGCGTCATCGGGCTCTCGCCCTTGGGCGTGATCTTGCCGACCAGAATGTCGCCGGCGACGACTTCCGCGCCGATATAGACGATGCCCGCCTCGTCGAGGTTCTTCAGCGCCTCTTCGGAGACGTTGGGAATGTCGCGGGTGATTTCCTCCGGCCCGAGCTTGGTGTCGCGCGCCATCGCCTCGAATTCCTCGATGTGGATCGAGGTGAAGACGTCGTCCTTGACGATGCGCTCGGAGAGAAGGATGGAGTCTTCGAAGTTGTAGCCGTTCCACGGCATGAACGCGACCAGCACGTTGCGGCCGAGCGCCAGATCGCCGAGATCGGTCGAGGGGCCGTCGGCGATGATGTCGCCCTGCTCGACGCGGTCGCCGACGCGCACCAGCGGTTTCTGGTTGATGCAGGTCGACTGATTGGAGCGCTGGAACTTCATCAGCCGGTAGATGTCGACGCCCGGCTTGGTGGCGTCGGTTTCGTCGGTGGCGCGGATGACGATGCGGGTGGCGTCGATCTGGTCGACGACGCCGGCGCGGCGCGCGGCGATCGCCGCGCCCGAATCGCGCGCCACGATCGCCTCCATGCCAGTGCCCACCAGCGGCGCGTCGGAGCGCACCAGCGGCACCGCCTGGCGTTGCATGTTCGAGCCCATCAGCGCGCGGTTGGCGTCGTCGTTCTCGAGGAACGGGATCAGCGCCGCGGCGACGGAAACGAGTTGCTTGGGCGAAACGTCCATGTAGTCGACGCGATCGGCGGGCAGGAACACGACGTCGCCGGCGTGGCGGCAGACGATGAGATCGCCGACCAGACGGCCACGATCGTCGATCGGCGTGTCGGCCTGGGCGACGCTGTACTTGGCCTCCTCCATCGCCGAGAGATAGAAGACGTCGTCGGTGACCTTGCCGTCGCGGACCTTGCGATAGGGCGCTTCGATGAAGCCGTACTTGTTGACGCGCGCGAAGGTGGCGAGCGAATTGATCAGGCCGATGTTCGGCCCTTCCGGCGTCTCGATCGGGCAGATGCGGCCGTAGTGGGTCGGGTGCACGTCGCGCACTTCGAAACCGGCGCGCTCTCGCGTCAGGCCGCCCGGCCCGAGCGCCGAGAGGCGGCGCTTGTGGGTGATTTCGGACAGCGGATTGGTCTGATCCATGAACTGGGAAAGCTGCGAGGAGCCGAAGAACTCGCGCACCGCCGCGGCCGCCGGCTTGGCGTTGATGAGGTCCTGCGGCATGATGGTGTCGATCTCGACCGACGACATCCGCTCCTTGATCGCGCGCTCCATGCGAAGCAAGCCGACGCGATACTGATTTTCCATCAGCTCGCCGACCGAACGCACCCGGCGGTTGCCGAGATGATCGATGTCGTCGATTTCGCCGCGCCCGTCGCGCAGGTCGACCAGCGCTTTGACGACGGCCAGAATGTCCTCCTTGCGCAGGATTCGCACGGTGTCGGGCGCGTCGAGATCGAGGCGCATGTTCATCTTCACCCGGCCGACCGCGGAGAGATCGTAGCGCTCGGAGTCGAAGAACAGCGAAGCGAACATCGCCTCGGCGCTCTCCACCGTCGGCGGCTCGCCCGGGCGCATGACGCGGTAGATGTCGAACAGCGCGTCCTCGCGCGAGGAATTCTTGTCGACCTTCAGCGTGTTGCGGATGTAAGGGCCGACGTTGACGTGGTCGATGTCGAGGATCGGCAGTTCCTCGAAGCCCTTTTCGATCAGCGCCGCCAGCGACTTGTCGGTGATCTCTTCGCCCGCCTCGGCGAAAATCTCGCCCGTTTCCGGGCTGTAGAGGTCCTCGCCGATGTACTGGCCATAAAGGTCGGCGTCGCTGGCGCGCAGCGCCTTGACGCCCTTGTCCGACAATTGCCGCGCCGAGCGGACGGTCAGCTTGCGGCCCGCCTCGACCACCACCTCGCCGGTGTCGGCGTCGATGAGGTCGACGGTCGCCTTGAGGCCCTTCATGCGCTCGGCGTCGAACGGCACCCGCCAGCCGTCCTTGGCGCGGCTGTAAATCACCTTCTTGTAGAAGGTCGACAGGATTTCCTCGCCGTCGAGGCCGAGGGCGAACAGCAGCGACGTCACCGGAATCTTGCGGCGCCGGTCGATGCGCGCGTGGACGATGTCCTTGGCGTCGAATTCGATGTCGAGCCACGAACCGCGATAGGGGATGATGCGCGCCGCGAACAACAGCTTGCCGGAGGAATGGCTCTTGCCCTTGTCATGGTCGAAGAACACGCCGGGGCTGCGGTGCATCTGCGAGACGATGACGCGCTCGGTGCCGTTGACGACGAAGGTGCCGTTGGCGGTCATCAGCGGCATGTCGCCCATGTAGACGTCCTGCTCCTTGATGTCCTTGACGGACCTGGCCTGCGTCTCCGGATCGACGTCGAACACGATCAGGCGCAGCGTCACCTTCAGCGGCGCGGCGTAGGTCATGCCGCGCTGACGGCACTCGTCGACGTCGTACTTGGGCGCCTCGTATTCGTATTTTACGAATTCGAGCTGAGCGGTCTGGGCGAAATCGGAAATCGGGAACACCGACTTGAACACCGACTGCAGGCCCTCGTTCGGACGCCCGCCCTTGGGCGGGTCCATGATGAGGAACTGGTCGTAGGAGGCCTTCTGCACTTCGATCAGGTTCGGCATGACGCCGATTTCCCTGACGTGGCCGAAGACCTTGCGAACACGCTTGCGGCCGGTGAATGTCTGCGCCATGTCGCTCCTCAATTCAAACTCGCCGCCGCACTCTCGGGGCCGGCGCTCCCTTCAAACTCAAGAGAGCGACGCCAGCCCGGACGGCAGACGGCGCGGGCCCAAGGCCCGAAAATTCGTTTGCGCCGCGCCCGGAGCGCGATGCCTGCTCAGCCGACCGGACCTCGAGCCCGGCCGGCGAAAGTCAAGTTACGCGAACGCAACTCAAACAGCTGAACGGCCCCAAGCCTAAGCCGGGACCGTTCGATTCGCGCGGAGATGCGAATGGGACCCACGGTTTCTATTTGAGCTCGACCTTGGCGCCGGCCTTTTCCAAGGCGGCCTTGATCTTCTCGGCCTCTTCCTTGGAGACGCCTTCCTTGACCGGCTTGGGAGCGCCTTCGACCAGATCCTTGGCTTCCTTGAGGCCGAGCGAGGTGATGGCGCGAACTTCCTTGATGACCTCGATCTTCTTTTCACCGATGGCGGAGAGCACGACCGTGAACTCGGTCTGCTCTTCCACCGGGGCGGCGGCGGCGGCGGCGCCCGGCGCGGCGGCGACCGCGACGGCGGCGGCGGCCGAAACGCCCCACTTGGCCTCCAGGAGCTTGGCGAGTTCGGCCGCCTCGAGGACGGTCAGACCCGACAATTCGTCGACGATCTTTTGCAGATTAGCCATTGTTGCTATTCCTATATGGTTCGAACCAGGGAATTGTGAAGAGCCTCGGGGTCAGGCTGCGTCTTTGGCGGCGTAGGCCCCCATCACCCGCGCGAGCTTGGCGGCGGGCGCGTTGGCGAGCTGCGCGAGCTTGGTCGCCGGGGCCATGAGGAGCCCGAGCAACTTGGCGCGCAGTTCGTCGAGGGAGGGCAGGATCGCCAGCGCCCTGACCCCCTCGACATTGAGGGCCGTCTTGCCCATGGCGCCGCCCAGGAGCACGAACTTGTCGTGATCCTTGGCGAAAGCCACGGCTGCCTTGGCCGCCGCCACCGGATCGCTGGAATGGGCGATCAGGGTCGGCCCCTTGAGAAGCGGGCCAATCGAAGCGACGTCCGTGCCTTCGAGAGCAATCTGGGCGAGGCGGTTCTTGGCGACCCGAACGTGCGCCCCCGCCTGCCGCATCTGCTTGCGCAGACGCTGCATCTGGGCCACGGTCAGGCCGGAATATTGCGCCACCACCACCACCGAAGTCCTGGCGAAGACTTCGTGCAGGGAAGCGACGGCTTCCTTCTTTTCCGCTCTATCCACGGTGCTTTCTCCGGTTGGCGGGAATATCCCGCCTCCTGCACATGCCGCGTCCGCCCGCCTTACGAAAAAAGCGCTCGGCCGCGACCGCTTGCGCCTGTCCCCGGAGCCGGGCTCGACGCCCACCGCCGGACAGATGGTTCGAACCGCACGCGCCGAAGGGCTTGGCTGCGAGCCGCCCGACGCAAGAATCGGTCTTCCCCGTCTATGCAGGCCCCCCTGAAAACCCGCTCGAATCGCGGCAGGGAATTAAGCGGCGCCTCCCGAGCGGGGAGACGCGCGCGCCGGCAGTCTCGGACAGGACATGGCCGGACAAGACCCGGGAGATATCCCCCCGCGCCCTCCGGCCTATCCGCCGCTCACGCTGCGACGCTCCCCAACAAAGGGGCGCGCTCAAGCGAAGCGGAAGCCACTGATGATCCATAAGGGGTCGCATCGCGCCGCCGACCCCGGGGCGCTTTTAGCCGGCTTAAACCCTTCTGCCAAGAGGCTTGGTGAAATTTATTGTTGCGCCGCGTCATTAGCGCGCGACTCGGGCGAAATCCGGGCGCCTTGTGGGCGAGGGCGTGTCGAAACGGTCGGCGCCCGTGAGCGCCTCGCCGCGCTTGCGCCGAGCCGCCAAGCGTTATATCTGTTTGCAGGTATCCTGATATCCCGCTTAAGGCATCCCGTGGCCTACAGCATCAAAGATCCGGAAACGGATCGGATCATCCGCGCGCTCGCCAAGCCCAAGTTGGACACCTAATTTTCGTAAATGATTGATTGCGCTGGCATTTTAGGGAAATTCAAGTCGGCGTGGCACTACGCCTTGGGCGGCCGCGGCGTTTTTGGGCGCGTTTGAGTTGGGCAGGCGGCGGGGGGCGAGCCTGGCGGGCGCGCGGCGGCAGGGCGAGATGAGCGCGTTTGAAGAGCGTCGTCACCGCCGGCGCGGCGTCGCTGCGCACCAGCCAATCGGCGCCGCGATGACGGATGCGCACTTGGCTCAGACGGTCGAGATCGCGCAGCAGAACCCGCCACTCGGGCGCGACGCCGGCTTCGCGCATGAGATCGTCGAGATGCTTCTGCATCGCCAGCGCCAGGAACGAGCAAAAGACATGGCCACGAATGGCGGCGTCGGATGAGTGGAAGATCGGCCGCGTGCGCATTACCGCCTTGGTCCGCTGGAAGAGATTTTCGACTTTGAGAAGGTCGCGATAGCGCAGAACCGCCTGCAGCGGCGTGATTTTCGCGTTGGTGCGCAGCACGAAGATTCCGTCGAACCGCGCTTCTTCGGCGAGCTTGCCGGCGTCGATCTCGAACGCCGGCTTGCCCTTGGCCCCTTTGGTCTTGCGCAAATAGCGCCGATAGGCGGAATTGCCGATCAGCGCCTTGTCGCCCCTTTTCAATTGCGCAGCGAGAGCGGCGACGATCGCCTCGCGATTCTCGCGGTCCTTCTCGGCCTCCGCTTCGTTGCGGCAAACGACGTAACGCTCGCCCTCGATCTGCAGCTGTTTGACGAACAACTGAGTCTGGCCGGCCTTGCGCTCGATGAGCAACGGCACGAACGGATCATCGTTCGCCAACACGATTCTTTTGACGATCGCGTCGGAGCGCTCGCGTGCGCCCAGGATGTATTCGAGATTGCGTTCCTCGAGCCCGGCGATCGTCGCGGCCGAGATCATGCCGCGATCGGCGACGACGCAGACCCGGCCGACCCCGAAGCGCGAACGCAGCCGATCGACGACCGGCAGCAATGTCGTCACGTCGGCGGTGTTGCCCGGCCACATCTCGGTGCAGATCGGCCGACCCTCGCCGTCGACGACGAGGCCGAGGATCATCTGCTTCAGATCGGGCCGATAATCCTTGGAATAGCCGCGCTCGCCCAGCGTCTGGCCGCCCTCGCCGTAAAACGACAGGCTCGTGGTGTCCATGAACACGGCGGACAGATCGGTGAAGAGGTCGCGGCGGCGATCGAACAGCTTCTCCTCGATGACGTCCTTGACGCAGCGCGGCGCCAGCGCCTCGGCCGGCTTCTCCTCCATCTCCTCGCCCAGCCAGGCCATCGCCCGGTAGAAATGATGCAGGTCAAGCCCCTCGGCGCCCGGGATGTCGTAATCCGTCATCCACGACGCGCAGTCGCGGTCCGATCCGGAAACGAACAGCCGATGCAGCGCGGCGACGAACACCGCCCGCTCGACCGGGAACTCGAACGCGCGCTCCTTCAACAGATCGCCGAGAACCTCGGCGACGCCGAGCCGCTCCCAGATCTTGCCGAACAGCAGCGGCCCGCCAATCCGCTTGGCCGCGATCGACAAGGCCCCGTCGGCGTCCTCGTCGAGCGCATGGATGAGCAACACCTGATCGGTGAGCTTGGCGCCCGAGGCGATGAGCGAGGCGAGCCCGCCGGAGGCGACCAGTTCGTCGGCGCGCCCCGGATTGGCGACGACGGACTGACGCACGGCGCCGCCGATGCGCTTGTTCTCGACGATCTGCACGTAAGTGCGCTCGCCCGACCTCTTGAAGCGGAAGAACATGGCGGCCCCAAAGCAGAGCACCACAGAATCCGATTCGCAATCAATTATCAAGCCGAAATATTGTGCAAACGTGCCACCACGTTTGGCGAAAATGCCCGATCGCCGTCAATAATATCAACAGGTTGCGAGCGCGAAGACCCGTTTACTGTTCAAGTCGGGCCAAGCTCAAGGGCAAGCCGATCGTCGATTCGATTCGCGAGGCGTGCGAAGCGGAGCTGAGGCGCGAACGCGAAAAAGTCCCGCTGTGGGAACGCTTGCAGCCGCTGGCCGAGCGCATCGCGCGCGCGCCGAAGACCGGACGGAAAGCCGACAAGCCGTTCTTCGACGAACTGTCGGGCGACTGACCATGATGGTCGACGCCTCGGCCATCGTCGCCGTGCTCAACCGCGAGGCGGAGGGGCCGAATCTGGCCGCCGCCATCGAGGCGGCGGAAGCGCCTTTCACCTCGCCGCTGGCGATCTTCGAGGCCGCGGCCGCCCTGATGCGCGAGAATGAACTCGCCGCGGGCGAGGCCGACGCGGCCGTCCGCGAATTTCTCGACGCCGCGTCGATTCGCGTCGTCCCGATCTCCGACGCCATGGCGAGCGCAGCCCTGGAGGCGTTTGGACGTTTCGGCAAAGGCCGCCATCCCGCCCGGCTCAACCTCGGCGACTGCTTCGCCTACGCCTGCGCGAGGGCTTATCGCGCGCCGCTCCTCTATAAGGGCGGCGATTTCGTCGAGACCGACGTCAACGACGAATTCCCGTAGCGTCGCGCGCCGCGTTCTCCCGCGAGGCGAACGGCGCGCCCCTCTTTCGGCTCCGCCGCCGCCCGCCCCTACCCGAACCGGAAGCCCGAGATCGCCTTGCCGCCGATCGTGTCGTGGAAGCTGCGCGTTCCCGCGCTGTCCCCGGCCGCGCCGGCGGCGACCATCAGCGGGATCAGGTGTTCCTCGCGCGGATGGCAGGCGCGCGCGAACGGCGCCTCGCTCCAGCGCGTCAGCCGCGCTTCGCGCGTCTCGCGATCGACCTTCGTCGCGGTCTCGTCGAGCCAGGCGTCGAAGGCGGCGGAGGCGCGCCCGTCGCCGTCAAAGAAAGCCTTCAGATCGTGATAGCTCATGCCGCTGCCGACGATCACGACGCCTTGATCGCGCAGCGGCGCCAGCGCCTTGCCGATCGCGATGTGGCGCGCGGGATCGAGGCTGCGCTCGATCGAGACCATGACGACGGGAATCTCGGCCTTCGGATCGACGATCAGCATCGGCACGAACACGCCGTGGTCGAAGCCGCGGCGGTCGTCCTCGCCTACCGAGAGGCCCGCCGCCTCCATGAGGCGCTCGACCTCGGCGGCGACTTTCGGCGCCCCCGGCGCAGGATAATTGAGTTCATAAGTGTGCGGCGGAAAGCCGAAATAGTCGAACAACATCTCCGGCGCGGCGGCGACGCTGACCGTCACGCGCGGCTCCTCCCAATGCGCGGTGACCACGACGAGCGCCTTCGGCCGCTCCGGCAGGCTGGCGACGACCCCCGCGAGATAGTCCTTGAGCGAGTCCCAGGCGTTGGGCGCGAACGGCGGGCGAGGCTCGATCCAGAAGCACGGCCCGCCGCCGTGAGGGAGGAAGATCGTCGGTTGGCGAACGTTGGTCATGCGCGTCTCGGTGCTCTCTGGCCTTGGGGAACGGCAGAATCGCAGTTATGTCGCCGATCGATGCAAATCCATGGGCCGGGTAAGGATTACATCCTTGCAAGAATGCAAGCAAGGCGCAGCGCTGTCGACACGGCGCGGTGCTGAGCGATTTCGGCTATTCGGCGTAGCCGCTACATCAGCCCCGCGACCCCGCCGGTGAGCCCTACGGCGATCACGACGGCCGAGACGCCGATCAGGACCCAGAGATAGAGCCCGCGCGGACGCAGCGACGCCGGCAGCGCCGTGACCGCCAACGCCACCAAGAAGCCGATCACCAGCGGCATCAGGAAGGCGTTGAGGACCTGCGCGGCGATGTTGAGCCACACCAGGTCGGGCGCGAAGCCGACCAGCGCGGCGGCGCCGACGACGGCGAGCGCATAGACGCCATAGAACCATTTGGCCGCGAACGGATGAAATTCGAGCGAGCGCCGGTAGCCGGCGACCTCGCCTGCCCCCCAGGCCAGCGCCAGCGAACAAACGATCGCGGCGACCATCGAGGCGCCGAGCACGCCGGCGCTGAAAACCAGGCGGCCGAAATTCTCGCCTAGCAGCGGCGACAGCGCCTTGCTGATCTCGCCGACGCTGTCGAGGCCCGCCGAGGCGCCGCCGGCGCCGAGCGTCGCCGCCGCGGCGACCAGCACCGCGCCGGTCAGGCATTGCGTCAACATCGCGCCGAACGCCGTGTCCCAGCGGGCGGCCGTCAGATCGTCGGGCCGAAGCTTCTTATCGGCGATCGCCGACTGCTGGTAGAAGATCATCCAGGGGTTGAAGGTCGCGCCGATGACCGCCGCCGCCAGAAAGAGGAATTCGCGGTCGCCGAGCGGCAGGTCGAGCGCTTGGCCCGCAAGCGTCGCGGGGTTCGGGCGCGCCGCCCAGGCGACGGCGAAGAACGCGAGTTCGAACAGGCCGATGACGATCGCGGCGCGCTCGACGCGGCGGTAGGAGCCGGTGGCGACGATGGCGAGCAGCGTCAGCGCGGCGAAGGGCAAGGTGAGCCCACGCGACAGGCCGTAGAGTTCGCCGATGCCGGCGACGCCGGTGAATTCGGTGACCAGCGAGCCGATCGTCGCCGCCGCCAGGCCCACCGTCGACAGCCACGCCCACCCCGAGCCGAAGCGCTCGCGGATCAGTTCGCCATAGCCGCGCCCGGTGGCGATCCCGAGCCGCGCGGTCAATTCCTGCACCATGTAGAGCATCGGGATCAGCAGCAGCAGCAGCGGCAGCAGCCGATAGCCCCACCGCGCGCCCACCTGAGCGCCCGTCACCACGTTGCCGGCGTCGGTGTCGGCGAGCATCACCAACAGGCCGGGCCCCCAGACGGCGATCCAGGCGAGCGGGCCGAGGGTTTTCATTGGCGGTGGGGCGACGCCGTCCATGCTCCCGCTCTCTGTCGAAGTCCCGCAAGCCTTAGAGGCGCGCGCCAGCGGCGGCAAGCGACCAAGCGGCCAATTGTAGACGCGCTCGCCGAGCGCGTCCGGCGCGAAGCGCCTCGTCTCGCCGGCGCCGGCGAAGCCTCGATAACGCGGTCAGCGACCGCGGCGCCAGACCCGCCCGGAAATTTGCCTCCGTTGCGCGGATTATCGCGGCGCCGCGCTCAACCCTCCTGTTCGCGGCTTTCGCGCCAAGCCGCTAAGCGCAGCGTCACCGCAAGTGGGTAAGCGAAAGCTGAAAGCCTCGTCGCCGAACTAGAATTACGGTGACGCCCGCTCAATTCCTCTTTTGCCATTCCGCGTTTGCCATGCCGGGCCACACTACAGTCGCGGCTTGCGCCGCAGTCCCTGCTCAGCGGCAATCATCGCAATCCGCGCCCAAACCTGGTCCGCGATCGCATCCCTCCACAACGCCACCCCCCGCCGACGCGGCGCAAAAGCGCATCGCAAGTCCTTGTACGGATTGCCTCGCTCCGAAATCCGGCCCCCTCCCCGCCTCCGTCTCTCCCGCTCACGCCCGCCGCATCGCCCCGCTCGCCGCGTCGGCGAGCGACTTGGCGCCGAAGGCGATGAAGATCAGGCCGACGACGCGCGTCACCGCGACGCCGTGGGTGAGGAAGAAGCGCCTCACCGCCGGCAGCCCGGCGGCGAAGATCAGCGTCGCGTCGGCGGCGAGGAAGCCGGCGAACGCCGCGGCCAGCATCTGCGGCGCGTCGGCGAGGCGAAGCTCGCCGACATAGGGCGCGACGATCGCCGAGAACATCGCCAGCGCGACGGGGTACGCCTTGGGGTTGGTGAGGTCGACGGCGCGGCGGGTCGGCGGGAGCCGCCGCCACACACGGAATCGACCGCGTTTAACCGATGGAGCGCTACCGATAAGGGAAATCGGTGCCTGTCAACGTAATTCGTCCGCAATTCCAGCCGCGATCAGCAAACCTGCGCAACAACAAAAGGCGAATTAAGACACATTCGTGCACAATTCCAGAATGGCAGAAAGATGTTCGTCCACATCGAGCGAATAATTCCACACAAGATCAATCGTTTCCCTGTTACTGTTTGTATGCAAATGAATAACTACACCACCACGAGAAACGGTATTATATTCGATCTTCGTGACATCTGAGAAATTCACCCTCACCCTTGCTTCATCAATATGGTACCGCGTGGTGACAGTATAGGTGCAACCGTAGGGAGAGTAACAGGTACCAGGTGACCGGTAGTCTAGGACCGCATAACTCGCCACATACTCGAAACCAGCCTGGTCTACTGCTGCCACCTTCGTCGCGGTGATCGAGTTCGGCAAACCGATACCCTCTTTGTCGTGGTATGCGACGTACAGATCGTATATGAGAGAAATTGCTTTGTCCGTATCCAACCTGTTGTATTGCGCATAGTCATGAGTAAGAGAGGTTGCGCACCCCGCAAGCAAGGCAGAGAGAGCAATTACGACCAAAGGCAATCGCCGAATGGCGTGCCGATGATACAGACACAACATGACTTCCCCCTATAAACCGACGTCCTTGAGAAGGCCGGTGGTTCCAACCAAATCCGCGACGTTTTAGGCCTCCTCGCAAACCTGGACCGCCGCTAACTTGCTCGTAACGGCGTTACGTTGCAGCAAGTCATTACGGCGCGCATTACGCTTCATGCTTCACAGCTGCTTAACCCATTATTGGTACTACTATTACTATTACCATCACGGCGACAGCTTACTCAACCCCTTATGATTCTTGCTAATTCGAACTTGGAGCCAAGCAGTGGACGGCCCCGCGCGAATCTCGTTTCCCCTCCGTGTTGCTCAGCCCTTCCGCCGTTTGGGGCGCGCTTCAGCTCCCCGATTTGGACCAGCGTTCCCCAGATAACCGCCGACTTCGCTCTCATTCTGTCCCCGGTCGGAGTTCCCGACAAGTCTCAACAGTCGCCGTAAGGCTTTGAACAGCACCGGCGCGTCGTTTTGTCGCATTGAATTCGTGATTACGGTTACACGCGTCTCTTTCTCTATTTATCTCCAGGGGATATATAAAAGACGAAATAGGCGTGTGTGACCGTAATTGATCGTAATGGAAAGGGGAAATAGGTGAGTGTCACCGTAATGGGCAATGGGTAATAGCCCGTAATGGTATAATGGCGTAGTGGTCATGGTACCGTAATGGCGATCCCTTTTGGTTCGATATGACGAAACTGCGCAATTACACGGTGCACACCTACAACGAGAGTCTTGCCGAATACGTCTACGTCAGACTTCTCAGTTGCGTTGCGAGGTTTCGCGAAGCGCGGGCGGCGACGGCGTAGGATGGGGAGGGAAGACGGTTTGCCGGGGTGAGAGCGCGTTCTGGCGATTGCCTTGCTTTCACACCACGCAGCGTGGCGAGGCGACATGTAAACGTTGGTTTTGGGCATTGAGTAACGTGTCGCGGTAATCCGGGATTGAGTAAAGTGTCGGGGTAAGCCGGCAATCTGGGATCATTCATAGCAGGTGTGGGCTCACCGAGTTCGTGCGACTCGACTTCGACGACCACATTCTACGCGAAACCAGTTATTCAAGGTACCTCGGCCAACCTACGGCGCATAACACGGGCCAACAGAGCAGCGTCGAACAGTAAAAGCAGACGGGGAGCATTGAAATGGCACCGTTGCGGAAAAGTGCTTGTGCCTTGGCGCTGATGGTTGGTATTGGCTGTCTGGCTGCTACACTGGTTGACGCGACAGCGGACGACCTCTTTGACGCAGCGACGACGGGTGATCTCTCCCAAGTCAACGCGCTACTCGCTACGAAGGTCGATGTGAACGCCGAAGGTCCAAATGGCACCACGCCGTTAAGCGTGGCCTCAGAGAGAGGCCATCTGGAGGTCGTTCGCGCTCTGCTCGCCGCGAAGGCCGATGTGAACGCCAAGGCGCCGAATGGCACCACGGCGTTGATGGTAGCCTCGTTCTTCGGCCACATGGACGTCGTGCGAGCTTTGCTCGCCGCAAAGGCCGACGTGAACGTCAAAACGACACCCGATGGTGCTACAGCATTGTATGTGGCGTCGCAGCAGGGCTACCTGGACGTGGTCCGAGCCCTACTCGGCGCGAAGGCTAATATAAACGCGAGGAGGTACACCGGAGCGACCGCATTGATTGGAGCATCGAACCTTGGCCACCTGGACGTAGTGCGCGCCTTGCTAGCCGCGAAGGCCGATGTGAATGCGAAGGCAAACGACGGCGGGACGGCGTTGATGTGTGCAGCGCAGAGCGGGCGCACCAACGTGGTGGCGGCCTTGCTTGCTGCGAAAGCCGATGTGAATGCTAAGGGTCCACAGGACGCCACGGCGTTGACCTTCGCCTTGCAAAAGGGCCACGACGACGTTGTCCAATTGCTGCGCCAACACGGCGGCCACGAATAAACTTGATCTGTAGACGGTGACACGCACCTATTTCCCTTTTTATATGCCGCCGAAAGATAAAAAGGGAAATAGGTGGAGTGGACCCCGAAGTTGAGACACGGGTAAAAGGGTGACATGGCTTCCGAGGAGGAACCATGTCGGAACCGGGCAAGAGTCCGCGGCAGTTTTCGGAGGCGTTCAAGGAAGCCGCGGTGCGGCGGCTGGAAGCTGGCGAGAAGATTGCCGCGGTGGCCGCGGCGATTGGGGTCAAGCGGAAGCTTTTGTATCAGTGGCGCAACGCTTGGCGGGCGATGGGGTCGGCCGGGTTCAACCGCAAACGCGGGCGGAAGCCGGGCTGGAAGGCCGCCGAAGCCTGCGCGGCGGTCGCTCCGTCGTCCTCTCCGGACGCCGTCGCGCCCGCTGCGCAGGCTTCGCAGGAGCTGAGGAAAGCGCAGGCCCGCATTGCCGAACTGGAACGGCTGATCGGGCGTCAGCAGGCGGATCTGCATTTTTTTCGCGAAGCCTTGCGGCTCTGGGACGCGACGCCCCCGAACGGCGGCGCGCCCATCTCTACGCGGTCGTCGAAAAAATGACCGCCGACGAGTCGCAAGGCTTTCTCGAAGACGACGCCAACGTCCGGCGCCTGTGCGCCCTCGGGGACGTGTCGCGCGCGGGCTACTACCGCCATTTCGGTCCGCACGCTCCCGCCCGCGCGGACGCCGATCTGCGCGATCTCATCCAACGCGAAGCGCTCGCTCATCGCCATTACGGCTATCGTCGCGTCACGCAGGCGCTGCGCCGGCAAGGCCTGATCGTCAACGCCAAGCGGGTGCTCAGGCTGATGCGCGAAGACAACCTGCTCAGCCTGCGCGCCAAGCCCTTCGTCCCGCGCACGAGCGACAGCCGGCATGGCTTCGCGATCCGGCCAAACCTCGCCCGCGCGCTGCGTCCCAGCGGCCTCGACCAGCTCTGGGTCGCCGACATCACCTACATCAGGCTGGCCGAGGACTTCGTCTATCTGGCCGTCGTCATCGACGCGTTCTCGCGCAAAGTGGTGGGCTGGGCGCTCGCCGGCCATCTCGAGGCTTCGCTCGCCCTTGAGGCGCTTGATCAGGCGCTCGCGGCGCGCCAGCCCCAGCCCGAAAGTCTCATCCACCACTCCGACCGCGGCGTGCAGTATGCGTGTTCCGACTATGTCGAACGGCTGGAGGCGCGCAAAATCGTCATCAGCATGAGCCGGCCCGGCAACCCTTACGACAACGCCAAGGCCGAGAGCTTCATGAAGACGCTGAAAGCCGAGGAGGTGAACGGCAAGGCCTACGCCAACATCGACGACGCCCGTCGGCAGATCGGCGCCTTCATCGAGACCATCTACAATCGTCAGCGCCTGCACTCGGCGCTGGGCTACAAACCGCCGGTCGAGTTCGAAGCCGAACTGCGGCCGGTCGCGCCAACGCTGAACCAGGACGAAGCCCTGTCACTCAATTAGCGTGTCTCACCAGAGGGGTGCAGTCCATAGGTGTGTCACCGTAATGCCGTAATGCGCACTCCACTCATTTCCCTTTTTGCCGGTCTCGCCGCCGAGCGATGCCCTCGCCCCACGCCGCCGGCGGAAAAGCGCTTCGCGACCCCTTGAACGGATTGAGTCGCGTCGAAAAATAGCGCCCCCCCTCACGCCGCCCTTCGCATCGCCCCGCTCGCCGCGTCGGCGAGCGACTTGGCGCCGAAGGCGATAAAGATCAGGCCGACGACGCGCGTCACCGCGACGCCGTGGGTGAGGAAGAAGCGCCTCACCGCCGGCAGCCCGGCGGCGAAGATCAGCGTCGCGTCGGCGGCGAGGAAGCCGGCGAACGCCGCGGCCAGCATCTGCGGCGCGTCGGCGAGGCGAAGCTCGCCGACATAGGGCGCGACGATCGCCGAGAACATCGCCAGCGCGACCGGATAGGCCTTGGGGTTGGTGAGGCCGAAGGCGAGCCCCGTCGCCAACGGCCGGCGCGCGCCGATGGCCTGCGGCGGCGCGTCTTTGCGCGTCGTCGCCGCCCGCGCGCCGAGAACGATCAAGTAGAGCCCGCAGCCGGCGCCGAGCAGCTCGAACAGCGTCGCCCCCAGCCGATTGGCGCCGAGGATCGCGCCAACCGCGAGCGAGCCCCAGGTCAGGTCGCCGACGAGATGGCCGCCGATGAACCACGCTCCCGCCGCCCGCCCCTTGGACGCGGCGAGGGTGAACAGCGCCAGAAACGCCGGCCCCGGCGAGACGACATAGAGATAGGCGGCGACGGCGCTGGCGAAGAGAATCTTGTGGTCGATCACGGCGGCTTCTCCCGCGCCAGGCGCTTCAGTTCGTAGAGCGCGGCTTGCGCGTCACGCGGCGTCAATTCGTCGGCGTCGATCTTCTCCAGCGCCTCGCGCAGCGGATCGGGGCCGGGCGGCGCCGGCGCTTCGTAGGAGAACAGCGGCAGCGCGTCGAGGGTGGAGAGCGCGCCGCCGGCGCGCCTGGCCGTCTCTAATTCGCTCAGCACGGCGCGCGCGCGCTTGATCACCGCGGCGGGAAGCCCGGCGAGCTTGGCGACCTGAATGCCGTAGGAACGGTCGGCCGCGCCGGGAATCACTTCGTGCAGGAACACCAGCGCGCCCTTCCACTCGCTGACCCGCATCGTCAGATTGAACAGCCGCGGAAGCGTCTGGGAAAGCTGGGTCAATTCGTGGAAGTGGGTCGCGAACAGCGTGCGCGAGCGGTTGACCGCGTTGAGATGTTCGACGCAGGCGAAGGCGATCGAAAGGCCGTCGAAGGTCGCGGTGCCGCGGCCGATTTCGTCGAGAATGATCAGCGAGCGCTCGGTGGCCTGATTGAGGATCGCCGCCGTCTCGACCATTTCGACCATGAAGGTCGAGCGCCCGCGCGCGAGGTCGTCGGCGGCGCCGACGCGCGAAAACAGCCGGTCGACGACGCCGATATGGGCGCGCCGCGCCGGCACGAAGGACCCCATCTGGGCAAGCGCCGCGATCAGCGCGTTCTGGCGCAGAAAAGTCGACTTGCCCGCCATGTTGGGGCCGGTGACCAGCGCGATGCGCCCCCCCTCGCCCGCTTCCCCGGAAAGGTCGCAGGCGTTGGCGACGAAGGGCTCGCCGCGCTCGGCGAGCGCCGCCTCGACCACCGGATGGCGCCCGCCCTCGATGGCGAAGCTCAACGAATCGTCGACCTGCGGGCGGACCCAGTCGCGCCGCGCCGCCAACTCGGCGAGCGCGGCGGCGACGTCGATCTCGGCCAACGCTAGGCCGAGGCCGCGCAGCATTTCGCTCTCGGCTAGGCACGCTTGACGCAGCCGCTCGAACGCCTCCAGCTCCAGCGCCAGCGCGCGGTCGGCCGCCGAGGCGATGCGCGCTTCGAGATCGATCAGCGCGTTGGTGGTGAAGCGCATCGCGCCGGCCATGGTCTGGCGATGAATGAAGGTCGCGCTCATCGGCGCCTTCAGCAGCGCCTCGCCCTGCGGTTGCGGCGTCTCGATGTAATAGCCGAGGAAGTTGTTGTGCTTGATCTTGAGCTGACCCGTGCCCGCCTCTTCTGCGTAACTCGCCTGCAACTCGGCGACGACGCGCCGGCTCTCGTCGCGCAAAGTCCGCGCCTCGTCGAGCGGCGCGAAGGCGCCCGCGCGCACGAAACCGCCGTCGCGCCTGTTGAGGGGCAGGTCCTCGGCGAGCGTTTCGGCAAGCTCGCGCGTGAGCGCGCCGTCGTCGCGGCTGAGACGCTCGCGACAGCGCTCGAGCGCCGGCGGCAAGGCTTCGAGCGCGCGCAACGTCCGCGCGATCGCGGCGCTCGCCGTCAGGCCGTCGCGCAGCGCGGCGAGATCGCGCGGGCCGCCGCGATCGAGGCCGAGACGCGACAGCGCGCGTAAAGTATCCGGCGCCGCGGCGAGCGACTTGCGCAAGCTCCCGCGCAATGCCGGCGCGTCGGCGAGAAACTCCAGCGCGCCGAGCCGCTCGTTGATTTCTTGGGGGTCGGCGAGCGGGCTCGCCAGCCGCTCGGCGAGCAGGCGCGCGCCGGCGGGCGTCGCGGTCCGGTCGATCACGGCGAACAGCGAGCCGGCGCGCTCGCCCGCAAGCGTGCGGGTGAGTTCGAGATTGGCGCGCGTGGCGGCGTCGATTTCGAGGCCGGCGCCGCGGGCGCGCCGCGTCGGCGGAGCGAGGCGCGGCGTCGCATCGATCTGGGTGCGCCTGAGGTAGCGCAGCGCCAGCGCGGCGGCGGCGATTTCGGCGCGGGTGAACTGGCCGAAACCCTCCAGCGTTTCGACGCCATAGAATTCGCGCACCGCCTGCTCCGCCGACGCGCCGTCGCTCGAATCGCGCCCGAGCGGCGTCGCGGCGACCTTCGTCTCCGCGACCAGCCGGGAAAAGGCGGGATCGTCGAACAAGACCTGCGGCGCGACGATCTCGCTCGGCTCCAGGCGGGCGATTTCGAGGCTCAACGCCGCTTCGTCGGCCTCGCTCAACACGAACGCGCCGGTCGAGATGTCGAGCGCCGCGAGGCCGAACGCCGCGCGCCCTTCGCTCGAGCGCACGCGCTGAACGCCGAGAAGAACATTGGCGCGGCCGGGCTCGAGCAGGCGCTCCTCGGTGATGGTGCCCGGCGTGACGAGCCGCGTCACGTCGCGCTTGACCACCGACTTAGCCCCGCGCTTCTTGGCCTCCGTCGGGTCTTCGAGCTGCTCGCAGACCGCGACGCGATGGCCGCGCGCGATCAGGCGCTGCAGATAATCGTCGGCGCGCTCGATCGGCACGCCGCACATCGGAATGTCCTCGCCTTCGTGCTTGCCGCGCTTGGTCAGCACGATGCCGAGCGCGCGACTGGCGACTTCCGCGTCGTCGAAGAACAATTCATAGAAGTCGCCCATGCGGTAGAACAGCAGACAATCCGGGTGGGCCGCCTTGATGTCGAGATATTGCGCCATCATCGGCGAGGCGCGCGGCGTCTCGGGGGCGCGCGGGACGCCGTTCGTCGCCTGCCCCGTCTCGGGCGCCGTGGAATTTTCCGGCTTGTTCATCGGCGCGACCCTAGCAAACCCGACCGGGACGCGCACCGGCGGGATTTTGGTTTCCACCGCGAAGCGCGCCGGCGGCGCGTGGGCCCCTATGTGGCCAGGGCGTCCTGGTTCAGACATATGTTGGGCTGGCGCTGGCTTCAGCGTCAGATCTTCATTGATTGCTTGGAGGCGATTATGCGCGAGAGCAATTTGAACTCAAGGACGGCCTGAAAGGCCGCCGCCGGAGGCGGTGCGCTTCGCGCATCCTTGACTTCAAATTGCTCTCGCGCTTCGCTCCGCCAAGCAAACAAGGAAGGAATCCGCTCTCGTCGGCGAATTCGACATATCGTAAGCCAGGGCCAAAGCCCGTTGCGCCCGGCCGAAGAGAATGCACTGTGCTTTGCATGCTTGCTTCGAGGCGCGCCAGATGAGTCAGATCGCCAAACTGTTCAAGAACGGCCGCAGTCAAGCCGTCCGGCTGCCCGCCAGCTTTCGTTTCGAGGCGCGCGAAGTGTTCATTCGCCGCGACCCCAAGACCGGCGACGTGATCTTGTCGCGACGGCCCGATTCCTGGCAAGGGTTCTTCGCCGCACCCGACGAAGCCGCCGTCCCCGACGATTTCCTCGGCGACGCCGAACGACAGGCCGAGGCGGCCGACCCCTAGCGCCGTTCGATTTCATCGTCGCCGGCCTCAAGGTCGAAGACTGGACGCTGACCTGAACTCGTCTCACGGTCGGCGCGCCTCGCTCAGCGGCAATGGCAACAGCGGTCCCGCGCCGGCGCCGAGCGTCGCGTCCCGCCCCCGCTCGATCGCGCTGCGCACAAATTCCTTGGCCGCCGCGACCGCCTCGGGCAACGACGCGCCCAAGACGACGTGCGCGGCGATCGCGCTCGACAGCGTGCAGCCGGCGCCGTGCAGGTTGCGCGAGTCTAGGCGCGGCGCGGCGAACCGCCGGACGGCGTCGGCCGTGACCAGCAGATCGACCGCCTCGGCGCCGGGAAGATGCCCGCCCTTCATCAACACGGCGCGCGGGCCGAGCTTCACCAGCGCCGCGCCCTGGCGCGCCATCTCCGCTTCGCCCCTTGCCAGCGGCGCGCCGACCAGCGCCGCGGCTTCCGCGAGATTGGGGGTCAGGCAGTCGACCAGCGGCAGCAACCGGGCTTTGACCGCCTCGATGAGCCCCGCGCCCGCGAGCGCGTCCCCGGACGAAGCGACCATGACGGGATCGTAGACGAGGAAGGGCGCCCGCCCCTTCCCCCCTTGCGGGGGAAGGTGGTCAGGCGAAGCCTGGCCGGATGAGGGGTCGCGCCGCGAGGCGCGCGTTTCGACAACGGCGCTGCCGCGCCGACCCCTCACCCCTAACCCCTCTCCCGCAAGGGAAGAGAGGAGCGGGCGCCCCAAGCTCCTCGCCACGGCCGCCACCACCGCCGCGCTCCCCAGCATGCCGATCTTGATCGCCGCGACGTCGAAATCGGCCAGCACGGCTTCGATCTGCGCGGCGACGATGTCGGGCGGGCAGATGTGGATCGCGTCGACGCCCAGCGTGTTCTGCGCGGTGAGCGCCGTGATTGCGCTCGCCCCGTAGACGCCGAGCGCGGCGAAAGTCTTCAGGTCCGCCTGAACCCCGGCGCCGCCGCCCGAATCCGAGCCGGCGATCGTCAACGCGATGGGCGTTTGCGCCGTCACGGCGCGCGGGTCGCGGCGATCCATGCGCGGGCGCGGCCCTCGGGATCGGGGTTGAGCGTGATGTCGGTGACGACGGCGGCGCTGTCGGCGCCGGCGGCGAGACACGCGAGGGCGCGTTCGAGGTTGAGCCCGCCGATCGCGACCAGCGGCATGGCGCCGACGCGGCGCTTCCACTCGCCGATCTGCGTCAGGCCCTGGGGCAGATGCGCCATCGCTTTCGTGATCGTCGGATAGATCGGGCCGAGCGCGACGTAGTCGGGCGCCAGCGCCAGCGCGCGCTCGAGTTCCGCTTCGTCGTGGGTGCTGAGGCCGAGCCTGAGCCCGGCGCGGCGGATGGCGCCGACGTCCGCGCCTTCATCGAGATCGCCCTGGCCAAGGTGGACCCAGGGCGCGCCTTCGTCGATAGCGACCCGCCAATAGTCGTTGACCACCAGGGTCGCGCCTGCGGCGCGGCAGACCGCCAGCGCCGCGCGCGTCTCGCGACCCGCCGTCGCCTCGTCTTTGTCTTTGACGCGCAACTGGATGAGCCGCGCGCCGACGCCGACGAGCCGGCGGACCCAGTCGGCGGAATCGACGATCGGGTAGAAGCGGTCGAGAGTCATAGGCCCCTCTCCCGCGTGCGGGAGACGGGTTGGGGTGAGGGCCGCCGGGCGCTCCCCTCATCCGGCCCTTCGGGCCGCCTCTCAGCGAACGAGACGTTCGCCTGACACCCGCAAGCGGGAGAAGGGAAAGAAGCCGCGCCGCTCACGACAGCGCCGCCTTGCCGACGAACGGCGTCGAGGGCTGGGCGAGGTCGCGCGGCTGCATCGGGCCGGCGCGATGGGCGGCGGCGCCGGCTTCGACCGCCTCTTTGAACGCGCGCGCCATCGCGACCGGATCGCCCGCCGTGCCGACCGCGGTGTTGAGCAGCACCGCGTCGTAGCCGAACTCCATCGCCGCCGCGGCGTGCGACGGCAGGCCGATGCCGGCGTCGACGATCAGCGTCGCCTCGGGATAGCGCGCCCGCAGCAGGCGCAAGCCGAAGGGATTGTTGAGGCCCTTGCCGGAGCCGATCGGCGCGCCCCACGGCATCAACGTCTTGCAGCCCGCCTCGATAAGCCGGTCGCAGACGATCAGGTCTTCGGTCGTGTAGGGAAACACCTCGAAGCCGTCTCGAGCGAGGATGCGCGCGGCCTCGACCGTGCCGAAGACGTCGGGCGCGAGCGTATCGCGGTCGCCGATCACTTCGAGCTTGATCCAGGCGGTGGCGAAAATCTCGCGCGCCATCTGCGCCGTCGTCACCGCCTCCTTGACCGTGTAGCATCCGGCGGTGTTGGGCAGCACGCGCACGCCGAGGTCGTGGATGATGCGCCAGAACTCCTGCCCCTCGCGAAATTGGCTCAACTCGCGCCGCACCGAAACCGTGACGACTTCCGCCTCCGCCGCCCGCACGGACTTGGCCATGAGGTCGAGCGAGGCGTACTTCGACGTTCCGAGCAGCAGCCGAGACTTCAATGCGACGCCATAGACCTTCATCGCTCAACTCCTCGCCCCCGCGCCGCCGCCCGCACCCTCGCTCCATCGCGCCGGCGGCCTATCCCCCTTGCCGCGGCGCGACGATCTCGATCCGATCGCCTTCGCTTAAGCTCGTCTCGGCGCGCTTTCGCGCCGGCACGAAGTCGCCGTTGAGCGCGGTGCCGACCAGCGTTTCTGCGTAATCGAGCGCCTCGAGCGCCGCCGCCAAGGTCTCGGCGACGACGTCCTGTTCGACGCCATTGACGACGAGCCTCATCTCCGCCTCGCCTATTCCGCCGCCTTGACGTAGAGCGCGCCGCCCTGCTCGACGAATTCGCGCGATTTCGCCTCCATGCCCGCCAGCGCCTCGGCCTCCTTCCGCAGGTCCTGGGTGATCTTCATCGAGCAGAATTTCGGCCCGCACATCGAGCAGAAATGCGCGACCTTGGCGCTGTCCTTGGGCAGGGTTTCGTCGTGGAATTTTCGCGCGGTGTCGGGATCGAGCGACAGGGCGAACTGGTCCTGCCAGCGGAAGTCGAAGCGCGCGCGCGAAACCGCGTCGTCGCGGATTTGCGCCGCCGGGTGACCCTTGGCGAGGTCGGCGGCATGCGCCGCGATGCGATAGGCGACGACGCCCGTCTTGACGTCGTCGCGGTCGGGCAGCCCCAGATGCTCCTTGGGCGTGACGTAGCAGAGCATCGCCGTTCCGAACCAGCCGATCATCGCCGCGCCGATCGCGCTCGTGATGTGGTCGTAGCCCGGCGCGATGTCTGTGGTCAGCGGCCCCAGCGTATAGAACGGCGCCTCGCCGCACTCCTCGAGCTGCTTTTCCATGTTGACCTTGATCTTGTGCATCGGCACGTGGCCGGGGCCTTCGATCATCACTTGGCAGCCCTTGTCCCAGGCGATCTTCGTGAGTTCGCCCAGCGTCTCCAGTTCGGCGAACTGCGCGGCGTCGTTAGCGTCGGCGATCGAGCCGGGTCTGAGGCCGTCGCCGAGCGAGAACGAAACGTCGTACTTGCGCATGATGTCGCAGATTTCATCGAAGCGCTCGTAGAGGAAGCTCTCGCGATGGCCGGCGAGGCACCAGCGCGCCATGATCGAGCCGCCGCGCGAGACGATGCCGGTGACGCGCTTCGCGGTCAGCGGCACATGGGCGAGGCGCACGCCGGCGTGGATGGTGAAATAGTCGACGCCCTGTTCGGCCTGTTCGATCAGCGTGTCCTTGAACGCTTCCCAATCGAGCTTGAGCGGATCGCCGTCGACCTTCTCCAGCGCCTCGTAGATCGGCACGGTGCCGATCGGCACGGGAGAGTTGCGCACGATCCAGGAGCGGATGTTGTGGATGTTGCGGCCGGTGGAGAGGTCCATCACCGTGTCGGCGCCCCAGCGGATCGCCCACACCATCTTCTCCACTTCCTCGGCGACGCCGGAGCTGAGCGCGCTGTTGCCGATGTTGGCGTTGACCTTGACCAGGAAGTTGCGGCCGATCGCCATCGGCTCGAGCTCGACGTGGTTGATGTTGGCGGGAATGATCGCGCGCCCGCGCGCCACTTCCGAGCGCACGAATTCCGGGGTGACGAAGGCGGGGATCGCGGCGCCGAAGCTCTCGCCGTCGGCGAGCCGCGCCTCGGCGTCGGCGACCGCGGCCTCGCGCGCCAAGTTCTCGCGATGGGCGACGTAGATCATTTCTTCGGTGACGAGCCCGGCGCGGGCGAATTCGTATTGGGTCACGAGACGGCCGGGCTGGCCGGCGCGAAGCGTGCGCTTCGCCGGACAAGGCGGCGCGAGGCGCTCGGCCGAGACGTCGCCGTTGTCCTGGGGCGTGACCGCGCGGCCGGCGATGGCCGCGTAGCCGCGCTTGGCGATCCAGGCTTCGCGCGCGGGCGGCAGGCCGGCGCCGAGGTCGATGCGCGCGTCGCCTTCCGTGTAGGGGCCGGAGGCGTCGTAGACCCGCACCGGCGGCTCGCCCGCATCGCTTAAGCCGATTTCGCGGAAAGGGACGCGGATGTCGGCGCGGCCTCGGGGCGAAGCGTAGACCTTGCGCGAGCCGCCGATCGGCCCCGTCGTGACGCGTGTCGGCGCCGCACGCGTGTCGATCTTCGTCTGTTCGTTCATATGCCGCGCCTCCGCTTCGCCCGGGATGGCGAGAAGGGGCGCGGCCAAACGCCTCGGCGGGCCTCGTCCCTTCGCCGGCATGACCCGGATCAGGTTCCAAGGGTCCGGCGCGTTCCGCCGTCTCAGCCCATCGCGGGCGCCCCTCGAGTCAGGAACCGAATGTGGGACGAAGGGGGCGGCGTGTCAATGAGGGGGATTTTGCGGTAGTGGGCCAGTTTGAATGTGGCAGGCAAAATGCATAGTGCGATTGAAACAATTCGTCACACCGCGCGACAAACAATGGACGGATGCCCAAAAGCGGGATAAAAAAAATTAGGCATTCGTTAACAAATTAACATTCCGTTAACGGTTGTTTAACCGACGGAGCATAAATGGGATGCTTGTGGGAGACGGACCATGCAGCGATCGACAAATGGCGACCGGGTGAACCGCGAGGCCAGTATCGCTACGCGCGGATTATCGGCATCGGGCTCGCCTGCAAAGGGAAACTTACCGGACGATAAAACTAGCATGATTGTTCGTAACCCGGCACCGGACGGATCGCCGCCGCGTGCCAATTCGGATGTTCGAACATTTTCGGTCAGCAGCTAGTTCTCATCCGGTAGCACGTACTCAGCCCAACTGACATGCAAAACCCTGGTCGTGCCTCGGAGCGAGACCGGATGGGCTCGACCGTTGGTGAAGTGACCAACGGTCGGCGGATTGTTTGATTCCAAAAGATTCAAATCGAAGGTGCTCCCATCCCTCCTAATTCCCGCAGAATCGGAGTCCGTTACGATGCGCACCACGGCCGGCGCATACGTTGCACCGGCTCGGCGAATACCAAGGGCACGGTGAAATCCATTGTGAAGGTAGTAGCGATTGTTATAACAAACAACATGCAAAAACGGCAAGGAGACGGCAAATTGCAGGCCCATAAACTGCGCGTTAAAAATTCCCGCCGCAAGTGATCGAAGGTTCAGGTTTTTCGTTTTCAGCAACATGGATTGATTTTGTTGCGTATTGCTATGTTGTAAGACCTGAAAATTTACAATTTCTGGGTTTGTTGGCAGACATAGAGCTAATAATGTATCAAGACTTGGCGGTTTGTTTAGGTTCGTGCAATGGTAATTGCTGCGATCATCATCAATAGTGAATTGATAGGCTAGCAGCGGATCAAGCTCTACTAGCTGAAACGTAACGCCGGCGAGCGTTGTCTGAAATGCCGGTGCGGACCATGGCGCTGTTAGGACTTGTTGAACGTGGGGATCGTGAGTCGGTGGAATTGGTTGAATATCGGGTATTCCTGCGTTAGCGACTGGGGCGCCAAGTCGTGCTCTGGCCGCATTCCATTCCGCCAAAATTGCTACGTCGGAAGGGTCAGCAGGAACGCAGGCAGTTCGCAAATGCGCCATTGCCTGTTGCTGATCCATGAAACCGACCAACGATAAACCTGGTGTGGCCATCACTTTTCCCCAACACCATCGTTAAGATGTCGCCTCCCACGCTTCAAGCACTGCGACCATATCCGCGACTTCCCAGAGCCGATCCGTCACGTCGGCAGCCATCGCCGGCGTCGTTTTGAGCGTCTTATGGATACGCACAAAATTGTAATAGAGGAAGTGCAACGCCATCGCGTGCGCGTGGTTTTCCATCTTTTTTGAAAAGGCATTCGTCAGCCGCGTCATTCGGCGAGAGTGCATGCGAATGTTGAGGTTGTTTCTCTCGGCAAATGATGTGCTGGCGTATGCCATATCAGGATTGCCCTGAATGCGCGTCTTGCGGGCGCCGAGGCATTCTGCGGGGCTATAGCGTCCGCGTGTAGCCTCGGGCGCGGTCCCGTAAATCTTGACCAGCATCGCGTAATCGACCTCTCCGCCAAATGCTGCGTCGATGGCGGTCACATACGGCGCGTGGCCGTCGGTTGTGATCTGGACGCAACTCGCGAGACGCGAGGCAAGATCGTCGATAAACTCTTGCGCCGCGTCCGCGTCCCGGCTGCCAACGTGCCAGCACGGAACAAGCTTCGTGTCGGCGTCGGTTGCAAGCCAAAGCCACACATCGCCAGCAGTTCCCGCCGTCTTGGCTTCGTCTGAGGCGTTCTTTGCCTTGGCGCCGACGAAACCCCAGATTTCGTCGATTTGGAGTTTCTTGCACGAAAGGCTCTGGAAAACGCGGTCCTGATACCAAGCCGCGGCCGTGCCAGCATCGACAACCAACTTGCTAACAGTCGTCTTGGATATGCCCGTTAGGCGGGTGATGGCGCGGATGCTCATGCCCTCGCAGAGAAGGTGAAGGGCTTGGGCGCGTTCGGCGGGGCTCAGCTTATTCATACTGGCCATTATGCTTGCGCCTTGACATTTAGTCAAGACCATAAATTCATAGGAGCACATAAATTTATAGCGCACAATAAATAGGTGTGACAATGGCCTTGTCGATACCGCCCTTTGCGAACCCATTTCGACCCGGCGCGGGGCACCGGCCGCCGTATCTGGCGGGCCGGAAACATGAAGAAGGCGAGTTTCGCAAGCTTCTCGCGCAGAATGTGGTCTTGGACAATTTGGTAATTACGGGCTTGCGCGGCGTTGGCAAGACCGTTCTCGCCGAGAGTTTTAAGCCGACAGCTGTTCATGAAGGATGGCTTTGGGTCGGGACCGACATGTCAGAGTCCGCGGTCGTAACGGAATCGATACTCGCAGAACGCATTTTGACTGACTTGTCCGTCGTGACAAGTAATATATCGACTGGTACAACTCATCAATTGTCCTTCGGCTTTGTCAGCAAAGAAAACGCAGGAGAGATCACTCTCGGCTATAACACGCTATCGTCTATATATAAGAACGCTCCCGGCCTTGTCTCGGATAAATTAAAAGCGGTCTTTTCCGCGGTTGCACCGCATGTCACGCGTATCGGGAAGAGAGGATTGCTATTCGTATATGATGAAGCGCAAAGTTTGGCAGATCGGGACGATGCAAAAGAGTATCCCCTTTCAGTGCTGCTAGATATTTTTCAGAGCGTTCAACGGAACGGTATGCCATTTATTCTTGTACTTATTGGGTTACCGACGCTGTACCAGAAGCTCGTCGATTCGCGAACATACTCTGAGCGTATGTTTAAGACGCTCACGCTGAAAAAGCTCTCAGTGGAAGCAAGCCGCGAGGCAATCACCAAGCCAATTTCTGATGCTAAATGCCCGGTAAAATTTTCAGATGAGGCGATCTCGCTAATAATCAAATATTCCGGTGGATATCCTTATTTTATACAATTCATGTGTCGTGAAGTGTATGATGTATGGATGCAAAAACTTGCAGAGGGGCAGGAGCCAATTGTACCAATGAGCGAAATTGTGAGAAAGCTAGATAATGATTTCTTTGCCCATCGATGGTATAAGGTGACCGAGCGCTATCACGAGTTGCTACATGTGATTGCACAACTAGACAATAGTAACGATGTTTTTACGATTCAAGATATATTAAGACAATCAGTGCGTATCAATGAAACGTTTGGTCGAAGTCGAGTGAATCAAATGCTAGTGACTCTTATGGAGCATGGCATCGTATATAAGGATAGACATGGTAAGTACATGTTCGCGGTCCCGCTCTTTGCGGATTTTGTGAGACGCATCAAAGAGACGGGAATTTTATGATTTTGACCATCGCTTTGCGGCCGCGATGCGAGCAATTTCAGTACGACGCTCTGGCGAAAGCGCGTTGGCGCGAGCCTTCCCACCGCTGGCGGCGCCTAACTTGCCATAGTGAGAAAATTGCAACTCATTGACGTCTGTGTCTGCGGTCGGCACATCGTCGCCAGTCTCGCCAGTCGCGATATCGACCATGCGTTTCGCCCATTGGTTCAAATCGCGCGGGCGCTTGGGAGTCTTAGCCATATCGGCCGCCTCGATAGTTTTTGAGCCAGTCGGCCGCTTTAGTGGCGATCCAATCTCTTGCCCTAGTTTCTGTCTCGAAACCGCTCATTTGGATTTGCTCGCCGTGGGGAAGCGTAATTCGAACATACCATCCCGGTTCGGCCTTTAGCTGGACCGGCTCAAATTTTGTCTGAGGCTTGGACCTCACCATGCTCCCATTATGGGGAAAGCCGGGCTACGCCGCTAGCGCAAAATTTCGCCGCCACATTCAAACTGGCCCACTACCGATTTTGCCGCCTTCGCATTGCGGAATTCGATTGGCTCTCGCGGCTCGCTCCGCCAAAGCAGGCCAGGGCGGCGCCTGCCTCGTTCTTCTTCGTGGCGCGAACCCGAAGCGCTCGGCTTGCGCTTCGGCCCGGCCTCATCCTAAAAGCGGCCCATGCGCCGTCTCTTGCTTCTCCGACACGCCAAGGCGATGCACCCTGCGGGGCGCGGCGATTACGAGCGCGCCCTGGTCGAGCGCGGGCGGCGCGACGCCGCTCGCATCGGCGCCTTCCTCGCCGAGGCGGGCATGATCCCGGACCTGGCGATCTTCTCGGGCGCGCTGCGCACGCGGGAAACGGCGGCGATCGTCCTCAAGGCGTGGCCGCAGCGGATCGAAGCGCGCGCGGAGCCGAGCCTCTACGACGCGACGCGCGCCAGCGTCCAGGCGATCGTTCGCGCCCTTCCCGATACGGCGGCGAGCGTCTTGCTGATCGGCCACAACCCTGGACTGGCGGATCTGGCCAACCATCTGGTCGGCGGCGGCGCCGAGCGCGATATCGCGCGCATGGTCGGCAAGTTCCCGACCGCGGGCCTGGCGGCGCTCGAATTCGACTTCAACCGCTGGCGCGAGGTCGCGCCCGGTTCGGCGCGGCTCGCCCGCTTCGTCACGCCCGACGATCTGAGCGTCGCCAGCGGGTGAGCGGGCGTGATTTCCCGAGTGGAACCGGCGAAGTCGCGCGGACACATCGCCCCTGCGCCGTCAAGCGGCTAGCGCCGCTCCTCCGCTGCGCTACGGCCGCTTCGCGGTGACCGCGCCGGAGCGATGCGTCATTGGGCATCCAAGGTCTTGTTGCGACTTCCGGCCCATCGGGCCGGAATGCGCAACAAGACCTTGGAAGCGAAAACGCCCGAACCGCGCACAGCGGTCAAGCCTCGCATTTCGCGACCGCGTCAGCGGCGCTTTGCTCGTCAGAGCAAAGCGGGCTTGACGGCGAGCGCGGTTCGGGCGCGCGGAGGGCGCCGCGCCTCACGCCGCCGCCATTTCCCTCAAGCCCCTCTCCACCGCGGCCAGCGCCTCGGCCGCCTTGGCGCCGTCGGGGCCGCCGGCCTGGGCCATGTCGGGGCGCCCGCCGCCGCCCTTGCCGCCGAGAGCCGCCGCGCCGAGGCGCACGAGATCGACCGCGTTGAAGCGGGGCGTCAGGTCGCTGGTCACCGCGACCACCAGGCTCGCCTTGCCGTCCTCGCTCGCCGCGACGATCGCCGCGACGCCGGAGCCGACGCTCTGCTTGGCTTCGTCGGCGAGCGATTTCAGGTCCTTCATTTCGACGCCGGAGACCGCGCGGGCGTAGAACTTGACGCCGCCGACTTCGCGCACCGCGTCGCCGCCGCCGGAGGCGCCGCCGCCCATCGCCAGCTTGCGCCGCGCGTCGTTGAGTTCGCGCTCCAACCTTTTCTTGTCCTCGATCAACGCCTCCAGCCGTTCGGCCGCCTCGCCGGTCGGCGCGCGCAGCAGCGCGGTGAGATCGGCCAAGGCCCGCGAATCTTCGGTGAGGCGCTTGCGCGCGCCCTCGCGCGTCCTGGCCTCGATGCGGCGCACGCCCGCGGCGACCGCGCTGTCGCCGATGATCGAGACGAGGCCGATGTCGCCGGTGCGCGCGACGTGCGTGCCGCCGCACAATTCCACCGAATACGGGCGCAAGCGCTGGTCTTCGCCCGCGATCGTCCCCATCGAAACGACGCGCACTTCGTCGCCGTATTTCTCGCCGAAGAGGGCCCGGGCGCCCGACTCGCGCGCCTCCTCGAGGCCCATCAGGCGGGTGACGACCGGCTCGTTGGCGAGCACGACGCGATTGGCGATGTCCTCGACCGCGGCGAGCTCCTGCGGCGTGATCGGCTTGGGGTGGGCGATGTCGAAGCGCAGCCGATCGGGCGAGACCAGCGAGCCCTTTTGCGCCACGTGGTCGCCGAGCACCCGGCGCAGCGCTTCGTGCAGCAGGTGGGTCGCCGAGTGATTGGCGCGGGTCGCGGCGCGCGCCTCGTGATCCACTTTCAGCTCCAGCGCCATGCCGACCTGCAGCGTCCCCTCCTCCACTTCGACCTCGTGGACGAAGAGATCGCCGAGCTTCTTCTTCGTGTCGAGCACCCGTGCGCGCAGCCCCGGCGCGACAATGGCGCCGACGTCGCCGACCTGGCCGCCCGACTCGCCGTAGAACGGCGTCTGGTTGAGGACGAGCCAGCCCTTCTCACCGGCGCCGAGCGAGGCGGCCTCGGCGCCGTCGCGGATCAGCGCGGTCGCGACGCCCTCGGCGATCTCGGTCTCGTAGCCGAGAAACTCGCTCGCCCCGAGCCGTTCGCGCAGCGCGAACCAGACGGCCTCGGTCGCCGCCTCGCCCGAGCCGGCCCACGCCTTGCGCGCCTCGGCGCGCTGGCGCTCCATCGCCGCGGCGAAGCCGTCGACGTCGACGCCGACGCCGCGCGCCCGCAGCGCGTCCTGCGTCAGGTCGAGCGGGAAGCCGTAGGTGTCGTAGAGCTTGAACGCGACTTCGCCGGCGAGCTTGGCGCCGGCTTTCAGGTCGTGCGTCTCCTCCTCGAGGATCGCCAGGCCGCGCGCCAGCGTGATGCGGAACCGCGTCTCCTCGAGCTTCAGGGTCTCCGTGATCAGCGCTTCGGCGCTGAGCAGTTCGGGATAGGCCGGCCCCATTTCGCGCGTCAGCGCCGCGACGAGGCGCCACATCAGCGGCTCGCGCGCGCCGATCAATTGGGCGTGACGCATCGCCCGGCGCATGATGCGGCGCAGCACATAGCCGCGCCCTTCGTTGGACGGCAGCACGCCGTCGGCGACCAGGAACGCGGCGGCGCGCAGGTGATCGGCGATGACGCGATGCGAGATCTTGTGCGGCCCGTCGGCGTCAACGCCGCTGGCTTCCGCGCTGGCGCGGATCAGCGCGCGCATCAGGTCGATGTCGTAGTTGTCGTGCTTGCCCTGCAACACCGCGGCGACCCGCTCGAGCCCCATGCCGGTGTCGATCGAGGGGCGCGGCAGCGCCACCCGCTCGCCGCCGGGCAGCGTCTCGAATTGCATGAACACCAGATTCCAGATCTCGATGAAGCGGTCGCCGTCTTCCTCCGCCGAGCCCGGCGGGCCGCCGGGAATCTTGTCGCCGTGGTCGTAGAAGATTTCCGAACACGGCCCGCACGGGCCCATGTCGCCCATCGCCCAGAAATTGTCGGAGGTGGCGATGCGGACGATGCGCGAAGCGGGAAGGCCGGCGATGCGCTTCCACAACGCGAACGCCTCGTCGTCGTCGTGGTAGACGGTGACCCACAGCTTGTCCTTGGCAAGAGCGAATTCCTTGGTCAGCAGCGTCCACGCGAGCTCGATGGCGAGCGGCTTGAAGTAGTCGCCGAACGAGAAATTGCCGAGCATCTCGAAGAAGGTGTGATGGCGCGCGGTGTAGCCGACGTTGTCGAGGTCGTTGTGCTTGCCGCCGGCGCGCACGCATTTTTGCGCGGTGACGGCGCGTTGGTAGGGCCGCCGCTCGACGCCGGTGAAGACGTTCTTGAACTGCACCATGCCGGCGTTGGTGAACATCAGGGTCGGATCGTTGCGCGGCACCAGCGAACTCGACGGCACAACCTCATGCCCGTTCCTGGCGAAGAAGCGCAGGAAACTCGATCGGATCTCGTTGACGCCGTTCATGAACGCTCCGCCTCGGGGCTGGATTCTCTCGGCTGGCGTTCTAGAGCATGACGGGGGAAAGGCAAACCCGGCGCGAACGGCGGCATTGCGGAGCGGGCGCGGCCGGCGGCGCGCCCGATGCGGCGCGGCCGCGCGCGCCTAGGCTCGCGCGGCCGCGCCCGATCGCTCGACGACTTTCCGTCTCCTTGGCGGGTGGGCGCGCTTCTCGTAAGGGGGACGCCGGCGCGCCCAACGGAGAGGGTTCAGGCGTCGGCGTCGTTGGCTTCGGCGGGATCGACTTCCTCGAGAATGCGCTCGGCGATCAGGCCGGCGTTCTCGCGGATCGCCTTTTCGATGCGCCCGGCGATTTCCGGATTGACCTTCAGATAGGCCTTGGCGTTCTCGCGGCCCTGGCCGAGGCGCTGGCTGTCGAAGGAGAACCACGCGCCCGACTTCTCGACCACGCCGGCCTTGATCCCGAGGTCGATCAATTCGCCGGTCTTGGAAATGCCCTCGCCGTAGGTGATGTCGAATTCGACCTGCTTGAACGGCGGCGCGACCTTGTTCTTGACCACCTTGACGCGGGTCTGGTTGCCCACCACCGCGTCGCGGTCCTTGATCGAGCCGATCCGGCGGATGTCGAGACGCACGGAGGCGTAGAACTTCAGCGCGTTGCCGCCCGTCGTGGTCTCGGGCGAACCGTACATGACGCCGATCTTCATGCGGATCTGATTGATGAAGACGACCATGGTGTTGGAGCGCGAAATCGAGGCGGTGAGCTTGCGCAGCGCCTGGCTCATCAGGCGCGCCTGCAGACCGGGCAGCGAGTCGCCCATCTCGCCCTCGATTTCGGCGCGCGGCGTCAGCGCGGCCACCGAATCGATGACCAGCACGTCGATGGCGCCCGAGCGCACCAGCGTATCGGTGATTTCGAGCGCCTGCTCGCCGGTGTCGGGCTGGGAAATCAGCAGGTCTTCCAGATTGACCCCGAGTTTGCGGGCGTAGATGGGGTCGAGCGCGTGCTCGGCGTCGACGAAGGCGCAGACGCCGCCCTTCTTCTGCGCCTCGGCGATGACGTGCAGGCTCAGCGTCGTCTTGCCCGAGGATTCGGGCCCGAAGATCTCGATCACCCGGCCGCGCGGCAGGCCGCCGACCCCCAGCGCGATGTCGAGGCCGAGCGACCCGCTGGGAATCGTCTCGATCTCCACCGCCTTCTGGTTCTTGCCCAGGCGCATGATCGAGCCCTTGCCGAACGCGCGTTCGATCTGCGCCAGCGCGGCGTCGAGCGCCTTGGTCTTGTCCACGAAAGTCCCTTCCACGACGCGAAGATTGGGTTGACTCACGGCGTTCATCCTTCTCTCACGGTCGGCGCGGTCGAGGCAACTGCCGCCTCGGGCGACCCCCTGGAAAAGAGATATGTGCATGTTTTGTTCTCCTGCGCAAGTTCTTTTTTGTCCCGATTATGCACTTGACATAATGAGGGCAAAATGTTAGCTAGGTCAACAGAATCGAACTTTCCTGAAACCACAAGCCGAGGCATCTCGGTTGTTGCGGAGTGCTATCTAGGATTGCAGTGCTCTCAACGCGCGCTCACGTTGGCGGCACTCGCGGCGAATCGTGGTGCTAGGAATCAAGACATATTAGCGGCTTTTATGGCCGAGTGGGCGAAGGCGCTCTTCGATGATTCATTTGTTGAGAACAAGCTTCAGGAGTTCCATAGAGGCGTTACCTATATCTGAAAACACTTCGTCAATGTCCGTTACTGACAATGGGGTAATGGATGTCTTAAGTTTGCCGCGCGAAGAGAGTTGTAGCATGACAACCTGATCGTCTTGATATGCCAATTTGTTGTGAGCCAATTTATTACGACCGTCTTGTGCTTTCTTCAACATGATTCGTACATTAGGGAATCTTTGCAGATGGGGATAATCGTCTGCTAATAGGGTTACGAGACTTTCTAAGATATCCATTCGTTGTGGCCACGAGAGATGGGCAACAATTATTGCCGATTTTGGGTCAAATGGGTCGAGGGCCATCAATTTGGTAATCGCCAACTCCACAACCAATTCGAGGCCGCCCCAGATATAGGTGACTTTCCCAAGAGCTATCAGGTATGGTTCGGGAAGCGTCGTTCGCGTCGGATCGAATGGAGGATATTCGTCCATGGCAACCCCTAGCGACTCCTCGTCTAGAGCCGGCGATCAATTTGGAGCCGAAGAGACGGAGCGCCGCATGAATGACGCTCTTCGCCGCGCACTTAACACGCCCCCCAGGCCGCTCAAAGAGATTGTCGGCAAGGGGGAGCGTGCGACAGCGCAGCGCGAGAGTCGAGTCAGAAAAGCTGCTCGATCAAAGCCAAAATCGCCCTGATCTTGGCGCGGTTCCTGTTAAACCGCGCGAGCCTGTTGCGCTGAACGAGACGGTCGATAGGTCAACCGCTTCCCTTCCGCGCCCTTGACCGCGCGCCGAGCGCGTTCCGTGTCGTCAACGCCAAGGCCGATGCGGTTCGAATAGCGGAAGTCGAATTCGCTCAAATACGCCGGCAAATGGTTCTCGCCGCAGTGCTGGTAAATGCCGGTCATGCCGCGCTTGAAGATGCTAAAGAAGCCCTCGACCGTGTTCGTCGTCGTCTCGCCGCGCGCGTATTCACCCGATCCGTGATTGACAGCTTCATGCTCGGCAAACTTCTTGCCGATCGGCTTGTAGAACTGCGCTTCGTCCGTGTTGAGTGTCGAGTCCAAGACGACGTGTTTGCCGATAACGGTCTTAAGCGTCTGGACGGTCAAATCCTCGACCTTCACGGACACGGCACGGCCACGGCGCTCGACCATCGTCAGCACCTTGCGCTTGGTCGCCGTCCCGCGCTTGCCCATCCATCCCTTGCCGGAAACGAAGGTCTGATCGGGCTTGCCAATGAACGTCTCGTCAATCTCGACCGTCTTGCCTTTGCCGCCCAAAGGCTCCGGATCGCGATCGGCCATCGCTTCGCGAACGCGATGCGCAAGAAACCACGCCGAACGATAGGAGCCGAGCCCGAGCGTCCGCATGAGTTGATGCGCCGAAACGCCCTTCTTGCTCGCCGCCATCAAACGGAACGCCAGCGCCCATTTGTGCAACGGGACGTGACTGGACTCCATGACGGAACCGATCGTCACCGTGAACGGCTTTAGACAGGCGTTGCACTGGTACATGCCGGGCCGATGCGAGCCGCCCTTGATGAGGGTCGCCTGCCCGATGACGCCGCAATGCGGGCAAACGGGCTTGCCGTCTGGCCAGCGGATCGACTCGAAATAGACGCGAGCCGCGTCTTCGTTGTTGAAAATCGGATTGGTGAGATCGAAGGCCATCGGAAACTCCTATGACCCGAACAATAGCAGAACGCGCGTATTATGTCAAGTGCATAATCGCCTTTTTTGTTCACGTTGCGCGTGGCGTAGCGAGGACAAACTAGGGATTTGCCCATGTCAAAGAGTTCAACGAAATCAGGACTGGACGGCCCTATCAACGGAGAATTGTAACTCCCAAGGCGTGGTGAGTCTGGAATGCCACAGTGTTTGGGAAACGGCATTGATATGCGGATTGTGGGAGACGGCGGCACGAGACTGTGAATCAAGGGTGGGATGGTTCTTCCCGCCGAAGTCGAGGAGTTGATAGCGTCTCTGAGGGCGGAGATCGCGGCGTTGCGGGCCGAGGTGGCCGATCTTCGTCGGCAATTGGGGCGGGACAGCTCGAACAGTTCGCAACCGCCTTCGAGTGACGGGCTGCGGAAGAAACCGCGTATTGGAGGCAGTCTGCGCGGCCGTTCGGGCAAGACGAGCGGCGGCCAGACGGGTCATAAGGGCGGCACGCTGCGGCAGGTCGCCGATCCCGATTGCGTGGTTGGGCACGCGGCGTGCGCATGCGGCCATTGCGGTTGGCCTCTCGAGGCGGGGTCGGCGATAGGGGTCGAGAAGCGGCAAGTGTTCGACCTTCCCGAGCGCCCGCTGCGGGTCACGGAACATCAGGCCTCGATTTACCGCTGCGCGCATTGCCGGGGCGTGACGAAGGCGGTTTTTCCCGAAGGCGTGGTCTCGCCTGCCCAGTATGGCGAGCGCATCAAGGCCGCGGCGATCTATCTCAATGTCCAGCAACTCATCCCCGAGGATCGGACCGCGCAAGCGCTGAGCGATCTGTTCGACGCGCCGCTGATCTGTCCGGCCAGCCTTGTCGCTTGGATCGCCAAGAAGGGACAAGAGTTGCGGCAAGTTTACCAGGCCATCGGCGAGCGCGTGGCCGAGGCGAAGGTTCGCCATCTCGACGAGACGGGATATCGCATCGCCGGTAAGCTGCAATGGCTGCATACGACTTCGAGCCAAGCCTTCACCTTCTATCGCGCCGACGAAAAGCGCGGCGCGATCCCGCAGGATTTGAAGGGGGGCGTCGTCGTGCACGACCACTTCCTGCCTTATCGTCGGCTCGACGCGGTCGAACACGCCTTCTGCAACGCCCATATCTTGCGCGAACTCCAGTGTTTGATCGAGTTCGACAAGGAGCCGTGGGCCGAACTCATGCGCGACACGCTTCGGGCGGCGAATATCGCCGTTCATGAGGCGCGCGAGGCGGGCGCGAAGGCGCTGGAGCCCAAAGTCATCGCGGCCTTCGTCGACCAATATTGGGCCGCGGTTCGGCTCGGCCTCGCTTTCCATCGCCAGTTGCCCGCACTCCACGCCAAGGCCAACGCGAGCGGACGAACAAAGCAGCGCCCCGGCCGCAATCTGCTCGAAAGGCTGAAGACGTTCAAAGTCGAAACGCTGCGCTTCCTCACCGACTTCGACGTGCCCTTCACCAACAACCTGGCCGAACAGGACCTCAGGATGATGAAGGTCAAAATGAAAATCTCGGGCTCGTTTCGAACCCTCGACGGCGCCCAAAGCTTCGCGCGCCTCAGGTCAGTCGTCTCAACCGCGAGAAAACAGGGGGCCAACATCCTCAAAACCCTCGCCGACCCGCCAACACAGATCGCGCTCGCCCTCAACGCCTAGACGGCTTGGGAGTTACGGAGAATTTGACGCTCACGCCGATGTGGTCGGCGGCGACGGCGTCAGGGGTTCGATTGCCCTGGCGATGATCAAGGCTGGGGTAGGCTCGCTCTTGGAAACGGAATCGGGCAGGAATTTTTCCGTGATGGAAACGGAAGTTTATGTTTTAGATA
Source organism: uncultured Alphaproteobacteria bacterium (assembly GCA_963775575.1). Classification (GTDB taxonomy): domain Bacteria; phylum Pseudomonadota; class Alphaproteobacteria; order Rhizobiales; family Beijerinckiaceae; genus Roseiarcus. Next base: position 511,320 of record CAVZJG010000003.1, read on the forward strand.
TTCTTGAAGCGTGTCTCCCTCAGTATCGCGCTACAAATATGTAGCTCAAATATATCTATCAACTTACGTATCTTGAAAATCGTTCTCTCAAGTTGGTCCAGCGTCACCTCCTCCCTCTCCATGGTAAGTGATGATTTTGCTGTAACGGTATTCTTATATATTCTTTCCCCTGTTAATTCGTTAAATTGCATATGCCACGAATCATGAACTATACAATTCCTTTGTTCACCCACGCCTCGCGCAAATTTCTTGAACTCTGATAGGTCTTCTATTAGCGTTCGAGGAAAGCCTTTTTCTGCGCATAGCGAAATTAGAGCTTGTAGCCTTGGATTCGGTCCAATCATCTGCGCAGTAAGACATGCAGTTAAGCGTTGTGGCGCTCCGCATAGGTTCCATATTTGCGCGTCAATTCTTGCCTCCAAAATTGCCCATTCGACCGCGATTTTCCCTATGTAGGCGTATTGGGCGGCGTCTTCGGGCATTGGCGTGATGCTTGTTATCGCTCCGGGATGCCCGATCATCACGGCCCTAACGCCGCTTCGCTTCTTGCGGAGTTCGGTTGGGTCTGGCAAGTTTGAGAACTTGGCGAAATACTTATCAATGTCGCTAATCATGAAAAATGTGCCCCAAGATTTCTCCGATGGAGAAATCACACGCCGCATGAACGCTGGCATCCGTCGCGCGCTGAGCCCGCCGCCGTCCCCGACGAAGGAACTCGTCGGCAAGACGGAGCGTGCGACAGCGCAGCGCGAGAGTCTAGTCAGAGAAGCGTCTCGATCAAAGCCAAAATTGTCCTGAATCTTTCGCGGTTTCCGTTAGACTGCGCCAACTGCCAGCATCCGCTAAACGGCAACAGTCTGCGCTCCCTTCCCCCCTCCCGGGGCTAGCGGATTCACACATCCAAGTTCGATATCTTCCGGGTCCGCTGTGCCTGATCCGTGCTCGGCGTCAAGGCCAAGCCCGTTTCACGGGTCGCTCGCTCACGCTCGCGAGCCTTGACTCCTGCGCGCGGCTCAGGCTGTCGGCTACTGTGATCATTGCTGCGCAAGCCGGCCATGCGGCCGGCTTCGCTCAGCAACGATCGCAGTAGCAAGACCGCCGCCGGAACGGCGCTGGCGCCTCAAGGCGAACGCGTAGCGTTCGTCCGGGCGAAGCGGGCGAAGCGCAGCGGAGCAGCCGCGGAACGGCGGCCGAACGCTACGCGTTCGCCTGGACTTGACGGCGACGCGCCGATGCGGCCGTCGGCGCTCGCGCTTCTCTCACGCGCGCGCCGCGACGCACGGCGGCGGCGCCGCCTCGTCGAACTTGCCCACGAACGCCCGGTTGCGGCCGGCGTGCTTGGCCCGGTAGAGGGCGGCGTCGGCCGCGGCGATCAGGCGCTCGGGATTGACCTCCCGGCCGACGGCGACGACGCCGCCGATGCTCAAGGTGACGTTCTTGGCGGCGGCGGAGTCGGTGTGGACGATGTGCAGCGCCTCGATCGCCATCCGCAGACGCTCGGCGATCAACATGGCGCCCGAGAGCGGCGTGTTGGGCATGACGACGGTAAATTCCTCGCCGCCGTATCGCGCGCAAAAATCGGTCTCCCGCCACAGCGTCGCCGCGATCGCCTGGGCGATCGCGCGCAGGCATTCGTCGCCCTTCTGATGGCCGTTGGAGTCGTTGTAGAGCTTGAAAAAATCGACGTCCATCATCAGCAGCGACAGGGGCGCGCAGTCGCGCGTCGCGCGCTTGGCCTCTTCGGCGAACTTGACGTCGAACGATCGCCGGTTCGCCAGTCCGGTGAGGCCGTCGCGGGTCGCCAGCGCCTCCAGATCGGTTTGCGCTTGTTTCTGGGCGGTGATGTCGCGCAGCGTTTGCACCACCGCGATCAGCTCGCCCGCGTCGTCGTAGATCGGCCCGGCGTCGATCGCCAGATACAGCCGGTGGCCGAGTCTCGGCATCAGGCACCAGTTTTCCGCGGAAACGCCGAAATCGCTCAACCCGAGGCTGCCGTCGCCCTGATAAAGCGCGCGGATTTCGTTGAAACGGCGCGCCAGCAGCAGATCGGACAGGCACGGCCGACGTTCGGGGTAGAAGGCTCGCCAGTGCTCGGACGTGCCGACGACCTCCTCGGCGGGCACCCCGGTCAACCGTTCGCAGGCTTTGTTCCAAATCAGCACACGGCGATCCGCCCCGATGACGAAAGTCGGAACAATGAGATGCTCCATCAAGCTGATGGCAAAGCCGTGGTCCCTCTCCGGAACCATCGACCGAATTGCTAGCTTCTCCGGCAGCGGGGGCATAGAGGCGATGTTAGCGCAAAAACTGGTTAAGGATTGATCAAAAGCGCCGCTGAATTGGCCGCTGTCGCGCGATGCGCGCGCCATGGCGTGCGGCCGGCCGGGAGCGGCGCGGCGCCTCGCCGCCCGAGACGGATATGGCGCGGCGTCGGACCGATCGTCATAATGCCGGCGCCGTTCGCCCGACCGACTCGTAAACGTCATACGAGTCGGCCTCGCCCGCCACGTGAGCAAGAAGACGATAGGAACGCGCGAGAGCGTCGTCGACGACGAGCCAGTTCGCGGTGAGCTCGCAATAATATCGTTGTCTGCGATCGGCGACGACGACGTAACGAGGCCGGGTCGCCAGAGCTTCGGCAAGGCGGCCGAGGCCGGCGTCGGGGAAATCGCAAATCATGTGCATCGGGAAAAAGCGCGCCGTCGGCGGCGACAAATTCGTCGCCGTATAGAGCCAGACGCCGCGATTGACGACGAAGAGCTTGTCGCCCGGCGCTGGCGCGCTGGCGCGGATGGCCTCGGCGGCCTCGGCGATCGCGCGCGTCTCTGGGCGCGCCTTGAGTTCGCCGGCGCGAATATAGAGCGCCGCTGCGACCGTTGCGAGCCCGACCATCGCAAGGCGGGCCGCTGGCGCGATCCGCGCCAAGGCCGGAAGCGCGAAGATGACGAGACCGCCCGTCAGCAACAGGCCCGGCGCCAAGGTCGGCCCGAGATAGTTTTCGTTGATCGAGCGCTGAATCGCCACGGAAAGGCTGGCGAGCGCGAACCACAGCCCGAGAGCGCCGACGGGAACGCCCGGCGCCGCCCTGGCGAGCGCGCTTCGGCGCATCAACGCGAGGCAAGCGAGGCCGAATATCGGCATCACGCTCCGCTGAAGCGGCAGCCACCGCATGAGGCCCGCCGCGAAGGAAATATCCTCGACGTCGCTCGCGGGACGGCGCAAGGCGTTGACAATCGTGTCGGCGATCAACGGGCCGGCTGCGCCGCGCCAGGCGAAATAGAGGAGAAAGCCCAGCGGCGCGACGAGCGCGGCGAGCGCGAACGCCGCCGCAACCTCAATCCTGCGGGGCGCGGCGTCCGGCGCGCGCAGCACAATCGCCAGCAGCGCGATGGCCTCGAAGGCGGCGGTCTGCTTGACCGCGCCGGCCGCGCCGATGGCGAGGCCCGCCAGCGCGGCTCTCTTAAGGATAGGCAATGGCGACAGCGCGGCCAGGAACGCCAGCGTCGTCAGCGCGGCGAGCGGCGGATAGGCGTCGTTGCCCGCCACGGCCTCGGAAAGGAACGGGTAGAGGATCGCGGCGAACATGCCGAGCGTCGTGGAGCCGAAGCGACGGCCGAGAAAAAACAAGTTCGTCGCCGCGACGGCGTCGCTGAAGATCGCGACCGCCCGCAACGCGTCGAGACTAGGGCCGAGCCACAATTCGGCGACCGCGACAAGCGCGAACAAGCCCGGCGGCTTGACGTCGAAAGCGCCGACATAGGGCGGCGCCCCGCGCGCCCAGAGATGGCCGACCTCGATGTAGAAGGGGGCGTCCGGACCATCCAGTCGCCACAGCGGCAGGCGCAGCGCGGCCGTCCAGACCAGCGCGGCGCCGAGGACCGCGAGCGCGAAGCCGACGCGGCCGACGCGCGGATACGGGCTTCGACGAGCGGCAAAGGCCGTATCGTCGATCGAACCGACGGGAGGCGCGCTTGCGGGCGCGTCGCGAACGCGCCGACGAGCCGTCGTTGCAAGTCCGCGAGCGCTCATGGCGCCGGCGCCGGCGCCGGCGCGGTCGCGCCGACCGCTTGGTAAACGTCGTACGAATCGACCTCCCCCGCCGCGTGCGCGATCCGGCGATAGGAGCGCTTCAGCGCGGCGTCGACGACCCGCCAGCGGTCCTTCTGTTCGCAGACGTAATGGAGGCGCTGGTCGGCGACGACGAGATAGCGCGGCGCGGTCGCGAGGACCTCCTCGAGCAGGCCCGGGCCGTTCTGCTGGAAGTCGCACAGCGTGTGGCCGGGAAAGAAATATCGGGTCGGCGGCGCCATTTCGAGCGCGCCGTAGAGCCAGGCGCCGCGATTGACGACGTAGAGCGCATCGCCGAGCGTCGGGCCGCTCGCCCGGATCGCCGCCGCCGCCGCGGCGAGCGCGCGCGACTCCTGGCGAGCCGAGAGGTCGTTGCCGGGAAGCGCGAGCGCGGTCGCGAGCGAAGCCAGGCCGAGCGCGGCGAGGCGCATCGCCGCGGGGATCGGATCGAGTTCGGGCGCCGCTTTGGTCAGGCACAGCCCCGCCAGAAGCAGGCCCGGGGCCAGCGTCGGGCCGAGATAGGTGATCGCGATCGCGCGCTGGGCGAGGATCGACAGCGACGCGAGCGCGAACCAGGCTTCGAGCGCGCCAAGCGGCGCGAGGGGAAGCGCGTCTCTGAGCGCGCGCCGTCTCAGCAGCGCCAGGCCGGCGAGGCCGAACATCGCGACGACGCTCTTCTGCAAGACGAAGTAGCGGCCGACGCCGTCGATGAAGGAGAGGCCCTCGCTGGCGCTTGCCGGGCGGCCGAACGCGCCGAGCAGCGCGTCGTCGATCAGCGCTTGCGCCGCGCCATGCCAAGCGAAATAGATGAGAAAGCCGAGCGGCGCGACGCTCGCCGCGAACACGAAGACGAGCGCCGCGCGGCCGCGCCCGCCCGCGCCGTCGGGCGCGCTGATGAGAATGAACAGCAGCGCGACGGCCTCGAAGCCGGCGGTCTGCTTGATCGCGCCCGCCGCGCCGATGAGCAGCCCGGCGAGCGCGGCGCGCTTCATCAGGCTCAGCGGCGACAGCGCGGCGAGGAAGGCGAGCATCGTCAGCGCGGCGAGCGGGCAGTAGGCGTCGTTGGCGGTCACCAGTTCGCTGAGGATCGGGTAAAGGATCGCGGCGAACAGGCCGAGCCGAGCGCCGCCGAAGCGGCGGCCGAGAAAGAACATCGCCGCCGCGGCGAGCGCGTCGAAGGCGACCGCGACCGCGCGCAGCGAACCGAGGCTCGGCCCCAGCAGCGTCTCGGCGCCGGCGAGGATGGCGAAGAAACCGGGCGGCTTGACGTCGAAGGCGCCGACATAGGGCAAGACGCCGCGGGTCCACAGATGCGCGACCTCGACGTAGAACGCGTCGTCGAGGCCGTCCATCCGCCACAGCGGCAGGCGGACGACAACCGTCCACGCCAGCGCCGCGCCGTAGACGGCCAACGCGGCGATGACGGGAGACTCGATCATTCGTCGCGCCAGCGGCGGCGCCGGGCGCGCGCGCAAGGGCGGGAGTTCGTCCGCGACAGAAGTCAATCGAGCGATCCAAGCCGAGGCGCCGGCTTCCGGTCGGAGCGAGGGGCGGCGCGCCGGCAAAGTAACCGCCAAATCGTGAAGCGGCCGTAAAGGGCGCCAATCCTCGCCGTCATCGAGGAGGAAGCAGCCGCCATGACGGCGGCGAACGAGCGCTTCGAGGCGAAGCGCGCGAAGAAATAGGTCTGATGTCAGATCGACCGCGGCCCGCCCCCTAGAGCTACCGGATTCACGCATCGCAATTCGATGCCTTCCGGGTCCGCTGTGCCTGATCCGTGCTCGGCGTCAATGTCGAGCCCGCTTCGCGGGTTGCTCGCTTCGCTCGCAAACATATGACCCCTCCGCGCGGCTCAGGCTCTTCGTTTCCATGATCTTTGTTGAGCAGGCCGGCCCTGTGGGCCGGCCTGCTCAACAAAGATCATGGAAACAAAACCGCCGCATCGGCGCGTCGCGGTCACCGCGGGGCGGGCGTAGCGCAGCGGAGCAGCCGCGCAGCGGCTTGACGGCGACGCGCCGATGTGGCCGCCGGCCAAGAGAAGATGTGTCAATGGGATAGCCCACCAGGGGGCGGGTGTGGGAGTCCTACCCACCGTCCCCCGCCACCTCCCCGTGGCGATGGTGCGCAAGCGCGCAATTCCATTTGATGCAGTGCGGCAGGAGCTCACAAACCCAAATCGTTGTCGTAACCAATTGGCTCGTCGAGACGGTGTGCGTGACGAAATGGAATTGTTGTTGACTTTCTGAGCGCGACGGTTTATATCATCGGCCGTACCGCTCGGATTTGCCGACGGACAATTAGAAGGTCGACGAAAATGGCAAACCGCCTGGATGGACTCACCGAAACGGTTAAGTGGCACCTGATGGTGGAGGCTGCTAAGCAGGGAGCAAAGTCCCAGGGCTACGCGCTCGAACGCTTGCCCGGCCGAGGGCTCTCCAATATTTGGACGATTACCAAGGACGGGAAGAAACAACGGGCGGCGATCCGAACGACGCGCGATCGCTGGATTGCGTTCCCTCCCCTCGCCAAGGGAACCAAATGGAAAACGCTCGACGAGGTCGACGTGGTCATCGTTGCAAGCGTGGACTCCAAGGAGGACCCGGAGAACATCGAGGTCTTCATCTTCCCCGCCGACGAGGTGCGCAAGCGCTTCGACGCCGCTTACGCCGCACGCAAGCAAACGGGGCACGTCATACGCGAAAACTTCGGAATGTGGGTGGCGTTAGATTACCCCAAGCGAACCCCGCGAGACGCGCCGATTGCCGTCGGTTCCGGGATCGCTGACAAACATAAGCGCATTGCGGTCTACTCGATCGAGAAGCTCCTCGCCGAAAATGCCGACAGTCTCGCCGCAGCGAGCGAAGACGCTGAAGAGGCGGAGGCGCTCGAACGGGCCGAAGCCTCGGAGCCGCGCTTCACAACGATTGCTCAGGTTATGGCGTGGACGCGCGAGCAGATAGCGGAAATCGCCGGCGTAAGAGTCGAAGCCGTCAAACTCGATCTGAGGGTCGAATATTGATGTCGGCCGCCAACTGGGCGCGGAGAGGAATCGGCCGCGCCCAGTCACGTAGCAACACGAACGTTTGCGTGACACCAGAAACTCTCCCCTCATAGGCTACATGCGCGTCTCGAAAGCCGACGCCTCGCAAGTGCTCGACCTGCAACGCGACGCGCTCATAGCCGCCGCCATTACCATTACGCCATTACGGTGACGGGGTGGACGGCGCCTCGAGGGCTCCGCTCGTCGAGATATCCGAGGATTTTCGCGAGGTCGTCTTGCGCGCGCCGCGAATAGCGGACGATCATAGGCCGTGTCGCTTCCACAACGCGGCGATTTCCGCGTCGGAAGCGAATTCCCCGCGTCTTGCTTGCGCCAGACCTTCGTCGATGGCCGCAGCGGTTTCCTCGTCGAGCGGAGTCGGAGCGCCCCGCGTCTCGACAGCCCACAGCAGCATTTCCGCCGTCTCGTCCTGATCCGCCTCCGGCAGTTTGCGGACCTTTTCAATCGCTTGATCGAGGAGCTTGGTCATCTGCTTACTTTACCATAAAGAGGCCAGTCGGGACAGACTTTGTGTCAAACGAAGGCGGCCATTGCAATCGCGGCGCAATCGTGATGGCGTCGCGACCGCCGCGTCCCGCGGCATAGCAAGGAACCGTCATGTCGCCTGGATCTCTCGCCCTCGTTCTCGCCGCCGCGTTTTCCGGCGCCGCGCTCTACGTCAATCTGGTCGAGCAGCCCGCGCGCCTGGCGCTCGAGGATCAGGCCATGCTCAACGAATGGGCGCCGAGCGACCGGCGCGGCGTCGCGCTGCTGGCGGGCCTGGCGCTGCTCTCGGCGGCGCTCGGCCTGGTCGCCTATTTCACCAGCCAGGACGTGCGCTGGGCGATCGGCGCGCTGATCGTCATCCTGAGCTGGCCCTACACGTTCTTCGCCATGGCGCCGCTCAACGACCAGATTCTGACGCTGGCGCCGCGCGACATCGGCGCGGCGCGCGTCCTGGTGCGCCAATGGGGCCTGTTCGAATGGGGCCAGACGGGCATCGGCGTCGCCGCCTGCCTGGTGTTCCTGTGGGCGCTGTGAGGCCGCGCGCCGGCGCCGCATGGACAGGCGCCGCGGCGCGGGAGTAGGAATTGGCCATGTTCGACGCCTCGACCCGCTCCGCCCTCATCGCCCGCGCCTGGCGCGACCTTCTCGACGCCTGGCGCTATTTTTCACGCCTGCCGGCGCCGTCGTCCGGCGCCGCGAGCGACGCGGCCGCGGGGGCGGGCCCCGATCTGGCGCGCTTCTCCTGGGCTTGTCCGATCGCCGGCGCCCTGATCGGCGCGGTCGGCGCCGCCGCGTTCGGCCTTGCCGCCCTGCTCGGCCTGCCGCCGCTGCTGCGCGCGGCGTTCGCCGTGGCGACGGTGATCGTGGCCGCCGGCGCGATGCACGAGGACGGCCTCGCCGGCGTCGCCGACGGCTTCCGCGGCGGTCAAACCCGCGAATCCGAGCTCGCGATCGAGCGCGACGGCCGCATCGGCGTCTGGGGAACGCTGGCGCTGATTCTTTCGCTGATCGTGCGCGTCGGCGCGCTGGCGGCGCTGGCGCGCGGCGGCTTCGTCGTCGCGGCGGCGAGCCTGATCCTTTCCGGCGCGGTCTCGCGCGCGGGCGCGCTCATTCCCTTGGCGCCGCCGCCCGCCGCCGGCGCCGACGGCGCCGACGCGGGCGCCGGCCGCCTGGAGGCGAAAGATCTGATCGCGGCCGGCTTCGCCGTCGTCGGCGTCGCGTTGGTCGCCGGGCTCGTCGCGCTCGGGGTCATGCAGGCGCTGTTCGCCTGCGTCCTCGCCGCGGCGGCCGCGTGGGGGACGAGCGCGCTGGCGCGCCGCCGGATCGGCGGCCAGACCGGCGGCGTCGCCGGCGCGGCGCAGCAGGCGGCCGAAATCGCCTGCCTCGTCGCTCTTCTCATCGGCGGCCGCGCGCCTTAAATCAGGGCCATGGATCTTTCCGTTCCGCCGCCCAGCCCCTGCGTGCGAATCTGCGTCGTCGACCCCGATTCGGGCCTGTGCGTCGGCTGCGGCCGGACGATCGAGGAAATCACGATGTGGGGCGAACTCGACGCCGACGAGCGACGCGCGATCGTCGCCGGCCTCGCGCGCCGTCCCGAAGCGGCGCGCTCGCGCCCCGCGCGCAGGCGCGCCTGAATTGGCCGTCGCCCTCCCCCTCGCCCTGCTCGCTGCGGCGGTGATCGCGCTGTTGCTCGTCCCCGAGAACACGCCGCTCTTCGGGCTCGATCACGGCGGTTTCGCGCAGCTCGCCTTCGCCGTCGCCGTTCTGGCGTGGCTGGGCCTGAGTTTGGCGCGGCGCGCTGGGCCAGCAGCGTTGGCGCGCGTCCTCGGCGGCGCCGCGATCTGGGCGGCGATCATCCTCGGCCTCGTCGGCCTTTACGCCTATCGCTTCGAGGTCGCCGAGGTCGCCGACCGGACGATGGCCGAACTCTTGCCCGGCGAGCCGCAAATCGGCAAGGGCGGCGAGGTCATCATCGCCCAGCGGCGGGACGGCCAATTCGTCATCCCCGCCAGGGTCGACGGCGCGCGGGTGGCGTTTCTGTTCGACACCGGCGCTTCGAGCGTCGTGCTGCGCGCCGAGGACGCCAAGCGGATCGGCGTCGACGCCGCCGGGCTCGACTTCGACGTCAGCGTCGTCACCGCCAACGGCGCGGCGATGGCGGCCGAGACCCGCATCGGCGAGATCGCACTCGGCCCAATCGTCGTGCGCAACGTGCGCGCGCTGGTCGCCCGGCCCGGCGTTCTCGACCAGAGCCTGATCGGCATGAGCTTTTTGGAGCGGCTGCAGAGCTACACGGTCGAGCGCGGGCGGCTGATCCTGAAGGGGCGGTGAACCGCCTCACACCGCCTCGGCGAGCGGCGCGCGCGCGACTCGCGCGACCGCTTCGCGCAGCGCTTCGACGCCCGCGTCGGGGCGCACGGCGAGCGTCGCCAGCGTTTGACGAAAGCGCCGCGCGCCGGGACGGCCGGCGAACAGGCCGAGCATGTGGCGGGTGATTTCATTGAGGCGCGCGCCGCGCGCCAGTTCGCGCGCGACATAGGGAAAATAGGCCTCGACCGCCTCGAAGGCGTCGGCGAACGGCGCCGGCTCGCCGAAGATTTCCGGGTCGACGCCGAGCAGCATTTCCGGATTGTGATACGCGGCGCGGCCGACCATCGCGCCGTCGACCCAGCGCAAATGGCCGCGGACGGCCTCGAGATCGCCGATGCCGCCGTTGACGACGACGGCCAAGTCGGGATGGGCCGCCTTCACCGCGTAGACGAGCGGATAGTCGAGCGGCGGGACCGTGCGGTTGTCCTTCGCGTTCAGACCTTCGAGCCACGCCTTGCGCGCGTGGACGACGACGCCGGCCGCGCCCGCCGCCTCGATCGTCTCGACCAGCGCGAACAGGGCCTCGCGCGGCGCCTGCTCGTCGACGCCGATGCGGCACTTGACGGTGACGGGGATTGTCGTCGCCGCCGCCAACGCCGCCACGCATTCGGCGACCAGCGCCGGTTCGCGCATCAGGCAGGCGCCGAAACGGCCGGCGCGCACGCGATCGGAAGGGCAGCCGCAATTGAGGTTGATCTCGTCGTAGCCGAATTCGGCCCCGATGCGCGCCGCCTCGGCGAGCCGACGCGGTTCGGCGCCGCCGAGCTGCAACGCGATCGGACGCTCGCACGGGTCGAAGCCGATCAGCCGCTCGCGCTGGCCGAACACCACCGCGTCCGCCGCGACCATCTCGCTGTAGAGCCGCGCGCGCCGCGTCAGCAAGCGATGGAAGACGCGGCAATGCCGGTCGGTACAGTCCATCAGCGGCGCAACGCTAAATCTAAATGATTGATCTGGCTGCATTTTTCCTGTAGTCTCAACTCACTAGGTCGGGTCGTGTGCACTCTTTTTTACGCCATCATGCGACCCTTTACGCGGCAGTTCGACGGCTCGGTGCACACGGAGCGCACACCCTTTGGCGACGTTCACGAAGCTCAATTCCGGTTCCTGGCGAGCCCAGGTGCGGCGGAAAGGAAAATATGTCAACGAGACTTTCCTTCGCCGAAAGGACGCCGAGGAATGGGCGCTCGATATCGAGCGGCGTATCGATCGCGGCGAACCCGCCCTGGCGCGAAGCTCCCGCAACGCGAAGACATTCGGCGATTTGATTAAGCTGCATCGCGAGGACCTTCAAGAGGTGGGCAAACCCATCGGACGATCGAAGGCTGCGAGCCTCACCCTTCTCGAGCACAGACTGGGGCAACTGCGGACCCCAGAACTCGATCGCGGACGGCTCATCCAATTTGGGAAGGAGCGGGCGCGCGAAGGCGCAGGTCCCGTCACTCTCAGTATTGATATCGGATATATCAAGACCATCCTGTCGCACGCGGCCGCCGTTCATGGCGTGATACTCTCGGCCGAACCCATCGTTCTCGCGCGAATTGCGCTCGCGCGCCTTGGTCTCGTTGGGAAAGGGAACGAGCGCGACAGACGACCGACGCAGGACGAGTTGGATCGCCTTGTCGCTGCTTTCGAAGCAAATCCCTACCAACAAATTCCGGTCGGACGGATCATCCGCTTTGCTGTCGCGACCGCGATGCGCCAGGACGAAATCAGCCGAATTGAATGGGCCGATTTCGACCTGCAGAAGAAGATGCTCCTCATCAGAGATCGCAAGGATCCGCGAAGGAAGAGCGGGAACAACCAGCGCATTCCTCTGTTAGACGTCACAGGCTACGACGCCTGCGCAATCATCGAAGAGCAACGATCTCGTGTCGGCAAGAACGGTGGCCGCATCTTCCCCTACAATGGAAGGTCCGTCGGAACGGCGTTCCGGCGCCAGTGTCGCGAGCTCAAGATCGAAGACCTTCACTTTCATGACCTCAGGCACGAAGGCACAAGCCGCCTCTTCGAAGCCGGCTTTTCCATCGAGCAGGTCTCGCTCGTCACTGGCCATAAAGATTGGAAGATGCTCCGACGCTACACGCATCTAAATCCCGAGACGCTGCACCAGCCGCATGTTCGGCGAGTGGCCTAAAGGTTATCCTTGACCGCCATGAACGTGCTCCGCGCCGGCGGGGCCCTTCTTGGTAATATATCGCGATCTGGCCACCTTCATCACCCCGATCATTGTTATTCATCCTATCCGACAGGAATTGAGCTCCCGATCGGCGCTTACCCAAGCAGCCGCTTCAGTGCGTCCGATTGCTCGGCGAACTTTCGGGCATTGGTCTTCCGCAGCCGTTCCAGGTTTTGCAGCTTCCAGCGCGGGCCAGGGAGTTGCTCAAGATGCGGCACACCAAGCAGCGACCATTCGGGCTCCGCGGCGACCAGTGACAGCAGGAACCGGCGCTCATCGGCGCTCAGACCTTCCTGGAGCTCACGCATCATGCGCACGCGCACCGTCAGGAGCGCGTCGAGATCGACGGGTTTGGCGGTCATGCCTGTAAAATTGTGCTCGAACTCCTGGCGGATGTCGCGCAGCGACGGAAACAGGACCTCGTGCACCGGCCGGTTATGGCTCGCGAGATAGACGACGAAAGCCCGACGAATGCCGGCGGTGATTCCCTCATGCGCGAAGAGCTGCAGGACGTCGAACAGATCGCGGGGATGCTGGCGGTCCATCGCCGCGACCAGCTTGCCGCCATACACGTCCTCGAGCGACACGACCGGGATTTCGAGATCAGCATGCAGCGTCTGCCGCGCATTCTGTGTCAGCGACGCCATGCGCACCGGTTGGACGGTGCCGCGCATGACGAAGTTGACCTCGATCTTGACCTCGATGCGGCTCCGTCGCACCAGCAGCTTGGTCTCGCCGGACTCCACCGCGGCCGGCGCATGGGTCTGGAAGCCTTGCTTCCGCAAGCGTGCGGCGGACTGGCGAATAGCCTCGTTGATGCGCCGGAGCGCCTGATCGCGCGGCAGCGCGTGGTCGGGAAACACCAGATCGAGATCGACGGAAAGGCGCGGCATGTTGCGCAGGAACAGGTTGATCGCTGTGCCGCCCTTGAGCGCGAACGTGTCGTCGACAAGCACCAGCGGCGCGACGCGCGTCAGCAGCCGTGCACTGTCGAGATAGATCTGGTTCATGGTTTCAGCACCAGGAGCCCGTCACCGGAACGGGACACCCATGGCCGGTCGCTGCCCTTGGGCAATTGAGACGGATCGAGCTTAGCGGCCCAGGGCTGGGAGAGTTCGCGGCCGAGCTGCAGGCACAGGCGCACGGTCTTGACGCTGGTGCAGCGCTTGAGCAGGTCGCGCAGCACGTCGGCGCGCAGGCTGTAAGTGCTCTCGACCAGTTCGCGTGCTTCCTGCAGCGGCTGCCGGACGCCGACTTCGCTCAGCACCTCCAGCAGTGCGCGCTCCGGCGCCGAGACGAGCGGGCCGCCCTTGCGGTTCTCGAAGGGTCTAACATGAAGCAGCGCGCCGGGCTGCTCCTTGAACAGCCGCTTGCGGTGGTGCTCGGCCGGGAAGCGCTGGGTGAACCACTCCGGAAGGCGCCCAGCTTTCCAGCCATAAAGCTGTAGGACAGGCCGTTGGGACAGGTATTGGCGTATGCCATGCCAGTCGAGCGCGGACTTGCCGCCGACATGCAATCCATCGAAGCTCCGCTGCAGCAGAGCGAGGCTCGGATGCAAGGCGGGCGGATCGTTCGGCCGGCAATAGACGCCGCGCGCCAGCCGTTGCAGCCAGCCGGCACGGACATAGTGGACGGCGAGATCAGCCGATATCCCCAGGGCGGCGAGGTCCTCGGAGATCAGCGGCGTGCCCGGCGCCAAGCGGGTATAAAGCCGATTTAGCTTGTTCCTATGAGTCGTAGGCATACTACGATTATAGCAACAATTCGAAAGCCGGGCCAGGTTTGGATTCAGTGCCGCCATCGTAGCCCAGATACGATAATTCGTACTATCTCAAATGGACGGGGAAAGCCTTCCCCTGCGGCCGAGCCTACGGTCTCGGCCGACCCCTTCTGCGGGGACACCCCGCAACGCCCCGAGAGCCAGAGTGCGGACGGGTTTGCCGTGACGGGTTTGAGATCGCGAGAGAGGCTCGCGGCGCCCGTCGCGGAGATCCGCGATGTCCAGACATGACCGCAGCGCCCGTTCCGGCCCCGACCGGACGAGCCTCTACGACGAAATCACCGACAAGATCATCACCGAGTTGGAGGCCGGCCGTGCGCCATGGGTCCAGCCTTGGGGCACGGCGGCGGCGAAGGCGCCGCTCGCCATGCCCAGGAACGCCTCTACGCACCGCCGCTACTCGGGCATCAATGTGCTGATCCTCTGGGGCGCTGTCGTCGAACGCTGTTTCTCGGGCCAGAGTTGGTTGACCTTCCGCCAAGCGCTGAGCCTTGGCGGCCACGTGCGCAAGGGTGAGCACGGCACGACCGTCGTCTATGCTGATCGCTTCACGCCCGATGACGAACGGCGGCGCGCGGCAGAGACGGGCGAAGAGGCGCAGGCAATCCCGTTCCTGAAGCGCTTCACCGTCTTCAACACAGCACAATGCGAGGGCCTGCCGGACGAGATGGCGGCGGTGGCGCCGCCGGTCGAGACCGGCCTCGTCCTCCCGCAAGCGGAAGCGCTGATCCGGGCGACCGGCGTGGATTTCCGAATCGGCGGCGAGAGGGCATTCTACGACCCACGGCATGACTTCGTGCAGGTCCCACCTCCGCAGGCCTATTTCGAGGCGATCAACTGGCACAGGACCGCGCTGCATGAACTTGGGCGCACGCAAGTGGAGCAGTCCACCGACTGAACCGCGAACTCTCAGGCTCCTTCGGCACGAAAAAGTATGCCTTCGAGGAATTGGTCGCCGAAATGAACGCCGCCTTCTGCTGCGCCTCGCTCGGTATCGCGCCAACCGTCCGTCATGCCGACTACATCGCCTCCTGGCTCGAGTTCTGCGCGAGGACAACCGCGCCGTCGTCCGCGCCGCCTCACAGGCGAGCAAGGCCGCCGACTACATCCTCGGCTTCCTGCCGGAGGATCAGCGGCCCGCCGCTATGGCCTCCGACAGCGATGAGCGAAAGGCTGCATGATGCGGCGCCGCCGAAACGTGAAACCGCTCCTGCGTGCTACGCTTTTCCGGCTTTCCGGGTCTGCGGCCCGCGAGAGAGTAAGAGGGCTGCGCCGGTTTCCGTGACGGGTTGGAGGTCGAGAGAGAGTCTCTCGACCGCCCGTCGCGGAGACTACCCCGATGGCTGCTGCCGTTCAGAAGATCACCTTGTCGTCGTCGCGCGACATTCCCTTCAACAAGCTCATTCTCAGCCAGTCGAACGTCCGGCGTGTGAAGGCCGGCGTTTCGATCGAAGAGTTGGCCGAGGATATCGCCCGGCGCACGCTCCTGCAGAGCCTCAGCGTCCGGCCGGTGCTCGACGCCAAGGGTCAGGAGACCGGTATGTTCGAGATTCCGGCCGGCGGCCGTCGCTACCGGGCGCTCGAATTGCTGGTCAAGCAGAAGAGGCTCGCAAAGACCGCCTCGGTCCCTTGCGTCGTGCGCGAGGGCGGCGTCGCCGAGGAAGACTTTTTGGCCGAGAACGTCCAGCGTGCGCCGCTTCATCCGCTTGACCAGTTCCGCGCTTTCCAGACGCTGCGTGAGCGAGGCGAGTCCGAGGAGGAGATCGCCGCAGCCTTCTTCGTTGCGGTGAACGTAGTGAAGCAGCGGCTGCGCCTCGCCGCCGTCTCGGAAAAGCTCCTCGCCATCTATGCCGAAGATGGCATGTCGCTGGACCAGCTCATGGCCTTCGCCGTGACGACCGATCACGCCCGTCAGGAGCAGGTTTGGGACGCGGTCCAGCGCTCCTACGGCAAGGAGCCCTATCAGATCCGGCGCATGCTGACGGAGCGCACCATTCGGGCCTCCGACAAACGCGCTCTGTTCATCGGCTTCGCCGCCTATGAGGCGGCCGGCGGCGGCGTCATGCGCGATCTCTTCCAGCAGGACGATGGCGGCTGGCTGGAGAATGTCGCCCTCCTCGACGGCCTGGTCGCCGAAAAGCTGAAGGCCGAGGCGGCGACCATCGCCGCCGAAGGCTGGAAATGGATCGAGGCAGCCGTCGACTTCCCCTATGGCCACGCCCACCATCTGCGCGAGCTGGAAGGCGCGACGGCGGACCTCACGGCCGAGGAGCAGGCAACGATCGACGCCTTGAACGCCGAACATGCCAAGCTCGAAGCCGAATACGAAAACGCCGACGAGTTGCCTGACGGGGTGGACGAGCGGCTCGGCGAGATCGAGACGGCGCGCGCCGCGTTCGAGGATCGTCGGGTCAGCTATGATCCGGCTGAGATCGCCCGCGCCGGCGTCTTCGTCAGCATCGACGCAGATGGCAAACTTTCCGTCGATCGCGGTTATGTTCGGCCCGAAGATGAGGCGCCCGTCACAGTGGACGGCGGCAGCGAAACGGTAGCCGATCGCGGTCTGCCTGAAGGCGTCGAACCGTCCTCCCCCGACGTACACCGCGCCGTCATCACCATCGGGGGCCGGTCCGAGCCGGAAGAGGACGAGGACGACGTCATCAGACCGCTGCCCGACCGGCTCGTCAGCGAACTGACTGCGCATCGGACGCTGGCGCTGCGCGACGCCGTGGCGAACAATCCGCACGTCGCAATGACGGCGCTCCTGCACAAACTCTGCCTCGACACCTTCCAGCCCAGCGCATCTGGCGCCTGCCTGGAAGCCTCGGTCCGGCACGTCTTCTTCCCCGTCCAGGCGCCGGACCTCAAGGACAGCCCGCCCGCCAAGGCGGTCGCCGAGCGACACGAAGCCTGGAAGGCCGACCTGCCGAAGGACGAGACCGCGCTCTGGGATTGGCTCGCCGCTCTCGACGAAGCCAGCCGAGGCGCCCTCCTGGCGCATTGCGTGTCGTTCGGCGTCAACGCCCTCTATGAGAAGGGCGATCGCTATGGCGGCCCGGGCGTCTCCGTCCATGGCGTCCACCGCCGTCTCGCCCAGGCCGATCGGCTCGCGCAGGCGGTCGGGCTCGACATGATGGAAGCCGGTTGGCGGCCGACGGTCGACAACTATCTCGCGCGCGTCACCAAGCCCCGCATCCTCGAAGCGGTGCGCGAGGCCAAGGGCGAGCAGTCGGCGCAACTCATCGGCCACCTCAAGAAGGCCGACATGGCTAAGGAGGCCGAACGGCTGCTCGAGGGCACGGGTTGGCTGCCCGAGCCGCTGCGCCTGGCCGTCAGCGAGCCGGCGCCCGACGCGCATACCGATGAGGTAGAGGCGCTGCCGGAGTTCCTCGCGGGCGACGACGATGCGGCCTCTGCCGAGGAGGCAGACGAGCCACAGCCACGCGCCGTCGCCGCCGAGTGATGCCGGGAGCGGGGCGGCTTCAACCGCCCCGCTTCCTTCTCGACCTCCCGTTCCACCCGACAGCCCGGCCATCTCCAGGCGATTGCTTGCAATCGTCCGCGCGCCGGGCTTTCGCCTTCCTGGAGAAACCACGTGGCCGACTACTTCTCTCCCACTGTCATTCAGCAGACGATACCGAACGCGGATATCACGCCGTTGGAACGTCTCCTGCTCACCCGAATCTTCAGCGCCGAACCCGACGGTGACGGATTGTATTTCTTTGCCGACGAGCGTCCGGCTGACATGATTTCGGTGAGTCACGCCGAACTCGAGGCCGCGCTCGCCGGGTCCGCATTGGCCGACAGCGAAGTGAACGCCCATGTCGCGGGGCAGTTCGCGAAGGCGCGCACAGACGCCGACGAGATCGAACTCGATCTCAGCGGCATGTCCTGGGAGTTCATCCTGCAGGACATCGTGCGCCGATCGTCCACGCTCCGCTACGTCACCGCGATCACGTCCTTCACTTGTTCGAAGATGCGGCCGGACGGCTTCGGCGGCATGGCGGTGCTGATCACGGCGGACGCGATCAAGGGCAAGTCGACCAGCGACATCCTGGAAGACTTCCTCTCGCAGATGGAAGACGACAGCCCCGCGCACCAAACGCATGTTCTCCTCGACCTTCGCGAGCACGCAGTCAGAGAACAGATCGGCCAGGTAATCGAAACCGACCCGACGCTTACTCGGCTGACGGCCGAGGCCATCAGCGACGCCGACATCCATGCGGCATGCATTGCCATAGCGGCGCAGAGCGAGCTGTCGGAGGAACGCGGCGCTGCCGAGTTTCGCGCCGCGCTCGCAGCGATCGGAGAAGCGGAGCGCCGACAGGCCGTGCGCGGCATAGGAGGCGCGCGATGAGCATCCCCGACCACGCTCGCGCGAATTTCCAGACGCTGTTGCGCGCCGCGGCCTCCGGCGATCTCGCGCTCATGGAATGCAGCGACGGCGCGACGGGCGAGCCCCGTTACGTCATCTGCGCGGTGGGCCGCGACGGCGCGGATTTCGTGTTCGCGCCTTTCGGCCATCTCGCCGACGGCAACCCCTACGACGCCTATCTGCCGCCCTCCGAAACCCTGCCGGGATGATCCCCAACCTGATCCGTTTGTCGCGGCCTGACTTGTCTGGGCGCGGCGGTTCGCCGGTCAACGGGCAAGCCGTTCCCGCATCGTCTGGCGCCGATGCGTGACCCGCGAAGCCTGGACCGCGCCCGCTCGCCAGTCCGCCGCGACACGCGGGATCAGGAGGCGATGAGCGATATGCAGGGCTCTCAACAAGCATAAGGCGGGCCCGCCGGCGGGGCCGTCACTATCAGCCGCGACGGCAAGTGGGGCAATCCGTTCCGCATCGGTTCGGACGGCGATCGCGCCGCCGTCATCGCGAAACACGCACGCTGGCTTCGCGACCAGCATCATCTGCTGTGCGCGCTCGACGAGCTGCGCGGCCGCGATCTCGTCTGCTTCTGCGCGCCGCTCGCCTGTCATGGCGATCTGCTGTGGCTCTCCAACGCCACGCGCGACGAGCGGATCGCATGGTGGCGCGGCCTCGTCGGGCCGAGCCGGTGGGCGTGCGCGTAGCGCGTCCGCGCACGACCGGCGCCGCAATACCTGCGCCGTGAGAGGGAGAGGGCGGCCGGGACGGATTTGAGCCGGTAGGATCGAGAGAGAGCGCCCCTCGGCTCGATCCGTCCTCGCTCTCCCGGGGTTTACCACCATGTTGACATCCTCCGCCACGGCGGCCGCGTGCGCGGCTGCGCCGTTCTCCGCGATGCCCGCCAGCACGGCCCTTGCCGCCCGCATCGCCGACGCCGCGCGTCTTCTTCTCCCCGATCTCGAACGCGGCCGCCGCATCGACGCGGCCACGCTTCGCGCCGCGATGGAGCGCGCCTTCGGCGGTTCCGATGCGGAAGGCGCCTGGGACTGGAAGACCGCCTATGACGCCTGCGAGGCGGCGACGGTGCTCTTTCTTCGCAAGTTCGGCCCGGCCATTCGCTTGCACGCCGCGTCGCCCGCCGCCATGCTGCCGATGCTAGCGAAGATCGCGGGCCTCCTCCCCACCCATACGCGGCGCTCCGAGGAGAGCCAGGCGCTCCAGCAATTCTCGACGCCGGTCGCCCTCGGCCTCGCGGCGAGCGCCGCCGCCGCAATCACCTCGGCGGATCGCGTGCTGGAGCCTTCGGCCGGGACCGGCCTGCTCGCGATTCTCGCGGAGCTCGCCGGCGGCGCGCTCGTGCTCAACGAGCTGGCGGGCGCCCGCGCGGCGCTCCTCGGCCATCTCTTTCCGGGCGTCACGGTCACCCGGTTCGACGCGGCGCAGATCGATGATCATCTCGATGCCGACAATACGCCGAGCGTCGTGCTGATGAACCCGCCCTTCTCGGCGATGGCCCATGTCGATCGCCACATGGCGGACGCCACGCTCCGTCACATCAATTCCGCTCTCGCGCGCCTCGCCGAAGGCGGTCGCCTCGTCGCCATCACCGCGGCGAGCTTCGCGCCGGACAACCCGGTTTGGACCGACGCCTTCGTCCGGCTGCAGCAACGCGGCCGCGTGGTGTTCTCGGCCGCGATCGACGGCGCGGTCTACGCCAAGCACGGCACGACCATCGACACGCGGCTGACCGTGATCGACAAACGGCCGGCCGACGATCCCACGCTCTTCCCGACATCGCCGGGGATCGCGCCTGACGCTGCGACGCTGCTCTCCTGGGTGATGCAGCACATTCCCACGAGGCTGCCGATCGCCGCGGCCGTCGCGGTTTCCCCGGTCGCGCGTCCGGCCATTCCCCGGACTGCGCGCGCATACGCCATGCGCCCGTCCTCCATTCCCGCTAGTACGGTAGAGCCCGAGGCGATCGAGCTCGCCTATGAGACCGTCGACTGGACGCCGGCCGAAGGCGGCGGAATCACCGATGCGCTTTATGAAGAATACGGATTGCAGTCGATCCGTATTTCCGGCTCTCAGGCGCATCCCACCAGACTGGTGCAGTCAGCGGCGATGGCCTCGGTCGCGCCGCCGAAGCCGAGCTATCGACCGCATCTCTCAGCGAACATCGTCTCGGGCGGCCTGCTGTCAGACGCGCAGCTCGAATCCATCGTCTATGCCGGCGAGGCCCATTCGGACTTCCTCGCGGGATCGTGGATGGTGGACGCTGCCTTCGATGTCGTATCCGCCGCACGGGAAGACGCCGAGAACGCCTTCCGCTTCCGCCGCGGCTGGTTCCTCGGCGACGGCGCCGGCGCCGGCAAGGGCCGCCAGGTCGCCGGCATCTTGCTTGATAATTGGCTGAAGAGCCGTCGCCGCGCCGTCTGGGTGTCGAAGTCGGACAAGCTGATCGAGGACGCCCAGCGCGATTGGTCGGCGCTCGGCATGGAACGCTTGCTGGTGACGCCGCTGTCGCGCTTCCGTCAGGGCACGCCGATCCGTCTGACGGAGGGCATCCTATTTGCGACCTACGCCACGCTACGGTCCGACGAACGCGGCGAGAAGGCTTCCCGCGTGAAGCAGATCGTCGAATGGTTGGGCTCCGATTTCGACGGAGTGATCATTTTCGACGAGAGCCACGCCATGCAGAACGCCGTCGGCGGCAAGGGCGAGCGCGGCGACCAAGCGGCATCGCAGCAGGGCCGCGCCGGACTTCGCCTCCAGCACGCGCTGCCGAACGCGCGCGTCGTCTACGTCTCCGCGACCGGCGCCACCACCGTTCACAATCTCGCCTACGCCCAGCGTCTCGGCCTCTGGGGCGGCGAAGATTTCCCCTTCGCCACCCGCGCCGAGTTCGTCGAAGCCATCGAGGCGGGCGGCGTCGCGGCGATGGAGGTGCTGGCGCGCGACCTCAAGGCTCTCGGTCTCTATGCCTCGCGCTCCCTCAGCTACGAGGGCGTCGAATACGAGTTGCTCGAGCACCAGCTCACCGACGAGCAGATCCGCATCTACGATGCCTTTGCCGGGGCGTTCTCGATCATCCACAACAATCTCGCCGCGGCTATGGAGGCCGCGAACATCACCGGCGAGACCGGCACGCTGAACGCGCAGGCGAAGTCCGCCGCACGCTCCGCCTTCGAGAGCGCCAAGCAGCGCTTCTTCAATCACCTCATCACCGCGATGAAGACGCCCTCGCTGATCCGCTCGATCGAGCGTGATCTGGAGGCGGGCCGTGCCGCCGTCATCCAGATCGTCTCCACCGGCGAAGCGCTAATGGAGCGCCGGCTTGCCGAGATCGCGACAGAGGAATGGGGCGACGTCCAGGTCGACATCACGCCGAGGGAATACGTTCTCGATTACCTCGCCCATTCCTTCCCGGTGCAGCTCTACGAACCGTTCACCAACTCCGAAGGCAATCTCTCGTCTCGGCCGGTCTATCGCGAAGGCCAGCCGGTCGAGTGTCGCGAGGCCGTCGCCCGCCGCGACCGACTGATCGAGAAGCTCGCTTCTCTCGCGCCCGTTCCCGGCGCGCTCGACCAGATCGTGCAGCGTTTTGGCGCCGACGTCGTCGCCGAGGTGACGGGACGCAGCCGTCGGATCATCCGCAAGGGCGACCGCCTCATGGTCGAGAACCGCGCCGGTTCGGCCAATCTGGGCGAAACGCAAGCCTTCATGGACGACGTGAAGCGCATCCTCGTCTTCTCCGACGCGGGCGGCACCGGGCGCTCCTACCATGCCGAGCGATCGGCGAAGAACCGGCGGCTGCGCGTCCACTATTTGCTGGAGGCCGGATGGAAGGCCGACGCCGCGATTCAGGGGCTGGGCCGGACGAACCGCACCAACCAGGCGCAGCCGCCGCTGTTCCGGCCGATCGCGACCAACGTGAAGGCGGAGAAGCGCTTCCTCTCCACCATCGCCCGCCGTCTCGACACGCTGGGCGCGATCACCCGCGGCCAGCGTCAGACCGGCGGTCAGGGGCTGTTTCGCCCCGAGGACAATCTGGAGAGCCACTATGCGCGCGACGCCCTGCGCCAGCTCTATCATCTGCTGGTCAAGGGCAAGATCGAGGGTTGCTCGCTCGGGCTGTTCGAGGATACGACCGGGCTGAGGCTCACCGACTCGAACGGCATCAAGGACGAACTGCCGCCGATCACGACCTTCCTGAACCGGTTGCTGGCGCTCACCATCGACCTGCAGAACGTGTTGTTCACGGCGTTCGAGCAATTGCTGACCGCCCGCATCGAAGGCGCGATCGCCAGCGGCGCCTATGACGTCGGGCTGGAGACGCTGCGGGCCGAGAGCTTCATCGTCACCGACAGGCGCACGATCTATTCCCATCCCGGCACGGGCGCTGAGACCCGGCTGCTCACCGTCACGCAGCGCGAGCGCAACCGGCCGGTGACGCTCGTTGAGGCCCTGGATCGTCGCTCCGACCGCCGCGCCGTGTTGGTGATCAATGAGCGCTCTGGCCGGACGGCCGTGCAGGTCCCCGCGCCCAGCCTCATGCTCGACGACGGCGAGATCGAACGGCGCGTGCGGCTCATCCGTCCGATGGAAGCGCACAACGTCCCGCTGAAGATGATGGCGGAAAGTCATTGGGTCGAGGCTGACCGCGAGGCTTTCGCCGCCGCGTGGCAAGCAGAGCTTGCCGACGTGCCGGAGTTCACGGACAGCACGATCCACATCGTCGCCGGGCTGCTGTTGCCGATCTGGAAACGACTGCCAAACGAAGGCGCGCGGGTTTACCGGCTCCAGACAGATTCCGGCGAACGCATCATCGGCCGCAGGGTCTCGCCCGCGTGGGCCGCGGGCGCGGCAGCGACGGGCGCGCCCGCGTTGACGCCGGACCAGGCGTTCGCCGCGCTGATGGACGGTGGCGCCATCCTCAACCTCGCCGAAGGACTTCAGCTCCGCTGCGTCCGCGTCATGGGCGCGAGCCGCATCGAATTGTCGGGCTTCACCGACGCGATGCGCGATCGGCTGCGCGCCGATGGCCTCTTCCATGAGATCATCTCATGGAAGCTTCGGATGTTCGTTCCGACCGACGCCAGCGGCGTCGCCATCCTGGCGAAGCTGCTGGAGCGCTACGCAATCGAGCGCGTCGCGGACCGCGGGGCCGCCTGAGATGGCCCGCGATGCAGCCGAACTGGCGCGTCGTCTCGCGCGCGATGCCGAGACGGTGTGCCGATACTATCTTTCCAACGGTCGCCTCGAGGGCCGCTATTGGCTGGTCGGCGACGTTCGCAACACACCCGGCCGCTCCTTGTTCGTTCGGTTGAAGGGGCCGGAGACCGGCAAAGGCGCAGCCGGCAAATGGACCGACGCCGCCACCGGCGAGCACGGCGATCTCCTCGACGTTATCCGCGAGAGCCGCGGCCTTGCCGACTTCCACGACGTCGCCGACGAGGCCCGGCGCTTCCTCAGCCTGCCGCGACCGGAGCTGGACCGAGTTTCGACGCGTCGATCAGCTCCGGCGCCGGCGGGATCGTCGGAATCGGCGCAGCGGCTGTTCGCGATGTCGCAGCCGATTTTGGCCACAGTCGTAGAAACGTATTTGCGCAATCGCGGCGTTACTGCTTTGCAAGGAATCGGAAGCCTGCGCTTTCATCCCCGCTGCTACTATCGCCCGGACGCCTGGTCGCCGACCGAGACCTGGCCGGCGATGATCGCCGCGGTCACCGATCTCGACGGCAAGATCACCGGAGCGCATCGCACCTGGCTCGACCCTTCTGGCGACGACAAGGCGCCAATCGACACGCCGAGGCGAGCGATGGGCCATCTCTTAGGGCACGCCGTCCGCTTCGGCGTGGCAGGCGAAGTGATGGCGGCCGGCGAAGGCATCGAAACCATGCTGTCGCTCAGATGCGTCATCCCCACCATGCCGATGGCGGCGGCGCTCTCGGCCGCGCATCTCGCCGCCATCCTGTTCCCGGAGACGCTGCGCAGGCTCTACATCGCTCGCGACGACGATCCGGCTGGCGACAGCGCGATGGCGACTCTGATCGACCGAGCGCAGGAGACCGGGATCGAGGCGCTCCCACTCTCGCCGCGGCTCGGAGACTTCAACGAAGATCTTCGCACGCTCGGCATTGACGCCCTTCGGGCGGCCATCCGGGTTCAGGTCGCGCCGCAGGACGTCGCGCGCTTCATGGAATTGGCGGCGTGATCCGGAACTGTGCTGTGGGATCGGCGGCGGCGCCGATTTCGCGTCGTGTCGGATTGCGCGGCCTACCCTGGTCGGAGAGGACCGCGCCCACGGCCTTCTGAGAGGGCGACATTTGCGGCAAACGGCCCGGCCCGGCAATGGCTTCGCCCGGCTATTTTCCGCCGCCCCTTCGGGACTTTGCAGCGCGAAACAAAATAGCCGGTCTCCGCCATCCTCCGCTTCGCTTCGGCCCTTCGCTTCGCTCCGGGTGCAGGTCCGGTCCGCCCGCCGCCTTTCGTCGCCACGAAGGCCGCGATGGGCGCGGCCGATCCGACGAAGGAAAGCATCGATGACAACCGACCACGACGACGCCGGCTACGAACCGCCGCACGCCTCATCCCCGACCGATCACGTCCTCGCCGAACTTCAGCTCTACGGCTACCGCCCCTTCCAAGACGAGCCCGACCCGAGACCGCTGCCCGAAGCTCAGACCGTCGCCGGCGCCGTCGCCGACATCTTCGACGCTCTAGTCGCTAGCCTTGGCGACACCCGCCTCGAACCCGACCTCGAGAATCTGCTCTGGTCGAGCGTCAACATCTTCCACCGCGCCGTCGGCCGGATCGAACGGGAACTCGACGACAACGAGCAGGCGCAGCGTCGCAGCCAGAAGGAACAGGACGGCTCGGAAATCCGCTCGGTCGAACTGGAGCGCCTCACGGCGGAGGGACAAACGCTCATCGAGCGCAGGAACAGCATGGAGTTCTTCCGCGACCAGGCCGCCGAACAATTCGGGCGCCACACCGGCTCATCCTGGCGGCCGCGCTCAGGCTCGAAAGTCAACCACCGCACGCTGACCTCGGCCATGATCGACAGCCGCGACTTCCTCGCCGCCAAGCGCCGGGCCGAAAACGAAGTGCTATTGCCCGCGGGACCCAAGATCGCCTTCACCGGCGGGTTCGACTTCAACGATCACAAGCTGATCTGGGACAGGCTCGACAAGGTCCACGCCAAGCACCCCGACATGGTGTTGCTGCACGGCGGATCGCCCAAGGGCGCCGAACTGATCGCCGCCAAATGGGCCGAAAACCGTGAGGTGCCGCAGATCGCCTTCAAGCCCGACTGGACGAAGCACGCCAAGGCCGCGCCGTTCAAACGCAACGACCAGATGCTCGAAATCCTGCCGATCGGGGTCATAGTCTTCCCCGGCACCGGCATTCAGGAAAACCTCGCCGACAAAGCCAAAATGCTCGGCATCCCGGTTTGGAGGTTCGGCAATGGCGGCGCGTGAGCGCCGCCGCAACTCTGCGGAGACGCAAACCCGCGCATCCATAGAAGCGTATTCCCGCGTTTACTCAAAGCCGCATTTCAGTCCGGATTGCACATGACGCCAACCCGGGCCACGCCCGTGTAGCGCTCTGGGCCGGCCATCCCGCCGTTCGATCGCGAGGACTTTCTTCGCGTGGCGCCATTCGCTGCCGGCAAACGCCGCCAACACATCCACAACCAACAGTTCCGCAATGCAGCCGGGAGCTCACGTCCTGATTCGAGCCGGCCTCGCTTACGACACGCCGGATCAGGCGAAATGTGCAGCGGCGCCGGATTCCAAACCCTCGACACTTGGGCTATCGTGAAGCCCGCGCCGTGGTGGTGGTGGAAGGCGCGGCCGTCTGACCTTTTGTCACGAAGGCTTCCACCATGCTTATTCCAGGCATCGTTCTCAGCGTTGTCGGCGTCGGCTTCTTCTGCTGGCTGCTGTTCACGCTGGCCGTCTACGCGCTCCCCTTCTTCGCGGGGCTGACCATAGGTCTCGACGCCTTCCACGGCGGCTCGGGCGTTATCGGCGCGCTTGTCATTGCCGTCTTGGCCGGCGGCGCAATCCTGGCGATCGGACAGATCGCTTTCGCATCGGCGCCAACGCCGCTCATCCGCGCCGTAATCGCGCTCGTCTATGCCGTGCCGGCGGCTACCGCCGGCTATCACGCCACGCTCGGACTCGCGCTCGTCGCCGTCCCCTCCGAAGGCTGGCGCGAGGCGTTCGCCGTTGTCGGCGCCATTCTCGTCGGCGGCACGGCTTTCGCCCGCATGTTTTTGTTCGTCCCGCCGACGGTCGGGCGGCGCGTTGCAGGCCCGGTTCAATCATTGCCTCTGGCGCCAGCGGTCAGCGAGAGCTGAGCCCGCGCCGTCCTCGTCGCTCGGTTGGATATCGGCGCCACGACCGCTCGTCCGCGCGATCGAGAACGTCGCCGCACTTGGAGCGCTCGGGTCCGTCAGCGCCTCTGAGCCCGCCGAGATGCGTTCCAGCGGCAGGGTCGTTGTCGTCGTCCCGGTTGGAACAGATCAGGGCGCCATCCTTTCTATCCGCCACGGCTCCTTTTTCTTCGCCTGGTAGGCCGGACCTCTTGTGCGCGGCGCTCGACGTCCGCCACGTCTTTTCCTGAGGATGCTGTTCGGCGCGCGGACCACACGGCCTCTCTATGGCTTGATCTGGCCGAAGGACGGCTTCGCCTCGATCGCCTGAGCCGCAACGGCGCCGGATCGACTTTCTTCCCCTGGGCTTGCCACCCCGCGGGGCAGGCCCCGTGGGGACCCCGGTTCGCCCATTCCTCGCGAGGCAAGAAAGCATGCCCCCGCGAAGGCGGGGGTCTCCCCTTCGCCATCCTCCGCTGCGCTCCGGCCCTTAGGCCACCCCATCGCGAAAAAGCGCGACGAGGACCCTGGCCGTCGGGTGCGGCGTCGATCGCCTTCGGCTTCCCGATCGCCATCGAGGCCGCGGTGGTCGCGAGCCCGAAAGCTCTAGGAGAAGTGTCATGGCTAACATCGGTTCCTTCAAGAAGTCCGGCAGCGAGTTCCAGGGCGAGATCGTCACCCTGAGCGTCCAGGCCAAGGGCGTCCGCATCGTCCCCGAGACCAACCGGGCCAACGACAACGCCCCCAGCCATCGGATCTATGTCGGCCGCGCCGAGATCGGGGCCGCCTGGTCGAAGCGCTCCAGCGAGGGCCGCGACTATCTCTCGGTCAAACTGGACGACCCGAGCTTCAACGCGCCGATCTACGCCAACCTCTTCGACGACGAGGACGGCGAAGGCTACACCCTCATCTGGTCCCGCAGCCGCAAGGCCAACGGCGACTGAGCCGGACCTGCAAACGCTCCGCCCGGTCCTCCGGGCGGGGCTTTCCCGTCTTCACGGTCTTTCGCCGACCGCGGAGAACAAAACAGCGGCGCGCTCCCTCGCCCGCGGTGCTCAAGAAGGCAATACGCGCGCGCAATCGCATGCTCGACGAATTGCGCTCTCGGATCGAGCCAACAAGAACGCGCCGCGACCGCGACGCCCGGTCGCGCCCTTCGACGCGCGAGCATGACATCAGATCGTCGCGGGGGCGGCGTAACATCGCACCTACTCACCGAGGTGGCCGATGATGGCGTCAATAGCGCCACAGCATGGCTGTCACGCTGGTCGCCACTCGCGTTCTCGTTTCGACGAAAGGCTTCGTGCTCTGGCCGCGCCAGGCACAGGAGCGTTTCACCCCAGCGCCCGTCGGTGTCGCGTTGATTTGCGCGGATCCGGCTTTGCGGAACCGTGGTTTTCAGGATTTGCGTTTCGACGCCTTTGCGCCTTCATTGCGCGCCTCGTCGTCCGGCGTGACCAGATCGATGTGACTGACGCCAAGCGCGCTGGCGAGATGAAAGAGCGTCACGACAGTCGGGTTGCGCCGTCCCCGTTCCAGATCGCTCACATATTGCTGCGTGAAGCCCGAGACCTCGGCGAAACGCTCCTGGGTGAAGCCCTTCTCCCTGCGAAATCTCCCGAAATTCCGGCCCACGAGTTTGCGCATGTCCATATGCGCACGTTGGGGCTTTACATACTATGAGGTTTATCTCCTATAATATGTATTCTCGACCCATGCTCTCGCGCTATCTAAAATAAGGCTAAACTTTGGCGAATGTGTCGTAAGCCAGCGCACGTTCGTTGGTGGGAGCCCATTCTTTGTCACGCAGGATCCCAATGCGGAAACCACCGCTCAATTCCGATGTCGCCGATGTCGCGCCGACCGATCCGGCGCTGGCGACGTACGACGAACAGCACCTGATCACTTACCTGCGGCTTCTCGACGCAGACGCCGAAGGCGCCGATTGGCGAGAAGTTGCGACGATCGTGTTGCACATCGATCCGGATCGCGAGCCAGGACGCGCACAGCGCGCCTTCGAAAGCCATCTGGCTCGGGCCAAGTGGATGATAGAACACGGTTATCGTCATCTGTTGCGCGGCGGAGCGCCGGATTGAAGCAGATCGTCGTTCGCGGCGCCGAAGTCGAAATTGTTCGCACCTCAACGATCGCTTCTGTGCATCGCGTGATGCACAATTGAGGACTTCCCTCAACTCATCATCGCCAAAATCATGGCGCCGTCATCAATTACCGCTCACGCCGAAAGGGAAAACGACGCGATGCCCCATTTTGATTGGCGATCACCGGAGACATACGACCGCGCCGCGGAACTCGAGCCGACGGGCCTTGCTTGGGAATGTCTTCGTCGAAATCCGGATTATCGTCGGGATCATCACGAACTCGCACATTCAGACCCTGAAACCAACGTGAGCGCGATGTTCAGAAAGCGCTGGGGCCTCTGTTTTCGCCGCTGACCCAGGACTATCTTCGCACGATCAAGCGATATTCTGGGCGCCGGAAGTTCTGCCGACAATTGTTCCAATCGTTCGAACCCTCACCGGCGCCGCCGAGAATGTCCTCGATCTGGCGGATTTGTTCGCGGACGAGTCACGGCGAGCGTCTGACGGTTGGCATGTTCTTTTCCGCCTTTGCGGGATCGAGCACCGGGTCTTTTTGAAAGAGGCGCCGGTCATCGGCGAGTCTTACGCCGTCGAACTGCCGTTCGACGATGTCTTCGATATTCGCGTGCATGCCGCGCGCCGTCTCTGGCGCGCGCTCAATGGGCGTTGTGCTGGCCCGGCTTTCCATCAGCTTTCTCGACAGCGCCGACAGCGGCTGGCGCTGGCGCTCCGCGCCCTTGACGCCCGAAACGAGGGCGCCACTTATCGGACGATCGCCGAGGGTCTGTTCGGAGCCAAACGCATTCCCGAACGAGCCTGGAAGACCCACGACTTGCGCAACCGGACCATTCGCCTTGTGCGAAGTGGTTTGGCGCTGATGCGCGGCGGCTACCGCAAACTGCTGCACCTGTCGCGTCGAAAGCAGTAGCGAACCGTTCCCGCTGAGAGGGGGCGCCACAAATCCACCCCCTCATATTCGGCATCCCCCTTCGCCGTTCTGCTCCGCCAACGTGACCTCCAACGCTCCGCTGACCTCGGCGGCGCTCCACGAGATCACGGAGGCCCTCAAATGCCCGATCCCCTGGCCGGTTTGCCGCCGCGCTTTCTCAGAACGCCCGAAGCCGCGCGCTTCCTCGGTCTATCCGGTCGCACGCTGGAGAAGCACCGCACCTACGGCACGGGTCCGAAGTACCGCAAGATCGGCGGCCGCGTGGTCTATGCGCTCGACGACCTCCAGGCTTGGGCCGATGTCGGCGCCAAGAGTTCGACCTCCGATCCCGGCGTCGGAACCGTCTTTCCCGCCAAGCGCCATGGCGCCGTCCCCCTGGCCTATGCCGGCCGGCCGCGGCGCTGACTCTCATGTCGAGCAAGCGCGTGTTTCCCCATCATCGCGAGAATTCGGCGCGTGAACAGCTCGATCTGTTCCGCGCGCTTCCCGGCGATCTCGCGCCGCGCGACGCGCAGGACCTCATGGCCTATCCCTTCTTCTCCCTCGCCAAGTCGAAGCGCCTGGCCCCGATTGATTTCAGGGCGGGCCCGATCTCTATCCGCGTGGAGGCCGTCCCAGAGCATGGCATGGCGACCATCTGGGACGCCGATGTGCTGATCTGGGCGGCGTCCCAGATCGTCCACGCGCGAGACGCCGGCCTCAAGACCTCCCGCCTGATGGCGGCGACGCCATACGAGATCCTGACCTTCGTCGGCCGCGGCGCCAGCGCCCGCGACTATCAGCGGCTCAAGGCCGGGCTCGACCGGCTCCAGTCCACCACGGTCGCGACCTCGATCCGGCAGCCGGCCGAACGTCGTCGTCATCGCTTTTCCTGGATCAACGAATGGAAGGAGACGTCCGACGCCCACGGCCGCGCGCTTGGGATCGAGATGATCCTGCCCGACTGGTTCTACGTCGGCGTCCTCGATGACGCGCTCGTTCTCACCATCGATCGAGACTATTTCGCACTGACCGGCGGCATCGAGCGCTGGCTCTATCGCCTCGTGCGCAAGCATGGCGGCCGTCAGGAATATGGCTGGAGCTTCAACTTCGCCTATCTGCACGCCAAGTCCGGCAGCCTCTCGCCGATCAAGCATTTCGCATACGACCTGCGCGACATCGTCCGCCGCCAGCCCTTGCCCGGCTACAGCCTGGCGATCGAGCGCAACGCCTCTGGCGGAGAGCGGCTCGAGTTCAAACCGTCATCCATTAATCCGCTCGCGCAGCCCTTGCGGCGTTTTCAGCGCGCGGCCTGCCCTGGGGATAACCTGTGAATCCCTTCGTGCCATCAAGGACCACAGCTCCCGTGCCATCGGGGACCCGATCCCCGTGCTATCGCGGACCGAATTCGGGCGAAAAGCCATGGCGCTCAATAGATTGCGGAGCCCGTAACTTATCTAACCTAGAATCCTTCGGATTCTTTCTAACGGAAAGCGCGTTCTTTGCCGTTGAGGACAATTGTCCGCCAGCAGCGGGGAGCGCGCCATGATCGTCGCGCTCCTCAATCAGAAAGGCGGCGTCGGCAAGACGACGCTGGCGCTGCATCTCGCCGGCGAATGGGCTCGGCAGGGCAAGCGCGTCACCCTCATCGATGCGGACCCGCAAGGCTCGGCGCTCGACTGGTCCGAACAGCGCGCGAAAGAACGCCTCCCACGCCTGTTCGGCGTCATCGGCCTCGCTCGCGACACGCTCCACCGCGAGGCGCCGGAGATTGCGCGTGACGTCGATCATGTCGTGATCGACGGGCCGCCGCGTGTCGCATCGCTGATGCGCTCGACATTGCTCGCGGCCGATCTGGTGCTGGTTCCCGCGCAACCGTCGCCCTTCGACGGCTGGGCTTCCGGCGAGACGCTGAAACTGATCGACGAGGCGCGCATCTTCCGCTCCGAGCTCGCAGCGCGCTTCGTCCTCAATCGTTGCGCCATGCGCACCGTGATCGCACGCGAGACCGCCGCGGCGCTCGCCGATCATGAGCCGCCGGTGCTCGCTTCCCGCATCGGTCAGCGCGTCATCTTCGCCGACGCCGCACGCACCGGCCGGCTTGCCGGCGAGCTGGAGGCAGTCGGTCCCGCGACACGCGAGATCATGGCGCTCACCGCCGAAGTCGGGGCGCTCGCGCGATGAGCGGCCGCGATTCCAAACGCGCCTTCGTCGCGCGGCCGACCGACCCGGAGGCATGGGTTCGGCGACCCGATCCGGTCGCAACGAACGACGGCAAGGGCGACGTGTTCACGGCCCAACTCACCATCGACGTCACTCCAGAGCTGCGCGGGCGCATCAAGGTCGTCGCCTTCCAGCGCGGGGTGACCGTCGCCGACATGCTGCGCGAGCTCTTCGCGCGCGAATTCCCGGACAAAGCAGGAGGCGCGTCGTGAGCGATATCGCTGCGAACTTTACTCACGTCGAACTCACCTGGCTCGAGAAGCGGATCGAGCACTGGATCAGGTTCGGCAAAATTGTCTCCGACAAGATCCTCGATCGCCACCGGCGCATCGTCAGCTTCGCGCCTGGCAGCATTTTCGCCTTCGTCCGCTGGGCGTCGAACGACTTCGGCACCGTCGTTTCGCGCATCGATGTCATACGCGCGGTCGCGCCGGGCGAAGCGTTCTCGACCCTGCCTTTCGTCCGCCCCGGCGGCGACATCCTTCTGCGCACCGCCGGCTGGCCCAAGGTCGAACGCGTGCTCCAGACGATCGACGCCATGGAGGCCGCTGGCATCGATCCCAGCGACGCCGCGCCCGACCACTGGCGACATGTCCACAACCGCCTGACCGCCGGCGAGGAGCCGCGGCCTTACACGCCGGCTCGCCACAACGCCTGGCTTCTTCGGCAGAGAGCGGGCGCATGACCGGCCGCGCCGCCATGCTCGTCGCCACGGTGTTGGGCGTCTCCGCCGCCGCGCTTCCGTCCGCAATCGACCGGTGTCCACGGTTCATCTGGAACGCGAGCGCGAGCGCGCCGATCGGTCTTTATATCGTCGGGCGAGCGACCCAAATCCAGATCGATGATTTGGTGGTCGTCACGCCGCCCGAAGACGTCGCGGCGTTCCTTGCCGATGGCGGATACCTGCCGCGCGGCGTGCCGCTGTTGAAGCGCGTTCTGGCGCTCCCCGGTCAAACCGTCTGCCGTATCGGCCGCACGATCACCGTCAATTCCATAGCGGTCGGAGACGCGCGCGAGCGCGACAGCCATGGCCGCGCGCTACCCCTTTGGCAAGGCTGTCGCGTCGTCGCCGAAGGCGACGTCTTCCTCATGAACCGACAGTCCGCCAACTCCTTTGACGGTCGGTATTTCGGGCCGCTGCCCATCGCCTCTGTCGTTGGCCGCGCGAAGCCACTTTGGATCGTCAGGGAGGACTGACCATGCCGCCGCTCTGCGAAGCTTACGTCCCTCTTCCGATCGATCGGGAATCGAACCCCTCCTCCGTCCCGGCCAAGATCGACACCGCCGTTACGCACGGCGGTCGTCCTGGACGAACGCCCAGCCGGCGCATCAACCACTCACTCAGACCGGGCGCTAGCATGGCCGCGCGTTTGCCATCGCTCTGGGAAATCATGTTCATCGCATCGATCTATGCGACATCAATGATGTTGGCGAGCGGCACAGCCCACGCCGAGCCGGCGTCCCCGACGTCGCGAACGACGTCGATACATCCCACCGATCGCTTCGCGGATTTTATTACCGAAGCGTCGCGTCGGTTTGACGTGCCGGCGCATTTGTTACGCGCTGTGATGCATCTCGAGAGTGGCGCCCATGCGCGAGCCTTGTCGCCCAAAGGCGCCATGGGCCTGATGCAGATCATGCCCGCGACCTACGCCACGTTGCGCGCCCGCTATGCTCTCGGCGCAAACCCCTGCGATCCACGCGACAACATATTGGCCGGCGCCGCGTATCTTCGCGAGATGCTTGATCGCTACGGCGCGTCGGGATTCCTCGCGGCCTACAATGCGGGACCGCGTCGATACGAGGAGCATCTGCGCACCGGTCGACCGCTGCCCATCGAGACTCAGCAATACGTCGCAATGCTGGCGCCGATCATCGGCGGCAGACAGTTCGACGATAGGCCTCTCGTCGTCGCTGACGCCGCCGCTTGGCTGCGAGCGCTGCTGTTCCCCGTGCAGGCCGAGAGCGAGCCAGCCGACGATCGGTCATCACCCACATTGCAGCCGGAACGCAGACCGACCGACCGCGCAATTGTCGATCTGTCGGGCCTCGCGCCACAGTCGGGCGACCTCTTCGTGCGTCGCATCGCGGCGCTTCGGCCGCAATGATTCAAATCGCACTTCCTCGCAGCTTGTCGGGGATCATCGCATGTTCGGCGGCGGGGCATCGGGAGCTCGGGGACACGGGCCACGGACGGCAAGATAAAAGCGCCGACTGGCGTCGGACGCATGTGGTTGGTTGGGTTGGATATTTTTGGCGTCGGAGCAACAGGGCCTGCTGGCGCTTGCGGCAAAAATTCCAACAATCTCAATCCTTCGAGCGCCATCGCGCGGATTTGACAATGGTCCCACGACCATGACGACCCGTGACGACGAGTTCCACATCCAGCCCGGCCGCATCCGACACGGCGCCCAGGGGGCCAAGCGTCCGAAGTCGTTTGTCGGCGAGGCGATGCGGGCGGCCAAGAAGGCCGGCCACACGGGGAAGAACTTCGGCCGAACCACCGGCGGCAAGCAGCGCTCGACCTTCGGCCGAGGACGCAGCGCCGCTCTCGCCCTGTCATCGCGATCACGCGCCCGGCGTGTCGTCGTCATGGCCCGGATCGTACGCCACCACGGCAAGCGATTCGCCTCGGCGCCGCTGACAAGGCACATCGCTTATCTCAAGCGCGAGGGAGTAACGCGGGACGGAACGGACGCACGGATGTTTGGCGCGGACTCCGATGCGGCCGATACGCAAGCCTTCGCCGAGCGATGCGAAAATGACCGGCATCATTTCCGGTTCATTGTTTCTCCAGAAGACGCCGCCGAGCTCGAGAGCGTTGGCGCCTTCACGCGCGAACTGATGGCGGATGCCGAGCGGGACCTCGCAACGAAGCTCGACTGGGTCGCTGTGGACCACTGGAACACCGACAATCCGCACGTCCATCTCCTGATCCGCGGTCGCGCCGACGACGGCCAGGACCTCGTCATCAGTCGCGACTACATCAGTCGGGGCTTCCGCGATCGCGCCGCCGAGCGCGTCTCCTTGGAGCTCGGCCCGCGCAGCGAGCAGGAAATCCGATCGTCCCTGGAGAAGGAAGTCGAGGCCGAGCGCTGGACCAGCCTCGATCGGGCGCTGCGGAACATCGCCGACGACTGCGCCGGCGTCGCGAATCTACGACTTGGCGCGTCGGACGAAGACCCCGAGCTGCGCCGGCTTATGCTAGGCCGCGCGGCAAAGCTCGAACGGCTCGGGCTCGCCGAGAAAGTCGGCACGGCGTGTTGGACGTTGAAGCCCGGCGCCGAGCAGACGCTGCGCGACCTTTCAATCCGCGGCGACATCATCAAAACCATGCACCGCGCGATGATCGGCGCCGGCCGTGAACCGGATGTCTCCGGCTTCGCCTTGCACGGCGATGACCCAGCCGCTCCTGTCCTCGGCCGGCTGGTCGCGCGCGGGCTGCACGACGAGCTGAAGGGATCGGCATACACGATTGTCGAGGGCGTCGATGGCCGGACCCATCATCTGCGCTTTCCCGACTTGGAAATGACCGGCGACGCCAGACCCGGCGCGATCGTCGAGGCGCGATCGTATGAAGATGCGAGCGGGCGGAAGCGGCTGTCCCTTGCTACGCGTTCGGACCTCGCTATTGAGGCGCAGGTCACCGCGTCAGGCGCGACCTGGATCGACCGTCAGCTTCTCGCGCGCGAACCGGCGAACAGCGGCGGAGGATTCGGCGCCGAAGTTCGCGAGGCAATGGAGCGTCGTGTCGATCACCTCGTTGAGGAGGGCATGGCGCGCCGGCAGGGCCAGCGGGTCGTATTCGCGCGCGATCTGCTCGACACCCTGAAGCAGCGCGAGCTGGGCGAGGCATCTGCAAAACTCGCGGCTGAAACCGGCCTCGCGCATCGCCCGTCTGCCGAAGGCGAGCACGTCGCCGGCGTCTATCGCCAGCGTGTCACGCTCGCCTCGGGGCGGTTCGCCATGATCGATGATGGTCTCGGTTTCCAGCTCGTGCCCTGGCGGCCCGCGCTGGAGCGGCAACTCGGAAGAGAAGTTTCAGGCGTAATGGCGCCCGGTGGAACGGTTGAATGGAATTTTGGGCGCAGAAGGGGAATAGGAATGTGATTGGTGTCGAATTGGGGAAACGAACGGTGGCCCGAGCCTCCGGCCCCGGGGTGGTTGACTGCTGCGCCTGACCCCGAGCGGCCTATTGCGACCTGAGCCGCGAGCGTCCGGGCTGGGTGCAGGCTATGTGAATGCGAATCGGCCCCGCAACTCGACCCCGATCGAGTCAATTATTTCAATTATTGCGCCGATCGGCGTTGGAACCCCGCACGTTTCACACGCTGGGCGGCCATGGCTGCGCGTTACCGCGCGAAGGCGGCGGATCGCTCGGTCACGATGGCGATCACCTTGTCTTGCGCGGCTCGGGCACTGTCCGATCGACCCGCAAAATCGGGCAGGCGCAACGATGCGGCGCGCGCCGCGAGACGCGACGCAAGCTCAACCACCGTCGCCTCGGCTTCGCCCGTCGGCAGACCGATCGTGCGCGCCAGTGCGAGGAAGTCTTGCAGGCTCAGCCGGTCGTCCTTGCCATTGAGCTTCAACGCCATCCGGTCCCCGCCCAACCCCGGAAAGACGCGCGTGGTGACGGCGTCATAGAGCGGCGCAAACCGGACGGACGTGAACGCTTTGGCTCCAGCGTCGGCCGTTTTGAGCATGGCGAGGTTCTTAAGGTGCATGTCGCCATCAGCAATCAGCCAGGCGAAGACGGCCCGCTTAAACAGGATTTCAAGGTCAGCCGCAGGTTCGGTCGACAGCGGCCGCAGGCCCCTGGCAATGCGTTCGATCGTGCCGTCGTATTTTGCCGAAGCCGGAAGATCCAGGATCGAGCAGAAGTCCTCCAGCGCAAGGCGGCGTTGGTCCTTGGGACCGCGCCGGATGTCGAAACGCTCGACCACCAGCGCCGGCGACATGCCATCGGGCATTTCAATGAGCGCCGCTGCCGGGGCGTCAAAACCGGCCGCACGTCCGAACTCGAGACAGAGCCACTCCACGACGGGCAACGCCGCGAACCCGGCCGTACCGGCCGGTTTGAGAATGTGCGTGAACGGCTGGTCGATGGCCGGGACGAGAGCGCCGTCGGCGGCAAGGCTCATCGGCGCCTTGATCTGGACGCCCGACAGGCGGGGCGTCTCGGCGCGCGCGAAGATGCGCGCGAGATTCTGCTCGAAAGTCTCCTCGATCTCCCCGCGCGCCGGTCCGGCATAGCGTCCGGTGAACCGGCCTGCATCGGTGAAGGCAGCGAGCGGCGCGGCGAGGACGTCGGCCGGCAACGCGGCCAGTTCCTCGCGGCTTTCGACGATGGCGATGTTCGACATATAGCGCCGGCCGCGGCGAAGCGCCTCGCGTTCGTCGCGTTCATGCAGAACCTGCGCGAGCCAGCCTTCGGGCAGGAGCGACTCGATGAAGGCCGGAAGCTTTCCCGGCGTGGTCTCCCGCACCAGCGCCGGCCCAACGCGCTTTTGCGGTTTCCATCGCCATTCGAAACCGTCATGCGTCAGCCGTCCGAGCGGGTCGCCGTGCCAGGCGACGAGAAGGTCGAGCGCCGCCTTGTTGACTGGAGCCTTGGCCGTTCCCGGCTGGGCCAGGAGGTAGCGCTCGGCGCCCTCGCCTTCGCGATACCAAGCATTCTCGCGAGCCAGCGCCCAGACCGCGCCGGCCGCAGCCTGCGGGGACCCATGCTCTTCGACCAGACGCGCCGCCATCTGAGTTCGCATGTCCACGGTGACCGCGCTGGCGTGCTCACTCCTCAGCCGAAAGGCTTCCAGGAATCGCTGGCGCGGCGACGACACATCGATACGCAACTCCCCCAGATCGTCGCCGATCACCGCTATCGCCGTCGACGGATGCGGCGGCGCCTCGTTCTGGACGATCTCAAGGGTGCGCAGGCGGGTGCGTTGATTGCGCCGGCCGCTAATGAAAAGTCTTCCGTCCGGCGTGGGCGCCAGGAGAACCGCGCTCGCGGACGACAAATAGGCCTTTGGGTAGAGATAATGGGCGATGCGGACGGCATGGCCGAGGATCGCGGCCTCCGCGTCCCCGTCGTGATCGACATAAACGCCGCGGACAAGCTGGATCAGCTCGCCCGCTTGGGCCCGAAGGTGCGCCCGCTTGGCGTCGATGGTTTCGCCGACAAGATGGATGGTCATCGGATTATCTCGCATCTCAGATGCGCGTTGATCCTGCTCCAGGCTTAAACAGTCAAGAATTATCTCGCATCTGAGATACGAGATATTGCCGTCATCACGCTGACCCACAAGCCGTCCGAATCCTTCGCCGCCCTATCCTGAAACGCGCCCGCCAGCAATTCGGGCTTGAACGCGCCATAGAAGGGTCTCTTGATCCCCCTGCGCCATGAATGCGACGAAAATCCTCTGGGGCCAGGTGCTCCTTGTCAGCGCCGTCGTGCTCGCCTTCCTGTGGGCGGCGACGGAGTGGACAGCGTGGCGGCTCGGCTTCCAACCACAGCTCGGGCGCCCTTGGTTCGAGCTGTTCGGCTGGCCCTTCTACCATCCACCCGCCTTCTTCTGGTGGTGGTTCGCGTTTGACGCTTACGCGCGGGGCATCTTCGTCGAGGGCGCCTATATCGCGGCGTCCGGCGGAATCGCCGCAGTCGTTGTGGCCGTCGCGTTGTCGGTGTGGCGCGCGCGGGACGTCAAACGGGTCACGACCTACGGCTCCGCACGCTGGGCCGAGGCGCGTGAAGTCCGCGAGGCCGGCCTACTTGATCACGATGGCGTGCTTCTCGGCCGTTGGCGCGGCGACTACCTGCGCCACGATGGCCCCGAGCACGTGCTTTGCTTCGCGCCGACCCGGAGCGGCAAGGGCGTCGGCCTGGTCGTGCCGACGCTGCTGACCTGGCCGGGCTCGGCGATCGTTCACGACATCAAGGGCGAGAACTGGTCGCTGACCGCCGGATGGCGGGCGCGGTTCGGCCGCGTGCTGCTTTTCGATCCGACCAATGCGCAGAGCGCCGCCTACAATCCTTTGCTTGAAGTGCGCCGCGGCGAATGGGAGGTGCGCGACGTCCAGAACATCGCGGATGTGCTGGTCGATCCGGAAGGCGCGCTGGAACGGCGGAACCATTGGGAGAAAACCAGCCATTCGCTGCTGGTCGGCACGATCCTGCATGTCCTCTACGCCGAGCCCGACAAGACGCTCGCCGGCGTCGCCAGTTTCCTCTCCGATCCCAAGCGCCCGATCGAGACGACGTTGCGCGCGATGATGACGACGCCGCATCTGGGCGAACGCGGCGTGCATCCCGTCGTCGCCAGCGCCGCGCGCGAGCTTCTGAACAAGAGTGAGAACGAACGATCTGGCGTGCTGTCGACCGCCATGTCGTTCCTTGGCCTCTATCGCGATCCCGTGGTAGCGGCCGTGACGCGCCAGTGCGATTGGCGCATCCGCGATCTTGTCGAAGACGCTCGGCCCGCGACCCTCTACCTCGTCGTGCCGCCCTCGGACATCAGCCGCACCAAGCCGCTCATTCGGCTGATCCTCAACCAAATTGGCCGACGGTTGACGGAAGAACTGGAGTCGAAGCGACGGCGCCATCGCCTGCTGCTGATGCTCGACGAATTTCCGGCGCTGGGCCGCCTCGATTTCTTCGAGAGCGCGCTGGCCTTCATGGCTGGCTACGGCCTGAAGAGTTTCCTCATCGCACAGTCGCTGAACCAGATCGAGAAAGCCTACGGCCAGAACAACTCCATCCTCGACAACTGCCATGTGCGCGTGAGCTTCGCGACCAACGATGAGCGGACCGCCAAGCGCGTGTCCGACGCGCTCGGCGCCGCCACCGAGATGCGCGCGATGAAGAACTATGCCGGCCATCGCCTGAGCCCGTGGCTCGGCCACCTGATGGTGTCGCGCCAGGAAACCGCGCGACCGCTGCTGACGCCAGGCGAGGTCATGCAGCTCCCCCATGACGACGAACTGGTGCTGGTCTCCGGCTGTCATCCGATCCGCGCCAAGAAGGCGCGCTACTTCGAGGACCCGCAATTGCAGTCGCGCATTCTACCGCCGCCCAAGTGGTCCCGCGCGATCGAAGCCGTCAGCCAACCCGGCCCAGCGCGTCCAGCGCGCAGCGACGATTGGGCGGAGTCGATCGTGGCGCCGCCACCGGCGCAGATCGAAGATCCGGACAATTCCGGCATCCGCCGCGAACCCGAACTCCCCGCGCATGAGGAGATCGTTCCCGAGCCACGTCAGCCCGCACAGGAGTTCGAATTGGGGGAAGACGAACCGGACGACGATGCGCAGCGCCTTCGCGTGATGCAGCGGCAGGTCCGCACGATCGCCCGGCAGGTCTCGCTCGATCCTGCCGACGACATGGGGCTGTGAGCGGAAATGCGCACCAAGCATACTTTCCGCCTGCCGCCGGATCTCGCCGGCAAGCTTACCGACTACGCCGCCAGGAAGCGGATCCCGCAGGCGCTGGTCGTGGAGACGGCGCTGGCCTCGCATTTATCTCCCGACGGCGCCGATCGGTTGGAAGCCGCGCTCGCCCGGCGGCTCGATCGCATGACTCGGCAGATCGAGCGGCTCGAACGGCACGTCACCATCTCGAACGAGGCGCTGGCGCTGTTCGTGCGCTTCTGGCTGACCAGCACCCCGCCCTTGCCGGATACCGCCCAAGCGGCGGCGCAGGCGAAGGGCCGGGAGCGCTATGACGCCTTCGTCGAGGCCTTGGGTCGACGACTGGCGCGCGGTCGAACGCTCGCCGATGAGATCGTGTCCGACGTCGACGCCGCCGGCTTGGCCAAGACCCCGGAGAACCCGAAGTCATAAGTATCGACTTCGCCGTTTCCCTGTCTTTCTACGCCACAGCCTTACGATCCCATCAAGCTTGTTGCGCTTGCCCGGTTCCCGCTCTTTCTAATCGACCCCGCTGATCCATCCGCCTCGATGAGGCGAGTTTGCGGGGCGCGTAATGCCGACAGTTCCCTTCCCGTCCGAGGCCTTCGCCCGCGGCGCGCGCATGTTGCGCACCGCGCTTGGACCGGCGATCGCCGGCTATCTCGAAGACCCTGGGATTGTCGAGGTGATGCTCAATCCCGATGGCCGGCTCTGGATCGACCGGCTGTCGGGCGGATTGGAAGATACCGGTCGCCGCGTTGCGCCCGCTGACGCCGAGCGGATCGTCCGGCTCGTCGCCCATCATGTCGGCGTCGAAGTGCATCCCGGCTCTCCCCGCGTTTCCGCCGAGCTGCCGGAAAGCGGCGAGCGGTTCGAGGGCCTCGTGCCTCCGGTTGCCGCGGCGCCGTGCTTCGCCATTCGTCGTCCGGCCGTCGCCGTGTTCACGCTTCATGATTATGTCGAGGCCGGCGTCATGTCCGGCGCGCAGGCGGAGTTGCTGCGTGTCGCGGTCCGAGAACGCAAGAACATTCTCGTCGCCGGCGGCACATCGACCGGGAAGACCACCCTGGTCAATGCGCTCCTCGCCGAGGTCGCCAAGACCGGCGACCGCGTGGTGCTGATCGAGGATACCCGCGAGTTGCAATGCGCCGCGCCGAACCTCGTGGCGCTGCGCACCAAGGACGGCGCCGCCTCGCTTTCCGATCTCGTGCGCTCCGCGCTTCGCCTCCGGCCCGACCGCATCCCCATCGGCGAGGTTCGCGGCGCCGAGGCGCTCGATCTTCTGAAGGCCTGGGGCACCGGCCATCCCGGCGGCGTCGGCACGCTGCACGCCGGTTCCGCGATCGGAGCGCTCCGACGGCTCGAGCAACTCATCCAGGAAGCGGTCGTCACCGTCCCGCGCGCGCTGATCGCCGAGACCATCGACCTGATCGCCGTCCTTGTCGGCCGCGGCTCGGCCCGCAGGCTCGCCGAACTCGCCGCGGTGACGGGTCTCGGCCCGACCGGCGACTACGTCCTCACCCCAGCAGGAGAACCGTGATGCCGCCGTTTCAAACTCTACGTTATCGCGTCGCGACGGCCTGCGCCTTCGCCTTCTTCGCCCTCGCCACGGCGCCCGCCTGCGCCGCCGGCTCCAACATGCCCTGGGAGCAGCCGCTCAACCAGATCCTGGAATCCATCCAGGGCCCGGTCGCCAAAGTCATGTCGGTGATCGTCATCATCGTCACCGGCCTGGCGCTCGCCTTCGGCAAATCCTCCGGCGGGTTCCGGCGGCTGATCCAGATCGTCTTCGGCCTGTCGATCGCCTTCGCCGCGTCGAGCTTCTTTTTGTCGTTCTTCTCCTTCTCCGGCGGAGCGTTGATCTGATGGATCAGGCTGAGCCCGTCATCGGATTCTACGCGCCCGTCCACCGCGCGCTGACCGAGCCGATCCTGTTAGGGGGCGCGCCGCGCGCCGTGGCGATCCTCAACGGCACGCTCGCCGCCG
This sequence comes from uncultured Alphaproteobacteria bacterium, assembly GCA_963775575.1. GTDB lineage: Bacteria > Pseudomonadota > Alphaproteobacteria > Rhizobiales > Beijerinckiaceae > Roseiarcus. The sequence goes on from CAVZJG010000003.1 coordinate 553,655, forward strand.
CCGTTGGTTTGGGCCTCCGCCTCTGGATCGTCGGCGCCGTCATCTGGCTGATCGGCCATCTCGCGGCGGTCTGGGCCGCCAAGCGCGATGCCGCCTTCGTCGACGTGGTGCGCCGGCACCTGCGCTACCCCCAGCACATGATTGCATGAGGGGCCGCCGATGATGAACCTCGCCGAATATCGCCGCCGGTCACAGACCCTCGCCGACTTCCTGCCCTGGGCGGCGCTGGTCGAGAAGGGCGTCATCCTCAACAAGGACGGTTCGTTCCAGCGCACGGCTCGGTTCCGCGGTCCTGATTTGGACTCGGCGACGCCCGCCGAGCTCGTCGCGATCACCGGGCGGCTCAACAACGCCCTGCGTCGCCTGGGATCCGGCTGGGCGATTTTCATCGAGGCGCAGCGTCAGCCTGCCAACATTTATCCGCGCAACCAATTTCCGGACGCCGCCTCTGGCCTCGTCGATGCGGAGCGCCGCGCTCAGTTCGAAGAAGAAGGCGCGCATTTCGAGAGCGGGTATTTCCTGACGCTGCTCTGGCTCCCGCCCGCCGAGGACGCCTCGAGGGCCGAGAGCTGGCTCTATGAGGGCCGCTCGCGCGATCGCGCCGACTGGCGCATGGCGCTCGATGGCTTCATCGACCGAACGAATCGCGTGCTGGCGTTGATCGAGGGCTTCATGCCCGAGGCCGACTGGCTCGACGATGCCGACACGCTGACCTATCTCCATTCCTGCGTCTCGACCCGCCGCCAGCGCGTGCGAATCCCTGAGACGCCGATGCATCTCGACGCCATCCTCACCGACGAGGAACTGACCGGCGGTCTCGAGCCGAGGCTCGGCCGCATGCATCTGCGCACGCTCACCATCATGGGATTCCCTTCGCAGACCTGGCCCGGCCTGCTCGACGAACTCAACCGGCTCGCCTTCCCCTATCGCTGGTCGACGCGCGCGATCTGTCTCGACAAGACCGACGCGGCTAAGGCGCTCGCCCGCATCCGTCGCCAGTGGTTCGCCAAGCGCAAGTCGATCATGGCGATCCTGAAGGAGGTGATGACCAACGAGGCGTCGGTGCTGATGGACAGCGACGCCGCCAACAAGGCGCTCGACGCCGACGCCGCGCTCCAGGAGCTGGGCTCGGACTTGGTCGGGCAGGCCTATGTCACCGCGACCGTAACCGTCTGGGACGAGGACCCCAACATCGCCGACGATCGCCTGCGCCTGGTGGAGAAATCCGTTCAAGGCCGCGACTTCACCTGCATGCGCGAGACGGTCAACGCGATCGAAGCGTGGCTCGGCAGCCTGCCGGGTCACGTCTACGCCAATGTCCGCCAGCCGCCGATCTCGACCCTCAATCTCGCGCATATGATGCCGTTCTCGGCAGTCTGGGCCGGGCCGGAACGGGACGAGCATTTCCAGGCGCCGCCGCTGTTCTTCGCGCAGACGGAAGGCTCGACGCCGTTCCGGTTTTCCCTGCATGTCGGCGATGTCGGCCACACGCTGATCGTCGGTCCGACGGGCGCGGGAAAAAGCGTGCTGCTCGCGCTGATGGCGCTGCAGTTCCGCCGCTATGCGGGCGCTCAAGTTTTCGCGTTCGACTTCGGCGGCAGCATCAGGGCCGCCGCGCTTGCCATGGGCGGCGACTGGCACGATCTCGGCGGCGCGCTCGGCGACGATATCGCCGAGCCCGCAGCTCTCCAGCCGCTCGTTCGCATCGACGGCGCGAGCGAGCGCGCCTGGGCGGCCGAGTGGATCGCGACGCTGCTCGCCCGCGAGGCCGTGTCGATCACGCCCGAACTCAAGGAGCATCTGTGGTCGGCGCTGACTTCGCTAGCCTCCGCCCCCGTCGCGGAGCGGACGATCACCGGCCTGTCGGTGCTCCTGCAGTCGAACGCCCTGAAGCAGGCCTTGCAGCCCTATACGATCGGCGGGCCCTGGGGACGATTGCTGGATGCCGAGACCGAGCGCCTCGGCGAGGCCGACGTCCAGGCATTCGAGACAGAGGGCCTCATTGGCGCCAGCGCCGCGCCGGCGGTTCTTTCCTATCTCTTCCACCGTATCGAGGACCGCTTCGATGGGCGCCCCACCCTGCTCATCATCGACGAGGGCTGGCTCGCCCTCGACGATCGCGGCTTCGCCGGCCAGCTTCGCGAATGGTTGAAGACGCTACGTAAGAAGAACGCCAGCGTCATCTTCGCCACCCAGTCGCTCGCTGACATCGACGGCAGCGCCATCGCGCCCGCCATCATCGAGAGCTGTCCCACACGCGTGTTCCTGCCCAACGAGCGTGCGCTCGAACCCCAGATCGCGACCATCTACCGCCGCTTCGGCCTGAACGATCGTCAGATCGAAATCCTCAGCCGTTCGACGCCCAAGCGCGATTACTACTGCCAGTCGCGTCACGGCAATCGCCTGTTCGAACTCGGCTTGAGCGAGGTCGCGCTGGCCTTCACCGCCGCCTCTTCCAAGACCGACCAGACGGCCATCGCCGAGACGATCGCGGCACACGGTCGTGAGGGATTCGCCGCCGCATGGCTGCGCGGCAAGGGCCTCGATTGGGCCGCCGAAATGCTCGTCAACCGCAGTGAGGAGATTTCCGGATGAACGCTCGTCGCCTTCGCGCGGCGCTCGCCGCAAGCGTCGCCTTGACGCTCGCGACCGCCGCGGTCCCCGCCCGCGCGCAAGTGATCGTCTACGATCCCAGCAATTTCTCGCAGAACGTGCTCACCGCCGCGCGGGCTCTGCAGCAGGTCAACAACCAGATCCAGAGCCTGGAGAACCAGGCCAACATGCTCATCAATCAGGCCAAGAACCTGGCGAGCCTGCCGTATTCGTCGCTCTCCCAGCTCGAGCAGTCGATCAACCAGACGGAGCAGCTCCTCACCCAGGCCCAGCGCATCGCCTACAACGTGACAACGATCAATCAGGCATTCACGCAGACCTATCCGCAGAGCTATTCCAGCTCGACCTCCTCGCAGCAGCTCCTCGCCGGCGCTGAGACGCGTTGGCAAAACTCGCTCGCCGGCTTCCAGGACGCCATGCGCGTGCAGGCCGGCGTGGTGCAGAACCTCAACAGCACCAGCACGCAGATCCAAGCGCTGATCACCTCGAGCCAATCGGCCTCGGGGGCGCTCCAGGCTGCCCAGTCCGGCAACCAGCTCGTCGCGCTCCAGACCCGGCAGCTTGCGGATCTAACCGCCGTCATGGCGGCGATCTCGCGCGCCCAGAGCCTTGAAGGCGCCCGCAATGTCGCGAACCAGGCGCAGGCGCAGCAGCAGCTCACCAGTTTTCTCAGCTACGGCCAGAGCTACCAGCCCGGTTCCGCGCAGATGTTCCACTGATGGCCGACCAACCCCCTGACTTCGCCGCAATGCGCCGCGCCATCGGGTTCGTCCTGATCGCCTTGGCGATCGTCGCGGTCGCCGTTCACCGCCGTTACGACGAAGAGCCGGCGCGCGCGCCGCTGCCCGTCCCTTCCATCCCGAGCGATGCGCTCGCCCGCGAGCTGGCGCGCTGCCAGGCGATCGGCATGGCCGTTGAGGAAGACGCCGCCTGCAAAGCCGCGTGGGCCGAGAACCGACGTCGCTTCTTCGCCTCTCCTCCCACTGAGCCCGCCTCGTCCACACCAACGAGCGAACAGAAGCCCGCCGATAACCCTGAGGATCGATAGGCGACATGGGCGGCGCCGGCGTCGTCGACAATTTTCTGGGCGTCTTCACCCAGTATATCGATTCCGGCTTCGGCCTCGTGCAGGGCGATGTCCGCTGGCTCGCCGGCGTGCTCATCGCCATCGACATCACTCTGGCCGGCCTCTTCTGGGCGATGGCGCCCGACGAGGATGTCCTCGCGCGATTGATCAAGAAAACGCTCTATATCGGTGTTTTCGCTTTCATCATCAGCAACTACAACAACCTCGCGAAAATCATCTACAACTCCTTCGCGGGCCTCGGCATCGAAGCCAGCGGCGGGACGCTGAGCCAGGCGCAACTCCTTCAGCCCGGGCGCATTGCTCAGGTCGGCGTCAACGCCGGTCAGCCGATTCTCACCGCAATTTCGGGGCTGATGGGCTTTGCCAGCTTCTTCGACAATTTCATCCAGATCGCCATCCTGCTGATCGCCTGGATGATCGTCGTCATCAGCTTCTTCATCATGGCGATCCAGCTCTTCGTCAGCCTGATCGAGTTCAAGCTCACGACCTTGGCGGGCTTCGTCCTCGTGCCCTTCGGCCTCTTCGGCCGCACCGCTTTCCTCGCGGAGAAGGTGCTAGGCAACGTGGTCTCGTCAGGCGTGAAGATCCTCGTGCTCGCCGTGATCGTCGGCATCGGCTCGACGATCTTCGGTCAGTTCACTGGCATTCTGAACAATCCCCCGACCATCAGCGACGCCCTGACCCTGATTCTCGCGGCCTTGTCCATGCTCGGCCTCACCATCTTCGGACCCGGCATCGCGAACGGTCTCATCGCCGGCGGGCCGCAGCTCGGCGCCGGCGCGGCCGTCGGAACGGGCCTCGCCGTCGCAGGGATCGGCGCCGCCGGGGTCGGCCTCGCGGCGGGCGGTCTCAGCGCCGCCGGAGGTGTACTCGCGGGGATCGGACGTGCGGGAGCCTCTGTCGCCGGCGGCGCCGCTACAGCCTATCGGGCGGGCGGGCTCGCTGGCGTCGCCGAGGCTGGCGCTTCGGCCGCCGCCAGTCCGCTTCGCCGCGCGGCCTCTAACCCGAGCGAAGGCTCCGCGACAGGAGGCGAGGCCGCGACGGGGGAAGCTAATTCTCAGGGAGCGAGCGCTTCGAACCAGACCGAATCCTCCGCGCAGCCGGCCTGGGCGCGGCGCATGAAGCGCAGCCAGGCCATCAGCCGCGGCGTCTCCGCCGTCGAACACGCCATCCGCTCTGGCGACCACGCAAGCGCCGGCGGCGGCGTCGATCTCTCTGAAGGAGAATAGAAGATGTTCTGGCGACCGACGGTGCGTTACGGCGCGACCCCCGAACCCGAGACGCCCTATCAGCGGGCCGGCCAAGTCTGGGACGAGCGCATCGGCTCCGCCCGTGTCCAGGCCAAGAATTGGCGGCTCGCCTTCTTCGGCATGCTCGCGCTCAGCGGCGGTCTTGCCGGCGGTCTCGTCTGGCAATCCGCGCGCGGCACGGTCACGCCGTGGGTCGTCCAGATCGACAAGCTCGGTCAGTCGCAGGCAGTGGCGCCAGCCATCGCCGATTACCGGCCGACCGACCCGCAGATCGCCTGGCATCTCGCGCGCTTCATCGAAGAGGTGCGCGGCATTCCCGCTGACCCGGTCGTGCTGCGTCAGAACTGGCTGGAGGCCTACAGCTACGTCACCGACAAGGGCGCGCTGGCGCTCAACGAATATGCGCGCGCCAACGATCCCTTCTCCAAGGTCGACAAGACCCAGGTCTCGGTCGAGGTGTCGAGCGTCATCCGCGCCTCGAACGACAGCTTCCGCGTCGCCTGGATCGAGAGGCGCTACGTCGACGACGCGCTCGCCGCGACCGAACGCTGGAGCGCCATTCTCACCATCGTCGTGCAGCCGCCGACCGACGCCGACCGGCTGAAGAAGAACCCGCTCGGCGTCTACGTCCACGCCCTCAACTGGTCCAAGGAGCTCGGCTGATGCGCACGTTATCTCCCGCAATTCTTCTGCTCACCTCAGTCTCGCTCGGCGCTTGTGCGACGACATGGAAGCCGCCGGAAATCAGCTACGACGACACGCCGCGCCAAGCTTTGTTGCAGCCCGATCCGCCAAAACCCTTCCAGATCGTCGAAATCCCCAAGCTGCTGCCCCTGCCCGGCCAGCTCAAGCCGATCCCCGGCGCCAAGACCACGGCGCCGGAAGCCGCCGATCCGCGCACACGCGTCGAACAGGCCAATGGCGCGGCCCGCGTGCAGCCGACCCGTGACGGCTACATCAACGCCATCCAGGTCTATCCCTTCTCCGATGGCGCGCTCTATCAGGTCTATTCCGCGCCCGGCGATATCACCGACATCGCTCTCGAGCCCGGCGAACAACTCGTCGGCTCCGGCCCCGTCGCCGCCGGCGACACCGTGCGCTGGATCGTCGGCGACACCGAGAGTGGCGTCGGCGCCGAGAAGCGTGTCCACATCCTGGTGAAGCCGACGCGGCCGGACCTCGTCACCAACCTCCTCGTCAACACCGACCGGCGCACCTATCATCTCGAGCTGCGCTCGGACGACAAGACCTACATGGCGTCGGTGTCATGGGCCTATGCGCAGGATCAGCTCATCGCGCTGCGCCGGCAAAACGCCGTGGCCGAAGCGGCGGCGCCCGTCGCGACGGGCGTCGACATCGATGCGCTCAACTTCCGTTACCGGATCGAAGGCGATGCGCCGGCCTGGCGGCCGCTGCGCGCATTTGATGATGGGCGCCAGGTGTTCATCGAGTTTCCCAGCGGCATCCGTCGCGGCGAGATGCCCCCTCTGGGTAATCGGCGCGGAGGGCGGCGCCGAGCTCGTGAACTACCACGTGCAGGACAACCACATGATCGTCGACCGGCTGTTCGCCGCCGCCGAACTCCGGCTCGGCGGCGAACACCAGAAGAAGGTGCGGATCGTGCGCACCGACGGGAGGCCGCAGTCGTGACAGACGCCCCTCATGAAGAGGCGGCTCGGCCCGCAGGGGGCGAACGGCCGCCGCAGGAGATGCGACTGCGATCCCGCCGAGCGCCCGTGACACGGCTTTCGCGTAGAGTGCTCACGGGTCTTGGCGCTGTCGCGGCCGTCGGCGTCAGCGGCGCGCTGTTCTTCGCCTTGCAGCCGCATCTGCGGACAATCGGCTCGGAGCTTTACAACACCGACAACCGCAACACGCCGGACGGCCTCGCCAATCTGCCGAATGACTATACGGGGCTGCAACGCCACGTTCCGCAGTTAGGACCACCGCTGCCCGGCGATCTCGGCCGGCCGATCCTCAACGCCGGCGCGCCTGCGCCGGGCATGCCGACGGCAGCTCCCGATCCGGAACAGCAGCGCATCGCCCAAGAGCAGGAGGCGGCGCTCACCAGCCATCTCTTCGCCACAACCAATGTCGCTCAAATCACCGCCCCGTCGTTTCAGGCGCCCGCATCCCCCCAAACCGCAGCGGCGGCTTCGACGGCCGCCTCGAGCGATCTCACTTCCCAGGATCACAAGCTCGCTTTCTTGAACGGGAACGTCGATCGCCGCACCGTCAGCCCCGATCGCGTGGAGGCGCCCGCCAGCCCTTATGTGCTGCAGGCTGGCGCTGTGATTCCAGCCGCGCTGATCACAGGCTTGCGCTCGGATCTGCCCGGTCAGGTTACGGCGCAAGTGACCGAGGATGTCTATGACAGCCCGACCGGCAAGGTTCTTCTGATCCCGCAGGGCGCCCGCCTCATCGGTCAGTACGACGCGCAGGTCGCCTTCGGTCAGTCTCGCGCGCTGCTCGTCTGGAATCGCCTGATCATGCCCAATGGCCGCTCGATCGTGCTCGAACGCCAGCCCGGCGCCGATCCCGAAGGCTACGCCGGTCTCGAGGACGAGGTCGACAACCATTGGGGCATGCTGTTCAAGGCCGCGATCCTCTCGACCCTTCTCAGCGTCGGCTCCGAGGCTGGCGCGAACAACAACGATAGCGCGCTCGTTCAGGCCCTCCGTCAGGGCTCCTCGCAGGGCTTCAACCAGGTCGGCCAGCAGGTCGTCGGCAGATCGTTGAATGTCCAGCCGACCATCACGATCCGGCCGGGTTTCCCGGTGCGCGTCATCGTAAACCACGATCTGGTGCTCGAACCGTACCAAGGATGAGAATACCGAGATGTCCAAGCTGAAGCTCGGCGCGATCGCCGACGACAAGCCGGTGAAGCTTACTGTTGAGTTGCCTGCCGCCGTGCATCGCGATCTCGTCGCTTACGCGGAGGCGCTCGGAAGGGAGACCGGACAGTCTATCGCTGAACCGCCGAAACTGATCGCGCCGATGCTGTCTCGCTTCATGGCGACCGACCGCGCGTTTACAAAGGCGCGTCGCGGGCGTCAGGCGCCGGTTGCCGGCAAAGGGTAGCGCTCGCCCAAAAGCTTCAGAAAGCTCGCCAAAGCCGGATTGTCATTGTCCTCTCTCCAATGAGCCGAATAGTCAATTCTGGACGGCCCAGCGCCGTCGCGCAGGTCCCGAAAGATCAAGCCGGGCAAGTTCGCGCCGATGCAGGCCTCGGTCATCAGGCTGATGCCGAAACCGGCGCCAACGAGATTCTTGAGACTTCCGCGGCTCACATTGTGGCGCAAGATCTTAGGTCGGTCCTCCGGAGAGGCGAGCTTGGCGACGAGAATATCTTGGAACTCGGCGCTCGGATCGTGCTGATTGAGCAGCAGCGTCTCGCCTTTCAGGTCGGTCCAATGGATGATCTCGCGCGTCGCCAACCGATGGCGTTCCGGCAAGGCCACGACGATCCGCTCGCTCCAGAGCGGCATGGCGTTGCTGTCGAGCAGCGAGCCTTCTCCAGCGACAATCGCGATGTCCAGGACGCCGTTCCTCAGCGCAGTGACGAGACGCGTCCGCGAACTCTCCTTCATGCCGACGTCTATCCGCGGGAACCGCTGTGCATAGTCCTTCAATGTCGCGCGCAGGTTTCCGGCAGACAGCGACGTGTAGAAGCCGATCGTCAGCCGTCCGGTCTCGCCGCAGCTGGCGCTATGCGCGATCGTCGCCAATGCATCCATCTGCTCCAGAATCGATCTGGCCGCGAGCAGGAAGTTGCGCCCGGCCGGCGTCGCTCGCACGCCGCCGCTCGATCGCTCGAACACGATCACGCCAATCGATTCCTCGAGCTGGCGAATGCAGCGGCTCAGCGTGGATTGCCGAACCATCAAAGCGTCGGCGGCTCGCCGAAAGCTCCCGTGGTCCGCCGCCGCTACGGCATATCTCAGATGTTGAAACGCGAAACCCAATGGCCGCATTCGAAAAGGGGAGCCTATCGGTTTGCGGTCATCAGGCATGCTCCACCACTCGGCTCCTCGCCAATGCGCGCTGTGAGATCGAACACGCCGGTCGCGCTCGCCACGCCGATCCTCATGTAACCAGCCGCATGCCCGATGAGCGCGTTCAGGGAGCGTTCAAGCCTCGCGACCGCATGCGCCAATTCGGCGACATTGGACGGATGATCGACGACAATCATGGCGCCACCGGGACCGGCGCCGAGCGCCAGTTCGATCAGACGCGAAATGTGTTTCGGCGCCGGAATGGACCCCACCCTGAAAGGCGCGCAACACGCTGAAATTGAACACGAATATGCTTTGATGGCGGCGTCCCGATCGACGCTGATCGGGACCACGCTTGGGGGGATGTCCCGCGAAATGTTGAAAATGGAGGAGCGGCGTTGCTCGCCTTGAGCCGGTAGGCTCGGGGTGTTGATTCCACAAGAGGAAAGCAACGCCATGAAGAAGCATATCACACTACGGCGATTCCCACGCATGCGCTGAAGACCGAGGCGCTGGCGAGCATGTCGGCGACTTTCGGCGATTTTGCCTGGCGGCGGGGGTCGAGACGCTGAGCGAAATGATGGATCAGGACGCCGAGGCGGTTTGCGGCGCGCGTCATGCGCGGGACGAGGGCCGGCGGGCGCATCGATGGGGCCGAACAAAGGGCAAGATCGGCTTCCACGGCGGCAAGATCAAGGTCGAGCGTTCGCGCGTTCGCGATTTCGACGGCGCGGAACACGTTCTGCCAAGCTGGGAGAGCGCGGTCGGCAAAAATTGGCTTGGCGAATGGGCGATGAACCAGATGCTGATCAACGTCTCGACGCGCAAATTCAAGCGCTCGGTCCGGCTGCCCGGGGGCGATGTGCCGGCCTCCGACGGCGCCGGCCTGTCGAAGTCGGCGACCTCGCGCCGCTTCGTCGCGCGCCACTGAGGCGATGAGACAATGAAGCAAAAGGTCGTCATGCAGTTCACCCTATTTTACGTGCGCACGCTCTCGCGGATCGCACATAAACATCGTCGTTCGCTTGAGTCGTTGGCGATGGATTCTCCTGTGTGAATCGCCTAGGCTCCGAGAGCCGGCGGGAGGAGTCGATTCGCGCGATCTCCCGCGCACGTCGTCGCTATGCTGCTTGACAAAATGAGACGGGTTCGGGCGCTCAACCGCACATCGCCGAGTCTACTGGCGCTCTTTGTTCGGCGTGAGGCAAGCACGTCTTCGCTCATCGACACAGATGCAAATCGGCGCCGAACTGCGCGGCGATCGCGTCGATGAACGACTCGGCGGTCCAATGGCCGGCCAGCAGCAGAAAGCATAGCGCGTAGAGCGCAGCCAATGGAGACATTCGAACGACCGTTCGCGAAGATAATTCCAGACGCTCAGGTTTGACTCGGAGCGCGGCGAACAGCGCGATCGAGATCGCGCCGATCAGGACGCCGATGACGACTTCCGGCACGGTGTGGGATTCGAGCGCAACCCGACTGGCGCCGATAGCCAGGATCAGCACGGCCGCGCCGCCATACAACGCTAACCGCCATCGAGGCGCTCGTCCCGTGCCGAACAGCAGAGCTAGGCAGCCATAGAACATCGCGCCGAACGCGGCATGACCGCTCGGGCTTCCGACGCCGAAAGCGGGATGGTTGCCGCCGCAAGTCGCGAAAACGAGTTTGGCGAACAGCGTGGCCATCAAGCACGCCGTCAGAGCCGCCGCGTAGGCCGCGGCGTCCTGTCGCCAGCCGATCCAGGCCAGAAATACGATCAGGCCGAGAGACGCCGGCAGGAGAACGGCGATATCGCCAAAATTGCTGACCAGCTGCATCAGGGCCTCTTGTTGCGATATCGACATTTATCCCGAACTCGGACGAAGAGCTCGAAATCGAAGCGTTATTCTTAACGCCCATCTTCGACGCCGATTTGGGCGCATTGCAGCGCGCCCGCCGTTCAACGCGCGTTGCGGGGCGCAGCCGATGCACGACGCCCGACAATCTCTACTGAGCCGGACGCGGGGCATTGCGAATGCGTTTGGAGGGTGGATACTGGAAAGGCTGTGCGGTCTTTTGCAAAGACGACCATGTCTGCGCTTACTCGCGCTCTTATCCTGGCCCTAGCCGTCGCCCGGGCGCTCGACCCGGCTTGCGCCGGCGAGGGCGGCGTCTCACTGGGCGGGTTCATGTGCGTTCGGCCATTTCCGCCGGCCTGTGCGGACCAGCCGGCCACCTACAAGAAGGCCGAGAATGTTTCAGCCTGTCAGCGCGAGATCGACGGATTGGCCGCCGCGACCGCGGCCTATCGCGATTGCCTCCAGCGCCAGATCGCCGACGCGGTGCGGCAAGCGAACGACGTTCTCGATCGCTTTCACTGCCAGTCGCGAGGCGATCCCTGCCCGTCGCCCGCCAAGCATCCGTGAGCGGCCCGACGCCCCCGCCGCGCGCCTGTTGGCCCGCTCCGTCCCATCCCGACGTCCCGAAGCGCGCGCGTCCGAGCGGCGCGCCGATTTCGCCTTGCCGGCGCGCTCGACCCTAATGCGGGCCGGGAACCGGGATTCTCGCAGCCGACTGGCTGAAAGCGGTCCCCGAACGCGTGGGTCCCACCCAGATATCGCCGTCGGCGTCGACGACGACGCACGTGTCCCCGCCGGACGCGGAGCTGCACGAGATATTCAGCGGCGGTCTGATTCGTCCGGTTGCCGGTGTTTTCAATTGATCGGCGCCCTCGGCGAGCTTCTTGTCTCCGACGGCGAAGAACGAGATTCTCCCGGTATCGTCGACGATCACGCAAGCGCCATTCGCGCATCCGATTTTGTAGTCCCTGGCGCTCGCTGCGCCAGAGAGCGCCACGCCCGCCACAGCGGCGAGCGCCGCCGCCAGCGCCAGACCTGACCGACAAGACACGGCTGCCTCCATTTTTTCCTGCGAACGCCCCCTTATATCCGCTTTCGTCGCCCAGGTCCCGAACAAGCTGGCGCCGACGAGCCGCGACGGATCGGCGCAATCGGGCGTGATCCGTGAGCGTTACGAGAGAAACAAAGCAAGCTCCCCGCTCACATGAACTGCAGCGCAATCCGATCGGCCGCACGCAGGGCGGCCATCATCAGCATCATCGTCGGATTTGCGCCACCACTTTATAACTGGCGCGCCATTGACAGGAAATCGCACGTTGGCAAGATACAAAAATGGACCGTCCGCTCGCGCAGACGCGCCAGCGCGGAAGAGGTTGACCGCTGTTGTGCCCCAGGGGACGCGATGAAATTTTCAAGATTAATGTTTCTGGCGGGAAAGTCTTCTAAAATCCGGTCATCGGGTAACGTCAGCCTCATGGATAGATATCGTACATTGGTTGATCTTTTTCAAATGTATAGACAAGGAGGTGCGTGCGCTAACATCGAAGATTTATGCGCAGACTTCAACCGGATCGATGCCTGCACTAAAGCCCAAATTGGGAGGTCGTTCGAAACGTTGAACGCTGTCGAGATCGGGTTCGGGGCAAAGCCTTATCGCATCATCTATTTTAACGCACGAGGGGTCAACACTTTCGGCATTGATATGGATCGGCCGATCGTCAATGGCAGCCCAATCGATTTATGGGGGATTGCTCGAAAAAACGGCCTCCTCCGTGCGGCCAAATCCGGATTTAGGTTTCATTTATTTGAAAGACAAGCTAGGCAAGCTTTCCTCAATCAAATTCACGCCTCGAATCCAACCTTTGCATTTGATACGAAAAGATTGATCGTTGGGAATGCGGGCACCTGTGCCCCATGGGATCAGATATGTGTCCAACCGGATGTTATTTATTCGTTTAGAGTATTTGAACACATCGATCCCGAATCCTTGGAAAGTTTGATTAAAATTTTACATCAACACCTCCATAGAAGTGCGGTCATGTATATCGTGATAACCGTATATACAGGTATAATTGGTAATCATCTGACGGAATGGTATCCGCATAGGCTGCACGAGCTGAACAAGCGTTCACATCCGTGGGAACACCTCCGCCGTAACCGCTTTCACGCTGACACCTATCTAAACAAATTGACCCGTCGGCAATATGCAGACTTATTTTCGTCATACTTTGAAATATTGACCAACGAGCCTGTTATTCCGGATCTTGGTCGGGAGTTTTTAACTGACGATGTACGTTATGAATTAGCTAAATATGATGAATATGAACTTTTGTCGAATGATTGTCTTTTTGTCTTGCGTCCTTCGGCCGCCTAGCACTACTTTGGCAGAATCATATGAGGCGCGGCCCGATAGGTTTCCGGCAATGCGGGCATCGCAAGGGCGGAGAACGGGCTGTGTTTCGGCCCTTTAATTGCGGGTTGGAGTCAAGCCTCTTTTGATATCGTCGATGCCGGGGTCATGGTCCTTTTCGAGGTCGATAGCCTCATGTTGATGTCCGGGTCGGGCGCCTCAACGTGTGCAACGGCGTTCGAGTAGAATTGACGCCAGCCGAAACAACGAGGTCACCGCAACACCGTCCCGGCGGGACGTCTCGGGCTACGATTCGCAGGCCCGAATCTGAACTCCTCTCTAACAGGGTGTTGAAGAAGTCGCAGGAGCCACTGGAAAACCGTGAACGAACCGGAATCAAAACCGGGCCCTTCACGAATCAAAGTGCGGCGAAAATGAGTTTTTCAACAGCCTGCTAAGCAGCCTTCGGTTGCCCCCACTCGAAGGTCGTTCCGTCGACCCATATACAGTGCAGGATGACGGCGATCTTGCGGGCGACGGCGACTTTGGCTTTCTTGGCGCCAACCCTCTTCATGAGGCGCATACCCCACGCCTTCAAGGTCGACCATTTCTTGGTGCGGTGGAGAAGCACGGTCGCCGCTTCGTAGAGGTAAGTTCGCAGCAGGCGATCTCCCCATCGTGACACATGGCCGGTCAGATCCATCTCCCCGGATTGTCTCCGACGCGGAGTTAGGCCGAGATATGCGCCAACGAGCGCCCCAGAGCGGAATCGCGAGGGATCGTCGATCGTGTGCCGGAACGTTACCGCCGTAACGACGCCGACGCCGGGAACGCTCATCAACCGCCTCGTGGTCTCGTCCTCCTTCGCGAGGCGGCGAACCTGGTCGTCCAGCTTACGCTGCTCGCCACAGACATGCTCATGGATCGCGAGTAAGGGATCGACGACGGCTCGAAGCGGATGATAATCGCCCAGAAGCTCGATAACCTGCTGCCGAAAGCGCAACCCGATCGCGCGGTCGAAGAGTAAGCCGTGCTCCTTCAGCATGCTACGAATTTGATTCTCCAGATCTCGGCGGATGCTGACGAGGCGCGACCTGGCGATCAGGACCGAACGGATGGCCTGACTTTCCTCGCTCTTGACGCTGACTTCCCGGTACCAGCCGACGCGAACGAGTTCGGCAAGCCCACGGGCGTCGTTCTGATCGCTCTTGTTCATTCGCGTCGACAATGCGGCATTGGCGTGCCGTGCATCGATACACACAACCGGCAGACCAACGCGCTTAAGCTCGTGCCAGAGCCAGCTTGCCATCGCGCCTGTTTCAAAACCGACACGTTCGGCGAGCGGCGCTCGCTTGCGAAGCAACGCGGTTAAGGCGCCAGGCTCCGACCTTGCCTTGCCCTCGAACAAGACCTTGCCGAAGTCGTCAATAACGCACACCGAAGTCTCACGTTGCGACACGTCCAGTCCGACATAGTGCTTCACGGAGGGCGTGCTATCGATCGCATGACCGTCGAGGATCTGACGCCGTCCGTAGTCCGCAAGTTCCTCGACCACCTGGAACACGATCGCGAATGCAGCGGTGTCACCCGCAACCAAAGGCTCGCGACCATTCGATCATTGGCGCGGTTCATCGGCATGCGCTCACCGGCGCATGTGGCCTGGTGCGCCGAAATACGGGCGACGCCGTTCAAGAAGACTGCCAAGACCGGGGTCGGGTATCTCGAAAAGGCCGAGATGGATACCCTCCTGGCCCAACCGGATCGGCGTACGCCTCTCGGAGACCGCGACCATGCTCTGCTCCTGTTCTTGTACAACAGCGGTGCTCGCGCCGACGAAGCGGCGAAGCTGACCATCGACAGCCTGCAGCTGGGAGCACAATCGTTTGTGCTGCTACACGGCAAGGGAAACAAGTTCCGGACTTGTCCCTTGTGGCCGGTCACCGCGACGTCGCTGTCGCGGCTGATCGTCAACCGCGGCAAGAGCGATGCGGTCTTCTTGAACCGGAGCAATCAGCCATTGACGCGGTTCGGCATCCATAGGCTCGTGACGCAATATGCCGAACGAGCCAGCAGGACTGTGCCGTCGATGGCCACGAAGCGGGTAAGCCCACACACAATCCGGCACACGACCGCGGTCCATCTGCTGCGCGCCGGGGTCGACATCAACACGATCCGCGCCTGGCTCGGGCACGTGTCTCTGGACACGACCCACGTCTACGCCGAGGTCGACATGGAAATGAAGGCGAAGGCGCTCGCCCGGGTCGATGTCTCCGACCTGCAATCGAGGCCATGGCGGCGGCCGCTGCCGTCGCTGATGACGTTCCTGAAAACCATATAGTCGCTCGCACTTATGTTGCGGCTCATGCCAGGGAATCCAGCTCTTCCCTGGCTTGCGCCACATAAGCTGGGCCGCAACATAACGGCTGTAGCCATAGCCCTCGGGCTGGATCTCTCGGTATTCCTCCCAGAGAATCATCATCGTGACGCCGGGGCGCTTCAGTTCGCGCGCCAAGGCCGCCCAGTCCGGCTCGACCCGCCGCCGCTGGCCGGTCGCAATCCCGGCGCGCCCAAAGAGCTGGAGTTCCAGAGCCTCCTCGGTGACGTCGTCGCCCAGCGGCCACGCCAACCCTGCCGCCGCCGCCCGTTTCAGATTGTCCTGGATCGTGCTGCGCGCCACGCCCAGACGCCGCCCGATCTCGCGGGCGCTCACCCCATCGTGGTGAAGTCGCAATAGATGTCGCAATTGTCGCATGCTCAGTTCCCGCTTCGCCGGCATCCCAATCTCCTCGTCGATCATCGACGAAGCAGGAGTGCCGCAGTTTCTGAACCGCGGGGAGCAAACGGTGAGAGCCCTGACCGGCTCAGGTGGCCGGCTTCAAATCGGAATGGTGGCCGGAATCAAATCGGAACGGTGGCCGGCTTCAAATCGGAATCGCCGGCCGGATTGCGTCGGAATTCGCAGAATGAACGGGCCAGCGCGGCGGCGACGGCTTTTCGGACGGTGGGCAGCGTCGGCTGAGGGGGACCGGCGAGGATTCTTTTTCCCCCGGCCGCGGCGGCGAGGCGGCGATGCTGGAGGAAGGCGTAGGCGATCATCGCCATCAACGCGTGGCGATGCAGGCCTTGCCACGAACGGCCCTCGAAGTGGTCGAGGCCGAGTTCTTCTTTGAGTTGCTGGTGAGCCTGCTCGCACACCCAGCGCGCCTTGATCGTGGCGGCGAGCGTTTTCAGATCGGTGTCGGCCGGGAGGTTGGCGAGATAGTATTTCTGTTCCCCCGAGACGCGCCGCTCGCCGACCAGCCAGACCTCTTCGCCGGGCATGTGCTGCATGCCTTTGTCGCCAATGCGTTGCGGCTCTCCATCGGCGACGCGCACGCGCAGAGCGGCGAAGCGGGCTTTCAGCAGGCCTTTGGTTCCCTTGCGCCACGCGACCACGCGCCATTTTTCATTGGCGAGCGTCTCCTCTGCGCTCTTGGAGAGAACGTCGGGCACATGGCGTTTGCGCGGCCGGCCGCGGCCGGCGACGGGAAAGACGAGTTCGACATCGCGCGGATAGACCTTTTGATGACGAGGAACGCCGACCGCCCAGGCAAGATGGCGCGCGCTCAGGGCCTGGCGAAACTCTGCGCTCATGCCATAGCCGGCGTCGATCTCGAACGTCGGCTTTCCCTTGGCCTCTTTGGTCTTCCGCAAATAGCGCCGATAGGCGGAATTGCCGATCAGCGCCTTGTCGCCTTTTTCCAATTGCCGCGCCAAGCCGGCAAGGATCGCCCCGCGATCCCCACACTCCTTCTCGGCCTGCGCCTCGTTGCGGCAGATGAGGTAGCGCTTGCCCTCGATCTCCAGCGACTCCCGACAATCTCCTGCGCGGCAAGGCTCTTGCGGTTGGCCAGAAACTTAAAATTCGCCGGATTGCGCCAGCGGAACATTTACCAACTTTGGCACTTGGCCTCTGTTCATACAGCGCTCAAGGTCGGTCCAGTCGAGGTAACTCGACACGACGTTCCAAGAAATTCATAATGATTGCACCTCTCAATTCTTGCTCAAGAAATGCGATACAATTGCGATTGTTGCTGCGTATTCCACAATAACCGTGAAAACAACAGTTGCATAATTATCTGTTTACATAACACGCCATTATTAACAGAGATCAACACTTGATTTACCAATTATAACCGACCTAATATATAATCAATTACGCAGATTAACATCTGCTATCGGTGCTGGTTAAAGAATTGCGAATCGTTTCATTACATTAGTTCGCCAGGATTTCAAGGCCCCTCAAATCACCTTCCCTAGTCTCGCGCCATCGAATGGAGGCGCGAGATGTGCAAGAACTTGGCGGGGCTCGCGGCGGGGGCCATCATCGCGATCATCAACATTTCCGTGGGCTGGGCTTCTCCTTCGGCCGCCACAATGCGCGAAGGCGGCTACGCGCTCGCGCCTTTTTCTTTCGTCAAGTTCTGCCTCGACTATCCCGGCGATTGCCCGAAATCGGCTGGCCCAGGCCGCGTCCACCTGACCAGCGGACGCATGGCCGAACTCGCGAGCGTCAATCGCGCCGTCAACCATTCCATTCGACCGACGCCGGACGCCTCGACGTTCCGCTATTGGAAGCTCGACGTGAACGCCGGCGACTGCAACAGCTTCGCGGTTGAGAAGCGCCATGAGCTGATCCAGCGCGGCTGGCCCGCGGCAGCGCTCGCGCTCACCGTCGCCAGGACCTCATGGGGCGAAGGCCATTTGGTGGTCACCGTGCGCACCAACCAGGGCGATCTCGTCCTCGACAATCTGCGATCGACGATCGTCCCCTGGCAGAGGACGGGCTACGATTGGATCATGCGCCAATCGGAGCGCAACCCGCAATATTGGGTCGACCTTGACGGCGGGCGGGCCGGGCCGGTCTACGCCGCAGCTGATCTCGACGACGCGACGGCCGTCGCCAAGGCCGACGAAACGACCCCGGTCGCTGAGGCCGACGACGCAGCTGACGTGCGCGAACCGATCAATGGCAAGCAGGTCGTCGCTGTGGCCGACGCCGGATTGAAGCCAGCGAGCGCCCTTCGCGTCGCCCATGTCCATGGCGTCGGGCCCGATGCTCCGACGCCGTCGCTCCGCGAATCCGACAAGCTGGCGATGGCCGTGGCCGATATCGCAGGCAAGCGAGCGGACGCTCCCCGCTCGCCCGACGTGACGAGCCTCGAGGCCGATGCCGCCGCCGCGGCGCTCGACGAAGCCAACAAGTTGGCGATAGCTGCGGCCGATATCGCAGGCGAGCGATCGGACGCCCCTCGCTCTCCTGACGTGACGAGGCTCGAGGCCGACGCGGCGACCGCAGCGCTCGACGAGTCCAAGCTACAAGCGGCAAAGGCTTCAATCGCCGAACTGTCGCGCTGGATCGCCGTCAATCGCGATGCCGCCGCCTCCGTCGTGGATGGGTTGGTCGCGGTTCTTGATCGATTGATCGAGACAAGCCCGATGAAGCCGGCGCAACAGGACGAGAGAGAAGCCACGGCGGCCGATCCCAATGACCCGACGCTGTTCGGGTTCATCTAAACGTCGATCGGTTCGCCGACAAACGCTTCGATCGGATGGATCCGCGTCTAAGGAGGCGGCGGGGATTGTCTCCGACGGAGATGACGTCAGCTGCGACCGCCGCTGTCACGGGCGATAACTTCGGCGGACACTCATCGATTTTATTGAGCCCTGTTCGGAATGGCTCCGGCGCTCGGCCTGCGCAGCACGCGATCGGAGGCCTATCTGCGGCGTTTGAGGATTGGCCTTACCGCGCCTCGACGGGAAGAGTCCGCGGCCAAGCTCACCGAGACCATGACGACCCTCGCGGTAAAATATCTGGTTTGGCGGCGCTTCCAAGCCCTCCGAGGCGGCGACCCAGCATCGATCGGGCGGGAAATTCCACCGAGCGCGAGGCCGCGGCGCGTCTCAGGTCGCCGCACCCGATAGACGCCAAACCGGCCAAGCCAAACATCATCACCACGATCCGCGGAAGCAGACCCCAGGTGGCCGACATCAAATCGGAACCCCGGCCGGCTTCAAATCGGAATCGGTGGCCGGCTTCCTATTGGAATGCGTGGCCGGCTTCGTCGGAATCCGCACTCCTTGTTGTCAGCCAGGCTCAGACCGGCGCGGGGCTCGCCAATGGCGCGGCGTGACGCTGGCCGATCGGCAGATCGAGCTTGATTTCCTCATAGGGAACGCGCGGCTTCACGGCACCGCCCTCGCCTTTGAGCAGTTCGACCAGGCCGAAGCGTTCCATGCTTTTCAGCGTGCGCGACAGGTTGGACTTCGCCCGCCCTGACAGAGTTTCCAGCTCGGCAAGCGAATTCGGTTGCTGCTCGATGATGAGATCGAGCAGCAGGCGGTTTCGGTCCGACAACACGCGGGCGAGGCTTTCGATCGACGTGAACCACAGCTTGGGTTCATCGGGTCCAAGTTTCAGCTCGCCGCGCGCGACGGCCATTGTGCGCGCCTTCATGTCCGCCATCGACGCGATGCCAATTCGAAGGGTCTTCATGGGGTCGCTCCTCTCTCGCGCAATACGGCCTCGACGTCGTTCCAGAAATCCCGCACCAGCGTCGCCGCGTCGCTGAAGGCATAAGGCGTTGTCCGGCCGTGCCGGTGGCGATGATCGTGCGTCGCGCTTGCGCGCCGCCCTGGCCCGCTTCCGGCGCTGACTGCGTGCGCATTGTCGTAGCCGACCAGGCGCTCGCCGTTGGCCGCGTGCAAGGTCAGCGCGTAGCCGATCCCGTGGGGCCGCTCCGGCGAGGGCGCGACTTGCTTGACGACCACCTTGACCCAATGCGCGCCGTTCGGATCGACGACGAGGACGACGCCATCAAGCGCGAGCAGAACGTCCAGCCCCGGATCATGTTTTGGCCTCGTCATTACCCACTAAGGTTATCACGAGATGATAACACATGCAAGAGCGTTTCACAGATTGTCTCAGTCTTGGCGGCTGAAATTGGCGTTCACGAATATGCGTTGTCGCGAGTATGGTGTTATCGCAAGTTCAGGCCGTGCGTGGCAATGCGCTAACGCGCTTTTGACCACGTCACGCCAGGACGAAACGTCAGCGGGGCCGCGGCGTGACGTAGAATTCAAGGCCCGCTTGTTTCTGCAAGTACCCGATGACTCCGAAAAGGTTGCGCGCCTGTGGATTGCCGCGCGGGCTGAACATGCGGATTAAGCTCTTGGGCGGCGTGTCCGTCGCTTCGCCGAGCTTTTCGAAGCCGACCGTCGCCTTAATGTAGTCGCGCAGGATCGCCTTGCCGGTTTCAACATCGCCGGTCAGCATCGTGTCAATTCCTTCGCGAAGGAGCGCTTCGGCGAAAGCGGAATCGTCCGCCACACGCCGCTGCACCAGTTCCTTGAAGCTCTTTGTCAGGGCCATGTCCGCCTCCATCATCGCGCGCGCGGCCTTCGCCGCTTGTAATCCAGCCAACTGGACTTCGCCGTCTCAATGTCCCGTTGCTGGCGCTGCTTGGCGCCGCCCGTCAGCAAGATCACCAGCTCGTCGCCGTCGCGCCCGAAATAAACCCGATATCCTGGTCCCCAATCAATTCGGTATTCGAGGACCCCCTCGCCTACCGCTTTGGCGTTCGTCGAGCGGCCCAATCAGGTCTGGGCGATGGACATCACCTACATCCCGATGGCGCGCGGCTTCATCTATCTGGCCGCCGTCGTCGACTGGTTCAGCCGACGGGTTCTTTCGCATCGCGTTTCCATCACGATGGAGGCCGGCTTCTGCGTCGAGGCGCTCGACGAAGCTCTGGCCAAATATGGCCGCTGCGAGATTTTCAACACCGACCAAGGAAGCCAGTTCACCAGCGAGGCCTTCGCCGGCGTCCTGCTCGAAAACGACATCGCCATCAGCATGGATGGCAAAGGCGCCTGGCGCGACAACGTCTTTGTCGAGCGCATCTGGAAATCGGTTAAATACGAGGAGGTCTATCTGCGCGCTTACGACAGCGTGGGCGAAGCGCGCGCCTGCCTGGGCCGATATCTCGATTTCTACAATCGGCGCCGTCCGCACTCCAGCCTTGACCGACGCACGCCGGACGAGGCTTACTTCGCTCTGGCGACCGCCAAGGCGGCCGCATGAACTTTCCGCCGCCGCGTGTGGGATGCGACTCCGGTCGGGCTACGCCCTCCCTCCGTCACACCCCACACGCGGCAAAACACAACCCGAGAGAACCGGCAGAACGCCACTTATCGTTCGCGGAAACCTGTTCAGACAAGCCGAGCCAGCGCTTGACGCCGTCCGGTGCCGTCCATCCATCACAGCGGCGCCGATTTTCAGTGATGAAATCACTACATCAATTCGTCGGAGCGCGAGGCAAATATCGGTTCAGCTGTCTATCGACTAGGTACGCAGCGGTCGTCAACAACACTATTGCCCCCATTAATCCAAAGCCACCTCTGGCGCGATTCCAGTCAACGAGAAGCGGAACGTGCAAAACGTAGATCCCATATGATACTGATGCAAGAGCGCCTGCTGGCTTCGCAAATCTCGCTAGTGGCGACGCAATTTTGGTACCTATTGGGCCGAATAGGACAAGTAGCATTATTAGCGCGAACGCAAAATGGCGCAGCATCAAGAATGGATACAAACCGAGACCACGGTAGCCGTTGAAAAATATGGCCGCGGCCGCAAGCATCGTGAGACACAGCAACCAGAATAGAGGCACCCCGATTGAGCGGGCATCTCTTGCCCCTCTAACATAAGCATCCGCAGCCATTGCGCCGCACCACCAAACAAGAAAATACGCGGAGACTAGCGCCCAGTGATTGGGAGCAATGACGTATACTACATATGCGGCACAACACGCTATGCCAATCGAGTGGTTCGCCGCAGATGGAAACCGGAGCCAAAAGCTGAGCACAAACGGAAACACGACGTAGAACGCAACCTCGTACGAAAGTGACCAGAGAGGATCGTCATGGAGGTATGGGTCTACAATGGCAATTGCTCACGTCTGGTTTGAGGCCGGACGCGAGCGGGGGCGGATAGGGGCCGAATTTTTTCATTGCGGCCGGGGCGCGAATATGAGTCAACCTATGGATGACTCCGCCGCCTGATTTGGCTGACAAAGACGCTCTGATCGCCACGCTGCTCGCCCAGATCGAGGCGCTGATGGCGGTGAACGCGCGGCTGACGGCGCGGGTCGCCGAGCTCGAGGCGAAGCTGGGGTTGCCGCCCAAGACGCCGGACAATTCCAGCGTTCCACCGTCGAAGGGTCAGAAGCCGTCGGAATCATCGACGCCCAAGGACAAGGCCAAGCCGCATGCCGGGACGCATCGTCCGCTTCATCCCAACCCGACCGCCAAACGCGATGTCTTTGCTTGCCGCTGCCAAGGCTGCGGCGCCGACGTGTCCGGCGTCGCGCAAAACGCATGTGAGGCCTACGACCGCGTCGAAATTCCTCAGATCAAGCCCGACGTGACGCGCGTCACGTTGCATGGCGGCGTCTGCCCGTGCTGCGCCAAGCGCTTCAGGGCCGAGCCGCCAGAGGGGCTGGAGCCGGGATCGCCGTTCGGACCGAACCTGCGCGCCTTGGTGATTTACCTGCGCTCCGTTCAGGGGATTCCTCTGGCGCGGTTGAGCCATGTGCTGCGCGATCTGTTCGGCCTGGACATCAGCGAGGGCGCGCTGGTCAACATTCTGGCCGCCAGCCAGAAGCCTTTCGCGGCGCAGACCAACCTGATCAAGGCGCGGCTGATGGCTGGCACGGCGTTGGCTTCGGATGAGACCGGCATGAGGGTGGGAAAGGCGAACTGGTGGCTCTGGGTGTTCCACCATGCCGACAGCGCTATCTTCGTGGCCGACAAACATCGATCCAAGGCGGTCGTGCAGGCCTTCCTGGGCGATTGGCGCCCCGACTACTGGATATCGGACCGCTACGGCGGCCAGATGGGCTGGGCCAAGCGCGACCATCAGGTCTGCCTCGCCCACCTCATCCGCGACGTCCAATACGCCATCGACTCTGGCGACGCGGTGTTCGCGCCGGGCTTGAAGGGCTTGCTCAAGCGCGCCTGCGCCGTCGGGCGGCGACGCGACGCTCTGGCCGACGGCACGCTCAAAATATACGAGGCCGATCTGAACCGGCGGCTCGATCGCCTCATGAGCCTGATCCCGACCCACAAGGCGGGACACAAGCTTCAGACAATCATCAAGAAAGTCCGCCGCCATCTCTTCGTCTTCGTGACCAACCGCGACCTCGCGGCGACCAACAACAGTTCCGAGCGGGCGCTGCGCCCCTGCGTGATCTATCGCAAGATCACCAACGGCTTTCGCAGCGAATGGGGCGCCGCGCTCTATGCCGACATAAGGTCCGTCGTCGAAACCGCACGTCGAAGATCAATCCGCGCCATCGACGCAATCCGCCTCACCCTCGAAGGCCTGCCGATCCCATGCGTCGCGTGACCAAAGCCCGCGCCGGGACGTGAGCAATTGCCTACAATGACACCGGGCTTCAGGCCCGAAAGGTCCTGAATACTCGCCAGAGTACCAAGCAGTGCCTTCCATGAGAAAGTGTAAGCAATTGTGCGATTGTCGATGGCTATCAATGTCGAGACAACCATTGCCGCAATAAGTGAGGGGTAAATGCGACGAAACCGACGCAAGTAGTACCCCGTCTGTCGACTGGCTCTAGTCCGCTCATTTGCAAAAATTACAAACCCGCTCAAAAGAAAAAAAATCAACACCGCTTCTTGGCCGAAGCGGAACAGCCAACCGGCCCCGGTCGACCAACCACGATCGTTCGCCACGTGATGAAAGACGACATAGCAAGCGGCGATCGCCCGCGCTGCGTCCAAGCTAGCAGTCAGCCGCGCGCTTAGCTTCGGCCGATCCTCCGACTGCAGCATAGGTCTACCTTTTTCAGCCGATAGCTGGACTTATTTCGGAATCGCATTCAAAGGGCACGAAAGAGGTTTGAGACGATTCGTGCGCCGGGGTCGTGATTTGAGCGCGCGGTCCAGTCTTACAGAGCGGCATTTCGGCGTTCGGAGAAAATACGGTTCGGAACGTGTCAACGACTTTGAGACATCCGGGGTTTGAATTTAAGCTCGAATTCCCAACCTTTGGGTTGGCGGGTTTATCCAGGCGGCTGTTGGTTTGAGCGGCGGTTCTGGCGGCTTTTTGACGAAGCGTTCGGGATTGGATTGGAAGGCGCGGTCGAGGGTCTTCTGGCGCGCTGCGTAGACCTCGTCGGTCTGACCGTAGTGGACTTGGTCCGGCGTCATCAGGCCGATGCCGGCATGGTGATGATCCTGATTATACCAATCGAAGAAGCTGCGGCAGAACATCTTCGCGTCCTCGATGCAGCCAAACCGTTGAGGAAACTGCGGTTGATATTTCAAGGTTTTGAAGTGGCTTTCCGAGAACGGATTGTCGTTTGAAGTGTAGGGTCTGCTATACGATTTGGTGACGCCGAGATCGGCGAGCATCAAGGCGGTGGCTTTGGCCTTCATCGGGCGGCCGCGATCGGCATGCAGGCAATTGCTCACGTCTGGTTTGACGCGGGACGCGAGCGGGTGCGGATAGGGGCCGAATTTTTTCATTGCAGCCGGGGCGTGTGAACGGCGGTCAGAATCCGCGCTTATTCGGCGGCGGGAGCATTTTGGACTGAGGGCGGCGGATTGTCCCGATAGTCCATAGGGGGGACCCGTCCCCGGAGCGGAGCGCCGACGGCGCGCAGCGGAGCGGAGGGGACGGGGGGTCCCTGTGGACCCATCGGGTCAACCCGCCGGTGGGGGGTCTGAGGGAGGGTTTTTGGGTAGCGCTCAAGCGCTGACAGAGCCGCGCCGCGGGCGCTACAGTTCCTGTCGATCTTGGAACAGGCGCGGCGCCGACCGAACCTGACAGTTTAGCTCGGCGCCGCGCCCTACAACGTGCCGGAGCACGATTGCAGGGGCATAATGGCGCCCGACGCGGATCGCGTCCACGGGTTCACCGGCGCGTCGATGGCGGGTGCGACCTCGATGAAGGCGCGAGCGGTCGCTTCTTTCTCTGCGCCCTTTGCCGCCGGCAGGTCCTGATCTGCAGTCACTGCGACCGAGGCCAGATCTACTGCGCCGGAGACTGTCGTATCGACGCACGCCGGATGCGGCGTCGGGAGACCACGAGCCGCTATCAGCGCAGCCGCAACGGCCGCTTCAACCACGCCGCGCGGAGCCGGCGATATCGCGCTCGTCAAAAGATAGTGACGCACCACGGTTCACCCGCCCCGCCGCCCGATGCTTGTGTGCCCGAGGCCTCGGCGGCGGCGCGGGAGGAGCCCCCTCCTGGCGCCGGGTCGGCGGCCTTGAGCCGCGCGCTCGCCCCCGTGATCCGGGGCGACGCGACGTTCGGGCGCCGCTGTCACTGGTGTGGCTGGGGGTGTTCGCCGTTCGTGCGGCGAGATCACCTGCGCTGCCGCCGAGCCGTCCGGTCCCGCCCGCCCTGAGGACGCCGATGGTCGTATCCGCCGAGCTGCACGCCCAGATCTTGCGCTACTATCATGTGGAGAAGTGGCGCCGCGGCACCATCGCCCGTCAGCTCGGCGTCCATCGTGACGTCGTCGCCCGCGTTCTGGCCCAGTCTGGGCTGCCGGCCCATGGCGCTGCCCAGCGGCCGATGCGCATCGACCCCTACCTTCCGTTCATCCTTAAGACCCTCGAGGCGTTCCCGACCCTGACCGCGGCCAGGCTCTACGCCATGGCCTATGAGCGCGGCTATCGCGGCGCCCGTGACCACTTCCGCCACATGATCGCCCGCCATCGTCCCCGGCTGAAGGCCGAGGCCTACCTGCGTCTGCGCACTCTTCCTGGCGAAGAGGCCCAGGTCGACTGGGGTCACTTCGGCCACCTCGAGATCGGACGCGCCCGACGACCGTTGATGGCCTTCGTGATGGTGCTGAGCTACTCCCGTCGCGTCTTCCTGCGGTTCTTCCTCGACGCCCGTATGGATGCGTTCCTCACCGGCCACGCCCTCGCGTTCGAGGCGTTCGGCGCGGTCCCGAGGGTGGTCCTCTACGACAATCTCAAGAGCGCTGTCCTCGAGCGCCAGGGCGAGGCGATCCGGTTCAACCCCACCCTTCTGGCCTTCGCCGGTCATTACCGGTTCGACCCGCGCCCCGTGGGTGTCGCCCGGGGCAACGAGAAGGGCCGGGTGGAGCGGGCCATCCGCTACATCCGCGATAACTTCTTCGCCGCGCGCGCGTTCACCGACATCGACGATCTCAACGCCCAGGCCACAACCTGGTGCGCGGGGCCGGCCGCCGATCGGCCCTGTCCCGGCGAGGGGATGAGCGTGCGCGAGGCGTTCGCCCTCGAGGCGCCCCGGTTGGCCCCCTTGCCTGATAACCCGTTCCCCCTGGCGACTCCCACCACGGTCGCCATCGGCAAGACGCCCTACGCGCGGTTCGACCGGAACGACTACTCGGTGCCGCACACCCACGTCCGTCGCCAGCTGACCATCTTCGCCGACCCTGGAGAGATCCGCATCCTCGACGGAGCCGCCCTGATCGCCTCTCATCCGCGCAGCTACGACGCCGGCGCCCAGATCGAGGATCCCGCCCATATCCAGGCGCTGCGCGATCACAAGCGCCGGGGCGGAAGCGCCAGCGTCACCAACCGTCTGGCCCACGCCGCCCCTGCGAGCGCTGAACTCCTCACGCGCGCGGCCCAGAACGGCCACTCGCTGCAAAGCACCGTCGCGGGCCTCAACCGGCTCCTCCAGCGTTACGGCGCCCGCGAACTCGAGGCCGCCATCCTCGAGGTGCTGAAGCTCGACGCGCCCGCGCCCCATCCCAACTCCGTTCTCCTGGCCATCGAGAAGCGGCGCGAGCGACGCAGGCAGCCGCCTCTACTTCCCAGCCATCTGCCCAAGCACGTGCTGGACAAGGACCAGCCGGTCCGACCCGCTCGTCTCGCCCCCTACGACAAGCTCAAGGATCAGAACGATGACGACGAGTGAGGGCCTGCGTCAGCGGGCTGAGCGGCTCCGCCTCTATGGCCTCCTGGCCCACTGGGCTGAGGCCCGGGACGCCGGCTGGGCGGCCACCTTGCTGGACTGGGAGGATCACGAGCGGGCTCGTCGCAGTCTCGAGCGGCGCCTGAAGGAGGCACGGATCGGCCGCTTCAAGCCTCTCGCCGACTTCGACTGGTCATGGCCAACCCGCTGCGACCGCGCCGCCATCGACGCGCTGATGGCTCTCGACTTCCTCAAGGACGCCGGCAACGCCGTGGTGGTCGGGCCCAACGGCGTCGGAAAGTCCACGATCGCTCGCAACATCGCCCACCAGGCAGTCATGCAGGGCCATACGGCCCTGTTCACCAGCGCCGGCCAGCTGCTCGGAGATCTGGCGGCGATCGACAGCGCGTCGGCCCTGCGCCGTCGCCTCAGCCACTACGTCGCCCCCGCGCTCCTGATCATCGACGAGGTCGGCTATCTCTCCTACTCCAACCGCCACGCCGACATGCTGTTCGAGCTGATCAGCCGGCGCTACGAGACCAAGAGCACTCTGGTCACCACCAACCGGCCGTTCTCCGACTGGCACGAGGTGTTCCCCGGCGCCGCTTGCATCGTCTCCCTCGTGGACCGCTTGGTGCACAACGCCGAGGTCATCGCCATCGACGGCGACTCCTACCGTCTCAAGGAAGCCACCGAGCGCGCCGACCAGCGGGCGCGTCAGCGACGGGCCCCAAGCTCGTGACGAAGGCACGCGGAGCCGGTCTCCAACCGGCCCACCTCGAGATCCCAGATCACTGGAGCCCGCAGGTTGCCCTCGCCGTGTTCGAGTTGATCGACAACCTGCGCGATCAGATCTGGTCCCGATACGGACTCGCCATCCAGGACGAACTCCGCCGCCAGCTCGAGCCGGGCCACGACAGCGACGACACCTCGGCGCCCCAGCACGACATCTGAAACCCAGACACGCGCTCGACCGTCACCGCCTTCCCGTGGGGCCTTACGCCGCCCGCGCCCCGCCGCCGAATAGTGCCGGATCTACGCCGCCGCTAACAGGGCGCGAAT
>CAVZJG010000004.1:0-497813 GCA_963775575.1 uncultured Alphaproteobacteria bacterium
TTGAAGGAGCGCGCGTTCGAGTTCCCGGTCGAGCGGGCGGTGTTCGTCGCCGCGCTGCATCGGCTGTTCGTTTCCGGATCGGACCGCGACTGCGCGTTGTGGATGACGGATTACGACATCCCGGGCGCCGAGGGGCTTGACCTGCATCATTTCTACCGGGCGATGGCCTGGCTGGGCGAGGAGATGGAGGAGAAGCCGGCCGAGGCGCTGGCGCCGCGCTGCGTCAAGGACGTCATCGAGGAGAAGCTGTTCGATCGCCGCCGCGACCTCTTCACCGATCTGTCCGCCGTGTTCATGGACACCACGAGCCTGTCGTTTTACGGCGAGGGCGGCCAGACGCTGGGCGAGCGCGGCTATTCCAAGGATTATCGGCCCGATCTGAAGCAGATGATCCTCGGCCTCGTCGTCGACGGCGAGGGTCGGCCGATCTGCACCGAGATGTGGCCGGGCAACACCGCCGACGTGACGACATTGCTGCCGGTCGTCGATCGGCTGCGTTCGCGCTTCGGGGTCGGCCGGGTCTGCGTCGTCGCCGATCGCGGCATGATCTCGGCCGCGACGATCGCCGGGCTCGAGGAACGCAATCTCGAATACATCCTGGGCGCACGCGAGCGCTCCGACGCGATCGTCAAAAGAATTGTGTTGGCGAACGATGATCCGTTCGTGCCGTTGCTCATCGAGCGCAAGGCCGGCCAGACTCAGTTGTTCGTCAAACAGCTGCAGATCGAGGGCGAGCGTTACGTCGTTTGCCGCAACGAAGCGGAGGCCGAGAAGGACCGCGAGAATCGCGAGGCGATCGTCGCCGCTCTCGCTGCGCAATTGAAAAGGGGCGACAAGGCGCTGATCGGCAATTCCGCCTATCGGCGCTATTTGCGCAAGACCAAAGGGGCCAAGGGCAAGCCGGCGTTCGAGATCGACGCCGGCAAGCTCGCCGAAGAAGCGCGGTTCGACGGAATCTTCGTGCTGCGCACCAACGCGAAAATCACGCCGCTGCAGGCGGTTCTGCGCTATCGCGACCTTCTCAAAGTCGAAAATCTCTTCCAGCGGACCAAGGCGGTAATGCGCACGCGGCCGATCTTCCACTCATCCGACGCCGCCATTCGTGGCCATGTCTTTTGCTCGTTCCTGGCGCTGGCGATGCAGAAGCATCTCGACGATCTCATGCGCGAAGCCGGCGTCGCGCCCGAGTGGCGGGTTCTGCTGCGCGATCTCGACCGTCTGAGCCAAGTGCGCATCCGTCATCGCGGCGCCGATTGGCTGGTGCGCAGCGACGCCGCGCCGGCGGTGACGACGCTCTTCAAACGCGCTCATCTCGCCCTGCCGCCGCGCGCCCGCCAGGCTCGCCCCCCGCCGCCTGCCCAACTCAAACGCGCCCAAAAACGCCGCGGCCGCCCAAGGCGTAGTGCCACGCCGACTTGAATTTCCCTAAAATGCCAGCGCAATCAATCATTTACGAAAATTAGGTGTCCAACTTGGGCCAGACCTTCTCGACCGGAGCCGCCCCGCCCCTCTGCGTCACACACCGAGCCGTCGAAGTTGCGCGGGCGCCGGCGTCGCGGCGGTCGGCTTTCGCATCGGCGCAAGCGACGCCGCGCTCGCCCCAAGGCCCCTCCGGAAAATCGGCGCCGACAATTTCTTTCCGATAATCGGAATTCGCGCTATGGTGAATCGCGGGCGCGTTCGGCAGGCTATCGCCGGGCGGCTCGTCCTGCGGCCGAGGCCGCGCAGAGATTTGGAGAAAACGCGATTCTGGTTGACCGACCGACAACCCCTTGATTTTCCTCGAAACGGCCAAGGAAAAAGTTTGGAAATCCTTGGAAAAGTTTGGAATTTCCTTGGAATTTCCTTGGAAAAGTTTGGAAATCCTTGGAAATTCTTGGAAAAGCTTGGGGTCGCGGCGGCACGATACTCAACCCCCAATAGGCCGGCGTCGGCCGGCGAGCGAAGCCCTCGCCGCGCGGCGAGGCGGCGGAAAAACGTCACGCAACCCCTTGAAAATAGGCGATGGCGTCCGAAAACGGCGCCGCCCTCGGTCCGTTCGGCCGGCGCCGAGCGTCGGAGTTTCCCCCTTCCGCCCTTACGGCGCCTCGACGCCCGCCAGACTGGCGCGCGCCTGCGCGATCGCCTTGACCAGAACGTCGACGCTCTGCGCGCCGGACACGGCCAGGCGCGACGCGAAGATGAAGAACGGCACGCCGGTCACGCCGAGCGATTGCGCCTCGGCGATTTCGGCGCGCACCGCCTCGACGTCGCGGCCGTCGGCGAGCCCTTGCTCCGCCGCGCCGCCGTCCATGCCGCATTCGCGCGCGACCTCGACGAGCAGGGCGCGCTCGCCGATATCGCGGCCCTCCTCGAAATAGAGGCGGAACAGGCGCTCGACGAGCTTGTCCTGCGCGTCGGCGACGGCGGCCCAGCGGATCAACCGGTGGGCGTCGAGCGTGTTGGGCGCGCGGGAGATCGCGTCGAAGCGGTAGGCGATCCCGACTTCGGCGCCGAGCGCGGTCAGCCGCGCGTGGACCTCGTCGAGGCGCTTGTCGTCACGGAACTTCATCGCGAGATAGGCGCGCCGGTCCATGCCGCCGGCGGGGATCGTCGGGTCGAGCTGGTAGGGCCGCCAGCGCACCGCGACCGGACCGCCGTCTCCTTGAGCGAGCGCCAGCGCGAGGCGCCGCTTGCCGAGATAACACCAGGGGCAAACGACGTCGCTGACGACGTCGATGGTCAACGCTCGCTCGCCTTCGCTCATTTCGGCCTCCAAGGCGCCACTATGACCGCACGGCCGGGCGGAGCACAAGCCTGCGGCGCTCGGATCCGGGGCTCCGAACTCGGATGAACAGAGGTCGGGAGCCGTCGACACAGCTCGCCATCGACCTCTTGGAGAGCCTCTTTTCCGACCATCAGAGCCTATCAAGGACGGCCCTCCGGGCCGCCGCGTAGCGGCTGAAGTCCTTGACAGGCTCTGATGGTCGGAATTCCCGCATCCAAGAGGTCGACGGCGGGGACCGTCGCATCGCAGGAGTGGCGGCGTTAACCGGAGTTCTGCGCCCTGAATCCGCGTCACGGCGCGGCGCGCCACCACGTCTCGATTGCGACGCCGAACAACGGCGTCGTCTCGGGACGGCCGAGCGCGGCGGAATAGGCGACCCATTGGTCCGGCGCATAGAACAGCGGCACGATATAGAAGCCCGACAACAGCACGCGGTCGAGCGCGCGGACGGCGGCGACGAAATCGTCGCGATCACGCGCGGCGACGACGGCGGCGATCATCGCGTCGATCGCCGGCGAGGCCGTGCCGCAGATATTGTAGGAGCCCTCCATCGTCGCCGCCGCCGAACTCCAGCGGCCGCGCTGTTCGTTGCCCGGCGAGGGCGAGGCGATCCACGAGCCGATCATCATGTCGAAGTCGAAGCGCGTGCGGCGGCGCTGAAATTGCACTTCGTCGACGAGGCGCACGTTCGCCTGGACGCCGATGCGGGAAAGGCTGCGGGAAAAGGCGAGGGCGAGGCGCTCCTCTTGGCGCGTCTTGACCAGGATCTCGAAGGCCATCTTCTCGCCGCGCGCGTTCGACAACGCGCCGCCGTTTAGGGAATAGCCGGCTTGCGCCAGAAGATCGAGGGCGCGACGCGCCAGCCCGCGGTCGCGTCCCGAACCGTCGGAGACCGGCGGCGCCCACCGCCCCTCCATGACGTCGGCGCGCACCGTGTCGGGAAAGGGCGCCAGCAGCGCGCGCTCTCTCGCCGAAGCCGGCCGCCCGGCCGAGGAGAGTTCGCTGTCGTCGAAGAAGCTCAGCGAGCGCTTGTAGACGCCGCCGTAGAGATTGGCGTCGATCCACTCGAAATCGAACATCGTCGCCAGCCCCTCGCGAACGCGCGGGTCGGAAAAAATCGTCCGGCGGGAATTGAAGGCGAAGCCGGAAACGCCTTTGGGCAAGCCGTAGGGAAGCGTCAGCCTGAGGACGCGCCCGTCGCGCGCGGCGGGAAAATCATAGCCGCCGAGCCAGCGCGTCGGATCGTCCTCGATGCGGAAATCGTAGAGCCCGGCCTTGAAGGCTTCGAACATCGCCGACGCGTCGCGGTAATAGTCGATGCGGATTTCATCGAAATTGCAGAGCCCGCGCATGATCGGCAGATCGCGCGCCCAGTAGTTGGGGTCGCGCCGCAGCGTCAGGCGCCGACCGGGCTCGACCTCCGCGACGCGATAGGGGCCGGAGGCGACGGGGATCTGCAGCGTCTGATCCTCGAAATGCTCGGCGTCGGCGTGCTGGCGCGAAAGCACCGGCATGATCGCGAGGATCAGCGGCAGTTCGCGATCGTCGGCGCCGGAGAGATCGAAGCGAACCGTCAGATCGTCGGGAGTCTCCACCTTTCTGACCAGCGCGTAGGCGGCGCGTTGCGAGGGGAGCCCTTTGGCTTTGAGCAGGTTGAAGGAAAAGACGACGTCGGCCGCGGCGATCCTCTCGCCGTCGGAAAAGTGCGCCGCCGGGTCGATGTGAAAGGCGACGAAATCGCGCGCATCGTCGGTCTCGATCGATCGCGCGATCAGGCCATAGAGCGTGAACGGCTCGTCGGCCGAGCGCATCATCAGCGATTGATAGACGTTGCCGACGAGGCCTTGCGCCGTCGACAACGCCTTGACGTTATACGGATTGAGGCTGTCGAACGCGCCGAGATAGGCCAGCGTCAGGCGCCCGCCCTTGGGCGCGTCGGGATTGGCGTAAGGCAGATGCGCGAAATCCGGTCCGAGCGCCGGCGCGCCGTGCATGGCGATCGCGTGAGTTGGCGGCGGCTCGTCGGCCAGCGCCGCTCCGCGCGGCGAGGCCGCCGCGACGAAGGCGCCCAGGAAAAGGAGAATCGGCGGGACTCTCATCGGCCTATCTTAGAGGAGGGGCGCCGGCGGGTCACGGCCATGGGCGCTTGGGAAACGGTCGGGAGAAGCGCTCGGCGACGACGCGATGTGGCCGCCCGGCCTCTCTCGCCGGCCAAGATGGCGCGGAAGCGAAATTCTTGTTGGATTATGCCTGCGAATATGGAAAGAGGTCGCCGACGACGCAAGCGCGGGACGCGCCCCTTTGTGGCCTTATTGTCGCGACAAGGGTCGTCGGCGGCGCGTTCAACGTGGCGAGAGTTTCTGATCACCGATCGAAAGGACGATTCATGACTTCCCCGTTCGTGCGCTTTGGCGCGTTGACTGTGGCCGCCGGGCTCGCCCTCTCGGCAAGCGGCGCCTTCGCGCAGGCGACGAAGCCCACCGCTCCGGCGACGCCGGCGCCGGCGGCTCCGGCGGCGCCGGCGGCTCCGGCCGCGGCTGCTCCGGCTGCCGCCGCGCCGCCCAGCGGCCCGGTGAAGCTCGAGTTGATTCCCATGCAGGCGCCATGGACGAAGATTTGCGGCAAGGACCAGGGCTCGGGCAAGGAGGTCTGCTACACCACGCGCGATTTCGGCCAGGCGGCCGACCAGCCGCCGACCCTCGCCATCGCCGTCTATCAGATGGCGAGCGAGGATCGGCGCATCGCCCGTTTCCTTCTCCCCGTCGGCCTGTTGCTCAAGCCCGGCTTTCGCCTGGTGATCGACAAGGGCGAGCCGATCGACGGCAAGTTCGCGATCTGCTTCCCCAACGGCTGCTTCGCCGAGGCGGAACTCAACGGCGCCACCCTCGGCGCGTTGAAGAAGGCGCAGACCGCCAGCGTCACCGTGCGCAACCAGGCCAATATCGAAGTCACCTTCGATTTGCCGATGAAGGATTTCGCCACGGCGTTCGACGGCCCGGCGGTCGATCCGAAGGCGCTGGAGCAGCAGAACCAGGAATTGCAGAAACAGCTCGAGGAGAAGGCGCGCCAGCAGCGCGAGAAGCTCGAGCAGCAGCAGTCCGGCGCGCCGGCGCCCGCCGCGCCTGCTCCCGCTCCTTCGGCGCCGGCAAAATAACGCGCCGCGCGCGGCTTCGCAGCGTCACGCTCGTCCCCGGATCCGATCCGGGGACGGAGAGGCGGCGGCGGATGGCGCGCGACGGCGCTTTGTCCGGCGGGACGAACCGGGTCCGCTCAGCTCGCCATCCACTTGCCGCGCATACGGTAATCGCCGTTTTCGCAGCGCACGAACAGTTCCTCGACTTGCGGATGGCGCACCGGTTCGCCGGACTTGTCGGGCAAGAGATTCTGCTCCGACACGTAAGCGACGTACTGGCTGTCGGCGTTTTCGGCGTAGAGGTGGTAGAAGGGCTGGTTTTTTATCGGGCGCGCTTCCTCGGGGATCGAGCGCCACCATTCCTCGGTGTTCGCGAACTCCGGGTCGACGTTATAAATGACGCCGCGGAACGGGTGAAAGCGGTGCCTGACGACTTGACCGATGCCGAACTTTGCGACGCGGGCTTGCATGGAACTGGGAACGTTACTGGGAACGTTATTGGCGCGGGCTTGGTTACGACGCTCGCCCGTCGCTGTCAATTTCCCGCCCGGCTCCACAGGCGACGGCGCGCCGCGCCGCTTCATCCGCCGCCGGGGAACGCGGCGACGGACGGCGCCGACCAGGGTCCGGCGACCACGATCGTCAGCCGTGCGGCGTCGGCCGAAGGCGCGCCCTCGGCGTCGGCCTGGGTCGCCGCCAACCGTGTGTCCAATTCGCGCGCGGCGATGTTGATCGAGCCTTCGATGGCGAGCGCGGACCCCGGCCCCTCGACCCGAGCCCCGCGGATTTGAGCGGTTCCGTTGGCGACGACGAATTGCGCGCGCGCGCGAGTGAACGTCGTCTGTCCGGCGGCCATGTCGCGGGCGACGTCGATCGGCCGCCGCTGGCCTCGGCGCATCGCTTCCTCGACGCTCACGCCCTCGATGACGCCGGACTGCAGATCGAGCGAAGCGACGCCGGCGAGGGAAGCGACGGAATCGGCCGGGGCCAAGCCGGTCGACCGCAGCGAAAAGTCGAAGCCGCCGCGTCCGCGGTACCCGCTCCAGCCGAAGTCGGCGAGAGCGGCGCCGATGTCGGCGTCGGCGAGCGAGCCGGCCAATCGCGTCTCCAGCCCGTCCGTTTCGCGCGCGAGCGTGATCTCGCCCTTCAAGACGCCTTGGTAGGCGGCGGCTTGGAGAAGCTTGGCGGAGAACTCGTCGTCCTTGCAGATGAGCGAGCCGGCCGCGTCGTCGATGCGATGGCCGCGCCAATCGACGTGCGCGGCGGAAATCCGCAAGTCGAGGTCGAGGCCGCGCGGCGGCGCAAAGCCGAACCGTTCGGCGCTCCAGTCGCCTTGAGCGTTCACGAATGTCGGCGGCGCGCCGATCAACGGCTCGATCTTCAGCGAGTTGGCCGCGAGCGTGCCGGAAATCGTCGTCCGCACGTTTTCGCCCGAAAGGGTCAGCGCGCCCTCGAACCGCTGCCCGGCGAACTCGAACCGCGCGTCGCTCAGGGCGAACGAAGCGCCGTTGGTCTGCGCCTTGCCCGCGAAAGAAAGCGCGTCGCCGACGAACAGCGGCGCAGGGCCGGCGCCGAAAAGGCGCTCCAGCGCGGCGAGCGAGCGGACTTGGCCGGAGACCTCGCCGGCGAACCCCGAGACGGCGTCGCCGCCCCATGTCCCGTTCAGGGCGAAGGCGAGGGGGCGCGAGGCGATCGACAGCCGCACGCCGGTCGAGCGTTTTCTCAAGCCTTCCCGCGGGTTGTCGATCCTGCCTTCGATCTGCACGCTTTCGTCGCGCCAGGCGCCGGCGAGCGCGAAGTTCATCGGCGCGTCGGCGTCCGGCCAATCGAACGTTCCCTCGAATTTCTCGATCAGAGCGTCGAATCGATGGGCGGCGCTGACGATATGCAGCGCGCCCCCTTGAAGGCGCACGCGCGGCCAGGGGAGGAAAAGCTCGTCGTTCCCGGCGCCGGACGAGAAGCGCGCCGCGGCGGCGGCGAGCGGCGCCGCGTCGAGATCGATGAACGCGGCCGGACCGCGCAAGGTCGCGCCGGTGGGAACGAAACGGCCGCCGAGCAGTCCCTGCAGCGACAGGGAGAACAGCGCGCTCGACGCGCTGAGCACGCTTCTGTCGTCAGCGGCGACCAGCTCCACGCCGCGGACGCGAAGCGTCGGCCAGGGCAGCAACGCCAGCGTCGCGCGCGCCGGGCCGCGCCAATGCAGCCCGAAGCGCGGCGAGATCGCGGCGTCGATTTCGGCACCGGCCTTGGCCGAGTCGACCGGCCAACGATAGGCGCCGCAGGCCAAGACCGCCAGGGCGCAAAGCAAGCCGACCGCCCATTTCACGCCAAAGCGCATTCCTTCTGCTCCGACCGTGGCGACGAGGGCGCGTTCGCCCCCTGCGTCGCGGACTAGCTATAGCGCTTTTTGGCGTGGCGCGTCGCGCGAGCCTCGCCGCCTTGCGCTTGTCGACAAGTCCGCGAATTTCGACATGCGCATCTTCTGGAGCGATTCCATGATATCAAAGGCTTGTGACGCGTTTCTCTGCCGCTTGTAACTCCCAAGGCGTGGTGAGTTTGGAATGCCACAGTGTTTGGGAAACGGCATTGATATGCGGATTGTGGGAGACGGCGGCACGAGACTGTGAATCAAGGGTGGGATGGTTCTTCCCGCCGAAGTCGAGGAGTTGATAGCGTCTCTGAGGGCGGAGATCGCGGCGTTGCGGGCCGAGGTGGCCGATCTTCGTCGGCAATTGGGGCGGGACAGGCTCGAACAGTTCGCAACCGCCTTCGAGTGACGGGCTGCGGAAGAAACCGCGTATTGGAGGCAGTCTGCGCGGCCGTTCGGGCAAGACGAGCGGCGGCCAGACGGGTCATAAGGGCGGCACGCTGCGGCAGGTCGCCGATCCCGATTGCGTGGTTGGGCACGCGGCGTGCGCATGCGGCCATTGCGGTTGGCCTCTCGAGGCGGGGTCGGCGATAGGGGTCGAGAAGCGGCAAGTGTTCGACCTTCCCGAGCGCCCGCTGCGGGTCACGGAACATCAGGCCTCGATTTACCGCTGCGCGCATTGCCGGGGCGTGACGAAGGCGGTTTTTCCCGAAGGCGTGGTCTCGCCTGCCCAGTATGGCGAGCGCATCAAGGCCGCGGCGATCTATCTCAATGTCCAGCAACTCATCCCCGAGGATCGGACCGCGCAAGCGCTGAGCGATCTGTTCGACGCGCCGCTGATCTGTCCGGCCAGCCTTGTCGCTTGGATCGCCAAGAAGGGACAAGAGTTGCGGCAAGTTTACCAGGCAATCGGCGAGCGCGTGGCCGAGGCGAAGGTTCGCCATCTCGACGAGACGGGATATCGCATCGCCGGTAAGCTGCAATGGCTGCATACGACTTCGAGCCAAGCCTTCACCTTCTATCGCGCCGACGAAAAGCGCGGCGCGATCCCGCAGGATTTGAAGGGGGGCGTCGTCGTGCACGACCACTTCCTGCCTTATCGTCGGCTCGACGCGGTCGAACACGCCTTCTGCAACGCCCATATCTTGCGCGAACTCCAGTGTTTGATCGAGTTCGACAAGGAGCCGTGGGCCGAACTCATGCGCGACACGCTTCGGGCGGCGAATATCGCCGTTCATGAGGCGCGCGAGGCGGGCGCGAAGGCGCTGGAGCCCAAAGTCATCGCGGCCTTCGTCGACCAATATTGGGCCGCGGTTCGGCTCGGCCTCGCTTTCCATCGCCAGTTGCCCGCACTCCACGCCAAGGCCAACGCGAGCGGACGAACAAAGCAGCGCCCCGGCCGCAATCTGCTCGAAAGGCTGAAGACGTTCAAAGTCGAAACGCTGCGCTTCCTCACCAACTTCGACGTGCCCTTCACCAACAACCTGGCCGAACAGGACCTCAGGATGATGAAGGTCAAAATGAAAATCTCGGGCTCGTTTCGAACCCTCGACGGCGCCCAAAGCTTCGCGCGCCTCAGGTCAGTCGTCTCAACCGCGAGAAAACAGGGGGCCAACATCCTCAAAACCCTCGCCGACCCGCCAACACAGATCGCGCTCGCCCTCAACGCCTAGACGGCTTGGGAGTTACTGCCGCTTGGCCCGGTGCCGAACCGCTGCGCGACGCCGCACGCGGCGCTCCTCCAAGACGAACCAAGGTAAAGCAAATTTAGGTAGTGTGTCGGTTTCAAATTTTTTGTCGCCCGGAAATCGCGACGCCGAGGCGTTCACTTTTTTTGCGTTGCGCTCGGTGGCGCGGTGGGGACGGGCGGGATGCGTTGCAGCAAATCTTCAAGTTTGGTCTCAACTCTAGTAACACTCGTCGAAAGTCCTTGCACTCTGTCTTCGATCTTAAAGTACGCAGCGATCATCATACCACCTAATACTACCAATGCAGCGGCTAACCCTCCAATATGCCAGAGCATATCGGCAAATCGGTGGTCGTTGACAGTTCGAACTTCGGACCTGAGTTCGGACAGGTCTGTTCTGATGGCATCGATGATAAGACGCGTTTGTCCCGATACACCGAAGTCAATTGGAGTGACGATCGGGAGAGACTGAGGCGGCTGAGGTTCCTGGGAGCTATTGGTCACTCTGGGATGCCTCCAGCTTGGCTTTCATCCAATCCCAAACTGGGGTCGGCGCGCGACCCCAATAGGATGACGTTGCAAAAATCACGGCGCTCCCAGTGATAGGTTGCCCTTGCTCACCGGCTCCTAACCCCAACTTCATCGCCAGCGACTGCACGGTGCGGCTTGACGATATAAGGTATTGTGTCTCATTGAGCCTCAAATAGTCATTGGGAAATACTTTAACAATCTTCGCTATCAGGAGAGGTTGCGGAGTTGGCATCAGGATTGCGAAAATGGCCACGGCGGCTGCTTTTATGTTGGAGCGGTTACAGGGACGACAAATTATGATGTCCAGTACTTGGGGGTATTCCAGCACGGTCACTGGAAGCCCCCGCCCGGAAGCGGGAAGCCTCCGGTTAGCTGCACTTTCACTGGAAGCCCCTGCGAAAGCCAGAAACGCAGAACCATCGCGCGGCCTCAACGATGCTCTGATCGGCGGCTACCGCCATCTCAGGTCATTGCAAAAGGCAACCGCAGCACCGTTCATGGCTTATACAAGTGCATCCGTAACGGGTGTCTACGCAGTCGTCGTTTGCCATTTCTTCAAAATGGAGATCAACGATCCTGACGCCCCTATCGGGGCATTGAAGTTCAGCCCCGTCCGAAGGACGTGAACCTTCGTTTCCACAAGGGAACGCCATCTGCGCTTCGCAGTTTAGGTTCGGTAGTTGTTGGTCGTGTGTGGATTTCACTTTGTCACTCCCTAAAGTCAGATCCTAGCAGCTCTTCCATATATGAAACTAGAAGGTATCTATTGCCGTCGCATCGATCAAATCCAAAACGTCTTGTGTCCGGACAATCACCCGCACAGTGCCACTTGCACAAACACTCTCCGCAATATGTTGGCGGCTCAGCACACGCTATATTGTGCTCCATTGCGGTCTTGTCCAAAACAAATTCGCGAGACTCAAAATCATATTGTCCGTAGCAATAGTCAGTACCTTCACAGTCCCTTTCACACGCGGTTATCCTTCCATCAGTTGTCACTGAAAACGACGGAATACTCATAGCGTGACAAAAAGTGGCCACAAGCCTGTTCGCATTAAATGCAGACGATTTAACATTCACATCAAGTGATCGACCATATTGCCGCGCCTCCCAAAATGCGTGAGCGAACTCCTCACCCGTCGGCGGAGTCTCTGATGTCTTGGCCCCGCGCCCAATCCCAATCATAGGTTCGAGTACAGCATCGTGATTACGCCGAAGACCGACATCGTTCTTAAACAAATAGATAATCTCTTTTACGTGAGCCAAGCTAGACTTCGGCAGAGTGGCACGCACCGCGAATTTGTCTTGGTATTGTGTGAAGTATTGGGCCGTCTCTAACACTGTAGCAAAACTCGGACGACCACTCTTACATGGCCGTAACCGGTTCTGTATCGGCTCAGGTCCGTCAAATGAAAGCAATATCGTATCAAAATTTGCTGTGATATATTCACGCTTTTCTTTACCATAGAAGCCATTGGTGGTAATAGATTTATACACCTCAATATCGTGCTCACGAGCAGCGCGATTCACTGCGTCGACAAATAGCTGAAAGTCCTTCCAAGGTAACGTTGGCTCGCCGCCGACAGCAAACGAGACATGGAGCCCCTTAAGATTGCGCTCTCGAATTGCTCGGATGGCGTAGTACAAAGAGTCAGTAATCAACGTCGTATCAATATGACGCTGCATACCTGCGTCCGCATGGCAATACACACAATTTAGCGAGCAGTCACGTGTAAGGCCAATTGAAAGTGGGAAGAACTGGGGAGTTCGTTTTCGTTGGTGACGTAATAATGGCCACTTGGCAACACCCTCAGAAAGCTTCTCCTGCAAAGCAGGACTATCGGCAAGGATGTCAGCGAGGACGGCAGGGCCAGGACCCTTAGATGGGCTTGGACAATCCGCCAGTAGATGAAGCGTTGGCGCGTAGATCGCCGCTCGCCCACCCGAAGGACAGTTTACACAGAGGTAGATATCGTGCCCCTGATAGAGGTGATGTTGGACGGAGACGCCGCGGCCATCTCTGACAACATAATGTGAGGCCACTACTTCGCTCCGCCTAGCTGTTTACTGGCACGCGCAAAGGTTAACGTTGGGAGCTTTTCTCAAAGCCAATTAGGATCAATGGGTATCACGAGTTGATTTCAGTTCAAACACCGTGTATTTGCCCAAGGGACAAATTGCAGGGCGACTGCTGCTTGAAGCCGTGTGGACTGCGCTACGGTCTTGAGACATCCGGCTGCGCTTGCTCAGGTGGCTACGATTAAAGGGGCGACGGGCCCGTGTCAATCGCGGGATTCCTGGATTCCGGTGACGGTGGTTTCCGAGTGACGCTGCACTAAGCTCCAGGCCATCGCGATGCGAGGGGCGACGCCGGTTAAATCTCCCTCAAGCGCGGCGAGATCGCGGCGTCGATTTCG
This sequence comes from uncultured Alphaproteobacteria bacterium, assembly GCA_963775575.1. Taxonomy (GTDB): domain Bacteria; phylum Pseudomonadota; class Alphaproteobacteria; order Rhizobiales; family Beijerinckiaceae; genus Roseiarcus. Next base: position 12,904 of record CAVZJG010000004.1, read on the forward strand.
GCGCCGGCCTTGGCCGAGTCGACCGGCCAACGATAGGCGCCGCAGGCCAAGACCGCCAGGGCGCAAAGCAAGCCGACCGCCCATTTCACGCCGAGGCGCATTCCTTCTGCTCCGACCGTGGCGACGAGGGCGCGTTCGCCCCCTGCGTCGCGGACTAGCTATAGCGCTTTTTGGCGTCGCGCGACGGGCGAGCCTCGCCGCCGCGCGCTTGTCGACAAGTCCGCGAATTTCGACATGCGCCGATCGGTTAATTGGTCGCCGAGACCAACGGCGCGGCGAAGCGAATCTCGTTGGCGCCGCGCGACTTGTCGCTGGGCCGCGTCGCCGCCGCGGCGATCCGGAATCGGTCGGCGCCGTAAGCAGCCCGCGTGCTGGCGCGCTCGATCGCCGTCAACGCCGCGCGCCGATCGCCGGGCATCGCGGCGGCGGCCAGGGCGACGAAATCGCCGCGCCTGTAGGGCGAACGGCCGGCGCCGGCGAACACGAGGAATCCGTCCGGGGTCATCACGGCGTCGCCCTTGCGCAATGTCGGATCCTGCCAATACGGCGGAATTTGCCCGATGGCGCGCCGGCAAGCGCACGCGTTGTCCACGGCGGTTCGGTAGCGCAAGGAGACCGGCAAAGCCGTGTAGCGCTGGCCGCTCGCCGAGACCGCGTCCTCGATCTTATCCGACCCGGCGGGGAGGAAATAGAGGGCGGCGGGCGCGTCGGGACACAGCGCGGCGCAGCTCGCTTTCTCGCTCGCGATCGGGCTCAGCCCCGAGAACGAATTGACGGGGAAAAAGAAGCCGTCGCAGAGCCGCACGCACACCGGACGGCGCGACGCGAAACCGCGCGCGGCGGCCGGCGCGCGTTTGACGGGTTTGGCCGCATCGGCCGGAATTTCCGCCGGCGGCGGAGCGAAGGCCGCGGAAAGAACGGCGAAAAAACCACCCCCTCCGGTCGACGCGCCGGCGAAATCGGATTGCAGCGCGACGCCGCTCGCCGCGAAGAGGGCCGCGCCGGTCATGAAGGCGGCGAGCGTCCGCCGGCGGCGCCGGCTTCCCGCCGACTCGAAAGCGACGCCGCGAACGTCGACGGACTTCGGCGATCCCGCCATCGAACGGCCAGCCATGAGACGCTCCTCAACACGCAACAACGACAGGAATAAAACGCGCAACAACGCCATCAATAAAGGCCGACATTCGTATGTCCCAACAAAATACTAGCGTCATTCGGCAGTTTCGCGCAATCGAAAAACGTTGCGGTCGGCCTCGGCCGGGGCGCCGCGGGCCGGGCGGAAGCCGCCGTTCCGAAACGCAAGTCAGGCCGGCCAGCCGGCGCCGCGCGCATTGACGTAGACCGCGTAAAGCGACGTCGTCGCGCAGATATAGAGCCGATTGCGCTTGGGGCCGCCGAAGCAGACGTTGGCGACGACCTCGGGAACTTTGATCTTGCCGATCAACGCCCCGTCGGGCGCGTAGACGTGGACGCCGTCCGCCGCCGAAGTCCAGATGTTTCCCTTCGCGTCGAGCCGGAAGCCGTCGAACAGCCCGATCGTGCATGTCGCGAACAATTTCGCCGCGCCGAGCGAGCGGCCGTCGGCGGCGACTTCGGCCACGCGGATATGGCGCGGACCGTTCTTCACGTGGGTGGCGCCGGTGTCGGCGATGAAGAGCCGCTTCTCGTCGGGCGAGAAGGCGAGGCCGTTCGGCTTGACGAAGTCGGTCGCGACGGCCGTGACCTCGCCGCTCGCCGCATCGAGGCGATAGACGTTGCTGGCGCCGATCTCCTCGGCCGCCGCGTCGCCTTCATAATCGGAATCGATGCCGTAGGTCGGATCGCTGAACCAGATCGAGCCGTCCGATTTCACCACGACGTCGTTGGGCGAGTTGAAGCGCTTGCCCTCGAAGCGATCGGCCAGGACGCGGCGCGAGCCGTCGTGCTCGATGCGCGAGATGCAGCGGCCGCGCTGCTCGCAGCAGACGAGCCGGCCCTGACGGTCGACGCTGTGGCCGTTGTGGTTGTTGGCGGGCGACAGGAACACCGAGGTCGCGCCGTTCGTCTCGTCGTAGCGCAGGACGCGATCGTTGGAGACGTCCGACCACACGAGGTGCTTGCCGGCGGGCAGATAGGCCGGGCCCTCCGCCCAGCGGCAGCCGGCATAGAGCTTCTCCAGATGGACGTTGCCGATCGCGAGCTTCTCGAAACGCTCGTCGAGAATTTCGAACTCCGGCGTGTACATGCGTCCTCTCCGCCGTGGTCGCGCGCCGAAGCGATCCCCTCGCGCTTTAGCGTCGCCTTGCTACGCCATTGCGCCGGCGCCGGCAACGGTTCCGGCTCGGCCGTCGGCGCGACGGGCGGCGAAGCATGGTTTGCCGCGCCCGCGGCGATGGGCTCGGTCGGGACGCGACGACGCGCTTCGCCGGAGCGATCAGGCTTGGCCGCGCAGGCGCTGATACGCGAACTGCACCGCGTCGGCCCCATGGGCGCGCTCGAGCCGGCGCACGATGAAATGGCCGCGCGCGAGGGTCTGGAAATGCTCGGCGAAGGCGACGTTGACCGCCGCGCCGCCGATCGCGCCGAGAACGGGAACCGCCTGGGCCGCGAGCTTCTCGCCGACGACGACGCCGAACCGCGCGGCGACTTGCACGACCAGCCGGACGAGAGCCGGCGCCGATCCGTCGATCAGGCCACGCTGCGCCAGGAACCGCGCGCTCTCGCTGACCGACTTGGCGAGCGCGCCGCGCACGGCGAAATAGCCCCCTTCGATCGCCGCTTCGCCGGCCGCCTCGCCGCCGAGCGCGAGCACCTCGATGCAGGCCAGAGCCGCTTCCGGGCGCGCGAGGTCCTCGCCCTCCTCGCGCGCGATTTCGGCGATCGAGCGCAACAGGATCGTGGTCGAAATCGGCAGTTCGATCGCCGCGGAGGCGAGGCCGAAGGCGCCGCCGAGAGCGCCGGAAGCCGCCGCCGCCGCCTTGTGCGCGCCTTTGGCCGCCTTGGCCGGCTTGTTCTCGTCGATCGTCCGCACGGCCAGGCGCAGCGCCGCCTTCAGCGCGCGCTCGGCGGCGCGCGCGATTCTTCGGCGCGCCGGCGAAGGCAGCGCGCGCCCCAGCGCCTCGACTTGGCGCCCGAGCAGGGCGGTCAGGCGCGCGGCGAAGCCGTGGCCGTCGAGGCAGCGCGCGGCGAATTGCAACTCGCCGAGTTCCTCGGACGACAGCAACGCCGGCGCCAGGACATCGCTCATCGCTTCGCCTCGCCATCGGCTTCGCCCGCAACGGTGCCCACGCCGGCAAGGCGCGCGGCCGTAAGGGCCCCTCTAAGCGTCCGCCGCAATATGGGGCGCTTCGCCGAACCGCCAAGGGGCCTCGTTCAGGCGAAGATCATGATCGCCAGGCTGACGAGCCCCGCCGCCGCGCAATAATAGGAGAACGGCCGCATCGCCGCGAATTCGTGCTTGTGGAAATAGCGCATGAGAAAAGCGAGGCTCGCGTAGGCGACGAGCCCGGCGACGACGCCGGAGAGGACCGCCGCGCCGCCCAGGGTCGCGCCGTGGCGCAACAGTTTGGGCGCTTCCAGGACCGTGGCGCCGAGAATGATCGGCGTCGCCATCAGGAACGAGAAGCGCGCCGAATCCTCATGCCGCAGCCCCGCCACGACGCCCGCCGCGATCGTCAGGCCCGAACGCGAGAAGCCGGGGATCAGCGCCAGGCATTGCGCGAGGCCGATCGCCAACGCGCCTTTCCAGTTCAATTGGTCGAGGATTCCGACCGCCTCGCCGGCGATCTGATCGCCGAAATAGAGGACGAAGCCGTTGGCGATCAGAAGGAATGCGGCGATCGCTGGCGTGCCGAAAGCTTCGCTGAGCCTCTTCTCAAAGGCGAATCCGACAACGACCGCTGGGATCGTAGCCAGAACGACGAAGAGGAAAATGCGCCGGTCGGCGGCCAAGCGCGGGCTCGAGCGGGTCAGCAGCGATCGCCCGAAGGCGAACCAATCGCGCCAGAAGAAGAGGAACAGCGCCGCCGCCGTGCCCAGATGCATGACGACGAGGTAAGGCAGAAAATCCGGGTTCCTAATGATGTCGCCCCACCCCAGCAGGCGCGGCAGAATCACCGCATGGCCGAGGCTGCTGATCGGGAAAAGCTCGGTGACGCCTTGGAGGACGGCCATGACGATGGCTTGGAGCGCAGTCAAGAGAACGCCTCTCTGGAAAGGAGAAATCGGCGACCCCGGGCGGGATGCCCCGCCATAACCCAATCGGCGATTCGTGTCTCGCGGAAGGCGGCGATCGGGCATGAAGGGGCTCGCGCCCCTGCGCTCGACGCGCGGCGAAAGCGACAAAGAAACGCCGGCGAGGGGGTCCTCGCCGGCGCTTTGGAAAAGGCTGTCGAGCCTTGGTCGGCTTAGAAGGCTGTCGAGCCTTGATCGGCTTACTGGAGTTTGCTGCCGACTTCGACGAACTCGCTGCTTATCTTGGTGCCGAGGGCCGACAGAGCGCCGACGATGAAGACGGCGATCAGCGAAGCGATCAGCGCGTATTCGATCGCGGTGGCGCCGGACTCGTTGGCGACGAAATTCTTGAGGGACTTGATCATTACTTTGCTCCTGCTCGAGACACGAATAGCCGTCCGGCGAGTTCACATTTCCGCTCGGAGTGGACGCAATCTATGCGAGGGCTGTTTCGGTCCGGTTAATGCGATCGTAGAGAAATGGCGCCGTCGCCGCGCCCTTTGCGATTGGTAAATGCTCTCTAAACTTCGGTCCCCGCCTATTGCGCCGCCGGCGCGCGGCGGCGACAACGGCGGGGCTGCCCTCGATCGCTCGGAATCCATTGATAAAGCACGATTTTATTGGCGCGCCGGCGTCCGCTTCGGCTGCAATCCCGTTCAGCAGACGCTGTGGCCGCACTTGTGGACGGCGTCGATCTTCTCTTTGAGAGGATCGTAACCGACGGCGCCGACGACCACCTCCTGGCCGACGACGAAGGACGGCGTGCCGTTGATTTGCAGCGCGTCGGCCATCCCCATGACCTCTTCCAGACCGGCCGTCACCTCCGGGCTCTCCATGTCCTTGGCCAGGCGATCCATGTCGAGGCCGAGTTCGCGCGCCACCGCCAGCGCCTCGGCCTTGCCGATCGGCCCGTGCATGCCCAACAGCTTGCTGTGGAACGGCCAGAAGCGGTCGCCGGGCAATTGATTGCGCGCGGCGCTCGCCACTTTGGCGGCTTCGAGCGAACCCGGGCCCAGCACCGGGTAGTCCTTGAGGACGAGCTTGAGATTGGGGTCGTCCTTGATCAGGCGCGTCACGTCGGGCAGGGCGCCCTTGCAGAAGTGGCAGTTGTAGTCGAAGAACTCGACCAGCGTCGCCGTTCCCTTGGGATTGCCGACGGTCGCTTGAAAGTTCGACGAAAACAGCGCCGCGGCCTGATCGGCCATGACTTTTTGCCGCTCGGCCTCGGCGACCTGCTTGTCGTGTTTGTCGAGCGCGTCGATCGCGGCGCGCAAGACGTCGGGGTTGGCGACCAGATAATCCTTGATGAAGGCGCCGAGCTCCTGCTTCTGCGCGGGCGTGAATTCGTCGGCCGCCGCCATGCCGATCGGCGCGACGAGGCTGGCGAGGGCGAGCGCCCCGGTCAGACAGGCGGCAAAACTCCATCTCATCACGATCTCCTGCGCTTGGCTTCCGGCGAACCCTTCTGACCCGAAGCCGATGGCGGATTCAAGGCGGCGCGGCGGCTCGATGACACGGGTCGGCGCGAAACGCTTGCTCGATCGAGCCTGCGCGCCGGGACTGCCAAATCCGGGATGGCGCCGCGCGCCGTCGCTAAAGCCCTTGACAGGCCCCGACGGTCGGAATTCTTGCCTGCAAGGGGCAAGACGGCGCACGATGTCGGCGATTCGGAGCAGTCGTCGGTCCGACCTCGGCGCCCCGGCTCTGTGCCGCCGAGGTTGACAGACGAGCGCGCGCCGATGTAGGCGCGGCGCCAACCCAGAAGGGGTCAAGGAGAGGGAAATGGCTGACGGATTCTTCGGCGATATCGCACCGGTGCGCTACCAGGGGCCGAACAGCGACAATCCTCTTTGTTATCGCCACTACGAGGCCTCGCGCCTCGTTCACGGCAAGACCATGGCCGAGCACCTGCGCCCCGCCGTCTGCTATTGGCACAGTTTCGGCTACGACGGCTTGGACATGTTCGGCGCGCCGACGTTCGAGCGTCCCTGGGCGGCCGCGACGATGGCGGCCGCGCGCGTCAAGGCCGATGCGGCTTTCGACATGTTCAGGCTGCTCGGCGTCCCGTTCTTCACCTTCCATGACCGCGACGTCGTTCCCGACGGCGCGAACCTCTCGGAATTCGGCGCCAATCTGGCGCGCATGGTCGATGTCTTCGGCGAGAAGATGCAGGCCTCGGGGATCAAGCTGTTGTGGGGCACCGCCAATCTCTTCGGACATCCGCGCTACATGGCGGGCGCGGCGACCAATCCCGATCCGGACGTCTTCGCCTACGCGGCGGCGCAAGTGAGGAACGCGATCGACGCGACCCATAAGCTCGGCGGCGCCAATTACGTGCTGTGGGGCGGACGCGAGGGCTACGAGACCCTGCTCAACACCGATCTCAAGCGCGAACAGGAGCAGCTCGGCCGCTTCCTGTCGATGGTCGTCGATTACAAGCACAAGATCGGCTTCAAGGGCGTGGTGCTGGTCGAGCCCAAGCCGCAAGAGCCGACCAAGCACCAGTACGATTTCGACGTGTCGACGGTCTACGGCTTCCTCAAGCGCTTCGGCCTGGAAAAGGAAGTCAAGGTCAATATCGAAGTCGGCCACGCGTTCCTGGCGCACCACAGTTTCGAGCACGAAGTCGCGACCGCCGCTTCGCTCGGCATCCTCGGTTCGCTCGACGCCAACCGCAACGACTACCAGTCGGGCTGGGACACCGATCAGTTTCCCAACAACGCCGCCGATCTGGTTCCGGCGCTCTATCACATCCTCAAGGCCGGCGGCATTGCGCCGGGCGGGTTCAATTTCGACGCCAGGGTTCGCCGCCAGTCGTTCGAGCCCGTCGACCTGCTCTACGGCCACATCGGCGGCCTGGACACATTGGCGCTGGCGCTCGAAGCGGCGGCGCGGCTGATCGAGGACGGCAAGTACGACGCCTTTCTCGCCGAGCGCTATAAGGGCTGGGACGCGCCGGCCGCCAAGGCGATGCTCGCCCCGGGCGCCTCGCTCGAAAAAATCGCGGCGCGCGTCGCCGCCGAGAAGATCGACCCGAAGCCGCGCTCCAGCCGGCAGGAATTCGTGGAGAATCTGCTCAACCGCTATCTCTAACGGGCCCGGCGCCAGCGCTGCGAGGGGGACCGGCGACGCTGCGCGTGGCCGGCCCGCTCGCGCCCGCTCGTCGGTTGAAACGGGTCTTGAGGGAACGAAAGGCCGGGCATTGCGTGTGAAAAAAGGGAAGAAAGGGCGCGCAGAACGCCATTTCAAGTTACAATAATTGTCACTTTCTAAATCAAGTTTGGCTCTCCTGGCCTCGTCGCCGCGCCGCTCGCGCCCTTGCAACAGTCTGATGTTGCGTGATATTTTTGATCGCGGGGGCGATCGTCGCGGCGCTCCCGACGCCGCTTGGCCGAAAGTTCGGCTTGATCGCGAAATGCGATAGGGCCATACGACCGCACTTTTCTCGGCCGCGCGCGTTCGCCGTCGCGGCGAACTCGCAAGACGGATGAATTCCATGGCGCGTAAGAAGATCGCCTTGATCGGGGCGGGCCAGATCGGCGGCACGCTCGCCCACCTAGCCGCGCTCAAGGAACTCGGCGACATCGTCCTTTTCGACATCGTCGACGGCGTGCCCCAGGGCAAGGCGCTGGATTTGGCCGAATCCGCGCCGATCGCCGGCTTCAACGCGCGCCTGACCGGCGTCGGCTCCTACGCCGAAATCGCCGGCGCCGAGGTCGTCATCGTCACCGCCGGCGTGCCGCGCAAGCCGGGAATGAGCCGCGACGACCTGCTCGGCGTCAATCTGAAAGTCATGGCGGCGGTCGGCGCAGGCCTCAAGGCGAACGCCCCGAACGCTTTCGTCATCTGCATCACCAACCCGCTCGACGCCATGGTCTGGGCGCTGCAGAAGTTCTCCGGCCTGCCCACGCACAAGGTCGTCGGCATGGCGGGCGTGCTCGAACTCGGCGCGCTTCCGCTATTTCCTCGCCGAGGAGTTCGCCGTCTCGGTCGAGGACGTCAGCGCCTTTGTGCTCGGCGGCCACGGCGACGACATGGCGCCCTCGCTGCGCTATTCCACGCTCGCCGGCATTCCCTTGCCCGATCTCGTCAAGATGGGCTGGACGACGCAACAGCGGCTCGATGCGATCGTCGAGCGCACGCGCCAAGGGGGCGGCGAGATCGTCAACCTGCTCAAGACCGGCTCCGCCTTCTACGCCCCTGCCGCTTCGGCGATCGCGATGGCCGAATCCTTTCTTAAGGATCAACGCCGCGTGCTGCCCTGCGCGGCGCGGCTCGACGGCCAATACGGCGTCCGCGACGCGTATGTCGGCGTGCCGGTGGTGATCGGCGCCGGCGGCGTCGAGCGGATCGTCGAAATCGCGCTCGACGAGAAGGAAAAGGCGATGTTCGCCAAGTCCGTCGCGTCGGTGCGCACGCTCATCGAAGCCTGCAAGGCGATCAATCCGGCGCTGGCCGCTTGACGTTCTTGGCCGCCGATCGCGCCGGACCGGTCCCCTCGAGAGAACGAGCGTCGACCCGATGAACATTCACGAATACCAAGCCAAAGCGCTCCTCGCCGCGTTCGGCGCGCCGGTGTCGGCGGGCAAGCCGGCGTTCACGCCGGACGAAGCGGTCGCCGCGGCCAAGGAGCTTCCCGGCCCGCTCTACGTCGTCAAGAGCCAGATTCACGCCGGCGGGCGCGGCAAGGGCCGCTTCAAGGAGCCTTCGGCCGGCGACCAGGGCGGCGTGCGCCTCGCCCGCTCGATCGAGGAAGTCGGCAAATTCGCCAAGCAGATGCTCGGCGCGACTTTGGTGACCCAGCAGACCGGGCCGGCGGGCAAACAGGTCGGCCGGCTCTACGTCGAAGACTGCTCGTCGATCGACAAGGAGTTCTATCTCTCCGCGCTGATCGACCGCGCCGCCGGCCGCATCGCCTTCGTCCTGTCGACCGCGGGCGGCGTCGACATCGAGGACGTCGCGCGCGAGACGCCGGAAAAGATCCATTCCTTCTCCATCGATCCGGCGACCGGCGCGATGCCGCACCACGGCCGCGCCGCGGCGCGCGCGCTGGGGCTGACCGGCGATCTCGCCAAACAGGCGGAGGCCTTGATCGCCAGGCTCTACGCCGCGTTCGTCGCCAAGGACATGGCGATGCTGGAGATCAACCCGCTGATCGTCACCGCCGACGGCCAGCTCAGGGCGCTCGACGCCAAGGTCTCGTTCGACGACAACGCGCTCTATCGGTGCCCCGAGATCGCGGCGCTGCGCGACGAGAGCGAGGAGGACGCCAAGGAGATCGAGGCCTCCAAGCACGACCTCAGTTACATCGCGCTGGACGGAACGATCGGCTGCATGGTCAACGGCGCCGGCCTCGCGATGGCGACGATGGACATCATCAAGCTCTACGGCGAAAGCCCCGCCAACTTCCTCGACGTCGGCGGCGGCGCCTCCAAGGACAAGGTGACGGCGGCGTTCAAGATCATCACCGCCGATCCCAACGTGAAGGGCATTCTGGTCAACATTTTCGGCGGCATCATGCGCTGCGACGTGATCGCCGGCGGCGTCATCGCCGCGGTCAAGGAGATGGGTCTGAAAGTCCCGCTGGTGGTGCGGCTCGAAGGCACCAACGTCGATCTGGGCAAGCAGGTCATCCGCGAGTCGGGGTTGAACGTCATCTCTGCCGACGATCTCGACGACGCCGCGCAGAAGATCGTCGCGGCGGTGAGGAAAGGGACGGCGTAGGCGATGGGCGCGCGCCGCCAGCCATCGTCGACGCCGGCCGAGCGGGGCGCCGCGCGCCTATCGAATTGACGCGCGCGGCGCCGGTCGTTACACATAATATGTGTAACTGTGGAGCAGGCAGATGAAGAATATCACGCTCGCCATCGATGAGGGCATCCTAGACAAGGCGCGCGTCGTGGCGGCTCAGAAGCGGACGACGGTGAACGCTATGGTGCGTGACTTCCTGATCGAGATCGCCGGGCGCGAGGAAAAGCTCGCGCGCGCGCGCCGCGGCCTGCTGCGTCTCATGCGGACGTCCGAGGGCCGCATGGCGCCGAACGCCAAATTCAACCGCGAGGACAGCCATGAGCGGTAGGGTCTTCCTCGACACCAACGTGCTGATCTACGCCGCGACCGGCCGCGAAGAGTCCGCGACGAAATACCGGCGGGCGGAAGAAATCATCGCGCGCGACGAAATCGGCGTTTCGACGCAAGTGATCGGCGAGTTCGTCCACAATGTGCAGAACAAGAGGAAGATGAGCCGCCCGTTGACCCCGGCCGAGACGGTAAAGTGGGTCGAGCGTTTGTTCGAATTTTCGCTGATCGACGTCGATCGCGCGATCGTCGAAAGCGCGTTGACGCTGCAGCGGCGCTACCAGATCGACTATTGGGACAGCCAGATCGTCGCCGCCGCCGAGCGCTTCGGGGCCGAGGTCCTTTACAGCGAAGACTTGAATCACGGGCAGACGTACGGCTCCGTGCGCTGCGAAAATCCGTTTCGAGCGAACTAACCCACGCAACAGCCGAAAGCCCTCCATGTCCGTCCTCGTCAACGCCGCCACCAAAGTCCTCACCCAGGGCTTCACCGGCAAGAACGGCACGTTCCACTCGCAGCAGGCGATCGCCTACGGCACCAAGATCGTCGGCGGCGTTTCGCCGGGCAAGGGCGGCTCGATCCATCTCGGCCTTCCCGTCTTCGACACCGTCGCCGAGGCGCGCGAGGCGACCGGCGCCGACGCCTCGGCGATCTACGTGCCGCCGCCCGGCGCGGCCGACGCGATCTGCGAGGCGATCGCGGCGGAAATTCCGCTCATCGTCTGCATCACCGAGGGCATTCCGGCGCTCGACATGGTCAAGGTCAAGCGGGCGCTGCAGGGCTCGAAGTCGATTCTGGTCGGGCCCAATTGTCCCGGCGTGATGACCGCGGGCGAATGCAAGATTGGCATCATGCCCGGCGACATCTTCATGCGCGGCAGCGTCGGCGTCGTGTCGCGATCGGGAACGCTGACCTACGAGGCCGTGTTCCAGACGACGCGCGAGGGCCTCGGCCAGACCACCGCGATCGGGATCGGCGGCGATCCCGTCAAGGGCATGGATTTCGTCGACGCGATCGAATTGTTCCTCGCCGACCCCGAGACGACGTCGATCGTCATGATCGGCGAGATCGGCGGCCAGGCGGAGGAGGACGCGGCGCAATTGCTCAAGGACGAGGCGCGGCGGGGACGCGCCAAGCCGGCGGTCGGCTTCATCGCCGGGCGCACGGCGCCCGCGGGGCGCCGCATGGGCCACGCCGGCGCGATCATCGCCGGCGGCAAGGGCGGCGCCGAGGATAAGATCGCGGCGATGGAGGCGGCCGGCGTCCGCGTCTCGCCTTCGCCGGCCCGCCTCGGCAAGACCTTGGCCGACCTGTTGAACGGAAAATGACGGGAGCCCGCAAATGACGCGGCAGGACATCAATCGGGGTTTGCTGCAGACCTCGTTCCTTTACGGCGGCAACGGCGCCTATATCGAGGCGCTGCAGGCCAGGTATGAAAAGAATCCGTCCTCGGTCGAAGCCGGCTGGCGCGAATTCTTCGATGCGCTGGGCGACGATCCGGTCAGCGTCGAAAGGACCGCCGAGGGCGCCTCGTGGCGGCGTCCGCAATGGCCTGCCGCGCCCAAGGGCGATCTGATCAGCGCGCTCGACGGCGATTGGCCGGCGACGGAAAAGGCGGTCGCCGACAAGCTGCGCGCGCTGGCGGCGGCCGAATCCGAGGCGCGGCCGAGCGAGGACGCGATCCGCCGCGCCACGCGCGACAGCGTGCGCGCGATCATGATGATCCGCGCCTATCGCATGCGCGGCCATCTGCACGCCAATCTCGATCCGCTCGGCCTCGAGCCGCCGAAGGATCACGAGGAGCTTCATCCGGCGAGCTACGGCTTCGAGGAAGCCGACTGGGACCGCAAGATCTTCATCGATCACGTGCTCGGGCTCGAGTTCGCCACGGTGCGCGAGATGCTGGCGATCCTGCGGCGCACCTACTGCGACACCGTCGGCTTCGAATTCCTGCATATTTCCGATCCCGCCGAGAAGGCGTGGATTCAGGAGCGCGTCGAGGGGCCGGGTAAGGAAATCCACTTCACCAACGAGGGCAAGCGCGCGATCCTCAGCAAGCTGGTCGAAGCCGAGGGTTTCGAGAACTTCTTCGACATCAGATACCCCGGCGGCAAGCGCTTCGGCCTCGACGGCGCCGAGGCGATGATCCCCGCGCTCGAACAGATCATCAAGCGCGGCGGGCAGCTCGGCCTCAAGGAGATCGCGCTCGGCATGGCCCATCGCGGCCGCCTCAACGTGCTCAGCCAGGTGATGGGCAAGCCGCACCGCGTCATCTTCCACGAATTCAAGGGCGGTTCCGCCTCGCCCGACCAAGTCGAGGGATCGGGCGACGTCAAATATCACCTGGGCGCGTCGTCGGATCGCGAATTCGGCGGCAACCAGGTGCACCTGTCGCTGACCGCCAATCCGTCGCATCTCGAGATCGTCGATCCGGTCGTGCTCGGCAAGGTGCGCGCCAAGCAGGATCAGCTCGACGACTACATCGAACGGGTGAAGGTGCTGGGGCTGCTCATTCACGGCGACGCGGCCTTCGCCGGGCAGGGCGTCGTCGCCGAATGCTTCGGCCTGTCGGGCCTGCGCGGCCATCGCACCGGCGGCTCGCTGCATTTCATCGTCAACAACCAGATCGGCTTCACCACCTATCCGCGCTACTCCCGCTCCTCGCCCTACCCCTCCGACGTCGCCAAATTGGTCGAGGCGCCGATCTTTCACGCCAACGGCGACGATCCCGAGGCGGTGGTGTTCTGCGCCAAGGTCGCCACCGAATATCGGCAGCGGTTCCACAAGCCCGTCGTCATCGACATGTTCTGCTACCGCCGCTTCGGCCACAACGAAGGCGACGAGCCGGCGTTCACCCAGCCGCTGATGTATCGCAAGATCCGCTCGCATCCGACGACGCTGGAGATCTACGCCAAGAAACTCGTCGAGCAGGGGATCGTCGCCCCGGGCGAAGTCGACAAGATGCGCGCCGACTGGCGCCATCGGCTGGAAGCCGAATACGAGGCGGGCCAGGCCTATGTCTCGAACAAGGCCGATTGGCTCGACGGACGCTGGGCGGGCTTCAAGGCGGCGCAGGATCTGGCCGATGACGACCGGCGCGGCGACACCGGGGTCGACGTCGCGCGCCTCAGAGAGATCGGCGACCGCATCACTTCGGCGCCCGCCGGCTTCAGCGTTCACAAGACGGTCCAGCGGTTTCTCGACCATCGCCGCGAGACGATCGACAACGGCAAGGGGATCGACTGGGCGACCGCGGAATCGCTCGCCTTCGGCTCGTTGCTCGACGAAGGGTATCCGGTGCGTCTCTCCGGTCAGGACAGCGAGCGCGGCTCCTTCTCGCAGCGCCATTCCGTGCTCATCGATCAAGAGAGCGAAGCGCGCTACATTCCGCTCAACCACATCCGCGACGGCCAGGCGCGCTTCGAGGTGATCAATTCGATGCTCTCCGAGGAAGCCGTGCTCGGTTTCGAATACGGCTATTCGCTCGCCGAACCGAACGCGCTGACGCTGTGGGAGGCGCAATTCGGCGATTTCGCCAACGGCGCTCAGGTCGTCTTCGACCAGTTCATCTCCTCGGGCGAGCGCAAGTGGCTGCGCATGTCGGGCCTGGTCTGCCTGCTGCCGCACGGCTACGAGGGCCAGGGGCCGGAGCATTCCTCCGCGCGTCTGGAGCGCTGTCTCCAGCTCTGCGCCGAGGACAACATGCAGGTCGTCGTCTGCTCGACGCCGGCCAATTTCTTCCATGCGCTGCGGCGGCAGTTGAAGCGGAACTTCCGCAAGCCGCTGATCGCCATGACGCCGAAGTCGATGCTGCGCGCCAAGCGGGCGGTGTCGGCGATCGAGGACTTCGCGCCGGGCGCGAGCTTTCATCGCGTGCTGTGCGACAGCGCGGAGACGCACAAGGGCGAGAAGATCAAGCTCGCGCGCGACGACAAGATCCGCCGAGTCATCCTCTGCTCGGGCAAGGTCTATTACGACCTCTACGAAGAGCGCGAGAAGCGCGGGATCGACGACGTCTACCTCCTTCGCGTCGAGCAGCTCTATCCGTTCCCGCTGAAGAGCCTGGTCAAGGAGCTCACCCGGTTCAAGAAGGCCGATCTCGTCTGGTGCCAGGAGGAGCCCAAGAACATGGGCGCGTGGAGCTTCGTCGAGCCGTATCTCGAATGGGTGCTCGGCCAGATCGGCGGCAAGTCCAAGCGCGCGCACTACGCCGGCCGTCCGGCCGCGGCGGCGCCGGCGACCGGGCTGATGTCCAAGCATCTGGCCCAGCTCAAGGTTTTCCTCGACGAGTGCTTCGCGTGACGAGGCGCGTTCAACCGAGCGCGGCGGTCGAAGCGCCCGAGGCCGGCGGTCTCGCCATCGCGGCGAAGCGCGGATTTCGTCGCGCCGAACCGCGCGCGGCGGCGCCTTCCGTCACTCCCTAAGAGAAGGGCGCCGCTCGCGGCGCATCAAAGCCATGGCCACAGAAATTCGCGTTCCCCCTCTCGGCGAATCGATATCCGAAGCGACCGTCGGCAAATGGTTCAAGCAGCGCGGCGACGCCGTGAAGGCGGACGAGCCGCTGGTCGAACTGGAGACCGACAAGGTGACGCTGGAGGTCAACGCGCCGGCGGCGGGCGTGCTGACCGAAATCGTCGCCGAGACCGGGCAGACGGTGGCGATCGGCGCGCTGCTGGGCGGGCTCTCCCTCGCCGCCGGCGCTTCCCTGCCGCCGGCGGCCGCGAGCCCCGCGCCCGCGAATGCCTCCGCGTCGGCCTCGAAGCTCGCCGCGCCGACCGCGATGCCGCCGGCGCCCTCGGCGGCCAAGATCGCCAGCGAGAACGCGCTCGATCTCGCCGGCGTCGCCGGCAGCGGCAAGCGCGGACAGGTTCTCAAGGGCGACGCGCTCGAGGCGCTCGCCAAGGCGCCGGCGGCGAGGCCCGCCGCGCCGATCCCTTCGCTGGCCGCCGCGCCGACGCCGATCGCGGCGCGCGCGCCCTCAGCCCCCGAGGACGCCGCGCGCGAGGAGCGGGTGCGCCTGACCAAGCTGCGCCAGACTATCGCGCGACGACTCAAGGACGCGCAGAACAGCGCCGCGATGCTGACGACCTTCAACGAGGTCGACATGAGCGAAGCGATGGCGTTGCGCGCGCGCTACAGGGACGCGTTCGAGAAGAAGCACGGCGCCAAGCTCGGGTTCATGGGATTGTTCGTCAAGGCCTGCGTGCAGGCGCTGAAGGAAATCCCGGCGGTCAACGCCGAGATCGACGGCGCGGACCTGGTCTACAAGAATTACTACCACGTCGGCGTCGCGGTCGGCGCCGACAAGGGGCTGGTCGTTCCCGTGGTGCGCGACGCGGACCGGCTGTCGATCGCCGGAATTGAAAAGGCGATCGCCGACCTCGCCGCGCGCGCGCGCGATGGCATGTTGAAGATTGAAGAAATGCAGGGCGGAACCTTCACCATCACCAACGGCGGCGTCTACGGCTCGCTGATGTCGACGCCCATTCTCAACGCGCCGCAGTCCGGCATTCTCGGCATGCACAAGATCCAGGAGCGGCCGGTGGCGGTCGACGGCAAAATCGAAATCCGCCCGATGATGTATCTCGCGCTGAGCTACGACCACCGCGTCGTCGACGGCAAGGAGGCGGTGACCTTCCTGGTGCGGGTCAAGGAAGGGCTCGAAGACCCGGCGCGGCTGGTGCTGGATCTGTGATGAGGACTTAGCGTCGGGAGTCTATCCAATGTCATGGCCGGGCTTGTCCCGGCCAGCCACGCGGTTCGACTTGGAGCGATCCCTCGTCGCATTGACGAGACGGGGCCGCGGGATGGCCGGGACAAGCCCGGCCATGACGGGTTAGTCCAATATCGGAAAAGAGAACGTCATGTCCCAACATGATCTCATCGTCATCGGCGCCGGCCCCGGCGGCTACGTCTGCGCGATCCGCGCGGCGCAACTCGGCATGAAGGTCGCCGTCGTCGAGAAGCGCGCGACGCTCGGGGGGACGTGCCTCAACGTCGGCTGCATTCCCTCCAAGGCGCTGCTCTACGCCTCCGAAATGTTCGCGGAGGCCGCGCACGGGTTGGCGCCGCTCGGCGTCGTCGTGGCCAAGCCCAAGCTCGATCTCGCGGCGATGATGAAGCACAAGGACGACGCCGTCGCCGCCAACGTTGCCGGCGTGGCGTTCCTGTTCAAGAAGAACAAGATCGATGGGGTCGTCGGCGAAGGCCGCCTCGCCGCGCCCGGCAAAGTCGTCGTCAAGGGCGCCGACGGCAAGGAGCAGACGCTCGAGGCGAAGCAAATCGTCGTCGCCACCGGCTCGGAGGTCGCGCGCCTGCCCGGCGTCGAGATCGACGAAAAGACGATTGTCTCCTCCACCGGCGCGCTGGCGCTCGCCAAGCCGCCGAAGAAGCTGATCGTCGTCGGCGCCGGCGTCATCGGCCTCGAGCTCGGTTCGGTGTGGCGGCGGCTCGGCGCCGAAGTGACGGTGGTCGAATTTCTCGACCGCATCCTGCCGGGCATCGACGGCGAGGTCGCCGCGCAGTTTCAGCGCATGCTGGAGAAGCAGGGCTTCGCGTTTCACCTCGCCCACAAGGTCGCGCAGGTCGAAGCGTCCGCCGCGGGCGCCAAGGCGACGATCGAGCCCGTCGCCGGCGGCAAGGCGAAAATGCTCGAAGCCGACGTCGTGCTGGTCGCAATCGGACGGCGCCCCTTTACGCAAGGGCTCGGCCTCGAGGCGCTCGGCGTGGCGATGGAGCGCGGGCAGATCGTCATCGATAGCCGTTTCGCGACCAACGTTGCCGGCCTTTACGCGATCGGCGACGTCGTGCGCGGGCCGATGCTCGCCCACAAGGCCGAGGACGAAGGCGCCGCGCTGGCCGAAATCCTGGCGGGGCAGGCGGGCCACGTCAATTACGACGTGATCCCCGCCGTCGTCTACACGAGCCCGGAAATCGCCAGCGTCGGCAGAAACGAGGAGGAGCTGAAGGCGTCCGGCGTCGCCTACGCGGTCGGCAAGTTCCCCTTTACCGCCAACGGCCGCGCCCGCGCGATGCGGCATGCCGAAGGCTTCGTGAAGGTGCTCGCCGACGCGGCGACGGACCGCGTGCTCGGCGTGCACATTATTGGCTTCGGCGCCGGCGAAATGATCCACGAGGCGGCGGTGCTGATGGAGTTCGGCGGCGCCGCCGAAGACCTCGCGCGCACCTGCCACGCGCATCCGACGATGTCGGAGGCGGTGAAGGAGGCGGCGCTGGCGGTGGCGAAACGGGCGATTCATGTGTAAAGTCCGACGCCATCGCGTTTGCGAACGAAGTCGCGACTTGAAGGAGAATGGCGCATGGCTTGGTTCGGCGCCGATCCCGGCGGGATGGACAAATTCGGAGTCGCGCTGCTTGATCCAGATGGGTCGTTCGAGAGCGCCGTCGTCTCGTGCGCCGAAGAGGCGATCGAATGGCTGGCGAAGACCGGCGCGTCGATCGAAGCCGCCGGCATCGACGCGCCGCTATGGTGGTCGTCGGGCCGAACGGGCTATCGGAAATCTGACCAAAGGATTCGCAACGGCTACGATGGGCTCGGATCGACAGTGCTCTCTCTGAATAGCCTATGGGGAGCGGCGCTCGTTCAAGGCGTCATGACGGCGGTTCTGCTCCGCGAGCGTTTTCGCGAAGTTTCGATCACCGAATGTCATCCCAAAGCGTTGCTCAAAGCGTGGGGGATCGATCCGACGGACCTCGACGCGTCGTGGAAAAAGGCCCGCGAACACTTTGAGCTCGCAGACGGCCCGTCGCGAACGGATCACGAGCGTGACGCGCTCATCGCCGCCGCCGCGGCGCGCGAAGGGGCGGCGGGCCGCTGGAGATGCGACCTCGCGAAGAAACGCTGCGCCTTCGAGCAAGACCCTGACCTCGTCCCCTGGGGGCCTGTATCCTATTGGTGGCCGAAGGAGCTCAGCGACGTCAATGAGATAGAATGTATATACAAGGATTGACGAGCGGACGGCGAGCCGGTATATTTGTAGCGACTAAACCACAGGGAAGTGAAACGCGATGCCGCTCACGCGTGCCTTCAAATCCGGCAACAGCCAAGCCGTCCGCATCCCGGCCGAACTCGCTTATGAGGACATGAATGTCGACTTGGCGATCTCGCGTCATGGCGACGTGATCGTGATCGCTCCGGCGCGGCGCAACTTGACGGAGGTCGTCGCGGCGCTGCGCGCGATGCCGAAGCCGCCGGGCGTGGAGATCTACGAGCCGACCGAGCTGCCCGACCGCGAGCGAGACTGACGCGTGCCGTTTCTCATCGACACCAACATCGCGATCCGTGCCCGCGACGGGTCGGAGCCGGTCCTCGACAAGCTGGTCGAGCATTCCGGCGCGGTGCTGCTCTCGGCCTTGAGCCTGGCGGAGTTGCAGCGCGGGATTTACAAGTCGCCGGAATATTCGGCGCTCCGACGCGCGCGCCTGAACACGTTGCTCGAAGGACTCTCGGTGGTGCCGTTCGACGCGGCCGCCGCGGAGGCCTATGGGCGGATTATCGCTCAGATCGGTTGGTCGAGGAGCCGAGACATGGATCGGCTCATTGCGGCGCATGCGCTCGCGATCCAATGCGTTCTTGTGACCGCCAACGTCGCGGACTACGTCCGCGTTCCGGGACTGACGATCGAGAACTGGGCCGCCGAGGTCTGACCTCCGCAGCCCCGCTCGCCCGCGCCTACTCCTCCAATCCGCCCATATGCTTCTGCGCGTAAAGCTCGGCGCCGACCTGTTTGATCAGTTCGAGCTGCGTCTCGAGGAAATCGATGTGGTGCTCCTCGTCCGTCGTCAGGCGCTCGAACAGGTTCTTCGACACGCGCTCGTTGACCGAAAGACAGTATTGCGCGGCTTCGAGGTAGAGGGCGCGCGCGCTGACTTCCGTCGCCAGATCGCACTCCAGGATTTCCTTGACGGTTTGCCCGATCCGCAGTTGCTCCAGCGTCTGCATGCTGGGCTGACCCTCGAGAAACAGGATGCGCGCCACCAGGATGTCGGCGTGCTGCATCTCCTCGATCAATTCCTTGCGCCACGTCTTGGCGAGATCCTTGTAGCCCCAATTATCGAGGATTCGGTAGTGCAGCCAGTACTGGTTGACGGCGGCGAGCTCGTGGCGAAGGGCCTTGTTCAAATATTCGATGACTTTCTGGTCGCCGCGCATGTTCGTCCTCCCCGCTTTCGTCAGGCGGCGGAAGCTTCTGCGCCGCGCAACCGCCCGATGGCCCGCGCCTGCATGCCGTTTTGGGCATGGCGAGGCCCGATTTCAAGGTCGAGCAAAAAAGGCTAACACATCGCTCGCGACTGGGCGAGCGGCCGGGAAAGCTGCGGATTTCGCCGACGCGCTCAGCGAAGCACGGCACAACCTATTTCCGCGCGATCGCGCCGAGATTTTCGATAGGGATCCGCCTTTGCCTGGGCGCGCCGACCGCATGGTGCCGTGGACCATCGCGCATGAGCAACGCCGCTCCCATCTTCGCGCCGGCGAGGAGCGTGAGGCTTCAATTTCGCTACATTCTCGGGCTAGCTTGACATCCGCGACGTCGCAGGGACGCGCCCTTAAGAAGACATTTCGCAGCCACGGAACAGACGTCCAATTTCGCAGCACGGATTACGCGTACATAATCTTCCAGCCGCCGCCGACGGCGGCGCCCCGAACGTGAGGAGGTTTCTATGACTGAGCACGACTCCATCGATCACGGCCGCCGCGCACTGCTCGGCGTCGGCGGCGCGCTGCTGCTGAGCGCGGGACTGTGGCCGGCAAGCGCGCGGGCGCAATCGAACAGCAGCGCCAAGATTCGTATCGGGGTCATCGGTTCGGGCCATATCGGCGGCACGGTCGGCGGGCTGTGGGTCAAGGCCGGCCACCCGGTGCTGTTCACGTCGCTCCATCCCGAGGAGCTGAGGGACACGGTGGCCGCGCTCGGCGCCCTTGCCCAAGCCGGCACGGTGGACCAGGCGATCGCATTCGGCGATGCGCTCTTCATCGCGGTGCCGTACGGCGCGCTGCCGCAGATCGGCCGGGATTACGGTGCGGCGCTCGAGGGCAAAATCGTGCTCGACTCCGGCAACGCCGTGCCGGCGCGCGACGGCGCCGCCATCGCCGAGGAGGTCCAGACCAACGGCATCGGCGTGACCTCGCAGAAATACCTTCCCGGCGCGCGGCTGGTGCGCGCCTTCAACACGATCAATTACAAAACCTTGGCCAGCGAGGCGAACCGCCCCGATCCCAAGCTGGCGATACCGATCGCCGGCGACGATCCTCAGGCGGTGCAAGTCGCGGCCGAGCTGGTGCGCGACGCCGGCTTCGATCCGGTCGTGGTCGGCAAGCTCAAGGATGCGAGCCGCTTCCAGCAAGGGGCGCCAGGCTATGGGCAGCAAGTGACCGCCGCCGAACTCAAGCAGAAGTTGTCGCTCGAGCCGTGAGCCGCCTTTGTCGGCAGTCATCTGCTCTTCCAGGCCCTAGATCTCACGTCGTTTAGGGCCATTGTATTCCTTTGCTCACGGCCTAATTTGGCGGACACGAATGTCCGGGTCGTAACCGGACGTCCCGTCGGCGTCTGTTGATATGGGAGCAACATGAAGAGATTGATCTCGCGCATTGTCGATGTGAAGCCTGGCGAGGGGCGCGCCGTGCTATGGTCCTTCCTCTATTTCTTCATGCTGCTCAGCGCCTATTACGTATTGCGTCCGTTGCGCGACAACGCCGGCATCACCGGCGGCGTCGGCAATTTGCCCTGGCTGTTCACCGCCACATTTGTGACGATGCTGGTCGCGGTTCCGATCTACGGCTTCGTCGTGGCTCGACTGCCTCGGCGCCGATTCATCCCGCTCGTCTATGTCTTCTTCGTCGCCAACATCGCGCTGTTCTGGTTGCTGCTGACGCTGCAGATCGATCAGCCCCTGGTCGCACGCGTGTTCTTTGTCTGGCTCAGCGTGTTCAACGTGTTCGTGGTTTCGGTGTTCTGGTCGTATCTCGCCGATCTGTTCAGAAGCGACCAAGGCAAGCGCCTGTATGGATTCATTACGGCGGGCGGATCGATCGGCGCGATCGCAGGTCCCGCGCTCACCAAATGGCTGATCGATCCACTCGGTCCCGTCAACCTGTTCCTGGTCGCGGCGCTGCTTTTGCTTGGCGCGGTGTTCAGCGCGATGCAATTGGAACGCGCTTCTATGAGCTTCGGCCAGGCCAGGGCCGACGCCGCCATCACCAGGAAACCGATGGGTGGCGGCTCGCTCGCGGGCGTCATCGAGATTCTGCGATCGCGTTACCTCAGCGGCATCGCGCTATGGGTGATTCTGCTCTCCTTCTTCGGCACCGTGCTCTATCTGATTCAAGCCGATATGGTTCATGCCGCATCCGCCGACGAAAGACAGCGCGTACAGATTTTCGCCACCATCGATTTTTGGGTCGGCGCGCTCAGCTTCTTGCTGCAATTCCTCGTCACCGGAAAACTGATCGTCCGCTTCGGCGTGGGCGCGGCCGTCGCGTTCCTGCCCTTCGTGTTTTTGCTCGGTTACGGTGTGCTGGCGGCGATGCCGGTCCTGACGGTGGTGGTGGTGTTTCAGACGCTGCAACGCACGTCGAATTTCGTGATCTCCAACCCGGCGCGCGAAATCCTGTTCACCGTCGCGGAACGCGAGGAAAAATATAAGGCCAAAAACATCATCGATGGTTTGGTTTTTCGCGGCGCCGACGCAAGCTGGGCGTGGGTTTACAACCAGTTGCACGTGGCCATGGGCTTCGGCGCCGTCGCGCTCGCACTTGTGATGATGGCTACTTCCGCCCTTTGGGTTATACTCGCACTTGCATTGGGCCGCAGCCAGGAAGCGCGCGCCAAGCTCCAGGAAGCCGGCATCTGAAAGGACCGAACATGGGCGCCGATTCCGCTCTTTCGCGCCGCGACCTTCTCGTCACCGCGGCAGGCGCCGCCATGCTCAGCGCGCTTCCGTCGCTTGTTTGGGCGCAAGGCGCGCCAATCATGACGCGGCCCATTCCGTCAAGCGGAGAGCCGTTGCCTATCGTCGGCATCGGCACCTCGATCGTCTTCGACTTCGAAAACGAGCCGGCCAAATACGCCGCGCGCCGCCAGGTGCTGCAAGACCTCGTCGCTGGGGGCGGCAAGCTGATCGACACCGCTTCGACCTATGGCCATGCCGAGGAACGCGTTGGCGATCTCTCCGCCGATCTGGGCGATCGCGACAAGCTGTTCCTCGCCACCAAATATGAGTCTCGCGACGACAAGGAAGCCGCGAACGCCTCGCTGCAGAATTCGCTCAAGTGGCTCAAGACCAACCGCATCGATCTGATGCAGGCGCACAATGTCGGCGATCCATATTTCAGCTTGGCGCAGTTGCGCGACTGGAAGGCGCAAGGGCTGTGCCGCTATGTCGGCGTCACGTCGAGCTTCGAGAGACAATACGACGCGCTTGCCCAGGTGCTCAGACGGGAAAAGCCGGACTTCTTCCAGATCAATTATTCCGTCGGCGACCGTGGGGCGGAAGACGTTCTGCTTCCGACCGCGAAAGATGCAGGCTGCGCGGTGCTCACCAACCTGCCGTTCGGACGCAATTCTCTGTTCAAGGCGGTGGCGGGAAAACCGCTGCCCGATTGGGCGAAAGACATCGACGCTGCGAGCTGGGCGCAAATCTTCCTGAAATTCAATCTATCGAATCCGGCTGTCACCGCCGTGATCCCTGGCACCGACAAGCCGGAATACATGCTCGACAATCTCGATGCCGGCCGAGGGCGGCTGCCTGACGCCGCGATGCGCCAGAAGATTATCGCGGCAATCGGCTGACGACTGCACTATGCCCTGCCGCCTCGCCGGAGGCGCGGCGGCATTATCTGCGGACGTTCCTCTGGACCAACGGACCGTCGGAACTCGTAGCGATCGCGGATCGACTGTCGCAATGCGAACGGGTTCGATCCTGTTGGGACGCCACGCCAAACAGAAGGTCCGCAACCGCGGCAGCGCTGACGGGGCGTTCGGCGCCTGAGGGCCGCGCGGAGAGTCGTCCTCGCCGCGATCCTCGACCTCTTCACCGCTTTCTTCGTCTTCGGCTTCGCCGTCGCCTGGGCGACGAACGGCCTGACGCCCGGCGGATTCCGTCTCGACGGCCTGCCGGCGCTCTTGCTTTTCGCTGCGATCGTCGCTTATTTCGTCGTCGGCAAGAGAGTCGGCGGCACGCTGTGGAAACGGATTTTGGGCGCGGTTCGCTGAAGCCGCGCGCGCCGCTCGGCGGGGTTGTCGCATGGGGAGTCATGGGTGCGCCCGCGGCGTTTCGCGCCGCGCGCGGACGGGGATCGTTTTGGCCGGGAGGGGGCTGACATGCGTTGGGTTACGGCGATCGCCATGGCGATCGGGGCGTGGATCGGCTCGTCGAGCGCGGCGCCGGCGCTGGTCCGCATCGACGTCGACCTCGGCGCGCAGAAGATGAACGTCGCCTCGGACAGCGGCGCGAACTTCCAATGGTCGATTTCGTCCGGCGCCGCCGGCCGCGAGACGCCGCGCGGGACGTACCGGCCGACCGCGCTCTATCCGATGGTCTATTCGTGGAAGTACGGCAACGAGCCGATGCCGCATTCGATCTTCTTCTATGGCCAGTACGCGATCCACGGCACCATGGAGGTCGACGATCTCGGGCGGCCGGCTTCGCATGGCTGCATCCGTCTGGCGCCGAGCGACGCCGCGATTCTCTATGCGCTGGTCAGCCGCGAAGGCGCGCTGATCCGGATCAGCGGCGAACCCGAGCCGGCCGACCCCGCGGCGCCCTCCGGCGGCGGCCTCTGGGAAGGGTGGGCGGCCGAGCCGCTCAGCGCTCGCTGACGCTCGAACAAGGGGCCGCCGATCCCTAGGACAATCAGTGAAGCCCGAGCGGCGGACGCCATCGCCGCGCGGGTTCTCGCCGGTCCGTAAGCGATGGCCGGGCGGGAAAAACGGCTGTCGCGTTTTGGCGCGAATTGGGTTATCAGGCGGGCCGACGGATTTCCCCTAAACGCCAATCGAGGAGACGGTGGTGCAAAGACGACATTTTCTGGCCGGCGCGGCCGCCCTCGCGGGCTGCGCGCTCGCTCCGCGTTTGGGCCTGGCCAACGTGCCGACGCCTTTCACCTTCGATCTCACGCCGCCGATGGACAGCCGCGAGAAGTACATCGCCTGGGGCGTTTCGCAGCGCGGCGAGGACCCGAAATTCCTGGGCGAGCATTTCGACCGTTTCGTCGCTCTAGTGCGCAACGAGGACATCTGGGACATCCGCCACAAACGCGCCTTCCTGCTGACGCCGCGCGAGAAATTCGTGCTGCCGCAGAATCTCGGCCGCGCCTATGTCAACGATTTTCTCGACATCGGCTTTGGCGTGACGATTTCCGGCCCGCACATCGTCGGCCGCATGACCAGCAATATCGACCCGAAGCAGGGCGAGAAGGTGCTCGAGGTCGGCACCGGCTCCGGCTATCAGTCGGCCTATCTCTCGCACTTGACCGATCAGGTCTACACCATCGAGATCATCAAGCCGCTCTCCGAGCGCACACGCGGCATCTATGACGCGCTGATCAAGGACGGCTATGGCGAATTCTCGGCGATCCACGCGCGCAACGCCGACGGCTATTACGGCTGGGTGAACGACGCCGCGGCGCCCGCCGCCACGCCTTCGCCCGCCGCCACGGCGGCGGCGACGACGCCTTCGCCCGCCGCCTCGCCGGACCCGGTCGCGACGCCTTCGCCTTCGCCCGCGCCCGCGGCCGCCGACGCCGGACAGATCATGTTCGACAAGATCATCGTCACCTGCGGCATCGACCATGTGCCGCCGCCCTTGCTGCAACAGCTCAAGCCCAACGGAATCATGGTCATTCCGGTCGGCCCGCCGGGCGCGCAGCGCGTGCTGAAGGTGGTCAAGAGCCAAGCCGCGGACGGCTCGATCACCGTCGCGCGCTCCGACATTTACGGCGGCCGAATCGTGCCCTTCGTGCCCTTCACCAAGCTCGAGGGCGACGTCATCAAGGGCACGCACAACAATTGATCGCTTCGCCCCCTCGCGGCCGCGACGCGCGCGCGCTCGACGGCGCGCCTGCGCGCCGGCGGGCCTGGAGCCTTGTTTCATGAACGATGCAATCGCGACGGCGGACGCCGGCGCGCCGGCGATCGGCGCCAACGACGACATCGCGCTCGACGGCCGCGGCCGTCTCGCGCTCTATCTCGCGGTCGGCCTCGGCGCCGGCTCGGTCATCGCGCTGCAGATCGACATCATGCGGGTGTTCTCGGTCGGCAGCTGGGCGCATTTCGGCTCGCTGGTCGTCAGCCTGGCGATGCTCGGCTTCGGCCTCACCAGCGCGGTGATGTGCGTCGGCAAGGACTGGTTCGCGCGCAACTGGCGCGTCGCGGCGGGCGTCGCGCTGGGCCTGTTCGGGCCGCTCGCGGTCGGCGCCAATCTCTTCGTTCAGCAGCTCGGCTTCAACGCCATCTTCCTGGTCTCCGATCCCGCGCAGAAATGGAAGCTGCTGGAGATCTTCCTCGCCTCGCTGACGCCGTTCCTGGCCGGCGCGGTGTTTCTCGGCTGCGTCTTCCTGAAGAGCAATCGCACCTTCGGCCGCGTCTATTTCGCCGATCTGGCGGGCTCGGGCCTGTGCGGCCTCGTCGTCCTCCTCGCGATGTACGCCTTCGCGCCGGCCAACCTGATCGCGGCGCCGCTGGCGCTGTGGTTGATGGCGTGCCTGGCCTGGGGGTTCGGCCCCGGGGGCAAGCGCGCGCTGGCGCCCTACGCGGCGCTCGCCCTCATCGCCTTCGGCGGCCACTTCCTCGCCGCGCCGGCGCTGGGCCTGAGCCGCCTGGCGGTCAACGACTACAAGGGCGTTTCCTACGCGCGCAAGTTTCCCGACGCGCAGAAGGTCTACCAAAGCGCTTCGCCGTTCGGCTTTCTTGAGGCCTACTCGAGTTCCTATCTGCACTTCGCGCCGGGCCTCTCCGACAACGCCGGCTTCAATCTGCCGGAGATGCCGGCCAACGCCTATCTCGCGCTCTACATCGACAGCGACGGGCCGATCGGCATCATCCGCGAGCTGTCGGCCAAGGACACCGCCTATTTCCGTTTCCTGCCGATGTATTACCCCTACGTGATCAAGAAGGCGCCCAAGACCTTCATCACCCAGTTCGGCGGCGGCATTTCGACCGCGCTCGCCTTGCGCTCCGGCGCCGAGGACGTGACGGTCGCCGAAGGCAATCGCGCGGTGCTCGCCGCCTTCCGCGATCCGGCGATCAGGGACTTCACCGGCGACATCCTCGGCAAGGTGCGCGTCATCGATTACGAAGGGCGCCACTTCCTCGCGCAGACCAACGAGCGCTTCGACGTCGTCGACTTGAGCCTGGCCAATTCGGTCGGACTGTCCAATCCCGGCGGCTTCGCCATCGTCGAAAAGTTCGCCTACACGCAGGAGGCGATGGAAACCTACATGCGCGCGCTCGCCGACGGCGGCGTGCTGTCGGTGACGCTGTGGAACAAGGAAGAGCCGCCCAAATCGGTGCTCAAGCTCTACACAACGATGGCCGCGGCGGCGCGCGACGTCGACGGCGCGCACATGGCGGATTCGTTCTTCGTCGTCTCGTCCTACCTGTCGACGGCGACCGTGCTCTACAAGCGCGGCGGCTTCACCGCGGACGAAATCGACCAGCTGCGCAAGCACACGCACGCGATGTCGTTCGACGAGATTTATTCGCCCGGGCTCGCCTACGACGGCTCGCAGGTCGACCGCACGCTCGACGGCTATGTCGCGCAGATCTTTACCGGCGCCGCCGGCGGCCCGCCGGCGCCCTCCGAGGCGCCGGATGCGGCCGAGCCGGCCGATGCGACGGCCCCCGCCGATGCAGCCGCGCCGCCCGACGCCGGCCCGCCCGGGGGCGGCGACAACGAGGTCCTTCCCGCGACCGTATTGGGCCGGCTCGCCTGGCATACGCTGATCAACGGCGGCTGGCGGGAGGTCGCCGACCGCTACGTCTTCAACACGCGCAAGCTGACCAACGACGCGCCCTATTTCGCCGCCTACGTCAAGACCAAGGATCTGCCGCGGATCCTCGACCGGCTCGAACTGCTGCAGGACGAGTGGGGCTATCTCCTCATCTGGGCGACGCTCGGCGTCGCCTGCCTCACCGCGACGGTGCTGCTGGCGATCCCCGTCCTATGGGGCTGGCGGTCGATCTTTTCCAAGTCGCGCGGCAAGGCCCTCACCATCGTCTATTTCGCCTGCCTGGGCGCCGGCTACATCATGGTCGAGGTCGGGCTGATCGCGCATTTCGTCATGGCGCTCGGCAACCCGACTGTCTCCGCCTCGATCCTGATAACGGGCATGCTGGTGTTCTCGGGGCTCGGGGCGCTGACCTCCGAGCGCATTTTGCCGGTGATGCGCGCCGTCATGCCGGTCATCTTCCTCGCCATCGGCGCGCTGCTGATCGGCTATGCCCTGTTCCTCAATCTCGCGCTCGACGCGATCGGCGCCTTGCCCTATCTGGCGCGGTTGGCGTTCTGTTTCCTGTTCATTGCGCCGCCGGCCTACCTGATGGGCTTCCCGATGCCGACCGCGATGACGACGCTCGGGCGGCTGGGCAAGGAGCACCTATTCATCTGGGCCTGGGGCGTCAACGGCTGCTTCTCGGTGATCGGCGCGGCGGCGGCGCCGGTCGTCGCCACCAATTTCGGCCTCGGGGCGGTGATCGAGATTGCGGGGGTTGCCTATCTTCTGGCGCTGCCGGCGTTTTTCGGCGTAATATCGGGCAGCGCCCCGAATCGTCTGGCCGCGCGGGCGTCGTGATCGATCGAGTCGGGGGTCCGCCGATGAACGTTCGACTCTTACGCGCCATCGCTTCCCTCGCCGGCGTCGGGCTGGCGCTCGCGGGTTGCGCGGGCGGGCCCAGCGCGTCGCTGGAGCCGAACGCGCCCCCGTCCGTTTCGTCGACGTTCACGCAGATGAACGGCGTCAACGTCGCCTTCGCCGAATTCAAGAATTCGGCCTTTCCCTATCGGGGCCTGATGCCGCCCGACGAAGACAACGACAAGGCGCGGCCGTTCCTCGACGTCAACGACGGCGGCCGGCTCGGCCACACGTCGCCGCGCGGCGGCCTGTTGTGGGAAGACGCCGCCTACAACGACCGCCATGTGCTGTTGGCCGCCGGAAGCGGCTTCGATCCCTCCCGTCCGGGCGCGCTCGTCGTCTTCTTTCACGGCAACCAGACGACCCTCGCGCGCGACGTCGTCGAACGACAGCAAACGGTCCGCCAACTCGCGCAATCCGACCTCAACGGCGTGCTCGTCGCGCCGCAGCTCGCGGTCGACGCCAAGGACTCCAGCGCCGGCAATTTCTGGCGGCCCGGCGCTTTCGCGCAATTCCTCGACGAGGCCGAGGCCAAGCTCGCCGATCTTTATCCCAACGCGTCGCGCGCCGCGTTCCGCCGCATGCCGGTGATCGTCGTCGCCTACAGCGGCGGCTATTTGCCCGCGGCCTATTCGCTGGCCCTGGGCGGCGCGGAGAACCGCATCCGCGGCGTCGTGCTGTTCGACGCGCTCTACGGCGAAGAGGACAAGTTCGCCCATTGGATCGAAGGCGCGCGCGCCAACGCGTTTTTCGTCAGCGCCTATTCGCCTTCCACCCACGACCAGAACGTCGCGCTGCGGGCGCGATTGCAGCGCGACGGCGTCGCGGCCCAGAGCGGCCTTCCCGACGGATTGCGCCCGGGCGTCGTCGCGTTCGTCGATTCGGGCGACGCCCGGCACGAAGATTTTGTCAACGTCGCCTGGACCAACGATCCGCTGCGCGACATTCTCTCGCGCGTCGACCGATAAGCCGAGGCCCGGCGGTCGGTAGTCTCTCGATCTGAATTTCGGATTTCGACCCTTTAGGGACGTCGGATTTGCGCGCTAATTGCGCGCTCTGGTACAAGGCAGTGCACTCGTCCTTCGCGCTGTAGCGCTTCGTCGGGCCTCGGGGAGAACTCCGCCCGATGCCCCAAAGCTTCTCAAACGCGGAAAGAAGAGGCAATAGGAACTCATAATGGCACATAACTGTTGGGCCTCTGGGATCAATCGAGTTGGCGGACACAAGGTGAGTGTTTCACACCGATTTGCCGCGAAGCATCTATTGCAATACTGTTAGATAGTGATCTTACGGCCTAAAGGGCCATCGCGATGTATCAGCTCCTAGCGGCCTTGCCAGATAAACGCTTAGCGTCGGCGACGCTTACGAACACGATACATATTTGGGATATAAATACGGGCGCACAACTTGCTACGTTGCGCGGACATAAGCGCCCAATCGAAGCGCTTACTGTTTTCCGGGGTGATCTGCTGGTGTCAGGGGCGTCAGACGGGACAATACGCTTTTGGGATATCGCACGCTATGTGGAGGTCGCGCGGATCGGGTCGCTTGAAGACGCCAATTTCGAGGGGCAAGACAATTCTTTTATGATCCGACCAGAGCGTGATCCAGCCTCGATCATCACCTATACCGGGCTTGAACACAATCCAGCTCTGATTTCGTCACTACTTGCTTTGCCTAGTGGGCGTCTAGCGTACAGTCCAGACCTGACCATACGTATTGTTGATGTTGATTCTAGTCTCGAAGTGTGTCGTCTTAGAGGTCATACTGATCGGATACTCACGCTTGCAACTCTGCCGAATGGAGTTTTGGCGTCGGGCTCGGCGGACGGAACAATTCGCCTGTGGGACGTTCAAAATAGAGCTGAGAGTTTTTGCCTAGTCGGACACAGGGGCTGGGTCACTTGCCTCATAGGTCTATCTGATGGACGGCTTGTATCGTGCTCTCGCGATGGAACAATTCGCGTGTGGGATGTGGGGCGCGGTAAGGAGGTTAAGCGCATCACCGCTGGCGCTACCTATTCGCGCGATGACTTATTCTTTGCCGATTGTCTTATTGACGGCGGGTTTACATCGATTGCGTTGCTTCCGGACGGACATCTTATATCTGGTGGTGTGGACGAAACGATAAGATGTTGGAATATAGACACCGGCGATGAAGAAGGTCGTTTAGTCGCACACACACAACATCATTCGTTGCTTCACGACAGCGCTGCGCTCGAAGTAGTAAGCGAACGTCGTTTTATGTCTCTAGTGACACTTGATGAAAGCCGAGTCGCGGCGGGGGCATGGACGAGAACGTCGCGCATTCCGCGTAGGATGCTCAAGATCACGAATAGCCTTTTCTTTGTTCCGGATGAAACCATTCGAATTTGGGATGTCGGACGCAACGCGGAAGTGTGGCACCGCGATGACAACGCCGTATTCCGAGCGGTCAGTAGCAATAATTATATGCGCCACGCTGATTTATCTACACCTATGTCGACTTTGCGTATTCGCGACACGTCGTTACCTGAACTTGATTATTATCTAACACCATCGCCAACCACTGTTCAGGCAGTAGAACCAAACTCCTCTAAAGCTGACGCTGAAGCGCGGTGGCCACCGAAAGGCAACGCTGTTGGCCCGAGTGGCGCGCCGGCGGAGCCAATATCTATCGATGACCTGAAGGTGCGCTACCGGAGCGACGTGATCGCTCCGATCGACAGGATGAATCTTCACAGCGTTCACGAACGAGCCGATGGAGTAATTACACTCCCGTCTTGGGATGCAACCGCTTGCAGCGTGTTTGCGCCAACAGCGATACGATCTTTTGCGCACGCAATGATCCAAGTATTCTTGCACAGGGCCGACGACGGGCGACGCGTAGTGACGATGGCGCTCGCAGTTAATCCTGATGCAGGTCGTCAAATCACTCGGGACTTGAATGTAAAGCTGATGCCCGGACAGGTAGTTGAAGTGGACCTGGAACTCGCTGGTCTTGATTTATCCGCCGACAGTCCGAAGCGTCAGACACTGACCTGGAGCGGGCGACCAGAAAGCGTCAATTTCGAAATAACCGCGCCGTTTTCCGTTTTCGGGCGCAAACTGTTTCCAAAAATACGAATTGCCGTAGATGGCGTAGTGGTAGGGAGTATTGTCTTTCTGGTAGATGTTGGTCTGTTTAAGAGCTGTCGCCCTGGAATGTATACTGGCCACGCACGTCAATATCGGCGTGCGTTTCTATCATATTCGTCTGCGGACCGTGGGGAAGTTCTGAAGCGAGCTCAAGTGCTGAAGCTTGCTGGCATCGAGGTTTTTCAGGACGTCATTCACCTTCAGCCAGGCGAGCGTTGGTACACAAGGCTGCTTGCTGAGATCCGAATGGTGGATGTTGTGTTTCTATTCTGGTCGCGTTCTGCCAAGCAATCCAAGTGGGTAATACGAGAAGTGCGTCTTGCGCTCAAGCAGCAACAGAGTAATCCGTCACGGGCGCCCGACATCATTCCAGTGATTCTCGAAGTTCCGCCGCCGCAGCCACCGCGCTTTCTCAAGCATCTTCACTTCAACGACCCACTGGCCCCAGCGCTTGCACTTTATGCATCGAATGTGCGGGTCGCAGGCGATTAGAGCGATTTCCGATCAAGGTGAAACACCAATCCCAAGGCATCCTGCGCGGATCCACGATTGCGATCCGGTCTGATCGGAAACCGCTCTAAGTGGATACTGTGGTCAGTCCATAGGGTTAGTGTTCCGTCCGGAAGCCAATCGGTTATGCGGCACCGAAATCAGGCGCCTAAAGGTCCGCTCCGCCCATTGCAGCCATTCAAACGAACCCACTCCCCGGCGGTCAGTCCTGTTGCGCGGCGAGCGCGGCGATTCGTTGGCGGGCCGCTTGAACGCCGGCCGCGAGGGCGCGCGCATAATAGTCGCGCGCTCGCTGGGCGTCGCCCTTGAGGCCGAGCGCGCCCATCCGCGCCAGCGTCGCGGGATCATAGGCGTCGCCCAAAACGAGCAGCGCGCGCGCGTCGCCGGCTTCGGCGGCGCGTTCGAGCAACGCCCGCGCGCCGGCGAAGTCGCCGCCGGCCATGGCCGCTAGGCCTTCGGCGCGCAAGCGAAGCGTCTCGGCGGTCACGTCGGTTTTGCCGGCGTCGATCGGCAGCGAGGCGAACCCCCGCGTCGCCGCGGCGGCGTCCATTCCTTGCGGGCCCGCGCGAAAGGCGAGCGCCAGCCTGTCGATCGCGGCCTTGTCGAAGGCGGCGTTGGGCGCGATCGCGGCGGTCACGAACACCGGCTGCGCCACCGCCGGCCGCGGGCTGACGACGGCGGGCTCGATGTGCGGCCAAAAGGCGAAGGCGAGAAGCGTGACGACGACGCTGGAGAAAACGCCGGCGACGACTTTCAGCACGATCGACATCGCTCGCCTCTCGTCATGGCCCTGCGTCGCGCCATTGCATCAGACTGTCGTAGAGGCGATCGGCGTCGGCCGCCTCGGGGCCTCCGTTCGCCGCGGTCGCGGCGGCGGCCGCGCGGAACGCGCCGAGCGAAGCGTTCGGCGCGGCGGCCTTGCGATCGATCCAGTCCTGCGCCGCCCGCAGCCGCGGCCACGTCGCGGCGGCGGCGAGATTGACGTCGCGCCAGCTCGCATCGTTGTCGGGGCCGAGCAGCCGGTCGAATCCTTCGAAGAACGACTTGGCCAGCGCCGCGACGCGATCGGCGCGCGCGGACGACGGCGCGGCGTCGAGCGCGATCAGCGCCCTCGGCGCGCCGAGCGTATCGACCTTCTCGTCGGCGCCGATGAGGTTCGGCCGGTCCTTGGCCGTCAATCGCGCCGGCGCGTAGAGCGAGCGCAGCGCCGGCGACCAGGGTATGGGGACCAAATGGAAGCGCCCGTCCGTGCCGAAGTCGGCCAAGACCTTCGCGGACTTGGCGCCGACCGCGACGACCGCGTCGAGCCTGCCCGCCGCCAGACCGGCGAGCGCGGAGGCGAGCGGGGCGAATGATGGAACAGGCGCGACGCCGAGGCGCGAGAACAGCGTCGCGGCGGTGGCCGCGCCCGCGCGGTCGGCGACGCCGAGGCCGACTTGGCGGCCGGCGAGCTGGCGGATGTCGACGACCGCTCGCGGCGCGATGACCTCGATCGTCTCGGCGCCGAGGCGCGCGATATAGGGCGCGCGCTCGCGCCAGTCCGCGGTCGCCTCGTCGGCGCCGATCAGCGCGTCCAACGGCGCGATCGCAAGATCGGCGGCGTCGCTCTTGACCGCCTTGGCGAGCGCCGCCGGCGAGGTCCGTCCCGCGATCACGCGCCCCTTGGCGCCGTCGGCTTGCAGCGCCGCGACGAATTCGCCTGCCAGACGCATGGCGCAAGAATCCTCGGCGTCGGCCAGGATCGAATATTCGCTCGTTCCGGCCGCCGACTCGGCGGCGACTCCCGGCGCGATCTTGAGCGGCGCAGCGGCCGCCAGCGCCGGCGCCGGCGCGTCGCCTGACTTTCCATCCGCCGTCCGCGGAGCGCCATGCCAAAGCACGCGGCGGCCGTCGTGAAACACCGGGCGATCGTAGGGAGTCATGCCGGGCGGCGGCGTGGGGTCGCCGAAGGCGGGGAGGGGCGCCCAAATCAGCGTCAGGCCGGCCAGCGCGGGCACAAGCGCGGCAAAACCCGCCTTTCGCGCGGTTCTGCGTCGATCCGCCTCCCCGCCGAACACGAAACGCCGGCCGCAACTCGACCAACTCACGCGCGTTTTCATGCACCCCAAGTTGTCGATAAAATGCGTCCTTCTCAAGGCGTTAGCGCGGAGATGGGGCCGCCGCGCCGGGGGCGTCGGCAAGCGTCAGAATTCGTTCACGAACTTCGCCAAGGCGGCGTCGAGCGCGGCGGGCGGGACTTCGACCGCTTCAGCCGCGCCGAGCCAGACGAGGAACGCGCGCACCGGCCGATCGGGATAGAGGGGGGCCACCGCCGCGCGGTAGAGCGCGAGTTGCGCGAGGTAGTCCGGCCGCTCGGCCAAGCCGACGGGCGCGCCGCTCTTGAAGTCGGCGATCGTCACCGCGTCCGCGCCGACGGCGAGCCGATCGATCCGTCCGCCGAACGGCCGAGCGGGTCGGCCCGGCCGGGCGAGCGTCCCCGCCACCGCCGCTTCGGCGCGCGAACCGGGCGCGAACAACGGCGCGAGTTCGGGGCGCGCGAGCGTCGCCAGCGCGCGTTCGACCAGGTCGGCGCGCTCGTCCGGCGTCAGCGCGCCGCCCCGCAACGCCAGAAAGCGCTCGGCGGCCTGCCGCCGCCGCTCGGCGGGGATTTCCGGCAGACATTGCAACAGGGCGTGAGCGATGAGGCCCGCCCGGCGGCGCTCTCGGCCCGCTTCGCGCGAGCGGGGGGAAGCGCCGGCGCGCGAGGGAGCAAGCGGCGCCGGCGCCGCCTCGCGCGGGCCTGCGGCAAAAAGCCACGCCGGCTCGGGCGGGCGCGGCGGCGCGGCGGGCGTCGCCGCGACGGCTTCGTCGCCGAACGCGTCGCCGAGGCGCCAGATCGAGTCTTCGCCGCCCCAAGGCGCCGGCGCCGGCCGCAGCGCGTCGCCGAGCCCCGAGCGGACGAGGTCGTGCCAATTGTCCGCAGGACGTCCGCTCGCGCCTTGGCATCCCGCGACGATCAGGCGTTGGGCGGCGCGCGTCATCGCGACGTAGAGCAGGCGGCGATGTTCGCCCGCGGCGGCCTCGCGCGCCCGCTGGCGAGCGCTGGCGAGCGGCGGCGAATCGTCGCCTCGCCTCGTCGCCCAGACCAGCAGCGGGGAATCGTCTGGCTCGCCGCCGCCGAGGTCGAGGAGCTTGGCGTCGCTGCGCGCGTGCGGCGCCGCGCACGCGTCGGGCAGGAACACGATCGGCGCCTCCAGGCCCTTGGCGGCGTGGACGGTCATCACGCGCACGCTGTCGCCTTCGCTTTCCATGTCGCGTTTGATCGGGATGTCCGTCGCCTCGATTTCCGCGAGAAAGGCGTTGAGCGACGGCGCCGCCTTTTGCTCGTGCGCGAGGGCGAGCGCCATGAACTCGTCGATCGCGTCGGCGACCTCCGGTCCGAGCCGGCCGAGCAGCGCGCGCCGTCCGCCGTCCTCGCCGACGAGACGCGCGTAGAACGCGTAGGGCGAATGGGTCCGGGCGCGCCGGCGCCATACCTCGACGCGGCTTCGCGCCGTGGCGAAGCGCGGGTCCACTCTTTCCGCCAGCGCGCGCGCCAGCGAACCCGCGCGCCGCGCCGCCAGCGCCGTCAGATCGTCGTCGTCGAGGCCGACGAGCGGCGATTTCAGCGCCGCGGCGAGCGTCATGTCGTCGTCGGGCAGCAGCGCGGAGCGGCCGACCGCGATCAGGTCCATGGCGGCGATCGAGTCGCGCAAGCTCAGGCGGTCGGCCCCCGCGGTCCTGACGCGCGCTTCTTTCAGCGCGCGGATCATCGCTTCGAAGAAGGCGGCGCGCGAACGCACCAGGATCATCACGTCGCCAGCCGCGATGCGGCGCGGCAGCAGCGTCTCGGCGTCGCGCACGCGCTCGGGCGAATCCGGCGAAAGCCAGCCCTTGACGACGCCGGCGATGCGGCGCGCCAACACGACCGGCGGATCGAAGCGCGCCGCCGCGTCGAGCGGCATGCGCCAGTCCTCGCGCTCGCTCGGTTTCGCCGCGGCGATCGGCTCCCACAATTCGATCATCCCCGGCAGGTCGGCATGAAACGCGCCGTGCGGCGGCGGCCTTTCCTCGTCCGCGGTGAGGCCGCGCCAAGCCGCCTCGGCGGCGAAGACGCGATCGACGCCTTCGAGCACGCGCGGCGCGGAGCGGAACGACAGCGCCAGGCGAACGCTCTCGAACCCGAGCGCGGCCTCGCGATGGCGTCGCTCCAATTCGCGCCGCATCGAGGAGAACATCTTGGGCGCGGCGCCCTGGAAGGAAAAGATCGACTGCTTCTCGTCGCCGACGGCGAAGAAGGTGCGCGGCCGGCTGTGCGCGCCGGCGCCGGAAAGAAACTCCTCGCAGAGCTTGTTCAGAATCGCCCATTGCGGCTCAGAGGTGTCCTGCGCCTCGTCGACCAGAATGTGGTCGATTCCGGCGTCGAGCTTGTAGAGCACCCAGGCGGCGTCGGCGCGCTCCAGCAGGCGAAGCGTGCGCTGGATCAGGTCGTCGAAGTCGAGCAGGCTGCGCTCGCCTTTGAGATGGGCGTATTCGTCGAGGACCGCTCGCGCGACCTCGACGAGCGCGAGGCTGCGATCGAGCGCCTCGGCGCTGCGCAGCCGATCGCTGAGCGCGATCAGCCGCTCCTGCTCGTCGGCGAGACGTTGCGGCAAAGCGGGCAGGCGCTTGGCGAGCGTGGCGGTGACGAGTTTGCGCTGTTGACCGCCGCGCGGCTTGCCTTCGGCGGTGAAGAAGGCGTCGATATAGGCGGCGAGGCTTTCCTCGGCGTCGCTCGCCTCGGCGGCGCGAAGAAGGCTCGCGGCGACGCTTCTATCGTTGGCGCTCCCTTGCGCGAGTTCGGCGGCCCATGCCGGCCATTGCGGCTTGGCGCGGGTCATTTCGCGCTTGATCGAGGCGGCGGTCTCGCTCGCGCCGAGCCCGAGCTTCAGCCGCAGCGCCGCGTCGGTGGCGGCGCGGTCGCCGAGCGCTTCGATCTCGCCGCGCCGCCCGAGCGCCTCCTTGATGAGATCGTCAAAGCCTTCGGCGCCGGCGTCCAGCGCGATTCGCGCGATCGCGGCGTCCCGGTCGGGCCAGCGAAGCGCTGCGGAGAACGCGCGCGCGCGCGCTTGCGTCATCAACAGCGCCGCATCGCGCTCCTCGGCGACGCGGAACCCCGCCGCGACGTTGGCTTCGAACGGAAAGAGATGCAGCAGGCGCTCGCAGAAGGCGTGGATGGTGTGGATCTTCAGGCCGCCCGGCGTCTCGATGGTGCGCGCGAACAGCCGGCGCGCGAAGGCGAGCCCGACGGCGTCGGGCGCCGGCGCGCCGGCATCGACGATCGCCTGCGCGAGGTCGGCGTCGTCGAGGCTGGTCCATTTCGCCAGCGTCTTGAAGACGCGCGTCGACATATTGGCCGCCGCCGCCTTGGTGAAGGTGAGGCAGAGAAGGCCGGAGGGCGGCGCGCCGTCGATGAGCAGGCGCAGCACGCGTTGCGCCAGGACGTGGGTCTTGCCGGCGCCGGCGTTGGCGGACACCCAGGCCGAGGAAGCCGGGTTGGAGGCGCGTTGCTGCGCCAGGCGCACCGGCGCGGGAACCTCCGGCCGTCGCGCCCGCGCGCTCAAAGCTCGTCTCCCTGCGCGCCGTCGGCGAAGCCGCCGGTCGCCGACCATTCCTTCACCCGGGCGAGGTGGTCGTAGTCGCCGGCGCGCTTGGCGAATTTCGGATAGAGCCGCGACAAATAGGGCGTCGAGGGATCGGCGAATTGGTCGAGCAGGTTCTTCAGGCCGGCGAAGTGACGCTCGACGACTTCGGCGAAGCTGGCGCCCTTGAACTCGAGTTTGCGGACCTCGCCGCCCTTGACGCCGCCGAGCTTGAAATAGAGCGCCGAGACGGCTTCGACGCCGACCAAGCCGGCGAAGCCGCCGCGCGCCAGCATCGCCGCTTCGAGGGTCAGTTGCGGCGCGAAGCCGACCTGAACCTCGTTCGTTCCCGGCGGCGATCCGCTCTTGTAGTCGATCAGCGCCGCGCCGCCGGCGCGCAGGACTTCGATGCGGTCGGCGCGCGCGGTGAGCGTGAAGATCGATCCGTCGGCGAGCGGAAACTCCAGCCGGCCGCCCTGCTCGACGAAGATGCGCTCGGCGCCGGCGCGCCGCTCGGCGTCGAAGGCGAGAAACGCGTCGAGTCCGCGCTCGATGCGCGGCCAGTGCATCGCGCGAAAAGAGGGATCGGCGAGCATCGGCGCGAAACGCGCGCGCGCGATGGCGAGGAGCCGCGCCCGCGCGTCGGCGGGCAGGGGGCCCGAGGGCAGCTCTTCAGAAAACTCTTGCAGCGCCGCGTGCCAGACGTCGCCGACCTCGCGCGGCCCCGTCGCGACGCCGATCGGCTCCAACGGCCTCAGGCGCAGGATCGACTCGGCGTAGACCGCGTAGGGGTCTCGCCGCAGCGTCTCGATGCGGGTGACGCTGAGCCTATCGGGGCGCAACCCGCGCGGCGGCCTCGGCTCGGGGCGCGGCGCCGGGCGATAGCGCTCCGGCCGATCGAGGCCGCGGGCAAGCTCGATGTAGAATTGGCCGCGATCCTCGGCGGCCTTCATCGCCGCCTCGTCGGCGACCGCGCCCATGCGCTGGAGAAACCGCGAGGCGACCGTCGGCGCCCCGCCGCGTTTTCTCGCGCGGCTGACGATCGCCCGGGGCGCGCCGAGCGCGGCGACGAAATCGTGCGCGGTCTGGCCGATGCGCCGCTCGGGCGCGGAAAGGCCGAGCGAAGCGCGCATCGAACGGTTGAGAAACGCGTCGGTCTCCGCCGCCGGCGGCCAGATCGTCTCGTCGAGACCGGCGACCAGCGCGAGATCGAAAGAGAGCAGCCGCGCCTCGAGCAGGCCGAGGATCTGCAAGCGCGGATGGGCGTTGCGGCCGACCGGCGCGCGCTGGCCGGAAAGAACCGCGTCGAACAGCGCGGCGTAGTCGGCGAGGCCGCAGGCGAAGCCCAGCTCCGCGCCGTCGGCCCATTCGTCGAAGAGTTCGTTGAGCGCCTCGCCGCCGTGCGCTTCGCTCCACGCCTCGTCGGCGGAAGCGTCTTCGCCGCGCGCAAGAGCGTCGAGCGCGGCGCGATGGGCGGCGATGAAGCGGCCGAGCGGCGCCCTGGCCCCGAGCGCGCGCAGCGGCGCCGCGACCGCCGCCGCGTCGCGCAGCAGCGCCTCGGCGGCGCGCCAGTCGTCGTCGTCGAGGCGCTTGCGCGCGTCATGAGCGTGACGATCGGCGGCGAAGTCGCGGGCGTCAGCGATCAGCGCCGGGATGTCGCCGAGCCCCGAGGGCGGCAGGACGGCGCGAAAGACGCCGATCTCCAGCGCCCGCGCGGCGCGCTCCAATACCTCGGGCGCGCGCGCGAGCCGCGTCAGCGGATGCGCGAACAGCGCGACCAGCGGCGCCGGCGCAAAATCCGCGGCGGCGGCGAGCGCGAGCCGCGCGAACGCGCCGGCCTCGGTTTGCCCAAGCGTGCGGCCGGCCGAATCTTCGACCTCGACGCCCCAGCGCAAAAGCTCCGCCGAAACGCGCCGCGCGATCGTTACGTTGGGCGTTATCAGCGCGGCGGTCCGGCCCGGCGTCTCCAGCGCCTCGCGCATCGCGACGGCGAGCGCCAGCGCCTCTTCGTTCTCGTCGTCGGCGACGACGATCGCGACGTCGGCGAGGCCCTCGGCGATCGCCTGGTCGCTCAACGCGCCGGCGCTTGTCTCCTTGCGGCGTTCGCTCCAGGCGTCGGTGGCGTCGGCGGGGCGCAGCGCTTCGCTGAGATAATGGGCGCGCGCGCGCAGCGCTTCGCTCGGCGCTCCCAGCGTCTTCACCTCGCCGCGCGCGACGCCGATCGTCGCCAGCAGCCGATGGAACGCGGCCTGCGGGTGGCCGGCGACGCCGACGGCGCCCTCGTCGCTCGCGCCGATCATCGTCCAGGCGCGCTCGTCGAGGCTCTGGTCGAGGTCGGGCAGCACGACCGCGCCCTGCGACGCGCGGGCGATCGCCGCGATCAGCCGCGCGGTGGCGCGGTTGGTCCCGGTCGAGCCGGCGATGATCGTCGGGCCGCGCGAGGCGCCCTTCGCCAGCGCCTCGATTTCGTCGTCGATCAGCAGCGCGCCGCGCCGGGCGCGATCGATTCTGCCGCGCTCTGCGAGCCAGGCCGGCCACTGCGCGAACGCGATCTTGAGAAAATCGAGGGTGATGCGCCAATAGGGGTCGAACGCGTCGGCGACGAGGCCGCCGAGCCGCTCCGGGTCGACGCCCTCGATGATCATGTCGTCGATCAGCGCGGCGAGGTCGCCCGCCAGCGCGTAGGCCTGCGCCGGGCTGGTCGCCACCAGCGGCGGCTCGCGCTCGTCGAACGCCATGCGCCCGTCGGCCTCGACGCGACAGATGGCGCCGCGAAGCGCCTCGCCCCACGCGCGCGTCAATCGCGCCAGCGTCATGCGGCGGGTGAGTTCGCCGACCGCCTCCGGCGCGATGTCGCCTAAGGGTTCCTCGGGCTGGCTGAGGCCCAAATCGTCGTGGGGCTCGAACGCGCCGAGCGGGGCGATGCGCGGCAGGACGAGGCTGGCCCCGCCGCTCGCCTCGACCAGCGCTTGGCCGAACGCCGCCGCGGCGCGCTGGGTCGGCAGGTAGATCGTCGCCTTCGCCAGTTCGAGCGGCCCGCCGTCGCCGGGAAAGCCCGCGACCAGCTCGCCCCCGAGCAGCGCGCGGGCGAGCGTGGCCAGAAACGGCGCGCCGGCGGGAATGGAAAAGACGTTGGCGACGGTCAGGGCGGACTCGGGGCGGGAAGGGTTGGCGAGTCGCTCTTTGTCGTGCGGGGCGCGCGGGAAGGCAAGCGGGCGGGGCGATGCGATGAAGCGCCGGGCGGCGGATCCCTGCAGAGGCGCTACGGTATGCACGCATCGCAAGGCGTAATTTTCCAGGTCTGCTGTGCCTGATCCGTGCTCGGCGTCAAGGCCAAGCCCGTTTCACGGGTCGCACGCCATAGGGCGTTCGCCAGAACGCCCGTCTCTCGACGGGCTATGCGCGCGAGCCTTGACCCCTCCGCGCGGCTCAGGCTCTCGGCCTCCATGATCTTTGTTGAGCGAGCCGGCCTCGCGGCCGGCTTCGCTCGACAAAGATCATGGAAACAAAACCGCCGCATCGGAGCGGCGCGGTCATCCCAAGGCGAATGCAAAGCATTCGTCCGTGCGTAGCGACCGTAGCGAAGCGAAGGAGCCGCGCAGCGGCGACCGAACGCTACGCGTTCGCCTGGACTTGACGGCGACGATCCGATGTGGCCGCCGGCGACATGAAGCCTGTGTGGGCGCAGCAGCCGGGTTGCCGGGGCCGAGGCGTGGCTTCTCCCGAACTATTCACTCGGAAACTGCGTCAGCCGGCGAGCGCCCGTGACGGCGCTGGACCGTCGACACCGGCGCTCGCCGGGGCGGCGCGACGCATGCGCCAGACGAGGCCGCCCGCGACGACCGCCGACGCCCAGAACCAGTTGCCGAGGGCCTGGGGCCAATGCTCGCGGCCGAAGAACAGGCCGATCGAGAACAGGACCGCGGCGGCCGCCAGCAGGCCCCAGGTGATCCGGCGCACTCTGGCGCTTGGTTCGAGCGTCGCGTCGTAGACGAGAACCGTGATCGGAAACAGCATCCAGATGAAGTAATAGTCGCGAGCCAGCGGCGAGGCGATCGTTATCAACCACAGCAGCAGGCCGAATTCGGAGGCGTCGGAGCGCGGCGACCGCCGGGGCTCTCGCGGAATGACGCAACAGAATCCGACGCCGATCAAGCCGGCGATCGCCATCAGCGCGAGATTGGTCTGTCGGTAGCTGAGATTGAGGACGTTCACATAGAGCGGCTTGGCGGCGTCCGAATCGATTTGCTCCGCGCTCACCGGCCGCAGCAGACGGTGCGTGATCGCGATGAGAGAATTGTTCTTCCAGCCCCAGTTCTGCTGGGGCCGCTGTCCGAATCCATCCTGGTTGGCAGAAAGAACCATTCCTTCGGACCAAGCCTTCACCTCCTGAAGGTTGCGCTCGAAGCCGCGGAACGGCGCGGGAACGATCAGCAGAAAGACGCCGAGGCCGATCGCCATGGCGAAGGCCGCCCGCCAGCGTCGTCGCCAGAGAAGATAAGGCAGGACGGCGACCGGAAACGCCTTCAGGCTCGCCGCCAGGGCGAACAGCGCGCCGGCCGACCATTGGCGTTCGGATTGGAGAAGGGCGAGCCCGGCCAGCATCAGAGCGAGCAGCATCAGGTTGGGCTGGCCGAGATTGAACGTTTCGTAGATGATCG
Organism: uncultured Alphaproteobacteria bacterium; assembly: GCA_963775575.1. Lineage (GTDB taxonomy): Bacteria > Pseudomonadota > Alphaproteobacteria > Rhizobiales > Beijerinckiaceae > Roseiarcus. The sequence goes on from CAVZJG010000004.1 coordinate 54,990, forward strand.
GCAGCATCAGGACCGACGGCAGGGCGACGACCCACCATGCTTTCGGGCCGTTGTAGCCGGAGAGACGGTCGCTGAGCGTCGCCGCCGCCCACCAGCTCGCGAGGGTGACGAGAACGATGCACAGAATCGAGAACGCCGGACCGAACAGGCTGAACGGCGCCAGCATGACGGCGGCGAAGGGCGGATAGAGAAAGTCGAAGGTCGTCCGGCCGGCCAGGGAATAAAGGTCGCCGCCGGTCAGGACTTGCCACCCCGCCCAGCGCCAGAGGGGATAGTCCAGGTCCTTTCCTGCGCCGAACAATTCAGGCGCGAGCTGGACAGCGACGAGAATCAGAGCGTTGACGAAAAACAGGATGAGCAGGGTGTGCGGGCCGAGAGGAGGCTTCGCGGCTCGTCCGGGGGCGAACTCCGCTGGCCCCGCCGGCGCTGTTGGTTCTGTCGCAATCATGCGGCGCTTATAGCCGCCCGTCGTAGGGGAGTCACGCGTCGTTCGTGGCGCTTGCAGGGCGATCGGCCGCTTTGGACGAGGGACTCGAGCGGCGTCGTCCGGCGTTCGGTCGGAACGACATTGCGCGTCGGCGTCCCGTCGCCTTTTTGCGCCTCGCCCCTCATCATCGCGCCAGCCCCAACAGCGCGTCGAGATCGACGTGGCGCGCCAGATGCGCCGCCAGCTCGTCGAGCGTGCGCTCCACCGTCGCGTCATAGCCAAGGTCGGACGATGTCCCGAGTATCGCAAGCCAGGCGGCGCGCTGGGCGTCGTCGGCGAACAGGCCGTGCGCGTAGGCCCCCATGACGCGCCCGTCGAGCGAAATCGCGCCGTCCTCGCGGCCGTCGCCGAGGCGCAGCAGCGGACGCGCGCAATCCGGTCCCTTCGTGCGCCCGATGTGCATTTCATAGCCGGAGAAGGGCGCGCCGTTGGCGAGGCAAATCCCGGAAACCGAGCGAAGCGCCTTCTCCCCCGTCATGACCGTCTCGACGTCGAGGAGCCCGAGACCTTGCGCCTCGCCCGCCGGCCCTTCGCACCCCTGCGGATCGGCGAGGGCGCGTCCGAGCATCTGATAGCCGCCGCAAATTCCCAGCACGCGGCCGCCGCGCCGCACATGGGCGAAGAGGTCGATGTCCCAGCCTTGCGCGCGCAAGAACGCGAGGTCGGGGATCGTCGCCTTGGTGCCGGGCAGAATGACGAGATCGGCCACGGGAAGCGGTTCCCCGGGCGGGACCATCACGAGGCGCACGTTCGGCTCCAACCGCAGCGGATCGAGGTCGTCGAAATTGGCGATGCGCGACAGCATCGGCGCGGCGATCGTGACGCCGGCCCGCTTGTCGTCGCGCGCGGCCTCGAGTACCACCGAGTCCTCCGGGGGCAGGCGATGCGCCGGCGCGAAGAACGGGATGAGGCCGAGCGCGCGCCATCCCGTGCGCTCGGCGATGAAGCGCATTCCGTCATCGAACAGGCTCGGATCGCCGCGAAACTTGTTGACGAGGAAGCCGACGATCATTTCAGCGTCCTCGGGCGCGATCGCCGCCTTGGTGCCGACGAGCTGCGCGATGACGCCGCCGCGGTCGATGTCGCCGATCAGGACGACCGGCGTTTCGGCGACGCGCGCGAAGCCCATGTTGGCGATGTCGCGCTGGCGCAAATTGACCTCGGCGGCGCTGCCGGCGCCCTCGATCAGCACCAGGTCGGCCTCGCCCCTGAGGCGCGCGAAACTGTCGAGCGCGGCGCCGAGCAGGCGCGGCGTCATCTCGTAATAGTCGCGCGCCGACGCGGCGCCGACGACGCGGCCGTGCACGACGATCTGCGCGCCGACGTCGCTCTGCGGCTTCAACAGCACCGGATTCATGTCGACGTGAGGGGCGACGCCGCAGGCGCGCGCCTGCAACGCCTGGGCGCGGCCGATCTCGCCGCCGTCGGCCGTCACGGCGGCGTTGTTCGACATGTTCTGCGGTTTGAACGGGCGGACTTTCAGTCCCCGCGCGGCGAAGGCGCGGCAGAGGCCGGCGACGATGAGCGACTTGCCGACGTCCGAGCCCGTGCCCTGAAACATCAACGCGCGCGCCAGGCTCACGAATGGCGTCCCCTTTGCGCGCGTGCGCCTTCGCGCCGCGCCGCGGCCGTGGGCTAGCAGGTTTGGCCCGGCGAGGCTATCGACGCTACGCCTTGGCAGTGTCTCAGTTTGAAATCAGGCTGGCCGCAACGCGATTGCGGCTGACAAATTACGAAATTACAAATTACAATTACCAATTACAATTACGGTGACGCTTGGAATTACGGTGACGCTTGCATAAATCCCTAATTCGAAGTCTCGTCGGCCACTCCTCCCTGCCGATTGAGGCCGCGATTGCGAGCGGTGGGGGTCACGGCCAAGGCTCACCTGAATAAGGGAATTATGCATGTGTCACCGTAATCCGTAATCGCGTAATCGTAATCGCGTAATCCCGTAATCCCGCCACGCCCTCGCGCCCGCAGGCCTCGCGCAAGAGATCGCGATAGAGCGCGTAGTCGTCGTCGGAGAAGAACACCCGCTCGCGCCGATTGCCGCGCTGCGCGACGTGATGAGGCAGATCGGGAACGACGAAACGGCCGATGCGCGCCATGGACGGCTCCACGATGAGGAAACCGAGCGAAGCCTCGCTCGGAATAGGGAAATATGCAAGCGTCACCGTAATCCCAAGCGTCACCGTAATCCCCGTAATCCCGTAATCCCGTAATCCCGGCGTAATCCGCGGCGTCATGCGGCTGCACAATGACCCTTGTGCGACATGCTTATGCACGAAAGCCCGGAAGGAACGAGCGGAGGCGACGCTACTGCTTCGTCAGTTTGGCGGTCGCGTCGCCCTGCGAACTGTGCAACGTCGCAAATGCAGTCGTATTGCCGGTTTTTTTGAGCGTAACGGCGGTCCCATTGCTGATGTAAGTAACTCGTTTCGGCGTCACTTTGCTCTTTGCTACCGGCGTGGACACGCCTTGGTATTCGTAGCTTACGACCCGCTTCCCGGCGATTGTTATCGACGTGGGATTCTTGCCTCCCCACGATCCGCTCCATGTGCCGTCCCAGGAACTTTTCGGCGCGGCTTGCAGGGAACTCGCGAAAAGAAGCGACAGCGGGATTAAGGCAAATACCATGCGACGAGTGATTTTCATAAATGCGCCTCGATTTGTCCTTGCTCACGGCACGAAGTCTTAGCGCGAGGATGTCGGACGCACAATGCTCCGGGGAATGAGCCGTTAGCGGGAAGTTGCAGTCACCGATTGCTTTCACGAGAGCGACTATTTCCGCGCCGTCCATAGGATGCACGCTCGGCGTCCCGTTCTTGAGACGCCGCACGCGCACGAGCGCGCGCTCCAGATCGACTTGATCCTACCGGAGTGCGCACAGCTCAGACGCCCGCAGCCCAAGCCGGTGCGCGACGAGAATCATCGTTGCGTCGCGGCGCCCTTATCTCCCGCGCAACCGCGCGCCTTCGATGAGCTTCCCCACTTCCTTGACGGTGAGATACTCGCGTGGCCGGCGCTTTGCATTCAAAAGCCGCCGCGCGGGCGCTGTCCCATTTACGATATTCGGGGCAGCTCTACGCTTGCCGCGTTGCGCGGCTGAAATTCGAGTGTTCACAAAGGGCACTGTTCCGTAAAGGCTCTTTTCGGGACAGTTCAAGTGCACCATGCTCTCCGCGACGAGAGGCCCGCGGAAATCAAGAATGCGCGGCAATGGCCGCACTACCCCATTGCGTAAGGAGTGTCAGCGGTTCTATAAGTCATGATCGGCGGATTACGGTGCAATCCACCGAATGAGGACCGGCCAGCCGGCCGGGGGGAAAGGGAAAAAGTCATGAAACTCTACGCTCCAGCGCTGTGGCTGTTTGTAGTCTCGCTTATCATCGCAGTGATTGCGGTCGTCAGCGTTTTCACACCGATTCCATTCGTCACCATGTACGCATTTTGGGTAGCCATTCTTGCGTACGTCGTGCTTGCAGTGGGAAACATGATGAAAGCTTGATTCTGACCGCGGTCGGTCAGGGCGCTTAAAAAAGACGCGCCGAGCCCAGCCCGGCGGGTCCAAAATGGCGCGGACGGCGGGACTCGAGCCCTCTGAAGTCGAATCTCTGCTCAGGGTCAATGGCGTCGGTCCCGAAATGTCCGCGTCCCGGCGCCTTCGCCTTTGGCGCCGGACATCACGACCCGCCGTGGCTGACCTTCCGACGGTCGCAAAAATCCTAAGACCGAACGTCTGGAATGAGCGGGTCTGACTGTCCCAACACAGACCATGAATGGGACAGTCGCAGGCGAGCGCGTCGGTCTGGATTACGGATTACGGGGACGTGATGCGAATTGCCGAATTTCGCTCTCCGCGGTCGGCGCCGCCCCGCCGAACTCGCGCTGCCCGTGGCCGCGCTGGTCTTGGCCGTGAGCCGTCCCGCCGCCCGCAAGGCCGCAGGGCGGCGATCGGGAATGGGCATCGTGTCCTCGTCATGCCCCGTCATGCCGAGCCCGACAATTTCTTCCCGAATTGCCGAATCCGGGTTATTCTTTCCGCGGGTTGGTCGAGGCGCCCGCCGCTCGAGGCGAGCGCCCCGTCCGTGCGGCAAGAAATTGGCGCGAGCGCGCGTTTGTCAGTAACTCCCAAGGCGTGGTGAGTTTGGAATGCCACAGTGTTTGGGAAACGGCATTGATATGCGGATTGTGGGAGACGGCGGCACGAGACTGTGAATCAAGGGTGGGATGGTTCTTCCCGCCGAAGTCGAGGAGTTGATAGCGTCTCTGAGGGCGGAGATCGCGGCGTTGCGGGCCGAGGTGGCCGATCTTCGTCGGCAATTGGGGCGGGACAGACTCGAACAGTTCGCAACCGCCTTCGAGTGACGGGCTGCGGAAGAAACCGCGTATTGGAGGCAGTCTGCGCGGCCGTTCGGGCAAGACGAGCGGCGGCCAGACGGGTCATAAGGGCGGCACGCTGCGGCAGGTCGCCGATCCCGATTGCGTGGTTGGGCACGCGGCGTGCGCATGCGGCCATTGCGGTTGGCCTCTCGAGGCGGGGTCGGCGATAGGGGTCGAGAAGCGGCAAGTGTTCGACCTTCCCGAGCGCCCGCTGCGGGTCACGGAACATCAGGCCTCGATTTACCGCTGCGCGCATTGCCGGGGCGTGACGAAGGCGGTTTTTCCCGAAGGCGTGGTCTCGCCTGCCCAGTATGGCGAGCGCATCAAGGCCGCGGCGATCTATCTCAATGTCCAGCAACTCATCCCCGAGGATCGGACCGCGCAAGCGCTGAGCGATCTGTTCGACGCGCCGCTGATCTGTCCGGCCAGCCTTGTCGCTTGGATCGCCAAGAAGGGACAAGAGTTGCGGCAAGTTTACCAGGCCATCGGCGAGCGCGTGGCCGAGGCGAAGGTTCGCCATCTCGACGAGACGGGATATCGCATCGCCGGTAAGCTGCAATGGCTGCATACGACTTCGAGCCAAGCCTTCACCTTCTATCGCGCCGACGAAAAGCGCGGCGCGATCCCGCAGGATTTGAAGGGGGGCGTCGTCGTGCACGACCACTTCCTGCCTTATCGTCGGCTCGACGCGGTCGAACACGCCTTCTGCAACGCCCATATCTTGCGCGAACTCCAGTGTTTGATCGAGTTCGACAAGGAGCCGTGGGCCGAACTCATGCGCGACACGCTTCGGGCGGCGAATATCGCCGTTCATGAGGCGCGCGAGGCGGGCGCGAAGGCGCTGGAGCCCAAAGTCATCGCGGCCTTCGTCGACCAATATTGGGCCGCGGTTCGGCTCGGCCTCGCTTTCCATCGCCAGTTGCCCGCACTCCACGCCAAGGCCAACGCGAGCGGACGAACAAAGCAGCGCCCCGGCCGCAATCTGCTCGAAAGGCTGAAGACGTTCAAAGTCGAAACGCTGCGCTTCCTCACCGACTTCGACGTGCCCTTCACCAACAACCTGGCCGAACAGGACCTCAGGATGATGAAGGTCAAAATGAAAATCTCGGGCTCGTTTCGAACCCTCGACGGCGCCCAAAGCTTCGCGCGCCTCAGGTCAGTCGTCTCAACCGCGAGAAAACAGGGGGCCAACATCCTCAAAACCCTCGCCGACCCGCCAACACAGATCGCGCTCGCCCTCAACGCCTAGACGGCTTGGGAGTTACTCGAAAAGGTAACTCCCAAGGCGTGGTGAGTTTGGAATGCCACAGTGTTTGGGAAACGGCATTGATATGCGGATTGTGGGAGACGGCGGCACGAGACTGTGAATCAAGGGTGGGATGGTTCTTCCCGCCGAAGTCGAGGAGTTGATAGCGTCTCTGAGGGCGGAGATCGCGGCGTTGCGGGCCGAGGTGGCCGATCTTCGTCGGCAATTGGGGCGGGACAGCTCGAACAGTTCGCAACCGCCTTCGAGTGACGGGCTGCGGAAGAAACCGCGTATTGGAGGCAGTCTGCGCGGCCGTTCGGGCAAGACGAGCGGCGGCCAGACGGGTCATAAGGGCGGCACGCTGCGGCAGGTCGCCGATCCCGATTGCGTGGTTGGGCACGCGGCGTGCGCATGCGGCCATTGCGGTTGGCCTCTCGAGGCGGGGTCGGCGATAGGGGTCGAGAAGCGGCAAGTGTTCGACCTTCCCGAGCGCCCGCTGCGGGTCACGGAACATCAGGCCTCGATTTACCGCTGCGCGCATTGCCGGGGCGTGACGAAGGCGGTTTTTCCCGAAGGCGTGGTCTCGCCTGCCCAGTATGGCGAGCGCATCAAGGCCGCGGCGATCTATCTCAATGTCCAGCAACTCATCCCCGAGGATCGGACCGCGCAAGCGCTGAGCGATCTGTTCGACGCGCCGCTGATCTGTCCGGCCAGCCTTGTCGCTTGGATCGCCAAGAAGGGACAAGAGTTGCGGCAAGTTTACCAGGCCATCGGCGAGCGCGTGGCCGAGGCGAAGGTTCGCCATCTCGACGAGACGGGATATCGCATCGCCGGTAAGCTGCAATGGCTGCATACGACTTCGAGCCAAGCCTTCACCTTCTATCGCGCCGACGAAAAGCGCGGCGCGATCCCGCAGGATTTGAAGGGGGGCGTCGTCGTGCACGACCACTTCCTGCCTTATCGTCGGCTCGACGCGGTCGAACACGCCTTCTGCAACGCCCATATCTTGCGCGAACTCCAGTGTTTGATCGAGTTCGACAAGGAGCCGTGGGCCGAACTCATGCGCGACACGCTTCGGGCGGCGAATATCGCCGTTCATGAGGCGCGCGAGGCGGGCGCGAAGGCGCTGGAGCCCAAAGTCATCGCGGCCTTCGTCGACCAATATTGGGCCGCGGTTCGGCTCGGCCTCGCTTTCCATCGCCAGTTGCCCGCACTCCACGCCAAGGCCAACGCGAGCGGACGAACAAAGCAGCGCCCCGGCCGCAATCTGCTCGAAAGGCTGAAGACGTTCAAAGTCGAAACGCTGCGCTTCCTCACCGACTTCGACGTGCCCTTCACCAACAACCTGGCCGAACAGGACCTCAGGATGATGAAGGTCAAAATGAAAATCTCGGGCTCGTTTCGAACCCTCGACGGCGCCCAAAGCTTCGCGCGCCTCAGGTCAGTCGTCTCAACCGCGAGAAAACAGGGGGCCAACATCCTCAAAACCCTCGCCGACCCGCCAACACAGATCGCGCTCGCCCTCAACGCCTAGACGGCTTGGGAGTTACGCTTGTCAGTAACTCCCAAGGCGTGGTGAGTTTGGAATGCCACAGTGTTTGGGAAACGGCATTGATATGCGGATTGTGGGAGACGGCGGCACGAGACTGTGAATCAAGGGTGGGATGGTTCTTCCCGCCGAAGTCGAGGAGTTGATAGCGTCTCTGAGGGCGGAGATCGCGGCGTTGCGGGCCGAGGTGGCCGATCTTCGTCGGCAATTGGGGCGGGACAGCTCGAACAGTTCGCAACCGCCTTCGAGTGACGGGCTGCGGAAGAAACCGCGTATTGGAGGCAGTCTGCGCGGCCGTTCGGGCAAGACGAGCGGCGGCCAGACGGGTCATAAGGGCGGCACGCTGCGGCAGGTCGCCGATCCCGATTGCGTGGTTGGGCACGCGGCGTGCGCATGCGGCCATTGCGGTTGGCCTCTCGAGGCGGGGTCGGCGATAGGGGTCGAGAAGCGGCAAGTGTTCGACCTTCCCGAGCGCCCGCTGCGGGTCACGGAACATCAGGCCTCGATTTACCGCTGCGCGCATTGCCGGGGCGTGACGAAGGCGGTTTTTCCCGAAGGCGTGGTCTCGCCTGCCCAGTATGGCGAGCGCATCAAGGCCGCGGCGATCTATCTCAATGTCCAGCAACTCATCCCCGAGGATCGGACCGCGCAAGCGCTGAGCGATCTGTTCGACGCGCCGCTGATCTGTCCGGCCAGCCTTGTCGCTTGGATCGCCAAGAAGGGACAAGAGTTGCGGCAAGTTTACCAGGCCATCGGCGAGCGCGTGGCCGAGGCGAAGGTTCGCCATCTCGACGAGACGGGATATCGCATCGCCGGTAAGCTGCAATGGCTGCATACGACTTCGAGCCAAGCCTTCACCTTCTATCGCGCCGACGAAAAGCGCGGCGCGATCCCGCAGGATTTGAAGGGGGGCGTCGTCGTGCACGACCACTTCCTGCCTTATCGTCGGCTCGACGCGGTCGAACACGCCTTCTGCAACGCCCATATCTTGCGCGAACTCCAGTGTTTGATCGAGTTCGACAAGGAGCCGTGGGCCGAACTCATGCGCGACACGCTTCGGGCGGCGAATATCGCCGTTCATGAGGCGCGCGAGGCGGGCGCGAAGGCGCTGGAGCCCAAAGTCATCGCGGCCTTCGTCGACCAATATTGGGCCGCGGTTCGGCTCGGCCTCGCTTTCCATCGCCAGTTGCCCGCACTCCACGCCAAGGCCAACGCGAGCGGACGAACAAAGCAGCGCCCCGGCCGCAATCTGCTCGAAAGGCTGAAGACGTTCAAAGTCGAAACGCTGCGCTTCCTCACCAACTTCGACGTGCCCTTCACCAACAACCTGGCCGAACAGGACCTCAGGATGATGAAGGTCAAAATGAAAATCTCGGGCTCGTTTCGAACCCTCGACGGCGCCCAAAGCTTCGCGCGCCTCAGGTCAGTCGTCTCAACCGCGAGAAAACAGGGGGCCAACATCCTCAAAACCCTCGCCGACCCGCCAACACAGATCGCGCTCGCCCTCAACGCCTAGACGGCTTGGGAGTTACACTTGTCAAGGGTTTTGGTCGTAAGCCTTTGAAATTGCTCGAAGTCGTGTCAAGGAAAACCTTGACGAAGCTTGACGACGCTTGACGAAATTTGACGTGGCTCAACGAGAGACTTGACGGCGCGCGCCGCTCGCCGTCGGTCCCGTCGAAAGGGACAGTTTTTGGCGCCCAAGCCTCTGACAGCGCTCGCGCGCGGCCTCGGATTGTCGCGCCGCGCGTCCGGCGCGGCGCCGGGATCGCGCTTCCCTCGCCGGCGAGGTCAAGCCGGCGCGCGCGCCGCCGTCGCGGCTGGCGCGGGGCGCCGTTCGATCAGCCAGACGAGCGAGGCGGCGACGAGGCACAGCGCGCCAGCGGCGTAGAAGGCCGGCAGGTAGGTTTGCAGCACGCTGCGTGAATAGCCCGCGCCGTAGGCGGCGGCCGAGGCGCCGATCATATGCGCGGCGTACATCCAGCCGAAGGCGACGCCGGCGCGCTCGCGGCCGAAAAGCTGGGCGGTCAGGCGAGCGGTCGGCGGCACGGTGGCGACCCAGTCGAGGCCGTAGAACGCGGCGAACAGCGACAGGCCGTAGATCGAAAAGGACGAGCCGGGCAGATAGAGCAGCGACAGGCCGCGCAGCCCGTAATAGACGAACAGCAGGGCGCGATTGTCGTAGCGGTCCGACAGCCATCCCGAGCCGATCGTGCCGACGAAATCGAACATCGCCATCATCGCCAAGGTCGAGGCTGCCGTGACCGAGCCGACGGCGAAGTCGGCGCAGAAGGCGATGAAGTGCGTCTGGATGAGCCCGTTGGTGCTCAGGCCGCAGACGAAGAAGGTCGCGGCGAGAATCCAGAATGCGCCGCTGCCCGAGATTTCGCCGAGCGTCGCGAACGCGCCGCGCTCGGGGGGCTCGGCGCTCGGCGCGTTTGCGGCGCTTTCGCCGTAGGGCTCGAGCCCGACGTCGGACGGGCGATCCGCCATGAACAGCAGGACGGCCAAGCCGGCAACCGCGAGGCCGACCAACGTCGGCGCCAAGGCGACGCGCCAGCCGTAGCGCTGCTCGAGCCAGGCCGCGAGCGGCAGGAAGATCAGTTGCCCGGTCGCCGAACTCGCGGTCAATATGCCGAGCGCCAGCCCGCGGCGTTCGGTGAACCAGCGCGCGGCGACGATCGCGCCCATCACCAGCGCGGTGAGGCCGGCGCCCAAGCCGACGACAATTCCCCACAGCAGCACGAGGTGCCAGACCTGGCCCATCTTCAGCGCCAGCGCCAGCCCCGCGGCGATGAGAATGATCGCGCTGAGGATCACGCGGCGCAGGCCGTAGCGATCGATCAGCGCCGCGGCGAACGGCGCCATCAGCCCGTAGAGCAGGATGCGCAACGCCAGCGCGCCGGAAATCTGCTCGACGCTCCAGCCGAATTCGCGATTCAGCGGCAGGATCAACGTGGCGGGCACGCTCAACGCGCCGGCGGTCGCCAGGCTGGTCGCGAAGGCGACCGCGACGACCGCCCAGCCGTAGTGGACCCCGAGCCGCGCGAAGCGCAGCGCCAACGCCTTGGCCAGCATGCACGGTCCTTTCCCGCGCGTTGCGCCGCCGCGCGCCTCAAGCCAAATGGCGGCGCGCCGCGTCGATGTCAACCGAGGGTCGCCGCCGTCGTTCGCCGCCGCCTGGGCGCCGGGTTCGCCGCCAGGCGTCCGGCTTCAGACGAGCGCGATCGCGGCCACCAGCCGGCCGTAATCGGGCTCCTTGCGGTGGACGGCGCGGCGATAGCTGAAAAACCGACCCTCGTCGGCGTAGGTGTCGAGGCCGAGGTCCTGGAATCGGCCGACGCCGGCGCGCCGGGCGCGCTCCGCGATATAGCCCGGCAGGTCGAACATCGCGCGCGTCGGATCGGCGCTGCGAGCAAAGAAGCGCGTCGAGTTGGCGTCGGCGGCGACGAACGCGGCGACGAATTCCGGGCCTACTTCGTACGAGCATTGCGCGATGCGCGGGCCGAGCGCGGCGCAGACGCCCTCGGGTCTGGCGCCCAGCCGCGCCATCGCCGCGACCGTGGCCTCGATCACGCCGTCGCGCGCGCCCTTCCAGCCGGCGTGGGCCGCCGCGACGACGCGCGCCTTCCGGTCGGCGAACAGGATCATGCCGCAATCGGCGCCGGTGACGCCGAGGCCGAGGCCCGGCGTCGCGGTGACCAGCGCGTCGCAGCGCGGGCGCGCCTCGGACGCGAAGGGAGCGGAAATCGTCGCCACGTCGGGCGAATGGACCTGATAGGGAATGGCCAGCCGGTCGGGGGCGATTCGCAGCGCCGCCGCCATGCGGGCGCGATTGTCGCCGACCGCGCCGGGCTCGTCGCGCGAGCCGACCCCGCCGTTGAGGGAAGCGTAGAGGCCGCTCGAAACGCCGCCCCGGCGAGTGAAGAACGCGTGCGCGAGGCCGGGCGCCGCCAGCGTCTCGGCGGAAAGGAATTCGGCCGCGCTCACGCTTGCTTGGCCGGATGAGGTTGGAAACCGGGCGGCGGCGGCACGGAGCGGTTGGCCACCGCCATGGCCTTGAACAGCGCGCCCATTTCGCCCTCGCCCTTGCCGACGAGGCGGCGGCGCGCCGCTTCGAATTCATCGGCGCGCTGGGGCGGCCCGCGTTCGGCCAGCGCTCGCGTGCGCAGGTCGATGCCGAGCGCGCGCAGGAAGTCGCCCTGGTCGATCGGGCCGTAGACGGAAGCGCCGGCCGCCCGCGCGCTTCGCGCCATCGCGGCGAAATCGACGTGGGCGGTGATGTCGGCCTCGCCGGGATCGACCAGCGGGTCGGCCACGCGATGCGCGCGCACCGTCTGCAACGTGTCGCCGAACCCTGTCGCGCCATGGCCGTAATCGACGAACAGCGCCGCGCCGCCCTGTTTGACCAGTCGCGCGGCGAGCTCGAACACGAAGCGATGGCCGACGGCGTTGACTTCGAGCGTCGCGCCCTCGTCCGCCTCGACGTTGATGTAGGGCTCCGGATCGTCGGCGAGGCCGAACGCCAAGTGTCCGAAGCCGTCGAGGCGCACGGTCCGTTCGTGCCATTGCCCGCCGCGACGCACGAACTGCCGCACCGGCAAGGCGTCGAGGAATTCGTTGGCGAAAACGATCGCGGGGCCTTCCGGCGCTTCGCTCAAAGCCGCGCGCCAGGCGATCGAGGCGCCGCTGGTCAGCAGCATCTCGTATTGAATGTCGGCGAGCGCGGGGCTGGTTTCGATCAGCGTGACGTCGAGGGCGGCGCAAAAGTCCGGCACGACACGCGCGGCGCGCAGCGCATCGCTCATCAGGGTGCCGCGCCCCGGACCGAGTTCGATCAGCCGGACCGGATTCGGGCGCCCCATCGAGGACCAGACCTCGGCGGCCCACAGCCCGAGCAATTCGCCGTACATCTGCGAAATTTCCGGCGCGGTGGTGAAGTCCCCCAGGGCGCCGAACGGGTCGCGGTGCATGTAATAGCCGTGGTCGGGATGGCCGAGCGCGAGCTCCATATAACGCTCGACCGAAATCGGGCCGTCGCTGGCGATCATCGCCGTGATGACCTCTCCCAGCGGGCTCATGTCCTCGCTCCGCCGACGCGGCGCAAGCTCCAGGCGATGAGGCCGAGGCCGATGACGATAAGCGGCGCCGATAGGGCCATCCCTACGGTAAGGCCGTGGCCGAGATCCTCGAGACGCGGATCGGGATCGCGGTAGAACTCACAAAAGATGCGCGCGGCGCCGTAAAGCGCGCCGAAAGCGCCCGCGATCAGGCCGGGCCGTCGCAGCCCCCCCGCGCGCGCCGCAACGACGAGGACGACGAAGATCGCCAGCCCTTCGAGCAACGCTTCGTAGATCTGGCTGGGATGACGCGGCAATCCGTCCGAGCCGGGAAAGACGATCGCCCAGGGAACGTCGGTCGGCCGGCCCCACAGCTCCGGCTTGATGAAATTGGCCAGTCGGCCAAGGAAGATGCCGATCGGCGCGGCGAGCGAAGCGAGATCGCACACGCTCAGAAGCGGCGTCTGATAGCGGCGCGCGAACAGCGCGATGCCCAGCGTCGCTCCGATCAGTCCGCCGTGGAAGGCCATGCCGCCTTGCCAGACCTTGAAGATTTCGATCGGGTGGGAAAAGTAGTAGCTGGGATCGTAGAACAGGACATTGCCGAGCCGGCCGCCGACGATGACCCCGATCGCGCAATAGACGAGCAGGTCGTCGATGCTGTCGCGGCTGGGACGCGGCGCGCCGCCCCACAGCCCGTCGTCGGCGACGACGCGCCGGATCAGCGCCCAACCGGCGGTCAGCCCTGCGATATAGGCGAGCGCGTACCAGCGAATCGCCAGCGGACCCCACTGAAATAAAATGGGATTGATCGCGGGAAAGGGCAGAACGAGCGTGGACATAGGACCGCAGGTGATGCGACGGGGCCGCTGTCCCGTCAAGAGCGCGGCGCGCGGCGCCCAGGTGGATCGTCGATGAAACGGGCCTCGCGCGGCCGGATATCGTCGCGGCTCCTTGCGCTCGACCCCAGGGCTCGGCCCGATTGTCGATGCCCAGGCGCGAACCTCGTCTTCCTTCGCCCGGGGCGTGTTGCGCAGTCTCCCGCAATGTTGTACATTGTCAGCAAATATTGCACAGAACTGTGATAATTCAGCGGATGAAGACCTATCCCCTCAACGAGGCGCGCGCCGAATTCTCTAAGCTCGTCGAGCGCGCGCTCGCGGGCGAGCCGCAGCGCGTGACGCGCTACGGCAAGCGCGCGGTCGTCATCGTCTCCGAAGACGAATGGCGCGCGCGCGGCCGCTCCGCAGCGACGCTCGGCGCCCTTCTCGCCCAGCGCGCGCGCGCCGGCGTATTGAGCGAACCGGTCGCCGACCGCCCGTGGAAGGAGCGCCCGCTCGGCCAGGACATCGCGTGACGAAGTATCTTCTCGACACTAACGTCGTTTCGATGCTCGATCCTCGCCGGCAGGCGCACGCGCCCGGGTTGATCGATTGGCTCGATCGCAATGGCGCGAGCCTGTTCCTTTCCGTCATGACCATTATCGAATTCGATGCCGGGATTCTCAAACTTAGGCGCGAACGCAAGTTAGAGCGGGCCGATCAGCTGGCCTCGCTCGTCTCGACCATCGTCACGGAATTCGGCGAACGGGTCTTGGCGATCGACCTCGATACGGCGCGCCTCGTCGCCCGTCTCAGCGAGTTTGTTCATCGTCAGCCGATCGGCTTGCCGGATCTCTTCATCGCCGCGACCGCCGCTCGTCACGGACTTGTGCTGCTGACGCACAACCTCGGCGAAATCGGTCGGCTCGGCATAACGGCCCTCGATCCGTTCGCCGATCTGCCACCCGATGTTTGAGCCGGCGCGGCGCGTCCGGTCGGCTCCGATCCCTAGATTTTGATCTCCCGCCCGATCTCCACGACGCTGTCGTAGGGAAGCTCGAGGTATTCGCTGATTCGCGCGGCGTTGCGATTCATCGCGGCGAATAGCGCTTCCTGCCAGCGCGGCGCGCCTCGGCCGTCCTCGCGCGGCAAGATGGTCTCGTGGCCGATGTAGTAGGTCACGTCGGCAAGGTCGATCTGAGCGCCTTTGGCCTTGCATTGCGCGACGACGGCGGGAATGTCGGGTTTCTCCATGAAGCCGTAGCGCGCCTCGGCGCGCCAGTACTTGTCCGCTTCGCGCGTCACGCTCACGCGCGCTTCGGGTTCGATGCGCGGCGTGGAGACCACGGTGAGCGTCAGGGCGAGCACGAATTCGTGCAGCGAGCGGTTCTTGCGCACGTGCCAGGCTAGGACCGGCGGCGTGTCGATCCTGGCGCGTGTGAGGAACACCGCCGAGCCCGGCACGCGCGCGACGCGGCCCGATCGCAGCTCGGCGACGAAGACGGCCGTCGGCATCTGCTCGGCGACGACTTGGGCGCGCACCGCGTTCGCGCCGCGGTGCCAGACCGCCATCACGCCGTAGACGGCGAACGCGAGCAGCAGCGGGACGTAGCCGCCTTGCATCACTTTCGCCATGTTGGCGGCGAAGAAGCCGCCGTCGACGATCATGAATAGCCCTGCGACCGCGCCGGCGCCGGCGAGGCTCCAGCCCCAAATCTCGCGCATGGCGATGAACAGCAGCGCGCTGGTCGTCAGCATGGTCAGCGAAACCGCGATGCCGTAGGCGGCGGCGAGATTGTCCGACTTGCCGAACCCGACCGTCAGACCGAGGGTGACGATCATCAAGAGCCAGTTGACGGCGCCGACATAAATCTGGCCGTAGCCCTCCGCCGATGTCTGCTTGATGATGAGACGCGGCAGCCAGCCGAGCCGGATGGCCTGCCGCGTCATCGAATAGGCGCCGGTGATGATCGACTGGCTGGCGATGATCGTCGCTATCGTCGCGAGAACGATCAGCGGGGTGAGCAGCGGAGCCGGGCAGAGGCGATAGAAGACGTTGCCATCGGTCGGCGCGCCGTGGAGGACCAGCGCGGCCTGCCCCGCGTAATTGAGGATAAGGCTGGGGAACACCACGCCGTTCCAGGCGAGGCGGATCGGCTTGGGGCCGAAATGCCCCATGTCGGCGTAGAGCGCCTCGGCTCCGGTGACGCAGAGAAACACGCCGCCGAGCGCCAGGAAGCCGGTCAGGCCGCTGGAGGCGAGAAACCTGAGGCCGTAAAGCGGGTTGATCGCGACCAGCACGGACGGGCGCTGAAGCACGCCATAGACCCCGAGCGCCGCCATGACGACGAACCAGACGAGCATGATCGGGCCGAAGGCCTGGCCGATGCGCGCCGTGCCCTGCGGCTGGATCGCGAACAGAGCGAGCAGGATGGCCACGGCGGCCGGCAGCACGAACGCCTGCAGTGACGGCGCGACCTGCTCCATGCCTTCGAGCGCCGAGAGCACCCAGATCGCCGGCGTGATCGCGCCGTCGCCGTAGATCAGCGCGGCGCCGAACAAGCCTGCGGCGATGATCGCGGGCCGATGCCGCTTCTTCACGCCGAGCAGCGTCATCAGCGCGATGATTCCGCCTTCGCCGTCGTTGTCGACGCGCATGGCGAAACCGACGTACTTGATCGTGGTGACGACGACGAGCGTCCACAGGATCAGCGATAGCGATCCCAGGATCGTCGTCGCGTCGGGATGCGCGCCGGTCAGATCCAGCACCGTCTTGAGCGTGTAGAGCGGGCGGGTTCCGATATCGCCGAAGACGATGCCGAGCGCGGCCAGACTCATGGCGGTCAGGCGCGGATTCGGCGCGGCGCCCGAGGCGGCTTGCTGCGTCGTCACTTCGAGGCTCCGTCGCAACCGGCCGCGCGACGGCGGCCCCGAGACCTCTATAGACCGGCGCCAAACCGGCGGGAATGGCCGGATCATGAGCGCCGGCGCGCCGATGCGAGCCTGCGGCACCGAAAGACGGCGAGCCGTCGCCAGCGCGATTGCGGCGCGATCGCGCGGGTCCGCCGGGCGATCGCGGATAGCGCGCGTCGGCTCCGGCAACGACCAGTCAACCTTAAGAAATTTAGCCGTCGCGAAAAGTCGCGACCGCTCAAATTGTAGCGAATTGTTTTTCGCCGCGCCAAGCGGTTTGACCGACTCTGTCTCGCGTCGATCACGACGAGGGAAGACGATGACGGGGTGGGTTGCGCGGGCAGTCGCCGCCGCGGGTCTGTTCGGGCTCGCCTACGGCGGCTTCGTCGAGGCCTCCGAGCCGCAGGTGCCGCATGCGAGCTACGCTGCGGTCGGCGGCGCGACGTCCATCCCCTACGGCTGGATCGATTTCTGCGGTCGCCGGCCCGAGGAATGCAACCTCGGCAAGCTTTCGCCGCTCGACGTTCGCCTGACGAAAAGGACCTGGGAGATCCTCAACCGCGTCAACACGTTCAGCAACGACGCGATCGAGCCGATCACCAATCTCGATCATTGGGGAACCGTCGTCGACCATTGGGATTACCCGATCGACGGCAAGGGCGACTGCAAGGTCTACGCGTTGTTCAAGCGCAAGCAACTCATCGAGCAGGGATTTCCCAGGCAGGCGCTGCTGATGACAATCGTGCGCGATCTCGACGGCGAGGGCCACGCCGTCCTCACCGTCAAGACTGACCACGGCGAATTCGTGCTCGACAATCTCCGTGACGAAATCCTGCCGTGGGAGGCGACCGGCTATCGCTTCATCAAGCGCCAAGCGCAGGACGACCCCAACGTGTGGCTGGACCTCGGCGGCGCGACCGGGACGGCCTCGTAACCAAGCCGACGAGCCCGGCGGCGCTGCTTGTATTCCGCCTGCTGTATCTTATCTTGCCGCTGCTGTTCTCGCTCGTCGTCGTCGTCGTTTTCGAACGCGAGCGAATCGGCGAGCTTGTTCGCGCAAGAGGCGGAGGTTGAGCCGTGCCCTCGAAGATGCCGATCTCAGCGAGCGACGTGCTTCTGGTCATCGATATCCAGAACGATTTCCTCACGGGCGGGGCTTTGGCGGTTCCCGACGGCGAGGCGATCGTGCCGCTGGTCAATCGCCTGATCAGAGCGTTTCCGCAGGTCGTCGTCACCCAAGACTGGCACCCGGAAGGCCACGTCTCGTTCGCCTCCTCGCACGACGGCGCCAAGCCGTTCGACGTGGTCCAGTTTCCTCACGGCGACCAGGCGCTGTGGCCGGACCACTGCGTGCAAGGCGCGCCGGGCGCGGCGCTGCACGAGGCGCTCGACGTCGATTCGGCGTGCCTGATTCTACGCAAAGGCGTCAACGCCAAGATCGATTCCTATTCCGCTTTCACCGAAGCCGACGGCAAGACGACGACCGGGCTGGCGGCGCTGCTCAAGGCGCGGGGCGCGCGCCGGGTGTTCGCGTGCGGCCTAGCCACCGATTACTGCGTCGCCTATTCCGCGCTCGACGCGCGCGCCGCCGGCTTCGAGACCTTCGTCGTCGACGACGCCTGCCGCGCGATCGACGCCGGCGGATCGTTGGAGGCCGCCTGGGCCAAGATGAACTCTGCGCAGGTGTGGCGAATCCAGGCGCGCGAGATTTTAGGGTAGGGCGGCCGTGGCCGACATGGAGGCGGCGCGCGCCGGGCGCGCCAATTTGCGCTATCATTTGCTCTACCTCGGCCGTCTCATCGGCGCCCGCAACCGGCTGGCGGGCGAGCGGCTGAGCTACGCCGATCTGGCGGCGGCGGCGCGTCTTTCGTGCGTCGATAATCTCGGCGACGCGCCATGGGGCGAGAGCGAAACGGCCAAGGCATGATGCGCGCGGATCAGATCCCGTCCCTCGTTCCGCCCGCCGCTCGGCGAGCGGCTGCCAGGCATGGCGGCGAGCCCGACCTACGCCGATCTCGACTTCTGAGGGGCCTGCGCGCGAAGGCGGGCGAGCTCGGCTTCGACGCCTGCCGCGTCGCGGCGCCGAGCCTGCCGCCAAGCGCGCGCGAAGGCCTCGCCGCCTGGCTCGCCGCCGGCGCGCATGGCGACATGGGTTGGATGGCCGAGACGTTCGCACGCCGCGCCGATCCGAAACTCCTGTGGCCCGAGGCGCGCAGCGTCGTCATGCTGGCGATGAACTATGGCCCCGCCGTCGATCCCCTCGAGGCGCTCCGCCACAAGAGCCGCGCGGCGATCTCGGTCTATGCGCGCCGTCGCGACTATCACGACGTGATCAAGGGCCGCCTGAAGACGCTTGGCTCCTGGCTCGTCGCCAGCGCGCGCCCCGAGAAGGCCGAGGTCAAGGTCTTCGTCGACACCGCGCCGGTGATGGAGAAGCCGCTCGCCGTCGCCGCGGGCCTCGGCTGGCAGGGCAAGCACACCAATCTCGTCAGCCGCGAATTCGGTTCGTGGCTGTTTCTGGGCGCGATCTTCACCGATCTCGCGCTTCCCATGGACGCCGCCGAGAGCGACCATTGCGGGGTCTGCCGCGCCTGCCTCGACGTTTGCCCGACGCGCGCCTTCACCGCGCCCTATCGGCTCGACGCGCGCCGCTGCATCTCCTATCTGACGATCGAGCACAAGGGGGCCATCGCGCCCGAATTTCGCGCCGCGATCGGCAATCGCATCTATGGATGCGACGATTGCCTGGCGGTCTGTCCGTGGAACAAATTCGCGCGCGCGGGGCGCGAGGCCAAGCTCGCCCAGCGGGAGGATCTAGCGCATCCGCCGCTCGCCGAACTCGCCGCGCTCGACGATGCCGGTTTTCGCCGCCGCTTCGCCGGCGGGCCGATCAAGCGCATCGGCCACGCGCGATTCTTACGCAACGTGATGATCGCGATCGGCAATTCCGGCGATCCGGCGCTGATCGCCGCGGCGCGCACCAGACTCGCCGCCGAATCGCCGCTGGCGCGCGCGATGGCGGTTTGGGCGCTGGCGCGCCTTTGCCCGGCCGAAGACTTCTCCGCGTTGGCGCGCCGATACGCGGCGGCGGAACCCGATGCGGCGGTCGCGCGGGAATGGCGCACGCCGCCCGCCGCTCCGGCGGAGGGTTAGAGCCTCGCGGGGATCGGCGATTTCAAGCGGGTTACGCTGGGAAC
This sequence comes from uncultured Alphaproteobacteria bacterium, assembly GCA_963775575.1. GTDB lineage: Bacteria > Pseudomonadota > Alphaproteobacteria > Rhizobiales > Beijerinckiaceae > Roseiarcus. Next base: position 74,649 of record CAVZJG010000004.1, read on the forward strand.
GGACTCGATACGGAGCCGCGCGACGCGACGCTTCAATGCGTTGTGACGCTATCGGACTCGTGCTTGAGCTTTTCGATTTCGTCTTTAAGCTGGAGTTTCTTGCGTTTCAATTCATGGAGCTTCAAATCGTCGGCTGACGGGTGCGCTTCCTCCAGCTCGATCGCCGTTTCGATCGCCTGGTGACGGCGCACAAGTTCCGTCAAATGCGATTCGAGGGACATGGGCAGACTCCGTTTCCTTATCGACGACGAAAGTGTGACACATCGGGCGCGCCATGCAAGCCCGAATTTGACCGCTTGCCGATCAATTCATAGCCGCTGTCGCGGGCATTTTAGCGGCGCCGCGGGCAGGGTCGCGGCGGCCTTGCGAACTTGCGCTTGGGATCGCATATTCGCGCCGCCGCCCGCTTGGCGGGCGCGGCCGATTCGGGCGAAACAATCATGGCGCAACAGAATTTGAGCGACGAAGAGCGCGCCGTTCTGTCCGGTCAATTGGAGCGGCTGCGCGAAGAGCAGCGCGACCTCGACGCCGCCATCGACGCGTTGCGCGAAGCCGGCGAGGGCGACCGGTTGCAGTTGCAGCGGCTGAAGAAGCGCAAGCTCGCGTTGCGCGACCGATTGACGCAACTCGAGGACGCGCTGACCCCGGACATCATCGCCTGAGGGGGGCGCCGTTTTTTCCGGCAATTATATACTTGACTTAGGAAGCGGCTTATGTCATATTGAATTCATTGGAGAAACCCGATGACTGACATGTCCGCCCCTCACTTTCACGACGAAGACGCCGCCCGCGAGCATATCGAGGCTTCGCGCTGGCCAAATGGCGTGAATTGCCCGCTTTGCGGTTCCCTCAACGTCATGCAGATGGGCGGGAAAACCCAAGCCGGGATGTTCCTTTGCCGCGATTGCACGGGCAAATTCACTTGCCGCACGGGGACCGTGATGGAGCGCTCGCATATCCCGCTTCACAAGTGGTTGCTCGCGATGATGCTGCTTTCGTCGAGCAAGAAAGGCATGTCGGCGCACCAAATGCACCGCATGATGGGCATCACCTATAAGAGCGCTTGGTTTCTTTGCCATCGCGTTCGCGAAGCCATGGGCGACGATGCTCCGGCGTCTAAGGGCGGTCTCGGCGGCGCTGGCAAGATCGTCGAAGTCGACGAAGCCTACATCGGCGGCGCGAGCAAAAACCGTGCGCACGGCAAACCGGCGCCGAAGAAAGCCGTCGTCTCGCTTATCGAACGTGACGGACGCGCGGCGTCTTTCCATGTCGCCAGCGTCACCGCGAAAACCATTCGCCCTATCATCGTAAGGCACGTCAGCCGCGCCAGCGCGCTCATGACCGACGAGTCAAACCTCTATACGAAACTTGGCCGCGAATTCGCGTCACATGAGGCTGTCGACCACTCGCGCGACGAATATGCCTATTACGACAAAAAGACCGATCGCGTCGTTTCAATCAACGTCTCTGAGAATTTCTACAGCATCCTAAAGCGGGGGATCACGGGCGTTTATCATTCCGTGAGCGAGGCGCATTTGCACCGCTACCTCAAGGAATTCGATTTCCGCTATAACAACCGCTCTGGCCTCGGCGTCGAGGATGACGAACGCGCCGCCAAAGCGCTTAAGGGCGTCGAAGGCAAGCGGTTAACCTATAACCAGCCTCGTCAAGCCGCCTACCACTAAGCCGATCTGGGAACCGCCGGAAAAGCGAGGGCGCGCGCCCGACACTCGCCGGCGCCGACGTTTCGCGAAGGACTAATTTCAGTCCTTTGCTTTCGGCGGTCGGCCGCGCTTTTTCGGACTCGCGCTTGCCTTCGCGCTGAGCTTATGATCGGGCGGAGTGGCGAGAACGCGAGCCAGCGTCGCATGATAGCGGCGCGCGATTTCGTTTTCGTCGTATTGGGCGCTTTCCTTGTCGCTCATGGACAAAGCATAACATGGAAGACCCGCTCAAACCAGACAATTCCACCTACGCCAGGATGGAACGACTCCGCTTGATTTTACAAGAACGTCTTGCAGAGCGCGACCGAGTTTTACTTCAATTTGGGAACACCATGCTTGCATGGAGCCACGTAGAATATTGGATGTATGTTTGGTTTCGACTAATAACCGAGATGCCCGCAGAACGCAGTTGGCGTATCTTTTACAGTCAGAGCAGTTTTAGTTCAAGAGCGGATCTACTGAACGCGGCGCTATCGGACCAACATCCTCCAACTGTATTGACACTTTTTATTCGAAAAGCGATAAAGAAAGCGAAACAATACGCCGTCTTTCGTAATATGATCGCGCATGGCCAGCCGTCAACCGTGCCTATCCGGTTAACGCAGACACCCCCTAGATGTAGGGTGCGTCCACGCGCCGGAATAAAGGTCGGCATAGGTCGGCGCCTCAACCCCGCCCGCGATGCCGAGCAGCGAGCGGAAGGCGTTGAACGGGTAGAACCGCCTGTTGAAGCGGAACGTGAACTCATTGAGGTAGGCTTGTAGGTGCTTCGCGCTCACGCCGTGGTGGATGCCGTTGAGCCAGGCCTTCAAATTGGAGAAGACGAGGTGGATCATCGGCATGAACTGTTCGACCATTTCGGGGTCGCCGCATTCGGCAATTGCATGGTGGTCGTAGCCCCGCTTGCGCAAGCTGGCATAGCCGCTCCAATCGTCGGTGACGATCAGCGAGCCTGGCATGACGGCGCTCTCGACAAAGCCACACAAGGAATCGGCGCCGCGGTCAGCAGCGATGGCCAGTCGTACTCGACCGGCATAGCGGCCATCCTTCCGCTTGTCTTGTGCCGTGCCCGGCTTCCGGCGGCGAACCTCGACAGCGGCGGCCACCAGCGTTTTGTGGTGGATGCCCCGGCCTTCGCCGCGCGTCCTTCCACCGACCCACGTCTCATCAACCTCCACATGCTCTTTTGGCCGACCACCAATGCGGTCCTGGTCCGGCCGCACCATGCCCGCGCGCAGTTTGTGCAGGATGCCGAAGGCCGTTTCGTATCGTGTCAGCCCGAGTTGCCGCTGAAACTGCACCGCCGACATGCCCGGCGTTTGGCTGGCGACGAGGTACGCGGCCCAGAACCAGACGCTGAGCGGCGTATGACTGCGTTCCATGACCGTGCCGACCAGGAGACCGGCCTGGCGGCGGCACGCACGGCACTCCAGAACACCCGGTCGGGTGACAATGCGGAAGGGCTCGGCGATCAGGCCGCAATGCGGGCAGACAAAGCCGTCAGGCCAACGCGCGCGCCCAAGATAGGCAGCGCACGCCGCGTCATCGGGAAACAGCTGCTGAAACTCGGGGAGCGATTGGGGAAAAGCCAGATCGTCGCGCTGCTGGACGTCCATGGTCGCCATGATGCCCGACGCTAGCCCTGGTGGGTGTCTGCGTCAACCGGATAGGCACGCCGTCAACTACGACAGATAGTGACGGTATCGACAATGAATTCGGGTCTGCTAAAAAATTCGTAATATCAGAGCCAAAAAATCGCGCAATATTCGGTGATATTAATGACCTAATGCTTGCCGAAGGGCGATACAAGATGCTCACTCAAGCACTGCGCGATGTCGCAAATTTCCGCGCTGCTGTTGGCCATAATGTATTCAACGCGCGAGTAACATCATTGATCGAAAAATATCTTCTGCTAATTGCACTCTTTCCCAATGAGGCGAATTCCATGGAAGCAGACCCGATATGGCCAATACCTTGGCTCCCGCCTCCGTCATCTCGGGCGTGATTTCAATCTCTTTCTCGGGCGCGCCAGCCGACCCTTTCGAATCGGCGGCCAAGGGCGTACACATTGGGTAATCCTAAGTCAAGTATATAGTTGCCTTTTTTCCGGCGCAACTCAATCTTCTCAATCGGTTGCGTGACGTTTTTCCGCCGCTTCGGCCGGCGCGGGCAGGGCCAGCGCGGGCGCGGCGGCGGCGAGCGTCGGCGTCGCGACGACGTTCGAGTCGGCGGGCGCGCGCGGCAAGCCGTGATAGCGATCGAGTTGGCCGACGATGCGCAGCACGCGGTCGAGCGCGTGCATGTTTCCCTCCATCATCGCCGCGTGCGCGACCATCATCGCGTCGCTGAGGCGGCCTATCTGCAACTGCACGAAGCCCGCCGGCGGATCGACCTCGCGCCGCGCAAGCATCTCCTGAACGAGTTCGCGCGCGCGTCTGACCGACAGCCCCTCCTGCAAGGCGATCTCGGCGACCGGCACGCCGGCCTTCAACAGATTGAACAGCTTCACACTGCGCTCCGCCTTCGCCCGCCGCGCGTCGATGCGGCCGACGCGGGCGCGGGCGTTGGGACGTTTCGGTGCGGCTTCGGGCGTGGCGGCTTTCTTAGGCAAGGAGGCGGTTCCGAGGGTGGAGAGGCGGACAAGTCTCAGGATAGCACGAATCGTGATTTTCAGAAAGCAAAATGTCGTAATGATTTGAAATATCGGAAGAAATGGTATGCGGTGCCGACGCGACGGACGATTATCCAAACTCGAAATGGCGGATGCGCCAGGGAATTCCGCTCTGCGATGCGATATTATCGCTTGAGATTGGAGGCGGAATGCGCGATATTATCGCCATGAAGACCGTCGTCTTCACGCACGCGGCGGCGAAAGAACTCGACGCCCTCGCGCAGGATGCGCGCGAGTTCGTGATGTCGGGACTGATCCGATACGCGATGTCCGGCGAGGGCGATGTGAAGCGCTTGTCCGGCCGCGACGGCTTCCGGCTTCGCATCGGCCGATATCGGGTGATTTTCGACGAAGACGCCGCGACAATTCTCGCCATCGCCATCGGCAAACGCGAGACGACGACCACTTCGAGGAATTGAGGAGCTTTCCCATGGCCGAACCGCAGATCATCCGCACGCCGTCCGGCGAGGAAATGGTCGTCATTCCGCGCGTCGAGTACGAGCGCCTGATCGCGGCGGCCTATGACGAAGACGCCGACGACGTCGCGATCTACGACGCGCGCAAGGCGGAACTTGCCGGCGATCCCGACGCGCTTTTGCCCGCGCCGGTCAGCGCCGCCATGCTGAGGGGCGACAGCCGCTTCAGGGCGCTGCGCCGCTGGCGCGGCCTCTCGCAATCGGCTCTCGCCGCCAAGGCCGGCGTCGGACAAGGCTATCTCTCGGACATCGAAAATCGCCGCCGAACGGGCGCGCCGGAGACATTGGAAAGGCTGGCGCGGGTGCTCGATGTGCCGGTGAAGTGGGTGGGGTAGGGAAGGGGGGCGAGTTGCGTTGCCGAGGCGACCTGTTCGGACACGACCGAAATCGATGCCTATCTCTTTCGGGCCGCCAATCCAGAACTCAATCACGTCGAGCAGTAAACTGGCGCCACCCAGCGCCGGAATTGTGTATGCAAACCCTGTGGGCGCACATCCATAGTGCTCCTCAACTGTATTCAAGACATTGCCAATAGCTTCAAGCGCTTCACGCACTTGAGCCCGGCTAACCGTCGGAAGTGGAACTGCGGACATAGGGTCCAACGCTAACATGAGATCTTTGTGAGCGATACTCTTATTTCTCAAATCCCGGCAAAATTGCACTTTATCCTTTGCCGTTTTGATGAGAGTTTCGACGGTGGCCCTGATCTTTGGGTCAACCGCTTCCGGGAACGCATGGACGGTCAAGGTTGTCCTGGTCCCAGTTCCTGGTTCGTCGGTCATTCGCGCGATGTGGAGAAGAATATTATCCAGCAATACATCCTGAACGATTCCGAAGAAATTTGGCGCAGCCCTGTTCAGCAGTTCCACTCGCTTCGCGTCCGTGCCAAATAGCTCGACATATTCGCCCCATTTGACATGGAGCCACGCAAGTTCGCACCACAGGGCGCTGAACAGCGACCCCAACGGGTTGCCCATGCGTTGAACATATTCGTCCTTCACTTGGGTTTCGTCCTTATATGACATCGCATGCCCTCATCGCCCAATCTCAACCGGCCACGCCGCCCCGTCGCCGTCAAGCGGCTGCGCCGCTTCTACGCTTCGCTTCGGCCGCTTCGCGGTGACTGCGCCGGGTCGACGCGGCAAGGGGCTGTCAAGTCGCGTTGCTGACGAAAAGCGGCCCCTGGGGGGCCGCTTTCGTTCAGCAACACGACTTGCAAACCAAACGCCAGCGCCGCGCGGAACGGTCAAGGTTCGCGTCAGCGACCGCGGAGCGGCTCGACCTTGACGGCGAGCACGGCGATGGCAGTGCTGCGACCCCAGCGCCATGTTCGAGTATAACAGGCGGATGGCGGCGCGCGTCGGCAAGCGCCCGGCCCGGAGTTGATCGTGACGCATCCGAATGAACCGTCGTCCGACAGAGGCCGCGGGCCGCCGAAGCCGGACGAGCGCTCGGAGGGGGAAAACCGCGACTTCGCCAATCTCGTCGCGCTGGTCTTCGTCGTCGCGCTGGCGCTCGGCGCCTTCTGGCTGTTCGAGGAGATCGAGCGCCACAACGAAATCCTGAATTGCGTCGCCTCGGGCCGGCGCAATTGCGACGCGCTCGTCCATCCCGAAGCGCCCGCGCCGTGAGCGCCGCCGAAAGCGAAAATGGCGGCGCGTCAGCGCGCCGGCCGTGCGATCTCGTATGATCGCCGCTCATCCCTCGCCGCCGCGCCGGAGCCGCTCCATGCCCTACCGCGTCAATGCCGACCTGCCGCCTTCGGTGCGCTTGCATCTGCCCGAGCACGCGCAGGACATCTATCGCGAGGCGTTCAACCACGCCTTCGCCGCCCACGCCGGCGACCCGCGCCAGGAGGAGGCGGCCCACCGCATCGCCTGGGGCGCGGTCAAGCGCCGCTACGAGAAGAACGGCGACTTCTGGGTGGAGCGGGCGTAGGCCGCCGCGCCCCGCCTTGCGCGCCGCGCGCCGTTCCTTTAATCGCAGCGGACAGGTTCCGAACCCTCTTTCTTGCTGGAGCGCGCCGATGACCGCCCCTCTGAAGCCGGTCGCGATCATCATGGGCTCGCAGTCCGACTGGGCGACGATGCGGCGCGCGGCCGAGACGCTCGACGAGCTCGGCCTCGGCTGGGACGCGCGCATCGTCTCGGCCCATCGCACCCCCGACCGGGCGGTCGCCTTCGCCAAGGGGGCGCGCGCGGCCGGCTTCAAGGTCATCATCGCCGGCGCGGGCGGGGCGGCGCATCTGGCCGGCGTGACGGCGGCGTTCACCACGCTCCCCGTCTTCGGCGTGCCGATGGAGACCCGGGCGCTCGGCGGCCAGGACAGCCTCTACTCGATCGTGCAGATGCCGGCGGGCGTGCCGGTCGGCGCGCTGGCGATCGGCGCGGCGGGGGCGGTCAACGCGGCGGTGATCGCGGCGGAAGTGCTGGCGCTCGCCGACCCCTCGCTCGCCGAGCGGCTGGAGGCCTGGCGCGCGGCGCGCGCGAGCGCCGTTCCGGAGACGCCGACCGACGACGGCGCGCGATGATTCCGGCGTGAAACTCGGCCCGCGCCGCCGCGTCGACGCGGCCGATCGGCTGGACAACGCGATGCGATTCTGGTACGGCAGGCGGCAATGTGGCGCGCCGCTCATCGAGCCGGCGCCCCTGGCGTTTACGCAAATTCACAGGTTTCGTCGAGGCTCGGCCTCTCAAGACAGGATCGCCCGTGCAAGTTCTCGTCCGCGACAACAATGTCGATCAGGCCCTCAAAGCGCTCAAGAAGAAGATGCAGCGCGAGGGAATTTTCCGCGAAATGAAGCTTCGCGGGCATTACGAGAAGCCATCGGAAAAGCGTGCGCGTGAGAAGGCCGAGGCGGTGCGCCGCGCCCGCAAGCTGGCGCGCAAGAAGTTGCAGCGCGAAGGCCTGCTGCCGATGAAGCCGAAGATCATGCCGGGGGCGCCGCGCTCCGCCGGGTGAAAGGTCCTGCGTCGGGACGCGGGCGCGTTCGCGGCCGCTCGTTTTTCGCCGCTTTTCTCGCGCATGCGTTCGGCGAGCGACAAAGTTCGAGGTCCGCCCGATGGGCGGCGGGCGGAAGGTGTGGGAACATGCGGATGACGGCGCGCTCCCCTCGCGCGGCGGCCGGGCGGTGGCTGGCGCTGTCGCTGGCGGCGCTGACTCTCGCGGCCTGCAGCGAGACTCTCGGCTCGCTTGCTCCTTCGACCAGCCGGGTCGCCGAGGTCGACGCCGACGCGTCGGGCGCCAACGGCGGCAACATCGCCTCGCTGAGCGACGTCATCGAACGCCATCCCGAGGATTCGGTCGCCTACAACACCCGCGGCATCGCCTACGCCAAGAGCGGCGGCTATCAAAAGGCGATCGACGACTTCACCCTCGCGATCCAGATCGATCCGAAATTCGCCGCCGCCTACACCAATCGCGCGCTCGCCTATCGGCAAATCGGCAAGGACGGCCCGGCGCTCGCCGATTTCAACGCCGCCATCGCCGCCAATCCCAACGACGCGTCGGCCTATCTCGGGCGCGGCAATCTCTTGCGCGCGCACAGCCATTTCCCCGACGCGCTGGCCGACCTCGACGCGGCGATCCGGCTCAATCCCGAGGGCGCGCAGGCCTATCACGCGCGCGGGCTGATCTATCAGCGCCAGGGCAATCACCTGCAGGCGATCACCGATTTCAACAACGCGATCGATCGCGATCCGTTCGCCGGGGCGCCGTATCAGGCGCGCGGCCAGAGCCTGCTCGCCACCGGCAAGTACGACGCCGCCGTCGAGGACTTCAACGCCGCGCTCAACGTCGACGCCAACAACGCCGACGCGTGGGCCGGTCTCGGCCTCGCCTACGAAAAGCAGGGCAACAAGCCCAAGGCGGTCGAATCCTACCAGCGCGCGATGGAGGTGAGCCCCAACAACGCCATCGCCCGCGCCGGGCTGCAACGACTGGCGTGAGGGGCGGGGCCGGCGCGCCGGGCGCGCGCGCCGCCCGAACGGGCGGCCAGGCCAAGCGCGCAATTCTCTTCTGAAGGCGTCGCGGTCGATTAGCGCCGCGCCGCGAAGGCGATGCGCCCGCCCGAGGGCGTCGCGCCGCTCGGCGTGGGATCCGGCGCAAGCGATCCTGCGCGCGATCGAGAAGCGAAGGCGGGCCGTCGTCCGACACGCGCTACTCCGCTGGCTGTTCGCGGTGGAAGCGATCACACCCGGAATCGCCCGCGCGGCGCTAAACGCCGCGCGCCGGCCGCGCTCGACGAGCGCGGCTACAGTTGCCCGAGCGCCTTGACGATCGCGTCGGTCGTCTTCTTGGCGTCGCCGAACAGCATCATCGTGTTGGGACGGAAGAACAGTTCGTTCTCGACGCCGGCGTAGCCCGCGCCCATGCCGCGCTTGACGAACAGCACGGTCTTGGCCTTCTCGACCTCGAGGATCGGCATGCCGTAGATCGGCGATTTCGGGTCGGTCTTGGCGGCGGGGTTGGTGACGTCGTTGGCGCCGATGACGTAGGCGACGTCGGTCTGGGCGAACTCGTTGTTGATGTCGTCGAGTTCGAACACTTCGTCGTAGGGCACGTTGGCCTCGGCGAGCAGCACGTTCATATGGCCGGGCATGCGCCCGGCGACGGGGTGGATCGCGTATTTGACCTCGACGCCGCTCTTCTTGAGGATGTCGGCCATTTCGCGCAACGAGTGCTGCGCCTGCGCGACCGCCATGCCGTAGCCGGGGACGATGATCACCTTCGAGGCGTTCTTCATCATGAACGCGGCGTCGTCGGCCGAGCCCCGCCTGACCGGTCGCGTCTCGACCGCGCCCGCCGCCGCCGTTTCGCCGCCGAAGCCGCCCAGGATCACCGCGATGAACGAGCGGTTCATGCCCTTGCACATGATGTAGGACAGGATCGCGCCCGAGGAGCCGACCAGCGCGCCGGTGATGATCAGCGCGAGGTTGCCGAGGGTGAAGCCGATGCCCGCCGCCGCCCAGCCCGAGTAGGAGTTGAGCATCGAAATGACGACCGGCATGTCGGCGCCGCCGATCGGGACGATCATCGTCACGCCGATCACCAGCGAAACTACGGTGATGATCCAGAAAAAGACCGGCGATTGGGTGATGAAGAATAGGACGATCAGCACGACCAGCGCGACGCCGAGCCCGATGTTGAGCGCGTGGCGCTGCGGCAGCAGAATCGGCTTGCCCGACATGCGGCCGTCGAGCTTGAGGAAGGCGATGATCGAGCCGGTGAACGTCATGGCGCCGATCGCCAGGCCGAGCGACATTTCGATGATGCTGGCGGGATGGATGCGGTCGCCCTCGGCGATGCCGAAGGCCGCCGGCGCGTAGAGCGCGCCCGCCGCCACCAGCACCGCGGCGAGGCCGACCAGCGAGTGGAACATCGCCACCAGCTGCGGCATCGCCGTCATCTGGATCGTGCGCGCGCGCCAGACGCCGATGCTGCCGCCGATGGCGAAGCCGAGCAGCACCAGCAACCACGCCGCGCCGCTCGACGGCGGCCGCAGCGCCAGCGTGGTCGCGACGGCGATCGCCATGCCGATCATGCCGAAGTGGTTGCCCTGGCGCGACGACGCGGGCGAGGAGAGGCCGCGCAGCGCCAGGATGAACAGAATGCCGGAGACGAGATAGAGGAGGGCGGCGAGATTGGCGTTCACTGGAGGTCAGCCCTTCTTCTTGTACATCGCGAGCATGCGTTCGGTGACGAGGAACCCGCCGAACATGTTCACCGAGGCCAAGATCAGCGCGACGAAGCCGACCACGCGGGCGAGGGTGGAGCCGCTGTCGATCGCCGCGACGCCGACCGCAAGCAGCGCGCCGACGACGATGACCGACGAGATCGCGTTGGTTTCCGACATCAGCGGCGTGTGCAGCGCCGGCGTCACCGACCAGACGACGTAATAGCCGACGAACACCGCGAGCGCGAAGATCGCCAGACGAAAGACGAAAGGATCAATTGCGCCGCCGGAAACGGCGTGGCCGGCCGCGGCGAGTTGATCGGCGTAGCTCTGCGCGGCGCTGGCGGCCGCGTCGGCGGCGTCGGCGGCCGCCTTCAGTTTGGCGATGGCGGCGTCAAGGTTTTCCATCGATCCCTCTCGTCCTTGGCAAAGCGCGGCGCGTTACGCCGACTTGGGCTGAAAATTCGGATGAACGATCGCGCCGTCGCGGGTCAGGCACGTCGCCTTGACGAGTTCGTCGTCCCAATTGACGGCGATCGTCTTGGCCGATTTGTCGATCAACGTCTCGACGAAGGCGTAGAGATTGCGCGCGTAGAGGGCCGAGGCGGTCGCGGCGAGGCGCGTGACGCTGGAATTGCCGACGACGCGAACGCCATTGTCGGTGACGACGACCTCGCCGGCGCGGGCGAGTTCGCAATTGCCGCCGCGTTCGACCGCGAGATCGACGATCACCGAGCCGGCGCGCATCGACTTGACCATGTCGGCGCTGACGAGGCGGGGGGCGGGGCGGCCGGGAATCAGCGCGGTGGCGATGACGATGTCCTGCTTGGCGATATGGGCGGCGACCAGCGCCGCCTGCTTGGCCTTGTAGGCGTCCGACATTTCCTTGGCGTAGCCGCCCGCGGTCTCGGCCTGCTTGAACTCCTCGTCCTCGACGGCGACGAACTTGGCGCCGAGCGACTCGACCTGTTCCTTGGTCGCCGGGCGCACGTCGGTGGCGGTGACGATGGCGCCGAGCCGGCGCGCGGTGGCGATCGCCTGCAGACCGGCGACGCCCACGCCCATGACGAACGCCTTGGCGGCCGGAATCGCGCCCGCCGCGGTCATCATCATCGGCAACGCGCGGCCGTATTCGGCCGCCGCGTCGATCACGGCGCGATAGCCGGCGAGATTAGCCTGGCTGGAGAGGACGTCCATCGTCTGCGCTCGGGTGATGCGCGGCAACAGCTCCATCGCGAAGGCGGCGACGCCCGCCTCGGCCATCGCCGCGACCGCGTCCTGATGGCCGTAGGGGTCCATCGACGCGACGACCAGCGCGCCGCGCTTCATCTGGCCGAGTTCGGCGCCGCTTGGGCGGCGCACTTTCAAAACGATGTCGGCGCCGAGCGCTTCGGCGGTGGAGACCAATCTCGCGCCCGCCGCCGCGTAGTCGGCGTCGAGAATTCCGGCGTTGACGCCGGCGCCGCGTTCGACCGCCGCCTCGGCGCCGAGGGCGAGAAATTTCTTCACCGTTTCCGCGCTCGCCGCGACGCGCGTCTCGTGCGGCTCGGTTTCCGCGACGACCCCAATCAACATCATGTCATCCCCAGACGCTTTGCGGTCGCCTCGATTCCGACGCGAACCCGATGATCCTTGCTAGAGAGCGACGCCGGCGCGCCCGCACGGCGAGACACGGCGCCGATCTACTGTATCGGCCGCCTAGCCGCAATAGCGGATTCCTGGGGTGCGGCGATCCGCGCAGCGAAGGCGCCCGATCGCATGGGTTCGCCGAAGGGCGTAAGGGTCAGAGTCTGGCGGCGGATTCGAGGGCCCGCTCGAGCGCCTTTTCGCGCCCTTCGAGCGACTCGTATTTCAGCAATTCGGCCTGCGCCTCTTGCTCGGCCGCCTTGGCTTCCTCGATTTGGGCCGTCAGTTCGCCGATCGATCGCTTGAGGTTGTCGCGGCGCGCGATCGCGGCGCGCGCGTAGGTCGGGTAGGCGAAATGACCGGGGTCGCTGATCCCCGAGCGCCTTTCCTCGTTGACGATCTCGCGATCGAGGTCGCCCGCCATGCGCGTGAACTCGGCGACCATCGTCTCGATCTGTCGAACGCGCCGGCGTTTTTCCTCCGCCTGGAAGCGCTTGAGCCGAATGAGCGTGTCTCGCGATTTCATCCTTACGCACTCCACACAAGAACCAAGCGCGCCCGAGCGGACGCCGCCGCCCGACGCCGGTTCGCCACGAGACGGATGCGAAGATGACGCCGGAAGGTTGCTCTTTTGTTACCCGGCCGCGGGATTTGCCGAAATCGTGCGTCGACGCGGAGAAAATGTGGGGCGACGGCGGCCGCGTTAGCGGTTCGTTTACTCCCATCATTAACAATCCTTAGCGAGAGGTCACCGCCGGGAGCCGTCGCGCGGCGCGCGGCCCCGTCCGGCGGCGCGCGCGGCGCGGCGGGGATCGTCGAGTCAATAGAGTCGGGTAGAACAAAAAGTTAAAGTATCACCTTAACATTGGACGCTCCGAATCATGCAGTTGAATCAAATAGTTCCTCCTCTGGCGGAAATATTCTGGGAAAGGGATTGGCGAGTGAATCATAATTTGTTAACCAAAGACGTTCAGTCTGCGTGTCGAATCGGCCGGGTCCGCTTCCCGGCTGCGCGCCGGCTTCCATGCGGCGCGAATGCGGCGGGGATCACCGCGGTCGCGTGCATTGGGGCAAGGGTGGGGATTTAACATGCGGATTCTTTTGATCGAGGACGACAGCGCGACGGCGCAGAGCATCGAACTGATGCTCAAGTCCGAGAATTTCAACGTCTACGTCACCGACCTCGGCGAAGAGGGCATCGATCTCGGCAAGCTCTATGATTACGACATCATTCTGCTCGACCTCAATTTGCCCGACATGTCGGGCTACGAGGTGCTGCGGTCGCTGCGCGTCACCAAGATCAAGACGCCGATTCTCATTCTCTCCGGCATGGCGGGCATCGAGGACAAGGTGAAGGGCCTCGGCCACGGCGCCGACGACTATCTCACCAAGCCGTTCCACAAGGACGAACTCATCGCGCGCATCCACGCGATCGTGCGCCGCTCGAAGGGCCACGCCCAGTCGGTGATCATCACCGGCGATCTCATCGTCAATCTCGACCAGAAGACCGTCGAGGTCGACGGCGCCCGCGTGCATCTGACGGGCAAGGAATACCAGATGCTCGAGCTGCTCTCGCTGCGCAAGGGCACGACGCTGACCAAGGAAATGTTCCTCAACCATCTCTACGGCGGCATGGACGAGCCGGAACTGAAGATCATCGACGTGTTCATCTGCAAGCTGCGCAAGAAGCTGGCGATAGCCTCCAACGGCCGCAACTACATCGAGACGGTGTGGGGCCGCGGCTACGTGCTGCGCGAGCCCTCGCCCGCCGAGCAGCGCATCACCGCCTGAGGCGGCGTTCGCGCCAAACGCAAAACACCCGGCGGGAATGAACGCGCTCCTGGCGAAATGGCCAGGGGCCGTTTTTTTTTTGCACCGGCGAGCGACGACGGCGCTCGACGCCCGCCCAGCCGAAACAACGACTATGCGCCGGCGCCCGAATGTGCTACATGTAACGCTTGATCCGCCACAAGGAGACGGAGAAGGCGCATGGCTTCGTCGACCGCCGTACGCGTCCGCAAGCGGCGCGTCGCGCTCCGTCAAGCGGGGCTGCGGCCCGTGCAAATCTGGGTTCCCGACACGCGGCGCCCGGGCTTTGCCGAGGAATGCCGCCGGCAATCCCGTCTCGCCGCCGAGGCCGACTTGGCCGACGCGGACTTGGGTGAATTCCTGAATGCCGCCTTGGCCGACGTCGACGGCTGGCGCGGCCCTTAAGTGAGACGCGGGGATTTCGTCACGGTCGCTTTGCAGGGCGACTTCGGCAAGCCGCGGCCGGCGCTGGTCATCCAGGCCGATCCCTTCGCCGACCACGCGACGGTCACGGTGCTGCTGGTGTCGAGCGCGCTCGTCGAGGCGCCGCTGCTGCGCGTCACGGTGGCGCCCGACGCGGCCAACGGCCTGCGCCAACCCTCGCAGATCATGATCGACAAGGCGATGACGGTGATGCGGGCGAAGATCGGCGAGGCCTTCGGCCGATTGGAGGCCGACGCGATGCTCGAGGTCGAGCGTCGGCTGGCGGTGTTCTCGGGGATCGCGAAGTAGGGAAGGGCGGGGTGGGCGACAGCGAGCGGGATAGCGGCAGGGGCGGAGGTCCGACGCAACGGCGGAAAGTCATCTTCCGGTTGCGATATATACAGCATTGCTGTATTTGTTGGGAATAACAGGAGTGCGCTCGATGACGCGCTATTCGACCAGCGATCTCTCCCGTCGATCGGGCGACATCATCGCCGACGCCCTGCGCGAGCCGGTCACGATCACCCAGCGCAACAAGCCGCGGCTCGTGCTGCTCAGCATCGAAGACTACCGCCGCCTGATCGAGCGGGCGCAGGCGCGCAAGGCTTCGACGCTGGAGGCGACGCCGGACACGCCGTTCGACGAGTTCGAGCATGCGATCGCGGCTTATGACGCCGAGAGCGAGACCTCGTGAGTTTCGACGCTCCTCACACGGGCGTCGTCGTTCGCTTGCCGCGCCCGCCTGCCATGATAGGCTTGGTCGCGAGCATGGCAGGGAGCTGATCATGAGGGGCAATATCGCGATCGTCAGACAGGCTTTGTCGAAGCTTCCGAACGTGTCTCGGACCTGGTTCGAGTGGAGTTGGGAAGACGCCATGTGGGTCAAGACGCTGGTGATCGAAGTCGGATTCGACACCGACCCGAACTCGGAGGGGTTCAACCAGTCCGCATTGGACGCGATCGAGAACACCGTGATCGGCGTCTTGACCGACGATACGACGTTGATCGTCAGTTATCTGAAAGTTGTGCCAAAGGCGGCGCGCTGAGGCCGCGGGGGCCCGAAGGCGAGAACCGCTCCGTCGATGCGAACGCCCGCGCCGTGGCGATCGCGCGGATTGCGACGGACGAGAAAACTGAGACGCTGCCGGGATTGACAGGCGCTCGCGGCGCCCCCGCGTTCCATGCTATGCTGAGCGCCAAGCATCGGAGCGACCGACGGAGCGACGGACATGGCGTTTTCTCACCCTCTGGCTCGTGGCGCCAAAGTCTGGGCCGAAAAAACTCTTGATGGCGAAGACCGTCAAGTGCTCGTCGTCGTCACGACGATCGCGTTAGGCCCCGGGGCCAAGGGGTTTAAGAAACGCTTGGTCGAAAAACTATCCCGCGCCGCGCAGGAATATCTCGCGGCTTCGCCGGAAGCGACGGGCTTTGTTCTTATCAATAGAATGCGCGATTGGGACGCCAAGAGGTCCTAAAGGCGCGCGCCGCCCGCGCCGACGCGAACGCCCGCGCCATGGCGATCGTGCGGATTGCGACGGACGAGGAAACTGAGACGCTGCCCCCGCAATGGTAGTGTCTCAGTTTAAAAATTTGGCGGATTGACAAGCGCTCGCGCTGCGCCCGCGCCTCATGATATGCTTGGCGGAAAGCAGGGACGCGTATGGCTTGGGTGTATGTCATCAAGAATGGGCGCACGGCGGAAGTGCAAACGATCCCGCCATCAGAAAATCCGTATGATTTTTTTGCCCGCTTCGTCGAACGCAGGAGAGCCGACGGCGCTCTGGAGCTTTACGTCATCGATGAAGGGTCTGGCCCATCTGGCCGGATGACCGCTGCCGAAGTACGCGATCTAAAATATCTTCTAGGAAAGAATGATGCCCCGCGGTCCTAAAGGCGAGAAGCGCCCCGCCGACGTAAACGCCCGCGCGGTCATGATCGCGAAGATCGCGACGGGCGAGATCGGCGTCGCCGTTCCCGACGACGGCAAAGACCCGGCGGCGAAAGCGCTCGGCAAGAAGGGCGGCGCGGCGCGGGCGCATCGAGGGGGAAGTTTCGCCGGCGGCGGCTGAGGGTCTGGTAAGGCTGGGCGGAGAGTAGCCCATGCAGGACACCGCCAGACATCAGCCGGGGCGAACGATCTGCGGCAAATTATAGGAAAATACATCTGGGGGTTGCAATGGCTCTCTATGATATTCGTCCCAAGCTTGGTTCGTTTGGACCTCGCGGTGCCTTGCTACGAATTCATAGAGATCTGTTTGCTGTCCACAAGAAAATTAGGCGTTGGGCGGAATACTATCCACCCGAGCTAACAAATCTTGAGAAGATAGTTTTAGCGCTTGAGGATAGGCGATTTATGAAACATATAGGCATAGATTGGCGATCATTGGTTCGAGAGATCGGTCGCGCAACGTTGTTCACGCGGCATGGAGGAGCGAGTACTATAGATATGCAATTTGTCCGAACGGCGACCGGTTACAAGAAATATAGCGTAGTGCGTAAAATGTATGAGATGCTCCTCGCAGTGCTAATTCAATACCGTTACAGTAAGATCGTTATTCTGCGCTCATATCTAAGTTGCGCATTTTTTGGCTCCGGCTTGGTCGGGGCAGAAAGAGCTTCGCGAAGGGTATTTCGGACAGGCCACGATGATCTGACATTGGAGCAGGGTGCCCTGCTAGCCGCAATGTTAGTGTACCCAAGGCCACTTAAAGAAGGACAGGGTTGGGAAGCGAGAGTCCGACGGCGCGCAAATTATGGCATACGAATCTACGTCGCCGGCAAAAAGAGCTTTGATAAGTTCCCAAGTTGAATATTTTGATAGATTTGTCTCCGTGTACTCGAGTCGTCGGCCGAAATATACACTCTTTCTCTTTTCGTCTATGGTTCTAAGCAAATTTCTGTTGAACTGGGCATTCGCGACATTCAGGCCTCTCAGGATGTCTTCAATTTGGTGCTTATCCTGAGTTGCAATAAATGTTCCTTGTCGCCGCGCTCGAACGCCTTGCTCCAACATCGTTCCGATTGTCTGGAACGGTAAGTGTATCGTTGATTCAAGTTTACTTGTGTACTCGTAATTGACATATATTGTTAATTGTGCGTAGAAACGACCTATAGCCTCATTCCAACTTGTTATTGCGTTGTCATAATCTCTAAGTGTGACTTCAACAAAATCTATATCCTTCGATTGTAGTGCAGAAAATAGTCGTTTCGACAGATACAGGCGTGATCCGATTGCGCCAGACAGTTCGGGGAAGAAGTCTCTCAGTGCGGCATACTCTTTCTCTTGGCCCAGGAACTGTTGCTGGCGAAGCCAAGAGTTTTGCTGCCATCGCTGCATCAGAAAATTGCCGACGATAGTGACGAGGACAAAACTTATGACTATAGACATTATTTGTGTCATGGGTCCCTCGACTGCCGATCGTAATGTGCCTGGCGAGCGACATCGCCGGGTAGGAATTGATAGCAAGTGATCCGCGCAAGTGAAACAGGTGCGTTTTAGACGTGTGAAATTCGACGTATTGCGGGCCGAAGTGCTGGCGTGTGTATCATTGGTGTGAGAATCTTTTAAATCGCCTGCGCCACCATGTCGATCGCCCCGCATGGACCCCTGCCGCGCAAAGCCCGCAGCCCCGACAATCGTCGAGGTCGAAGCGGAAGCGCTTGCCGAGGCCGAGCTTGATCGCCGCGTTGTTGGGGCGCGCCTGATTGTCGCCCCGCTCTTGACTCCCGCTCCATTTTCGTCCAAAACAAGAACAAAAAGCGAACATAGAGAGTTTGGATCGGATGTCGCGCGGCGACAGGGCTGAAGAAATGGCGCGTTTGCGGCGCGCCGTCGAGAAAATCGAGGCTCGCTCGGGGCCGGCGGAGGCGCGCGCGGCGCCGAGACTCTCGCTGACCCCGGCGCTCGATCGCGCGCTCGGCGGCGGGCTGGCGAGCGACGCGCTGCACGAAATCGCGCCGGCGAGCCCCGGCGACGGCGCGGCGGCGATGGGCTTCGCGCTGGCGCTCGTCGCGCGCTTCATGGCCGCGCGCGACGCGGCGGGGCTGGTCGTCGCCGAGGATTTCGCGTTGCGCGAGACGGGCGCTCTCTACGGGCCGGGGCTCGTCGCCCATGGGCTGGAGCTCGGCCGGCTCGTCTTCGTGCGTGCGCCCGACGCGCCGGCTTTGTTCCAGGCGATGGAGGAGGCTTTGCGGAGCGGCGCGTCGGCGGTCGTCGTCGGCGAAGCGTGGAATCTCAAGGGCTACGATCTTTCCGTTTCGCGCCGCCTGCTGCTCGCCGCGCGCGCCGGGGCGACGCCGGCGCTGCTCGTTCACGCGAGCGCCTATGGCGCGGCGGAAAAACTCTCCAGCGCCGCCGAGACGCGCTTCGCGATCGCCGCCGCGCCGAGCGCGCGCCTGACCTCCGCGGGCGGCGGGCGCGCCCTTCCCGGGCCGCCCGCCTTCGCTGCGCGGCTCGTCAAGGCGCGCCTGACGTCGGCTCAGGGGCCGCCGCCAGGCCTCGACGCGACGAAAATCTTCCGCCTGACCTGGCGAAGCGAGGACCAGCGATTTGACGAACCGACGCTTTCTCTCCCTGTGGCTGCCGCGCCTGGCGACCGACCGCGCGCACAAACTGCGCGGTGAGGGGCTTAGGCGAGTTTCGCCGCCCCTCGTCGTCGTCGCCAAGATCAAAAGCGCACAACGCCTCGTCGGCGTCGACGCGGCCGCCGCGCGGCTCGGCCTCGGCCCCGGCCTGACGCTCGCCGACGCGCGCGCGCGCCATCCCGCCCTCGTTGCGGTCGAGACCGACCCTGAAGCGGAAGCGAAGCTCCTCGAGCGCCTCGCCGACTTCTGCGCCCGCTTCACGCCGCTCGTCGCGCTCGATGGGCGCGATGGGCTGATGCTCGACGTCTCCGGCGTCGCGCATCTCTTCGGCGGCGAGGCGGGGCTGATGGCGGAGGTCGAGGCGCGCCTGACCCGCTTGGGGGCAACGGTCGCGCTCGGCCTCGCGGATACGCCGCGCGCCGCTTCAGCGCTGGCGCGCTATTCGCGCGCGCGCGTCGCGCCCGCCGGCCTTTGCGGCTCGGCCTTCGCCAAGCTCTATTACGACATGCCGGTCGCCGCGCTGGGGCTCGACGATCAGACGAGCGCCGACATGGCGCGCGCCGGGCTTCGCCGCATCGGCGATCTCGCGCTGAGGCCGCGCGCGCCGATCGCGGCGCGTTTCGGCGCTGAGACGATCGCGCGGCTCGACGCGCTGAACGGCCTCAACCGCGAGGCGATCTCGCCGCGTTTCGCCGCGCCCGACTTTCGCGTCGAACGGCGTTTCGCCAGCCCGATCGTCGCGAGCGAGGCGGCGATGGCGACGCTTGACCGGCTCGCCGACGATCTCGCCCAGCGGCTCGCGCGCCGGATGAAGGGCGCGCGCCGGCTGGAGCTCGCCCTCTTTCGCGTCGACGGCGACGTGCGTCGCCTTGTCGTGGGTTCGGGCCGGCCGCTCGGCGAGGCGCGCGCGATGGCGCGCTTGTTCGCAGAGCGCCTCGCCGGCGGCGTCGAGGAGGAGATCGACGCCGGCTTCGGCGTCGACCTGATGCGCCTTTCCTGTCTCCTCGCCGAGCCGCTGGCGCCCGTGCAGAGCGAATGGCGCCGCGCGCATGAGGCCGAGCGCTCGTCGCGGTTCGCCGATCTCCTGGACGCGTTGAGCGCGCGCTTGGGCGCGCGCCGCGTGACGCGGCGGGAACTCGTCGAGGCCCATATTCCCGAACGGGCCGTCCTCGCCTCGCCGGCGATTCTCGGCGCGGCGCGCGCCGAGCGGGAGGAAGTCCGTTATGGCGAGGACGCCGAGGGCGGGGAGGGGGACGAAGCCATCCAGCAGCCGAGCCCTGTGGCCCCTGGATGGCTTCGCTTCGCTCGCCATGACGGATCGGACGGATCGACGATGGCGTCGGCCGCGGCGCCGACGCGGCCGTTGCGCCTGTTCGAGCGGCCCGAGCCGATCGAGGCGCTCGCCGAAGTCCCCGACGGCCCGCCGCTGCGCTTCCGCTGGCGGCGCGTCGTGCACGAAGTGGCGGCGATCGAAGGCCCCGAGCGCATCGCCGCGCCGTGGTGGCGCTGGCCGGACGCGCCGACGCGCGACTATTTCCGCGCCGAGGACGCCTCGGGGCGCCGCTTCTGGCTCTACCGCGAAGGCCTGTGGGGCCGCGAAACGACGCGAGCGAAATGGTTCGTGCACGGGGTGTTCGGGTGAAGCGTTTCCCCTTCGCCCCGCTTTGCGGGGAGAAGGTGGCGCGAAGCGCCGGATGAGGGGCGGCGCCAAACGATTGGAACGTTCATATGCGCAGTCGCAATATTCCCGTAGTCGCTCGCGCCCAAACGTTGCGCGCCGCGGCGACGGAACCAGAAAGGAAACTCTGGCGTCGTCTCCGCGATCGCCGTCTCGGAGGCGCGAAATTTGTGCGTCAGGCGTCAGTGGGGCCTTACTATGCCGACTTCGTCTGCCGAGCTTGCAAGCTCATCGTCGAGGTCGACGGATCGCAACATGCTGGCAGCGCCTACGATGATAAGCGCGATGCCGCTCTGGTTGGGCTGGGTTACCGCGTCCTGCGGTTCTGGAATGCGGATGTGCTGGGTTCGATTGACGACGTATGCGAGACGATCCTCGCCGCAGTCGAGGGTCGGCTGGCGCCGTTCGAGCAATTCAAGGCGCTAGCGACAGCGGGGGGCGCAGCCCCTCATCCGGCCGCGCTACGCGCGTCCACCTTCCCCCCGCAAGCGGAGGGAAGGGCATGATCCGCCTCGCCCCGCGCTTCGCCGAGCTCGCGACGACGACGAATTTTTCGTTTCTGCGCGGCGCCTCGCACCCGGAGGAACTGGTGGCGCGCGCGGCCGAATTGGGCCTTTGCGGCATCGGCGTCGCCGACCGCAACACGCTCGCCGGCGTCGTGCGCGCGCACGTCTACGCGCGCGAGAACAGAAGCGCGATCGGCGCGCTGCGCGTCGTCGCGGGCGCGCGGCTGAGCTTTGTCGACGGCGCGCCCGACATGCTCGCCTATCCCCAAGACCGCGCCGCCTATGGCCGGCTCTGCCGGCTGCTGACCACGGGAAACTTGCGCGCGCCGAAGGGCGAGTGCCATTTGGGCTTCGAGGATCTGCTCGAGCACGGCGAGGGGCTGCAGATCGTCGCGATGCCCCTCATCCGGCCCTTCGGGCCACCTCTCAGCGAACGAGACGTTCGCCTGGCGCCCGCAAGCGGGAGAAGGGACAAGCTCCTCTCCCGCAAGGGGAGAGGGGAGGGCGCGTTGCTCGCCCAATTGCGTCAAGCCTTCCCCGGCCGCCTGTGGATCGGCGCGAGCCTGACCTATGGCGAGGACATGCGCGGCGCGCTCGCCGCACGCGCGACGCTGGCGCGTAAGATCGGCGCGCCGCTGATCGCCGCCAACGACGTTCTCATGCACGCGCCCGAGCGGCGCGCGCTCGCCGACGTGCTGACCTGCATCCGCGAAAAGACGACGCTGGAGGCGGCGGGAAGGCTGACTCAAGCCAACGCCGAGCGCCATCTCAAATCCGCCGACGAAATGGCGCGCCTGTTCGCCGAGGCGCCGCAGGCGGTGGAAGAGACGGCCCGCTTCCTCGACGGCCTCGCCTTCAGCCTCGACGAACTCGCCCACGACTATCCCCTGGAATTGCGCGAGGGCTTCGCTGCCCCGCAGGCCGCGCTGGAGGCCTTCGCCGAGGCCGGCGCGCGCGCGCGCTATCCCGACGGCGTTCCGACGAGCGTTCGCGCGACGCTGACGCACGAACTGGAGCTGATCGGCAAGCTCAATTACGCGCCCTATTTTCTCACCGTGCACGACATCGTGCGCTACGCGCGCAGCCGCAGCATCCTCTGCCAGGGGCGCGGCTCGGCGGCCAATTCGGCGGTCTGCTTCTGCCTCGGGATCACCGAGGTCGATCCGGCGAAGTTCGATCTTCTGTTCGAGCGCTTCGTCTCGCCCGAGCGCAACGAGCCGCCCGACATCGACGTCGATTTCGAGCACGAGCGGCGCGAGGAAGTGATCCAGTATATCTACGCGCGCTACGGGCGCGAGCGCGCCGGGCTGGCGGCGGCGGTCATAACCTATCGCACGCGCTCGGCGATCCGCGAGACGGCCAAGGTCTTCGGCCTTTCCGACGACGTGATCGTCGCGCTCAACGCCACGGCCTGGGGCCACGGCGCCGAACCGATCGGCGAGGAGCGCGCGCGCGCGGCCGGCCTCGATCCCGCCGACCCGACGCTTGGGCTGGCGCTGAAGCTGGCGGACGAGCTGACCGGCTTTCCCCGCCATCTCACCCAGCACAGCGGCGGCTTCGTCATTGCGCGCGACCGGCTCGACGAGGTCGCGCCGATCATGAACGCGGCGATGGAGGAGCGCACCACGATCGAATGGGACAAGGACGATCTCGATGCGCTCGGCATCCTGAAGATCGACGTGCTCGCGCTCGGCATGCTCACCGCGATGAGCAAGAGCTTCTCGTTGTTGGAAAGGCATTATGGCGAGCGGCTGACGCTCGCCTCGATCCCCTCCGAGGAAGCATGCGTCTACGCGATGATCCAGCGCGCCGACACCATCGGCGTCTTCCAGATCGAGAGCCGCGCGCAGATGTCGATGCTGCCGCGGCTCAAGCCGGAGAAGTTCTACGATCTCGTCATCGAGGTGGCGATCGTGCGCCCCGGGCCGATCCAGGGCGACATGGTGCATCCCTATTTGCGCCGCCGTCAGGGCCTGGAGGAGGTCGCCTTTCCCTCGCAGGAGCTGGAGGCAGTGCTCGGCAAGACGCTCGGCGTGCCGCTGTTCCAGGAGCAGGCGATGAAGATCGCCATCGTCGCGGCGGGTTTCTCGCCCGCCGAGGCCGACAAACTGCGCCGCGCCATGGCGACCTTCCGCCGCGTCGGCAAGATCGCGACGTTTCAGACCAAGATGGTCGAGGGCATGGCGGCCAAGGGCTATGCGCGCGAATTCGCCAAGCGCTGCTTCCGCCAGATCGAGGGCTTCGGCGAATACGGCTTTCCCGAGAGCCACGCGGCAAGCTTCGCGCTGATCGTCTACGCCTCGTGCTGGATGAAATGCCGGTACCCCGACGTGTTCCTCGCCGCGATGCTCAATTCGCAGCCGCTCGGCTTCTACGCGCCTTCGCAACTGGTGCGCGACGCCCGCGAGCACGGCATCGAGGTGAGGGAGGTCGACGTCAATTTTTCCGATTGGGACTGCACGCTGGAGGCGATTTCTTCTTTCCCCCTTGTGGGGGAGGGCAGGGGAGGGGGGTCACACGGACTCATCGAAACTAGAGAGATCGCGTCCCGTCAGGCTCAGGATAGATTAGCGCAACCCCCCACCCTAACCCTCCCCCACAAGGGGGGAGGGGACGCGCTTGTTGTCCACCCCCGCCACGCCTCGATGGCCGGGCACATCCGCGCGACGCACGCGGTGCGGCTGGGGTTTCGCCAGATCGTCGGCGCGCGGCAAGACGAGATGCGCCGGCTCGTCGAGGCGCGCGGGGATGGCTACGATTCGGTGCGCGATCTCTGGCTGCGTTCTGGCTTGAACCTGGCCGCGCTGGAGCGCCTCGCCGACGCCGATGCGTTCCGCTCGCTCGGCCTCGACCGGCGCCAGGCGCTGTGGGCGGTGCGCGGCCTCGACCGCGTCGGCGATCAGGACGATCTGCCGCTGTTCGCTGAGAGCCGCCCGGAGCGCGACAGCGAGCCCGACGCGAAGTTGCCGCCGATGCCGCTCGGCGCCCATGTGGTCGAGGACTACCGCCGCCTTTCGCTGTCGCTGAAGGCTCATCCGGTGGCGTTCATGCGCGCGCGCCTCGCCGCGCGCGGCGTCAAGCGCTCCGACGCGCTCGCTCAGGTGAAAAGCGGCGAGCGCGTCACGGTCGCCGGCCTGGCGCTGGTGCGTCAGCGCCCGGGAACCGCCAAGGGCGTCATCTTCATGACGCTGGAGGATGAGGCGGGCGTCGCCAACCTCATCGTCTGGCCCAAGGCGTTCGAGCGCCTGCGTGCGATCGTCATCGGCGCGCGCTTCGTCGCTGCGACCGGCAAGGCGCAGAACGAGGCCGGGGTCATCCACGTGATCGTCGAGCGCATGGAGGATCTGACGCCGATGCTGGGGATGCTGTCGGAAGAAGGCGGCGGCCCCGACCGCTCCGCCCCCGCCGAGAGCCGAGAACTCGAGCGCGCGCTGCCGGCGGGACGGAATTTTCATTGAGGGAGTCGGCCTCTCCTGACGCCCGCGGAGGCGGTAAAGCCGATCCCCCGGCTTTGCAACCTCCGCGCGCTTGCACTATCCTCTCGCCATGAACGCAGCGGACGCCCTCTCTCGTCTGACCGCCATTGCGCCCGCCGTCAAAGCGATGGGCGCGACGTCGCTCTATCTCTTCGGTTCGACGGCGCGCGGCGACGCGGGGCCGCAAAGCGACCTCGATCTCTTCATCGACTACGATCTGAACGGCCGCTTCAACGCCTTCCACCTCGTCGGCATCAAGCAGTTCCTCGAAGACGAATTGCAGGCGCCGATCGACATCACGACGCGCGACGGATTGCATCCGATGCTGCGCTCCAAGATCAAGCGCACGTCGGTCCGAGTTTTCTGATGGAACGGGATCTCAGGCCCGCCTTGCACGACATCCTCCAGGCGATCGAACGCGTCGAAACAGTGACGTCGGGAAAAACGCTGGCGGAATTCTCCGCCGACTGGCGCTCGAGCTACATCGTTCAGCGCGCAATCAAGATCATTTCCGAGGCCGCTCGGCGCATCCCGGCATCCCATCAGGCCTTGCGGCCAGAAATCCCGTGGCGGCAAGTGAAGGGGAATCGGCAACGTTCTGCGTCACGAATACCAAGGCCTGTCCGACGCGATCATCTGGCGCGTCGTCGTCGACGAACTTCCGAGGCTCAAGCTGGCCATCGAGAGCATCGCGCGAGCGGACGGGGCCTAATTCGAACGGCGCCGGACGGGCGGAATTTTCATTGAGCGGGAGCACGAACGCTCGCGCAGCGCTCGCAAGGCGATGATCCGCGACCCATCTCCCGCCCTCGATGCGCGGCGTGCGATCCCCGCCCCCACGTCGGCGCAATGGGCCGTCGACGAAAATCGCCGCGGCCGTGTTCGCCAAGCCGGCGGTCGCCGCCTTCGGCGGCGGTCAGGCGCGCGGGCGCGGCGGGTCGGCGGCGATCGGCGCGACGCTCAGTCGCCGCGGCGGCGCCTTGCCCAGGCGCAAGCCCCTCGGCCTCGCCCGGGACTCGTCGTCCGCCGTAAAGCCCATCACCGCCGCGGCGCAGACGACGCCGCCGAAGGTGAAGGCGAAGCCGGCGCAAAGCAGCACGACGCCGGGAATCAGCGCGTCCGAACGCCACAGCAACGATCGGACGCCGGCAAAATCGAAGGCGAGCAGCAAGCCTGCGCAAAACACGCCGATCGCCATGCCGAACGCCCAATTGACGATCATCGCGCGCACCAGCGGATCCCACGCTCCCCAGCGCCGCCACGCCGCGATCAAACGGCTCCGCTCTTCCCGCATCCGTTTCGCCTCCTCCCGCCATCCGGCCGCTTATCGCGCTCGCGCCCGGCGCGACACACCGAGATCTAATGTCGATCCACGCCGGCGTCCAGTAGGGAGCGCCGCATGAGGCGTCGCTCCGGCGCAGGACGCGCCGCGATCCAGATCGTATGCCGCGCGCCGCGCCCGCCTCTCGCGCGCACGGAAAACTCCTCCGCCGCGAAGCCGGCGTCGCCAAGCCTTGGCGCGAAGCGCCGGTCGGGCCGCGCGGACCACACCGCCAGGACGCCGCCGATCTTGAGCGCCGCGCGGGCGGCGGCGAGGCCGCGCGCGTCGTAGAGCCGGTCGTTGGCCGCTCGCGTCGTTGCCTCGGGGCCGTTGTCGACGTCGAGGAGGATCGCGTCGTAGCGGGAAGCCGCGGCGCGAATGATCGCCGCGACGTCGGCGACTTCGATTTTCACGCGAGGGTCGTCGAGCGAACCGGCGAAGATTTGCGCCATCGGCCCCTCAGCCCATTGCACGACCGCGGGGACGAGTTCGGCGACCTCGACGCGCGCGGAAGCGTCGAGCGCGCGCAGCGCGGCGCGCAGCGTGAAGCCCATGCCGAGCCCGCCGATCAGGAGCCGCTACCGGACGCGGGCGGCGATTTTTTCGCAGGCGATCGTCGCCAGCGCCTCCTCCGAACCGCCGCGGCGGCTGTTCATCAATTCCTGCGCGCCGAGCCGGATCGAAAATTCGCCGTCGCGCCGCATGAGGCGCAGTTCGCCGCCGCCGGGGATCGGCGCCTTGGCCAGCAAGGTCCAGGGGATCACGGGTCGTCCTTCCGCACGCGAAGCGCGTCGGCGAGGCGCATCGCGGCCGAGCCGGGCCTCAGCGGCTTGGGCTGGCTGTCGTGCGGCGCCCAGCCGGTGAGCCAGATCGTGTCGAAGGTCGCGCGCAGGCGCCCGTCGGCGTCGGCGAAGCGCTCGGCGTAGACGGCGGCCGCGCGCATCAGCACGCCGCGGCGGAGCGGCTTGCGGCTGCGCAGGGTCAAGGCGTTAGTCGCGCCGAACGCCCTGAGATCGCGCATCAGCGCCAAGAGATCGTCGTAGCGCGCGACGATTGGGTCGGCGTCGACGACCGGCAGCGCGAAGCCGGCGCGCTGCATCAGGCTTCCGAGCGCGCGCACGTCGGCGAACGGGGCGACGCGCGGCGCCGCGCCGCCGAGAATTTCGCTCTCGGCGATGGTCAGGCTGTGGCGCAATTCGATCAGCGTGTCGCCGCCGGCGAGCGCGCCGAAAAACAGCCCGTCGGCCTTGAGCGCGCGGCGGATCTGGATCAGCGCGCCGGGAGAATCGTTGACGTGATGGAGCGCCATCAGCGAAACGATCAGGTCGCAGCTTTCGGGCGCCAGCGGCAGACGCTCGACGTCGCCGACCGCGCTGAGATAAGCGCCGCGCCCGACGGCGAGCGGCGAGGGCGCGAGGCGCAGCGTCAGCCTCGCCCCGGCGCGCGCCGCCAACGCCTCAGCCCCATGCGGCGCCGGCGAGCCGACGTCCGCGGCGACCGCGAATTCGCGGCGCACCAGCTTGAGGCGATCGACGAGCTCCTCGGCGGCGCGGCGGATGAGGAAGTCGGCGCCCGGGTTGGCCGGCGCCGCGCGGCAAGCGCGCTCGAGCCGCGCGGCGAGGGCGGCGCGGTCGAACAGGAGAAGGGGCGGGGCGGGCGTCGGCACCAGCGCTTTATGGCGCGGACGCGGGCGGGGCGCAAAGGCGGGGGCGAGACATCGCCGCCTCCGCCGATCGCGCGCGACGAGCGGAAGCGGCTCGGGTTGAAATTCCGCTTTGCGCCCAACTTAGCCGTTTAGCCGATCGTCGCGGCGCCTCTGAAGCGGACGTTGAGGTGACGGGCCAACGCGGCTGCCGTGGGCTGCAAGGTGACACTCGTTCCCATATTTTGCACGCATAAGAATCTTGATATTTCAGCGCGAAAGTGGCGACCGGAATTGGTGACTTTTGCACACAATATTCTGTCTAATGACGCAGTGCCAGAGCAGCGAGGCACGAGTCCAAATTCCGCTGCGCAATGTCATGCAAGAACGGCGCGGCTTCAGGTGTATATTCCTTAAGCGCCTCTCGATATGCGGCGGCCGCCTCGTCCAGCTTCGCCGTTCCGCTCTCGCGCCGGCCTTGTGCCATGAGCGCATTTCCGAGATTGTTCTGCACCATCGCCCACTGGTTCGGTGCGCGCTCACGGGTCAATTCTGTCAGCGCCGCCCGATAGGCGGTGGCTGCTTCCTCTAACTCGGTTGCGTCGTTCTGTCTTTGGCCGAGCGCCGAAAGCGCATTTCCTAAATTGCTCTGCGTCAACGCCCATTGGAAGGGATCGTGCTCGCGAGTCCACTCCGTTAGCGCGTTGCGAAAGGCCTCGATCGCTTGATCAAACTGGTCCGTTCCGCTCCCGCGCTCCCCAAGCATCGAGAGCACCACGCCGAGATTAAGCTCTGCCGTAGCCCAATGGAACGCATCGTTCTCGCGGGCAAATTCCTTTAGCGCTTCGCGAAAGGCCATGGCCGCCCGGTCCAACTCTTCGGTCCCGCTCACGCGTTGCGCGATGGCCTGGAGCGCTGCGCCCAAATTGTTCTCTGTTGCTGCCCAATCCAGCGGCGCGTGCTCGCGGGTCCTTTCCTTCAACGCCTCTCCAAAGGCATCGACCGCTTGCTCCAGCTTTGCGATCCCGTTCTCTTGCAATCCAAGGCGCTGAAGCGCCGCGCCGAGATTATTCTGTGTGGCTGCCCACTGAAGTGGCGAGCACTCTCGGGTGATTTCCTTCAACGCCTCCTGATAAGCAGTAACCGCCTGATCCAGCTCTTCCGTTCCGTTCTCGCGTTCCCCGATGGCCTGGAGCGCCGCGCCCAAACTGTTTTGTGTCGCCGCCCAGGAGACCGGCGTACCTTCGCGAGTCCATTCCTTCAGCGCCTCGCGAAAGGCCGACATCGCCTCATGAAGCTTTGCTGCGTCGCTCTCGCGTTCCCCGAGTACTCGAAGCGCATTGCCCAAATCATTTTGCGTTGCCGCCCAAGCGAGCGGGTCTCGCTCACGGGTTCTTTCTGTCAGTGCTTCCCGAAAAGCCGTGACCGCCTCGTCGAGTTTCGTCGTGTCGCTCTCGCGTTCCCCAAGTGCCCGCAACGCGACGCCCAGATTACTTTCCGTCGTCGCCCAATGGAGTGGCATACGGTCGCGAGTGTATTCCTTCAGGGCTTCCCGAAAGGCCGACACTGCCTCAAGAAACTTGGCCGTGCCGCTCTCGCGCTCCCCAAGCTGTCGAAGCGCGGAGCCGAGATTATTCTGTATCGAGGCCCAGCCCAGCGGCGCGCGCTCACGAGGAGACTCTTTCAGTGAGTCCCGATAAGTTGCGACGGCTTCCTCCAAAGTCGTCGCCGCGGTCTCGCGATCACCGAGAGTTGCCAGCACACTTCCTAGATTGCTCTGAGTTTCCGCCCACCCGACCGGTGCAAGCTCGCGTGTTGTTTCCTTCAATGCTTCGCGGTAGGCCGACGCGGCTTCTTGGAGTTTCGAGGTCCCGCATTCCTGGTCAGCAAGCAACTGGAGAGCGACGCCAAGATTGTTCTGAGTTAATGCCCACTGGAGCGGAGTGCGCTCGCGTGTGTATTCCTTCAGGGCTTCCCGATCGGCCGTAACCGCTTCCCCCTCGCTCGTTGACCCGCTTTGGCGTTTTCCGAGCACTGATAACGCCGCACCCAAATTCGCTTGGGTTGCTGCCCATTTGAGCGGAACGCGTTCGCGTGTTCGCTGCTTAAGCGCCTCCCGATCGGCTGCGATCGCATCCTCAATGGCTTTGTTATCATCAGCTTGCTCACCTACTGAGAACAGCGCTAACCCAAGCGCGAATTGGATGTCGGCAAGTTGCTCTGGCGACAGTCCCGATGGGGGATATTGGATCAACCGCTGAAGATGGGCGGCCACAGGCTGCAGCGTATCGACCAGGTATTTCCCCGTTTCCTCCGCCGCTGGCTTCACAGTCGCCAGCGCCAGCGCTTGCAACTGGGCCGCAAACGCGTCTTTGAAATCACCTGTGAGAAGTCCACATTTCAGCTCAAAAGAACTTTGACGAAAGTCGCGGCCACCCGCGATCGGCAGAAAGTGCAGGTTAAGGTCAAGCACTTCCCCCTTTCCTATGGCCTCGCCGAATACGAGAACATCGGCGTCGCGCCAAGACAACCACTCCTGTCCCCTCTTCGCTGCCTCCCCCTCGATCCTATCACCCGCCCCCTCAATCTTGAGGACACGGCAAGTGTCGATGGCCTCGATTCCCTTTTCTCCCTGAAGTGCCCGGACAATTGCGCCAGTCAAGGTCCGGTCTGCATCGTCGTGATCGAGCGTCGCGACAAGTATGCGGAAGGTTTCCCTCGTAGGCTCGGACCGACGGAACGGGCGGTGATCGATTACCCACTCTCTTGCACCGCAGGAGATTTCAGCGGCCGAAGGTAGGAACTGTCGCAGAGCCTCGTCGAATACGCCCTTAAGCCAAGGAACGATACTCGCTATTAGGGCGGCCACAAAAATCGTCTTAATAATATTCTCGCGAATCCACTTCCAGCAATTCTCTCGGAACCACCGTCCACTCTCGCGAAGCCATTTGAAATTCATTTTGGGCTCTCGCCAGCCTGATGACGCTTCGTATCACAACGCCGTAGAGTGGTGAAACATCCTCAGCGATCGAACGCGCGCAGCTCGCGTGTGCTGTTGTATAGAACGCGGCAGCCGCCGCCGTCCGTCCTTGCGCGAGGGTCAAGAAGCGCGCTCCCGCCTGATATCGTTGGCATCACCGCGAAATGCAAATCTCTTGAATTTTGCCACATCGAGAATGAACGCAAAGGGTCGAACTATGCCGTTTGACTCAAGCGCACCAAACGTCCCCTTTCGTTTCCTATCGCCGGGAAACTGCCATTCCGCTCCCGGCCAGCATCAGCCATTCAAACCGCCCCCGCGGCCCGATGCGCCCTTGGCCAAACTCGCCGAATGCGCATAAACTCGCGCCATGACGGCGCCTCTGTCGACGAGCGCAGATTTCGCTGCCGCGCCCGGCTTTCGCGAGCGGTTCGGCGGGATTTTCCGCGCCCTCGGCCGCCTGAGCCTCGACACCCTGTATCCCCCGACCTGCCTCGCCTGCCGGGCGGCGACGGGGGAGGCGGACGCGCTTTGTCCGGCGTGCTGGCGGGCGATTCGCTTCATCGAGCGGCCGTATTGCGATCGGCTCGGCACGCCCTTCGCCGAGGACCTCGGGGCGGGCGTCTTGTCGCCGCAGGCGATCGCCGATCCGCCGGCGTTCCGGCGCGCGCGCGCGGTCGCGCGCTTCGAGGACGGGCCGGCGCGCCGCCTGGTCCATCGGCTCAAATACTCGGACCGCGGCGAACTGGCCGCCCCGCTCGGGGCGTGGATGGCGAGAGCCGGCGCCGACATCCTCGCCGAAGCGGACGCGATCGTTCCCGTGCCGCTGCATCCATTCCGGCTGTGGACGCGCCGCTTCAATCAGGCGGCGGCGCTGGCGCGCGCGATCGCCCAAAAAACCGGCAAGCCGTTCGAGCCGCAGGCGCTGCGGCGCGTCAAGGCGACGCGCAGCCAGGTTGGCCTCAGCCGCGAGCAGCGGGCCGAGAACGTCCAGGGCGCCTTCCGCGCCTCGCCCGGCGCGCCGATCAAGGGGCGGCGGATCGTCCTCGTCGACGACGTGCTGACCTCGGGCGCCACCGCCAACGCCGCCGCGCGGGCGCTGCTGCGCGCGGGCGCGAGCGACGTCGATCTTGTCGTCTTCGCGCGGGTTGTGACTGGCGCGTGACGTCCCATATAGGGGTCGAAAACGCCGAAAGGAGCCGTTTGATCTTGCCGCCGATCGTCATCTACACCAAGTCGAGTTGCCCCTATTGCCGCGCCGCCAAGGATCTCCTGCGCGGCAAGGGCGCGCCGTTCGAGGAAATCAGCGTCGAGGGCGATCGCGCCGGCCAGGCCGCGATGGCGCAAAAGGCGGGCGGACGATCGAGCGTGCCGCAGATTTTCATCGGCGCCGCGCACGTCGGGGGCTGCGACGACCTCTACGATCTGGAGAGCGCGGGGCGGCTCGACGCCTTGCTGGCGGGATGAATCATGATCAAGTTCGCGCTCGCCTGCGATAACGGCCACGGCTTCGAAAGCTGGTTTCCCGACGGCGCGGCTTATCAGCAGCAGGCGGAGCGCGGCCTGATCGCCTGTCCCGACTGCGGCTCGACGCGCGTCGACAAAGCGATCATGGCGCCGGCGATCGTCGGCGCCGTCCGCCCCGAGCGCGAGCAAGCCGCGGCCGCGCCGGTTCCGGTCGCGCTGATCGACGAGCGCCGCCGCGCGCTGCGCGAAGCGGCCAGGGCCTTGCGGCGCGAGATCGAGGCTCACACCGACGACGTCGGCGCCGAATTCCCTCGGATCGCGCGCGCGATGCACGCCGGCGAAGCGCCGGAGCGCGCGATCCGCGGCGAGGCGAGCCGCGCCGAGGTCGAGGCGCTGATCGAGGACGGAGTCGACGTGATGCCGCTGCCCTTCGCACCCGAAGACTTCAACTGAAAGGTAACCGGGGCAAACTTCCGGGCGCCGGTTTCTTGTAGACGCGACCAGCGGTCGCGTCCGGCGCGAAGCGCCTTTTCTCGCCGCCGACCCGCCGCGCCGTCGACCTCATGGAAGCGTTCTTTTCCGAAGCCTTTCCCCTGTCAAGGACGCGCCTTCGGCGCGCCCCCGAAGGCGGTCCTCGATCCTTGACAGGGGAAAGGCTTCGGAAGTCTTCGTTTCCATGAGGTCGACGGCGCTCTCTGCCGAAAGCCAGCGCGCCTCGCCGAGGGGCGCATCGTCTTGCCAAATCGTCGAAGCCGTAAAAAAAAGCGCTGGGCGACCGCATCGACAACTCGCCCAGCGATTTGCCCCGGTTACAACTGAAAGAGAAAAGGCCGCCTATTTCGCGGCGACGCTGAATTCGGACGCCTCGATCACCGTCGTCCCGATCATCGTGCGCACGGAGACGCGGAACGGCACCAGCACCCGCGCGCCGTCGATCGGCGCCAGCCAGACTTCGAGGTCCTTGTTGTCGGCCATGAATTTCGTCGCCGGACGATCGCGCCGATGGCCGGCGATCGGCACGTAGCGCACGGCGCAGACCGCCACCGGGCCCTTGTAGCCCTTGGCCGAAACATCGCGCTGTCCGACATAGGAAAGAGCGATGTCGAAGCGCGTAAAGCCGTCGAACACCGGAATCGTGCGGTCGCACGAAGCCGGTCCGACCAGCGGCCCCTTGGCCGGGGCGGGGACGACGAAGGCGCCGACGGGATCGACAATTCCCCGCGTGTCCTTGTCGGACAACGGAATGCGGTCCGGTTTGTCCTGGTAGGGCGGCGAAATGTCGACGCCGGTCACCGCGTTGGCGGCGAGCGACATGCGGATTGTGCGCGTCATCGAGGCGTTCGAGGCGGTAGTCGCGAATGTGGCGGGCGCGACGTGGTTGTCGACGATCGCCCCTTGACCCGTCGAGGCGCCGCGCGCGCGCGAGATCAGGGTGGCGAGGCCGGAAAGCTTGGCGCTGGCGTCGATCGCATAGCTGGTCTGGGTCAGCGTCGCATTGACGCTGGCGACGCCAATCGGCAGGCCGATCAACGAGACCCTGTAGGTCGCGTGCAATATGTCGGCGCGCGCGCCGACGCCGGCGAGCGACAACGCGAGCGCGCCGACGCCGAGGCTGCGCGTCGCGCGCAGGGCCAACCGCCGCAAGAACATTTACGCCTCTCCCGGTGCGAAGCGAATCCCCAATAGCATCTGTCTCGCGAGAATCCGACGGCAAAATGGCGTCCGAGGCGCCTTTTTTTAACGCTTTGGCTCGGCCGAGAAAAATGTTCCGATCGCTCGTTGTCAAGGTCTTGCGGCGCAGGCGCGCGAGGACGTAACCTCGCCGCCATGGTCGAGACGGTCATATCCATTCGCACCGCGCGCCTCGGTGACGAGACGGGAATCGCGCGCGTGCACGACGCGGCGTGGCGCGACGCCTATCGCGGCGTGATCCCCGGCCGTGAGCTCGAGCGGATGATCGTGCGCCGCGGCCCGGTCTGGTGGCGGCGCGCCATCGCGGGCGGCACGCGGCTGATCGTGCTCGATTTCGCCGACACGGTGGCGGGCTACGCCAGCTATGGCCGCAACCGGATGCCCTCGCTGAACTACGGCGGCGAGATTTTCGAACTCTATCTCGCGCCCGAATATCAGGGCGGCGGCCTCGGCCGACGGATGTTCGAGGCGGCGCAACGGGATATGGCGGCGCACGGCTATTCGTCGTTCGTGGTGTGGGCGCTCGCCGGCAATGAACGCGCGATCGGCTTTTATCGCCGGCTCGGCGGGCGCATCGTGCGGCGCGCGCCGGAGCAGTTCGGGACGGAAACCCGCGAACGCGTCGCTTTCGGCTTCGATTGACCGAGCGTCGCGCGGTTCGGATGATCGGGCGCTCCCCTTCTTTCCGCTTCGCGGGAGAAGGCGGCGCGAAGCGCCGAATGAGGGCGCGCCGCGACGACGACGGCGGCGCGCCGTTCGTCGAAATTCGATCAAGCCAGCGTCATCCGCACGGCTTCGACCATCGCGCGGCCGAGGATCGCGTGGCCGTCGGGCGCGAAATGGACGCCGTCGAGGTCGGAGCAGGCGACAAATTCGCCGGCGTCGAGGAAGCCGACCCTCTGCCGCTCGGCGACGGCGCGATAGCGCTGGGCGAGGACGAGCGACTTCTCTCTCGCCCCTTCGAACATTTCGGCGAAATCCGTCAGCTTGCCGATCGGCGGCGGCGCGACGAGCAGGATCGCCGGCGGCGCGCCGTCGGGCCCGACCGCCTCGGCGCGCGCCATGAGAATCAAGCGCTCCGCGCCGCTGGCGATGTCGGTCGGCGAGGCGGAGAAGCGCTTCTTCATGTCGTTGCAGCCGAGCGCGATGATCAGGAGATCGAGCGGCGCGTGGCTCCTCAGACACGGCGGCAGATAGTCGGCGCCGCGCCGGTCCGGCTCGATCGGATCGTCGAAAACCGTGGTGCGGCCGTTGAGGCCTTCCTCGATGACGCGATAGCCGGGGCCGAGTTCGCGCTGCATCACGCCGGTCCAGCGGACGTCCGGCTCGTAGCGGGTCGCGCCCTTCGGGTCCCAGCCCCAGGTGTTGGAATCGCCGAAGGCGACGATGACCGCCATGCGCCCTGCTCCTGCCGGGCCGTCTCTAGAGGGCGCCCGAGCCGCCGTCAACGTGGGCGCCGGCCTGTCGCTCGGGCCGGCGCCGGAGCGTTGGCCCGCCGCCTGTTTTCGGAGCGCGGCGCTTCGATAGGGGCGTAAGTTGACAAATATGATCGACTTAGATAATCGACTTGGCGTCGAGCCGCCGGTCGCGCGCCAAGCCGTGACGCGGTACCATGGCATTCGATGCGCCTCGGGACCGCGCGCGGACCGCGACGCAAAGCGTCGTCGCGCCCTCGCCACGCGTCCGCTCAGCGGCGCGGAACCTC
Source organism: uncultured Alphaproteobacteria bacterium (assembly GCA_963775575.1). Lineage (GTDB taxonomy): Bacteria > Pseudomonadota > Alphaproteobacteria > Rhizobiales > Beijerinckiaceae > Roseiarcus. Next base: position 110,103 of record CAVZJG010000004.1, read on the forward strand.
TTGGAGCCTCTCATGTCGCCAACGCCTCTCAAACCGGAAACGCTCGCGCTGCACGCCGGCTGGCGCGCCGATCCGACCACCGGCTCGGTCGCGGTGCCGATCTACCAGACGACGTCGTACCAGTTTCAGAACGCCGACCACGCCGCCAACCTGTTCGCACTCAAGGAACTGGGCAACATCTACACGCGCATCATGAACCCGACCAACGACGTGCTGGAGAAGCGCGTTGCCGCGCTCGAGGGCGGCGTCGCAGCGCTGGCGGTGGCGAGCGGGCAGGCGGCGACCGCCTACGCGGTCCAGAACATCGCGCACGCCGGCGACAACATCGTCTCGTCGACCGACCTCTACGGCGGCACCTGGAACCAGTTCGCCAACCCGCTGAAGGACCAGGGGCTCGAGGTGCGTTTCGTCGACCCCGCCGATCCCGAGAGCTTCCGCCGCGCCACCGACGCGCGCACCCGCGCCTATTACGCCGAGACCCTGCCCAACCCGAAGCTGACGGTGTTTCCCATCGCCGAAGTGGCGGCGATCGGCCGGCCGCTCGGCATCCCGCTGATCGTCGACAACACCGCCGCGCCGATCCTCGCCCGGCCCTTCGACCACGGCGCGGCGATCGTCGTCTATTCCTCGACCAAGTATCTCGGCGGCCATGGCAACTCGATCGGCGGTCTGATCGTCGACTCCGGCGCCTTCCCCTGGGAGCAGCACAAGGAGCGCCAGCCCTACCTCAACACCCCCGACCCGTCCTATCACGGCGCGGTCTGGACCGAGGCGGTCAAGCCGCTCGGGCCGATCGCTTACATCTTGAAGGCGCGGGTGACCCTGCTGCGCGACCTCGGCGCGGCGTTGTCGCCGTTCAACGCCTTCCTGACCCTGCAGGGGATCGAGACGTTGGCGTTGCGCATCGAGCGCCACAGCAAGAACGCCGAGGCGGTGGCGCAATGGCTCGCCAAGCGGCCGGAAGTGGTCAAGGTGATCTATCCCTCGCTGCAGAGCGGCAAGGCGCTCGAGCGCGCGAAGAAGTATCTCAAAGGCGGCTATAGCGGCCTGGTCGGCTTCGAGCTGGCGGGCGGGAAGGAGGCGGGGCGGCGCTTCATCGACGCGCTGCAACTCTTCTATCACGTCGCCAACATCGGCGACGCTCGCTCGCTCGCCATCCATCCGGCGACGACGACCCACTCGCAGCTTTCCCCCGAGGACCAGCTCGCCACCGGCGTGACCGAAGGCTACGTTCGCCTTTCGATCGGCATCGAGCACATCGACGACATCCTCGGCGATCTCGCGTCGGCGCTGAGCGCGGCCGGAAAGCGCGCGGCAGCGGCGGAGTAACAGGCGGTCGCCGGACGAGGGGCGCGCTCAGCGAGCGCGTCGACAACTTTGCGCCGCGCGCGCCAGCGCGCAAAAGCCGGCGACGTCGATCTCTTCGGCGCGGCGGGTCGGATCGAGCCCCGCCGCGGCGAGCAGCGCGGCGAGGTCGATTCCCATCGCGGCGGCGAAGCTCTTCAGCGACTGGCGCAGCATCTTGCGCCGCTGGCCGAACGCCGCTTGCGTCGCGGCCGACAGCAGCCGCGCGTCGCACGGCTCGGGGCTCTCGCGCGGGATCAGTTCTACCACGCTCGACGTGACCTTCGGCGGCGGCGTGAACGCGGCGGGCGGAATGTCGAACAGCAGCCGCGCTCGCGTGCGCCAGCCCGCGAGCACGGCGAGCCGGCCGTAATCGGCGCGTTCGGTCGGCGTCGCGACGATGCGCAGCGCCACTTCGCGCTGGAACGTCAGCGTCAGCCGGTCATAGAACGGCGGCCACGGCTCTGCCTCGAGCCAGCGCGTCAGCAGCGCCGTCGCGATGGCGTAGGGCAGGTTGGCGCAGATGCGCAGCGGCGCGCCGCCGGCTTCGGCTTCAAACGTCGCCGCGTCGAGCGCGAGCGCGAGCGCGTCGCCGGCGATGATTTTCAGCCGCCCCGGCCAATGCGCGGCGATTTCGGCGAGCGCTCCAAGGCAGCGCTCGTCGCGTTCGATCGCGACGACTTTTCTCGCGCCGTGGGCGAGGAGGGCGCGGGTGAGGCCGCCGGGACCCGGGCCGACTTCGACGACCACGACGCCCGCGAGCGGGCCGGCGGCGCGCGCGATGCGGCCGGTGAGATTCAAGTCGAAGAGAAAATTCTGGCCGAGCGACTTCTTCGCCGCCAACCCGTGTGCGGCGACCACCTCGCGCAGCGGCGGCAGGCCGTCGGCGGCGAGGGTCACGGCGCGAGGCGCGCCGCCAGCCGCAGCGCCTCGATCAGGCTCGCCGGGTTGGCGAGCCCCTTGCCGGCGATGTCGAACGCGACGCCGTGGTCGGGCGACGTGCGCACGAACGGCAGGCCGAGCGTGACGTTGACGGCGGAGTCGAACGCCAGCGTCTTCGCCGGGATGAGGCCCTGGTCGTGATACATGGTCAGCGCGACGTCGTAGCGCGCGCGCGCCGCCGCGTGGAACATCGTGTCGGCGGGCAGCGGGCCGACGACGTCGAAGCCTTCGGCCCGGAGGTCGGCGACGGCGGGGGCGATCGTATCGATCTCTTCGCGCCCCATCGCGCCGCCTTCGCCGGCGTGCGGATTGAGGCCGGCGAGCGCCAGACGCGGCCGCGCCAGACCGAAGCGGCGCGTCATGTCGGCGGCGACGATGCGCGCGGTCGAAACGATCAGCTCGCGGGTGAGCAGCTTCGGAACTTCGCTCAGCGCGACGTGGATCGTCACCGGCGCGACGGCGAGGGCCGGCGACCAGATCATCATGACGGGCCGCGCCGGCGCGCCCCAGCGCTCAGCGAGCGCGCCGAGGAATTCAGTGTGGCCGGGGAACTTGAAGCCGGCCGCATAGAGCGTCGCCTTGGCGATCGGGTTGGTGACCAGCGCGCGCGCTTCGCCCGATCGCACGTAGCCGACGGCGCGCTCGATCGCTTCGATGACGGCGGAGGCGAAGGCGGGATCGGGCTCGCCCGGCTGCGCGTCGGCGGACGCGGCGAGCGCGACGACGGGCAGCGCCCGTGTGAACGCCGCGCTCGCGTCGGCGGGCGACACTTCGGCGATCGGCGCCTTGAGGCCGAGCCGCCGCGCCAGCGCGCCGAGCGCCCTCGGATCGGCGAGCGCAAAGAACGGCGCGTCGAGCGAAGCGCGCGCGATCCAGGCGCGAAGGGTGAGTTCCGGTCCGATCCCGGCGGGGTCGCCCATGGTCAGGGCCAGCGGCCGGCGCAACAATTGCACGGTCATGATCGAGGTCGACGATGGGCCTCGCGGGTCATTGCAAGTTGGTGCTGACCTGGAGCACGTCTCCCAGCGTCCGCAGAGTCAGTTGCAGCAGCAAGGTCTGGTCGCGCACCGGCGGGGTCGAGAGGACGGGATCGCTGAGCGAGTTGGAATAGCTCACCTTGAGCGTCGTGCAGGTGTCGCCGTAGGTGAGGCCGACATTGTAGTTGACCGGGTAGAAGAGGGGCGTCTTCTGGTTCGGCAGGTCGTAGTAATGGCGCGACATGTCGAACGTGACGCCGCCGTCCACGGTCCAGTTGCTGGCGACCTTGTAGCTGGCGTTGGCCAGCAATCCCTCGCGTTTGTATAGCCAGCCGAGCAAGGGCTGCGCGGCGTACTGCCCATAGTCGAGGTTGGCTTTCCAGCCGCCGATCGACCCGCTCGCGATCACGTCGAGCCGCGCCAGGGCGAAGGTCGAACTGTCGAACTGCTGCTTGCTGGTGAGCGAGAAGTTCGACGAGAACGGCGCGATCGTCTCGCCGGCGACGAAGTTCGAATAGGTCTTGTCGAGCCCCGATTCCAATCCGGTGTTGGCGGCGTCGCCGATGGTGTAGCAATTTTGCCCGGCGAGCTGGATGGACTGGCCGCCGACGAAGTTGGCGTGGCCGCCGTTGGCGAAATTCGCGGTGTATTGCATGCCGTAATTGAGCCGCGTGCCGCCCTCGACGCGGTCGTAGCCGGAATATTTGTCCCACGCGAACAGGGTGGTTTCGTCGAAGACGAGACTCTGCGCGTCCTCGTTGGGCTGCACCTTGGGCAGGACCTCGTTCGGGCGGACGATGAGCTGCGCGATCGGCTCGATGATCTGCTGGCCGAGCAGCGAGGACGAGACGAAGGGATAGCGATATTCCAACCCGACGCCCGGCATGGCGTTGGCGTAGGAGCCGCTGCTCGCGCCGAAGAAGTTGGTCTGGCCGCTGTTGGGGATGGTGCTCAAGCCGGCCGGGCTGGAGTAAGTGAAGTTCCCGCTGGTGTTCAGATCGGTCGTTTCGCCGTCGAGACGCGCGAACACGAACGGCGTCCAGGTTTCGCCGAGCGGATCGACGAATTTGCGTTGCCATGAAACCTGTTCGGTGGCGCGCGCGTAATCGCCGGCGATGCCGCGCAGCAGGCAAGCGCCCGGCGTGTAGGTGGGAACGCCGCCGGGTTCGCAGACGTTATAGAGATTGTACGCTTTATCGAGCGTCTGCGGGCCGACGGACTGGTACAGCGCCTCTTGGCGGCTGAGGGCGGTCGCGTTGAGGTCGACCTTCACCTCGCCGCCGATCCCGCCGCTCATGTCGGGCGCGATGGCGAAGGTTCGGTTGTAATCGAGCACCGGAATCGCGGGCGGCTCGGTGCGCTGATCGGTGGTGGCGATCGTCGATTCGATATGATAGCCGCTCAGGTCGAAGAAGCCGCGATCCGCCTGGCCGCGCAGATAGACCGAGGACACGATGTCCTGGAAGTAATAGCGCGACTGGTCTTCGCTCTTGATCTTGTAGTCGCCGAGATAGTAGCGATCGGAAACGGCGGTGATGTCCCAACCGTATTTCCACTTGTCGTTGATATAAAACTCGCCCTTGCTTTCGAGCGAGCCGCGCCAGCTTCGATCGCCCGCGCCATAGGGGGCCGCGGGAAACCGCGACGGGTTCTGCTGATCGAGCCCAGTGATGCGAATGTTGTATTCGCCGTTGTCCAAGCGGTGACGCCATTCCGCTTCGCCGAAGGGGCCCTGCGCCGAGAAATAGGCCGGCGTCAGCGTCAGATCGTAATTGGGCGCGAGATTGTAGAAATAGGGCAGCGCGACGCCGGTGCCGATGTAATTTCCCCCAATGAACGCCGGTGCCAGCAAGCCGCTCTCTCGCGTGACCGTGGGATCGGCGGCGGAAAAATACGGAACATAAGCGATCGGAACGCCGCCGACTTCGAGCCACGCGTCCTCGTAATAGACCATGTGGGTCTGCTGGTTCTCGATGATGCGCGCGGCGCGGATCTGCCAGAACGGCGGCCGTTCGGGATGGTCCTTGCACGGCTCGCACGCGGTGTAGACGCCGCCGTTGAACACCGTCACCGCGCCGGCCGACCGTTCGACGCGCGGCGACGTGAATCGGGTCTTCTCGGTCGACAATACTTTCACGCCTTCGGCGAAGCCGGCGGCGAAGTCGTCGGTCAAGTCGAATCGCGAGGCGTAGGTGACGTTGCCGTGCTCGTCCGTCAGCTTGGCGCGGCCCTCCGCGTAAACCCGTTTGGTCGCGCGGTTGTAGATGACCCGGTCGGCCTGGAGAACGCGATGCTTGTAATAAAGCTGCACCGCGCCGACCGCCGACACCGTGTCGTGGTCCTTGTCGTAGACGAGTTCGTCGGCCTCGACGATCAGCTTGTCGGGATGTTGCGCCGCCGCCGCCGCTTGGCTCGAGGCAGGCGCAGCGGCCTGGGCATGCGCCGCAACGCCAAGCGTCAGCGCCAACAGGAGGACGGCCACGCTCGCGCCCAGGCGCGCGAACGCGCCAGCGCGGCGACCGCTCGCGTTGGAAAAGCTGATGGACGGACCCATCAACCATCCTCCTGGTGCAAAAGCACGTAGACCCCAAACGAACAACCGACCACGGCCGTCGACCACCCCGCGACTGGGACGCTGACGAATCCCGCCCCGCCGAGATCATTGACCAATTTCGTGACGACATAAAGCACGAAGCCGGCCACGACGCCACCGGAAACCATCTTCTGGACGCCGCCCATTCGGAAAAACCGCAAGGAAAAGCAGGCGGCCACCAGAACCATCGCCGCCAGCGTCAGCGGCAAGGAGAGAAGCTCTTGAAATTGTAAGCGATATCCGGTCGCGTCGAGGCCAGCGCGATCCGTCTGCGCGGCGAGCGCCGGCAGCGCCCAGAACGACACGGTCTCCGGGGCGACGAAAGCCTGCGCGACCTCCTGGCGACTCAGCGAGGTGGCGAGCAGATAGGAGCCCGTCGTCAAGGTGTCGAAACCGGGAGTGACGACGTTGACGTCCTTCAAACTCCAGAACCCGTTGTGCAGCGTCGCGCTTTCCGCGTCGACACGTTCGATGAAATCGCCGCTGGCGTCGAAATTGAACACTTGGACATGGACGAGCGCGGGAATGGAATCGTCGCGGCCGTCCGCGTGAACCACCGCCTCGCCGTCGACGCTCTTCTGTCTTATCCAAACGCCGCCGGATGCGCTCGCGTCGGCGCCGAACACCTTCGCCTCCAGCCGGTCCGATTGGCGCTTCATCGCCGTCGACGCCGGGTTGAAGATCGTCACCGCGAAGACGCCGACCGCGACGGCGACCAGGAGCGGCGGCGCGATGAACTGCCAGGCCGAAACGCCGGCGGCGCGCGCCACCACCAGTTCCAGTTTTCGCGACAGATTGAGGAACAAAATCATCGCTCCGAACAGGACCGCGAAGGGCAGAGCCTGCTCGGCGATGATCGGCGTAAAAAGAAACGAATCCCACGCCATCAGCAGTCCCGTCGCCGCCGGCGTGGCGCTGGACCGACGCAGCATTTCGACCAGATTGAGGGCGAAAACCAGGGTGAAGACCGCCATGAAGACCGCGACGATCGTGGTCAGGAATCGCCTGGCGAAGTAACGCCCGAGCGTGCCGCCGATCATGCCGTCCTCATCGCGGCGAAGGCGAGGCGACGCATCCCCGCCAGGGCGCGGCTCAACGGCCCGAGGAAGATCGCGTCGAGGCTGACCGCCGAAGCGCCGATGGGCATCGCCCAAACCAAGATCGCGGCGTTCGGATTGCTGACCGAGAGCGAGATCGCAACGATGCCCACCAAGCGCAACGCCGTAAAGACGAGAACCGCGACCGCCGTCGCCACGCCTCGGCCTTGGCGGGTCGTTCGCGCTTCGCCGAGCGCCGCGAAACCGACGAGGCCCGCCGCGAAGGCGTAGAACGGGCTGGAGAGACGATCGAGCAATTCGGCGCGCAACCGCCCGTCCGGACGCGGCGCCGACGGATCCTTGGGGTCCGGCGCGATCAATTGCCGCGTCGTCATCTCATGCGTCCCCTTGCCCGCTTCGCCCTTGCGCATGAACTGGGAGAGATCGATCGCGTAGTCCTGGAAAGTGACGATCGCCGAATCGCCGGAACGTTCGGGACGTTGATAAGAGCCCTTCGAGAGAAGAAGGTAGGTTTGGCCGTCTTTTTCGACCGTCCTGCCCGCTTCGGAAATATAGGTGGTGATGTGGGCGGGATCGCGGCGATCCTGCATGAACACGCCGTGCAGCGAGCCGTCCGGCGCCCGTTCGCGGAAGTGGAACACGAAGCCGGATTCGAGTTCGGTGAAAGCGCCGGGACGCGCCAAGTTGGCGATGAAATCGGCGCGAAGGAGCGTTGTCAGAGTCTCGATCGCCCGGAAGCTCCAGGGCATGACCTCGACGTAGAGGGCCGCCTCGATCGCAAACACCAGCGCGAACAGCGCGAGGAACGGCCGCAGCAGCCGACCTGGCGAAACGCCCGACGCGCTCATGACCACCAATTCGCTGTCGCCGTTGAGCCGGTTCAGGCAGTACAGCACGCCGGCGAACAGCGCGACCGGCGCGATGAGCGCCATGAGCGAAGGCAGCATGAGCCCGGTGATGGAGAAGAAGACCAGCAGCGACTGGCCCTTGCTGGTCATGATGTCGATTTCCCGCAGGGCCTGGATGACCCAAACCATGCCGGTCATCGCGATCAGGCCGGCCAGGAACGCCGCCGCTGCGGTGCGGAACACGTATCGCTCGATGCGCGTCATTCGGCGGCTGGTTCCCCCGTGTTTCCTCGTCGTGCGCGGCGCGCCCGCGCGGGCGCTCGGCCGCGGTCGAGCGCTAGCCCGCCCGGGCGCGTCTGGCAAGGCGCGCCGGGCGCGCGACGGGCCGCGACGAAGCGTCGCTGGCGCGCGGTCTGGTTATTGACGGCCGGGCGAAAGCCCCTGATGAGTTCGATCAGGCGCCAGCGCGAAGCCGGCTGCGTGTCTCCCATTGCGTGTCTGGGGATTTATATGAGCGAATTTGTCAACATCGCCTTTACGCCGATTTCGGCGCCCAACGGCGGAACCTATGTGGTCTTCGTCGGCGCCGACCTCAAGCCGCCGGCGCGAATCGGCGCGCTTCTGGGGCAGGCCGCCGCCCGGATCGAAGCGGCCGCCGAGACCGTTCGGTTTCGCGGCAAGAGCCTCACCGCCTTGGATATTCTGGAGCCTTCCGGCATCAACGCGGCGCGTCTTCTGGTCGTCGGCGTCGCCCCCGGCAAGGACGGCAAGCCGATCGATTTTCCGACGCTCGGCGGCTTCGTTTTCGGCAAGCTCGGCGCGGCCAAGAAGGTCGAGGTGGCGTTCGAGGCGCCGGCGGGCGAATGGGACGTCGGCGCGGCGGCCGATTTTGCGCTCGGGCTGCGTCTGCGCGCGTATCGCTTTGACAAGTACAAGACGGAGAAAAAGAGCGACGACAACGGCGACCGGTCGGCGCCCTCGATCGCCGTCGGCGCGGCCGACCCCGCCGCGGCGGGCGCCGCGGCGGCCGCGCGCATGGCGGTCGCCGAAGGGGTCGAATTCGCCCGCGACCTGATCAACGAGCCGGCCAACGCGCTCTATCCCGAGGCGTTCGCGGAACGCGCCGCGGGGTTGAAGACGCTTGGCGTCGAAGTCGCAATCCTCGATGAAAAAGCGATGACGAAGCTAGGCATGGGCGCGCTGCTCGGCGCCGGCCAGGGCTCGAAACGCGAAAGCCGACTCGTCGTCATGCGCTGGCGCGGCGGTCGCGCCAAGAAGGCGAAGCCGATCGCCTTCGTCGGCAAGGGCGTCTGCTTCGATTCGGGCGGCCTCTCGATCAAGCCGAGCGCCGGCATGGAGGACCAGAAAGGCGACATGGCGGGCGCGGCCTGCGTCGTCGGCCTGATGCACGCGCTCGCCAGCCGCAAGGCCAAGGTCAACGCGGTCGGCGTGATCGGCCTGATCGAGAACATGCCCGGCGGCGGCGCCATTCGTCCCGGCGACATTCTCAAGTCGATGTCCGGCCGGTCGATCGAAATCATCAGCACCGATGCGGAAGGACGGCTCGTGCTGGCCGACGCGCTGTGGTACGTTCACCAGCGGATCAAGCCGCGGTTCATCGTCGATCTGGCGACGCTTACCGGCGCCATCATGGTCGCGCTCGGCCAGGAGCACGCCGGACTGTTCTCCAACAACGACGAGTTGGCCGCTCGGCTGAGCGCCGCGGGGGCGGCGACGGGGGAAACGGTTTGGCGCATGCCGCTCGGGGCCGCCTATGACAAGGCGATCGATTCCAAGATCGCCGACATGAAGAACGCCGGCGGGCGCAACGCCGGCGCGATCACCGCGGCGCAGTTCCTCAAGCGCTTCGTCGGCGATACGCCCTGGGCGCATCTCGACGTCGCGGGCGCGGCGGTGAACTCGCTGGCGAACGAGATCAATCAATCCTGGGCGTCGGGTTGGGGCGTGCGGCTGCTCGACCGCCTGATCGCCGAATATTACGAAAGCTGAGTTCTCGTCCGTTGTTTCCGGCGTCATGATGTCGAGTGAGAATGGCGTTTTGCTCGAAGGGCGCGCATAATCGGCAGGGAGTGAACGGGATGCGATCGAGATGGCGGCTCGCGGTTTTCGCGCTTTGCCTCGGCGCCGCTCCGGCGCAGGCGAATTCGGCGCTGCCCGGCTGCGACGCCTTCATCGACAAGTTGCGGACCGCGGCGAGCGACTCGCGCGTCGATTTCACTCACGCGCTCATCGTCTCGCGGGCGCGAACCGACACCGACGTCTTCGATGTCACGACCAAGTCCGACATCGACGGGACCTTGACCTGCCGGAACGACCGATTGCTGCGCTTCGAGGCGCGCGCCGGCGAACCCGCCTCGGCGAGCGCGGCGAGCGAGTTCGAGAGTTTCCAGGCGGCGGCGCTGCGCTCCGCGCTCGGCTGGGACGCCGCCAGGAGCCGCGGCCTCGTGCGTGAAATGGGCGCCGACGCGCGCGAGTATCTTGCCGCCTCGCGCGAGCGCGGCGACGTCTATATCGCCGGCAAGACCGAGGAGCACGCTTCCGGCGGCGTCTCGCTCGGCCTGATCGTCACCGACACCGACAGCGCCTTCGTCATCGTCGGCGGCGAGGAGTAGGCCCGGCGCGGCGATGACCGAATTCCGCTTCTATCGCCTCGAGCGCCGCCGCATCGATCAGGCGCTGCCGGGCATTCTCGAGGACGCGCTGGCGCACGGTCTGCGCGCCGTCGTCCAGGCGCCGTCGGAGGAGCGCGTCGAGGCGCTGAACGAGTGGCTGTGGACCTACGCCGACGACAGCTTCCTGCCGCACGGCGCGGCGCGCGACGGCGAGCCCGAGGCGCAGCCGATCTATCTCACCGCCGGCGACGACAATCCCAACGGCGCCGCCTTACGCGTGCTGCTCTCCGGCGTTCCCGCCGCCGCGTTGGCCGAAGCCGGCTACGAGCGCGTCGTTCTGCTGTTCGACGGGCGCGACGAGGAAGCGGCCGCCGAGGCGCGCCGGGAATGGACTCTGGTCAAGTCTGCGGGCGCCGCGCCGAGCTATTGGCGGGAAGGAGAGGACGGCGGGTGGGAGAAGGGGAGGTAGCTTTCCTGGTTCAGCCCTTCCGGCGGATGATGGCGAACCACATCTTCGTGTCCGGCGAAAACTTCTCCGGAAACTCTGCCGCCACGAACGCCGGATTCAATTCGCCCTGCGCGGACTCCAGGGATTCGACCTCCCAGCCGTCGGCGAAGGCTTCATACAAGGCCTGCCGCGACACTCCGCCGCCGGGCGCCAGGGCGTCATCTGCGAAACTGAACAAAAAGAGTCGGCCGCCGGGCTCGAGCACATGGGCCAAGCCCCGGACATAGCGCGCCCGTTCGTCTCCGTCGTAGATGTGGAACAGGCCGCTGTCGATGACGCTGGCGAAGCGTCTGTCCCACTCGACCAGCGTCATCGCGTCCTTGACCAGGAACTCCACAGAAAGCTCCCATTCGGCCGCTCTGGCGCGAGCCCGGCCGATCGCCTGTTCGACGAAATCGATGCCGGTGACCTGCAGTCCGCGGGCGGCGAAGAACACGGACGCGCCGCCCGTCCCGCACCCCGCGTCGAGCAGGGGACTCGTGACTTGGTCGGCGACCGCCACGAACGGCGGCTGCGGCGCGCCGGTGTCCCAAGGCGGGTTGCTCTTGGCATAGATCTCCGTGAATCCGGCGTGGGCGGAAGGCGGGTTTTGCATTTGGATGCTCCGTTGCTGTGAAGACAACTCTTGATTGGGCGCGCGCGATCGCGAGCCCGCAGGGCTCGTTCCGTTCGTGATCAAAGGAAGCCGAGTTAGATTCGGTCCGTTTGGCCCAGCCGCGCGGAGGAGGCCGGTGAGCCACGCGCGTGGCGCGGGCAGTTGGTCGTCGTCATCTCTTGTGACCCTTGCCGCGCTTCTTGGGCGCCGACGACGTCACAGACGGGTTCCGTCCGCCGACGACGCCGTCGATGATGACGTCCAAAGCCCAGTCGCCGCGGCCCCAGCCTGCTTGGGAATCGTCGCTGTCGGACAGCAGCGCCTGCCGTGCGGCGAACACCAGCGGGAATTCCTCGGAAGAGATTGAACTCAGCGCAGTCCTTACTCGATCCAGGCCCTCTCCACTCGCACGTCGAACGCTCTGCTCGGCGGCAATGGCCGTGACATACAAAGTGAGCAGGTCCAGACCCCACGCCGCTTTGACGTCGTCCGCTCCTCCATCTTTGAGCAGACCCAGCAGCGTCTCCCAGATGCGCAATGAATTGGGACCAGAGGCGATCTGCGACAAGGCGAGCTGCGCCAGACCCTGGCGCTCAAAGAGGACCCGGAGATACGCCTTGAGCACAGACTTCAAACGATCGCGCCAGGAGCCGTTTTGCGCTTCGGGCATGCTCACCGCGGCCAGCGCGGAATCGAGCATCAGCGCGTGCAGTTCGTTGAGGTTCGCCAAATAGACGTAAAGCGACGCCGCGCCTGTATCCAAAGCAGTCGCCACGCGCCGAAGACTCAGCCCGGAAAGGCCGTCTCGCGCCAGGATATCGAGAGTCTGTCGAAACGATGATCTCCCGGCTGAGGGGCGGCTTGGCCGGACGAGTCCGGCGGCTGACGATTTCGCGTGGCAGTCGTTCGCCCATGCCGGCCATCCTACGTAACGAATGGTGTTTGTCAAGTACGTAGTTCGTTAGGAACGTTGTTCGTAAATGTGGGCGCGACGGATCGCAGGATTGGGGTATCGCGTCCCGACGAGTCCAGACGCTCGCTCGTCGCGTCTTTGGCGATGAACCGTCGGAGCCGCGGCGATTGCGGGTCGCCGAATAATTCCCGCGGCGGACCCTCGGCTTTGGGGTTGGGCGCGGTAGCGAGAGCAGACAATTTGGCGCGAAAGTTGCATTTTGGCGGGCGCGTCGACCCAAGCGCGGCGCTCGATTGGCGGGATTCGATGCGCTTCTCGGTTCGTCACCAGACCCTCTACCGCTACTCTGCGCCGGTGCGGCTCGCCGAGCACGTCTTGCGGCTCAATCCCCGGCCGGACGCCGGCCGGCTGCTGACGCGGACGCTGTCGATCGAGCCTGCGCCGATCGAGCGCGAGGAGACGCTCGATCCGTTTGGCAATCTCGTCATCCGCGTCGCCTTCGACGGCCTGTCGGACCGCTTTCTCATCGACAGCCGCTTCGAGATCGAAGTCGCTGGGCCCGCGGCGCCGAAGATTGCGCCGCCGCCGCCCTTGCCGTGGCCGGTCGACGCTGACGGACCGAACGCCGCCTACTACGCGTCTGGCGAGATCGACGGCGCCGTGCGCGCGTTTGCGGCGGGGATCGCGTCGGCATGCGGCGGCGACGCGCTCGCGTTTCTCGATCGCCTCAACCAAACTCTGTTCGTTCGCATCCGCCACAACATCCGCGCCGAGGGGCCCGCGCGGCCCGCCGCGGCGACGCTGGCGCTCGGCCACGGCGCTTGCCGCGACGTGACGAATCTCTTCCTCGCCGCCTGCCGCAGCCTCGGCGCGCCCGCCCGGTTCGTCAGCGGCTATCAGGCGAAAGCGGATACGCCGGACGGCCGCCGCCACCTCCACGCCTGGCCGGAAGCGTTCGCGCCCGGTCTCGGCTGGCGCGCCTACGATCCGACCCACGGCGTCAAGGTGACCGACGGCCATGTCGGCCTTTGCGCCGCGCCCGAGCAAGCCGCGACGATGCCGGTCGAGGGTGGGTTCTACGGCGGCGCCGCGACGTCGACCCTCGACTACCAGATTGCGATCGAAACCGACGCCGAGTGACCGAGAGAGTTCCCGCCGCGCCGTTCGTCCGGCGAGCCCGGACGCTCGCTAGCCGCGTTCCTTGGCGATGAACTGTCGGAACCGCTCCGATTTCGGGTCGCCGAACAATTCCGCCGGCGGACCCTCGGCTTCGACCATGCCGAGGTGCAGGAAGACGACGCGGCTGGAAACGTCGCGCGCGAAGCCCATCTCGTGCGTGACGATGAGCATGGTGCGACCCTCCTCGGCGAGCGAACGCATGACGCGCAGAACTTCGCCGACCAGTTCGGGGTCGAGCGCCGAGGTCGGTTCGTCGAACAGCATCACCTTCGGCTTCATCGCCAGCGCGCGAGCGATCGCGGCGCGCTGCTGCTGGCCGCCGGAAAGATGCACCGGATAGTAATTCGCTTTGTCGCCGATGCCGACCTTGTCGAGCAGCGCTTGCGCTTCGTCGACGCACTCGGCGCGCGGCCGCTTTTGCACGTGAATCGGCGCCTCCATGACATTTTCGAGGATCGTCATGTGGGACCACAGGTTGAAGCTCTGAAACACCATGCCGAGCTCGGAGCGGATGCGGTCGACTTGGCGACGGTCGGCGGGCTCGGCGCGTCCGTCGCGCGTCTTGCGCATCAAGATCGTCTCGCCGGCGACCGTCACCACGCCTTCGTCCGGCGTCTCCAGCAGGTTGATGCAGCGCAACAGCGTGCTCTTGCCGGAACCCGAAGAGCCGAGGATCGAAATCACGTCGCCCTCGCGCGCCTGCAGAGAGACGCCCTTGAGCACTTCGAGGGCGCCGAAGCGTTTGCGCAATCCCGAGACCGTCAGCGCGTACCCGTTGCTTTCCGGCATTCGATTTCCCTCAGGCGGGCCGCGCGCGCAAGTGCGGCGACAACCCATGTTCGATCAGCAGGAAGGCGCGGGCGATCAAGTAGTTGAGCACGAAATAGATCGCGCCGGCGATCAGCAGCGGCGTGTAAGTGACGAGCGTGTCGTTGCGGATCTTCAGGGCGACGCTCATCACGTCCCACAGCGTCACCAGCGACACCAGCGCCGTCGCCTTGACCATCGAGATCACTTCGGTCGAGTAGGCGGGCAGCGCCTGGCGCAGCGCGATGGGAAAGATCACGCGGCGGAACAACAGCAAGCCCGACATGCCGCAGGCGCGCGCCGCCTCGACCTGGCTCGGCGGCACGCCGGAGAGCGCGCCGCGGAAGATCTCGCTCTGATAGGCTGCGGTGCACAGCGCGCAGGCGAGCGTGGCGCAGTTGAACGCGTCGCGCAGGAAAGGCCAGAAGATGCTCGCGCGCACCGCCGGAAACGACGAGAGGCCGTAATAGACGACGAACAGCTGCACCAGCAGCGGCGCGCCGCGGAAGACGAAGATATAGGCGCGCGCCAACCCTTCCAGCGGCTTGACGCCACTGACGCGCATCCAGGCGACGCCGGCGCCGATGAAGGCGCCGATGAACACCGACAGCCCCCACACCGAGAGCGTCACCTGCAGCGCCGCCATCAGGCGCAGGAACGTCGTCCAGGTGAAAGCGAGGCCCATCATTTACGTCGCTTCGCGCTGCATGCCGCGCGTCGCGCGCGCCTCGGCGAAATCGAACACGCGGTCGGAGAACGCGGTGAGAAGGAGATAGAGCGCGCCGCCGGCGACGTAATAGGTGAAAGGCTTGTGCGTCGCGTTGGAGGCGAGCTGGCTCGCGCGCATCAGCTCGGCGAGCCCGGTGACCGAAATCAGCGACGAATCCTTGAGCGCGACCTGCCAGAGATTGCCAAGGCCGGGGATGGCGAAGCGCAGCACCTGCGGCGCGATGATGCGGTGGAACATCAGCCAGCGGCCCATGCCGACCGCCCGCGCCGCCTCGAGCTCGCCCTTGGCGACGGCAAGGAAGGCGCCGCGGAACACCTCGGCCTGGTAGGAGCCGGAAATGACGCCGACGGCGAGCGCGCCCGCCGCGAAGGCGGGCACGCCGACGAAGCCTTCGACGCCGAGGAGATGGGCCGCGGCGGTGAGCAACGCGGAGCTGCCGAAGTAGACGAAATAAACCACCAGCAGCTCCGGCAGCCCCCGGAACAGCGCCGCGTAACCCTCGCCGATCGCGCCGGCGACGCGCGCGCCTGAGAGCTTAGCCCAGGCGACGAGCGAGCCGAGCACGCCCCCGATCGCGAGACCCGCGGTCGAGACGAGCAACGTCATCACGGCGCCTTCGAGCAGCGCCGGACCCCAGCCGCGTTCGCCAAAGCCGAGCGCCGTCAGCCAGTTCACGAGCCGGATTCTTCCGTGTTAGGGCGTCGTGTCGATCTTGAACCACGTCAAGGAGTACTTCTTGACCGAGCCGTCGGCAATCGCCGCCTTGATCGCCGCGTCGAACTTGGCGGTGAGGTCGGCGTCGCTCTTGCGCAGGCCCATGCCGACGCCGATGCCGAAGTCGCCGCCGGTCAGATGCGGACCGAATTCGGTGAAGTCCTTCGCGTCGTCCTTGCCGAGCATCGCGGCGACCTCCGTCTCGTCGTCGAGCACCGCGTCGATGCGCCCCGACTTCAGGTCGAGGTCGCGCTCGTCGGTAGTCTTGTATTCCTTGATCGTCGCGACATCCTTGAGGTGATTGCTGGCGAAGGCCGCGTGGGTGGTCGACACCTGCACGCCGATCGTCTTGCCCTTCAGCGCCTCCCTCAGCGCCTTGAGCGTGGCCTCGGCCGTCGCCTTGTCCTTCTCGAAGTTGACCAGGGTTTCGGCGCCGGCGAGCTTGGCGAGCGGGCTCGCCTTCGCCGTCGCGAGCGCCGCGGGCACGTTGGCGTAGGGAACCGAGAAGTCGATCGTCTGCTTGCGCTCGTCGGTGATCGACATGCCGTCCATGATGACGTCGAACTTGCCGGCCTGCAGGCCGGGGATCATGCCGTCCCAGTCCTGCGCGATGATCTTGCATTCGACCTTGATGCGCGCGCAGACGTCCATCGCGAGGTCGGGCTCGAAGCCGACGATCTTGCCGCTCGGATCGGTGAGGTTGTACGGGTCGTAGCCGCCCTCCATGCCGATGACCACGGTCTTCCAGTCCTTCGCGCTCGCCGCGCCGGCGAGTACGAGCAGGGAACATGCGAGCGCCGCCCGCAAAACGCTTCCACCAGCCATTTGTCCGCCTCCATCAACGAAAGCCGGCCAACGAGCCGGCTCTTGGTCGAACTCATAGAGAGCGCGGGACCGCGTTGCAAATCGGCGAACCGGCCTGCGCGGGGGATCGAACCCGAACTGGGACATTGTGCCGTGGGCCGTATAACCTATTGAAGAATCCTTTCGATCGGCGAGCGCCGGATCGCCCGGCCAGCGTCCGGCGGCGCCGCGCGCGCAAATTCCTCTTGCGCGCGCCCCTTGCGGGCCGAAACGCGGCGCGGCGGGCGAGGGAACGGGCGGGACGGGCGGCTCTGACCGACCCGCCGCCGCAAGCGCGTTGTGGCATGCTGTTTTCCATGGACGGAGACGCGCTCATCGCCCGCTTGCGCGACAACGAGGCGGCGCTTCGCTCGCGCGGCCTGACTCACGCGGCGCTCATCGGGACGCGCGCGCGGGGCGAAAGGGACTTGCGCGAACGACGCTGGTCGCGGGGGCGTCAAACGGGGAATTGCGCTCGCGTCGCGGTAAGCCCGGCGAAAAAGGATCGCCGCGCCCGCCGGCTTGCGGACGGGCTCAGCAGAGGCGGCGGCAATCGCGCGCTTTGCAGCCGTACATGGTCATCCACGAGCCGTCGCGCGTGCACACTTCGATGTCGCAGGCGCGGCGGGGGTCGCAGCTCGTGTAGCAATAGTCGCCGGGCTTATAGGCCGTCCCGCCTTGATCGCAAAACTTCAGCGGCGGTTCGTGATGCCCTATCCCGTGGGCGAGGGCGTCGCCGCCGAGAGCCAACCCACCGGCCAACAGAACCAGTCCGGCGACGCGCATCGCTCCAGCCTCCCTCAAGACGAAACTCGCGCCCATCCTAATGCGCGCCGCGCCGGAAGGGAACCGCCGCGGTCGACAACGCCGCCGGCCCGGCCGCGCCGAGCTATTGGCGGGAACGCGAGGACGGCGGCTGGGAGTAGGCGCGGTAGGGCGGGGGAGGGAAGCGAGCGGCTCTTGCCCGGTATTTTCTGGACAAAATGGCGCACGCGGCTCAAACGCGTTGACGAGGCGTGCGCCGGCGCGCGACATAGGGCATGCCGTCGCCTTTTGAAGCCTATCTCAAGCAAATCCGCGAAACGCCGATCGCGGAGCAGACCGAGCACACCAGTCGCGCTGCGCCTAAGCAAGAACGACCAGGCGAGTCGGGTTAGAGATTCTGCTTGTTGAGGAACTTCAGGTCGGAGTCGACGGCTTCTTGAGCCATCCAGTTGGATGAGCCCGATAAGAGAAGGATGGGGCTCACCCGATCGAGGAGCGGATCACCAGCCAAAGCGCGGCGGACCTTCGATTCCGGGAAACGACCAAGCGTCGCCAGCAACCATTCGGAGGGAGCGTTATTGGTGCGGGCAGCTTGGATTAGCCGAGCAAGCGCTGCGTCGGAGCCGACTTGGCGAAGAGCTTCCGAAGCGGCAGGAGCGCGGCGTAAGTTAGCTTCGTTCACTTCGCGAATTAGATCATCTATGACGTTTGTGGGGACGTCCGTGCCAAATCCCGCGATAGCATGCAAAACGACATCGGGATCGGGATCACCGAGAAAGGAAATTAGGCTTGCATAGTGTTTGAGACCTGCTTTGCCGAGGCCCCAAACCGCCGCTTGCCGGATTTCGTCGCCGGCAAATCGCGGGTCCATCGCTATGCGAAGCAGAATGTCTCTTGCGTTAGGTTTGTTCGACTCGGTTAAGATCAGGACGGCCTCCATTCGAAGGTCTGCGCCATTGTGGTTCCATACGAACCCTTCGAGGCGCTCCTCAGCTTTCGCCAATCCCAAAATCGCTCCGGAACCTGCTGCTTCGAGCAGCACTCGATTATCCGTCTCAACATCGAGCCGCCGCTCGATCGCAGATAAAGCGATTTCTCTCTTGTCCGGTCGGAAAGGGAGCGATTTCACCGCTGCGTAGCGATCGACGGGGTTTATTGCGGCGATGTCAGCAATTGGGTCATAGTCATGATTTTGGTAGGCGTTTATTTGGACACGCTTTGCAGGAACGCCCGCAAGAATGGTGGCCTTCGCCACGAAGTTCTCACCTGGCGAGACGTAAGTAATTTTGCGGCTCAATCGAAACGATTGAATCCGTTCGGGGGCTTCATTGTCGGCGCTCATTAATACGCGGATCGTGTTGGCATCGACGGACTGAACAGTGCCGCTTCGTCTGGGAACAGTTGACGCCCATTCTCGATCACGTTCGGCTCCTTCCGAAGCAGACTTCGGTGGGCCGAGTTTAGATTGTCTTTCCGTGGCTTTCAGGTCGCCGACCTCGAAAAATACAGCTTCGGCCGCCGGAACAGCAACTCCGTTCTCCTGGAAACAAGCGATGAAGGCGCAAAGATCAGCGTCTCTAAGGCCCGCGTGCCACCGTCGGTCGGGATTGGCTGGGGCGTCGCTCATGCGTATCTTGAGGTCAGATTTTGCGCGGACCTCAACTCGCAAGCCCGTTCGCACGCAAAGAATGTCAGGAAGCCGAAGGCGCTTCACCTTCGTGGACCAAATCTTGTTCGACGTGCAGTATCGCTCCAACTCGATTGGCGCGAAGTCCGGCCCTACGCATTTGCGCCATCGTCTGCTGGGCGCCTGCAGCGCCCATGGTCAGAAATCTTAGAAAGCTAGTGTCCGCTTTAAAGCCCATTAGTGCTTCTCGGCGGATAATAGAAAAGTTGGTTTTACTTTGAGAGCCCTGGCAAGTTTTTCTATGTTATCGATAGAGACATTGCGTTCGGCTCGCTCTATTGAGCCTATATACGTCCGATGCAGCCCAGCTTCGTCTGCAAGCTGCTCCTGACTCAACCCAAGTTTGTTGCGGACCAGGCGGACATTTTTCGCCAACGTCTCTCGAAGGGTTGTAGAGTCTGCTCCGTTCATCGGCCGAGCATTAGAGCTTGATGACTATGAGTCGACAGCCTATAAGTAGCAATCGCGCGACGCGAATCGCGGACGACTGATGGCTTGAAGGGTGTGGGATGGCGGAAACGCTAATTTATCGGACAGGTCGCGGTGAGGCGCATTGCGGGGACGCTCTGGACCTTCTCGCAGGCCTGCCGGACGGTTCCATCAATCTGGTGATGACCTCGCCGCCGTTCGCGCTTCAGCGGCAAAAGGAATATGGCAACAAGGAGCAACATGAGTACATAGACTGGCTGGCCGAATTTGCGGTCATCGTGCATCGAAAATTGAGGGACGACGGGAGCTTCGTGCTCGATCTCGGAGGGGCCTACCAAAAGGGGGTTCCGACGCGAAGCCTCTACAATTTCCGCATCCCGATTCAATTCTGTGACGAACTCGGCTTCTTCCTTGCAGAAGACTTCTACTGGTTCAATCCGGCCAAATTGCCGTCGCCAATCGAGTGGGTGAACAGGCGAAAAATTCGGGCCAAAGACGCCGTCAATACAGTCTGGTGGTTTAGCAAGTCGGAGTGGCCTAAAGCGAATGTTACAAAAGTGCTCGCGCCCTATAGCGAGCGCATGAAAAAGCTGCTCAAAGACCCGGATAGTTTTTACTCGCCGAAGCTGCGGCCGAGTGGGCACGACATCGGCAAGGGCTTTGGAACAGACAACGGTGGGGCGTTACCCTCGAATCTGTTGCAATACCCGAATACCGACAGCAATGGAGGGTATCTCCGCGGGTGCAAGACGATTGGCGTCAAAGGGCACCCTGCGCGGTTCCCGCCGAAGCTCCCCGAGTTCTTTATCAAATACCTGACGGAACCCGGTGATCTCGTTGTCGATATTTTTGCTGGATCAAACACAACAGGGCAGGTCGCGGAATCGCTTGGTCGTCGATGGGTGGCGTACGATCTGAACCGCGAATACCTTGCTGCATCGGTGTTTCGGTTCCTTGGCGACGCCACGGACGCTGAAATGACAGCGACGTTCGATCGGATCATCGGTGGTCATTCTGTTCATCTGATTCCGAAACAGGGCGCGCTTGCGCTGGATGCGGCTGAATGAATTTACCTGCCGTGGCCGCGGCGCATCGACGAAGCCTATCGCGCCGCGTTCCCCGACCGGGGATAAGCGCTCCGCCGCGCGTGACCCACGCACGTCCGAATGCTACGATTCCGCCATGTCCCGCAGCGAATCGCGTCGCAAATCGTCGCCCGCCACAGAGCCGAACCTGTTTGGTCCGGCGGAGCAGCCCGACTTGTTCGGCGAGGCGCACAAGAAGCCGGAAGTCTACGTTCCCAAGCAAGTCCATGTCACCAACCGGCTCGAGGATTTGCTGGCGCAGATGCGTGCGGCGGAGATCTGGCCGTGGAATTGGTCCGTCGTGCGCATGCACACCGAGCGCACGTTCGACTATCTCTGCAACCTCGTGACCGATCCCGAAGCCGCGCAATGTTGGCGCGAGCGTCTGGCGGCCGAGACCGCCCGTCTCAACGCCTCGACGCCCCCCGAGCCGCCGCCGCCCCCGCCGCAAGACCTGTCGGAGTGGATGACCGACGACGAGCGTCGAGCGGCGCGCGAGCGCTGACGCGGCGCCCGCTCTCGTCCCTCACCCCGCCGCCTCGGCCTGCGCCGAAAGCATGAGCCAAGCGTCCTCGGCCGCCGTCAACGCGCGCTCCAGCTCGGCGCGCTTGGCCGCGAGATCGATGACCTTGGCCGAAT
Organism: uncultured Alphaproteobacteria bacterium; assembly: GCA_963775575.1. Taxonomy (GTDB): domain Bacteria; phylum Pseudomonadota; class Alphaproteobacteria; order Rhizobiales; family Beijerinckiaceae; genus Roseiarcus. The sequence goes on from CAVZJG010000004.1 coordinate 131,392, forward strand.
TGCCCGCCGTCTCGCCGGCCTCGGCCAGCGCGTCGTCGACGCGACGCAGCAGGTCCTGGAAGCGGCGCATCTTCTGCTCGACCGCCTCGATCTCCTTGCGCAATGGCGCAAGCTCGCGGCGCGGCTTGGCGGCTTCGCGCCGCTCGGGCGCCGGCGCGGGGCGGGCGGCTGCGCCCTCTTTCTTGGCGCGCGCTTGCGGCGCGCTCTGGTCGAGCACGAAGCGGCCGTAGTCGGCGAGGTCGCCCTCGAAGGCGCGCACCGTGCCGCCCGCGACCAGCCATAGCCGGTCGACGCAGGCCTCCAGCAGGCGCCGGTCGTGCGAGACCAGGATGCAGGCGCCTTCGTATTCGTTGATCGCCTCGATCAGTTCGGCGCGGCTGTCGATGTCGAGATGGTTGGTCGGCTCGTCGAGGATCAGGAGTTGCGGCCCGGCGAAGGTCGCCAGGCCCATCAGCAGGCGGGCCTTTTCGCCGCCCGACAGCGCCGCGATTCTCGTGTCGGCGCGCGCGCCGGAAAAGCCGATCAGCGCTGCGCGGCCGCGAATCTTGACCTCGGGCGCGCCGCGCATCCTCTCGGCGACGCAGCTGTAGGGCGTTCCCTCGAGGTCGAGGTCGTCGATCTGGTGCTGGGCGAAGAAGCCGACGTCGAGCTTGGCGGCGCGCACGATTCGGCCGCTCATCGGCTCGAGGCGCCCGCCGACGAATCGGGCGAACGTCGACTTGCCGTTGCCGTTGGCGCCGAGCAGGCCGATGCGGTCGTCGTTGGCGAGCGTGAGGGTGAGCCTGGAGAGCACGACGCGGTCGCCGTAGCCGACGCTCGCCTTCTCCATCGCCACGATCGGCGGGCTGAGCCGCTTGGCGATCGGCGGCCAGGCGAACGGCAGAACCGTCTCATCGACCACCGCCGAAATCGGCTCCATTTTGGCCAGCATCTTCAGGCGCGATTGGGCCTGCGTCGCCTTGGTGGCGGTGGCGCGGAAGCGGTCGACGAACGCCTGGAGATGCCGGCGCCGCGCCTCCTGCTTCTTCAGCGCCTTGCCGTGCAGCGCCTGTTGCTCGCGCCGTTGGCGCTCGAAGCTGGTGTAGCCGCCGCTCCACAGCGTCAATTTGGCGCGCTCGAGATGCAGAATGTGGCCGACGACATCGTCGAGCAGGTCGCGGTCGTGGCTGACGACGACGACCGTCGCCGGGCAGGACTTGAGATAGTCGATCAGCCACAGCACGCCTTCGAGATCGAGGAAGTTGGTGGGCTCGTCGAGCAGCAGGAGGTCGGGGGCCGAGAACAGCACCGCGGCGAGGGCGACGCGCATGCGCCAGCCGCCCGAGAATTCGGCGAGGGCGCGGTTCTGCGCCGCCTCGTCGAAGCCGAGGCCGCTCAGGATTCGCGCGGCGCGCGCCGGGGCGGAATGGGCGTCGATGTCGACGAGCCGGGTCTGGATTTCCGCGATGCGCAGCGGATCGCTCGCCGCCGCCGCTTCGGCGAGGAGGGCGGCGCGTTCGCGGTCGGCGGCGAGCACGAAGTCGATCAGCGTCTCGGCGCCGCCGGGCGCCTCCTGCTCGACGCGGCCGATACGGGTGTGCCTGGGAAGCGAGATCGAGCCGCTTTCGCCGCTGATTTCGCCAGAGATCAGGCGGAACAAGGTGGTCTTGCCGGCGCCGTTGCGCCCGACCAGGCCGACGCGCGCGCCGGTCGGCAGCGCCGCGCTCGCGTGATCGAACAGCAGGCGCTCGCCGAGGCGATAGGTGAGCTCGTTGATGTGCAGCATGGCGCGCTTTTGCCGCGCCGCGCCGCGCAAGGCAAGGCGCCGCGAGCGGGGCGATTGGCGAGGCGTCCGGCCAGCGCCTAGGCCCCTCGCCCGTGCTCTCCCTGCGTTTTCGGTTAGGAGAGGCCGGGCGACAGCCGCGGGGGCGTTTCCGCCTGCGCCGTTGCTTTCGCGGCGGCGCCGGTTATATATGCGTCGCCTTTGACGACCCCCCCTCGATCCGCGCCCTTCCCGGCGCGCCGCCGGAGTCCTCGCCCTTGTTGATCACGCCAGCCTTCGCCCAAGCCACCGGCTCGGCCCCGACGGGGTCGAGCGACATGTTGGTTCAATTCGCCCCCTTCATCCTCATTTTCGCCATCATGTATTTTCTCATCCTGCGCCCGCAGCAGCGGCGCGCCAAGGAGCAGAAAGCGATGGTGCAGGGGGCGCGGCGCGGCGACGTCGTCGTCACCAGCGGCGGATTGATCGGTAAGATCACCAAATCGACCGACGACATGGAAATCGAACTCGAGATCGCGCCCAACGTCAGGGTTCGCGTGGCGCGCTCTGGGCTCGCCGAGGTGCGTTCGAAGGGCGAACCGGTCAAGGACGTCCCCGCCGCCAAGACGCCGCCGGCCAAGAAAGACGCCGCCAACCCCTGAAGCGCCGCCGGCGCGTCGAACGCGCCTCGCTGGCGCGGGAGATTTTCAGTCCCGATGTTTCGTCTCGCTTCCTGGAAGGTCGCCTCCATACTGGCGCTCGTCGCCTTCGCGGCGCTGGCGATCGTCCCGAGCTTTCTGCCGCGGGAGATCGTGGCGGCGGTGGAGAGCCGCCTTCCTTCCTTCTTGCCGTTCCGCGCTATCGTGCTCGGTCTCGATCTGCAAGGCGGCGCGCATATTCTGATGGAGGTCGACAGCGTCTCGGTGACCAAGGCGCAGGTCGAAACGTTGCGCGACGACGTGCGCGCCAAGATGCGCGAAGGCAAGATTTCGATCAGCGGCGGCATCGCGATGCAGCCGCGCGGCGTCGTCGTGCGCATCGCCGACCCGGCCGAGCGCGCGCGCGCGCTCGAGCTATTGCGGCCGCTCAATCAGAACGTCGGCGGGGCGCTGACCGGCGCGGCCGGGCATGGGCTCGACATTTCCGACACCGGCGACGGCGCGGTGCAGCTGCTGCTGACGGAAGCCGCCACCACCGAGAAGATCCGCCACGCCGTCACCCAGTCGATTGAAGTGCTGAACCGCCGCCTCAACGGCGCCGGCACCAAGGAGACCAACGTCCAGCAGCAGGGCAACGACCGGATCCTGATCGAAGTGCCGGGCCTTCAGGACACCACCAAGGTGAAGGATTTGCTGGGCGCCACCGCCAAGCTGGAGTTCCGTCTGGTCGCCGATCCCGGCGATCCCCCGAGCGAATTCGACGTTCTTCCCCAGCAGCAGGGCGGCACGATTCCGGTGCAGAAGCGGGTAATGGTGGCGGGCGAGGACCTCGTCGACGCGCAGCCGAGCTTCGATTCGCGCACCGGCGAGCCCGACGTCAGTTTCCGCTTCAATCTGCGCGGCGGCCAGAAATTCGGCCAGGTCACCTCCGAGAACGTCGGGCGGCTGTTCGCCATCGTGCTCGACGGCAAGGTGATTTCCGCGCCGCGCATTCTCTCGCCGATCACCGGCGGCTCCGGCCAGATCACCGGCAATTTCACCGTCGAAGAGGCCGACAATCTGGCGGTGCTGCTGCGCGCCGGCGCGCTTCCGGCCAAGCTGACGGTGGTCGAGGAGCGCACCGTCGGCCCCGGGCTCGGCCAGGATTCGATCGACGCGGGCAAGCGCGCGGCCTTCGTCGGCGGCGCGCTGGTCGTCGTCTACATGCTGACGACCTACGGCGTGTTCGGAATTTTCGCCGATCTGGCGCTGGGCGTGCACATCCTCTTCATCTTCGCCTCGATGGCGCTGCTGGGAGCGACGCTGACCTTGCCCGGCATCGCGGGCATCGTCTTCACCATCGGCATGGCGGTCGATTCGAACGTGCTGATCTACGAGCGCATCCGCGAGGAGGGGCATCTCGGGCGCTCGGTGATTTCCGCTCTCGACGCTGGCTTCAAGCGCGCCTTCGCCACCATCATCGACTCCAACGTGACGATGTTCGTGGCGGCGGTCATCCTCTATCTCTTCGGCTCGGGCGCGGTGCGCGGCTTCGCGATTTCGCTCGGGCTGGGCATTCTGACTTCGGTGATCACGGCGGTGACGATGACGCGCATGATGATCGCGCTGTGGTACCACCGGCTTCGCCCCAGCGCGCTGCCGATATGACGTCAGGCGAAAGATTGGCTCGATGAAACTGCTCCGCCTCGCGCCGGAAAACACCAAATTCGGTTTCATGCGGCTCCGCCGCGTCAGCTATCCCTTGTCGGCGTGCCTGTCGATCATCGCGGTGCTGATGTTCTTTTTCGTCGGCATGAATTTCGGCATCGACTTCGCCGGCGGCACGCAGGTGGAGCTGCGCGCCAAGAGCGGCGCGGCGGACCTGGCCGACTTGCGCAGCAAGGCCGAGGGGCTCGGCCTGGGCCCGGTCGAAGCGCAGCGCTCGGGCGCCGAAAGCGACGTCACCGTTCGCCTCAACGTGCAGCCCGGCGGGGAGACCGGCCAGCAGACCGCGATCGGCAAATTGCGCGCGACGTTCGGCGAGGCCTACGAATTCCGCAGCGTCGAGACGGTCGGCCCGCGCGTGTCCGGCGAACTGGTGCAGGCCGGCACGCTCGGCGTCGTCGTCGCCATTCTGGCGGTGCTCGCCTATCTCTGGTTCCGCTTCGAATGGCAGTTCGCCGTCGGCGCCATCATCGGCACGATGCACGACCTATTGCTCACGGTCGGCTTTTTCTGCGTCACCCAGTTGGAGTTCAACCAGACCTCGATCGCGGCGATCCTGACCATCGTCGGCTATTCGCTCAACGAGACGGTGGTCGTGCTCGACCGCATCCGCGAGGTCATGCGCAAGTACAAGCGCCTGTCGACCGCCGAGATCGTCGACATGTCGGTCAACGCGGTGCTGCCGCGCACGATCATGACGGCGACGACGGTGTTTCTCGCGCTGCTGGCGCTGTTCTTCCTCGGCGGCCACGTGATCCGCTCGTTCTCGGCGGCGATGATCTGGGGCATATTCGTCGCCACCTATTCCTCGATCTTCATCTGCTCGCCGATGCTGATCTATCTCGGCGTGCGCGCCGACGTGTTCGACAAGGGGAACGAGGCGGAGGCGGGCGCCGCCGCCGCCGCCAAGGCGAGGGTGTGAACGCGCCGCGCCCGCGCGCCTACGTTCCCGGTCGTCATGCGATCGAGGCCTACGGGGCCGGCGGCTTTCGTTTTGCCGGCCTTTCGCACGTCGGTTCGATCCTGGCGACGCCGAAGGGCGTCGGCGCGGTCGCGATTCGCGCGCCGAGCGAAATCGACGCCGATGCGCTGGCGCCGCTGTTTACGGAACTCGAGGCCGGACCGGGTTCGATCGAGTTCGTCGTGATCGGCGCCGGGGCGCGGGCGGCGCCGCTGGCGCCCGCGCTCGAGGACCGCCTGCGCGCGGCGGGCCTCCGCTTCGAGGCGATGGCGACGGGCCCTGCGTTGCGAGTCTACAATGTGATGATCGACGAAAACCGCCGCGTCGCGGCCCTGCTCCTCGCCGCGCCGTGAGCGCCGGCGAAGAGCGCGCCGACGCGCTGGCGCGGGCGTACGCCCATTGCGCCGGCCTCGCGCGCGAGCGCGAACGCGACCGCTGGCTCTCGGCCCTTTTCGCGCCCGAGGCGGCGCGCCCGCCCCTTCACGCGCTCGCCGCCTTCGCTCACGAGATCGCGCGCATTCGCGCCGCCGCGCGCGAACCGCTCGCCAGCGAGATGCGCCTGGCGTGGTGGCGCGAGGCGCTGGCGGGGGAGCGCGAGGCGGAGGCCGCGGGCCATCCCGTCGCCGCCGCGCTGATCGACGCGAAGACGAGGTTCGCGCTGCCGGCGGCGGCGTTCGACGACTGGCTGCAGGCGCGGAGCTTCGATCTCACCGACGACGCCATGCCGACGCTCGCCGATCTCGAGGCCTATTGCCGCCGAACCGCGTCGGCGTCGTTTCATCTGGCGGCGCTGATCCTCGGCGAAGGGCGCGATCTCGGCGCGGCCGAGGCGAGCGGCGCCGCCGGGCTCGCCGCCGGCCTGACCGAGGCCTTGCGGACGTTCGCCGCGACGAGCGCGCGCGGCCCCGTCTATCTGCCGCGCGAAATGCTGGAGCGCCGGGGCGCCTCGCTCGCCGACGTGCGCGGGCGCCGCGACGGCGCGCCTTTGCGCGCCGTCTTGAGCGATCTCGCCGCCGAGGCGCGGCGGCGCCTGGAGGAAGCCGAGGCGCTTGTCGTCGATCTCCCGCCGGCCGTCCTTCCCGCCTTCATCCCCTTGGGCGCGGCGCGGCTCGATCTCGCGCGGCTGCGACGCGCCGGCGCGCCGTTCGAACCGTACGCCGCGCCCTCGCTCTGGCGGCGCCAATGGGCGCTGTGGCGCTGGGTGCGCGGGAGGCGGCAGGGCCTCACTGTCCGGTGACGGACTGGCGTCGAATGCGGCGGTCGATGATCGTCTGCAGGACGACCGAGACGACGATGACCAGACCGAACGCCAACTGGGTGTAGAACGCGTTGACGCCCGCCGAGACGATGCCCGCGTTGATCGCGCCGATGATAAAGGCCGCGACGAACGTGCCGACCACCGAGCCGGTGCCGCCAAACACCGACGTGCCGCCCAGGAACACCGAGGCGATGGTGTTCAGCAGCGAGCCGTCGCCGGTGCTCGGCCAGAAATAATAGCCGTAGATCGAGCTCAGCATGCCGCAGAACACCGCGGTGACCCCGACCAGCACGAACGCCTTGATCTTGACTCGTCCGGCGTTGACGCCCATCAGCCGCGCGCTGATCTGGTTGTCGCCGACCAAGAACACGTGGGCGCCGAACTGGGTGCGGTTGAGCAATATCCATTCGGCGACCACGATCGCGATCATCCAAAGGGTCTGCACGGGAAAGCCGAACAGCGGCTCGCGCAGCAGCGCATGCATTTGCGGGTATTTGTCGTCGCCCAGCGGCACGCCGGTGCCGTTCATCAAGACAAGCTCGAGGCCGCGGAACAAGAACTGGGTGCCGATGGTGATGACGAGCGAGGGAATGTTGAGGGTCGCCACGAGAATCCCGTTGAGGAGGCCGCAGGCGACGCCCGTCGCGAGCCCGACGATCACGCCGACCCACCACGGCCAGCCGGCGTGGGCGGTCGCGAGACAAAACGCGGCGGTGCCGAGCGCCATCACCGAGGGAAAGGAAAGATCGATTTCGCCGGTGATCACGACGAAAGTCAACGACAACGCGACGATGCCGAACAGCGGCGTCGTCTCGGCGAACGCGAGGTAGATGTCGACGTCGGTGAACACGCGCGGCGCGGCGATGACGAAGGCGAGCCACATCGCGAAGCCGACGCCGACGATGCCCATCTGGCTGCCGTAACGCGTCAGCAGCGACGGCGGCGCGGCCTTGTAGCCGACCGGGCGGGATTCCGCAGCTTCTTCGGTCATGACGGCAGCTCCATCGTCCCGGTTCGCGCAACGTGATAGAGCCGCTCGATCAGCTGATCCATCGTGATGTCGGCGCGATTGTACATGCCCGCGACCCTGCCGCGATCGAGCACGTAGAGCCGATCGACGACCGGATAGATGTTGAAGATATTGTGATCGATGAAGATCGCCGACTTGCCGACGTCCTTGATGTGGCGGACGAAGTCGAGCGTCTTCTTGGTCTCGCTGAGCGACAGGCCCATCGTCGGCTCGTCGAGAATGACGAGCTCGGCTTCGAAATAGAGGGCGCGGGTGATCGCGACGCCCTGCTTCTCGCCGCCCGACATGGTGGCGACGACGTTGTCGGGATGCACTGCCGTCGAGGTGAAGCCCATGTGCTCGCTCATCAGCCGCGCGCATTCGTTGCGCATGCGCTCGACGTCGAGCAAGCCGATGCGGTTGCGCAGCTCGCGGCCCATGAACATATTGCGCCAGATCGGCTGCTTCTCGCAGAGCGCGCGTTCCTGATAGACGGTCTCGATGCCGAGGCCGCGCGCCTTCGCCACCGACCAGTCGTCGACGCGCTCGCCATGGAAATAGACCTCGCCGCCGGCGTCGGGAGCGTAGAATCCCATCACCACCTTGATGAGGGTGGACTTGCCGGCGCCGTTGTCGCCGAGCAGGCCGACGATTTCGCGCGGATTCACTTGGAAGTTTGCATCGGCGAGCGACCGCACCTCGCCAAAAGTCTTGGAAACATGGCGCAGCTCGATGACGGGCGGCGCGTCGGCGCCCGGCGACGCAGACTGAGACACTTCGGTCCTCTCCTTTATGAAATGACCGGGGCGCCGAACGGGCGCCCCGGCTTTGGTGCCAACTAGCCCCACTTATCCTAACGGATTTCCTGCGCCGCGAGCGGCGCGATGGCGTCGACGTTCTTCGGATCGACGAAGGCGCCGGCCGTGTTGATGTCGAGACCGGAGAAGCCGAACTTCTTGGTCAGGCAGATGTTGAGGATCGGCAGATAGCCCTGCAGGTAGGGCTGCTGGTCGATCACCAGCTCCTGATAGCCGTCCTTGACCGCCTTGGCGGTGGCCGGCGACATGTCGAAGCCGGCGAAGAACACCTGGCCGGGCTTCAGCGACGCGGCGCGCGCGTAGACGCCGACGTTGGCGGTCAGGGCGCCGTGGTCGGTGACGACGAGCTTGATGTCCGGGTTGGCCTTCATCACGCCGACGAAGACCGCTGTGCCGGCGTTCGGATCGGCGTCCACCGCCTTGTCGATCTCCTGATAGATGACCTTGGCGCCGGCCTTTTCGATCAACTCGATGACGCCGACCGTGCGCGAGCCGCGGTCGCCGCCCTGGCCCTTGAGGCCCCAGACAAAGGCGAGGTCGCCCGCCTTGAGGCCGGCGCGCTTGGCCGCTTCCGCTCCCAGCGCGAGGCCCGCGAGATGATTGGGCGCGCCGACGTAGCCCATGCCCGCCGGCCCGTACTTCGCCTCGGCGTCCGGCAGCGCGGTGTTCGCCGTGGTGAAGATGATGCCGGCGGCGAACGCCTTGTCGATCTGCGGATCCGTCGCCGCGTCGCCGGGATGGCCCATGAAGGCGATGCCGTCGACCTTGGTGGCGATCGCCTGCTGCAACTGGGTGATCATCAGGTTGGGATCCCAGTTGGAGAAGTAGTAGGTGACCGCCGGCCCGAGGTCGAGTTCGGCCTGCCGATAGCCGTTGTAGACGTTGTTGGCGAACACGCCGCCCTGCGGGCCGCCGGGGAACGCGGCGATCTTGACGCCCTGACACCACTTAGCCACCGGGTCCGTCGCATGCGCGGTTTGAACCGCGCCGACGGCGAGAGCGAGCGCCGCCGTCGTCACGAGCACGCGCCGCATATTTGCCTTGACCATGAAATCCTCCGTGAGTTTTTGCGCCTGCAACCAACTCCGCTCCGAAAAACCACCACCTCGCGCCCTTTCCCTTCGAGCGCGTGTCCGAAGCCGTCGACGGAACCTTGCACTTGGCTTCCGCCCTTTTCGACGTCCGTTCCTTGTCGATGTTTTCCTTGTCCGAGAGGCAGCAAGACCTTCGCGTCGAAAACGCGAGAGAATAATCATACTAAATCAGCAGGCCTTCGTCACTTGATTTTTGTCAAAGAGAAATCGCGCTTCCTCACGTAGCGACGGCCGCCCTTCGTTGACCGTCTTCGTTGACCGTCGCAGCCGTCGGCCGACCGACCACAGGATCGGCCCGCGCGCCGCCGTTCGGTCATTTCGATTTGCAAGGGGCTTTGTCGCCGCGGCGACGAGGCTCGGCCCCCCCGCCTCAGCGCCGGGCGCCGCCCGGATCCTCGGACCGGTCGAGATAATGCGCCGCCGGCGCCTCGCGCAGCCGCTGGGCCGCGCTCTCCGGCGTGATGTCGCGCTGCGGCGAGCCGAGCATCTCGAAGCCGACCATGAACTTGCGCACCGTCGCCGAGCGCAGCAGCGGCGGATAGAAGTGTGCGTGGAAATGCCATTCCGTGTGCTTCGCCCCGTCGGTCGGCGAGGGGTGGAGACCCATCGAATAGGGAAACGCGATCTCGAACAGATTGTCGTAGCGGATCGTCAAGCTGCGCAGGAGGTCGGCCAGCCCCCTCGTTTCCGCGGCGCTCATCTCGTCGAAGGCCCCGAAATGCCGACGCGGCAACACCAGCGTCTCGAACGGCCACACCGCCCAGAACGGCGCCAGCGCGACGAAGTGTTCGTTCTCGCACACCACGCGCTCCGCGGACGCGAGTTCGAGCTCGAGGTAGTCGCAGAGCAAGCAGCCGCCGCCTTTCGCGCGGTAGGCGGTCTGCGAAGCCAGTTCCTTCGCCGCCTCGTTTGGCACGCTCTGGCAGGCCCAGATCTGACAATGCGGGTGCGGGTTGCTGGCGCCCATCATCGCGCCGCGGTTCTCGAAGATCTGCACCCAATTGACCGTTTCGAGGCCGCCGAGTTCGCGATACTGCTCGGCCCACACCTCGACCACCCGCTCGATCTCTTCGACCGTCATGCGTGGCAGCGTCAGGTCGTGGCGCGGCGAAAAGCAGACGACCCGGCAGAAGCCGCTCTCGGCCTCGGCCACGATCAGTCCGCCGCGTTCGACGGCCTCGCCGCGAGCGTCGGCGCGCAGCGCCGGGAAGTCGTTGGCGAAGACGAAGGTGTGGGGATAGTCGGGGTTGACTTCGCCGTGCGCGCGCCGGTTGCCGGGACAAAGATAACATTCGGGATCGTAGCGAAGCGCGGCGGGCGGCGCCGACCGCTCGATCTGCCCCAGCCACGGCCGCTGCGTGCGCTGCGGCGACACCAGCACCCATTCGCGCGTCAGCGGGTTGAGGCGGCGGTGCGAAGTTTGCGCGAACGGCGTCATCGGCGCGCGTCCGTCGCGTCGTGCGCGACGACGCCGACGCCGTCGCCCGGCGAGCAGATCACGATATCGGGCGTGATCCCGGTCGCCGCCGCATAGCCCGCGGCGAGGCTGGCGCGGAACCGCTCCACCGCGTCGGCCCTGACCATGCTCACCGTGCAGCCGCCGAAGCCGCCGCCGGTCATGCGCGAGCCGAGCACGCCCTCGACGCGCCAGGCGAGCTCGACCAGAATGTCGAGTTCGCGGCAACTGATCTCGTAGTCGTCGCGCATGCTGACGTGCGAAGCGTTCATCAGACGGCCGAACTCCTCGACCCGGCCGGCGTCGAGCGCCGCCCCGGCGCTCTCGACGCGCTCGTCCTCGGTGATGACGTGGCGGCAGCGGCGCAGCGTCAGCTCGGGCAGCAACGCCGCGTGCGCGGCCAGCTCGGCGGCGCCGACGTCGCGCAGCGCGCGGATCGCCGGCAGCGCGGATTTGAGCAGCGCCACGCCGCGCTCGCACTCCGCGCGGCGCAGGTTGTATTCGCCCGCCGCCAGTTCGTGACGCACCATCGAGTTGCAGATCACCAGCCGCACCGAGGGGTCGATCGGAACCAGCCGGAACGCCAGGCTGCGGCAGTCGAGCAGCAACGCGTGGCCCGCGGCGCCGTAGCAGGAGATGAACTGGTCCATGACGCCGCAGCGCATGCCGACGAACTCGTTCTCGGCGCGCTGGCAGCAGAGCGCGAGTTCGGTGCGGTCGACCGCGACGCCGGCAAGATCGAGCAGGGCGTAGCCGGTCGAGACTTCCAGCGCCGCCGAGGAGCTGAGCCCGGCGCCGATCGGCACGTCGCTGTCGATCAACAGGTCCGCTCCCGCCAGCCGATGGCCGGCTTTTTGCAGCATCACCGCGACGCCGCGCGCATAGTCGCTCCAGTCGCGCCGCGGGGCGGGGGCGGGATCGTCGAGATCGAACTCGAGCGCCGCGCCGGCGTGCAGCGAACGGACGCGCAGACGCCGGTCGGGCCGCGCCGCCGCCGCGACCCAGGTGCGCAATTCGAGCGCCGCCGGCAGCACGAAGCCGTCGTTGTAGTCGGTGTGCTCGCCGATCAGGTTGACCCGTCCGGGGGCGCGATAGAGGCGCGGCTCGCCGCCGAATTCCTCTCGGAACTTTTGCCTCAACTCGGCCCGTTGGCCCATCGCTCGCTCCTGCATTCCCCAGCCGAGGCGAGCCGGCGCGAAGGGCGGCGGGTCGGCGATTCCCACGATTTTTCGGATCAGCCCCCGCCGACCGGTTCGCTGGCGATGATAGGGCATGATCGGCTGGTGGGCTAGACCGACGGAGTTCGCCCTCGTCCGCCTTCGTTGAGCCGCGCAAAGGAAATCGGCCGCAATAAGCCGTTGGAAGCGTTGCGCCTGCTCACCGCAGTCAGCCGCCTAATTACGTAATTACCGTAATTACGGTGACGCTTGCATGGACTGCACCCCTCTGGTGAGACACGCTAATTGAGTGACAGGGCTTCGTCCTGGTTCAGCGTTGGCGCGACCGGCCGCAGTTCGGCTTCGAACTCGACCGGCGGTTTGTAGCCCAGCGCCGAGTGCAGGCGCTGACGATTGTAGATGGTCTCGATGAAGGCGCCGATCTGCCGACGGGCGTCGTCGATGTTGGCGTAGGCCTTGCCGTTCACCTCCTCGGCTTTCAGCGTCTTCATGAAGCTCTCGGCCTTGGCGTTGTCGTAAGGGTTGCCGGGCCGGCTCATGCTGATGACGATTTTGCGCGCCTCCAGCCGTTCGACATAGTCGGAACACGCATACTGCACGCCGCGGTCGGAGTGGTGGATGAGACTTTCGGGCTGGGGCTGGCGCGCCGCGAGCGCCTGATCAAGCGCCTCAAGGGCGAGCGAAGCCTCGAGATGGCCGGCGAGCGCCCAGCCCACCACTTTGCGCGAGAACGCGTCGATGACGACGGCCAGATAGACGAAGTCCTCGGCCAGCCTGATGTAGGTGATGTCGGCGACCCAGAGCTGGTCGAGGCCGCTGGGACGCAGCGCGCGGGCGAGGTTTGGCCGGATCGCGAAGCCATGCCGGCTGTCGCTCGTGCGCGGGACGAAGGGCTTGGCGCGCAGGCTGAGCAGGTTGTCTTCGCGCATCAGCCTGAGCACCCGCTTGGCGTTGACGATCAGGCCTTGCCGGCGCAGCGCCTGCGTGACGCGACGATAGCCGTAATGGCGATGAGCGAGCGCTTCGCGTTGGATGAGATCGCGCAGATCGGCGTCCGCGCGGGCGGGAGCGTGCGGACCGAAATGGCGGTAGTAGCCCGCGCGCGACACGTCCCCGAGGGCGCACAGGCGCCGGACGTTGGCGTCGTCTTCGAGAAAGCCTTGCGACTCGTCGGCGGTCATTTTTTCGACGACCGCGTAGAGATGGGCGCGCCGCCGTTCGGGGGCGTCGCGTCCCAGAGCCGCAAGGCTTCGCGAAAAAAATGCAGATCCGCCTGCTGACGCCCGATCAGCCGTTCCAGTTCGGCAATGCGGGCCTGCGCTTTCCTCAGCTCCTGCGAAGCCTGCGCAGCGGGCGCGACGGCGTCCGGAGAGGACGACGGAGCGACCGCCGCGCAGGCTTCGGCGGCCTTCCAGCCCGGCTTCCGCCCGCGTTTGCGGTTGAACCCGGCCGACCCCATCGCCCGCCAAGCGTTGCGCCACTGATACAAAAGCTTCCGCTTGACCCCAATCGCCGCGGCCACCGCGGCAATCTTCTCGCCAGCTTCCAGCCGCCGCACCGCGGCTTCCTTGAACGCCTCCGAAAACTGCCGCGGACTCTTGCCCGGTTCCGACATGGTTCCTCCTCGGAAGCCATGTCACCCTTTTACCCGTGTCTCAACTTCGGGGTCCACTCCACTTGCATAAATCCCCGGAATTACGGTGACGCTTGCATAAATCCCCAATTCGAAGTCTCGTCGGCCACTCCTCCCTGCCGATTGAGGCCGCGATTGCGAGCGGTGGGGGTCGCGGCCAAGGCTCACCTGAATAAGGGAATTATGCAAGCGTCACCGTAATCCCGTAATCCCACGTAATCCGTAATCCACACCGTAATCCAGGTAATCCCGTAATCCCGTAATCGGCGAGGCGAATTAGTCGCCGCCAAGGGCTATTGAGGCCGCGCGCGTCGCCGCGTAAACTATTTGCAAGCGCGGGGGCAACGACCATGCGGAGTTTGATCATCAATCTTGCGCGTTCGCAGGAGCGACGCATGTTCGTGGAAAATCATTTTCGGCAGCATGGTCTCGCCTTCGAAATCGTGCCGGCTCTCGATGGGCTGAGCGATCCTCTCCCGCAAGACGCCCGCTGGACTTACTTCCGGCGCACTGAAATCGGTTGTTTTCTGAGTCACAGACGCTGCTGGGAGCGCATCGCCGACGGAACCGATCAATTTTCTGCGGTTTTCGAAGACGACGCTATACTGGCGCCAAACGCATCAAAAGTTCTCGACGCCATTCCGGTCTGCCATGCTTCGATGGATCTTATCAAATTGGAGACTTTTCTTGGGCCTGTCCAATTATCGAGACGGGCTTTTTCTCTGGATAACTCCCATGTCGTCCGTCGTTTATTTTCTTTTCACCTTGGAGCAGCTGGCTACGTTTTGTCACGACGCGGTGCAAGAATCCAACTCGAACTTATGGACAAGTGCCTTTTGGAGCCTGTGGACACATTTTTGTTTTCGCCTCAATTCCCGCTTTTCCGCAAAATCGCGATTGGCCAAGTTATTCCCGCAATCTGCATTCAGAGCCGGTTTCGCGACGAGGGAAGGTTCCCCGCGACCATCTCCTATGATGAGGATATTGAGCGACGAACAAGCCGGGCGAACCGCATTTACCGCGAGTTGAGGAAGTTCGGGGACCAGCTTGCCAAGTGGTTTGATCGAAATGGGCGTGAGACTTTGACGGTTCCTTTCGCGGAAGTTTGACGCCTGACAAGACGCCGATGCAGAGGGAAATTACAAACTAAAATTAGAAATTAAAATTACGCGAAAATTACGGTGACACGTGCATAAATCCCCATTTCGAAGTCTCGTCGGCCACTCCTCCCTGCCGATTGAGGCCGCCATTGCGAGCGGTGAGGGTCGCGGCCAAGGCTCACCTGAATAAGGGAATTATGCAAGCGTCACCGTAATCCCGTAATCCCGTAATCCCGCGTAATCCACGTAATCCAAGCGTCACCGTAATCCCAAGCGTCACCGTAATCCCGTAATCCTTCGGCGCGAAGCTCGCCGCGAAATGTGCGCCCGTCTCCGGCGCCGCGCCGAACGCCTGCAAGGCCTCGTGCGAGGCTCGCAAGCCGTGGCGTGCTTCGAGCAAATTGACGGGGCGCGCGGCCTTTCAGTTTCGACGGCGCAGACCAGCCTTCAACCCCGGCCCTGACCGCGGATCGCTCCGGAATTGAATGGCGCGGCGCCGCCGCTGTCGCGACGCCATCGCCGTCGCGACAAATGATTTCGGAAAATCCGTTATCGGGTTATTGTGAGTGTCTGGCTTTTCCGTCGGCGTGGGCGCGGCGGCCGAGGCGGCGGGAAACCGGCTGGCGCGGGGCGCAAGCCTTTGAAATTCCGTGAAACCGCCAAGGAAACACTTGACAAAACTTGACGCAAGTTGACGAAAGTTGACAAGAGTTGACGAAACTTGACGAAACTTGACGAAACTCGACGGAGCTTGACGCGACTTGACGAGACGCGCGCCTTGCCCCCAGCGGCGCGCCGCGCCCCGGCGTCAATCGGCCTCGCGCAGCCACCTCGCCAAATCCGCCTCCGCCCGCGCGGAGAGCGCGCGCTTCCTCGCCACGCCGCGTTCGGGGCCGCCGAGGCGCTTGCCCGCCGCGTCGAGGCGCGGTGCCTCGATCGGCGGAAACAGGCCGAAATTGACGTTCATCGGCTGGAACGAGCGCGGCCCGGCGTCGATCGCTTCGATATGGCCGCCGGTGACGTGATTGAGCAGGGCGCCGATCGCGGTGGTCGGCGGCGGCGGGTCGAGCGCGCGCCCGAGCCGCTCGGCGGCGGCGAAGCGGCCGGCGATCAGGCCGATCGCGGCGCTCTCGACGTAACCTTCGCAGCCGGTGATCTGCCCGGCGAAGCGCAGGCGCGGCGCCGCCTTCAGGCGCAGACGCGAATCAAGCAAGCGCGGCGAATTGAGGAAGGTGTTGCGGTGCAGGCCGCCGAGCCGCGCGAATTCGGCGCGCTCCAGCCCCGGAATCAGGCGCAGCACGCGCGCCTGCTCGGCGTATTTCAGCTTGGTCTGGAACCCCACCATGTTGAACAGCGTGCCGAGCGCATTGTCCTGGCGAAGCTGCGCGACGGCGTAGGGTTTGACGCTCGGGGCGTGGGCGTTGGTAAGGCCGACCGGCTTCATCGGCCCGTAGCGCAGGGTGTCGCGGCCGCGCTCCGCCATGGCTTCGATCGGAAGGCAGCCGTCGAAATAGGGCGTGCCCTCGAACTCGCGAAATTCCGTCTTCTCCGCCGCGAGCAGCGCGTCGACGAAGGCCTCGTATTGATCGCGGGAGAGCGGGCAGTTGAGGTAGTCGGCGCCGGAGCCGCCGGGGCCGGCCTTGTCGTAGCGCGACTGCGCCCAAGCCACCGCCATGTCGATCGAATCGCGATGCACGATCGGCGCGATGGCGTCGAAGAACGCCAGCGCGTCCTCGCCGGTCAGGGCGCGGATCGCGCCGGCGAGCGCGGGCGAGGTCAGCGGCCCGGTGGCGACGACGACGCTCTCCCAGTCGTCGGGGGGAAAGGCGATTTCGCCGCGCTCGACGCGGATGCGCGGGTTTCCGAGAATGGCCGCCTCGACCGCGGCGGAAAACCCCTCGCGATCGACCGCCAGCGCGCCGCCGGCGGGCACCTGATGGCCGTCGGCCGCGCGCATGATCAGCGAACCAAGGGCGCGCATCTCGCGGTGGATGACGCCGACGGCGTTGTTCTCGGCGTCGTCGGAACGGAAGGAGTTGGAGCAGACGAGTTCGGCCAGGCGCTCGGTGCGGTGCGCCTCGGTGCCGCGTGAGGGGCGCATTTCGTGCAAGACGACGGGGAGTTCGGCCTGAGCGATCTGCCAAGCCGCCTCGCAGCCGGCGAGGCCGCCGCCGATGACGTGAAGAGGGCGCATGGGGGCTTGTCACAAAGCCGCGTCGCTTCGTCAACCGCGGGCGGGGCGCCGAATTCCCGCGGAGGCAGAAGCATGACGCCATGGGACGGAATCGCTCGCGATGGGCGTCGGCTCGGGCCGTTCGCCGCACCGCCGCGCCGGCGGCTGGTCAAAAGAAAACGCCCGCCGGCGGAGGAACCGGCGGGCGTTGGCCGCGTCAGGCTTGGCCCGACGCGGCGGACGCGTCTCGGTGGGAGGAGCCGGCGCGTCCAAACTTATCGGGGAAGCTCTCCGCTGACGACGTAGTAAATGTCGCGGCGGCGGATTCCGATGTCCGCCAAATCCCGGTCGCTCAACTGCTCGAGTTCGCGCACGGCTTCGCGAAAGCGGCGCCACGCATTCCACTTTTCGGCGATGATCTTGAGCGAGGTCATAGGACCCTCCATTTCTGAACGCTTGCGGCCGTGCGGCGCCCGAAGGCGTTCGATCCAGCCTGTGCGATGCAACATACGGATGTCGGCGTCGCCGGAAAAGGGCAAATGTCGCTATCCAGCTATGCGATCCGCGCATATGTTTTTCGACGAATGTTCGTCATGTGTTCGGCTGGCGCCGAAGTCCGTCGATCCCGCGCAACCGCGCAAGGGGCGAAGATTATGGCCACATTCTGACTTTTCACCATTGGTGCGCGACGTCGACGAGCCGCGGCGATCGCCGGGGCAGGCCGATTCGGCAATAAATGCATCCGTTTTATCAATGTGACAAATTCATGGCTATTTTGGTGCGGCGCCGCAATTTTGGTCAGCCGGCGTCACTCTCGAGGGCAAGGACGAGCACGTGGAAGAGCGCGCTCGAGCTCGCGTCGTCGAAAGATTCTGGCCTTTTTTCGGCTTCGCGCGCCCGCGCGGGCGCGTTTGACAGTTCGCGGCGCTTGATTTTGCCGCGCGGAGCGGCGACATCCGGTGAGGCGCGCGCGTTTCGGCGGCGCAGGATCGAGGGGGAGCGGGAAATGGAAAACTTGATCGCCCGCGTCGCTGCGGCGGCCGAGACAACGCCCGAAACGGCGCGTCGGGCCGTCGCCTTGGTGCTCGATTTCATCAAGCGCGAGGCGCCGGAGGACGCGGTCGACGCCTTGCTCGCCGAGGCCCCCGAGCTCAACGCCATCGTCGCCTCCGCCGCCTCGACGGGCGGCGAGGGGATGGGCCCGACTCTCAAGGGCCTGATGGGGACCGGCGCGGGCGCGATGGGCGGCGGCGGCCTGATCGCGCTCGGCGGCGATCTGATGGCGCTCGGCCTGGACATGGCTCAGATCCAGGCGGTGGGTAGGGTCGTGGTCGATTACGCGCGCAAGACGGCGGGCGACGACGTCCTCGGCGAAATTTCGGCGGCGATTCCCGGACTGGCGCAATTCGTTTGATCGGGGGCCGGCGTGGCGGAGTTTTCGGGCGCGTTCGCGCCGTTCAGCGAAGCCGATTGGCGCAAGGCCGCCGAGGCTTCGCTCAAGGGCCGCGCCTTCGACGGGCTCGTCTCGCGAACTTCCGACGCGATCGCGCTGCAACCGCTCTATCCCCGCCGCGAGGGTCCGCGCGCGTCGCGCGGGGACGGGGCGCCTGGCGCGCGCTGGCGCGCCTCGACCATCCCGACGCGGCGGCGGCAAACGAACAAGCGCTCGACGATCTCGCCGGCGGCGCCGACGGGCTGCAGGTCGTCTTCGCCGGCGCGGCCGGAGCCTACGGCTTCGGCCTCGGAAAATTCAATTCGGCGGCGTTGCACCGCGCCTTCGAAGGCGTGCGCTTCGATGGCTCGCTCCGCTTCGAACTCGATTTGGGCCCCGAGGCCGAGAGCCAGGCGACCGGCTTCGCCGGCTTGGTCGAACGCAGCGGCGCCGATCCGGCGGCGCTCGATCTCGCCTTCGGCCTCGATCCGATCGGCGCCCTGGCGCGCAGCGGGCGCGCGGCGCGCGCCTGGGAAATCGAAGCGCCGACGCTCGCCAAGCTCGCGGCTTCTCTCAAGGGGAAGGGTTTCGCCGGCCCTTATCTCGCCGCCGACGCGCGCTGCGTTCACGCCGCCGGGGGCACGCCGGCCCAGGAGCTCGCCTTCGCGCTCGCTTCGGCGCTCGCCTATCTGCGCGCGCTCGGCGACAACGGCTTGGCGCTCGACGAGGCGCGGGCGGCGGTCGCATTTCGCCTGACCGCGGATGCCGACCAGTTCGTCGCCTTGGCGAAATTTCGCGCGCTGCGCCTGCTCTGGGCGCGCGTCGGCGAGGTCTGCGGCCTCGCGCCGCGGCCGGCGCGCATTCACGCCGAAAGCGCCTGGCGCGGCTTGAGCGCGCGCGACCCGTACGTCAACGTGATGCGCGGCGCGAGCGCGGCGTTCGCGGCCGGCCTCGGCGGCGCCGACAGCGTCGCCGTGCTGCCTCACACCCAGGCGCTCGGCCTGCCCGACGCGCTCGCGCGCAGACTCGCCCGCAACGCGCAGCTCATCCTGTTGGAGGAATCGCATCTCGGCTTCGTCGCCGATCCCGCCGCTGGCGCCGGCGCGTTCGAGGCGCTGACGAAGGAATTGTGCGAGAAGGCGTGGGGGCTGTTCCAGGGCTTGGAAGGTGAGGGCGGGTTGCCGCGCGCGCTGGCTTCCGGCCGCTTTCAGCGCGCGGTCGCCGAGGCGGCGGAGAAACTCGCGCGCGATGCGGCGAGCTTGAGAGCGCCGATGACCGGCGTCAGCGCCCATCCCGATCTCCAGGAGGCGAAGGGCGAGGTTCTGCCGGCGACGCCGCCCGCCTTCGCCTTCGCCGGCGAGACGGCGGCGGCGGCGATGACGCCGATGCGGATCGCCGCGCCGTTCGAGCGGCTTCGCGACGCCGTGGACGCCGCCTCGGCGCGCGACGGGGCGCGGCCGAGGGTCGTTCTCATCGCCATCGGCGCGCCCGCCGCGCACGGCCGACGCGTCGGCTTCACGCGCGACCTTTTCGCCGCGGGCGGGATCGAGGCGCGAGTTGAGGCCGGCGCCGCCGACGCGCGCGAGGCGGCCGCCCGCTTCTCTACGAGCGGCGCGGCGATGGCCTGCCTCTGCGGAAGCGACGAAGCCTACGGCGAATGCGCGGAGGGCTTCGCCGCCGCGCTGAAGAAGGCCGGCGCGCGCCATCTCGTGTTGGCGGGCAAGGCGGGGGCGAACGAAGCGGCGTGGCGCGCCGCGGGCGTCGACGACTTCATCTTCGTCGGTGGCGACGCGCTCGCCGCGCTCCAGCGGAGTTTTCGTCGACTGGGCGTGACGTTCTAGGACGCCCTCGAAGGATCGGTCGATGAATTCGATTCCCAATTTCGCTTCGATCGCCTTCTCGGCGCCGCCAACGCCGACCCCCGCCGCGCAGCGTCACTGGCTCACCCCCGAGGGAATCGACGTCAAGTCGCGCTACGACGCGGACGATTGGCGGGGTCTCGATTTTCTCGACGGCTGGCCGGGGCTGCCGCCATTCTTACGCGGCCCCTATCCGACGATGTACGTCAACCAGCCGTGGACGGTGCGCCAATACGCCGGCTTCTCCACCGCCGAGCAGTCGAACGCCTTCTACCGCGCCAATCTCGCCGCGGGGCAGAAGGGGCTGTCGGTCGCCTTCGATCTCGCCACCCATCGCGGCTACGATTCCGACCATCCGCGCGTCGCCGGCGACGTCGGCATGGCGGGCGTCGCGATCGACTCGATCTTCGACATGCGCACGCTGTTCCAAGGCATCCCGCTCGACTCGATGAGCGTGTCGATGACGATGAACGGCGCGGTGCTGCCGGTGCTGGCGCTCTACATCGTCGCCGCCGAGGAACAGGGCGCGCCGATGGCGGCGCTGTCGGGCACCATCCAGAACGACATTCTCAAAGAATTCATGGTGCGCAACACCTACATCTATCCCCCCAGCGCCTCGATGCGCATCGTCGCCGACATCCTCGCCTTCACGGCGAAGCACATGCCGAAGTTCAACTCGATCTCGATTTCCGGCTATCACATGCAGGAAGCGGGCGCGACGCAGGACCTCGAGCTCGCCTACACGCTCGCCGACGGCCTCGAGTACCTGCGCGCCGGCGTCGCGGCGGGGATGAGCGTCGATCAGTTCGCGCCGCGCCTGTCGTTCTTCTGGGCGATCGGCATGAATTTTTTCATGGAGGTCGCCAAGCTGCGCGCCGCGCGGATGCTGTGGGCCGGGCTCGTCAAGGGGTTCGGGCCGAAGTCGGCGAAGTCGCTGGCCCTGCGCGCCCACAGCCAGACTTCGGGCTGGTCGCTGACCGCGCAGGACCCGTTCAACAACATCGTGCGCACCCAGATCGAGGCGATGGCGGCGACCCAGGGGCACACCCAGTCCCTGCACACCAACGCGCTCGACGAGGCGCTGGCGCTGCCGACGCCGTTCTCGGCGCGCATCGCGCGCAACACCCAGCTCTTCCTCATCGAGGAAAGCGGCACGACGCGGGTCGTCGATCCCTGGGGCGGCTCCTATTACGTCGAGCGCCTGACCGCGGACCTGGCGGCGCGCGCGCGCAAGCATATCGACGAGATCGAAGCGCTCGGCGGCATGGCCAAGGCGATCGAACTCGGGTTGCCCAAGCGCCGCATCGAGGAAGCCGCCGCGCGCGTGCAGGCGCGCATCAACTCGGGCCGGCAGACGGTGATCGGCGTTAATAAGTTCGCTCCCGGTGTCGAGCGCGGGATCGTCGTCCTCAAGGTCGACGCGGCGAGCGTGCGCGCGCAGCAGATCGAGAAGCTCGAGCGTCTGCGCGCCGAGCGCGACGAAGAGGCGACGCGCGCGGCGCTGGACGCGCTGACCGAAGGCGCGCGCGGCGCTGCCAATCTTCTGGCGCTCAGCGTCGAGGCGGCGCGCGCCAAGGCGACGGTCGGCGAGATTTCGCTGGCGATGGAGAAGGCGTTCGGCCGGCACGTCGCCGAGAGCAAGGCGATCTCCGGCGTCTATCTCGCCGAGTCGGGCGCCGAGGCCGAGGCCAACGCGCGCGTCATCGCGATGACCCGCGCCTTCGCCGAGAACGACGGTCGGCGTCCGTGCATTCTGGTGGCCAAGATCGGCCAGGACGGCCACGACCGCGGCCAGAAGATCATCGCCTCGGCGTTCGCCGATTTCGGCTTCGACGTCGCGGTCGGCCCCCTGTTCGCTACGCCGGACGAGGTCGCGGCGCTGGCGGCGGAGAAACACGTCCACATCGTCGGCGTCTCCTCGCTCGCCGCCGGCCATCTGACGTTGGCGCCGGCGCTGAAGGCCGCGTTGCGCGCCGTCGGGCTGGGCGAGGCGATGGTCGTCGTCGGCGGCGTCGTGCCGGAGCAGGACTTCGCGCCGTTGCGCGCGGCGGGCGTCGACGCGATCTTTCCGCCGGGCACGGTCGTCGCCGAGGCGGCGTTGAGCCTGATGGAGCGCTTGAACCGGCGGCTCGGCTATACGCAGCGCGGCGCGGCCTGAGGCCCGGAGCGCGAATTTGGCGCGGCGGGGGCGCTTGGTCCGTCCCAATCCGGCGCGCTTCGGGCGCGCCGACGGTCGCCGACGAGAACCCGCGCGCCCATTCGCGCACGCCGAGGGGCGTCGTGCGCCGGGGCCGACGAGCAGTTTGTCGCCGGCGTCGCAAGGGTTTGGCCCTGCGCCAAGACGCTCGCAAACATGGTTAACGAATGGTGTTGTTGGGCCGCCCAAGTAAAATTGCGCCAAGCGTTGGTAATGAATTGTTGATTCACTCTCCATTAAGCGGGCCCAGCTAACCTGTCGAAGCTATGGGAGCAAGCGCCGCTCAATTCGCTTGGCCGGCAGCGGCGCCACGGAGGATGTTCAATTGCGGGCAAAACCGATAAGGCGCGCCGAAGGCGCGCTCGACAAATCCTGCATCGCCGCCCTCGCGCGCGCGGCGAGCGAGTCGCACGACCTCATCGCCGGCGATCAACAGGCGACGATCGCGCAGTTGCAGGCGCAGGCGAAGCGCTATCAGACCGCCATCGACTCGATCGCTCAGGGCGTTTGCTTTTTCGACGGCGAGGGGCGGCTGATTCTGAGCAACCGCCGCTACGCGGAGATTTATCGACTGGCGCCCGAGCGGATTCGTCCGGGCATGACGCTGCGCGAGATTGTGGAGCTTCGCGTCGCCGCCGGCACCTGCGCAACCGCCGCCGACGACTATCTATCGGTTCACGCGTCGAACAATCCCGGCAATGAAGCAAGAATTTGGACGATTACGCTCGGGGATGGCCGAAACGTTCAAATCCGCCACCAGCCCATGCCGGACGGCGGCTGGGTGTCGGAGCACGAGGACAACGCCGAATTTCAGGACAAGCGCGCCATCGCCGACGAGCGCCTGTCGCTGCAAACTTTGATCGACTGGCTTCCCGACAACCTCTGGGTCAAAGACGTCAAGAGCCGCTTCGTCATTTCCAACCAGGCCACGGCGGCGCGAATGGGCTTTGCTGGGCCGGCGCAACTGATGGGCAAGACCGACCTCGAGCTTCTTCCCCAGGAGATCGCGAAGAAGTTCTTCGCCGACGAACAGGAGATCGTCCGGACCGGAAAGCCGATGATCGACATGGAGGAATGCGTATTTGGCGCCTCGGGCGGCAAGACCTGGATATTGACGACGAAAGTGCCCCTGCGCAACGACCACAACGAAATCTTCGGCGTGGCCGGCGTCTCCCGCGACATTTCCGAGCGCAGACTGGCCGACGCCTTGCGCGACGGGCAGGGGCAAATCCTCGAGATGATCGCGAGGAACGCCCCGCTCGAAGACGTGCTCGATCGTCTCGTGCGCCTCGTCGAATCCCAGTTGACCGGGATATTCGGCTCCATCCTGCTGGTCGACGAGGATGGGACGCGTTTGCGCTTCGGCGCCGCGCCGAACCTGCCCGAGGCCTATGTCAAGGCCATCGACGGCGTCCGCATCGGTCCGCAAGCGGGGTCGTGCGGCGCGGCCGCCTATCGGCGAGAGCCTGTCATGGTCGCGGACATCATGCATGATCCGCTTTACGAGGATCATCGCGAATGGGCCGCCGCGCATGGGCTTCGTTCGTGCTGGGCGACGCCGATCCTGTCGAATCGCGGCGAAGTGCGGGGCGTCTTTGCGATGTACTCGATGTCGGTGCGCGAACCCTCGCCGGTCGAAATGCGGCTCGTCGACATCACCACCCACATGGCCGGCATCGCCATCGAACGCAAGCTCGCCGAAGACCGCATTCAATTCATGGCCAACCATGACGCGCTGACCGGGCTTCCCAACCGCACCTTGCTCAACGACCGTCTTTCGCAAGCCTTGTTCTATGCGCAGCGATACCAACGCTGGGTGACGGTGGCGTTCGTCGATCTCGACAATTTCAAGACCATCAACGACAGTCTGGGCCATAACGCCGGCGATGAGCTCTTGAAAGCCGTCGCGAAACGGATGGTCGCTTGCCTGAGGGCGACCGACACGGTGGTGCGGATCGGCGGCGACGAATTCGTCATCCTGCTTTTCGATCAGCCCAAGAGCGCGCAGCTCGTTTCCGCAACTCTGCAAAAGATCCAGGCGGCGATCTCGGAACCCGTCGTGGTCGATGGCCACACGCTGCGCGTGACCAGCAGCTTTGGCGTCGCCAACTACCCCGACGACGGCACGGACGCCGAGACCTTGCTGGCCAACGCCGACGCGGCGATGTACCGCGCCAAGGAAATGGGTCGCGACAATTTTCGGTTCTACACCCCCGAGCTGAACGCCAGGGTCCATGAGAAATTCTTGCTGCAGGAGGAGTTGCGAAACGCCGTCGCTCGCAGCGAGTTCGTCCTGCACTATCAGCCGCAGGTCGACCTGCGGACGGGGCGCGTCTTCGCGGTCGAAGCGTTGATCCGCTGGAATCGCCCGTCTGCGGGCGTAGTGCCGCCGATCGATTTCATTCCGATGGCCGAGGAGACGGGCCTGATCGTGCCGATCGGCGACTGGGTGCTGCACGAAGCCTGTCGGCAGAACAAGGCCTGGCAGGACGCCGGCCTGCCGCCGATGACCGTTTGCGTGAACGTGTCGCCACGGCAATTCAGGGATAAGAGCTTGGTCGCCCGGGTCGTCAGCGCCCTGCGGAAGAGCGGATTGGACGCCAGATACTTGGATCTCGAGATTACGGAAAGCCTGATCATGCTGGACGTCGAACAGGCGGTGGACACGATGGCCGCCTTGCAGCGACTGGGCGTGCACCTTTCGATCGACGACTTCGGGACCGGCTATTCCAGCCTCAGCGCGCTGAAGAATTTCCCGGTCTCCCGGCTGAAGATCGACAAGACGTTCATCCACAACCTCGCCACCAACGACAACGACAAGGCGGTCGCCAGCGCCGTGATTTCCTTGGGAAAGAAGCTCAATCTGAGGGTCATCGCCGAGGGCGTCGAAACCGACGAGCAACTCGCGTTCCTGCGCGAGAACAACTGCGACGAAATGCAGGGTTATCACTTCAGCAAGCCGGTCGGGGCGAAAGAACTCGAGACGTTTCTCGCGGCGCGGGCCGAGCGGGAGCCGGCCGCGTCGCCATGAGCGCGGCCGTCCAGGGCCGCTTCGCCCTGCGGCGATGCGGCGGCGGGGGCGGGCGTCGGACCCATTGAAACGGCGCCCCCTTCACGCGCTTGTGCAGAGAAGGGGGCCTTCCCGAATCCGCCAATTGTTCGCTTGCAAGAACGCGTCAGGGAGCCTCGGCGAGGCTTCGGCGGCGAATTTCGTCCACAACGGCGCAACCACCGCTCCGGTGGGGGCCGAGAAACGGGGTCGGCAATGGATTTGGGCATCGCCGGGCGCAAAGCGATCGTCTGCGCCTCGAGCAAGGGCTTGGGCAGGGCCTGCGCGATGGCGCTCGCTCGGGCAGGCTGTGCCGTGATCGTCAACGGCCGCGATCCGGCGAGGCTGGAGGCGACGGCGCGCGAAATCCGCGAGGAGACGGGCGCCGACGTCGTCGCGGTCGTCGGCGACCTCGACTCGGCGGAAGTCCGCGCCGCCTTGCTGGACGCCTGCCCGGCGCCCGACATTCTCGTCAACAACAACGGCGGGCCGCCGCGGGCGCCGTTCGCCGAGCTGACGCGCGAGCATATTCTGCGCGGGCTCGAGTCCAACATGCTGACGCCGATCGCGCTCGTTCAGCTTGTCGCGCCAGGCATGGCGCGGCGGCGGTTCGGGCGCATCGTCAACATCACCTCGTCCTCGGTGCGCGCGCCGATCGCCGGTCTCGACGTCTCCTCCGGCGCGCGCGCCGGCTTGACCGCGTTCCTGGCGGCGAGAGCGCGCGCTCTCGCCAAGGACAACGTGACCATCAATTCGATCCAGCCCGGCGCATTCGACACCGACCGGATTCGCTTGGTTCTGGACAGGAGCGCGGCGGCGGGCGGCGACGATCCGGCGGCGCTCCGCGCGCGGCGCGAAGCGGCAATCCCCGCCGGCCGGTTCGGCGCGCCGGAGGAGTTCGGCGCCCTCTGCGCCTTTCTTTGCAGCGCGCAGGCGGGCTACCTCACCGGCCAAAATATTCTCATCGACGGCGGCGCCTTTCCCGGCGCGTTTTGAGGCGTTCCGACGTTCGCCGGGATCGCGCGGAACGCCGCGGCGACGCTCGCCTTCGCCGCGACGTTCACCCTGATCACGATCGCCTCGCCGCCGCCGCGTTCGCCTGCGCCAGGCCGCCGACGGTCGTTCGCTCGGCCGCGCTGAGGCTGGGCGGAGGCCGTTTGCTTCTGTCGGTGGGCGGCGCCGGGCGAGGCGGCGAGCCGCGTCTGGCTCCGGACGACGCCGTTCGATATTCCGGACGTTCCGCTCTATAACGGGCGGAACATTTCCTAAGGAATCGCCGACATGGGCGTCGAGGGCAAGGACAAGGCCAAAGTTCTGGAAGCGGGCGCGGCGGCGCTGTCCAACCAACTCGGCCGCACCGTTCTCAAGCTGCGCAAAGGCTACGGCCTTTCGCTGGCCGATCTTTCCCTCCAGTCCGGCGTCGCCAAGTCGATCATCTCGCAGATCGAGCGCAACGAGACCAATCCGACCCTGACCACCATCTGGCGGCTCGCCCACGCGCTCGATGCGTCGATCGAATCCATTCTTCACGGCGGCGAAGACGGGCCGTTCATCGAGCGCGTCAGTCGCGGCGGCACGCCGATCCTGGTGTCCGACGACGGCCTGTGCCGGCTGGCGGTGATCGGCTGGCTGAAGACCGTCGATTGGCTGCAATGGTACGATTTCCGCGCCGAGCCGGGCGGCGCGCTCGGTTCGCAGGCCCATCCGCGCGGTTCGATCGAGTGCCTTTCCGTTCTGGAAGGGGAACTCGAGGTCGAAGTCGGCGAGGTCGTCGAGGTCGCCCGCGCCGGCGAGACCTTGCGCTATCGCGGCGACCGGCCGCACCGCATTCGCAATCTCGGCGCCGCGGCGGCGCACGCGACGATGGTTTGCATCCTCAAGGCGGCGGTGATGGATTGACGGCCGCGAAGCCGCGAGACCGGCCTGCGCGCGAATCGCGCCGTCGCCGATTCGCGCTGCGTTTGTCCCCGCTTTGAACGCGCGATCCCAAGCTGGGACTGCGCCCGCGAGTCGACGTTGACGAACGGGAAACCAAGAATCCGGTCGGGCCGGCCGATCGTGCAAGAATTCGCTGGGGCCGAGCGAGATTCGACTCGCTTTTTCCCAAAAAAGGGGATTCGCCTCGCGCGTCGCCAATTCGTGCCGGTTTTGTTTCCGCTCCCGCCGTCCGGTCCCGCCGGGAAACACATCGATGGAATGTTGTGTAAGACGGGCGAAGGTTTTGGCGGCCCCGGTTCGGGTCTCGACCCGCCGCCTCGACAGGGCCGGCGGGTCCGGCTATGCCTGACGACGAGCGAAACGGCGGCGACTCGTCGGGCCGCTCGCTGCCTTGTCATGCACGCGGCGGTTTGCGAGACGCCGCGCCCTGCTTCTCGCGATCCCAGTCAAGCGCCGGAGCGCGAGCGCCCGATGTCCACGGCTCCCGCCGTCACCAGCCAAACAACCGCGGACGGCGTTCGCCTGGCGCTGGCCGGGGAATGGACGGTCGACGCCGGAGCGCAACTGGAGCAGCGCGCCGACGCGCTGGTTGCGCTCGCCGCCGGCGCGCGGTCGGCGACGATCGATCTCGCGCAAGTCGATCGCATGGACACGGCGGGGGCGTGGGTCGTCGATCGCTCGCGCCAGTCGCTGGCCGCGCGCGGCGCCGAGGCGACCATCGTCGGCGCGCGGCCCGAGCACGCGATTCTGCTGCGCGAGGCGCATTTCCGCCCGATGGATGCCCCTCCGTCGCACGAGCCGCCGACCTTGTCGTCGCTCGTCGGCGACGTCGGCGAAAGCGTCTACACCGCGGGCGCCGATCTCGTCGCCGGCCTGGGATTTCTCGGCCGCATGGTCAGCGTCGGCGCGACCGTCGCCGTTCGACCGCCGCGTTGGCGCTGGACGTCGACGATCTTCCACCTCGAGTCGTTCTCGCTGCGCGGCGCTCCGATCATCCTGTTGATCAATTTTCTCGTCGGCGCCATCGTCGCCCAACAGGGCATCTTTCAGTTGGCGCGATTCAACGCGACCGCGTTCACCGTCGATCTGATCGGCATTCTCGTGTTGCGTGAACTGGGCGTGCTGCTGACCTCGATCATGATCGCCGGCCGATCCGGCTCCGCAATCACGGCGGAAATCGGCGCCATGAAGATGCGCGAGGAGGTCGACGCGCTGATGGTGATGGCGCTCGATCCGATGGAAGTATTGGTTCTGCCGCGAATCTTGGCGCTGGTCGCGGCGCTGCCGCTGCTCACCTTCCTGGCGGATATGGCGTCGCTGTTCGGCGGCATGTGCGTGGCCTGGGCCTACGGCGGGATCGGCCCGGCGGTGTTCCTCGAGCGCCTGCATGACGCCATCGGCCTCAACACGTTCGCCGTCGGCCTGATCAAGGCGCCGTTCATGGCGCTGGTGATCGGGTTGATCGCCTCGGTCGAAGGCTTCGCGGTGAGCGGCTCCGCCGAATCCCTCGGCCGAAAGGTGACGGAATCCGTGGTCAAGTCGATCTTCATGGTCATCGTCCTCGACGGCCTTTTCGCGATGTTCTTCGCGGCGGTGCGGTTTTGAGCGCCGGCGCCGGCGATTCCCGCGCCGCCCCCTCGGCGCCCTCCCACCCGCCGCGCCGCGACGGCGAGGCGCCTCCCGAGGCGGTGATCCGGGTGCGCGGGCTCAAGGTCGGCTTCGGCGAAGAGCTGGTCATGGACGGCCTCGATCTCGACGTCTATCGCGGCGAGGTGCTCGGCTTCGTCGGCGCTTCGGGCGCCGGCAAGTCCGTCTTGACGCGCGCAATTCTGGGTCTGTTGCCCAAGCGGGCGGGCCTGATCGAGGTTTACGGCGAGAACGTCGATGCGCTCTCGATCGCCGAGCGCGAACGCGTCGAACAGCGATGGGGCGTCCTGTTCCAACAGGGCGCGCTGTTTTCGAACCTGACGGTGATGCAGAACATTCAGGCGCCGATGCGCGAGCATCTCCATCTGTCGCCGCGCCTGCGCGACGAATTGGCGATGTTAAAAATCGACCTCGTCGGCCTGCCGTCCGACGCCGCCGATAAATTTCCCGCCGAACTTTCCGGCGGCATGATCAAGCGGGCGGCGCTGGCCCGCGCTCTGGCGCTCGATCCCGACCTGCTGTTTTTGGACGAACCCACCTCGGGCCTCGACCCGATCGGGGCCGCCGAATTCGACGAACTGATCGCCACAATGCGGCGCACGCTCGGGTTCACGGTGTTCATGGTGACCCACGACCTCGACAGTCTCTACGCGATTTGCGATCGCGTCGGGGTGCTGGGGCGGGGGCGGGTGACCGCGATCGGGCCGATTTCCGAACTCTTGCGTTCCGAGGACCCCTGGATCAAAGCTTACTTTCACGGCAAGAGGGGTTCGGGGCGCGAAGCCGTTCTGCGTCAGGCGAGCGGCGCGAGGCGCGAGCCGTGAACGCGCGGGAGGCTCGAGCGTGGGGTCTTGGGGGGCGACAGGCCGCCCGCAGACGCGGAGGCGCCGGGGAGGGCGCGGATTGACGAGGGGCGTCGGCTCGAGAAATCTGCTATGTGAATCGGCCTTGAAGGGCGGCGGCCGGGCGCCGGCGAGCGATTGAGTCGGCGAGCGCCGGGCGTTTACGAAGGCGATGGACGGCGATGGAGACGCGAGCCCATTTCGTATTGATCGGCGCGTTCACCCTGGCGGTGATCGCGGGAGCGTTTCTGTTTGTCCTGTGGTTCTCGGGCCTGACCAGGATAGCCGAGCACAAGAGTTACGAAATTCTCTTCACCGGCTCCGTTTCGGGACTTTCGCGGGGCGGCGCGGTGCTGTTCAACGGCTTGCGCGTCGGCGAAGTCAGGGAGATCAATTTGGATCCGAACGATCCGGGCCGTGTCCAGGCCCTGGTCGACGTCAGCGGAAGCGTCCCTATCAAGAAGGACACCACAGCGCGCTTGGAGATCCAGGGACTGACCGGGGGAGCGGTCATCGCGTTGAACGGCGGCGCCCCCGACGCGCCGCCGTTAATCGAGAATAAGGGCGCGCCGCCTATCATCATCGCCGAACCTTCCCAATTGCAGGACCTCATGGAGAACGTCCGCAGTCTTTCCGCCAAGGCCGAATCGGTGCTGGGCAAAGCCGACAAGCTGATCAGCGACAACAGCGTCGCCGTCGGCGACGCGATCACGAACCTCGACGCGTTCTCGAAGGCGCTCGGCGACAATGCGCCGGGAATCAAGTCCGCCGTGGCGGATCTGGAATCGCTGCTCAAGTCGATCGACGGCCGGAAGGTCGCGAACTTCCTCGACGGCGCCGATTCGCTCGGCCAAACCTTGCGCGACAACAAGGGCGAGATCGATCGCACGCTGAAGAACGTGTCGGAATTCGCCGTCGGCGTCAACCGCTTCAGCTCGTCGGGCCTGCGCGAATACGAAGCGCTGGCGGTCGACGCGCGGCGGACGGTCAATGATCTCGATCGCGTCGTGCGGACTTTCGAGCGCAATCCGAGCGAGGTGATTTTCGGCGCCAAGCCGGCCCTGCCAGAATTTCACGGCGGACCCTGATGTCGTCCGACCCGCATTCTCGGCCTGATTCCGCCGCTCGGCGTGGGTTCGCGCTTGCCCGTCGCGTCCGCCGGCTGGCCAGCGCGTTCGGCGCCGGCGCGCCAACGGCCGCGGCGCTCGCGTTGGGCTTGCTGCTCGCGTCCTGCGCCGGCGAGCCGGACACCTTCGATCTCAACGCGGCCAAGCCCGTTTCAGCGCGGTCGCTGCAGGCGCAATTGCGGGTCGGCGAACCGATCGCCGCGATCGACCTCGACAGCGACCGCATTCTGGTTCGCGTCGGCCCCGAGCAGTTTGCGACGCTGGCAGGCGCGCGATGGTCCGCTCGTCTGCCGCTTCTCGTTCAATCGCGATTGACCCAGACGTTCGAGAACGCCCATCTCTTGCATAAGGTCGGCGGCCACGGCGCGGCGACGATCGCGGACTACGATCTCGAGGTCGAAATCCGAAAGTTCGAACTCGACGCCGCCCAAATGCAGGTCGAAGCCGATCTCGCGGTCAAGATCGTTGCGATCGTTGGCGGGCGCGTGGTCGCGGCCGAGATCTTCACCGCCGAGGCCCCGGTCGGCTCGACCGACGGCGCGGCGGTTTCGACGGCGCTGGACGGCGCGCTTTCGTCGGTCATGAGGCGGATCGTCGCGTTGGTCTCGACGCGCCTATAAGCGCCGCGAACCGGAACGGCGGGCGCCGGTTCCCGGGCAGGGAACCCACGCCGCCGATCGAAACTCACCCCAGCCGACCCGACGCATGCGCCAGCATGGTGTAGACCTTGCCGGCGTCCGAGAGGAGAGTCGCGCGCGATTGCGCGCCGTCCCGGTCGCTCTGGCCGATCTTGGCCAGAAGACGTTCGAATTCCTGCGTGTAGCGGGTGACCGAAACCTGGAATTGCGGATCGTTGCGGAACCGGCGGCGAACCTCGTCGAAGGTCTGCTGGCCCTGCGCCGTGTAGAGGCGGCGGCTGACCGCGGTGGTGTCGCCGCCGCGCCAGCGATCCCACATTTCCGCGGCGGCTTCGGCGTCGACGAATTTGGCGATGTCCAGAGAAATCCCTTCGAGCGGGTCGTTGGCGGCGCGGCCCAGCGCCGTCCGCGATTCGTCGCGCGAGGCGGCGGCCAGAAGGTTCGACAACCAGCCGGATTGGCCGCGTTCGGCGCTCGCGGGCGAGGTCGGCGGCGCGCTCGCGGGCGCTTGCGGGGCGCGCGGGCGCTGGGACTTGGCGCCGGCTCGCGCCGGCTCGGCCGCCATCGACGCGGCGACGAGGGCTCGCCCGTCGTCGCGCGCCGAATCGGCGTTTCGCGGCGCCGCGTCGTTGCGCGCCGCCTCGAAGCGCGCCGGCGCCGTCGCCGGGGCGGGCTCGGCGACGTCGAAGTCGGCGCCGGAGGCCGTGACGACCGCGGTCAATTCCCTGAGCGCTTTGATCTGGTCCGACACGACGCGACGCATCGCGGTCGCCGCCTCGTTGGTCTCCTCGGGCAATTCGAAGACGCCGCGGCGCAGTTCCTGGCGCGTCGCGTCGAGATGGCGTTGCACGTCGCCAGCCATCTGCTTGACCTCGGCGACCGCCTGGCGAAACCGGTCGGCGGTGTCGTGCATGACCTCGGAGAGTTGAGCGTTCGCCTGCTCGTAAGCCGCCTGCAGCGCCTGCTCGGTGCTTTCCCGCTCCTTGCTCGCACTCTCGCGGATCATCTCGAACTGGCTGATGACCGACGAGGCCGTGCCCTTGGTCGCCATCGCCAGCGAGGCGCTGATCTCCTGGGCGCGCGCCTGCGCCCGGTTGAAACTCTCTTCAAACGACGCGGCGAAGCGGCTCGCCGCGGTGTCGAAATCCAGGCTCTTGGCGTCGATCTCGGCGAACAAGTTCTGCAGGCTCGCATGACGGCGCTCGAACGCCTGGTTGGCCGTCTCCTGCTTGGCGGAAAAATCGCGCGAGACCTCGGTGAGCGCGGTGGCGTACGCCGCCATATGCTCGACGAGCGAACCGGACATGGTGTGCGCCGTCGACGACATTCGGTCGAGTTCCGAGACTTGCGCCGCCGTCGTGGCGAGGGCGTGCTGCAGTTCGTCGACCTTCTCGCTGAAGTCGCCCCGGATCGCGCCGAGTTTGTCGCTCGCGCCGCCCACAACCCGATCCAGCGCCAAGCTGGCCTCGCCCAGACGGTCGAGAACTTGGCTCAACTCGTCACGCAGACGGTCGCTGGTGGTGGTCAGCGCCGTCACCGATTCGCCGGCGTTGCCCTCGATCGCTTCGCGGAACGCGGCGCCGGATTGCTCGACCTCGGCCCTGAGCTGGCCGGTCAACGAGCCGAGCGAGTGGACGGAGTCGGCCGCGCTGGCGGTGATGGTGGCGATCAGATCCTCGCTGCGCCGCTTCATCAAGGCGATGAGACCGGACGTCTGATACTCGAACGTCTGCGCCGCGCGTTCGCTGACGCCGGTGATTTCGCTCGAGACTTGCTCTCCGCGCTGGCTGAGTTGAGTGAGGAAATCGACCGCCTCCGGACCCGCCATGAGCGCGCGCAACTCCTCGATCCGCGCGGCGAGGCTGCCGGCGAGTTCGTCGCCGCGCCCCGCCAAGGCCGCGTCGAGGTTCTCGATCGCGGCCGCGAGGGTCGCGGCGATCTCGTCGCGCTGGGTGGAAAAGCCGGCGCCGAACCGGTCGGCGGCGTCGGCGATCGAACTCGTGAAGGGCGGCGCCATGGGCGCTGACCGCGTCGTCGAATTGGGTCGAAAGGGCCTGCAAGGGCGAAATGACCTGATCGCGGAAGCGATCGACGCCGCCCCCGATCCCTCGCGCGATTTCGATCGTGTTCTTGGCCAGGGTTTCGTTCAGCGCCTTGACCCGCGCGGCAATCGCTTCCTCGATCGTCGACACCTTGTCGTCGATCTGCGTCGTCAGCGAGTTGGTTTCTGCGTTGACGCGCGAGATCAGCTCGTCGCTGCGCTGGGCGAAGGTCGATTCAAAGTTCGCCATTCCGTCCCGCACGGCGTCGTTGATGGCGCTGGCCTGCGTCGCCAGCGCGAGTTCGACGACCGTCTGATGGGCGACGGACGCGTTGTCGAATTCCGCCAGGCGAGCGTTCGAGGCTTGTTCGAAGCGCGCGTGGTGATCCGTCAGGCGGTCGTCGAGTTCAGCCTGACGACTGGACATCATCGCGTCGATCGCTTCGACCTGAGCTTTGAGGCTGTCGCCGAGGCGCGTGGCGTGGCCGCTGATCCGTTGGACGACGCTGTCGCCGCCGTCTCCCACCAAGCCCGCCAGAGAATTCAGTTGCTTGTCCAAGGTCCCGGTCTGGGCGGTCAAGTCGGCGACCAGAGCGCCGCCGCGCGCGCCGAGCGTTTCTTCGAGTGAAGCGATTCTCGACGCAATCGCGTCGTGCAAGCTTTCGCCGCTGACGGTGATCGAGGCGATGGCTTGGCCGGCGATGGAGGCGAATTTTTCGCCGGCCTGCGCGGCTTGCTCGCTCCATCGGGCCAGAGACGCTTGCGAAGCCTCGCGAAAGCGATCCTGGGTCGCCGCGCCCTGGTCGGAGATCGCGGCGGCCGCTTGGCGCGCGGATTCTTCGAACTGGCTGCTCAACGTGCTCGCGGTCTCGTCGACGAAGCCGCGCAACTGCGCGTTGCGCGCCTCGAAATTCTCCGACCACGCGGCGCCCGTGCGGTCCAACGCTTCGCGCTGATCGGCCATCTCGGCGATCAGCGAGCGAATGCGGCGTTCGCTGTCGGAATAGGCGCTCTCGAGCGTGGAGACCTCGGAGCGGACCAGGGTCTCCAACTCGGCGGCGCGGGCCAGTGCCCGCTCGACGCCGTCGCCCATCGAGGCGACTTCCCGGCGTATCGCCTGGGAAAGCGTGGCGACCTGCTCGCCCGCTGCGGTTTCGGGCTCCGCCAGCCGCAACGCGACCCGGGTGATAGAACCCGCCGAGACGCGCAGTTCCTGCATCCGGCGCGCCAACGTGGCGAAGCCGAAAAGAAGGATCGTCGGTCCGAGCGCCGCCAAGGCGAGCAAGACCGTTTCCGGCCGGAGCAAAGCGTCGCGCGCGGCCGCCAGGTTCATTTCCGTCGGGGGCAAGCGCAAAACCACGTAGACCGCGCAGAGCGCCAGCCAAACGAGCGCCGCGACGGCGGCCGCCACGAACGGCGCCCGGCTCGGACGGCGCGATTGCAAGGCCTGAACGATCGGGCCGATCGCGGCCCGATCGTCGTTGGCGGGCGGCGTCCCGGCGCCGAGAATGCGTTCGCTCTCCCCGCGTTGCGGCGGCTGGCGATGGGCGATCGGCGACGGCTCGCCGGGGTCTTGCGCCGACAGCGTGTTCGCGGGCGGGGCCAACGTCGGCGGGACGGCGGACGAGGGCCAGCCGAGGTCGGGGTCGGGGGCGGGGGCGGGGGCGGGGGCGGAGCCGGGATCGGAGGCCGTGGGCGCAGCCGCGCCGACAGGGCTCTCGTCGGCGGACAGGCTCAAAGCCTCCTCGATAGCCGACATCGCCGCGGAGACCGCGTCATGGGTCGTTTGTTTCTGCGCCATTGCGTCCGCCTCGTTCGCTCGGTCGCGACCGGCCACGGCCGGTCGCAAGCGCCCCTTGCGCGCACGCCGCTTTTGGCCTCGCGTCGCGGCGCGCGGGAACGTTAACCCTCCCAGCACATTACAGGTCGCGACGCGAGATTGAAACATCTGTGGATTCGCATCTTTCAAACGTCGTTAACGCTTGACTCACCATATTTCGAGCGCCCTCGATCGGGGGCGGGCGGCCGATCGCGATTCGCGGAGAATTTGATTGAAAATTCAGTCACTTCCTAGCATCGGGAGAGGGTGATGTCCGCAACCCGCGCGCCGCCGGGCGAAAACTCCGCTCGCCCCGGCCTTACCGGTTCGTACGACGGGTCGGCCGGCGAACCGGCGATCGACCTCGTCCATTTGGCCCGCCAGACCGACCATGACGGGGCGTTAGCGGAGGAGCTGCTCGATCTTTTCGACCGCCAATCGGCGAGCCTGATCGCGCAAGCGTCGGCCGAGGACGCCCCGCCGCGCCGGCGCGCCGAGGCCGCGCACCAGTTGCGCGGATCCGCGCTCGCCGTCGGCGCGGGCCAAGTCGCGCGCGCCGCGCAGGCGCTCGAGGCCTCGCTCGAGCGCCCAAACGCCGAAAGCGGCGAGATCGACAGGGCGCTCGCCGCGCTCGCCGGGGCGATCGGAGAGACCCGGACGGCGATCGCCAAGCTGCGCCGCTGACCTCGCGCCGCGGCTCCGCGGCGGCGCTCTCGACGATGTGGACCGCGAAAACGCGCTTCCGTTGCGCGACGGCGCGCTTTATGTAGGCGCGCGCGGAGACGACGCCGCGACCCGATCCCGTTCGCCAGAGATGAGGAAAAAGCTCGCCCGATGACAAAAGTGACATTCATCGACGCGTCCGGCGCGTCGCGCACGGTCGAAGCCGAGGCAGGCTCGACGCTGATGGAGACGGCGCTGCGCAATAGCGTTCCCGGCATCGAAGCCGAGTGCGGCGGCGCCTGCGCCTGCGCGACTTGCCATGTCTACGTCGCGCCGGAATGGGCCGAGACCGTCGGCAAGCCTTCGCAGATGGAAGAGGACATGCTCGATTTCGCCGCCGACGTGCAGCCGAATTCGCGCCTCTCCTGCCAGATCAAGGTCGCCGAGGCGCTCGACGGCCTCGTCGTGACGATCCCCGCCAGGCAGGGGTGACCCCCATGAGCGAAGTCGTCAAGACCGACGCGATCATCGTCGGCGCCGGGCCGATCGGGCTGTTCGCGGTGTTCGAACTGGGCCTGCTCGACATCAAAGCCGACCTCATCGATATTCTCCCCAAGATCGGCGGCCAATGCGCCGAGCTCTATCCGGAAAAGCCGATCTACGACATTCCCGGCTATCCCGTGATCACTGGCCAGGCGCTGGTCGACGCGTTGAGCAAGCAGATCCATCCTTTCCAGCCGACCTTCCACTTGGGCGAAATGGTCGAGCAGCTCGAAGTGTTGGGTTCGCCGGAGCGGCCCCTGTTCCGCGTCGTCACCGACGCCGGCGCGGTCCTCGAAGCCAAGGTGGTGGTGATCGCCGCCGGCGGCGGGTCGTTCCAGCCCAAGCGTCCGCCGACGCCGGGCGTCGAGGCCTACGAGGGTAGAAGCGTCTTCTATTCCGTACGCAAGATGGATCATTTCCGCGGCCGTCGGGTCATGATCGCAGGCGGCGGGGATTCGGCGCTCGACTGGGTCCTCAACCTTCATCCGGTCGCCAGCCGGATCACGCTCGTCCACCGCCGCGACGAATTCCGCGCCGCGCCGCATTCGGTCAACGCGATGCGCGCTCTGGTGGCGGAAAATAAGATGGATCTGGCGATCGCCCAGCTCGCGGGCCTCAAGGGCGCCGACGGCCAATTGAGCGCGGTGACGCTGCGCGGCGCGGATTCGGCGGCATTCGACGTCGAATGCGACGATCTCCTGGCGTTCTACGGCCTGACGATGAAGCTCGGACCGGTCGCCGACTGGGGCCTCAACCTGCACGAGAACCTGATCCCCGTCGACACCGAGAAGTTCGAGACCAGCGTCCCCGGCATTTTCGCCGTCGGCGACATCATCACGTATCCCGGCAAACTGAAGCTGATCCTGTCGGGCTTCCACGAAGCCGCGCTCGCCGCGCAGAAGGCCCACCGCTACGTCTATCCCGACAAGAAGCTGCTGTTCCAGTACACCACCTCGTCGACCAACCTGCAGCGCAAGCTGGGGGTGAGCTGAGCGGGAGAAACGCAAGGGGCGGCGCGGTTTTTGCCCGCTCGCGTGAAACAATCGCCCCCTTCGGCCCGTATTCTCCGGCGACGGCTTGCAAAGCCGTCGTCGAAGGATAGGGTCGTCGGCATGCTCGGGTTGAAAGCCCCCTGGAACGAGCGCAACGGGCGCTTCTCGGCGCTGAAGCTCTTCGTGTTCGCCCTGTTGTTCGCGCCGGCCGGCTGGATCGCCTTCCAGGCGGCGACGGGCATGCTCGATCCCAAGCCGGTCACCGAGATGATCCATCGCACCGGCGATTGGGCGGTGCGGTTCATTCTCCTCTCGCTCACGGTGACGCCGCTGCGCCGGTTCGCGCAATGGCCGAAACTGATCGCGGTCCGGCGCATGGTCGGCGTGGCGGCGTTCGCCTACGCCTTCGCGCATCTCGGCCTCTACGTCGTCGACCAGAAGCTCAATCTTGCACACGTTGCGTCGGAAATCGTCTTGCGCTTCTATCTGACGATCGGCTTCGCGGCCTGGCTGGGCCTGGCGGCGTTGAGCGCGACCTCCACCGACGCGATGATCAAGCGCGTCGGCGCGGCGCGCTGGAACCGCCTGCACAAGCTCGTCTACGCCATCGCGGCGCTGGCGATTCTGCATTTCTATCTGCAATCGAAGGCCGACGTATCCGAGCCCGTGCTGATGATGGGATTGTATTTCATCCTCATGCTGACGCGGCTGCTGCAGAAGCGCGGGCTTCCCGTCTGGGGCGTCGTTTTCGGGTCGGCGCTCCTCGCGCCGCCGGCGACCGCGTTCATCGAGGCGGCTTGGTATGCGATCGTGCGCCATATCGACTTCTGGCAAGTCCTGAGCGCCAATATCGATCCCGACATGGCGCCGCGGCCGAGCCATGGCGTCGCGCTCGCCGGCCTCGCTTTCATCGTCGTCGCCACCGCGCGCAATTGGCGCGTCGGCAAGGCTTCAGCGGTTCTTGCCGGCGCCAAATAGGAACGGGGCCACTTCGGCGACGCCGGGCGGCTTGTCGATCGCGAAGGGGGCGGGGCGGCAGACGGAGAGCGCGGAAAGGCCGACGCGCGCGGTGAGCAGGCCGTTGAGCACGCCTTCGCCCATGCGCGCCGAGATCCGCGAGGCGATGCCGTGGCCGACGATCTGCTGCACCAGACTGTCGCCGACCGCCATGCCGCCGGTGATGGCGATGTGTGCGCCGATCGAACGCGCGAGCTTGATGAAGCCGAGCAGGCCCGGCCGGCCGCCGTAGATTTCGGCGATGCGGCGCACCAGCCGGATGATCTGCGCGATCACGAAGATCACGTCGAGAAGCGCGCGCGGGCTGATCGCCGTGACCATCGAGACGCGGCGCGCCGCCGCCGCGATTTCGGCTTGCGCTTTGCGATCGAGCGGGCATAGCAGCGCGCGCTCGGCGATGTCGATGAGGTCGCGCCCGTCGACGATGGCGCCGCGCGCCTCGGCCACCTCGGCCCTCGCGCGCGCGGTTTCCGCGCGCCCCTCATAGAGCGCGGCGAGCCTCGCCACCAGCGCGCGCGCCGCGTCGCGATCGTCGCTCGCTCGCGCGCGCGCCAGCGCGGCGTGCATTTCGGCGATGCGGCGCTGGCGGGCGAGCGCGGCGAGTTCGCGGACGGCGAGACCAACGATCCCGACGACGAGCAGCGCGGCGCAGACGGCGCCGACCGCGCCCAGCGCGCGCGCTCTGGCGAACAGGCTCTCGATCATCTCGCTCGTCCACAAGCCGAGGCCGAGCGAGACGAGGCCGCCGAGGCCCGCCCAGACCAGCGTCGCGAGCTTCGGGCGCCGGCGCGCGAACATGCCGGAGCGCTGCGCCGCTTCGACGGCGCGCTCGGTCTCGTCGATCGGCTCGGACGCGTTTGTTTCCGCAATAGGGGCGCTTTGCGAGCGAATGGTCGCGGTCGGCGCGGCGCGCGCCGACGCGTCGTCGACCGCCACGCGCTCGTCGTCGAGCCGGAACGCGCGCGGGCGCGGGCGATGTTCGCTCATGCCAGTCTGTCTCCGATCAGGAATTGCAGCGCGCGGTCGAGGCGAATGTGCGGCGCCGGCGCACCCGGCGCCTTCACGGGCGGACGAAAGCGCACGAAGCGCCAGTCGGCGTCCGCTTCGGGCAGGGCGACTGAATCGCCGGCGAACGCCGCCGCGGGGTCTTCGGGCAACTCGCCGGGAAAGACCGCCGCCTCGGCTGCGCCGTCGAAGACGTGGCCGTCGATGCGCTCGCCCGCCTCTGGCGCGCCGACGATCGCCTGCAGCGTTTCGCCGCCATGGCGCATTTCGGCTTCACGCGTTGCGCGCACGGCGCTGAGCGCGATGACGTCGATCTCCGCGCCGACCCCTTCGGCGCGCGCGATCGCCTTGGCCGTCAAGACGCGCAAGATCGCCTCCAGGCGGTCGTGGCTGACGTGATGCAGATGGTCGGCCTTGGTCGCCGCGAACAGGATGCGGTCGACGCGCGGGCGGAAGATCGAAGCGAGGCGCGCGGCGCGGCCGGCGCGGAACGAGCGCATCACCTCGGTCAGCGCGTTTTCGAGGTCGCGCAGCGCGGCGGGGCCGGAATTCAGCGCCCTCAGCGCGTCGACCAACACGATCTGCCGGTCGAGGCGGGCGAAATGGTCGCGAAAGAACGGCCGCGCCACGTAGGTCTTATAGGCTTCATAGCGCCGCTCCATCATCGCCGCCAGCGAGCGCGGCGCGATTCCTCGCTCCTCGTTCAGCGGCAGCGGCGCGAAAGTCAGCGCGGGCGACCCTTCGAGATCGCCCGGCATGAGGAAGCGCCCCGGCGGCAGGCAAGAGAGCGCGTAGGCTTCGTCGCGCGCCTCGCGCAAATAGGCGGTGAAGAGTTCGGCCGCGGCGCGCGCCGTCTCCTCTTCGGCCTTGGCGACGGGATCGAGACCGGCGAGAAACGCGCGCCAGGGCGCCGCGAGCGGCGCCCGCGCCTTCGCCTCGCTCGCTTCGATCGTCTCCCGCGACCATTGCGCGTAGGACTTGTCGAGCAGCGGCAGGTCGAGCAGCCATTCGCCGGGATAATCGACGATGTCGAGCGTCAACGCCGAGGCCCGCGAGCCCCACGAAGCCGCGCGCTCGAATTCGATGGTCAGGCGCAATTGCGAAATGCGCCGGGTCGATTGCGGCCAGCGCCGATCGGGGCCGCTCAAGGCGGCCAGATGTTCTTCGCAGGCGAAGCGCGGCACCGCGTCGTCGGGCTGCGGCTCGAGATGGACTCGCGCGATCCGCCCTTCGGCGGAAGCGCGCAGCACGGGGAGCTTTCCCGCGTTGATGAGGTTTTCGACCAGCGCCGTGATGAAGACGGTCTTGCCCGCTTTCGACAGCCCGGTGACGCCGAGCCTCAAGGCCCCGCCGGAGAGAAAATCGGCGAGCGAGCGCGCGACGACGCTCGTTTCGAAGGCGAGATCGGAGAACAGGGACAAGGGAGAACCATCAGGCGCGAGCGATGACGCAATTTAGGTCGGCTCGCGCAATTTTAACAGGGCGAGGCGCCCCTTCCCCCCTCGCGGGGGAAGGTGGCCGGCGGAGCCGGCCGGATGAGGGGGGTCGCGCGAAGCGCGGCGGCTTTGATTGACTCCGACGCGCGGCTTGCCGGCGACGGGGCGGCGTGGCCGGGTGGGATTGGGGAGTTACGAGCGGGTCACCGTAGTTCTGCGTCGAGGACGCGACGAATATATTGTGACTTCGCCACTTGCTTGAGGTCAGCAAGCATTTCGAAGGGATAGAGAACGCCGGTAAGACAGGTTGGGCCGGCACTCATGCCAAAGGTGGTGACGGCGTCCGCGAGGAGCGAAGTATCTGCCGCGCGCGTCGTTTGTACGAGGAACAGCAGTCCACGGACAACAAATCGAGCAAGCGATATCCCGCGACGATTTTTTATCCCAACCGGATAGGAGAGCGCGGTCGCAGCGGCTTCTTGAGCAAGTGCGTTCGCGCCCACCAATCTGGCAATAAGGACCGTCGGAATCTCGCCGTTCTTGCGAAAAATCATATCACGGAACCACGCTTCGTTGTTCCCGAGCGTAAATTCCGACAACTCGCGATACCGCGTTACGGAAGTGCGCCAAACGACAGCGGCTCCGAAGAGAGCGAGCTTCTCATGGTTTACCCCGCTTAGTCGTCTAACTGTAAAGCGATTTGCGCGCCGGTCTATCACTTCGTTGGCCGTACCGAGGCAACGTGAAATCTCTATTGCATGATCGTCAAATCCGCCCAATTTTCCGTCGCATTCGCTGCAGAGAATGTTGTCATCAAACAAGCCAGATTGAATGGAATTATCCATGCGGTTCGGCGCAGCCAAAGATAGGGTCTTCCGTCCGGACTGCTTTATAATGTCTTTTCCAAGCGCAGCGGGCTGGATGTGTGCTCTGCACGTCTCCGCTTTTCCACAGACCAAGCACGGCATCAATGATGCTCCTGGCGGTTGCAAGGTAGGATAGCATTCAACGGACTCACGAGTCGCATCCTATTTAGCATTCTCACCGCTGTACGCGTTAGTCGTGAATGCCGCCCGCCACCACACACGCTCTTCGTCCTAACGCGTCACCCACTGGCCCGGATCGCTTTTGCGCTCGTCCATCGTGACAGACCTTACGCACGGTGGTAGCGTCCCATTCCGACCAATACTCCGCCAATCCCCATTATCCCCAACGAAGGCTGCGAAGACGAGGGCGATCCATGAGAGGCCGCATCAGGGTCGGGCTTGGGGTTTTTGTGTTGGCAATGAGCCTTGCCGCCCCAGCGGCAGGTGGGCAGTTTGAGGATGGCGAGGCCGCTTTTGATCGCGGCGACTACGAAACCGCGCTGCGGGATCTACGGCCTTTGGCCGACCAGGGAGATGGCATAGCGCAGGAGGTCGTGGGGTTCATTTACGCCAGCGGCCATGGCGTGCCGAAGGACGATATCGAAGCGGTGAAGTGGTATCGTAAAGCTGCCGAACAAGGCTTGACGCTCGCCGAGGTCAAACTTGGGATGATGTACCTCGGTGGTACTGGTACTCCGCAAGATGACGCGGAAGCAGCAAGGTGGTTGCGCAAGGCGGCCGACCAAGGCGATGCTGACGCCCAATATTTCGTAGGAAGGTTGTATCGGATCGGTGCCGGCGTTGTCCAAAATTACGCTGAAGCTTTTAAGTGGCATCGCAAAGCTGCCGATCAAGGCGTGGCCCTCGCCCAGGTTGACCTCGGAATGATGTACCTCAGCGGTACCGGTACCCCAAAAGATGACGCGGAAGCTGCGAGGTGGTTCCGCAAGGCGGCTGACCAAGGCGATGTTAGTGCCCAAACCAACCTCGGAACCATGTACTATAATGGCCAGGGCGTCCATAAGGACTACACCGAAGCAGCAAGGTGGTTCCGCAAAGCGGCCGATCAAGGTGACGCTGCCGCTCAGCTCAAACTTTATGTCGCGACCGCCAACGGTCTGGGGGTACAGAAGGACGATGCCGAGGCATTAGAGTGGCTCCTTAAGGCGGCCGACCAGGGATATGCGATAGCCCAGTCCCAGATCGGGATAATGTACCGCGAGGGTCGAGGTGTTCCGCAAGATTATGTGCAGGCCTACAAGTGGTTCGATCTGGCCGCGGCCAGTATTCCGGCATCGGACGCTGAAGGTCGTGACGACGCCATTGCGATGCGCGACCGATCCGCAGCGAACATGTCTCCTGCACAGATAGCCCAAGCACAGAGGCTCGCCGCCCAGTGGAGTGCTAACTCGACAAATAAATTCGCCGCCAAGTCGCCGACGCCGCCAAAGGAGACAGAAGAAAGCACCGGCACGGGTTATGTTGTTGACGATAAGGGGTTAGTGGTGACAAACCGTCACGTCATCGCGGGTTGCATGAGGCTGGCGGTGCGGCGAGGCGAACAGGCCGTGATCGCCGAGTTGGTCGTGTCAGACGAAAGCAATGATCTCGCGGTGGTAAGAGGCATTTTGCCTGGCCTGCTGCCAGTGCGCTTTCGCGATGGCAAGGGCATTCGTACTGCCGACGCTGTGGTTGTAATGGGCTACCCATACGCCGGAATACTGGCTAACTCGCCCCAAGTTACGACAGGCACCATCACTGCGCTCGCAGGCATCGGCGATGATAGCCAATTCCTCCAAATCAGCGCTCCCATTCAGCCCGGCAACAGTGGCGGTCCGGTTTTTGACCTTTCCGGCAACGTCGTTGGCACTGTAGTCTCGACCCTCGACCCTCTAGTCGTCGCAAAGGCGAGCGGCTCGCTTCCGCAGAACGTCAACTTCGCCATCAAGGCCGGGATCGTTCGCCAGTTTTTGGAGTCGAAGGGCATCGCTTATCTGACCGCCAACTCGGCGACTAAGATGGACCCCGCAGATGTCAGTGAGGCCACGGCTAAATCGGTAGTGATCGTTGAATGCACGAGGTGAGTTCAGCGCCTTCCATTTTGCGCGTCACCGCCTCGCTGAGATTGTTCCCGTCGCTTTCATTGTCGCTGGCAGGAGGGAGGAAAAACATGGGTTCCGGCGACACTTTACCAAATCAGCAATTACGATCGGCCACGCTGCTTGGCGGTGGATCGCTTCCCCCCTCGCTAGGCTCGGGGTCGCGATGAGGGTCGGCGACGCTCTGTACGGTCAACATGCCAGGGTAACCGCAATGGCAATGTGCGGAGTCGCCGCGCGTCGTCAGAGTAACCGATCCTCGTCGAAGCCATCGCGCTCCCGCGCGATCCCCCTCATCCGTCATCGCTGACGCGATGACACCTTCCCCCGCAAGGGGGGAAGGTGGGCGCCCTTACTTCGCCATCGCCGCCTTCAAGTTCTCGTCGATCTTGTCGAGGAAGCCCTCCGTCGACAGCCATCTCTGCTCGGGGCCGATCAGCAGGGCGAGGTCCTTGGTCATGAAGCCGGCCTCC
Organism: uncultured Alphaproteobacteria bacterium; assembly: GCA_963775575.1. Classification (GTDB taxonomy): domain Bacteria; phylum Pseudomonadota; class Alphaproteobacteria; order Rhizobiales; family Beijerinckiaceae; genus Roseiarcus. The sequence goes on from CAVZJG010000004.1 coordinate 175,859, forward strand.
ACCGTCTCGACGCAGACGCGCTCCAGCGCCTCGGCGAAGCGCGCCAGCGCCGCGTTGTCGTCGAGCTTGGCGCGGTGGGAAAGGCCGCGCGTCCAGGCGAAGATCGAGGCGATCGAGTTGGTCGAGGTTTGCCGGCCCTTCTGATGTTCGCGGTAGTGGCGCGTCACCGTGCCGTGCGCGGCCTCGGCCTCCACCGTCCGCCCGTCCGGAGACAGCAGCACGCTGGTCATCAGGCCGAGCGAGCCGTAGCCTTGCGCGACGGTGTCCGACTGCACGTCGCCGTCGTAGTTCTTGCACGCCCAGACGTAGCCGCCCGACCACTTCAGCGCCGAGGCGACCATGTCGTCGATCAGGCGGTGTTCGTACGTGAGGCCGGCGGACGCGAACCGGCCCTTGAACTCCGCTTCGTAGACCTCCTCGAACAGGTCCTTGAAGCGGCCGTCGTAGGCCTTGAGAATGGTGTTCTTGGTCGAGAGGTAGACCGGATATTTGCGCATCAGGCCGTAGTTGAGCGAAGCGCGGGCGAAGTCGCGGATCGACTCGTCGAGATTGTACATGCCCATGGCGACGCCGGGGCCGGGAAAGGAGAACACTTCCCTTTCGATTGTCGCGCCGTCCGCGCCTTCGAAGCGCATCGTCAGGCGGCCCTTGCCCGGCACGCGGAAGTCGGTCGCCTTGTACTGGTCGCCGAAGGCGTGACGGCCGACGACGATCGGCTTGGTCCAGCCGGGCACCAGCCGCGGCACGTTCCTACAGATGATCGGCTCGCGGAAGATGACGCCGCCGAGGATGTTGCGGATCGTGCCGTTGGGGCTCTTCCACATCTCCTTGAGATGGAACTCCTTCACCCGCGCTTCGTCGGGCGTGATGGTCGCGCATTTGACGCCGACGCCGCAGGCCTTGATCGCGTGCGCCGCGTCGATGGTGACCTTGTCGTTGGTGGCGTCGCGATGCTCGAGGCCGAGATCGAAATACTGCAACTCGACGTCGAGATAGGGTTCGATGAGTTTTTCGCGGATCAGCCGCCAGATGATGCGCGTCATCTCGTCGCCGTCGAGTTCGACGACCGGGTGGTTCACTTTGATCTTGGACATCGACGATCCCAGCGTTGCGGCGTTGCGCGGCGAAGCGGGCGCCCCTATAGCATCGCGTCGGCGGCGGTCAAAGTTCCGCCTTCGACGGATATGCCGCGCCGCGGCGCCGCCGGCGGGGAGCCTCCGCGCCGGAGCGTCGGCGCGACAAGGGAGACGGGCATGATCGATCTCTACACCTGGGCCACCCCCAACGGGCGCAAGGCCTCCATCATGCTGGAGGAAATCGGCCTCCCTTACGTGGTCCATCCCGTCAACCTCGGCCGCCGGGAGCAGTTCGAGCCCGAGTTTCTCGCCATTTCCCCCAACAACAAGATCCCGGCGATCGTCGATTCGGACGGGCCGGGCGGGCCGCTGTCGGTGTTCGAGAGTGGCGCGATCCTGACCTATCTCGCGGAGAAGACCGGGCGCTTGCTCGCGGCGAAAGGGGCGGCGCGATACAAGGCGCTGGAGTGGCTCGCCTGGCAGGTCGGCGGGCTCGGGCCGATGTTTGGGCAGCTCGGCTTCTTCGCTGTGCGTTCGAGCGAAAAGGCGCCGCTGGCGATCCAACGGTTCACCGAGGAGGCCGAGCGTCTCATCGGCGTGATGGAGCGGCGCCTGAGCGCGGCGGCGCATCTCGCCGGCGACGATTATTCGATCGCCGACATCGCCTGCTATCCCTGGGCGCTGGCGGCGACGACCTATCTCGCGCCGGCGCTCGGCGAATTCGTCAGGCAAAGGCCGAAATTTCAGCGCTGGCTGGCGAGCGTCGGCGCGCGGCCGGCGGTCGAGCGCGGCATGGCGATCCCGAAGACTTGAGGCGAGGCGACCGCGTCCTAATCTTACCCCTGACGGCGCGAGGACGACGATGAACGACTTTGATTCGGCGCCGCCTGCGGGCGGCCACAGCCACGCCTTCCTCGGCGCGGCGCACGGGCGTAGCGAACGCGCGGTGTGGGCGGTGATCGCGCTGTGCGCGGCGATGATGGCCGCCGAGATCGTCGGCGGGCTGATGTTCGGCTCGATCGCGCTCGTCGCCGACGGCTTGCACATGAGCACCCACGCCGGCGCGCTGCTGCTGGCGGCGCTCGCCTACGCCTTCGCGCGCCGTCACGCCGACGATCCGCGCTTCACCTTCGGCACGGGCAAATTCGGCGACCTCGCCGGCTTCGCCAGCGCGATCGTTCTGGCGATGATCGCCGCGCTCGTCGCCTGTGAAGCGATCGGGCGATTTTTCGTTCCGACGCCGATCGCGTTCGCTCAGGCGATCCCGATCGCCGTCCTCGGCCTCGCGGTCAACGCCGCGAGCGCGTGGCTGCTGAGCCGCGGCGGAGACGACCATCATCACGGCCATGCCCATGCTCACGCGCACAACTACCGCCACGCGGAGAGTCGCCGCCTCGAAATCGGCGGCGCGCGCGAGGCGCTGCATCGCGACAACGCCATGCGCGCCGCGGTGATCCACGTGATGGCCGACGCGGCGGTCTCGATTCTCGTCATCGTCGGGCTGTCGCTGGCGCGCGGCTTCGGCTGGCTGTGGATGGACCCGCTCGCCGGCCTTATCGGCGCGGGGGTGATCGCGAGCTGGTCGGCGGGGCTGATCCGGGACACGAGCGCGGCGCTGCTCGACATGAACCCGGATCGCCGGCTCACCGAGGCGCTGCGCGGCGCGATCGAGCGCGACGGCGATTCTCTCGTCGACCTTCATCTCTGGCGGCTCGGCCCCGGGCACCTCGGCGCCATCCTTGCGATCGAGACGGCGAGCGAACGCGAGACCGGTCATTACCGCGAAGCGGCGTTGAAGGTCGGGCGCTTTTCGCATTTGACGATCGAGATCGTGCGTCGCGGCGGCGGCGCGGACCGCGAGCGGCGGCGCTTCGTCGCCTGATCCCTCGAGCGGCCGGCGGCCGAATCGAGCGCTTGGTCGGCAATGTCTTGAGGAACCGTCAACGGCTCGGGGTTAAGGATGTTAGCCGCATCCCTCGAAGGGCTGCGCGCGGAGACGCAGGTGGGCGGCTACGACGACGATCCGTTTCTCCAGGACCGCGACCGACGCAAGGGCGGGCGGCGCGCGACGCGCGTGCGCGCTTGGGCCGATCCGGGCGGGATCGCCCCGGTCGTCGACTGCGTGATCGTCGACGTGTCCGAGGAGGGCGTCGCCGTGACGCCCTTGGACGGCGCCGCCTTGCCGGACACGTTCTGCTTGCAGGTCGACAGGACGCATCCGGTGGGCGAGGCAAAAGTGGTTTGGCGCAAGGGAAGCGCCGTCGGCGTGAGACTCGCCAAGCCGAAGAAGCCGTAGCGCCGCGGCGGTCGACTTTCGGTCCCGGCCGATCGGCGTCGCAGGCGCGTAAACAAAGAAATATTCGCCGTAGGCTCGGGCGGGCCGCCTGAAATCGGCGGCGCCGAGCGGCGCCGCGCGCGGCTCTTCGTGTTCGACGGTTGGAAAATCGGCGCGCGGCGATTTTTGCGGTTGACAGAAAGAGATTGCGGGATCAAGAGGCGATTGTCGGCGCGAAATTCCTTTCCGCCGGCGTTCCTTAACTCAACTGAAGAGACATGGGCAGTAGCATCTCGGGCGGCGCGATCGCGGACCGGTTCGTCCATACGTCGCCCTTAGACATCGTCTGCGTCCACGGGCCGGAATCCCGTGCGCGAGGCGCGCGTCGGGCGTAAAGTCCCACGACCCCCTCGCCTTCCGGCTTTGGACGAAACCAAAGATCGGAGGCGAGCCATGAACCAGCTCTCCCTAATCCGGATCGATCGTCGTGTGATCGATCTCTCCGCGCGCCGCCAGGCGGCGTCGAATGGGCGTCGTCTCGCCGCGGCGCGCGCGGACCTGCGCGCCGCTTCCGCCGGCCCGCTCGTCCGCCGTTGGCGGCGCGATCCGGCGACGGGAGCGTTGCTCTGCGTCTGGGCCGTTTCCCGGGGCGCGCGCGAGCCGGCCTCGCCTGTTCCCTTGCGTCGCGCCAGCTGAAGGAGATCCCCAATGCACGACGGCCCGAGAAGGCGCGTTGGCGCGGTTTCGAACGCGGCGGTGGGCGGTAAATCCAAGCTTCAAGCGAATTCCACCGCCCCGAGGGCGAGGCGAGACCAAGGCGGCTGAAGCCGTCCGGCTCGCGTCCGCGCCAAAAGGCACAGGAGACGAGCCATGACCATGGAAGTCGATCTCGCGGCGCCGGCGACCGCCGTCCTCGACGACGCGCACATCGGCGCGATCCGTGGCGCCTTCGGCACCATCCTTCAAGGCGACGACGCCCCGCGCACCACCTGGAAGCAACGGCTGACGACGCTTCTGGCCATTGTCGGACCCGGCCTCATCGTCATGGTCGGCGACAACGACGCCGGCGCCTTCGCGACCTACGGCCAAGCGGGCCAGAACTACGGCACGACGCTGCTGTGGACGCTGGCGCTGCTGATTCCCGTTCTCTACGTCAACCAAGAGATGGTGCTGCGCCTGGGCGCGGTGACCGGCGTCGGCCATGCGCGCCTGATCTTCGAGCGCTTCGGCAGGTTCTGGGGCGCCTTTAGCGTCATCGACCTGTTCCTGCTCAACGCCCTGACCATCGTCACCGAGTTCATCGGCATCGCGCTGGCGCTCGATTACCTCGGCCTCGACAAGACCGCCGGCGTCGTCGTCTCTGCGGCGCTGGTCATGATCGCGGTCGGCACCGGCGACTTCCACCGCTTCGAGCGCTTCGCGATGATCCTCGTCGGCGCCAGCCTGCTGCTCGTGCCGATCTATTTTCTGGTCCACCCGCCGCTCCTCGAGGTCGCGCGCGACTTCGTCGTTCCGCAGATCCCGCAAGGCGGCAAGCTCAGCGACGTCATGCTGCTCGTCATTGGCATCGTCGGCACCACGGTCGCGCCCTGGCAACTCTTTTTTCAGCAGAGCTACGTCATCGACAAGCGCATCACGCCGCGGTTCATTCGCTACGAGCGCCTCGACTTGTTGATCGGCATCGGCTTCGTCATCGTCGGCGCCGCCGCCATCATGGCCTTCACCGCGGCGACTTTCGGCGGCCGCGCCGAATTTGGCGCCTTCACCGACGCCGGCGGCATCGCCGCGGGCCTCGACAAGTACGTCGGCAAGGCCGCCGGCGTGATGTTCGCCATCGCGCTGATCGACGCCGCCCTGATCGGCGCGTCGGCGGTGTCGCTGTCGACGGCCTATGCGATCGGCGACACGTTTTCGGCTCGCCATTCGCTGCACCGCAAGGTCACGGAGGCCAAGGGGTTCTATGCCGTCTATTGCGGGTTGATCGTGGTCGCCGCGGCGATCGTGCTGATCCCCGGCTCGCCCCTTGGCCTGCTGACCCTGGCGGTGCAGGTGCTCGCTGGCGTGCTGCTGCCGAGCGCGACGGTGTTCCTGCTGCTGCTCTGCAACGACAGGGCGGTCCTCGGGCCATGGGTCAATACGCGCCGGCTGAATACTTTCACCGGCGCCGTCATCGCCGCGCTGGTGATCCTGTCGGTCGTCCTGACCGTCTCGGTGCTGTTCCCCGACGCCGCCAACGAGCAGGCGATCCTCGCCATTCTCGGCGGGGGCGGCGGCGTCGCCCTGGCCGTCGCGCTGGCGATCGCGGCCTTGAGCCGGAACGGCGGGAGGGAAGCGTCGGCCGAGGAGGCCGCCGCCGCGCCGATCGCGCGCAACGCCTGGCGCATGCCGCCGCTGGATCGGTTGCCGCCGGCGAGGCTGTCGCTCGCCGCCCAGGCCTGGATGGGCGCGCTGCGCCTCTATCTCGTCGTCGCCGTCGGAATGGTTCTGTTCCGCGTCGTCACGCTGGCGATCGGACAACAGGGGAAGTTCGCTCCACGGGACGGGGGCGGCGCGCGCGGCGAGGCGACGGCCAAGATCGCCTCCGACAAACGGCGGGAGATCGCTCTCGAATACCTCGCCGTCCGCCTTACCGCGCAAAGCAGGGTCACGCGCGCAAGCTGGAGGGCGCAGACCCAGTCGGTGTGACGGGGGAGCGGCGCTTGGGGCCCGTGTGAGAATAACTGCGTTATCCGTCATTGCGAGCGGAGCGAAGCAATCCAGTCTCGATGCAGGCCGCCGCCGCTGGATTGCTTTGTCGCTTCGCTCCTCGCAATGACGGCCCACCGACTCGCTTGAGTCCAACGGCGCCGTTACGCCTCCGCGCCCTCCTGCTTGAGGAACTCCTCCAGCCAGTGAATGTCGTACTGGCCGTTCTGGATGTCCGTGTTGCGCACCAGGACGCGGAACAGCGGCAGGGTGGTCTCGACGCCGTCGACGATGAATTCGTCGAGCGCGCGGCGCAGGCGCATCAGCGCTTCGGTGCGGGTGCGGCCGTGAACGATCAGCTTGCCGATGAGCGAATCGTAGAAGGGGGGAATGACGTAGCCGTGATAGGCGGCCGAATCGACGCGCACGCCGAGGCCGCCGGGCGGATAGAAATACGCGATGCGGCCCGGCGAGGGCGTGAATGTGCGCGCGTGCTCGGCGTTTATGCGGCATTCGATCGCCGCGCCGTGAAAGCGCACGTCCTCTTGCCTGATCGACAGGGGCGAGCCGGCGGCGATCTTGATTTGCTCGTTGATGAGGTCGATGCCGGTGACCATCTCGGTGACGGGATGTTCGACCTGGATGCGCGTATTCATCTCGATGAAGCAGAATTCGCCGTCCTCATAGAGAAACTCGACCGTGCCGACGCCGACATAGCCGAGCTCGGCCATCGCGCGCGCGACGACGCCGCCGATTTCATCGCGTTGCGCCGCGTTGAGCGCGGGGGAGGGGCTCTCCTCCCAGACCTTCTGGTGGCGGCGCTGCAGCGAGCAGTCGCGTTCGCCGAGATGAATCGCGCGGCCCTGGCCGTCGCCCAGCACCTGGATCTCGATGTGACGCGGCTTGGCGAGATATTTCTCCAGATAGACCGCGTCGTCGCCGAAGGCCGTCTTCGCCTCGATTCTGGCGTTCGAAATGGCGTTGAGCAGTTCGTCGGCGGCGTTGGCGACTTTCATGCCGCGTCCGCCGCCGCCCGCCGCCGCCTTGACGATGACGGGATAGCCGATTTCGGCGGCGATCTTCAGCGCTTCGGCCTCGTCGCTCACCGCCCCGCTCGAGCCGGGCACGCAGGGTATGCCGAGCCGCGCCGCCGTTCGTTTGGCCTCGATCTTGTCGCCCATCAGGCGGATGTGCTCGGCCTTCGGACCGATGAAGGCGATCTTGTGCTCGGCGAGAATCTCGGCGAAGCGGGCGTTCTCGGCGAGAAAGCCGTAACCCGGATGCACCGCGTCGGCGCCGGTGATCTCGCAGGCCGCGACCAGGGCGGGCACGTTGAGATAGCTGTCGCGCGCCAGCGGCGGGCCGATGCAGACGCTCTCGTCGGCGAGCTTGACGTGCATCGCCTCCTTGTCGGCGGTCGAATAGACCGCGACCGTGGCGATGCCGAGCTCCTTGGCCGCGCGCAGCACGCGCAGCGCGATTTCGCCCCGGTTGGCGATGAGGATCTTATCGAACATGCCGGGCGGCTCCTCGCGGCGAGCGACGCGTCGTTGCGCGCGGCGCCGCGCTCATTCGATGACCATCAGCGCCTGGCCGTATTCGACCGGCGCGCCGTCCTCGACGAGCACGTGCGTCACTTGTCCCGCGCGCGGAGCGACGATCTCGTTGAACGTCTTCATCGCCTCGACGAGCATGACCTTGTCGCCCGCCTTCACCAACGAGCCGATCTCGACGAAGGGTTTCGCTTCCGGGCTGGGGCGAAGATAGGCGGTGCCGACCATCGGCGACTTCACCGCGCCGGCGTGTTCGGCCGGCTCGACGACCGCCGCTTGAGAGGGCGGCGCCGGGGCGCCGGCCGCCGGCGCGGCGACGACTTGGGAGAACTCGACCGCGGCCTGACGCTCGCGCGCGACGCGCACGCGCAGGCCGGCGCGCTCGACCTCGACTTCGCTCAAGTCATGGCGCCCGGCGATCTCGGCGAGCGCGGCGACGACGGAAAGATCAAAGCCGGCGCTCGCGGGCGCGGCGGCGGACTTGCTCAACGGCTTCTTCATCACCACTCGCAGACGCCTCGCACCCGATGAGCCGAGATTTCGTTGGCGCGTCTATAACCCGGACGGCCGGGCAAATAAAGGGCGCGCGTTATCCCTTGCGCGCCCACACATGAGCGTCGTGAAACGCGGCACCGCCGTACGGCGCGACGCTGTCGTCGCCGGTCAGGACATTGACGCCGCGCCCGTCGAGAAAGGCCGAGGGCGGCCAGACGCCCTCGCAGACGATGACGCCGCGCGAAACGCCGGCGAACGACTTGACGTGCAGGCGCGTCTGCCCTCGCGCATTGCCCAGGCGCACGATGTCGCCGTCGCCCAAGGCCAGCGCGGCGAGGTCGTCGGGGTTGATCAGCGCGGTCGGCCGGCGCTCGCGCGCCTGCGAGGTCGGCGTCTCGGTGAAGCTGGTGTTGAGAAAGTTGCGCGCCGGCGAAGTCGCGAGCTTGAAGGGATGCGCCTCGTCGGCCGCCTCGTTGACCGGCCAGTGGTCGGGCAGGGTCGGCATTTCGCGCCACGGCCCCTTGAGGCCGTCGCCGGAGAAGGGCGTCGAGGCCCAGTCGGCGCGCAGTCGGAACTTGCCGTCGGGCCAAGCGAAGCCCTTGAGATAGTGCGCTTGCTCGAACGGCGGCTGGCAGTCGAGCCACTTCGTCTCTTCGAGTTCGGCGAGCGAGCCGCGTCCCGAGGCGCGCAAGGTCCAGTCAATGATTTCGCGCGGCGTCATGGCGAAGCCGGGGTGGCGCGCGCCGAGCCGATGGGCGAGCGCGGCGACGACCTCGTGGTTGGAGCGGCAGCCCTCGGGCGGCTCGATCGCCTTCGGTCCGAACTGCAGGTATTGGTGCCCGCCGCCGGTATAGAGATCGTCGTGCTCGAGAAACATCGTCGCCGGCAGCACGATGTCGGCGGCGCGCGCGGTGTCGGTGAGGAACTGCTCGTGCACGCAGACGAACAGGTCGTCGCGCGCGAAGCCCTTGCGCACTTTCTCCTGGTCGGGGGCGACGGCGAGCGGGTTGGTGTTCTGGATCAGCATCGCCTTGACCGGTCCGCCGCTCTTGAGCGCTTGCGCTTCGCCGGTCAGGACCGCGCCGACGCGGGACTGGTCGAGGCGGCGCACGGTCTCGTCGCGCGCGTCGAGCCCTTCGATCATCGTCTTGTCGAGTTTGAAGACGCCGCTGTTGGAATGAAAGGCGCCGCCGCCCTCGTGCGCCCACGCGCCGCTGACGACGGGCACGCACAACGCCGCGTGCATGTTCGCGGCGCCGTTGCGCTGGCGCGAGAAGCCGTAGCCGAGACGGAAGAACGTGCGCTTCGTTCGTCCGACCAAAGCGGCGAAGGCTTCGATGGAGTCGGCGCCGAGGCCGGTGATCGCGCTCGCCCACTGGGGATCGCGCGTCTGGAGATGGGCCTCCAATTCGCGCGGCGCGTCGGCGTAGCGCTCGAGATAGGCGCGGTCGGCGAGCCCGTCGCGGAACAGGACGTGCATGACCGCGCAGGCCAGCGCCCCGTCGGTTCCTGGCTTGAGGCGGAGCGCCAGATCCGCCTGCCGCATCGTCTCGGTGTCGTAGATGTCGATGGCGACGATTTTCGCCCCGCGCCCCTTTCGCGCCCGCGTCGCATGGGTCATGACGTTGACCTGGGTCGCGACCGCATTGGTGCCCCAGATGACGATGCAGTCGGACTTGGCCATTTCGCGCGGATCGGCGCCGGCCATGTGCCCCGTCCCGGCGAGATATCCGGGCCAGGCGATGGCGATGCAGATCGAGCCGAAGAAGCGGGAATAGCGCTTGACGTGAGTCAAGCGGTCGAGCCCGTCGCGCATGACGAGGCCCATCGTGCCGCCGTAGAAATACGGCCAGACGCTTTCGGCGCCGAATCGGCGTTCGGCGGCGAGGAAATTCTCCGCGACGACATCGAGCGCGTCGTCCCAGGCGATCGGCTGGAATTGACCGGAGCCCTTCGGGCCGACCCGTCGCAGCGGCTCTTTCAGCCGATCCTTGTGATGGACGCGCTCGGCGTAGCGCGCGACCTTGGCGCAGACGACCCCCGCCGTGTAGCGCTGGTCCTCGGCGCCATGGATACGCCCGATCCGCGCGCCGCCGATCATCTCGACCTCGAGCGCGCAGACCGAGGGGCAATCGTGCGGGCAGACCGAAGGACGCCGGACGACGTCGCGGGGCGCGTGCGTGAGCGAAGAATCCATCGCGCCCATTGTGCGGAAACGGCAAGCGGCGGGCAAGAGCGCCGATAAATCGCGGCGATCACAATTCTTGACCGAATTGCGCCGGGACGTCGAATCGACTTCCCCGACGCGGTCCCTCCCGCGCGCTCCCTTCGGCTGTCCTCAACGCCTCGAAGCCCCAGGGCGTGAGAGAGCCGTGCGCGGCCGCATGCGCTCGCGCTCTTGGCGGCGCCCGCGCCGACGCTTACGGCGCCCGCCGACGGCGGCCTGCGGTCGATCGGTCAGCGAGGGCCCGCCGCGGCGGGAACCTCCGGCAAGCCCGAAACAGAATAGCGGTTGAAGCGCTGGCGGAACGATTCGGCGGGCGCGGCGCCGACGATCGGCGCCGACGTGTGTTGCGCGGCAAGGATGACGCTGACGTTCCAGCGCCAAGTCGACACGTCGGGCGTCGGCTGCGCGACGGCGACCCCGCCTCCGACCAGGATCAACGCGACGAGGGACAAAACGAATGGCCTGGACATGCCAATCTCCTCTCCCATCATTATTGTCGTTGGCTTTGCCTGGGCGCTCGCAGCCGTCTGTCGGCGAGCCTCGAGGCCCCGACTAGGCAATCTCAGCTAACATCCATATTGTGACGGCGTTAAGGCGCTTTCACCCGGCGGGCGGCTCGTCGCGCAAGAATTCGGCCGCCATTATGCGCGTCACCCGCTTTCCCCGCGCCAACGCCTCGCGGTCGAGCGCCGCGACGATCGCGCGCGCCGCATCGAGCGAGCGCTCGATACGCAAGGCGATGTAAGCGACGACCGACGGATCGACCGCGAGCTGGCGGTCGCTGAACAATTTGAACAGCACGGCCCGGGTCAGGTCGAGATCGGGAGCGCCGAGCGCAACGATCGGCGCCAGGCGAAGCCGCGAGACGAGATCGGCGGTCGTCAGACCCCAGCCGTCGGGCTGTCCGCGCGCGGTCAAGAGCAGGAATACGCCGCCTTCGCGGGTCAGATTCAAGAGGTGGAACAGCGCGGCCTCTGAGGCGCCGACGCGGTCGGCGTCCTCGATCAGCAAAGCCTTGGCGCTCGCCAGCTCGATGAGAGGCGCGCTGGCGAGCGCCTCGGCGGCGACGCCGCGCGCCGCCGCCGCGCGCGCCCAGATCGCGCCGAGATGGCTCTTGCCGGAGCCGCTCGGCCCGACCAGCATCAGCATTCGGCCCGCCCAGTTCGGCCAGGCGAGAATCGCGCGCAACGCCTCGGCGTTCCCCGGCGCCTCGAGAAAATCCTCGCGCGCATAGCTCGGATCGTGCGGCCAATCGAGCGTCAATTGTCGCGCTCGATCGCTCATGGCTCGATCCTCGCGGCGGCGGCGCTGCGATAAAGCGAGCTCTTGCGATAGAGGCCGATCAGATGACGCGCGAGCACGCCGAGCGCCGCGGCGGTCGGCACCGCGACGATGAGGCCGGTGAATCCGTACAGGCCGCCGAATACGAACAGCGCGAACATCAGCCAGACCGGATGCAGGCCGATGGAGCCGCCCACCAGCTTGGGCGCAACGACGTAGGCTTCGAGAAACACCCCGACGCCGACGACGGCGAGGGCGAGGAAGAGCAACTTCAGGCTCGGCCAACCCTGGACGAGGCCGACGACGAGCGACAGGATCAGCGCGGTCAGCGATCCCACATAGGGAATGAAGCTGAGGACGCCGGCGATCACGCCGATGAGGAAGCCGAAGTCGAGCCCGATCAGCGTCAGCCCGATCCCGTACCAAAGGCCGTCGAACAGGCAGACCAGCGACTGGCCGCGAATGAACCCGGCCAGAGCGGCGTCGATCTCGCCGGCGATCGCGCGCAACGAGTCGCGGTGGTCGAGCGGCAACCAGCCGTCGAGCGTCGCGATCATCTTGTTCCAGTCGACCAGGATGTAAAAGGCGACGACCGGCATGACGATCAGAAATGAGAAGAAACTGACGATCGCGGTGCCGCCGGAGGCGAACGAGCGCACGGCGTTGAGCAGCCATTGCGCGCCTTGGGCGACGAAGTCGCCGATCGACTTTTGGATCTGTTCGGTCGAGAGGGAGGCGCCGAGCCCGAGCGAATTGCGCCATTCGCCGCCGTATCGTTCGATGAGCGCGTTGCCTTGGTCGACCGCGAGCGCTTGCAGGCGCACGACGTAGCCCGGCAATTTCTGCGTGAAGTCGATCAACTGATTGGCCAGAGTCGGCGCGACGAGGACGAGAACGAGGACGACGACGAAGACGAACGCGCCGAGGATCAGCAGCGACGCGATCAGTCGGCTGAGGCCGATCCGTTCGAGGCGGCGCACCACGGGATCGAGGAGGTAGCCGACCGCGATGCCGGTGGCGAACGGCGTCACCAACGATCCGAGGACGTGCAGCAAATACAGGAACGCCGCCAGCGCGACGGCCCAGATCAGGATTTGACGTTGGAGGCTCATGGCGCGGGCCTCAGCGGCTCATGTGGTTGAGCCATTGCGCGACGTAAACGCCTCCGGAGGCCAGCGTCGAGGCGGCGACGATCAGCGCCAGGCCCAGTTGCACGGTCGGCTCGTCGTAACCGTAGGCCTTGGAGCCGAGCACGAAAGCGGCGAAGGCGATCTGCGCGACGGTGTTGAATTTCGAGATCCAGACCGGCTGGATCGCGATGGGATTGGCGAGCAGCCAGGAAACCAGCACCGCGAACAGGATCATCAGATCGCGCGACACGACGAGAATGGCGAGCGCCGGCGCCAGCGCGCCGATCGCCGCCAGCGCGACGTACATCGAGATCAGCAACGCCTTGTCGGCGAGCGGATCGAGATAGGAGCCGAGCTCGCTGCGCAAATTGAAGCGCTTGGCGATGAAGCCGTCGACGGCGTCCGAGCTGCCGGCCAGAACGAAGATCACGAACGCGTCGGCAAAACGCTGCGAAACGATCATCGACACCGCCAGCGGCGTCATCAACAGGCGCGCGAGGGTGATCAGATTGGGCAGATTGGCGAGGAGCCGCGAGCTGGTCATGAAGCGCGAATTCCTTCTCGCTGCGCGCGCCGGACGCTTGCGGGCCGAGGGGGACGATTCGCCGGCCCGGCCGTCCGCGCCGCGACTCCCCTGCGGCGGCGCGGCAGTTTCGCCTAAATTGCCTCGCAGCGCGACTCCGATTTGTCCGAGCCCGCCCGGCCTCGCCATGGCGCAGCGCATCGCCGTCGCGGTCGGCGCCGCAACTCGTCTCGGTCAGAGAAACCGTGAATTCTCCATCGAGAGTCCCATTTCGAAAAGCTGGAATTGGCGAAAAATCGGCGTCACCCACGCCCGCAAGCCGATGAGCGCGCCGATCGACAGGTTCGCCGGCGGCGTCTTGAGGACGTCCGGCAAGGAAAAATCCGGAGCGTCGAAGGCCTTCCAGGTCGGCCAATCGATCGCGCCAATCGACAGGCGTTCCGCGTGGGGGAACTGATCGAGGATGTCGCGCGCGTCGGGCCCTCGCGGCGCTGCGCCCTTGTTCCTGACGACGACCAAGCGCAGGCTCGGCCAACGCTTGACGAGCGCGCTCGCCGCGTTGAGCGAGTCGGGGCTGGCGTCGACATGGAACAACGCGACCGGCTGCACCATCGCGCTTTGCGCCTCTTCCATGAAGCCGATCTGTCCGATCGTGTCGAACAGACTGTCGTAGCGACGGTGGTGGACATCGACGACCTTCGGCGTCTCGTCATGAACGAGCAGCCGGTCGAACATGTCGATCTGGCCGTAGATCTTCGCGGTGTCCACGACCTTGACGGCGCTCGGGAACCGTTTGGCGAAATCGGGATCGTGGGGATCGGTGTCGAATCCCACCGCCCCGCGGCCTCTGGAGAGGAAATAGTCGATCAGCAGGCGCGCCGTTGTTGTCGAGCCGCTACGTTTGTTGGGCGAGCAACAAAAGTAGACCCTGGTCGATTGCTCCATGGCCGCGACCGCTCAAGCGTCGACGCTCTCAGCTTCTGTCCGGCGCCTCCGTGACGAGCTCGATCAAGCCGATGCGGTCGAACTCGTCGGCGATCTTGCGCTGCCAGGTGCGCACGTATCCGCGCAGGACGAAGGAGTGCGCCGCGGACCGCCCGTCGGCGGTCTTGTTGGCGACGAAGGTGGAAAACGGCGTTCCCGCGATGTCCACTTGCTCATAGGCCATCTCACTCAGCTTGGGAACCGAGACCTCGTCGGCGCTGCGCGATTTCGAGAAAAAGCTCATATAGGTCTCGGGATCCCATTCGAAGAACGTCGTCTCGTTTACGTAGTTCTTGACCAGAAAGTAGTGGCCGTTGGCGACGAAGGGCGCGGTTTCCGCGATTTCCTCGAGCGAGGCGATCGAAGCGCCGAGCACGTGCATCAGAATGAAATTGAACTGGCCTTCGCGCACGGCGTCGAGAAAGCCGATGTCGCGTAAGACCCGCAGCGTCTGGGCGAGGGCGCCGGCGCGCGTGTCGATCAGCGAAACCGCGACTTGCGCGGTGTTCAGCGTATCGAGGATTCGCATCTGGTCGGCGGTCGAGCCGATATCGACCGTTTCGGTGATGTCGCCGTAGAACCGCTTCAGCGTCCCGCGCGGGCTCTCGGTGTCGAACGCGCGCAGCGTAATGTTCCTGCCGATCAGATAATCGGCGACCGCGCGCGCCACGGTCGTCTTGCCGACCCCGCCCTTGTCCGCGCCGACGAGAATGACCGTGGGTTTCATCTTGCTGCTTGCTCCCCTCTGTGGCTCGACCGACGACCGCTCGGCGACCGGCGACATCGACGCCGCCGCAATCGCCGCGATGGAGCGACGAACGCGATCCGAGCCTTCCCAACCCCGCGTTATCGTCCGACGGACGATCGAGCCTATCGCTTCGCCTCACGAGATCGAGGCGACCAGGAGCTATATCAGGTGAAACACCGGCTTCAAAGGTCAATCTGGCGTTTGCGGCGCTTCCCGAGCGCGCCGGCCGGGCCGCCGGAGCCGCCCCGCGGGCGAAGGCCCCGCCTCGACCGGCGCCACCACGCCGCCGCGCCGGGAAATCCGCGCGCGACTATTCACCTGCGGTTCACGCCGTTCCTGATATAAAACCAGCCATCCGCCGCCAGTTCCGGCGGCCGACACCGTGGAGGATCCACATGAACAAGCTTCTCGCCGCGCTCGGCCTGTCGACGGCGCTTATGGCCTCGGCGGCCCTTCCGCTCGCCGACGGCGCGCAAGCCGCCATGGCTTACGGCGGGCTTGGCGCGGACGTCCAGCAGCGCCAGGTCGCGCCGATCGAAAAGGCGCAGTTCTTCTGGGGCGGCAACAATTACTGCTGGTATGACGACGGCTGGAGCGGCGCCGGTTGGTACTGGTGCGGCTACGCCTGGAATCGCGGTTTCGGCTGGGGCGGCGGCTACGGCTGGCACCATTGGAGCAGAGGCGGCCCCGGCTGGGGCGGCGGCCATCCTGGCGGCTTTGGCGGCCATCCTGGCGGCTTTGGCGGCCATCCGGGCGGCTTTGGCGGCAAGCCCCCGAAGCCTGGCAATTGAGCAAGGGCGCGTGAGCAAGGCTTCGGCCGTCGGGCCGAAGCCGTCCTGATCGGCCCCGCCTCGTCGGCGGATCGCGAAAAAGCGCGGCGGCGCCGTCGGCGCCGCCGCAAACGTTGAAGCGGGTTCGCGAGGGCGACGCTCGCAGCTAATTCTGGCTGTAGGCGGCCAGCGCTTGAGCCAGGATCGACGAGCCCGCCGTCGAGACGGGCTCCTGGGCGTCGCTCGCGTCCGCCTCCAGGTCTTGACGGGTGGAGGCGGGCAGCTCATCGGGTTGGCGTTGCCGCCGATTGGCGTATGGGCGTTTGAGTTCGCCCTTTACGCGGGCGGCGTCGGCCTCGAACGGGACGCGGGAAACGACGGAAAGCGGCATGGCGTCTTGCCTTCGCATGAACGCTCTGCGACCTTAATGGCGGCGCGGACCGATCGAGTTCGGTCCCTCTGTCAGTGCGTCGAACTGACCCCGAATCATCACGGCCCGATCACTGTTCGATGAAAGCGTTAACAATCTGTTAAAGGCGGGACGCGCACGATCGCGGCGTCCGCGGCGGCGGGTCGGGGGTCGCACGACCGCGCCGTCGCCCGAGCGGTCGAAGCGGGGCCGCCGAATTCGCTTGCGCCGTCACGGAAAAAGGCGAAGCCTGCGGCTCGCGCGGGCGGTGGGGGGCGCGTTTGGCGAAGGTCGGATGCGCCGGCCGGAGGGTTCGCGACTGTTCAGCGGAGGGAGGGCGCTTGTCACTCGATCGCACGACGAAGCCTCAACGCTTCCACGTCGCGCGCCGCCCGCGGCTGGCCGAGATCGTCGAACACCCGAGGATGGACTTCGCCGACTACGAGCGGCGTCTGACCTCGCTGCAGGGCGTGCTTCAACTGATCCAGCAGGCGTATCTCGGCACGTCGGAGCGCGCGATCATCGTCCTCGAGGGTTGGGACACCGCCGGCAAGGGCGGCGTCGTTCGCCGCCTCGGCTGGGCGCTCGATCCGCGCAGCTTCAAAGTCAATCCGATCGCCTCGCCCGACGAGCACGAGCGCGCCCAGCACTATCTCCAGCGCTTCTGGCGTCGCCTTCCGGAGAAGGGACAGATCGTCGCCTTCGATCGATCCTGGTATGGGCGGGTGCTGGTGGAGCGCATCGAAGGCTTCGCGACCGAAAAAGAATGGCGGCGCGCCTATCGCGAGATCAACGAGTTCGAGCGCGTCCTGGTCAACTCGGGCGTGCGGCTGGTCAAGCTGTTCCTGCACATCACGCCCGAAGAGCAGATGCGGCGCTTCCGCAATCGGCTCATCGACCCGGTGAAGCGCTGGAAACTGTCCTACGAGGATTTCCGCAATCGCTCTCACTGGGCCGAGTATGAAACGGCGATCGAGGACATGATGGAGGAAACCTCGACGAAATATGCGCCGTGGCATCTGATTCCGGCCAACAACAAGCCGTTCGGCCGGATTGCGGCGTTTCGCATCATCAAGGATCGGTTGGGCAAGGACGTGTCGCTGGAGCCGCGGCCGATCGATCCCGATCTGATGAATGAGGCCAAACGGGCGCTCGGCTTGTCGCCCGAGGAAATCGAGCAGACCTCCGAGCCCGCCCAGGGCAACGCGGGCGCGAAGGGAAAGCGATCGAAGAGCTGAGGCGCGCCAGGCCCGAGGCGGCAAACGGCGGGGCCGGCGCGCGAGCGCGCGCTCGATATCCGCGGCGACAAGCCGCGGAGAATTCCTGCGGATCGATCGACGAGCGCTTCGTCGCCGCCGCGCGCTATTCGTGGCGCCGCTCTTCGCTCGGCGGCGCGTCGGGCTGCGGGGCGTCGGGCTGGGGCGCGTCGGGCGCGGCGGCGTTCGTTTCGGCCTCGGCCGTCAGACCCTCGAAAAAAGCCGCCATGCGAGACTTCAACTCGTTCGCGGTGTGAGCGCGTCCCGCCTCGAATGCCTCGTGCAGCGAGGCCGTCAGCGCCTTGCACGCTGCGCTGACGATATCGTCGATGTTGCGCATATTCGCCTCCTCGTTTGGCTGAACAACCATCAGTTGCGTAGGCCGCCGCGGCGATCGTGTGGCCGGGCGGCGCCGATTCCTTCTGTCCACAAGAAAGAGAATTCCGCCGGGAAAAATCCTCGCCGTTCGCCGCTCTCGGCGCGCGACGACGGCGAACGGTCCGGCCTCGGCGAGGCTCGGCGCGTCGGCGTCGGGGAAAAGGGAAGACGCGCCCCGCCGCTCTTCTACGCCTGTTCGGTAACGGGGTCGTGACGCTCGAGGCGTAACGATCCGCTCGGCCGGCGGAAAGACCGGCGCCTCGCTGACGAAAGTCGCGTCGCCCGTCGCGTCCGCGGCGCGCGCGCTTTCCTTGTTTCGACTCGGCGGCCGCCATCGACCCTTGGCGTCGATCGTTACGCGCGCGTTCATCAAGAGGCTGTTCAGCCGCTGTTAACCTCCGCGTGCGATTTAATGACGACCTCGGGTCTGGCGACCCCAGCGAATCGTTGTCCAGAAGGCATGACGCCGTCCCGTCGTTCCAAACTCAGTCCGGGATCGCCGCTCAAACGTCATCCCCTGGAGAACTTCCGATGACCGCTCAGCAATCGAGCCCTGACGTTGATGTCGCGCCGGCCCGGCTGCGCGCCGGCCGAACGACCCAACGCGGCGCGGTCGGATGGCTCGCGGGCGTTTCGATCTCGCGACAGCTCGCGATCCTTTGCGCTCTGTCGATCGCGATGGTCGTCGTGTGCCTCGGTTACACGCTGATCGAGGTCCGCAGCCAAATGCTGATGCAAAAGCGCAGCCAGATTCAAAATGTCGTCGAGGCCGGCGGCGCGATCGCGCGCAGTTTCGTCGACAAGGCCAATGCGGGTCAGATTCCCGAAGAGACGGCCAAGAAAATGGCGCTCGACGCGATCAGCGCAATCCGGTTCGACGAGACCAATTACGTCTTCGTGTCCACTTTCGACGGCGTCATGATCGCCCATCCCAATGCGGATCTCGTCGGCAAGAACACCCTCGACACTCCCGATTCCAACGGCAGATATTTCTTTCGGGACATCGCCGCCGCCGGCAAGGCGGGCGGCGGCTTCGTCGAATATGAGTGGGTGAAGCCGGGGGCGACCCGGCCGAGCCACAAGGTCAGCTACGTCCTCGGCGTTCCCGAGTGGGGCTGGTCGGTCGGCGGCGGCCTCTATGTCGACGACGTCGACGCGGCGTTCTGGGGCGTCTTGGCGAAGTTGGCGAAAATACTCCTCCCGGCCGTCGCGCTGCTGTTTCTCGCGGCCTATTCTTCGTCGAGAAGAGTTTCGCGGCTGCTGTCGACTTCCCTTGACGCCATGAGCAAGATCGCGGCGGGCGACCTCGGCGCCGAGGTCGGTCAACAAGATCGCGGCGACGAAATCGGGGCGATCGCGCGCGCCGTCCAGGTCTTCAAGAACAACGCCGTTTCGCTCGCCCAGGCCAACCAATATCGGGCGACCGTCGAAGCTGAAGCGGTCGAGGCGCGGAGCAAAGAAGAAGCGAGCGCCAAGAGCCATGCCGAGCTGCTGGCCGTCTTCATGAAAACCTTCTCCAGCGCCCTCAGACGCCTGGCGAACGGCGAATTCGATTTTCGCGTCACCGAGACCCTATCGTCGGATTACGAGCCGTTGCGCCAAGACCTGAATTCTTCGCTCGACAAGTTGCAAAAGCTTCTCCTGGCGGTCTCGTCGATCACGGGAAGCATTCGAGGGGGCACGGGGGAAATAGCGAGCGCGTCCGACGACCTGTCGCGTCGCACGGAGCAGCAGGCCGCAAGCCTCGAGGAGACGGCGGCGGCGCTCGATGAAATCACGGCCACCGTCAAGAACGCCGCGGAAGGGGCGGCTCACGCTCGCCAGGTCGTCGCTTCGGCCAAGGACGAGGCGGCCAAGAGCGGCGTCGTCGTCGACAAGGCGGTTCAGGCGATGGGCGGCATCGAAAAGTCGTCGCAGGAAATCAGCAAGATCATCGGCGTCATCGACGAAATCGCGTTCCAGACCAACTTGCTCGCGCTGAACGCCGGGGTCGAGGCGGCGCGGGCGGGCGAGGCCGGCCGGGGCTTCGCGGTCGTCGCGACGGAGGTGCGGGCGCTGGCGCAACGTTCGGCCGGCGCGGCCAAGGAGATCAAGAATTTGATCTCGACTTCGGGCGCGCAAGTGAGCCAGGGGGTCGAGCTGGTCGCCGAATCCGGCAAGGCGCTCGAGCGGATCATGGCTCAGGTCGCCGAAATGGACAAAGTCGTCGCCGAGATCGCTGCCGGCGCTAAGGAACAGGCGACGGGTCTCGACGAAGTCAACATCGCGATCAACCAAATGGATCAGGTGACGCAGCAGAATGCGGCGATGGCCGAACAATCCTCGGCGGCGAGCCGTGGGCTTTCCGAGGAGACCGGGCAACTGGCGAGCCTGATCGGCCAGTTCAAGGTCGGGCGGGCCGGCGCCGACGCCGCCGTCGTGACGCTCGACGTCAGATCGCGCGCGCCCATGATGGAGGCAGGCCAGAGGCAGGAGCGAGACGCTTCGCCCGTCCGCGAACCCAGTCGGCAAACGGGAGCCGCCCCAGCGCGCCAGATGGCGGCGGCGGCGCGCAAGGCCGTCCCGGAAGCCGTGGGCTGGAAAGAATTCTGAAGAGGCTTCGCCTCGCCGGCGACGGCGAAGACGGAGACTCGCCGCGCTTCGGCTGTAGGCGCGTTCGGTTACGGGGTCGTGACGCTCGATGCCCTGTCGATCCGCTCGGCCCGTAAAGATCGACCGATGTCGGCCGATGAATTTTCGCATCGCGCATCGCGTCGCGGAACGCCGAAATTCGCCGATGGGGTCGAGCGACCGGGACGGCGGGCGAGGGCCGCCCGGCGTCGTCGACAATGCTGGCGTGCGGGCGCCGCGCCGTCAAACTTGACGTCAAGTTTCGTCAAGGTTTCGTCAAGTTTTCGTCAAGCGTTGTCAAGTTTTGTCAAGGATTCCCTTGGCCGTTTCATGCGATTTCAAGGGCTTGTGACGCGAAAGTTGACAAACGCTCTTTCGTGCGAATTTTCGCGGCGTCGGACGGGCCTTCGCCGGGAACGACGCCTCGACGGAGCAAAGGAAAGCATAGCGCGATTTCCGATATTGGGAAAGAAATTGTCGTCCCGACTTTTCGCCGATCGCGTGGGGACGTTCGCGGTCGACGCGCCGCGGGGGGGGGCGGCGCGAGGCGTGCGGGTCGCGACGCGCATGCGGTATTTGTCCGCTTCGCCCGTAAGAGCGACCGACGCTCTCTAGTCAGTGGCCGCATTGCGCATCGCGCGGCTGAAACCACCGCCGCAGGCTCGAACCGGCGAGGCCGCCGCAATTCGCCGTCGATCTCTCGAACCGCGAAATTTCCGATTGGAATGGGTTGTCGAGCGCCCGCGCGCCTCACGCGAAGCGAACGCGGAGCTCGCTCGGCGGGCGGGTATTCGCGGCCGGCGGCGGCATGAAGGTCGGCGGCGGCATGAAGGTCGGCGTCACAACGCGGCTGTGGCCGAGCTTCGCCGCTTCCGGGGCGTTGTCGAACGGCCGCACTTGCCCGATCGCGGCAAACGCGAGCGCGAGCAGCAAGATCCACGAGAAGCGGAATTGCCGGCGCGCGCCTTCGCGCAAGACCTCGGGGTCGAGAGTCGGCTCGAAGTCGATCGGGCGGAACCGTGTCGTCATGACGACGCCCCTCTGTCGCGAACAACAACAAACGCCGCAGGCCCCACAACACGATCACGGGTCGGAGCGCGCGTTTCGGAGATTGGACGAAGCCGCTCAAGGATGAATGAAATGAATCATCACGATTTTACGCAGTCGCCGCGAGCCGGCTCTTTGGACGATGGGATGGGGCGATCGCGCTCGATCGCGGCGCCCCGCCGCGGCCGCGGCAGCGGCGGGCTAATCAAGAAGGATTAGGCGAGGCGACGGGGGACCGACTTGCGGCGACGTTCGCCGCCTCCCGCGCTCGAGACTCTTGACAGCCCGTTTCAATCGGAAAAGGCTCACGCCGAGAGATCGGCGGCGAGAAGGGGACGACCGATGACTGCCTCGCATTCGGACGCCCTGGTGCTTTTCGGCGTGACGGGCGATCTCGCCCACAAGAGTATCTTTCCGGCGCTCTATGCGCTGGCGAAGAGCGGCGCGTTGCGAGTCCCGGTCGTCGGCGTCGCCTCGCCGAGGTGGAGACTGGAGCAGCTGCGCGCCCGCATGCAGGACAGCATCCAGCAATCGGGCGGGATCGACGACCCGGACGCGCTGCGCCGTCTCGATGAGCTGACCGTCTACGTGAGCGGGGACTACAAAGACCTGGGCACGTTCGCCGCCATCAAGAAGGCGCTGGGCGGCGCCCAGCGCCCCGCGCACTACCTCGCGATCCCGCCCTCGCTGTTCGAGACCGTGATCAAGGGGCTCGCGTCGGCGGGCCTGGCCGAGAACGCGCGCGTGATCGTCGAGAAGCCGTTCGGGCGCGACCTGGCTTCCGCGCGCGAGCTCAACGCCGTCGCGCGGGCGGCGTTCCCGGAAGACTCGATCTTCCGCATCGATCACTACCTCGGCAAAGAAGCGATCATGAACATCCTCTATCTCCGCTTCGCCAATTCGTTCCTGGAGCCGATCTGGAACCGCAACTACGTGGCCAGCGTCCAAGTGACGCTTGCCGAGGATTTCGGCGTCAGGGGCCGCGGCGCGTTCTACGAAACCGCGGGGTGTCTGCGCGACGTGATCGAAAATCACCTCTTTCAGATCGTCGCGCTGCTCGCCATGGAGCCGCCCGCCGGCCAGAGCTATGGCTTCGTCCACGACGAGAAGGCCAAGGTCTTTCAGGCGATGCGGCCGCTGAGGCCCGAGGACATCGTGCGCGGCCAATACGTCGGCTACCGCGACGAGCCGAACGTGGCCAAGGACTCCGACGTCGAAACCTACTGCGCGCTGCGGCTCTATATCGACTCGTGGCGCTGGGCGGGCGTGCCGTGGCACCTGCGCTCCGGCAAGTGCCTCGCGCAGACGGGGACCGAGATTCTGGTGGAGCTGAAGGCGCCGCCGCAGCCGCTGTTCGAAGACTCGGCGCCGACCTCCGGTCGCTCAAACTATCTGCGATTTCGTCTCTCGCCCCGTTCCGTCATCGCGCTCGCCGCGCGCGTCAAGCGCACCGGCAAGGAGTTCGTCGGCGACTTGCGGGAACTCTCCTTGGCCGACGAGCATCCCGGCGAAGAAACGGCCTACACGCGGCTCCTCGGCAACGCCATGGCGGGCGATGGCGCTCTCTTCACCCGCGAGGACGCGATCGAGGCGGCCTGGGCGGCAGTCGACCCGGTTCTCAAGGCCCACCCGCCGGTTCGTCCTTACGAGCGCCAGAGTTGGGGACCGAAGGAGGCCGACGCGCTGATCGCCTCGGACGGCGGTTGGCACAATTTCGCCTCCGAGGAAGAATTGGGCGGTTGAGCCCAGCCATTTGATTCGGCGCGCGACCGCGATTGCGCAGGTCGGCGCCGGCGAACGCCGGCGGGAGCGCCGGCGTAGCAGCGCTCACTCCCCCTCCGCCGCACCGCCCTTGCGCGGGCGCGTCCGAGCGGACTGTGACCGCCGTGACCGGCCCGAGCCGCAAGCTCGAACCAGAAGGGCCGCCGCAATTCGCCGTCGATCTCTTGAAACGCGAAAATTCCGATTGAAACGGGCTGTCAAGGGCGCGCGAAGCGCGCCGCCTCCGGCGGTCGAGACCCTTGACAGCCCATTTCAATCGGAAAAGGGTCGTCTCCAAGAGATCGACGGCGAATTGCGGCGGGTGGGGGCGGGACAATGTCGCGACTTGCGTTCAGCGCAGTCATCGCGGCCGTCGCACTTGGCGGTTGCAACACTGAATTTGCCGCCTCCGCAGGTAAGACCGAACAATCAATGGCAGCGAGCTGCCAGGCATGGGAACAACGCGCCAAAGAGGCAGCAAATCCGAATGCGGAGCTGATCGCTCGCCACAACCTTCTCATGGCTAAAGCCGAGCAATTTAAAAGAGAGGCCTTGGCCAGGTATGATGATGTGGCTGCGCGGCAAGCAGCGATAGAAAACGAAGTCCAGGCGAAAATAGACGCCGACGGCCTCTACGACTGGCGATATGATCTTAAAACCGCAAGGGAGTGCTGGGACGGCCTGAATCTCGCCGAAGAGATTCATCGGCAGCAGGTGGAGAGGCTAGCCGAACTGGCCCAGCACCTCGCGGATAACCAAACACCACCTGAGGCCCTTCCTCTGAGCGGCAACCCTCCCCATCCCGCCTGCCTCGGCGCGGCGCCTGAATGTCGGGAGGCTCCGCAATGAGGGAGAAGCGCTGGACAGCCGAAGACTTCCGCACGGCGTGGCCCATAGCCGCGATCTTTGCGCTGGTGGGAGGAGTTGGCGGCGTAGCAGCGGACGCCAATTTCTTTGTCGGCATCTTCGTTGGGCTTCTCCTCTTTGTATGTTTCCTCACCATCGGAATAACCGCGACCTATCTTTCGAATAAATTTGACCGGCCGTGAGCCGCGGGAGCTGCGATCGCCTTTGCGGGACCAGGATATGAATCGGAAGAGACTGGATGGTCTGCGCCGCGTGGCGGAAACCCGGATGCGTTGAGTCAGCGCAAGAGCGCAGTGGGTAAGACGTTTCCCCGCAAGAGCTTCAAAAATGGTGGCTTTTGGCAACAGATGAGAAGTAGGTTGCAGTCGACATGTAGTTGGGTATAATACTTGCATGGCGATTTCAGGAAACCAACTCAGGGCCGCGCGAGCCTTGGCAGGGCTAGATCAACAGCAATTGGCGGTTTGCGCGCACGTCGGGGTCAACACGGTTCGCAATATGGAAGCGTCTCGTGATGACAACATCCGCGCTCGCACCGAAACTCTCGACGACGTCGTCGCCGCCTTGAATGCAAACGGAATTGAACTTACGGACCGAGGCGGCGTTGGGCTTAAAGAAGACTTCCTCCGTATTCACGGCAGACCACCGTGGCCGCGACCATTTCGAAAAGACGACACGGTTCGCTTTCTGATCGGCAAGGCGCCTGACGCGCTTTCGGATCGGCCACACGCGATTGGAGTCGTGACCGAGGTGCAGGGTCAGATGATCGTTGGGCCGGTTCCAATGCTGAGAGTCCGGTTTGAGGGTCTCGACACGAACGTATGGCATTCGCCTGGGGAATTCGAGTTTGCGTAGGAGCTCGGGATCCGACCACCTACGCGAATGTCGTAGCGAAGCTGTCGCGCGGCGCTCGTCTGCGCCCCCTCTCGCCCCTCCGCAAATCGGGACACGATTCGGCGCCTAACGCCTTGATCCTGCTCTCCCGCGTCCCAGGTGTGTCCGCCCGTTCCGCGCCCTCCGCCTACAGCGTCGCCTCCCCCCGCTGGATCGCCGCCGCGAGCGGGGTCGGCGCCCCGTCGGCTTCGTGCAGGGTCAGACCGGGCAGGAGGCGCAACGGCGCCTTGGAGCCTTTGGTCCCGGAGATCAGCAGCCGGATCGCCGGCGCGTCGGCGCGCGGGTGGACCGGGCGCAGGGCGAGGTCGCCGAGCTGGCGTTGAAGCGCCGGCAGCAGCGCCGGCAGCGCGTCGGCGCAGCGGGGCCTTCGAGCCCTTGATCCCTGAGATCAGAATTACGGAATTACGGAATTACGGGAATTACGGTGACACGCCCGTGGACTGCACCCCTCCGGTGAGACACGCTAATTGAGTGACAGGGCGTCTTGGTCATTGTGTTGGCGTTGGTCTTTCCGGCGAAGCTCGGCTTCGAACTCGACCGGGGGTTTATATCCGAGCGCCGAGTGAAGGCGCTTGGCGTTGTAGACGGTTTCGATGAAGGCGCCGATCTGGCGGCGGGCTTCGTCGAGGTTCGCATAGGCCTTGCCGTTGACCTCCTCGGTTTTGAGCGTCTTCATGAAGCTTTCGGCCTTGGCGTTGTCGTAGGGGTTGGCCGGCCGGCTCATGCTGACGGCGATCTTACGCCGCTCCAGCCGTTCGACATAGTCGTCGCAGGCGTATTGCACGCCGCGATCGGAGTGATGGATGAGGCTGTCGGGCGCGGGGTTCCGCGCCTCGATCGCCTGGTCGAGCGCGGCCATAGCGAGACGGGCCTCCAGATGATCGTCGAGCGCCCAACCCACGACCTTGCGCGAGAAGGCGTCGATCACCACCGCGAGATAGACGAAAGCCTCGGCAAGCCTGACGTAAGTGATGTCGGCGACCCAGATCTGGTCGAGCCCGGTCGGCGCGAGGCCGCGCGTCAGGTTGGGCCGAAGCGCGAAGCCGTGCCGGCTGTCGCTGGTGCGCGGGACGAAGGGCTTGGCGCGCAGGCTGAGCAGGTTGTCCTGGCGCATCAAGCGCAGCACGCGCTTGGCGTTGACGATCAGGCCCTCGCGCTTCAGCGTCTTGGCGATCCGCCGGTAGCCGCAATGGCGGTCGGCCAGTGCGACGCGCTGGATCAGATCGCGCAGGTCCGCGTCCTCGCACGCCGGGGCGTGCGGCGCGAAATGGCGGTAATAGCCCGCGCGCGATACGCCGCCCAGCGCGCACAGGCGCCGAATGTTGGCGTCGTCTTCGAGAAAGCCTTGCGACTCGTCGGCGGTCATTTTTTGGACGACCGCGTAGAGATGGGCGCGCCGCCCTTCGGGGGCGTCGCGTCCCAGAGCCGCAAGGCTTCGCGAAAAAAATGCAGGTCCGCCTGCTGACGCCCGATCACCCGCTCCAGTTCGGCGATGCGCGCCTGCGCTTTCCTCAGCTCGCGCGAGGCCGGCGCGGCGGGCGCGACGGCGTCCGGGCCGGGCGACCGAGCGGCCGCCGCGCCGGCCTCGCCGGCCTTCCAACCCGGCTTGCGCCCGCGTTTGCGATTGAACCCGGCCGACCCCATCGCCCGCCAGGCGTCGCGCCACTGATACAAAAGCTTTCGCCTGACCCCGATCGCCGCGGCCACCGCCGCGATCTTCTCGCCGCCCTCCAGCCGCCGCACCGCCGCTTCCTTGAACGCGTTCGAAAATTGTCGCGGTCTTATCCCAGCTTCCGACATGCATCCTCCTCGGACGTCATGTCACCCTTTTTACCCGTGTCTCAACTTCGGGGTCCACTCCACCCGGAATTACGGAATTACGGTGACACGCCCGTCAATTCCCATTATCCGCCGGCTCTGATCCGCCCTTCGGATGGCGGGAACAGGATACGAATTCTCCCAGTCAGCCCGCCCCCGCCCCTCCGCAATTCGGAGCGCGTTTTGGCGCCTAACCCCTTGATCCGGCTCTGTCGCGTAACGGGTCTGTCGGCCCCCTCCGCGACGCCCCTACAACGTCGCCTCTCCCCGCTGGATCGCCTCCGACAGCGGCGTAGCCGACCCGTCGGCCTCGTGCAGGGTCAGGCCGGGCAGGAGGCGCAAGGGCGCCTTCGAGCCCTTGGTTCCGGAAATCAGCAGCCGGATCGCCGGCGCGTCGGCGCGCGGGTGGACGGGGCGCAGGGCGACGTCGCCGAGCCGGCGCTCGAACGCCGGCAGCAGGACGGTGAGCGCGTCGGCGCGTTGGATCATGACGAAGCGCCCGCCCGGCTTGAGCAGCGCGAGGCTTTACGGGGACAGGATACGAATTCCCCAATTCATCTCGCCCGCTCGCCGCGTCGCTTGCCCCCGCCGGGCCGTACGACGTGACTTCGTTACCCTGCGAGGCGGAAGGGGGCGCACCATTCCCACTCGCCCTTGCGCGGGCGCGCCCGAGCGGCTAACTCGCGGCCAGCCCTTCCCTCGCGTCCCGCCATGACCCCGTCCGCGCCCAAGCCTCTCACCTATGCCGACGCCGGCGTCGATATCGACGCCGGGAACGCCATGGTCGAGCGGATCAAGCCGCTGGTGCGCGCGACGCGCCGGCCGGGGGCGGACGCCGAGATCGGCGGCTTCGGCGGGCTGTTCGATCTCAAGGCGGCGGGGTTCGTCGATCCCGTGCTGGTCGCCGCCAACGACGGCGTCGGCACCAAGGTCAAGATCGCCATCGAGAGCGGCCTCATCGACACCATCGGTGTCGATCTGGTCGCGATGTGCGTCAACGACATCGTCGTCCAGGGCGCCGAGCCGTTGTTCTTTCTCGACTATTACGCGACCGGCAAACTCGATCCGGCGGTCGGCGCGGCGATCGTCGGCGGCATAGCGGCGGCGTGCGTCGAGTCGGGCTGCGCGCTGATCGGCGGCGAAACGGCGGAGATGCCGGGGCTCTACGCGAAGGGCGATTTCGATCTCGCCGGCTTCGCGGTCGGCGCGGCGGAGCGGGGGGCCTTGCTGCCCCGCGCGGGTCTCAAGGCCGGCGACCTGGCGATCGGCCTGCCTTCGTCGGGCGTTCATTCCAACGGCTTTTCCCTCGTGCGCAGCATCGTCGCGCTGAGCGGCCTCGCCTGGGACGCGCCGGCGCCTTTCGCGCGCGAGCGTTCGCTCGCCGCGGCGCTGCTCGAGCCGACGCGGCTCTATGTGAAGCCGCTGCTGGCGACGCTGAAGGCGACGCGCGGCGTCATCGCGCTCGCCCATGTCACCGGCGGCGGCTTTCCCAACAATCTGCCGCGTGTGCTGCCCGCCGATCTCGCGGTGGAGCTCGATCTTGCCGCCTTCGCTCCGCAGCCGGTGTTCTCCTGGCTCGCCGCGACGGGCGGCGTCGGGGAAGCCGAAATGCTGCGCACGTTCAATTGCGGCTTCGGCATGGTCGCCTTCGTCGCGGCGGAGGCGGCGGACGAGGCGATGCGGGCGCTCGCCGCCAACGGCCTCGCGCCGACGCCGATCGGCCGGCTCGCGGCGCGCGAGGGCGAGCGCGTCGTCATGCGCGGGCGGCTGAGGCTGTGAGCGCGCGGGCGCGGGTTGCCATTCTCATTTCCGGGCGCGGCTCCAACATGGCGGCGCTGATCGAGGCGGCGCGCGCGCCCGATTTTCCCGCCGGAATCGCGCTCGTTCTGTCCAATAAGGCCGACGCCGGCGGCCTTGCGCTGGCGCGCCAGGCGGGGATCGCGACGGAGATCGTCGAATCGCGCGCTTATCCCGCGCGCGAGGCGTTCGAGGCGGCGTTGCAGGCGCGGCTGGCGTCGCATCGCATCGACCTGGTGTGCCTCGCCGGATTCATGCGCGTCTTGAGCGCGCCGTTCGCCGAGCGCTGGCGCGGGCGAATGCTCAACATCCATCCCTCGCTGCTGCCTAACCTGCGGGGGCTCCACACCCACGAGCGCGCGCTGGCGGCGGGCTTAGGGGAGCACGGCTGCACCGTGCATTTCGTCGAGCCCGAACTCGACGCCGGCCCGATCGTCGCCCAGGCGCGCGTCGCCGTGCTGCCCGACGACGACGCCGACAGGCTGGCGGCGCGCGTGCTGGTCGAGGAGCACAAGCTCTACCCGCAAGCGCTCGCCGCGGTCGCGGCGGCGCTGGTCGGCGTGCGAGCGATCCCTGAGGCCCGGTGACGGCGGCCGCGCCGGCGACTGCGCTCTTGCGCAATCGGCCTCGACGCGCTTCTGTCATGCTCTTGCCCGAAGGGAGGGCGCGGGAACGCCGGGGCGGACGAAGGTCCGATTGGTCGTCGCCCGAGGGAGGCGGAGTTGGCGCGTCGCGCGGCAAGAGCGGCGAGATGGAGATCGACGGGCATGAAAACCGCGCTGAATTCGGCGGAGGGCGCTGCGTCCGGCCTGATTTCGTCGCCGGAGCGGTTCATCAACCGCGAATTGTCGTGGCTGGAGTTCAATCGCAGGGTGCTCGAGGAATCGGGCAATCTCGACCACCCGCTGCTCGAGCGGCTGCGCTTTCTTTCGATCTCCGCCGACAACCTCGACGAGTTCTTCATGGTGCGCGTCGCCGGCCTGGTCGGGCAGGCGCTGGCGGGCATGACCAAAACCTCGGACGACGGCATCTCTCCGGCCGAACAGCTCGAGCGCATCGGCGTGCGCGTGGCCGAACTGGTCGCGCAGCAGCAGCGGCGCTGGCGCGAGTTGTGCGGCGAACTCGAGACCGCCGGCATCGTCATCTGCGAGGTGGGCGCGCTCTCCAGCTCCGATCGGCAGTGGCTGGAGGACTATTTCCTTCTCCATGTCTTTCCCGTGCTGACCCCGCTGGCGGTCGACCCGGCCCATCCCTTTCCCTTCATTCCCAATCTCGGCTTCACCCTCGCGCTCGAGCTGAAGAGCCTCGGCGACCGCCACACGATGAGCGCGCTGGTGCGCGTTCCCAGCAAGATCGATCGCTTCGTCCGGCTGCCGGAGGCGGGCGTCGCGGGCGCGCAACGCTTCGTTTCGCTCGAGCAGATCATCCTGGCGTTCATCGGCCAGCTGTTTCCCGGCTACAAGGTGACGGGGCAGGGCAGTTTCCGAGTCATCCGCGACAGCGACATCGAAGTCGAGGAAGAGGCCGAAGACCTGGTGCGTCTGTACGAAAGCGCGCTGAAGCGCCGCCGCCGCGGCTCGGTCATCCGGCTGGAGATCGAAGCGAGCATGCCCGAGGCCTTGCGCGCGTTCGTCACCGGCGACGTCGACGTCGTCGCCTCCGGCGTCGTGCTCGTCGAGGGCATGCTGGCGCTCAACGAATTGGCGCAGCTCATCGGCCTCGACCGTCCCGACCTCAAGTTTCCGCCGTTCAACCCGCGCTTTCCCGAGCGCGTGCGCGACAACGGCGGCGACTGCTTCGCCGCGATCCGACAGAAGGATCTCGTGGTCCACCACCCCTACGAATCCTTCGACGTCGTCGTGCAGTTCCTCTCTCAGGCGGCGCGCGACCCGAACGTCGTCGCGATCAAGCAGACGCTCTATCGCACCTCCGCCGACAGCCCGATCGTGCGCGCGTTGATCGAGGCGGCCGAAGCCGGCAAGTCGGTCACCGCGTTGATCGAGCTGAAGGCGCGCTTCGACGAAGAGGCGAACATCCGCTGGGCGCGCGATCTCGAACGCGCCGGCGCGCAAGTCGTGTTCGGCTTCATCGAATTGAAGACCCACGCCAAATTGTCGATGGTGGCTCGGCGCGAGGGCGGGTCGCTGATCACCTACTGCCACCTCGGCACCGGCAATTATCATTCCGTCACCGCGCGCGTCTACGCCGACATTTCGCTCTTCACCGCCGATCCCGCGATCGGGCGCGACGTGGCGCGCGTGTTCAATTTCATCACCGGCTACGCGGAGCCGGACGGGCTCGAGTTGATCGCGATATCGCCGTTCACCTTGAAGAAGCGTCTGCTGCGGCACATCGCCGAGGAGATCGCTTGCGCCGAGGCTGGCAAGCCGGCGGCGATCTGGGGCAAATGCAATGCGCTCGTCGATCCGGAAATCATCGACGCCTTCTACGCGGCGAGCCGCGCCGGCGTCGAAATCGATCTCATCGTGCGCGGCATCTGTTGCCTCAGGCCGGGCGTGCCGGGCCTCTCCGACAATATCCGCGTCAAGTCGATCGTCGGGCGCTTCCTCGAGCACGCCCGCATCTATGCGTTCGGCGGCGGCTACGGATTGCCGAACCGCAAGGCGCACGTCTACATTTCTTCGGCGGATTTGATGCAGCGCAACCTCGATCGCCGCGTCGAGGCGCTGGTGCCGTTGCGCAATCCGACGGTGCACGAACAGGTGCTCAATCAGATCATGGCGGCCAACCTGATGGACAACCAGCAGAGCTTTCGGGTGTTGCCCGACGGTTCGAGCGTCAGGATAACGCCGGCCGAGGGCGAGGAGCCTTTCAACGTGCACAAGTATTTCCTGACCCATCCGAGCCTGTCGGGCCGCGGCCACTCGCTGAGCGAATCGAGCCCGGGTTCGCTGCCCCCTCGCAAGCTGCACGCCTGAAGGACGCGCGAGCCTCGAGGCGAACCGGCGGCGAAATCGCCAAACGACGGCGGCGGGGGAAGCAACCCGAACAAGGAAACCTTCGATCGCGAGAGATCGACGTCTTGGGTGAGCAATCCATGTCGGCGCTGGAATCAAGGGGGCGATTGCCGGGCGAGCCGGTCGCAATCGTCGATATCGGGTCCAACTCGGTGCGGCTGGTCGCCTATGAAGCCCTGACGCGCGCGCTCACCCCGACGTTCAACGAAAAGGTGCTGTGCGGCCTGGGGCGCGGCGTCGCCACGAAGGGCTTTCTGCCCGAGGACTCGGTCGCCAAGGCCCTGGCGGCGTTGCAGCGGTTCAGGGTTCTTTGTCGGACGATGGCAATATCGGACATACGCCCGCTGGCGACCGCGGCGGCGCGGGACGCCGCCAACGGCGCGCAGTTTCTGGAATTGGCGGAACGGGCGATCGGCTGCCCGATCGCTCGGCTGACCGGGCCGCGCGAGGCGCAGCTCGCCGCGCTCGGCGTCCTCTCCTCAATTCGCGCGCCCGACGGCGTGGTCGGCGACCTGGGCGGCGGCTCGCTTGAATTGACCGACCTGAAGGACGGCAAGCTCGGTCGCGGCGTGACGCTGCCGCTCGGCGGCTTGTCGCTGTCGGAACTCTCCGAACGCTCGCCCAGGAAGGCGGCGAAAATCGCCCGCGACGCGCTCGCCCAGGTCAAGACCCTCGACAATTTGGCGGGGCGGACCTTTTACGCCGTCGGCGGCACGTGGCGCTCGCTCGCTCGCCTGCATATGAGCCAGCGCCAGTACCCGATACGCGTCATGCACAATTACGTCATCCCCACCCGCGACGCGCTGGAATTCGCCAAGCTGATCGAACGCATCGAGGCCGAGGCCCCGACCTCGATCGAGTCGGTTTCGTCCGCCCGCCGGCCGCTGCTCGCCTATGGCGCCGCGGTGCTGGAGGAAATCATCCGCCGGGCCGAGCCTCGGGAAGTGGTCATTTCCGCTTTGGGCGTGCGCGAGGGGCTGCTGTACGAGAGCCTCGCCCCGGCCGAACAGGCGCAGGATCCGCTGATCGCGGCGGCGCGGCAATTCAACCTGCTGCGCTCGCGCGCGCCGGCGCACGCCGAAGAATTGTTCGATTGGACCAGCCAATTCCTCGGCACGTCGCATCTCGAAGAGACCGCGGAGGAGACGCGGCTGCGCCACGCCGCCTGCCTGTTGTCGGATATCGCCTGGCGCGCGCATCCGGACTATCGCGGCGAACAGTCCTACGATCTGGTCGCCAACGCTTCGTTCGTCGCGCTCGACCATCCTTCCCGCGCCTTCCTCGCGCTCGCGGCGTCCTATCGCCACGTGTCGATCGATCAGGAGGTCAGCCCGCAGACGCGCTCGCTGGCGTCGGCCAGGCAGCTCGACCGGGCGCGGATTCTCGGCGCCGCGATGCGCGTCGCCTATATCGTTTCGGCCGCCATGCCGGGCGTCCTGCCGCGCACGCCGATGATCGTCGAGAAGGGCCGGATCGCGTTGACGTTGCCGAGCGATCTCGCCCCGCTCAACAGCGACCGGTTGCAGACGCGCTTACGCCAATTTGCCCGCCTGGTCGGCGGCGACCCGGAAATCCGGGCAGCGACGTAGAGGAAGCCGCGGCAAATGGCCGCGACGGAAGGCGCCGCCATCCGAGATCGCAAATCCTTGAAACTTCAAGTTTGTCCGATCGCTGCCGTCCGGCGCGGCAAGGCTTTGTTTACGGTTGCGGCCGTTTAATGCTCGGGCGCGGGAGCGCGCCGAAGGGTGCCCGGCCCGGAGTTGCG
Organism: uncultured Alphaproteobacteria bacterium; assembly: GCA_963775575.1. Taxonomy (GTDB): domain Bacteria; phylum Pseudomonadota; class Alphaproteobacteria; order Rhizobiales; family Beijerinckiaceae; genus Roseiarcus. Next base: position 209,186 of record CAVZJG010000004.1, read on the forward strand.
CGCCGCCGCTGAGCGCCGCTTTGCTCGTCCGCGGGTCCTCGCCGTCCAGACGCGATCGGCGCCGCAAGGGAACGGGACTGGCAATGAAACTGGAATTCTCGCAGAATCGCGCCTCGGTTCTTCCGCTGCACGATCGGCGCGAGCAGGGCGCCGATCGCATGCTCGGCCGCTTGGTCTCGCTCAACGGCGCCGAAGGCGTCATCGCCTGCCAAGTGGCGCCGAACGAAGACGGCGAGCATTGGTCGGTCGGCCATCTCATCACGATCGTGCATGAAAATTCGCGGCTCGTCGGCGTGGTCTGCGAGTTGTCGACCGCCAATCGCCTGTGGAGCGAAAACGAGGCCAATGTCGTCGATGTCAAGATCGAACTGAGCGGCGAGATCGTCGACGACGATTCCGGCGAACCGCAGTTCTTCCGCGGCGTTCGTTCCTATCCCGCGCTTGGCGCGATCGCGCACCGCATGCGCGCCGACGATCTCAAGGCGATCTACAGTTTTCGCGGCGTCCGCGGCGTCGAAATCGGCCGCCTGACCCAAAACCAATCGGTTCCCGCCTTGTTCAGCGTCGACGAACTCGTCAGCAAGCACTTCGCGGTGATCGGATCGACCGGCGTCGGCAAGACCACCGCGGTGTCGATGCTGCTGAAGAAGTGCCTGGCCGCACGGCCGAAGCTGCGCGCGCTGGTCATCGATCCGCACAACGAATATGCGCGCAATTTCCCCACCGACTCGATCGTTCTCCATTCCGACAATCTCGAACTTCCCTATTGGATGTTCACATTCGAGGAAATCGCCGACATCATCTACAGCGGTCGCAAGCCGAATTCCGACGAGACCGACGCGCTTTACGACGTCATCAAGACCGCTAAGGCCCAGTTTCAAGCGAGTTCCGCCTCGCTGATCGCGGCCAGCCCGCTGCGCCGCGCCGCGAACGCCGACGCCGCCTGCATCAGCGCCGACACGCCGGTGCCCTATCGCGTCGCCGACATGGTGAGCATCATCGACGAATGGCTCGGCAAGCTCGATCAACGCTATCCGCGCTCGGACCTTCGCGCGCTGAAACACCGCCTGGAGGCGCTGAGCCACGATCCGCGTTTCCGTTTCATGTTCGGCAGGGTCGTCGTCGAAGACAACATGGCCAAGGTCCTTTCGCGCATCTTCCGGCTGCCGAAGGCGGGCGCCCCGGTGACGATCATGCAATTGGCCGGCCTTCCCAACGAGGTGGTCAATTCGCTCGTCTCGGTGCTAGCGCGCATGGCGTTCGAAATCGCGCTGTGGAGCGAGGGGAGCTACGAGATCGCGGTGGTGTGCGAAGAGGCCCATCGCTACGTTCCCACCGACCAGTCGCAGGCGTTCGGGCCGACCCGCCAAGCGATCGGCCGCATCGCCAAGGAGGGGCGCAAATACGGCGTCTCGCTCGGCATCGTCACGCAGCGCCCGGCCGAACTCGACGCGACGGTGCTTTCGCAATGTTCGACGATATTCGCGATGCGCTTGGCCAACGAGCACGACAAGGCGATCATTCGCTCCGCGCTGGGGGTCTCCTCGGCGAGCACGATCGCGTTTCTCTCTTCGCTCGCCGACCGCGAAGCGATCGCCTTCGGCGAGGCGATCGCCACGCCGATGCGAATGAAATTCGGCGACTACAGGCCGGAGACCGAGCGCCCCGCGGCGTCCGCCGGCGAACCGGAGCCGTGGATGGCCCACCTCGATCTGCTCAATATCGTCTCCCGGCTGCGCGGCGAATACGCCAGCGACTCGGCGTAGTCGCCGCGTCAGGAAGCCGCCGGCGGTCCGTCGGCCGTTTGCGCAAGCGCCCGCCGACCCTTGCGCGGCGGCCGCGAGCGACGCGGGTTTGACGTCGATTGACGGCGCGACTAGCCTCCCCACGCGAGAAAGAACGCCGCGCGCGTCCCGCGCGACGAAAGCGGACGCTTCTGTTGAGGTGCGCGATGCTCGATCACATCGGTTTCAAGGTCAGGAACGTCGAGGCCAGCCGGCGCTTCTACGCGGCGGCGCTCGCGCCGCTGGGCGTCGAGACCGCGATGGAATGGGCCGGCCACGTCGGCATGGGCCGCGAGGGAAAGCCGCAATTGTGGTTCAGCCAGGGCGATCCGCCCGCCTCGCCGCTGCATTTGGCGTTCACGGCGAGAAACCGCGCCGAAGTCGACGCTTTTCACGCCGCCGCGCTCAAAGCCGGGGCGAGGGATAACGGCGCGCCGGGCTTGCGCCCGCACTATCATCCGAATTATTACGGGGCGTTTGCAATCGACCCCGACGGACACAATATAGAAGCGGTCTGCCACAGACCGGAGCCGTGAAGCGCGACAGAGGTCGTTGGCGCATCGTTTTGACCCCCACCGACGGTCCTTGAAACCGTCCAGGCGAGGAGAAGTCCCATGGCGGCAGTCCGCGAGACGGTCGACCGCGTCCGTTCGATTGAAAGCGACGCCTACAAGTACGGTTTCGTTACGGACATCGCGTCCGACAAGGCGCCCAAGGGCCTCAGCGAAGACATCGTCCGGTTCATTTCCGCCAAGAAGCGGGAGCCGCAATGGCTGCTGGACTGGCGCCTGGAGGCCTACCGGCGTTGGCTGACGATGGCGACGCCGCGTTGGGCGCGGGTCGAGTATCCCGAGATCGACTTCCAGGATCTCTATTATTTCTCGGCGCCGAAATCCTCGCCCGGGCCGAAATCGCTCGACGAAGTCGACCCTGAGCTGCTGCGAGCCTACGCCAAGCTCGGCATTCCCTTAGTCGAACAGGAAATTCTGGCCGGGGTCGAACGGCCGCGGGTCGCCGTCGACGCGGTGTTCGATTCGGTCTCGGTGGCGACGACTTTCAAGGCCGAGCTCGCCAAGGCCGGCGTGATTTTCTGCTCGTTCTCCGAGGCGGCGCACAATCATCCCGAGATCGTGAAGGCGTATCTCGGCTCGGTCGTGCCGCCGACCGACAATTTCTACGCCACGCTCAATTCCGCGGTGTTCTCGGACGGCTCGTTCGTCTACGTGCCGCCGGGGGTGCGCTGTCCGATGGAGCTTTCGACCTACTTTCGCATCAACGAGCAGAACACCGGCCAATTCGAGCGCACGCTGATCGTCGCCGACAAGGGCGCCTACGTCAGCTACCTCGAGGGCTGCACCGCGCCCAAGCGCGACGAGAACCAGCTCCACGCCGCGGTGGTCGAGCTCGTCGCCCACGAGGACGCCGAGATCAAGTATTCGACGGTGCAGAACTGGTACCCCGGCGACGCGGAGGGCAAGGGCGGCGTCTACAACTTCGTCACCAAGCGCGGCGACTGCCGCGGCGCGCGGGCGAAGATTTCCTGGACGCAGGTCGAGACGGGATCGGCGATCACCTGGAAGTATCCCTCCTGCATCCTGCGCGGCAATTCCTCGCGCGGCGAGTTCTATTCGATCGCCATCTCGAACGGCCGCCAGCAGGTCGACAGCGGCACCAAGATGATCCATCTCGGCAAGAACACCACCAGCCGCATCATCTCCAAGGGCATCTCCGCCGGAAGATCGCAGAACACCTATCGCGGTCAGGTCTCCGCGCACCGGCTGGCGACCGGCGCGCGCAATTTCACCAATTGCGATTCGCTGCTGATCGGCGATCAGTGCGGCGCCCACACCGTGCCCTACATCGAGGCGAAGAATTCTTCCGCCGTGTTCGAGCACGAGGCGACGACCTCGAAGATTTCCGACGACCAGCTCTTCTACTGCCTGCAGCGCGGGCTGTCGGCGGAAGAGGCGACGGCGCTGATCGTCAACGGCTTCGTGCGCGACGTGCTGCAGCACCTGCCGATGGAGTTCGCGGTCGAGGCGCAGAAGCTGATCGCAATCTCGCTGGAGGGGAGCGTCGGATGAACGCCGCTCGCGCGAATTTCGGGCGGTTTGCGACCGAGGCGGAGGCGCTTCAGGCGGTCGTCGCTCGGATCGTGGGCGCGATCGATCCAAGCGCGATTTGGCTTTTCGGTTCACGCGCGCGCGGCGACGCGCGGCCGGACAGCGATTTCGACCTTCTGGTCGTCGGCAAGCCGGGCGCCGATCTTGGTTCGAACGACTACGAGAAAGTCGATCGACCTTTGAATGGACTTGGGATCGGATGCGATGTCGTGCCCTGCGCCGCGGAGGATTTCGAAGAAGCGCTTTCGCTCGACACGTCGTTTGTCGCGCGCGTGGTTAGCGAGGGGCGCAAGGTGTACGAGGCGGCCGCGCCATGACCGTTTCGGGCCTTAGACGCCGGCGCATCGCCACCTTCTTGACGCTGGCCATTGAGGAAATGAAAGCCGCCGAGATGTTGTTGCAGACCTTGCCGAGGCAGAGCGCGTTTTTTCAGCAGCCGGCCGCCGAGAAACTGCTTCGCGCCGTGCTCGAAGTTGAGCGAGTTCCGGCGGGACCGACGCACAATCTGAGAACGCTCATCGACTTGCTGGATGCGGACAATGCGATGCGGGCCGAATTTCTTGCGGTGGAAGAGTGGAGTTCCGCAGCGACTCGGTTTCGCTATCCGAGCGGTTCGGGCGACGCGCCGAGCGTGTCCTCCGCCGTCTTGAAGGTTCGACAAGAACGGCTTGCGGCGCTGCGGACCGCCGTTGAGAGTTTTGTCGCGGGGCGGGTGGAGGAAGCGGGGAAGGAATGACGGCGTCGCCCGTGCTTGCGGTCGTCATCGCCGTTTCGACAGCGAAGAGTGAAACCGAAAGAACTTTTCATGCTTGAAGTGAAGAACCTCAGCGTTTCCATCCACGGCAAGCCGATCCTCGACGGCCTGAACCTCAACGTGGCCACGGGCCAGGTCGCGGCGATCATGGGGCCGAACGGCTCGGGCAAATCGACGCTGTCCTATGTCGTGGCGGGCAAGCCGGACTACGAAGTGACGTCGGGCGAGGTCCTGCTCGACGGCGAAAACCTGCTGGCGCTCGAACCCGACGCGCGCGCCGTCAAGGGCGTGTTTCTCGCCTTTCAGTACCCGATCGAAATTCCCGGCGTCGCGACGATGACGTTTCTGAAGGCCGCCCTCAACGCGCTGCGGCGCACGCGGGGCGAAGCCGATCTGACGACGCCCGACTTCATGCGCGTGGTGCGCGGCGCGGCGCAGAGCTTGAAAATCGATCCCGAAATGCTCAAGCGCCCGCTCAACGTCGGCTTTTCCGGCGGCGAGAAGAAGCGCATGGAGATCTTGCAGATGGCGCTGCTCGCGCCGCGTCTCTGCGTGCTCGACGAGACCGATTCCGGGCTCGACATCGACGCGCTGCGCATCGTCGCCGACGGCGTCAACGCGTTGCGCGATCCGAAACGCTCCTTCCTCGTCATCACCCACTACCAGCGGCTGCTGGAATACGTCAGGCCGGACGTGGTGCACGTGATGGCGAAGGGCCGCATCGTCAAATCCGGCGGGCCGGAGCTGGCGCTGGAACTGGAGCGCAACGGCTACGGCGACTACACCAGCGAGGCGGCGTGAGAACGGCATGACCCTGCATCGCGCCATCGCCAAGACCGCCGCCGAGACGACGCTGGCCGAGCAGTTCGCGGCCCTCAGCGGCGCGGCGCCTTCGCCGCGGCGAGAGGCGGCGTTCCGCCGCTTCGAGGAGACCGGCCTGCCGACCCGCCGCGTCGAGGCCTGGCATTACACTGACCTGCGCGCCGCGCTGGCGACCGCCGCGCCGCTCGCCAAAGCTCCCGACGCGGCGGCGATCGAGGCGGCGCGCCGATCGCTCGCTTCGCTGCCGCGCGCCGGCGCGACGCGGCTCGTCCTGCTCGATGGCCGGTTCGTCGCGGCGCTGTCCGACCCGCCGCCGGCGGGCGTCGCGCTCGTTGCCGCCGCGCCCGAGGCGCCGGCGCTTGCGGCGGCCGACGCGATGCTGGCGCTCGACGTCGCGCTGACGCTCGGCGGCTGCGCGCTGACCATCGAGCCGGGCGGAGAGGCGCCGCGAATCGAGATCGTCCATTGTCTTTCCGCCGACCGCGCCGAGGCGGTCTATTCGCGTCTCGCCATCGCGCTGCGAGCCGAAGCGCGCGCCGCCGTCGTCGAGCGGTTCGTCGGCGCTGGAGGAAACGCGCAGCGCCATCATGCGACCTGGATCGACCTGGCGCCGGGCGCCAAGGCGACGCACGTCGCCTCGGTCGAGGACGCCGCCGGCCTGCACGTCGAGAGCCAGGTCGCGCAATTGGCTGAGCGCGCCGAGCTCGACGCGTTCGGCTTCGTTTCCGGCGGCGCGCTCGTGCGACGGCAGATTTTCGCCAGCCTCGCCGGCGAGCGGGCGAGAATTGGGCTCGGCGGCCTCTCTCTCATCGACGGCCGCCGCCACGCCGACACGACGCTGGAAGTCGTCCACGCCGCCCGCGGCGGCGAGAGCCGGGAGTTCTTCCGGCACATCGTGGCCGACGACGGGACCGGCGTGTTTCAGGGCAAAGTCGTCGTCAGGCCGGGGGCGCAGAAGAGCGACGGCGCGATGAAGTCGCAGGCGATCCTGCTGTCGCCGCAGGCGGCGATGAACAGCAAGCCGGAGCTTGAGATTCTCGCCGACGACGTGGTCTGCGGCCACGGCGCGACGGTCGGCGCGCTCGATCCCGAACAGGTCTTCTATTTGCAGGCGCGCGGCCTGCCGAGAAGCGAAGCCGAAGCGATGCTGCTGGAGGCCTTCGCCGCCGAGGCGATCGCGCGCGTCGGCGAACCCGAGTTCGCCGCGATCCTGCTCGCGATGACGCGCGCCTGGCTTGCCGGGCGCGCCGGAGCGGCGCGATGACGATGCCCCATAATCGTCCGCTCGCGCGCGCCGCTTACGACGTCGAGGCGATCCGCGCCGATTTTCCGATTCTCGCCGAGCGCCCGTACGGCAAGCCGCTCGTCTATCTCGACAACGCCGCTTCGGCGCAGAAGCCACGCGCCGTCATCGAGCGCATGACGCGGGCCTACGAGCACGAATACGCCAACGTCCATCGCGGCCTGCATTATCTCGCCAACGCCGCCACCGAAGCCTATGAGGCGGCGCGCGAGAGCGTGCGCTGCTTCCTCAACGCCGCCTCGAGCGACGAAATCGTGTTCACCCGCTCGGCGACCGAGGCGATCAATCTGGTCGCCGCGAGCTTCGGCCTCGTCCACATCGGCAAGGGCGACGAGATCGTACTGTCGGTGATGGAGCACCATTCCAACATCGTGCCCTGGCATTTTCATCGCGAGCGCAAGGGCGCCGTGCTGAAATGGGTCGACGTCGCCGACGACGGCTCGTTGTCGCTCGAAGCGTTCGAGCGGGCGCTCACCCCGCGCACAAAAATCGTCGCCATCACCCAGATGTCGAACGTCCTGGGCACGGCGCCGCCGGTCAAGGAGATCGTGCGCATCGCTCACGCCCACGGCGTTCCCGTTCTGGTCGACGGCTCGCAGGGCGCCGTGCATCTCGACGTCGACGTGCGCGACCTCGACGTCGACTTCTACGTGATCACCGGCCACAAGCTGTACGGCCCGACCGGAATCGGCGCTCTCTACGGCAAGCGGGCGATGTTGGAATCCTTGCCGCCGTTCAACGGCGGCGGCGAGATGATCGAGGACGTGACTCTCGACAACGTCACCTACAACCGGCCGCCCTATCGCTTCGAAGCGGGCACGCCGCCGATCGTGCAGGCGATCGGCCTCGGCGCCGCTCTCGATTACGTCGAAGGCGTCGGCCGGGCGAGCGCGCGCGCGCACGAGCAAGCCTTGAGCGCCTATGCGCACGAGCGGCTCGGCGCGATCAATTCGCTGCGCATCTTCGGCAGCGCGCCGGGCAAGGGGCCGATCGTGTCGTTCGTCATGCAGGGCGCGCATGCGCACGACGTCGCGACCGTCATCGACCACTCGGGGGTCGCGGTGCGCGCGGGCACGCACTGCGCAATGCCGCTGTTGCGGCGCTTCGGCGTGACCTCGACCTGCCGCGCTTCGTTCGCGCTCTACAACACCCGCGCCGAGGTCGACGCGCTCGCCGACGCGCTGACGCACGCGCAGAAACTGTTCGCTTGAGGAGGGCCGTGGCCATGACCGACAGCTCGATCGCCGCGACGTCGCCGAGCCTGCCCCTGGCCAAGCCGCCTTCGACGATGTCGAAGGAGGAGCTCGCCGCGCTCACGGCCGAGATCGTCAAGGCGCTGAAGACCGTCTACGACCCGGAGATTCCCGCCGACATTTACGAGCTCGGCCTGATCTACAACGTCGACATCGACGACGACCGCTTCGTCGCCATCGAGATGACGCTGACCGCGCCGGCCTGTCCGGTGGCCGGCGAAATGCCGGTATGGGTCGAAAACGCCGTCGCCGCCGTGCCCGGCGTGTCCGGCGTCAAGGTCGAAATGGTGTTCGATCCGCCCTGGGATCAAAGCCGCATGTCCGACGAGGCGCGAGTGGCGCTGGATATGTGGTGAGGGGGGCGGCATCCCGTCCGGCGCCGCTCTCTCCGTCGTTGCGACCCCGAGCGCAGCGAGGGGGAAGCAATCCAGCCTATGTGAAGGGCGCAACCGCTGGATTGCTTCGTCGCTGCGCTCCTCGCAATGACGGCCTCCCGCTTCACGCCGCTTTGGTCGGCGATAGGGTTACGGGGACACCTTTGTGCGACATACGTATGCAGGGCATTCCATGTCGAACGAGATCCGAACGGCGATCGTGACGGGCGCCTCCAAGGGCATCGGGGCCGCCGTCGCCAAGCGGCTCGCGGCGGACGGCTTCCGCACGGTCGTCAACTATGCCTCCAGCGCGGCGGAAGCGGAGGAGGTCGTCGCCGTCATCAAGGCGGCTGGCGGACGCGCGCGGGCGATCGGCGGCGACGTCGCCGACCCATCGGCGGTGAGGCGGCTCTTCGACCAGGCGGAGGCCGAGTTCGGGCCGGTCGACGTGCTGGTGAACAACGCCGGGATGATGAAAGTCTCGCCGTTGGCGGAGGTCGCCGACGCGGATTACCAGCGCCAGGTCGCGGTCAATCTCACCGGGACTTTCAATGGGATGCGCGAGGGCGCGAGGCGGGTGCGCGACGGCGGGCGCATCATCAACGTCTCGACAAGCGTCATCGGCAACTTCCTTCCCAACTATGGCGTCTACGCGGCGACCAAGGCGGCGGTGGAGGCGATGACCCATGTCCTCGCGAAGGAACTCGGCGCCCGCGGCGTCACCGTCAATGCGGTCGCGCCCGGGCCGGTGGCGACGGAGCTGTTCCTGACCGGCAAGTCTGAAGAGCTCATCCGGCGCATGACCAGCGACATTCCGCTCGGCCGTCTCGGCCAGCCCGACGACATCGCCCGCGTCGTTTCCTTCCTGGCGAGCCCCGAGAGCGGCTGGATCAACGGCCAGGTCGTCAAGGCGAACGGCGGCCGGAACTGATCGACGGCTGGGATGGCGCCCGACTGGAGTTACGGCGACAGTGGGAAAGGCAATACGCGCACTGTCACCGTAACGCCGTAACGCGTAACCCTAGAGCGGCTTCAAGGGGGTAAAGAACCCAAACTGCGACGAAGTGAGACTCGAAAGCGCCAAGTTCGTCAAGGTGACCGTATCTTTTGCATCCTGCGTGATCACCGTGTTTGCGCCCACTTGCTTCATATCGGGCACAAGCGCGGACCAATCGGAGAATTGGGATGTATTGAATTCGATCGTGTCAGTGGAATTGAAATCATTTATGACATTGACGCCGAGCGCGGACGACATAGCAAAGAATTCCTGCGAGCCGTTCGCGGTCACGACGCTCGTTCCCGACAATCCCAAGGTATCGTCGGAACCATTTGCGGTCACAGAGCTTGATCCCGAGAGAAACACACTATCGCTTGCGCCGGTCACCGTGGCCTGCGCGCTAGTCAGGTAAACCGTTCCGTTGGAGCCGATCACCCCATCCCAACTGCCGCCGGTGCTGTAAAGGCTCGCCGCGTTCCCCGTGCCGCCGGCGAAATAAATCCAGTCGCCGCCGCCGTACACCGCGGTCTGCGCACTCACCAGGTAAACCGTTCCGTTGGAGCCGATCACCCCATCCCAATTGCCGCCGGTGCTGTAGAGGGCCGCCGCGTTCCCCGTGCCGCCGGCGAAATTAATCCAGTCGCCGCCGCCGTACACCGCGGTCTGCGCGCTCTCCAGGTAAACCGTTCCGTTGGAGCCGATCACCCCATCCCAATTGCCGCCGGTGCTGTAGAGGCTCGCCGCGTTCCCCGTGCCGCCGGCAAAATTAATCCAGTCGCCGCCGCCGTACACCGCGGTCTGCGCGCTCTCCAGGTAAACCGTTCCGTTGGAGCCGATCACCCCATCCCAATTGCCGCCGGTGTTGTAGAGGGCCGCCGCGTTCCCCGTGCCGCCGACGAAATCAATCCAGTCGCCGCCGCCGTACACCGCCGCCTGCGCGCTGTCGAGATAGACCAACGCGCTGGCGCCGATCACCGTATCCCAGCTGCCGCCGGTGTTGTAGAGGGCCGCCGCGTTCCCCGAGCCGCCGGCGAAATCAATCCAGTCGCCGCCGCCGGTCACCGTGGCCTGCGCGCCCTCCAGGTAAACCGTTCCGTTGGAGCCGATCACCCCATCCCAACTGCCGCCGGTGTTGTAAAGGCTCGCCGCGTTCCCCGAGCCGCCGGCGAAATCAATCCAGTCGCCGCCGCCGTACACCGCGGTCTGCGCGCTCTCCAGGTAAACCGTTCCGTTGGAGCCGATCACCCCATCCCAAGCGCCGCCGGTGCTGTAGAGGGCCGCCGCGTTCCCCGAGCCGCCGGCGAAATAAATCCAGTCGCCGCCGCCGTACACCGCGGTCTGCGCGCTCTCCAGGTAAACCGTTCCGTTGGAGCCGATCACCCCATCCCAACTGCCGCCGGTGCTGTAGAGGCTCGCCGCGTTCCCCGTGCCGCCGGCGAAATTAATCCAGTCGCCGCCGCCGTACACCGCGGTCTGCGCGCTGGTGAGATAAACCGTCCCGTTGGAGCCGCTCACCGTATCCCAACTGCCGCCGGTGCTGTAGAGGCCCGCCGCGTTCCCCGAGCCGCCGGCGAAAACGATCCCGTCGCCGCCGCCGGTCACCGCCGCCTGCGCGCTGTCGAGATAGACCAACGCGCTGGCGCCGCTCACCCAATCCCAACTGCCGCCGGTGCTGAAGAGGCTCGCCGCGTCGCCCGAGCCGCCCGAAAAATCAATCGTGTCGCCGCCGCCGTCGACAAAGGCGGAGGATCCCGTACCCGCCATATCGATAGTGTCGTCGCCGCCATTCGTGTAGACATAGTGCTGGCCGCCCGACAGCTCGATCGTGTTGTCGCCCGCGCCGCCAATGATGATCCCGGCCTCGGTGCCTGTATCAATCGTGGTTCCGGGGTCGACGAAACTCACTGACACCGAGTCGCCGAGTTCGTAATCGAAGCTGCCGTCGGTGGTGAAGTCAGTTTCCGTCCGCAGCAATTGAAGAACTTGGGCCGGCAGCGATTGTCCCGTATCCTCGAAGTTCTGCTGAGCGTCTTTCAGGAAGGTCGAACTGTCCGGCACGATTTGCGCCGCCAGTTGCTCGCCGGTTTGCAGAAGCTCTGCATTCGTGGGATCGGAGAGATCGCTTTGAGCGATCGTATCGATCGCCGACACCGCGTCGTTGGAGATATTCTGAAAGAAGGTTTTGAAGGTGGGAATCAGTGGATTGTTGCTGAGAGCGGTGAAGTCGGTCAGCACGTTCGCCGCCGATTGACCCGCCGACTGCAACGCTGAACTGACCTGGGTTGCGACGCCCTGGACCACCACGCTCGCCATGCTCGACAGCAGACTTGTGATGTTGGTTCCATTATAATACGATTGGTCGTCGTCAGCGCCAGCCGTGCGATTGTCGACGTCCCACGATCCGTCAGCATTGACGTGATAATCCCCGGACTGCACGGTCCCGGGCGACACCTGCTCCATCTGCGCCCCCGCAGGGACGTCGGGAATTCCGGGGATTTCGCCGGGAGAATTGGGTCCGGGCACGATCGTATAGTTGAAGGAGAAATTGTCGGTCACCGCGACGCCAAGTTCGTTGAGCGTCTCCGTGGCGTTGATGGAAAACGTATCGCCCGTGACCGCATTCGGGGCCACCGAGATGTCCACGACCGGTCCGGTGGCGCTCAAAGTCCCCGATCCGCTGGTCGGCGACATGGTGACGACGCCTGTCACGTCCGGACCGAGCGACGCGGACCAAGTCACGGTCTCATAAGCACCGTACTGCGCATTAAGGCTGGCTAGAGACGCGTAATCGAACGCTACGGAAAAGTTAAGTTCCGTGGTCTCGCCAGCCTCATCTGTCTCCGCGATCTGCGTCGTAGTCATCGTCACCTCTATTATTCTCGTCGGTGCGAGAATGCGGTGCCATTCGACGATCGTCTAATAGTTGCAAAGCATCGCTTCTCGCCACTCACGGCCTATGTTGCCGACCCCCAGTTTAGTCGGAACGTCTAGCTTCAGCTTCTCGCTGATTGGGTCCTTTGTAATCACGAATTACGGTGACAGGTGCCGATTTCGCCGTTTGTCGCCCCAAACGGCCGTCCGTTTCGCCCTCATGCTTGCCCGTTTGGGGTTCGGCAATTACGGCGCCCTTGTCGACTACCTGAACCCGTTCCGTAGTCATTGCCCCTACTCCCTCGACCCGAGAGTCTGAACTTCATAGTAAACGACAGCCATTTCACCCCAAAAAAACTCGGAAAGCCGTCGATGGCGATTGAAATAGCCGTCCGTTTTGCGGGTCTGCGCCGCATCGAGAGTCCCAACCCGACTTCCGCCTCGGGGGTGACTCATCTCTCAAAGTGCGACATAACGTCGCTCTCAAGGTGCGACATAACGCCGCACATTCTTCGTGTCAAGCGCCTTTCTCGGCAACCTCAGGGCAATCGCCGATTAGGGTCCGGACCCAGAACCAGTAGCTGATCGCGGCAGCGGATGCAGACCGCGGCGAGCAAGTCGACCGCGTTGCGGTCGTATCGTGTCGCCACGCGCCGAAAATCCTCGAGGTGGCGGAACATACGTTCGATGGAGTTACCGCGATGGGCGCCTGATTGACGCTTGAACGAGTTCAACCATCATGTTGGATGGCTGAAGCAGGGGGAAAGGCAATAAGCGCACGGTCGCCGTAACCGCGTAACCGACCGTAACCCCGTAACCGATGTGAGGCGTCCACCGTCGAAAGCGGCTGTGACTTGCTTGCGCGAGACGGCTGGAAACGAGAACGGCAGGGTCGTATTGTAAGTCATGGCGGGCGTGGTGGGCCTGATAGCGGAAGGGTTGGCGTCATCAACCAAATCCTACGATATCGAAGCGTTACGCCATGCTCGCCAGCCATCGATCGCGCCTGTCGTGAATAAAAGGATAGCGTCATGACCAGCATTCGAACGCTCGAGGCCGCAGTATACCGAAAGGTCGACTGGCGGCTGATCCCATTCCTTTTCCTCTGCTATATCGTCGCGTATCTCGACCGGGTCAATGTCGGCTTCGCCAAGCTGCAGATGTCGAGCGCTCTATCGCTAAGCGACGCCGCCTTCGCCACCGGCGCCGGAATCTTCTTCATCGGCTACTTTTTCTTCGAGGTGCCGAGCAACATCGCACTGAAGAAGTTTGGGGCGCGCATGTGGATCATGCGCATCATGGTGACGTGGGGAATCGTCTCTTCCGCCATGATTTTTGTCCGCGGCGAATGGAGCTTCTACACCATGCGCTTCATCCTCGGCCTCGCCGAGGCGGGCTTCTTCCCCGGGGTCATCTACTACCTCACGATCTGGTATCCGTCCGATCGGCGCTCGACGCGCACGGCGTGGTTCGTGACGGCGATCCCGCTTGCCGGCGTGATCGGAAATCCGATTTCCGGGGCGATCATGGATCTGTTCTCGGGCGCCTACGGGCTTGCGGGCTGGCAATGGCTGTTCTTGATCGAGGGCGTTCCGTCGATCATCGTCGGCGTCTGGGTGATGTTTTACCTCGACAGCAACATCGACGAAGCGAAATGGCTGACCGCGGACGAAAAAACGCTGCTCAACCGAAACCTTGAGGCCGAGGAGACGCAGAAGACCGAGACCAGCATCCTCGACGCGTTCAAGAGCGCCAAAGTCTACGTCCTGTGCGTGATCTACTTCACCCTGATGATCGGGCTCTACGGCATCGCGTTCTGGCTGCCGACGATCGTCAAGGCGTTGGGCGTCCAAGGCTATTTGAACGTCGGCCTGCTCTCGGCCATCCCTTGGGGCTTCGCCACGATCGGCATGCTGATCATCAGTCGCCATTCCGACCAGACCGGCGAACGCCGCTGGCACTATGCGCTCAACGCCGCGGCGGGCGCGCTCGGCTTGGCGCTGGCCGGCGTGTTTGGCGGCAACGCGGTATTGTCGATCATATTCCTGTCGATCGGAACGCTCGGCGTGGTCGGCTCGATGCCGTTGTTCTGGCCGATCCCTTCCGCGTTCCTCACGGGAACCGCCGCCGCCACCGGCATCGGCATCGTCAATTCGATCGGCAACCTCGGCGGCTATGTCGGTCCCAACGTCGCGATTTGGGTGAAGGCGATTTCGCCCGACCCCGCCGCCGCTATGTATGCGATCGCGATATTGCTTCTGATTGGCGCGGCTGTGATGCTCTTGTTCATTCCCAGCAGTTTTACAATAAGATTGCCAGACGCAATAAGACGTCCGCAGATGGGGGCAGCCATGAGTAACAGGAATCTTGGCAATATATTAGTCACCTTTGGCGTAATTGGTCTGGTGGCTAGTGTCATGTGGTGGTTTATCTTCTACTCGTATGTCAACCAGGCGACACCGTCTGCAATGTTTGAACATCAGACCTTGCAATGTTTTATTTGGGACTTAGGGCCCTGCGGTATCGTTACTGCTATCGCCAAAGCGGGCGGGGTGCTTGCATATGAACCAATGTTGCTGTGGATCAGCGCCATTGTAATTGTTATCGGTATAGTTGTTAGGCACTCATCCCCCAATGTGAAACCTTGATTTGCCAGTGTGTCGATGGGTTTATTAGGAGGTGCGCGATGTTTACTCCAGCGACAGCTTTTCAGAGCGAAACCAGCAAGGTACGGTGTGATCGATCGAGGGTCTCCAAGTTTCGCGTCGCGCTGACATTACTTGCTGCGACGATCGGGGGATGTGAAACGCGACAGCCGCAAGCTACAATTATTGGAAAGTGGTTTAATAGTGAACGCAACAGTGTGCTGGAATTTAAGGAAAACGGAGTGCTGATTCTTTCAAATACACCTCTTCTAATCCTTGGGGCCGAATGGCTTATTGTCGAGAAAGGCCGCGTCCGATTTCAAGCGGTAGGATTGGGCGCTCCTCCACCAGAAGTTTGCAACTACGAGGTCAGCGCCGACACACTGCGATTTTCAGGTTGTAGCTTGCCGCCGTTATGGAAGCGCGTGCCGTCCTGAGCGGGCCGAGCGGATTGCGCTATTTATCGTCCAAGCGGAATGCTTGCCGATAAAAGGTAAGGGCGGGTGTGTGACCGTAATCCGGAACGCTCGGCGTGGTCGGATCGATGCCGTTGTTCTGGCCGATCCCTTCCGCGTTCCTCACGGGAACCGCCGCCGCCACCGGCATCGGCATCGTCAATTCGATCGGCAACCTCGGCGGCTATGTCGGTCCCAACGTCGCGATTTGGGTGAAGGCGATTTCGCCCGACCCCGCCGCCGCTATGTATGCGATCGCGATATTGCTTCTGATTGGCGCGGCTGTAATGCTCTTGTTCATTCCCGCCAGCCTCAGGGTTCGCGCCCAGTCGGCGGGGCTAGAGCAGTCGAAAGCGGCCCGATAGGTCGGCGGAATTTCTCCATCCGCCGTCGATGATCGCCGTGAACGCCGCCGGCGCGGCGCGCCCAGCCTCGAACCGCGCGCGCCGCTACCTTCGTCGGCGTCCTGCATCGCCGCCAGTTTGGACAGCGCTATGAAAACGCCCTAGGTCGACCCCTCTGATGTCGTTTCATGTTATTGATTAATCGCCACAATCTCCGTTTTTGGGAGTGGCCGCGTCTCGCTCGACGATTTCTGTTTGGCCGACCTACTTTTGCACTTGAGCGGGGGCGGTAGCGCTCGGCGTCGACGTCACTGACATCGACACACTGCCGTAACCGAAATAGACGAGTGCTCCGAACACAATGGCAAACACGATTGCGCTCATGAAGGCGCTGAAGATGCGGTTTCTGAAACCAATCGCGTTGCCGACTAAGTCAATGATGAACACCACGATGGTCGCAATGAGCACGGGCTCAAACCACGCGTATTGTGTCGGGAAAAACATGGCTCACCTCCCAAGCATATTCAGGATGTTCGGCGGCTTTCGATAAACCAAAAAGTCGCCCCTAACGCGAAAGTCTACCTTGTCTTTTGAGAATGTTTGGCCGCTTCGGCCGTGAGATCATGTGCCTTCTCGCTATGTTTGTTGGCGGCCGCGACGTCTTCCTTCGCCTCGTCGTGATTGCCTTGATTGCGCTCGTGGGCCGCTTCGTGGCGATGATGTTCGGCGGCGGCGTGGCGGCTGGCAGCCTGAACATGAGCTTCCGCAGCGGGATGCTGGGCAGCAGCGCTTGTCACCACGATTGTCTCTCGTCTCCAATCATTGCGTTACGACGTTAGCGGGACGATGAGGTTTGGGTAGGGTCGGAATCTACTCACGCGCTTGGCGCACAGGCGCGACCGCCCTTTGGATGTGAACTTGGGTTACGGGGTTACGGGGACATGATACGCAATTCCCTATCTCATTCGCCTCATAGATCGTGCAATGTGCATGATGTCCCCGTGATCCCCGTGATCCGATCGAGTCGCGCCTTCGGGGATTTGGCATAAGTTCGCTCAGCGCCAGAGCGCAATGACTATGAGCGATGTCAGGTTGCACAATCTCCTTTGTGCGACATACGTATGCAGGGCGTTGTATGTCGAACGAGATCAGAACGGCGATCGTGACGGGCGCCTCCAAGGGCATCGGGGTCGCCGTCGCCAAGCGGCTCGCGGCGGACGGCTTCCGGACGGTCGTCAACTATACCTCCAGCGCCGCGGAAGCGGAGGAGGTCGTCGCCATCATCAAGGCGGCTGGCGGACGCGCGCGGGCGATCGGCGCCGACGTCGCCGACGCATCAGCGGTAAGGGGGCTCTTCGACTAGGCGGAGGCCGAGTTCGGACCGGTCGACGTGCTGGTGAACAACGCCGGGATCATGAGGGTCTCGCCGTTGGCGGAGGTCGCCGACGCGGATTACCAGCGCCAGGTGGCGGTCAATCTCACCGGCGCCTTCAACGGGATGCGCGAGGGCGCGACGCGGGTGCGCGACGGCGGCCGCATCATCAACGTCTCGACAAGCGTCATCGGCGCCTTCCTTCCCAACTATGGCGTCTACGCGGCGACCAAGGCGGCGGTGGAGGCGATGACCCATGTCCTCGCGAAGGAACTCGGCGCTCGCGGCGTCACCGTCAATGCGGTCGCGCCCGGGCCGGTGGCGACGGAGCTGTTCCTGACCGGCAAGTCGGAAGAGCTCATCCGGCGCATGACCAACGACATTCCGCTCGGTCGTCTCGGCCAGCCCGACGACATCGCCCGCGTCGTCTCCTTCCTGGCGAGCCCCGAGAGCGGCTGGATCAACGGCCAAGTCGTCAAGGCGAACGGCGGCCGGAACTGATCGACGGCTGGGATGGCGCCCGACTGGAGTTACGGCGACAGGGCGCCGGATTGACGCTTGACCGGGTTCAACCATCGTGTTGGATGGCTGAAGCAGGGGGAAAGGCAATAGGCGCACGATCGGCGTAACGCCAATCTCTTCGCCGCGCCTCGGGGCCTTCGGGCGATCGCGCCGCCGTCATGTACACGCTCATTCAGAACGCGAAACTCAACGACGTCGGCCCGCAAGCCTGGCTGTCTGATGTTCTCGACCACCTCGCCGACATCCCGCAAACTCGCCTCTGCGAATCGCTTCCTTGGAACTGGATCCCGACCTCTCCCTCCCGGACGGCCGGCTAGCCACGGTTCTCACCAGAGGCTTAGTTTGGAAATGTCCGGCGCGAGCGTCAAAAGCCGGCGGCGACGATGGCATGCAGCAGTCTAGCGACGCTGTAACCGATATTTTCCGGCGTCGATCCCATGCGCAAGATCACCAAATTGAGCGAGGGTATAATCGCAATCGCCTGACAGTTATGCCCGAGCAACATGAATGTATCGGCGGGAAGGTCGAAATCGAGGCCCGGCGCCAACCAAAGCTGTCCACGACCGTAGACCGGGCCGTGGCCCTCATCAGACGCCGGCGCCGGCGAGCGCATGTAATCGACAAAACCCGCCGGCAAGAGCTGTTGGCCGTTCCATTCTCCGCCCAACCTCAAAAATTCGCCGAAACGCGCCCAGTCATGCGCGTTGGCGTAGAGAAAACCTTCGCCGAGGAAGGTGCCGGTCTCGTCGGATTCGAGAACAGCGCTGTTCATGCCCAAAGGCGTGAACAGCCGCTCCTGCGGATATGACCGAGCCGCCTCGCCGATCGCGTTCTGCCAGGACCGCGTTAGCAAGACGGACTCGCCGGACGAATAGTGGAATTTCGTTCCCGGCGGGGCGGCGAGCCTCCGGTCTCTCGCGAAAGCCGCCGCATCGCTCACAAGATACTCCATGCGTGCGGGGTCGGTGATAATTCCTTGATCTTCGTTCCATTCCAATCCGCCGGACATGGCCATCAGATCGGCTATCGAAATTTCCGCGCGCGCGTCCCCAGCCCACTGCGGAAACAAATGCTTCCGATCGAGCGAAAGCTTGCCGTCCTTGATGGCCATGCCGACCAGGGCGGCATTGACGATCTTGGTCATCGACCAACCCTGCAAGGGCGTCGAAGCGGTGAAACCCTGGCCATAGGTTTCGCCGACAATGCGCCCGTCGTGAACGACAACGATGGCGCGCATGCCCGGTCCTTGCAGGACCGGATCGTTCAGCGCCGCTTGCAGGCGTGTGTTATCGGACAATTGCGCCTTCTCGCCGGTCGGCCAAAGCGCGTCGGTCTCCCCCGTTGGCGGTTGTGACTCCGGCGGCGTGGCAGGGCCGTCCAAGAATTCGTCCCTTGCAACGTTGGTGCAGCCCCGTCCCGCGACATATTGGGCTTGACGTTCGGCAAGAACGCCAAAAAGGCTGGCCCTGACGCGATGCTCGCCGGCGCTGACTTCGATTTTCATGAAGTTGAAAATGGGATGTCCGAGCGCCAGCAAGTCGGTTCGCAGGATAGCGTCCGCGTCGCGTTTGGCGATGAATACGTTCGAGCAGACGGTTTTCGCCGCATAGGCGGAGGCGAGTTGCAACAATTCGGGACGGACCAAGGTGAGCCAACCGCTCAGCCCCAATATCCCCAAGGCCAGAATTGCGACGAGAAAAGCGAAAAACCTAAGCGCCCAACGCATGATTTCTTGCCTCATCCATTAACGCCGGAGGCGTTCCAATAGTTGAAATCGGATTACGGTGACACGCGATTACCGGTTACGGTGACACGCACGTGGACTGCACCCCTCCGGTGAGACACGCTAATTGAGTGACAGGGCGTCTTGGTCATTGTGTTGGCGTTGGTCTTTCCGGCGAAGCTCGGCTTCGAACTCGACCGGGGGTTTATATCCGAGCGCCGAGTGAAGGCGCTTGGCGTTGTAGACGGTTTCGATGAAGGCGCCGATCTGGCGGCGGGCTTCGTCGAGGTTCGCATAGGCCTTGCCGTTGACCTCCTCGGTTTTGAGCGTCTTCATGAAGCTTTCGGCCTTGGCGTTGTCGTAGGGGTTGGCCGGCCGGCTCATGCTGACGGCGATCTTACGCCGCTCCAGCCGTTCGACATAGTCGTCGCAGGCGTATTGCACGCCGCGATCGGAGTGATGGATGAGGCTGTCGGGCGCGGGGTTCCGCGCCTCGATCGCCTGGTCGAGCGCGGCCATAGCGAGACGGGCCTCCAGATGATCGTCGAGCGCCCAACCCACAACCTTGCGCGAGAAGGCGTCGATCACCACCGCGAGATAGACGAAAGCCTCGGCAAGCCTGACGTAAGTGATGTCGGCGACCCAGATCTGGTCGAGCCCGGTCGGCGCGAGGCCGCGCGTCAGGTTGGGCCGAAGCGCGAAGCCGTGCCGGCTGTCGCTGGTGCGCGGGACGAAGGGCTTGGCGCGCAGGCTGAGCAGGTTGTCCTGGCGCATCAAGCGCAGCACGCGCTTGGCGTTGACGATCAGGCCCTCGCGCTTCAGCGTCTTGGCGATCCGCCGGTAGCCGCAATGGCGGTCGGCCAGTGCGACGCGCTGGATCAGATCGCGCAGGTCCGCGTCCTCGCACGCCGGGGCGTGCGGCGCGAAATGGCGGTAATAGCCCGCGCGCGATACGCCGCCCAGCGCGCACAGGCGCCGAATGTTGGCGTCGTCTTCGAGAAAGCCTTGCGACTCGTCGGCGGTCATTTTTTGGACGACCGCGTAGAGATGGGCGCGCCGCCCTTCGGGGGCGTCGCGTCCCAGAGCCGCAAGGCTTCGCGAAAAAAATGCAGGTCCGCCTGCTGACGCCCGATCACCCGCTCCAGTTCGGCGATGCGCGCCTGCGCTTTCCTCAGCTCGCGCGAGGCCGGCGCGGCGGGCGCGACGGCGTCCGGGCCGGGCGACCGAGCGGCCGCCGCGCCGGCCTCGCCGGCCTTCCAACCCGGCTTGCGCCCGCGTTTGCGATTGAACCCGGCCGACCCCATCGCCCGCCAGGCGTCGCGCCACTGATACAAAAGCTTTCGCCTGACCCCGATCGCCGCGGCCACCGCCGCGATCTTCTCGCCGCCCTCCAGCCGCCGCACCGCCGCTTCCTTGAACGCGTTCGAAAATTGTCGCGGTCTTATCCCAGCTTCCGACATGCATCCTCCTCGGACGTCATGTCACCCTTTTTACCCGTGTCTCAACTTCGGGGTCCACTCCACACGTATTTGCCTTTATATAACGCCGGGATGACGATGGAAATAGGTGTGTTTCACCATACGCAACAGTACTGCATAGGACTCGGCATGGTCCGCGCTTCCCGCCGTCGGCCTTCACGGCGCGAGCGCGGAGCCGAAATCGGGACCGAAAAAGGCGCCCAAGCCATTGAAACTCCCTGGGGCGAGCCACGGGTGAGCTTTTCGCGATCCGTTCCTGGTTTGCGGCGGCGCCGCGCTCATGCCGGCGGCCGAGGGCGACGACCCGTCATGGCCGGGACGAGCCCCCATAGGCGCCAAGATAGAGCGCGCCCCTTGCCCCCTGTGGGGGAAGGAGCGCGCCGCGGATTTCATCGACGAGCAGGTTTTCGCCGCGCCGGCTCCGGCTCGACGCGGATCGAGCCCCTGGCGTCGCAGCGCAGCCGCGCGCCGGCGACGTTGGCGCTGAAGCGCTTGCCGGCGCTCCACGCTTCGCGCAAGGCGAGCGCGAGCGCCTCGATTTTTTCCAGGCCGACCCGGCTCGGCGCCCTTCCGCCGACGCGCGCGATCGCCGCCGTCAGCAGCCGCTGCACGATCTCGGCCGGCTCGGCGAGCAGCGGGCTCGCCTCGCAGGCGCCGGCGGCGATCAGGCCGAGACGCGTTTCGGCGGCGGCGGTTTGCCTGACGAGCGCGTCCTCGACTTGCGCCGCGCGGCGCGCCAGCCGGGCGAGGGCGGGGGCGTCCAAGCCTTCGGCGGCGAGCGCCCGCGCGAGCGCGCGCAGCCGCGTGCGGGCGTAGCGCGGATCCTCGTTGGAGGGATCGCGCGCGAAGGCGACGCCTTGCGTCTCGCAGAAGGCGATCAACTCGCGCTTGGAAAGCCCGAGCAGCGGGCGCGCGATCGTCGTTCCCTCTCGGTCGACGCGCGCCGCCATCGCGCGCAGGCCGCCGATCCCGGAGCCGCGCAAGAGACGGAACAGCGTCGTCTCCGCCTGGTCGTCGAGGTGGTGGGCGGTGACGACGAAGTCCGCGCCGATCGTCTTGGCGCATTGTCCCAGCAGCGCATAACGCGCCTCGCGCGCGCGCTCCTGGATGCGGCTCTTCGGTTTGGCGCCGCGCCAGTCGAGAATGCGGTGGGGAACGCCGAGATTCTGGCAGAGTTCGCCGACGGCGCGCGCTTCCTCGGCGCTTCCCTCGCGCAATCCATGGTCGACGGTCGCCGCTGCGAGGCGCGGCCGGCCGCCGCGCCGGCGCGCCCAGGCGGCGGCCATCAGCAGCAGCGCGGTGGAATCGGGGCCGCCGGAGACGGCCAGGAGCAGATGCTCCGCGTCGGCCAGCGGCGCGAAGAGCGCATCGATCGTCCGATCCGACGGAGGCGCCGGCGGACTTGGCCTCCGCGTCAACAATGGGCCTTTTGCATCTCGCGCTCCGCCGATTTCTTCACCGCCGGCGCGGCGGTCGGATAGCGCTTGCCGACTTCGGCGAACGTCGCGCAGGCCTGCTCGTTGCTGCCGAGCGCGGCGAGCGACTGGCCGAGCCGCAACATCCCCTCCGGCGCGCGCGTCGACTTGGAAAAATCGGTCGACAGCTTCAAATATTGTTCGGCGGCCTCGCGCGGCCGCGAGCGCTGAAAATAGGTCTCGCCGAGATAGAAGATCGCGTCGGGCGCCAAGCGGTGCGTGGCGTTGGCGGACAAAAACGCCTTCAATTGCTGCTCGGCCTCAGCGTATTGGCCGTTGCGATAGGCTTCGATCGCCGCGTTGTATTGGTCGCGCGGAGCGTCGGTGAAGTCGACGCCGACGCCGGAGACCGTCGGCCCGACGCCGGCGATGACCGCCGGCGCGGCGCCGGCGGGAACCGGTCCGCCGGGCAGGGACGCGGACGCGGGAGAGGGCGGTGGCGGGGGATTGTTGGGACGGCCGGAAAGGTCGAGCGGCGCGCCGACTGGCGCGGGCGGATTGGCGAGCGGCGCGCTCGGCGGCGTCGTTCCCAGCGGCCGCGGCGCGCCGACCGCGTTGGGATCGGCGGCCGGATCGAAGGCGTCGGCCTTGCGCGCGGTCTTGACCGGGCCCGAGGCGTCCGCCGCCGCGATCGGCGGGGCCGCGGCGGCGATGGGCGGAGCCGCAGCCGCGACGGGCGGGGCCACGACGGCGGCGGGGCCGGCGCCGCCGAGACGGAACTCGACGTCCTGCTGGAACCGCTTCAGTTGATCCTCGAGCCGACGCTGCTGATTCTCCAGTTCCTCGATGCGGCCGTTGGCCTGCCGCAATTCGTCTTCCAGACGATCGATGCGCACGTCGAGGGCGGCGGGGTCGGCCGAATCGGCCGGCGCGCCGGGAATGGCGGCGGGGGGAAGCGTCGCCTGCGCGCTCTGCTGCGGCGCGCCGGCGTGAAAGGGATTGAGATCGAAGGCGCGCGCGCTGGTCGCGCCGATGAACCCCAGGCAAACAAGCGCCGCGCCCGCGCGGCAAAGGCGAGAAAGCGGCGTCAAGACCTCAAACCCCCATCGGCGGCGCACCGGCGTTCGACGGGTCGCGCCCGATCTCCGATAGCATAACGAGGGCGGACGGCCAAAAGCGAGGCGAAACTTTGGCGCTTGCGCGGCGCAGCGGCGTTTCCCCTCAGCTTCCCGCCGCGCCCGCGAGCACGGTGACGGCGCGGCGGTTCTGCGACCAGCAGGAGATGTCGTTGCAGACCGCCACCGGGCGCTCCTTGCCATAGCTGATCGTCTTGATGCGGTCGGCCGAGACCCCCTTGGCGATGAGGTAGTTCTTGGCGGTCTCGGCGCGCCGGGCGCCCAGGGCGAAGTTGTATTCGCGCGTGCCGCGCTCGTCGGCGTGACCCTCGATGGTGAAGGCGTAGCGGGTGTATTGATTGAGCCAGGCGGCCTGCTTGTCCAGCGTCCCCTGTCCGGTCGCGGTGAGTTCGGTGGAGTCGGTGTCGAAGAACACGCGATCGCCGACGCTGGCCGTGAACTCCTGCACGCTGCCGGGAGCGCCCGCCGCGCCATAGGCGCCGTTCAGAGCGTCGGAATCGGCGTTGTTGCGGGCGCAGGCGCCGAGGGCGAGGCCGAGGGCGAGCGCCGCCACCAGAGGAAAGGTGCGCGCAAAGGTCGCAGCGAACATCGCAAACTCCAAATCCAGTCACGCGGCCGAGCGCCGCCTCGATCGAGCCTTAGGGTTCACTTTATTAACGAAAGGTTGAATCAATCTTACCGAGTCGTTGCCGCATCGCATCGTCTTGTCGCAAACGCGCGTCACGGTTAACCAACGCTTAATGGCCAAAAAGGGGCGGAGAACGCCGAATGCGGCGCAAAATGCCGCGTTGTGGCATTTAGGCCTCGCGGTCGCCGGCGCCTTCGGCGCCGGGCTTGTGCAGGCAGGCCGGCGCCGCGCCGCGAACGGACGCCGCGAGCCGGACGAGGGCGGGCCGGCGCGCAGTGTCGCGGCGGAAGACGAGATCGACCCGCCGCGTCATGCCCTCGCCTCGGAGCGGCACCGCGGTCAAGCCGTCGCCGGCGGCGCTGCGGCCTTCGAGCGCCAGGCGCGGCGCGAGGGTGACGCCATAGCCGGCGGCGGTCAGGCGCAGCAGCGTTTCCAGGCTCGCCGCGCTGGTGTCCGAGTTCGCCGCGCGGGCCGCCGCGCCGCGCTTGCACAGATCGAGCGCTTGATCGCGCAGACAATGGCCGTCTGCCAGCAGCAGCAGGGTCTGCGGGTCGATGTCGCGCGCCGCCACGGATTTGCGCCGCGCCAACGGGTGACCGCGCGCCGTCACCAGCAGGAAAGGCTCCTCGTAGAGCGTGAGGCGCGCGAGCTTGTCGTTGGCGGGATCGGTCGCGATCACGGCGGCGTCGATCCCGCCGCCGATCAGCATCGGCAATAGGCGGTCGGTCAGGTCCTCGACGATCTTGATCGGCGCCTGGGGCAGCTCGCGAACGGCGGCGGGCAGCGCGTAGGGCAGGAGATAAGGCGCGATCGTCGGGATGACGCCGAGCCTGAGCGCGCCGACCAGCGGATCGCGGGCGCCGCGCGCGGCGGCGGCGACGTCGGCGGCGGCGGCGATCGCGCGCCGGGCGTGTTCGACGATCGAGGCCGCGCGGCTGGCGACCCGAACGACGCGGCCCTGGCGTTCGAACACCCTGACGCCCAGCTCCTCCTCGAGCTTGAGGATCTGGCCGCTGAGGGTCGGCTGACTGACGTTGCAGGCCGCGGCGGCGCGGCCGAAATGGCCGTGATCCGCGACGGCGGCAAGGTATTGCAGGTCTCGCAAGTTCATGACGGGCATATACGATCGGCTGCGACGATCGTAAAGCGCGGAACAATCGATTGGAACGATCGTCTGGATTGGGCTACGAGTTGGCTCCAGGGCTCGCCAGGGACGGCGACGATGGAGGCTTTCATGACCGCTCGCCTGACGACGTCCGCCGGCTCGCCAATCGCCGACTACCCGAAATCGGCTGCCGCGGGTCCGCGCGGCCCGGCGCTGATGCGGGACTGGCGATTGGTCATCGCGCCGACCATCAAGCCAGATCGCCTTCCACGCAATTCATAGGCTTTGTCCACGGACCAGTTCAATCAACGCAGCCACGATCGGAGGGAAAGATGAACGGAAATGATGCGGGTGACGCCGGCAAGTGCCCGGTGGTGCATGGGGTTCGCCCCAACGCGACTTTAGCAGGCAGGTCGAACCGGGACTGGTGGCCGAAGCAGTTGAACCTCAACATTCTGCATCAGCACTCGTCCCTGTCCGATCCCATGGGCGAGGGCTTCAACTACGCCAAGGCATTCAAGACGCTCGACCTCAAGGCCCTGAAGAAAGACCTTTACGCGCTGATGACCGAGTCGCAGGAATGGTGGCCGGCCGATTACGGTCATTACGGGCCGCTCTTCATCCGGATGGCGTGGCACAGCGCAGGCACCTACCGCATGGGCGACGGCCGCGGCGGCGCCGGCTCGGGCGCGCAGCGTTTCGCGCCGCTCAACAGCTGGCCGGACAATGTGAACCTCGACAAGGCGCGCCGGCTGCTCTGGCCGATCAAACAGAAGTACGGCGCCAAGATCTCCTGGGCCGACCTGATGATCCTCGCCGGCAACTGCGCGCTGGAGTCGATGGGGTTCAAGACCTTCGGCTTCGGCGGCGGGCGCGTCGACGTCTGGGAGCCGGAAGAGGAGATCTACTGGGGCAACGAGGACGTCTGGCTCGGCGACAAGCGCTACAGCGGCGATCGGCAACTCGAGAACCCTCTCGCCGCCGTGCAAATGGGCCTGATCTACGTGAACCCGGAAGGGCCTAACGGCAAGCCGGACCCGCTCGCTGCGGCGATCGACATTCGCGAGACATTCAAGCGCATGGCGATGAACGACGAAGAGACCGTCGCGCTGATCGCCGGCGGGCACACGTTCGGCAAGAGCCACGGCGCGGGCGATGCGAAGCTTCTCGGTCCGGCGCCCGAGGGCGCCCCTGTCGAAGAGCAAGGCCTCGGCTGGGAGAGCCGCTTTGGCGGCGGCAAAGGCGTCGATACGATCTCGAGCGGATTGGAAGGCGCCTGGACTCCCGACCCGGTGCATTGGGACAACGGTTACTTCGACACCCTGTTCCGCTACGATTGGCAACTGACGAAGAGCCCGGCCGGCGCCTACCAGTGGATTCCGAAAGATGCATCCGCGGCGAGCGCCGTCCCGGACGCCCACGATCCTGCGAAACGGCATCCGCCCACGATGTTGACGACCGACCTCTCCCTGAAGGTCGATCCGATCTATTTGCCGATTTCGAAGCGCTTCCACGAGAATCCGGATCAGCTCGCCGACGCGTTCGCGCGGGCGTGGTTCAAGCTGACGCACCGCGACATGGGCCCGCGCGCGCGCTATCTCGGTCCGGAGGTCCCCGCGGAGGAATTGCTGTGGCAAGACCCCGTCCCGAAAGTCACGCATAAGCTGATCGACGCCGAGGACATCCGCGCGCTTACGGGCAAAATCCTGGCGTCGGGACTTTCGATCTCCCAATTGGTCTCGACCGCATGGGCGTCGGCGGCGACCTTCCGCGGCTCCGACAAGCGCGGGGGGGCCAACGGGGCGCGCATCCGCCTCACGCCGCAGAAGGATTGGGAGGTCAACCAGCCGGCCCAACTCGCGAAAGCGCTGGAGACTCTCGAGGGAATCCAGAAGACGTTCAACGCGGCGCAATCCGGGGGCAAGCGGGTTTCGCTCGCCGACCTCATCGTTCTCGGCGGCTCGGCCGCCGTCGAGCAAGCGGCGAAGAAAGCCGGGTATGACGGGGAAGTTCCCTTCACGCCGGGGCGCACGGATGCGACGCAAGAGCAGACCGATGGCGAAAGCTTCGCCGTTCTCGAACCGATCGCGGACGGGTTCCGCAACTACCTCAAGGCCGGATGCGCCGCCGCTGCGGAGGAAATGCTGATCGACAAGG
This sequence comes from uncultured Alphaproteobacteria bacterium, assembly GCA_963775575.1. Lineage (GTDB taxonomy): Bacteria > Pseudomonadota > Alphaproteobacteria > Rhizobiales > Beijerinckiaceae > Roseiarcus. The sequence continues at coordinate 236,447 of CAVZJG010000004.1, forward strand.
CGCAACTGCTGACGTTGACCGCCCCTGAGATGACGGTTCTCGTCGGCGGCATGCGCGCGCTGAACGCCAACTTCGGACAGTCGCAGCACGGCGTCTTCACCAAACGCCCGGGGACGCTCACCAACGACTTCTTCGTCAACCTGCTCGACATGGGCACGACGTGGAAAGCGGTCTCGAAAGCCGAAGACGTGTTCGAAGGACGCGATCGCGCGACGGGCGCGCTGAAGTGGACCGGCACGCGCGTCGACCTCGTCTTCGGCTCGAACTCGCAGCTTCGGGCCGTCGCCGAGGTCTACGCATGCGACGGCTCGCAAAAGAAGTTCGTGCATGACTTCGTGGCGGCGTGGACCAAGGTGATGAACGCGGATCGCTTCGACCTCGCCTGATCCCTTGGGAAAGGCGTGCGGGCGCGGCTGGGCGTCAGCCGCGTCCGAACGTTACGCTCCTGGCGGATCGCGACCATGCGCGCCTGCGGCCGCCGACGCGACAGGCGGCTTCGGCCGCCTGTTCTTCAAATGCGCCGGTTTCGGGCTTGATGTCGCCACGAAATCGGTTCACCTTCGCCTCGTCGTGAAAAGGCGGAGGCGGCGCGCGTGCATAATCGGCCGAAAGTTCCGCGGGCGCTGGTGTTCGTGTTCGCGCTCGCGTTTCTGTTCGAGACGTGGATCTGGGACCGCGTCGTCGCCGTGGGCCGGCGGCTGTTGGCGCTGGTTCCATGGGTTGCGTTGAGAGCCGCTCTGGCGCGGCTCGTAGCGCCTTTGCCGGTATGGGCGGCGCTGCTGTTGTTCGGCGTCCCGTTCGTCGTCACCGAAGTCGGCGCTCTCGCCAGCGTGGCGATCACCGCGACCGGGCACGTCGTCGCCGGCGCGGTCGGCTATGCCGTGACGAAGGTCGTGGGCTTCGAACTCGTCGTGCCGATTTTCGATCTGACGCGCGAGAAGCTGCTGGCGATGCGGTGGTTCGCCTTCGTCTACGAAAAGTGTCTCGCCTTTCATAAATTCGCCGAGCGGCTGGTCGCGCCCTACCGGGCAGCGGCGGCGGCCTGGGTGAGGGACCTTCGCGCACGCGCGCGCGCCAATCGGGCGCGGCGTCCCGCCGGCGCCGAGGAGGAGATCGGCTGAACCGGGCCGATGGCGCCGTTACCCTTTCTGCCCTATAGCTTGCCCTAGAAATGGCGGTCAGCGGTACGGTCGCCGACTGCGATTCCCTCGCCGATTTCCCAATCGGGTTCGCCCTTGACGCTCCTTCTGCCGCACGGCAAATCGCTGACGCTCGGCTCGCCGATCCCGGTCATGGGCATCGTCAACGCGACGCCCGAGTCCTTTTCCGACGGCGGCGCCTTCGCCAGCGCCGACGAGGCCGCCGCGCACGGCGAGCGCCTCGCCGCCGAAGGCGCGGCGATCATCGACGTCGGCGGCGAGTCGACCCGGCCCGGCGCGAAGGCGGTGGCGGCGGACGAGGAAATGTCGCGCGTCGTTCCCGTCATCGCCGCGCTGTGCGGTCGCGTCGCCCTGCCCATCTCCGTCGACACCAGCAAGGCGCGCGTCGCGGCGGCCGCCATTGAGGCGGGAGCCTCGATCGTCAATGACGTCTGGGGGTTCCAGCGCGACGGCGAAATGGCCCGCGTCGTCGCCGACAGCGGCGCGGCTGCGGTGCTCACGCACAATCGCGCCGACGCCGACCCGGAACTTGACATCGTCGCGGATATCCTCGCCTTTCTCTCGCGCTCGATCGACATCGCGCTCGCCGCTGGCGTCGCCGAGGATCGGCTTCTCGTCGATCCGGGCTTCGGCTTCGGCAAGACGCCGGCGCAGAACCTTCGCCTGATACGGCGCCTGCGCGAACTGGCCCCGCTCGGCCGTCCGGTGTTGCTCGGCGTTTCCCGCAAGTCGACCATTGGCGTCATCGCCGGCCAGAAGGCGCCCGCCGAGCGCCTCGCCGGCTCGATCGCGGCCGGGCTGATGGGCGTCGCCAACGGCGCGGCGATCTTGAGGGTCCACGACGTCGCGGCGCACGTGCAGGCGCTGCAAGTTTGGAGCGCCATAGGGGAAAGCCGACGATGACCAGCCCAGAGTCTCCGGTCGCGATCGGCCGCGGCAGGATCTTCGTCCAGGGTTTGCGGCTCCACGCCTTTCACGGGCATTTCGCCCACGAGCGCAAGCACGGCCAGATATTCGAGATCGACGTCGACCTCGTCGCCGATCTCGCCGCGGCGGCGGCGGGCGACGATCTCAAGGCGACCGTCGACTACGGCAAGGTCGTTGCGACCACGCGGCAGGTTTTTTGCGGCGAGCCGCGCGTTCTCGTCGAGGCCGCCGCGTTGGATGTCGCGCGCGCGCTGCTGGAGAAATTTCCGCGCATCCAATCGGCCGTGGTGCGGGTCGGCAAAGTCGCGCCGCCGATCGCTGCGACGCTGCGGGCGGTCGGCGTCGAGATCGAGGTGAAGCGTGGGGGATGAGCGGACGCAAGAGGCCGCGCTCGGCCTCGGCGGCAACCTCGGCGACGTGGCGGGGTCTTTCGTCGAGGCGCTGCGCCGCCTCGCGGCGGCGCCGGGGGCGAAGCTCGCGCGCATCTCCTCGGTCTACCGCACGCCGCCCTGGGGCAAGCTCGATCAGCCGTCGTTTCTCAACATGGCGGCGCTGATCGAGACGAAGGCGCCGGCGCGCGCGTTGCTGGCGCTCTGTCTCGATATCGAGCGCGCGATGGGGCGCCGGCGCCTCGAGCGTTGGGGGCCGCGCACGATCGACATCGACATCCTGACCTACGGCGACAAGCGGATCGACGAGCCCGATCTGAAGGTTCCCCATCCGCGCCTCTGCGAGCGCGCGTTCGCGCTGGCGCCGCTGGCGGAAATCGCGCCGCGCCTCAGCGTCGGCGGCCGCGAGATCGCGCAGTGGCTGGCGCTCAGCGATCGCGCAGGCGTCGAGGTCGACAGCCAAGCGAGCGCCGCAGTGCGGGGGGCGATCGACGCCGGTCAACGCTCGGCGTAGCGCCGCGGCAAGCCGCGCGAAGCGCCGCGAGTTGACGGCGACGGGCCGATGAGGCCGGTCGAAATTGGGCGCCGACGCGCGCCACCCGGCCGTTCGCGATAAAGGCGAAACAACCGCCGAATTGATAGGTCTCAAGGAAACATGGGACCAGTCGAGGCAGGAAGGGAGCCGCGATTTCGTCCTGGGAGACCGTGTTTCCAACATTGGGGCGAAGTCGAGTTCGTTTGAGGCGACGCCGATCCCGGCCGCAACCCTCGATCGGGGTCGACGGCGCATCGATGCGGAGCGGGACTTGGGCGAAGCCCAAAGCGCCGGCGCTCCGCTGACAGGAGAGGGCAAGTCAAATGAGCGTCACGGATTCAAGTCTCAGCGATATGCAGCGTGCGGTCCGCAAAGCGATCGGACTCCACTGGCGCATCTTTCTGTTCCACGGCGTCGCGTTGATCGTGCTCGGCGTCCTTGCCATCGTCTCGCCGGTGCTGGCCACCGTCGCCGTCGAAATATTCGTCGGCTGGCTGTTCGTGATCGGCGGCGTCGTCGGACTCGTGGCGATGTTCTCAGCCCACGACGTTCCGGCTTTCCTGTGGAATCTGCTGACCGCGGCGTTGTCGGTTGTGGTTGGCGCGCTGCTGATCTGGAAGCCGGTGACCGGCGTGCTGTCCCTGACGATCGCGTTGACGGCGTTTTTCGTCGTGGAGGGATTGTTTCAAACCGTGACGTCGATCGCTTACCGCGGCTCGATGCCCGGCGCCTGGGGCTGGATGCTCGCCAGCGGCCTCGCGGACCTCGTCCTTGCGGGACTGATCATCTGGGGATTGCCGTTCAGCGCGGCCTGGGTCCTCGGTCTGCTCGCCGGCGTCAACCTGCTCACCTCCGGCGTCGCGATCACCATGATGGCGTTCGAAGGACGCGATCTGGCCAAGTCGATCGGCGCCCTCTAAAAAACGCGGCGAGCCGTCGATCGCATGAGCGTTCCAGTCGGGGCGGGACCATATTTTGCCCCTGGGGCGCGCGTTCCTCATCGGCGGCGCGCCCCGCCGGGCCGATGTCTTGCATTCGCCTCGCGAAGGCGGTCCGAGGCCGGATGAGGGCTTGCCCGGCGGACTTGCAAGCCGCCCGCCCGCAGGCCGCATCAATGGCGGAGCAGCAGCGACGCCAGGAGCGCGAGCGCGAGCAGCGCGGCGACGATCTGCCAAAAGCGCAACGGGTTGCGTTCGTAGAAGGTGCGCGGCCGGCGGACGGCGAGCGGCGGGCGCTCCGGTCCGGTCTCCATCTCCATAGCGAATTCGATCATGTCGTGGAAACGCTCGGCCGGATCGACCGCGAACGCGCGCGCCAGCGCGGCCTCGAGCCAGGCGGGCAGGTCCGGGCGCAGGGCGGAGAGCGGCGTCGGCCGATTTCGCCGCGGCGGGCTGACGCCGTCGGCATTGCCGTAGGGGAACTCGCCGGTGAAGGCGCGAAACATCGTGACGCCGAGGGCGTAGATGTCGGTCGCCTCGTTCCCGGCTTCCTCGGCGAACATCTCCGGCGCCATGTAGCCGGGGGCGCCGGGAATGTCTTCGGGCGGAAAATCCTCCAGTCCGGGAATGCGCACCACGCCGAGATCGATCAGTTTGAGCGAGCCGCCGGCTTCGAGGATCACGTTGTCCGGCTTGATGTCGCGGTGGATGACGCCGACGCGGTGCAGCGCCGCCGCGCCCCGCGCCAACTTGATCGCGATGGCGCGGCCTTCCTCCAGGCTCATCGAGGGGCGGCGCCGAAGCCGGGTCTCGAGAAGCTCCCCTTGGTGGAGCGGCATCGCCGTGTAGAGGCAGGTCTGCCGCCCGGGGGGCAGTTCGACGGCGGCGCCGATCCACGGGCTGCGCACGCGCGCGCCCACCCACGCCTCGCGGACGAACGCCGCGCGATAGGCGGCGACCGTGCCGACCTGGGGCTTGGGGAACTTCAACGCCGCCTCTCCGCCCTCCACCTCGTCGACGGCGGCGAACAGGCGGGCGTATCGCCCGTCGGACAGCAGCGCCTTGAGCACGAAACCGTCGACCGTCTCGCCCTCGATCGGCGTCGGGATCAGCGGCAGTTGCATGGCGGCGGCGCCGATGTCGGCCGATTCGGCGGTCGGCAGATCGACGACGTCGATGACCAGCGCGGTGCAATTGTCGGCGCTGCCCGCCAGCAGGGCGGCGGCGACCAGCGCTCGCGCGCAATCCTGGGAAGCGGAGCGCTCGCGCAGGATGTCGGCGATGGCGTCGAACCGCAGGTACCGGTGCACGCCGTCGCTGCACAGGAGGAAGCGGTCGTGCCGCCCGATCGGCTGGACGGCGTAGTCCAGCCGCACCTCCGTTTCGACGCCCAGCGCGCGGGTGAGGAGGTTCGAGCGGCCGGCCGCGCCCTCGCGCACATGGTCGGAGGTCAGGCAGGCGAGGCGCTCGCCGCCCAACCGATAGGCGCGCGTGTCGCCGACGTGCAGCACGTGCGCCGATCGTCCGCGCAGCACCAGCGCGGTGAAGGTGCATCCTAGCCCAGCCAGCTCGGCGTCGCGCCGGCCCTGGGAATGTATCCAGGAGTTGAGCGCATCGATGACCTGGGCCGCGGCGCGGCGCACTTCCATGGTTTCGGGCAAGTCGCAGAAGCCGTCGAGAAAACCGCGCACGGCCGTCTCGGCGGCGACGCGGCCGCCCTTGGCGCCGCCGATGCCGTCGGCGATCGCCGCCACGACGTCACGACGCGGCTGCGGCAGCTCCCAGCCGAAGACCGCGCCGGCGAAGTCCTCGTTGCGCTCGCGCGGTCCGGTCTCGGACGCGAACCCCACGCTCGCCTTGACGCCGGACGGACGCTCAGCCATCGCCGTGGCCCCATTGTTAAGCGCCCGCGGCGCGCGCCGCCGGCTTCGCGCGGTCAGTCGCCCAGCGCGCAACGATCGAAAAGGAAATTGCCGCCGGTGGCCGACGCAAGCGTCACCGTGAGAGCGCCGGACTTGCGATCGAGCCGATAGTTCCAGCCGTTGGCGGCGTCGCGCCACGAGATTTCGGCGGCGTCGATGCGGGCCGGATTGGAATCCACGGCGCCGCGATCGTAGTCGATCCTGATCTGCCAACTCGCCCCGCTGGTCGGGTTGACGCAGGTGACCGCGCTCACGCCGCGCGGCGCTTCGCCTTCGCCGGCCGCGAGCGCGAACCCGCCCGCCAGCGCGACGGCCGCCGTCGCCAGAGCCCCGATAAAAGTTAACGATTGCGCCATTTGTCTGCTGCCTTCTTCATCATCTGCTCAAGTTTTCGCCAATACGCCAAGGCGGCCGATCGACCAAGCAACGCACGCCCTTGTTGCTAATTCAAGCTGATCGTGCGTCGATTTCCGCATGTTTCACCAACAAGCGAGCGTTTCAACGCCCTGCCGGGCCTCGCGATGCACTGTTTGTCGCCGTCGTTGGCCAGTTCGAAGCCAGCGGTCGCGCCGTCTCTTGCCCAATTTAACGTCAGATGCAGATTTCTTGACCATCCCACGCAAAATTCGCGCCCAGCATTCGAGGGGAAGCCTGTCGTCGCCGGGCTCGATGAGTTGGCATGATTGTTGCCCGAACCACTTCGCTCGCGATCTGGCGATGGCGGGCAAATGGCGATTTTGGGGGTATCACATGGCGCTCATACCATCACCACAATGGTTAGACACCGGCGATAACGCCTGGCAATTGGCGGCCGCAACGTTCGTCGGATTGCAAAGCATCCCGGGGCTGACCGTCCTCTACGGCGGCATCGTCAAGAAGAAGTGGGCGATCAACTCCGCCTTCATGTCGATCTACGCTTTCGCGTCGGTCCTCGTGGTCTGGATCCTGTTCGATTACAACATGGCGTTCGGGCCGCAACTATGGCCCTTCCTGGGGATGCCGGGAGTGGCGACTTCGGCGCTGTTCACCACCGGCCAAGCGACCATTCCAGCCGCCGCGTCGGGCATGCCGCCGCTCGCTTTTCCCATGGCGACGCTGATCTTCTTCCAGTTCGTGTTCGCCGCCATCACCGTCATCATTCTCGCCGGTTCGTTGCTCGGCCGCATGAACTTCTCGGCGTGGATGATCTTCTGCCCGGTGTGGATGACGCTCGTCTACACCGTGGGGGCGTTCAGCCTGTGGGGCGGCGGGTGGCTCGCTCAAATGGGGGTGGCGGACTTCTCGGGCGGCTATGTCATCCATCTCGCCGCGGGAACCTCCGGGTTCGTCGCGGCGTGGATGATCGGCCCGCGGTTGCAGGCCGATCGCGACCATTTCCCGCCCAATAGTCTGTTGGTCACGCTGGTCGGCGCCGGCATCCTGTGGCTGGGTTGGAATGGCTTCAACGGCGGCGATCCCTACTTCGCCAACGCCGACGCCGGCGCGGCGGTGCTCAACACCAACACCGCCACCGCCGTGGCGCTGCTGGTGTGGACGCTGCTCGACAAATTCGCCTACGGCAAGCCGTCGGTGCTCGGCGCGGTCAACGGCATGATCGCCGGCCTGGTCGGCATCACCCCGGCCGCCGGTTACGTGGATGGTTGGGGCGCGATCGCCATCGGCGTGGTCGCCGGCGTCATCCCGTGGCTCAGCATGAACAAGTTGCAGAAGACCAAATTCATGATGAAGGTGGACGATACGCTGAGCGTGTTCTCCACCCACGGCGTGGCCGGCCTCTGCGGCGGCTTGATGACGGGCATCTTGGCCAACCCCGCCATGCTGCAGTACATCGGCACCGACAAGGAAGCGCCCGGCATCAACGTGACGGGCCTCCTCTACGGCAACGCGCCCCAGCTCCTGCTTCAGTTGGAAGGGGCGGCGTTCGTCATCGTCTACAACGCGATCGCGACCTACATCATCCTCAAGGTCATTTCGTTTATCGTGCCGCTGCGCATGGACGAGGCGACTCTGAAGGTGGGAGACGACGCGGTTCACGGCGAGACGGCCTACGCCATCGGCGTGGAGGGCGAGTAATCGGGCCCGCGCCGGCGGCTCCTCCTCGGCGTCTCGCCCTCGTTCGATTCTGTCGAGGCGCCGAAGCGGATTGACGATTCGCCGGCGATCATGACAACAATCGCCGCGGCGCGTTTGCGCCGCGGCGTCCACGGCAGGACGCGCGCCGGCAATCGGAGTCCGGGCCGCGCGGGCCGCTGCGGCGTCCTTCGGCGCCGGGACCCAGTCGATTCAGTCGCAAAGCGAAGTCGAAATTTGCGAGACGTCGTCATGGTCGAAAAGGCAGGCCATTCCGTGCGCGCGGCGCCGCCGGCGTGCACAGGCGAGCGAACCGCGTTCGCATCCGCCATCGAAGACATTATCAGCATCAGGACGGGGAAGTCTGAACGCAACGCGCTTGCGCGCGTCTTTGGGGAGTAAGAGCTATGGCGATCAAGACGGCCAGCGACTTTATGAAATTCGTGACGGACAACAAGATCGAGATCATCGATCTCAAGTTCTGCGACGTGCCCGGACTCTGGCAGCATTTCTCGGCTTCCGCCAACGAGTTCGGCGAAGGGGAATTCACGGACGGCATCGGCTTCGACGGGTCGAGCATCCGCGGCTTCCAAGCGATCGACGAGTCGGACATGTTGTTGATCCCTGACCCGGAAAGCGCATTTCTCGACCCCTTTGCCGCAGTGCCCACGGTCAGTCTGACTTGCAACGTCCGCGATCCGGTGACCGGCCAGCCCTACAGCCGCGATCCGCGCTTCGTCGCACGGAAGGCGGAAATCTATCTGCAATCGACCGGCGTCGCCGACCTCAGCTACTGGGGCCCGGAGATCGAATTCTATATCTTCGACAACGTGCGGTTCGACCAGAGCTACAATTACGGCTTCTACTTCGTCGACTCCGAGGAAGGGTTCTGGAATTCGGGCCAGGCGGACAAGCCGAACCTCGGCTACAAGCCGCGCTACAAGGAAGGTTATTTCCCGGTTCCGCCGATGGACCACTTTCAAGACATCCGATCGGAAATGTTGCGCACGCTAGAGAAATGCGGCGTCCGGGCGGAAGTGCACCATCACGAGGTGGGAACGGCGGGGCAGTCCGAAATCGACATGCGCTACACGACGCTCGCCCGCATGGCCGACCAGGTCTTGCTGTTCAAGTACATCGTCAAGAACGTCGCGCGCCGGCACGGCAAGACGGTGACCGTCATGCCGAAGCCGCTCTTCCAGGACAACGGCTCCGGCATGCACGTGCATCAGAGCCTGTGGAAGAAGGGCAAGAACGTCTTCTACGACCCCAACGGCTATGGGCTGATCAGCGAGACCGCGCGTCATTACATCGGCGGCATCTTGAAGCACGCCGCCGCGCTGTGCGGATTGGTGGCGCCCACCACCAACTCCTACCGCCGACTGGTGCCCGGCTACGAAGCGCCGATCAACATCGCCTACTCGCAACGCAACCGCAGCGCGGCCATGCGCATCCCGATGTATTCGCCCAACGAGAACGCCAAGCGCCTCGAATTCCGCACCCCCGACCCGAGCTGCAACCCCTATTTTGCGTTCGCCGCCATGCTGATGGCGGGGCTCGACGGCGTGCAAAACAGGATCGAGCCGCCGCCGCCGGTCGACAAGGACCTCTATGACCTGCCGCCGCAGGAGGCGGCGAAGGTCAAATCGATGCCGGGCTCGCTGGAAGAATCGCTCAACGCGTTGGAGAACGACCACGCGTTCCTGCTCAAGGGCGACGTCTTCACCCCCGACGTGATCGAGACTTGGCTCGCCTACAAGCGCAAGAAGGAGTTGGATCCGGTCAGGCTGAGGCCCCACCCCTACGAATTCGCTCTGTACTTCGACATTTAGAGCGCAGCGCGGACAAGCGGAAGCGGCGATTTCCCCCTCTCCCCCGAAGCCAAGCGAGGGGAGAGGGACGCCGCCGCGACAGGGGCGAGGCGGGCCGATCGAATCGCGGAACGCCCGCCCTAGCGGCGGGCGGGCGTCGACCCGAACAGGCCCTTCGCCTTGGCGTAATAGAGCAACGCGATCGTCTTCGCGTCGCGGATCTCTCCGGCCTCGATCATCGCCAGGGCCTGGTCGAACGGGATTTCGACGATCTCGATATGCTCGTCAGCGTCGACCCCGCCGCCGGGGCCGACGCGGTCCGCCGCGCCGTAGGGCGCGACGAAGCAGGCGATCTTTTCGGTCGTGGCGCCGGGGCTGGTGAAGGCGTCGAAGGCGTGGCGGGCGCTTTCGATTCGCATGCCCGTCTCCTCGAACGCTTCGCGCACGACGCAAGCTTGCGGTTCATCGTCGTCGAGCATGCCGGCGCAGGCCTCGATCGATGCGAGCGCGCCCTCGCAGAGGTAGGCGCCGAGGCGGAACTGCTTGACCAGAAGCGCCAGCCCGCGCGCGGGATCGTAGAGCAGCACGGCCGCCGCGCCCTCGTGACGATAGATTTCGTGATCGAACGTGCGCCGCGCGCCGTCCGCCTCCTCGACTTCGACCCGCGTTCGCGTCAGGCGAAAGCGCCCCTCGGCGACGAGCGACTCGGCGAGAATTCTTGCGCGTTTGGCCATGGCGGCCGGTCCTTCTTCGTCGTCGAACAACCCAGCCGCCCGACGGAGGATCGCGCCGGCGCGCCGAGTTCGAGGGTTCAGTAGCCGAACTGCTCGCGCAGGATCCGTTCGTCGAGCGAATGGCCGGGGTCGTGCAGCAGGACCAGCGAGGTCGCGTGATCGGTCTCGACTTCGACACGGACAACGTCGCGGATTTCGAAATGGTCGGCGGCGGCGGCGACCGGGCGCTTGTCCGTTTCCAGCGCCTCGATGGTCACGCGCGCTCGGTCGGGCAGCAGCGCGCCGCGCCAGCGGCGCGGCCGGAAGGCCGAGATCGGCGTCAGCGCCATCAGCGGCGCGCCGAGCGGCAGGATGGGGCCGTTGGCGGAAAGATTGTACGCGGTCGAGCCAGCGGGCGTCGACACCAGCACGCCGTCGGCGATGAGTTCGCTCAGCCGCACCGCGCCGTCGACGCCGATGACGAGCTTGGCCGCCTGATAGTTCTGGCGCAGCAGGGAGACTTCGTTGATGGCGCGGGCCGTCGTTTCGACTCCCTTGGCGTCGGTCGCGCGCATGATGAGCGGATGGACGATCGAGGGCTGCGCGCGCGCGAGGCGCTCGCGCAAATCGCGGTCGGCGTATTCGTTCATCAGGAAGCCGACCGAGCCGCGATTCATGCCGTAGATCGGCTTGGGCGCGCTCATGGTGCGATGCAGCGTCTGGAGCATCAGCCCGTCGCCGCCGAGCGCGACGATAACGTCGGCCCGCTCGGGGGAAACGTTGCCGTAGCGCGCGACGAGATCGGCCAGCGCCTCGTTCGCTTCCGGCGCCCCGGAAGACAAGAAGCAGATCGCGTCGGTCTCTTTCGCGTCAGCCTCCTTCGCGGCAGTCCTGGGCGCGGCCATGCTCGTCTCCTTGCCGAGAGGCGCGAGCAATAGTCGAAGCGGGGCGGCGCGTAAACACGCCTTCTTCTTCAGCCCCTGCGTTCAGGCGTCGAGCGAGGGGCGGGCGAGCTTGCGCGCGCTTTCGTCGGGCGTCGGCAAGGTGATGAGAAAGCGCGCTCCGCAATAGAAGTCGTCGCTCTTGGCTTCGGCGAGACTGATCGAGCCGCCGTTGCGCGCGACGAGGTCGGCCGCGATGGCGAGGCCGAGACCGGCGCCGCCCTCGCGCGTCGACAAATGGAACGGCTCGAAGATGCGCGCCGCCTGCCCGGGGGCAAAGCCGGGGCCGCTGTCGGAAATCTCGATCAGGGCGACGCGGTCGGTGCGGATCGCCGCCAGACGGATCGCCGGCGGGCGGCCGTCCTGCGCGCCGTGGCTCAGCAGCACTTGCGCGGCGTTGCGGCAGAGGTTCTCGATCACCCGCAGCACGTGGTCGGGATCGGCGAAAAGTTCGAACTGCGGCGGAATGTCGATGGCGTAGGCGACCGCGCCGGCGTGCTCGGCTTCCGCCGTCTCGACCACCTGGCGCGTCAGCTCGCGCAGGTCGAAGCGCCGGCGCGCCGGCGCCTGCTCGCGCCCGCCGCCATAGGTGAGCGTCGACTGACAGAAGAGAATCGCGCGGTCGAGCGTCGCCACCAAACGCGGGGCGAGGCGCTGGGCGAGCGGATCGGGAATCGCCGCAAGACGGTCCGAAATGAGTTGCGCCGCCGACAGCATGTTGCGCAGGTCGTGGTTGATGCGCGCGACCGCCATGCCGAGTTCGGCCAGACGCTTGCGCTGGCTCAGCTCGTGCGCGAGCGAGCCCTGCATCGCCGCCAGCGCCGTTTCGGCGCGGCCGATTTCGTCGTTGCGGCCGCTCGGCGCGATGATGCGCGCGCCCTCCTGCGGGCGCTCGCCGAAGGCGATGATGTTCGACGTCAGCCGCCGCACCGGCCGGATCACCATCCACCACAGCGCCGCCCACAGCACGCAGGTCACCACCGCCGCAATCGTCAGCGCGATCGTCAGGAAGGTGCGCGAAATCCGCCACATCGCTTCGATCAGCGGCGTTTGGTCGAGCGTGATGTCGACCAGAGCGCCGTCGCTCTGCGTGCGCCCGACGACCCGGACCAGCGAGCCCGGCTTGGCGAACAGCGTGCGAAACGCGGCCTGATTTCCCTCCATCATCGAGGGATCGTCGAGTTCGTAGGTGTCGCCGATCGGCCGTTCGACCCCCGAAGTCGCGACCAGCCGGCGCTGATTCGGCAGCGTGACGACGATCGTCTCGGCGCCGACGCTGTCGAGGATCTTCGTCGCCAGTTCCTTGGGCAGCTCTTGGTCGGCCGTCTCGCCGAAAAGCAACATTGCGGTGTGGGCCACCATCAGGCGGCCGTGCAGCCAACTGTCGCGATAGGCGGAGAGGCGCGAGGCGTAGATCAACGCCATCGCCAGCAGGACGAAGCCGATCGTCAGCAACAGCAGGCGTCCCGCCAATCCGAACGCGCGGCGGCGGGGAGGCGCGAGCGACGTCGCCGCGCCGATCGGTTCGCCGAGCGCTCTCTCGGTCGAATTCGGCGCCGCCTTCGCGCCTACGTCTTCCTGCGACAGAACCGACATGCTCGTCGTTCCGATGAGCCCGGATGGCCTCGGCGAAGCGCGACCCGGCGGTCGAGCCGAGGCCGAGCGCGCAGGCCGGCCGTCGCCGGCGAAGCCGTCATGGCGTACGGTTTGTCGCGGAAATGGCGGCGAAATCAAGGCCGCCGCCGTCGTCGATCGCCGGCCGTTCGTCCGCCGGCGTTCGAGGCGCGAGATCGTCGGGCGGCGCGCTCGAGGGGGCAAATCCCGAACGGGGCGTGATATAGGGGCCTCGCCGAGCGGGCGGCGCGATCGGCGGGCGGGCGGCGAGTTCGAGAGCGGAGCGGGCGGCGAGGGGCATGGGCAAGACGAAGACCGTTCTCATCGACGCAGCCGATCATTTCCTCGCCGACGACGGCTGGGCCATCGCCAGCCATATCGCGTTGTCGGCGCTGACTTCGCTCTTTCCCTTTCTGATCTTCGTCACGGCGCTGGCGGGCTTCCTGGGCACGCAGAGCCTGGCGGACGAGGCGATGCGTCTCATCTTCGCCGCCTGGCCCGCCGAGGTCGCCGGGCCGATCGCGGCGGAAGTCCACGACGTGCTGACAGCGCCGCGCGGCGGCCTGGTGACGATCGGCGCGGCGCTCGCGCTCTACTTTTCCGCCAGCGCGATCGAGGCGCTACGCGTCGGCCTCAACCGCGCCTACGCCTCGCCGGAGACGCGGCCGTGGTGGCGGCTGCGGCTGCAATCGCTCGCGTTCGCGCTTCTGGCGTCGGCGGCGCTGCTCGCGCTCGCCTTCCTCGTCGTGCTTGGACCGCTGATCTGGGCGGCCGCGTTGCGCTTCGTTCCGGGCTTGGCGCCGCTGCAGGTCGTGGTGACCTTCACGCGGCTCGGCGTCGCCGCGGCGCTGTTGGCGATCACTCTGCTGATCGCGCATCGTTGGCTGCCGGCCAAGCGGTTGCGCTTCGTTGACATCGCGCCGGGCGTCGTGGCGACCTTCGTCAGCTCCATCGCCTTCGGCGAGGTCTTCGGCGCCTACTTGAGCGAATTTGCGCGCAATTACGTCTCGACCTACGCGGGGCTGGCTTCGGTGATGATCGCGTTGGTGTTCCTTTACGCGATTGCGGCGCTGTTCGTGTTCGGCGGCGCGCTGAACGCGGCGATCATGCGCGCGCGCGGACGTCCGGCGTGAAGACGCCGGCGCAGCCGGCGGGCCGCCGAGCCGGCGACATGTTAGCATCGGTAGAGGCGACTGGCGGCCGCGACGCTGGTTGTCGCCTAGGCGCGCGAGCCCTTGCGCGAACCGCGGCGAAATTTGCGGTTGATTTTTTCCCCCCCGTCTGCATAGTCGCCGTCATGCGAACGCGGTCCATGACCCCTGAGTCGACCCTGAGACTTACCAGCCCGGCGCTATGACCGCGCCGGGAGGTTAGGCTCGATTTCGCTTTTTTCCCAGTTTGTTTGCCGTTGCGCGCGTTGGCCCCGTTCGAAGAGGGCGACGCGACCGCAGCGCCGCCCCAAAAGGTCCGCCATGACAAACATGCCCATCCATAAATACCGCGCGTTCGCGCCGATCGTTTTGCCCGACCGCCAATGGCCCTCGCGCGTGATCGCGAAGGCGCCGATCTGGTGCTCCGTCGACCTGCGCGACGGCAATCAGGCGCTCATCGAGCCGATGGGCGTCGACCGCAAGAACCGCATGTTCGCGCTGCTCGTCGGCATGGGCTTCAAAGAGATCGAGGTGGCGTTTCCCGCCGCCTCGCAGACCGATTTCGATTTCGTGCGCTCGATCGTCGAAGGCGGCGCGATCCCCGACGACGTGGCGATCCAGGTGCTGACGCAATGTCGGCCCGAATTGATCGAACGCACCTTCGAGGCGGTGAAGGGCGCCAAGAAGGTGATTCTGCATTTCTACAATTCGACCTCGACGCTGCAGCGCGAAGTCGTCTTCCGCACCGATCGCGGCGGGGTCCGTCAAATCGCGGTCGCCGCCGCCAAGCAGGTCAAGCAACTGGCCGACGCGGCGCCGCAGACCGAGTTCGTATTCGAATATTCGCCGGAGAGCTTCACCGGCACCGAACTCGATTTCGCGCTCGAGGTTTGCGAAGTGGTGAAGGCGGAACTGCGGCCGACGCCGCAGAAACGGCTGATCCTCAACCTGCCCGCCACCGTCGAGATGGCGACGCCCAACACTTACGCCGACCAGTTCGAGTGGTTCGGCCGCCACATTTCCGACCGCGACGGCGTCATCCTCTCCGTGCATCCCCACAACGACCGCGGCGCCGCGGTCGCGGCGGCGGAATTGGCGCTGATGGCGGGCGCCGACCGGGTGGAAGGCACCCTGTTCGGCAACGGCGAGCGCACCGGCAACGTCGATATCGTGACCTTGGCGCTCAATCTGTTCACCCAAGGGATCGATCCCGATCTCGATCTGCACGACGTCAACGCGATCAAGGAAGTCGCCGAATTCTGCACCCAGTTGCCGGTGCATCAGCGCCACCCCTACGTCGGCGAACTCGTCTACACCGCCTTTTCCGGCTCGCATCAGGACGCGATCAAGAAAGGCTTCGAGGCGCAGGAGAAGCGCAACGCGCCGCTGTTCCAGGTGCCCTATCTGCCGATCGACCCCAAGGACGTCGGGCGCGACTACGAGGCGGTAATCCGAATCAACAGCCAGTCGGGCAAGGGCGGCATCGCCTACGTCCTGCGCGCCGATCACGGGCTCGATCTGCCGCGTCCGCTGCAGGTCGAATTCTCCAAGATCGCGCAGGAGGTCATGGACCGCAAGGGCAAGGAAATGACCTCGCCCGAATTATGGGCGCTGTTCCGGCGGACCTATCTGTTGGCCGATGCGCCGCTGGTTCTCCTCAAGCAGCAGACGGTTCCCACCGGTCCGGACAATCGCGAACTTTCGGCGACCTTGCGGCGCGCCGACGGCTCGACCCTGACGATCGAGGGCAGTGGCAACGGCCCGATCGACGCCTTCGTCGACGCGCTCCAGCGCGCGTTCGGCGTCGAGTTTTCCTTCCTCGATTATCACGAGCACGCGGTCGGGCGCGGCGCCGACGCGACCGCCGCCTGCTATGTCGAGATCCAGGACGCCGACGGCCGCATCCTGCACGGCGTCGGCATGGACCCCAGCATCCTCGTGGCGTCGCTGAAGGCGACCTTGAGCGCCGTGCAGCGCCTGATGGCGCGCGACGGCAAGCGCTGATCCGGGCGGCGGCGCGTCAGGGTTCGCCGTTCCGCCATTGCCGTGACAGCGAACCGGCCGAGACCGTCGCGCTCACCGCGCCGCCGATTCTCATGCAGGTTTGGCTGCCGGCCAGCAGAACGCCGGGGGCGCCGTCGACGGAGCAGGTCTGGACCTTCGCGGCGGACGCCGGCGCGTTGCGCGAGGGCAATTCGGCCGCGCCCGCGCCGGTCGGCGCGGAAACGGCGACCGCCGAACCCAACAGAAGCGCCATGGCGAGCTTCACCCGAGACCTCCCAAGCGCCTGACCGCCGGCGCGACGGCGAGATTAGGCTCTTCCGCCGCGCCCGACAACTCGCCGCGCGGAAACCGCGCGGCGGGCGGGTTGACGCTTGGGCGCCCGCCTGCGAGTCATGACCGGCGGCGCCATTTGAGTCGCAAGCGGCAGGCCGCTGCGCGAGGCGGGACGAAAACGATGACGATGAACCGGGCGGCGACGCGCGGGCGAGACCCGGCGCTGGCGTTGGCGCTGATCGGCGCGCTGTTCGTCGCGGCCGCGATTCTTGCCTCGCTGAGCGCGCGAAATTGGATCGTCGCCGGCCTCGCGGGGGCGGCGGGCCTGGCGTTGTGGCGACGGGCGCTGATCGGCGATTGGCCGGGGGCGCCGATTCTCCTCGACGCGGCGGCTTTTGCTATTCTCGCCTTTCAACGCAACGACTCCCTCGGCTTCTGGCAATTGGCGGGGCCCTGGGCCGACGTGCTGCGTCTCAACGTCGCGGACGCGGCGATCGGCTACGCCATTTACGTCGGCGGGACGCTCGCGGCGCTGACCAGCGTCTATCGCGCGCTGCGCCCGATCGAGGCGATCGGCCTCGTCGCGATCCCGTTTCTATTCAAGCTCGTCCTCGCGCTTGGCGCGGATTGGCACATGGCGGACTTGGGCGCGCTGGCGAGCGCGCGCGTCGCGGCGCCGTTTCAGGCCCAGGTTTTCGTCGGCCGCGTCCTGGTTCTCTTCTGCGTCAGCGAAATCGGGCTCGAAATCCTTGCGCTGATCTGCCGCGGCCGTCTGGCGCGAACGCCGAGGCTGCATGGACTCCTGCTCGTGATCGCGACGTTCGGGGCATCGACGCCGCTGCTGGCCAATTTCGCCCAGAGCGTCGCTGACCCGCTGCCGGCGATCGGGTTCAGCGCGCTGTTCGCCGCGCTCGCGCAGGCCGGTCTGTGGGGGCTGGTCTATTTCATCACCGGCCTTGCGCTCGACTCGCTCTCGGCGAGGCCGCCGAGCTTCGTCTCGGCCTTCGGCAATTGGCGCGCCGGCGCGGTGAAGGGCGCGATCTACGGCGGCATGTTCATGGCTCTGGTGCTCGCCGTCGCGGCGCCCCTGCGCAATCCGGACTTCGTCGCCTTCGTCAAGAGCTACGCCCATCTCGCGGCGCCGCTGGCGGGCGCGATCGCGTTTCCCTTCGCCAAGACCCTCATCGGCAGCGCCGACGGGACGCCGCCTTTCTTCGGGCGCCTCATCGACGCCTATCGCGACCCGCGCGCGATGGCCCGCGGCGCCGTCGTCGGCTTCGGCTTAGCCTGGGCTTACGCGACCGGTCTCGCTCATGAGAGCCCCAATGTGCGCTTCTTCTGGATGGCCGCCGTCGGCGCCTTGGCCTACGCGGGCGTCGATATCCTCTTCGACGCGGCGCGCGTCGCCGCCGGGGAGCGGCGCAAGTTGCAGACCTGGCGCCTCTATGCGCTCGGCGTCGGGCTCGGCGGCTTCGTCGCGGGCGCCCTCTGCTGGTATTTCGACGCGCCGCAGCTCGCCGTCGTGGTGAACAAGTTCTGGGCCTACGCCGACGTCAATTATCGCCTCAGCGGGCGGCCGCTCGGCGATTTCTCGACCTACCCCATCTTCAACAAGTACGGCATGATCAACCTCGGCGAAGTCGCCGGCGGCGTGCGTCTGTTCTACGCCGAATCGATCTCCGGCGTCATCAATTGGTCGCTCGCTGCGCCGCTGTTCGCGATCAACGCCGTGTTGCTCACCGCGTTGCTGGATCGCAGCCTGGCGCCCATCAAGGGCTTTTTCAGCGGACCGGGCGTGCAGGGCCTGGTCGATCTGACCGTGCGCGTGCTGCGCTGGGGCCTGTGGATGGCGCCGATCATCAACACGTTCCTGCGCCAGTCCGGCGACCCCGCGTGGTACAACCAGGACGGCGCGGTGCGCACGCTGGCGGCGACCGTCGCCGACATCGGCCTCCCGCCCGCCGATTTTCGCGATTTCAGCCTGACCGTGTTCCTCGGCCTGCTCGCCTACGACTGGCTGCGCGTGCTGATCTGGTTCGATCACATGGGCCTGCGCGTAGCGACGCTGGTCAATCTCTCGTTCGTCGGCGCCGACCGCCTCGACGAAGCGGCGGGGCGATTTCTCGGCCACGGCGCGCGCACCCGCGTCACCCCCGACGCCGTCCGGCGTTTCGGCACCTGGGCGCCGCTGCTCCTTCCCTTCTACATCCCGCGCGGCGCGGACTGGGACAAGGCGTGGAGCGGCGCCGAGGCGCTCGCCAGGGGCGGGCCGATGCCCGGCGCGGTCAAGGCGCTGGCGATCGTCTATGCGATCGCCGGCGCGGCGATCGGCGTGACGGCGCTGGTCATCGGCGCCCGCGCGCGCGAGCGGCTCGGCCCGGCGGCGACCGCGCCCGCCGGCGCTCCGGCGGCGTTGGGCGATCGGCCGCACGCCTTCGCCTTCAACAACGGCGCCGTCGGCCTCGATCTCCTGCGCGACGGGCGCGGCGCGGCTTACGTCATGGCCGACGAGCGCGGCGGCGCTCCCATCGACCTCATCCGCCGTCCGCTCGATCCGCTGCAAGCGCGCGGGCATTTCTTCTATCTGAGCGAAGAAGACGAGGCGCCGTGGTCGATCGGCTACCAGCCCACGCGCCGCGCTGGCGAATACCGGGTCGAACGGGCCGGCTTCCATCGGCTCGTCATCGCCAATGCGTTTCGCGACGTGCGCGCGACCATGGAGGCGTCGCCCGATCCCGAAGGCGCGATCCTGAGCTGGCGCATCCGCCTGGAAGACCTGTCCGGCCGGGCGCGTCGCCTGCGCCTGACCAGCTTCTGCGAGATCGCCGGCCATGAGACCGGCGCCTATGCGCGCGACCTCGATTTCGCCGGCATGCACGTCGAGACGATCTTCGTTCGCGCGCTCAATGCGATCCTCGCGCGCAATCGGCTGTTGCGTTCGGCGCGCGCCGATCGCGGCGAGACTTCGTTGTTCGCGGTGAAGCCCGGCGCCGGCGTTTCGCTCGTCGGCTACGAGGATTCGCGCACGCGGTTCCTCGGCGAAGGATCGCTCGCCGCGCCTACGGGCTGCCAACCCTATCGAGCGCGAAAACTCGACGACGAGGGCAAGCTGTGGACCTTCGATCCTGCGGCGAGCTTCACGCTCGCAGTCGAGCTGGCGGCGGACGGCCATGCCGAGGCCGAGTTCATCCTCGGGCGCTCGGACAACGCGGTGTGGGCCTCGGAGCTGATCGCCAAGCGGCTCGGCCTGCCGCCGATCGCGGAAGCCGACTTGCAGACGCGCCTCTACGAAACGCGCGCCGTCGAGCCGTCGCCGGCGCTTCCCGATCGCTGGCCGTTCGCCTTTTCGGCCGACGGCAAGACGTTGCGTCTCACCCATCGCACGCCGCGCCCCTGGGCCCATGTGATGGCCAACGAACGGGGCGCCAGCGTCGTCGTCGCCAACGACGGCGAGGTCTATTCGGCGTTCGGCAATGCGCAGCAAAACGGCCTGACGCCGTTCCGCTTCGACAGCGCGACCGTGCCGCTGCCCGGCCAGATCATCTACGTCCGCGACCTCGACAGCGGCGAGACCGACGCGCCCGGCTTCGCCCCGTTCCAGCGCGAGGACGCCGAATATGCGGTGACTTATGAGCCGGGCGTCGCCCGTTTCGCCAAGACGCGCGGCGATCTGGCGATGGACTACGATGTCTTCGCGCCACTCGACTTTCCCGGCGACATGCGCCTGCTGCGGCTGGAAAACCGCGGCGCGAAGACCCTGCGCTTGCGCGTCGCGCCGTTCTTCGACATCGCCCTCGGCGAAAGCCCGAACGACAGCGCGGGCAAGCTGAAGGCCGAGGCCGTCGGCGCGACGCTGCTGTTCGAGAACCCGCGCAACGACTACCAGCGCGGGATCGCGTTTGCGGCCACGAGCCTGCCCCACGCCCGGACCGAGACGAGGCGCGCGCGCTTCTTCGGCGGCGCGGGCCGCGATATCCATAATCCCGTGTGGGTCGAGACCGGCGCGAGCGATCTCTCGCAGCGTGACGACGGCCGCCGCGTCGCCGCGTTCGTCGAGGAAATCGAACTCGCGCCGGGCGCCGAGATGAAAATCGCCATCGTCCTCGGCCAGGCGGAAACCCGCGCGCTGGCGCTGGCGGCGGCCGCCGCGGCGAAGGTCGAGGCGGCGGAGGCGGCGCTGGCGGCGACGCGCGCCGCCTGGGCCGCGCGGCTCGGCAAAGTGAGCGTGACCACCAACCGGCCCGACTTCGACCGGCTGGTCAACGCGTGGCTGCCCTATCAGCTCTACGCCTCGCGTCTGTTCGGCCGCGTCGGGCCCAACCAGCGCGGCGGCGCCTTCGGCTTCCGCGACCAGTTGCAGGACGTGCTGCCGCTGATCCTGATCGAGCCGCGGCTGGCGCGGGCGCAGATCGTGCTGCACGCCGGCCAGCAATTCCTGGAAGGCGACGTGCTGAAATGGTGGCATCGCGCCGCCAACGGGACGACCGGGCTCGCCCAGCGCACCCGGGCGAGCGACCCGCATTTGTGGTTGCCCTACGTGCTCGCGCGCTATGTCGAGCAATCGGGCGACGCGAGCGTGCTCGACGAAGTCGCGGCGTATCTCGAAGGCGCGGAGATTCCTGCCGGCGCGGACGGGCGCATCGTCACGCCGCGCCCCTCGCGCGAGACGGGCGACGTCTACGAGCATGCGCGGCGCGCCATCGAATTGACGATGCGCCGCATCGGCGCCGACGGCTTGCCCTTGCTGGGGGCCGGCGATTGGAACGACGGCATCGACGCCCTCGGCCGCCAGGGCAGGGGGACCAGCGTCTGGATGGGGTTCTTCTTCTTCAACGTGCTCGGCGGCTTCATTCCGCTGGCGCGGCGAAGGGGCGACGAAGCCTTCGCCGAGCGCTGCGAGGCGGCGCGCGAGGCCGTGCGCGCCGCGTTGGAGACCGCTTGGCGCGGCGATCACTACGCGCTGGATTTTGCCGACGACGGCCGCGCGGTCGAAACGCCGAACGCGATGACCACCGGCTGGGCGGCCTATTCCGGCGCGGTTCCCTTCGAGCGCGCGCTGGCGGCGCTGGAGGGCGGCCTGAAGGCGATCGAGCGGTCGGATCGCGTGCTGCTGCTGGAAAAGCCGTTTTTCGAGCATTCGCAGCCCTATCCCGGCCGCATCGCCGATTATCCGCCGGGCGTGCGCGAGAACGGCGGCCAATACAGCCACGGCGCGTCGTGGATCGTCGACGGCTTCCTCAGCCTCGCGCGCGAGGCGCGCGCCAACGGCGAGGCCGACCAAGCGCGAAGGCTGGTCGCGCGCGCGTTCGAGATCTTCGAGAAGATTTCGCCGTTGAAGAAAACCGACCCAGAGCGCATCGCGGCCTACGGCCTGATCCCGATCCAACAGCCCGCCGACATCTACGACGGCTACGGCCACGGCGGGCGCGGCGGCTGGTCGTGGTACACCGGCGCGGCCGCGCGCCTGCTGTCGGCGGCCTATGCGATGCTCGGGATTTCGCTGACGAGCGGCGAACTCAGCGTCGCCGACGACCTGTTCGAGCCGAAGGGCGAGCTCGTCGTCAATTCGCTGCGCGTCGGCGAGCGCGTGTGGAAGCGCGGCAAGGGCGCCCGCTGAGACGAGCGCCCTTGCCGCGAGTCCTTAGACGAGCTTGAACGCGATCAGGCTCTCGGCGGTGGCGACGAGCGCCGCGTCGGCCTTGATCAGATCGCGGCCGAGCAGTGCGACGACGTCGCGCGAATCCATCCGCCGCACCACGCCGAGCTCGCCGAGGTTGCCGCGTACTTCGCTGTCGAACAGCGCATAAAGCCTAACCGCCCAATCCGGCAGCTCGAAGCGGGGCAGCTTACGGGCGTATTCCGGGAAGCGCTTGCGCAGAATGTCGGCGCAGTCCTTGAGCGACAGCGTCCGTTCGCCCATGGGGAAACGGCGCCCGCTGGCGGTCGGGGCGGTCAACGCCGTGACATGGGCGGCGGCGACGTCGCGCACATCGATGACTTCGAAAGCTAAACGCGGCGCTGCCGGTGTGCCGCCGTCGAGCAGGCGCTTCACGAGCGCTCCCGAAGTGCCCGGATCTTCCTCGAGCAGCGGGCCGAGGATGAAGCTTGGATTAATCACCGTGAGATCGGCCTCGCGCCCCGCTGCCTTCATGATCTCCCAGGCGCGCCGCTCGGCGCGGGTCTTCGAACTCGATGTAGGCGTTGCAGCCGCGGCCTGCGAGATCGGTCCAGTCGGCGGCGGTGAACGGCGCGGTGCGGCTGCGGTCGTGGCCATAGGCGATCGCCGCCATCGACGAGGTGAGGACGATGCGTTCGACGCCCGCCTTCAGCCCGGCGTTGAGCGCGCGCTCCGTTCCTTCGGTCGCGGGCCGGATCAGCTCCATCTTGTCGGCCGGCATCGCGATGACGAAGGGCGAGGCGGTGTGGAGAAGGAAACGGCAGCCCTGAGCCGCCGCGTCCCAGCCGTCGTCCTTCAACAGGTCGAGGGCGACGAACTCGAGCCGGCCGACGTCGGCGCCGGCCTTGGTCAAGGTCTCGCGCGCCTTATTGGCTTTGGTGAGGTTTCGCACGCTGCCCCGCACCTGATAGCCCGCCGCCAGCAACGCGCTCGCGACATGGCCGCCGAGAAATCCGGAAACGCCGGTGAGGAGAACGCGGTCTGGCATGGGAGGACCTTTCCGGGTAGAATGAACGAAATATACAATTTTCGATCATTTCGTTCAATAGGATTCTGAGGTGACGCAGGCGACCGCCGATCCGCGGGCAAACGAAAAACGGCGGCGCATCATCGAGGCGGCCTGGCGGCTGGCGCTGCGGAACGGGCTGCGCGCCGCGACGATGGGGGCGCTGGCGCGCGAAGCGGGCGTCGCCAAGGGCACGCTCTACGCTCATTTCCCCGACAAGGACGCCGTCTTCGACGGCGTCGTCGCCGACTTGCTGGTCGAACTCGCGACGGCTTTCGACGCCGGCATGGCGAGCGAAGGCGCCGTCGCCGAGCGCATCGGCGCAGCGCTCGCCGGCAAATATGGCGTGGTCGCGCGCGCGATCGAAGGCTCGCCGCACGCCGGCGAAATCCTCGACGCGCACCATCGCTATGCCCCGCGCGTCGCGGCGTTCGACCGGCGAGTGGAGAGCGAAGTCGCCGCCGCGCTCGCCAAGGCGGGCGTCGCCGATCCGGCGGCGCTGGCGCGCATCGTCATCGGCGCGTCGGGCGGCGTCGCGCGCGCGCTTGCCGGCGCCGAAGCGACCGATCGCGCGATCCGCCTCGTCTGCCGGCGCCTCATCGAGCCCGCGATGCGCGACTGAGTCGCGCACGACGCCTGAGCGCGCAATCGAGACGGGAATGGCGACGAGCAACAAAGGAGCGGGGCGCCGCGGCAGTTTGACCCTTAGCTTCCGCAGGCGGGCGAGCCGCCGCTTCGCCGCAGGGAAAGTCGCGCAATCTCAGTCTCGGCCCGAGGCGCCGAACTCGCTTTGCCGCGTAGGCGCCCGGCGCCAGGCCGGGCATGGCGAATCGTCAATTCCGCGCCCTGGCGCCGACCCTTGCTATCGCGCGGGCAGACGGATCGTCGCGCTGGCGAGGCAGGCGATTCCTTCGCGCCGGCCGGTGAAGCCGAGCCCCTCCGAGGTCGTCGCCTTGACGCCGACGCGGTCGATCGCGACGCCTGCGATTTCGGCGATGCGGGCGCGCATCGCTTCGCGGTAGGGGCCGATCTTCGGCGCCTCGCAAATCAGCGTCGCGTCGAGATGGGCGATGATTCCGCCGCGCGCGCGCACGCGCGCCGCGGCGTCGCCGAGGAAGATCGACGAGGCGGCGGCGCGCCACTGGGGATCGGTAGGCGGAAAATGCGCGCCGATGTCGCCCTCGCCGAGCACGCCATAGAGCGCGTCGGCCAGCGCGTGCAGCGCCACGTCGGCGTCGGAATGGCCGGCGAGCGCGCGATCGTGCGGGATGCGGACGCCGCCGAGCCAGACGCCGTCGCCGGCCGCGAAGGCGTGAACGTCGAATCCCTGACCGACGCGCACGTCGCTCGCCGCCTCCATCAGGCGCGCCTCCGCCGCGCGCAAATCCTTGAGCGTCGTCACTTTCGTATTCTCCGGATCGCCGTCGAAGACATGGACCGCGCAGCCGGCCCAGGCGGCGACCGCGCCGTCGTCGGTCAGATCGCCGACGCCTTCGCCGCGCGCGCGCCGATGCGCCGCGAGGATCAGGTCGAAGCGGAACGCCTGCGGCGTCTGCGCCGCGCGCAAGGACGCGCGGTCTGGCGACGCGACGATGCGGCCCGCGCCGTCGATCTGTTTGATCGTGTCGGCGAGCGGGATCGCCGGGATCGCCACGCCGTGCGCTTCGGCGGCGCGAATCGCGCGCTCGATCAGCGCGTGCGAGGGAAAGATGCGCGCGCCGTCGTGGATGAGCACGATGTCGGGCGCCGCCGCGGCTTGCGCCTCGAGGCCGGCGAGCGCGCTTTGCTGGCGCGTGGCGGCGCCGAGCGCCGGCGGGCCGAAGCGGGAAGCAGCGGCGGGCGTCAGGAGCGCGAGCGCCGCGTCGTAGGCGGCGCGATCGTCGGGGTGGATGACGACGGTCGCGGCTGAGAAGTCGTGCGCCGCGGCGAGCGCCTCGAGCGCGTGGCAGACGAGGGGCTTGCCCGCGCAATTCAGGTATTGCTTCGGCGTCGCCGCGCCGATCCGCGCGCCGCGTCCGGCCGCGACGACGATGAGGGAAACGCGAGGCGGCAAGCGCGCAAAACTCCGGCGGCGTTGAGCGGCCGAAGCGCGGTCCCGCTCGGCCCGACGCAGAGATAAAGCAGCGAGCCGTAATCGCCAAGTGGGACGAGCCGCTCATACCGATCGCCAAAACTTCTGACCGCCGTCAGGGCTGGGCTTGTCCCGGCCATCCACGCGGCGAAGGTGCTTCCACGCATCAGGAAGAGGCTGAGAATGCGCGGCTTTTCGTCTTGCGAGGCGGCGGCTTGGCGGCGTGCGGACGATTGCCGTGCAATCGCCTTGGGATGGCCGAGCCCGGCCATGACGGGTCTTGTTTTCTGGCCGTTGGGTTAGGCGCAGGGCGCCGCAAACCGGCGACGGATCGCCAAAAGCTCATCCGTGTCCCGCGCTATTGGATTTCAACGGGTTGGGCGCCGTTTTCGGTCCTGTCCGCGATCGCGCTCGGCGCCGTCAAGGCCAGCGGCGGGGCGGGAAGAGCGAGCGGCGGCGACTCGGGCGCCGCCAAGCGCAAGGCGTGATACCTGTCGAGCTGGGCCATCACCTTCAGCAACGGCTCGACCGCTTTCAGATCGCCATTCTCGAGATTGAGGTCGACGACGCGCATCGCCTTGGTCAGCCGCATCACCTGCAACCGAACATAATGCGCGCCGCCGTCGAGCCGGCGCTTGTCGACCGCCCGTTCGATCGCGCGCCGCACGGTCTTGACGCTGAGCTCGAGCTTGTCGGCGATCGTCTCGGCGGCGTAGCCGGAGACGACGAGGTCGAGAATGTCCTCGTCGCGGCGCGCGCGCTGCCGCCGCCGCTCGCGCGCCGCCTCGCGCATCCGCGCCCGCGCCGAACGCTCTTCCCCGCCGCCGTCCATCGCCATGCTCCTCTCCCGCCCGAGCCGAAGCGGCGGGATGAAGAACAGGATAACGCAATTTCTGACTTATAGAAAGACATTGTTGCCGCGGGAGGAGAAACGGCTGGATTATCAATATGTTAGAGCATGATGTGTTTAAGTCGAATCACCTCAGCCGTCATTGCGAGCAAAGCGAAGCAATCCAGACTTAGGGTTTGCGGCGGCGGCTTAGTCTGGATTGCTTCGCTGTCGCTCGCAATGACGGCGGAGGCCTGTTTCAATCTAGAGACAACATGCTCTAGCGGCAGCCGCGATAGGTCGCGCCTTCACCGCGCGATGGTCGCTCGCGTCCCGCCGGTCAGGCGCAGGAGGTCGGCGGGCGTCAGGCGGAACACCGCGTTGGGCGTCCCCGCCGCCGCCCAGATCGTCGCGAAGGCGGATAGCGACTCGTCGATCAGCGTCGTCAGCGGCTCGGCGTGGCCGAGCGGCGGCACGCACGATGCGTTCGCCGACGATCTCGCCGAGCTTGCGCTCGTCGACGCGCTTGTCGCCCGAGACGATCGCCAGCACGGCGCGCCCCGAAGGCTCGGCGCGGAAGATCAGCGACTTGGCGATCTCGGCGACCGCGCAACCAATCGCCGCCGCCGCGTCCGCCGCCGTGCGCGCGCCGGCGTCGAATTCCAGCACCTGGTAATCGGGGCCGAGCGCGGCCTGGACTCGTAAAGCGCTGGCGGCGGCGGCGGGTTTCATGGGCCTTGCGTGCTCTGGGGCCGTGAAGAAGGGGTTCGTGCGAGGAGAAGTTAGGAGAAATCGGCGGTTTGGGGAACCGCCGATTTGGGCCGGTGGCGGGTCGGTTTGGGTTTCGGCTTTCGACCCGAAGGGGACTCTCTTAGCCGCGCGCGGCCTACCCGCGTTGACCCGAAGTGGCCTCTTGGCACAAGCAATCATTCACCGTTCCACAAGTTGCTTGCGCGACGAAATAATTCTACGGTGCAGGCATCTTCTTGGAAGTCGCTATGACACCTGTCGAAGAACTTACAGCCTCCGCGACGCGATTGACTGCCGGAGCCGAAGAGGCCAAGTCGAACAGCATTGCTGCTCCGCTTCAGGAACTTGACGACGCTGCGCAGAAGGTCGGCCGCGCGTTCTCGGGATCCTGGCTCGGCTACCATTCTCGGGTCTATTATGAAGGGCTTGAGCCGCCGCCGCCGGGCGAAAATTTCAGCCAGGAGTGGGGATTGGACGGCCCGTCCTACGTGGGGCTTGGCTCGCGCGGGGATTGGAGAGAGTTTGATCCGAAGGCAGTTGAGGCTGCCATATACTCGCTTGCGAATTTGCCAGACCTTGAGCCTGCCCGAAAGGCCGCCGCTGCCGCGAATAGTGCTTTCGACAAATCAAAGACCGAGGCTGTCTCGGTCGTCGAAATTGAATTGTCCGTTGAATTTGATGCGTTTCTCGCTAGGCTGAGGAGCGACCTCGAGCGACTTGAACCACTATCAAGCTTCGACATCGCGCAGCTATGGTCACCAAAAGGGCAGATCATGACGCGCGATACACTCGCGATGGGGCAAGGCAACAAAGTGCCGCCTCACATTCTCGTGCTCGCGGATGTCGCGTCGATCAGGCAGTCATTTCGCATCTGTTCAGCCGCGGCGGACATGTGCATCAAGGCCGCGTCCCATCTCGAACGCAAGAGCCGCAAGAAGGCAGCAGCAGCGAGGATCGGCACGAATGTTTTCGTCGGTCACGGTCGTTCCCCATTATGGCGCGAACTTAAGGATTTCGTGCAAGATCGTCTTGGTCTTCCGTGGGACGAGTTCAATCGCGTGCCCGTTGCGGGCGTGACCAACATCGCGCGGCTGTCTGAGATGCTTGATTCTGCGGCGATTGCGTTCTTAGTTATGACGGCTGAGGATGAAATGGCTGATGGCGGCGCCCAAACGCGTATGAACGTCGTCCATGAAGCCGGCTTGTTTCAGGGTCGTTTGGGATTCACGAGGGCGATCGTACTCTTAGAGGATGGCTGCAAGGAGTTCAGCAACATCCAAGGTTTGGGTCAAATCAGGTTTGCCAAGGATCAAATATCGTCTGCGTTCGAAGATGTGCGGCGCGTACTCGAACGAGAAGGTTTGGTTGAAGAGGCTACACAGTCCAAATCCAATGACGGCGTGAACTAGTGGATAATATCCTGAGCTTGGCGACTACGTCGCAGATTACAGGAGGCGACCCTTTGAGGACGTCGCTAACGGTGTATTTAAATTGCCGTTCCTCACTTTCGAGCGCAAAATATAATAGGGAATTCAGTTCGCGCGGGATTTCACATCCCGAACGTGATATGTAAACATGTGATTTGCAGTGCTTTTCGGACGGTATTAGGGGTGGTGTCGATCCATGAAAATAGTTGGCACAATAACACGAGCCACTTTGAAGAAGGAGTTGGGTACAACGGCACTCCCAGGCGTCGGAACCGTGATACCAAGTCCAGAGTCCTTTAGAGTCGGAGACGTCCTTCTTCACAGGGATCCACGAGTCGCCTTTGGTCGTCGCAATATTATCTCCGAATTTCAACGACTACGAGGCCATAAAATTCACGACGCGTCTTGGTCGCACGTTAGTATGTACATCGGCAATGGAATGATAGCTGAGTCTGTACCATCTACTAAACTGCTTCAAACCGGAATCGCTGCAAGTTTCTTGTATCGTAGCGCTATTGGCGTCGAAATACAAGTATTGCGACCTCGCGATCTAGATTGGAAAGGTTATGAAGCCGCCAACTATGTTTCAACGGCGATTCTGAGAGGTGGCGTGCGTTATGGGTTTGGACGATTGTTTAGCAATATTGTTGGCATTAGAGTTCCAAAGAAACTCGAAGGAGCTATTTGTTCTGAATTCATACTCGAAGGTCTAGCAATTGGTAGTTTAATTTTGGTTACGGAATACGAGGAAATAATGAACTCTAGCGATCTATTTCTACCGGCGGATTTCTCGTCTCCAGAAAAGTTTGCACGAATTGAGCCGGACTACCTTGAGGTCGTCGCCTGAAGCCGCTCAGGCTGGTCCAGGAATAATACGAATCGCGAATGACGGCCTCCCACCCATTGCCGCAATTCGATCGGCCCCACTCTCTTCGCGCCGCGCACTAGATTCGCTCACCCCCGCCGCGCTTCCCCCTTGACGCGCGCCACGCTTTCGCCAGTCTCAGCGGAGCCGACGCGTTCGCCCGGAGATGTCCCGATGAAACCTTTCCCCGTGATCGTCCTCGCCGCGCTCACCCTCGCCGCTTGCAATTCCTCGGCCGCCCGCGCGCAAGCGGCCGCGCCGGCGCCCGGTTCGATCGACGTGACGCCGCAGGACTTCCAGATGCCGTCGGGCGAGGGCTGCGCCGGCGACATCGCGCGCTATCGCGCCATCCAGAACAACGACCTCGCGATGGGCCATGTCGCGAAATTCGTCTACAACCAGATCAAGACGGAAATCGCCGCGGCCGAGACGCAGTGCTCGCAAGGGCATGACGCCGAGGCGCGCGCGGCCATTCTTGCCTCGCGCAAGCGCCACGGCTATCCCACCGGGCTGTGACGCCGATCGGCGAAAACACTATCCGCCGTCATGGCCGGGATCGGCCCTATCGGCGCTGAGACAGAGCGCGAATATCTCCTCCCCCACAAGCGAGCGGATTCGCACATCTTTGTCGGTCGGCAGCCACATCGGCCCGTCGCCGTCAAGCCGCTGCGCGGCTGCTCCGCTGCGCTTCGCCCGCTTCGCGGTGACTGCGACGGGCCGACGTGGCGGTTTTGTTTCCATGATCTTTGATGAGCGGGCTGGCCCTGCGGGCCGGCCTCGCTCATCAAAGATCATGGAAACCGAGAGCCTGAGCCGAGCGCAGGAGTCAATGTTTGCGAGCGAAGCGAGCAACCCGCGGAGCGGGCGCGACATTGACGCCGAGCACGGATCAGGCACGGCGGGCCTCGAAACTATCGATCGCGGATGTATGAATGCCGTAGCCTCCACAAGGGGGGAGGGAGTGCGCCGCGCCGGTTCTCTTCGAGAAGCGTAAACCGCCCATCCGTGAGGCGAGCCCGG
The DNA here is from genome assembly GCA_963775575.1 of uncultured Alphaproteobacteria bacterium. Classification (GTDB taxonomy): domain Bacteria; phylum Pseudomonadota; class Alphaproteobacteria; order Rhizobiales; family Beijerinckiaceae; genus Roseiarcus. The sequence continues at coordinate 266,540 of CAVZJG010000004.1, forward strand.
CCACGGCGCGTCAATCGCTTCGCCGGTCGCCGCGAGCGAACGCGTAGCGCAGAAAGTCGACGACGAAGCGCGGGAAACGCTTTTCGTCGATGTCCTCAGGCGCGCGCACGATGTGCATCGCCGCCAGTTCGGCGTCGGGGTCGGCGGCGAGGAAGGCGTCGACGCGCGCCTTGATCGCCTCGGCGGGCGCCGCAAGGCGCATGACTTTGATGCAAGCGATGCGCGGCGGCGCATAGACGAGCGTCCATGCCGGGCCATAAGCGGCCTCGTGCGCCGCGACGCCCGTCTCCTCCTCGAGTTCGCGCGTCGCGCTTTGCTCGAGATCGACGCGGCCGGCGAAAACGTCCTTCGGGTCGGGCGTGCCGCAGGGAAAATAAATCGCGCCGGCGGCGATGGTGTGCGCGGCCATTTCGCCGAGCAGAAAGGCGCCGTCCTGGCTTACGAGCGCCGCCGCCGAGAAGGCGTTGCAGACGCGGGCGTCGGGATAGCCGAAATCCCGCCAGGCGATGAACGCGGCGTAATCGGTCTCGAAAAAGGCGCCGCGCAGAACTTCGGCGCCGTCGGCGCGCCGCTCCAGGGCGTGCTCGCCGAGCAGCAGCACGCGGCCGTTGTAGAGGCGCGGCTTGGCGGCGAGGCGCGCGCGCCAATGGGCGGCGATTTTCTCCGCTTCGGCCTCGGCGAAGGGCCACGGCCGCGCGACCAGCGCCAGGTCGAGTTCGGCGACTTCGACGATGCGCGGCGCGCTCATATTTCGATCGCGCCTTCGGCGACCAGGGCTGCCGAGCCGCCGATCGTGGCGGACTTCAGCGCGCCGCCCTCAACGTCCAGGCCGAGCGCGATCTCGCTTCGGCGGTCGATCTCGAGACCCTGCTCGATGACGATCGAATGCTCGCCGTCGGCCGGCGGCTCGAACTCCATGATGACGCCGGCGAAGGCGGAGGCGGCGGACCCCGTCGCCGGGTCTTCCCTGACGCCCCAGCCCGCGGCGAACATGCGCGCGCGATAGGCTACGCCGGCCCGGGTCGTCTCGCTTGTATAGAGATAGACGCCGGGGCCGCCGTCGGCGCCCCAGGCGGTGCGGTCCGGGTCGGCCTTGCCGAGCGCCGCGGCGCTGGCGATCGGCGCGAAGAGAAAATCGACGCCGGCGCCATAGACGGTCGGCCGATGCGCGCCGAAGCCGATATCCGCCGGCTCGAGGCCGAGACGCGCGGCGATGTCGGCGGCGGACGGCGCCGCTGCGCCCCGCTGCGGCAGCCGCGGCGCGGTGAAAGTCGCCGCCAGCGCCTGGCCGCGCCGATGGCGAGCGACGCAGACGACTTCGCCGATCCTTTCTTCCAGCACCAGGCGCAGGTCCTGCGCCGCGAGCAGCTCTCTGGCGCGCACGTGCGCGAGCAGCGCCGCCGCGCCGACCGTCGGATGCCCGGCGAAGGGCATTTCGCGGGCAGGGGTGAAGATGCGCAGCGCCGCCGTGTTGACGGGATCGCGCGGGGCGCGGACGAAAACCGTTTCGGACAAATTGAACTCGCGGGCGACGAGCTGCATGCGCTTATCGTCGAGGCCTTCGGCGTCGAGCACCACCGCCAGCGGATTGCCGGCGAGCGGCGTATCGGTGAAGACGTCGAGCGTATAAAATTGGCGGCGCATCGGGGCTCCTATACGCGTTGCGGGCGAAACAGGCGCGCGGGGCTGACGATCTCGTCCTGCGCCGCGACGATTTCCAGTTCGCGCGCGCCGGCCTTGGCGGTCGCCGCGACGACGGCGTAGACGGCGGAGCCGGCGCTGGCAAGCGCTTGCGGCGCCGAGCCCGAGCGCAGCCAATGGAAGAAGAACAGCGCGGCGACGAGATCGCCGGCGCCGTTGACCGCGATCGGCAGCCTCGGGGTGCGCAGGCGCCAGAGTTCGTCGCCCTCGCAGGCGATCATGTCGAGCGCGTCGGCCGGCGTGTCGGCGAGACGAAGCGAGGTGACGAGGATCGTCTGCGGACCCCGCGCCCGCAGCAGCGCCAGCGCCGCGCGCGCCTCGGCGACGTCTCCGACCGGGCGCTCGGCGAGGAACGACAGTTCGAATGCGTTGGGCGTCAGCACGGTCGCGGCGGGCAGCGCGCGCTCGGCGAGGAACGCCGCGACGCCCGCGTCGACGTAAACGCCGCGCTCCGCGTCGCCGATGACGGGATCGCAGGCGTAGGCCGCGCGCGGGTTCGCCGCCTTGACGGCCGCGAAGGCGCGCAGCGCCGCTTCGCCGATCTCGGCCTTGCCGAGATAGCCGGAGAGGACGCCGTCGCAGCGCGCCAGCGCGCCGATCGCCTGAAGGCCGTCGACGCAGTCGTCGATCAGCGCGGCCGAAGAGGCCTCGCCGCGCCAGCCGGGATAGCCGGCGTGGCTGGAGAATTGCACGGTATGGATCGGCCAGACCTCGCAGCCGAGCCGTTGCAAGGGAAAGACGGCGGCCGAATTGCCGACATGGCCGTAGACGACGTGGGACTGGATGGAGAGGAGGGTCGGCGCCATGGCGGCAGGGGACGACGATTCGCTTCCTTCGTCAAAAGCGCCCTTGCGACGCGGCGGCGTCAGGCGAGGCCGGCGCCGCGCCGTGGGCCGCGCAGGCCGCGAGCGGCGCGTCGGCGGCGACCGGCGCGCCGCCGCCGCCCAGCAGCAGCAGCCTCTCGAACCTCGCGCCGCGGTCCGCGTCGGAGACGGCGATGCGCGGCAGGTCGAACAGATCGTCGCCCGCGCCCGCCCGCCGCCCGCCGACGATGAACGCCGCGCTGTAGCCGGCCGCGACGGCGGCGCGTTCGAGATCGGGGTTGAAGACTCCATACGGCCAGGCCAGGAATTCGACCGGCTTATTCAGGCGCCCCTCGAGCGTCTGCTTGGACAGCCCGAGTTCCGCGGCGACGAAGGATTGATAGTCGGCCGGGCGCCGGCGCGCCCGCTCTCGGTGGAAATTCGGGTGCGTCCAACTGTGCGACTGCACGTCGACGAGACCGGATTGCGCCATTTCCGCGATTTGGTCCCAGGTCAGGGCGTCGGGTTCGTAATCGATGGCGTGGGTGTAGATGAACAGCGTGACGGGAACCTGGAAGCGCTGAATAATCGGGAACATCTCGGTGTATTGCGACCGTCGTCCGTCGTCGGCGGTGATGACGACGGTCATCGGATCAAGAGGGACCCCGCCGCGCAACGCCGCGACGACCGAAGCGAGCGGCGCGACCTTATAGCGATGCTCGGCGAGCCAGCAGAGTTGCGCCGCGAAGGTCGGCGTCGTGACCGTCGCATATCGCGAAATCGTGGGATGAAAGCGGTGGTAGAGCAGGATCGGCGCGCTCGCGTCGGCCGCGCGGGCGACAATCGCGCTCGCCGCCCAGCCGACCGCCGCCGCGGCGATGAGCGCCGTCGCCGCCATTCCGACGCGCTTCATCATGGCGCTGGCCCCCCTCGACCGGCCGCGACGCTCGAACCGTCCGCTCCCTTGAAGCGCCGGTCCGGGCGCAGCGACTTGATCATGATCATCTCCGCGACGTTCTGACGCGTGAGCAGGCCGACGAGGGCGCCGTCGCCGTCGGCGACGCCGAGCGCCGCTACGCCTTGCGCGGCGCCTCCGTGGGGAAGCGGGAAAGGATGGCGGCGACCTCCTCGTCCTCCACCTGGCGGAAATCGGCGTAGAAGGCGCCGACGGCGTCAAAGCGTCGCGGCGCCTCGAGACAAACCAGCGCGTCGACTTCGCCGCGCAATTCTTCGATCGTATCGCGGGCGGCGACGGGAACGGCGAGGACCAGTTCGCTCGGCCCGCGCTTGCGGATCGCCCGGAGGGCGGCGCGCGCGGTCGCGCCGGTGGCGACGCCGTCGTCGACGACGATCGCGGCGCGCCCGGCGATTTCGGCGCGCCGTCGCTCCCCGAGGAAGCGCCGCCGCCGGCGCTCGATCTCGACGAGTTCGCGCGCGCACGCGGCGGAAAACTCGCGCTCGCTGACTCCCGCGACGGCGATCACCTCCTCGTTGCGGACCACGATGGGCTCCTCGCCGTCCACCACCGCGCCCATAGCGAGTTCGGGCTGGCCGGGCGCGCCGACCTTGCGCACCAGAACGATGTCGAGCGGCGCCTCGAGCGCCGCCGCGATCTCCGCCCCGATCGGCGCGCCGCCGCGCGGCAGCGCGAGCACCACCGGATTGCGATCCTTGTACGAGGCCAGGGCTCGCGCCAGCTTGCGCCCCGCCTGCGCGCGATCGAGAAAGGGCATCCGCCTGGGTCCTCTGGCTCCCGACGTCCGGCTCGGCGGCGCGCCGGCCCTCGACTCCCCGGCGCCCGCATGACGGGAGGACGACGCTCGCGGCGGGCGAAGCGAAGCCGCCGGTCGAGCCCCGGGGATCGGCGCCATCAGCGCCCGCCGCGCCCAATTCGTCAATGCGCCGCCGGGCGCCGCCATGGGCGAGGTCGAGAAGGCGGCGCTCAGGGAGACGCACCAGAGGCTGTACGGGGGTAGCGCACGAAGGCCAAAATTTTCCCCACTTTTCCAAGCAAATTCCAAGCTTTTCCAAGGAAAATCCAAACTTTTCCAAGCTTTTTCCAAGGAATTCCAAACATTTTCCTTGGCGGTTTCCAACGAAATCAACGGGTTGGCGGCGCCGCCCGGCGATTTCGCCTTTTTCGAGCCTTGCCGCGCGAATTGCCCGATGGCTAAGTGTGCTTTTGTCCTCCTTGCGGCCTCGAGCGCGGCGAAGCGGAGGCGATCCTGGCGCTGGCGCCGTGGCGAACCCCGGCGAGCTTCGATTTTCAGATTACCGCGACTTCTGTTTTTCCGCAAGACAATGTCGCGCCGGCCGGCGACGGCGGCGCGGCGACGCGGTTTCCGGGCGCGCTGGTGGCGCGACCGCTGGTCGCGCGAGTTCGGCGGCGTCGACATGGGGGCGACAAGGCGCTCGCGCGCCGGACGCGCTCGCCGCGCGCGTCTACAAAGGGCGCCGCCCCGTCGCGGGCGCGAACCGCAGCGTCCGCCGCCACTCGCCGTCGATCTCTTGGCGGCGAAAATTCCGATTGAAACGGGCTGTCAAGGGCGCGCAAAGCGCGCCGCCTGCGGCGGCACGGCACGGATTCCAGGTTAACGGTCATTTCATTTGCAGGATTTCGAGGAGGAAATTCATATTCCAACTCGCTGATTTTCTGCGTGTTTTGACGCTTGCGGGTGATTTATTGGCGCGCACGAGGCCGAGGGCGAAGCGGCGGACGATGGCCATGTTCTTGGCGCCGTGGCCGGTGCGGTAGCGCGACAGATCGTCCTTGAACTCCATGTCGAGCAGCCAGTGCATGCTCTCGACGCCCCAGTGGCCGCGCGCGCCGGCCGCGAGCCGTTCGATGTCGAGCGGCGCGGACGAGATATAGAGCCGCGTGTCGAAGGTGCATCGGTCCGCGTATTCGGTTCGATTGAGAACGCGAACGAGCGTCTTGATGTTTTCGAAACGCGGCTGGCCCGGATAGGACTTGTCGGCCTTGATCCAATCGACCTCTTTGGAGGCGGTGTAGACGCGGGTTTCGATGCGGCCGTGGCCTTTCTCGACGACGCTCTTGGAGACGAGTTCGTCCTCCGGCGCGGTGTCGAAGTAGGCGCCGACCTCCGCTTCCATGGTTGCCTGATTGCCCTTCAGCGGCAGCAGAAAATCGGCTTTGTGCTCGACGATCCCGGCGGCGATGTCGACCTGACATCCCATGGCGTCGATGGTGACGAGGGCGCCTTCGAGTTGCCCCGCCTCGGCCAGGTGGTCGAGCAGATCGGGGATGGCCGTGATCTCGTTGGTTTTCTCGGGCACGCTGAGTTGCGCCAGCGTGAGACGGGCGTTCGTCGCGTAGGCGCTGAGCGTGTGCAGCGCCTTGAGCGCCTTGCGCTTGTCGTGCGTGCGGCGCGAGGTCTTGCCATCGATGGCGATGAGGTCGTGCCGGCCCGGCCACAGCGCCTTGATCCAACTGTCGAAACAACGACCAAATGTCAGAGGGTCGACCCGGTTGACCAGGGTGCGCAGCCAGCGTTCGCAGGGGATTCCATGATGAAACGGCGCGAACTTTCTAAGAAAACCAAGATGATCCTCGCCCCAGGCGAGGATATCGTCGAAATCGTCGCAAGAGGCGATGGTGGCGCAGGTCAGCAGCAAAAGAACCTCGGCCAACGGATACAGGATCCGCCAGGGTTCGCGCTCGTCCGAGAGCCGGGAGAAATGCTTCAAAAGCAGGGCTACGCGCGCCCGGGGAACCTCCTCGTCGGCGAAAAAGTCGGTCGTGTCGTCCATGTGGCGCCCCCAAACGAATCAGGAGCCCGAGAGAATCACGCCGCCGCGTCAAGGCAAAATCGTCGTTAACCTGAGTTCCGAGCCGTGCCTGCGGCGGTCGAGACCCTTGACAGCCCGTTTCAATCGGAAAAAGGTCTCTTCCAAGAGATCGACGGCGAATGGTGGTGGCCGGGGGCGCGGGGCGCTTATCGCGCCTCAGCTCGGCGAGCGCCTTGAAGAACTCTTGGGGTTGATCGTTAAGTGCACCGGCGCCGTAACCCCTTAACTCCGTAACGCTGACTGCACAGGTCGCTGGAGGGGTGCATGTACTTGGCGCAGCTAACGGCGCAAAATTTCCGCCAATTTGGCGACGGCGACGCTGCCCTCGACATCGCATTCAATAGCGGCGTGACCGCCTTGGTCGGCCGAAATGACAGCGGTAAGTCCGCCGTCATCGATGCTGTCCGATACGCACTGCTTACCCGAGATCAGGAATTCATCCGCGTACAGCCAGAGGACTTCCATCTTGATCAGACGGGAAAGCAGGCCGCTGACATCTTGATCCGTTGCAAGCTGAGCGGGCTCAACGATGCCGAGAAAGGTGCGCTTGCGGAGTACCTCTCCTATGAAGGCGATTGCGTCTCCCTCTTCGTCAACTGGACGGCCAAAAGGCTCAGCGAGTCGCCCAGCGCCAGGCGATGGATCGACGTTTCTGTGCGCAGTGGGGTTGACGGGGCTGGACCTGCTTTTGAGGCATCGGTTCGCGAACTGCTATCGAGCACCTATCTCCGGCCGCTGCGCGATGCGGAACGCGAGATGTCGCCGGGCTGCGGCTCACGCCTTTCGCAGATTCTCGCTAACGTTCCAGAAATCGCGCAGGGCGCTGTTTTCGACGAGGCCGCATTGCCGTCCGATGCCGCGGCCGTCAGCGACCTCAGCCTCTTGGGACTGTCTGACTATCTGCGTCACAACGTGAGGAAACACAAAGGCGTCGGAAGCGCCGAGGCAGCAATTAACGCGCAATATCTTTCGTCGCTCTCGCTCACTGGCGACAGCCTTCGGGGCAAAATCGATATTACAGAAGGTGGAACGGACAAGGCACGTCTTCGTCAAATCCTTGAGCGGTTGGAACTTGGCCTCCTCGAAGCGAGCACCGGAAGGGCTCGGGGGCGCTATGGGCTTGGTTCGAACAATCTGCTCTACATGGCTTGCGAACTTCTGCTTCTCGGCCGGGAGCCGGATGGGTTGCCGCTTCTGCTGATTGAGGAGCCAGAGGCGCACCTGCATCCTCAGCGGCAGCTTCGGCTAATGGAGTTCCTGACGCTGGCCGCTGCAGGCAGGGTCAAGGACACCGAACGTCCCGTCCAAGTCATCCTGTCGACACATAGTCCCAACTTGGCGTCGAAGATCCCGCTGCCGAACATGATTCTATTGCAAGGAGGCCGTGCATTCTCGTTGGCGAGCGACCGCACCAGGCTCGAAGCAGGCGACTATCGCTTTCTTGAGCGGTTCCTGGACGTAACCAAGGCGAACCTGTTCTTCGCCCACGGTGTCATCATCGTTGAGGGCGATGCGGAGGCTATTCTCTTGCCCGTTGTTGCCAAGCTCCTGGGCACCGATCTCACAGAACATGGCGTCTCCATCGTCAACGTTGGCGGCAGGGGGCTCAGGCGGTTTAGCAGCATCTTTCAGCGTCGCGAGGAATCCGTCCCGACGCTCACGATTCCCGTCGCTTGCGTCGCTGACATGGACGTGATGCCAGATTGTGCGCCGGCTATTCTCGGATTGGTCACCGGCGACGATGACGACAAATGGAAGAGCGGAAGGCGACGCTGGAAGGCTTTGCGTGACTTCGGTACTGATAAAAAGTCGCAGGAGCAGGCGCTGGACGAATGGCGAGCACGTCTGCGATGCAACGACGGGCAGTCGGTGAAGACCTTTGTCGCCGATCACTGGACGCTGGAATATGATCTTGCCTTCTGCGGGCTCGCGGAAGAGGTTTACGTTGCTGCTGCCCTCGCCATAAACGACGACCCAATCAACGAGGAAAAGAAGCAACGGGCTGAGGTCGAGGCAGCCGCGCGGGCTGCCTTCAAGGAAATGGAGACGGCGGCGAAAGGCGACCGTTTAGCCTTATGCACACAGGTCTATCAAGTTTTCCATTCTGGCGCTGCGTCAAAGGCCATCGCGGCGCAGTATCTCGCCGAGGCCTTGGCTGAATCGGGACAGGTGGCGGCATTTGACAAGACCGCCTTCGCTGCCAAGCTACCCCGCTACATTGTTGACGCAATTGCGCACGTGAGACGCCCGGCTTCCGCAGTGACGACCGCGCCTGCTCCCGGGGAGGCCTAGACAATGCCTGATGCATCGTCGCTGGTACCGGAGATCACGGACGACGACATCGACTGGGTCAGCAACTTGATGCGGCTAGATAGGCTTGATGCGCCCCGCCGCGCGTTTCTGACGGCACGCACCACGGTCGACGTTTCCGCCTGTCCGGGGAGCGGCAAAACGACGCTAATTGTCGCGAAATTAGCCATCCTCGCGCGGAAGTGGCCGCATCGAACCAAGGGCATCTGCGTTCTCTCGCACACCAACGTGGCGCGCGAGGAAATTCAGCACCGTCTCGGCAGCACGGTTATTGGACACCGCTTGCTCGGCTACCCCCATTTCATCGACACCATTCATGGCTTCGTGAATCGTTTTCTGGCATTGCCGTGGCTCAACTCGAATGGATACCCTTCACCAACCATTGATAATGACGTGACGGCCGCGTTTCGGCGGGGCGTGCTCTCTAACGCTGATTGTTGGGCCGTGCAGAATTTTCTCGAAAAAAAGTACAGCGGGTTCGACCGTTTGCGCGTCTGCGCCCGCGACCTAAGCTTCGATCTGGACGGGAAGGCGTTCCCTGCCGGGCCGGGCACAACCACCTTTAAGCTGGCGAAGCAGGCCGTCGAGAAGGCCGCCCAAGCGGGATACTTCTGCTACGATGAAATGTTCGTTTGGGCTCGTGCGCTTTTGGAGGACTTCCCGGCGGTTGCTTCATGGCTCAGGCTTCGGTTCCCGCTCGCCATTCTCGACGAGATGCAGGACACATTTGAACTCCAAGGCTCGATGCTTCATGCGATCTTTCCTCGTAGTTCGCTTGACATCGTCGTGCAGCGCGTCGGCGATCCTAATCAAGCCATTTTCGACGACCCCGAGGCCGAGCCGAACAAGATTGACCTATTTCCCGATCGGGATATCACCCGCTGCCTTGGCATTCCGAATAGCTACCGTTTTGGGCGGCAAATCGCGGCATTGGCTTCGCCTTTCGCCGTGGCACCGGTAGGCCCCACAGGGCTCTCCGGCAGCGGTCCGAAAGCGATAGAGGGGGCGTCGGACACTTGCGCGCCGGCCATTTTCATCTTTCCCGGCGACAACACCACAGGGGTTCTTGACGCCTACGGCAAGTATGTCCTCACGATCTTCGACGACCGAGCCTTGGCTGATGGGGTCGTTACTGCCGTCGGCGCGGTGCATCAGGATGCATCGGATGTTGCGCCGGGACACGCACACTTTCCGAAAACTGTTCCGCACTATTGGAGTGGCTACGCCGCCGAAATTTGTCGGAAGGAGCCTCACCCCAAATCTCTATTGCAATATGTTCGTGCAGCACGAGCCGCTGTGCGAGAGGGCCTGGATTTCTCGCCAGGCATCGAAAGGATTGCATCAGGTCTTATTCGCCTCGCCGCTTGCATTGGCGACGCTGGGAAACTTAAGCGCAACACGCGAACGCACCGCGCGATCGTCGAGGCGTTGGCAGCCAATGCCGATGCCCTTGCAGCCTACCGCCGATTGATCAAAGTGCTTCTCGTCGACTGGATGCCGTTGACCGAAGCAGCCTGGAGAACGGTACGCGGCGACATTCTCGCCATTGCCTGCATGCTTTGCGATGGTGCTCCCGACCAGATGAAGGCCGCCAGTTTTCTCGCGTGGTTGGCGGATAGCCGAGCTCAAGCGCTTGGCCCTGCTACATCGCCAAGTGACGCTGGCCCCAATGTGTACCGCGTCCTTGAGGGAAACAGGCGTCTCGACATCCGGCTTGGCTCAATTCATTCGGTCAAAGGGCAAACCCATCTGGCAACGATGGTGCTCAACACTTATTGGCATGCCCACTCGTCACAACGGATGTTGCCGTGGCTCCTTGGCACAATGAGCAACGAGAACGGTGCCGGAGTCCAAGATCGCAAACGCCTCCTGCAAGCGTATGTGGCGATGACACGGCCAAGTCACCTGATCTGTCTTGCAATTCCAGGTTTTGCACTCGGCGACGAAACAGCCGCGGCTCAAAATATCGCCACCCTGATTGAGCGCGGATGGCGTGTGGCTGAGATCGACAATGGTGTCGCGCGATGGCGAAATTGATTGCGGCGATTGCTAATTCTGCACCGTAGCACGTGCGCGCTGCAATAATAGGGACGAGGCGAGGCGTCCTTGAAGAACGCCGGTTACGCGAGAACGAGCTGTTTGAGAGGCCGTTCGACGGTGGCGATGACGGCGGCCGGCCAAGCGCGCAAAAAGATCGCCAGCCAGGCCAGCAATCGGCGGACGACTACATAGCGTCGATCGTTGAGCGCCCTGTCGCAGGAGCCTGAGCGCCCGTATGGAAACAACCGCCCCTTCCGTCATTGCGAGCGCAGCGAAGCAATGCACGGTTCAGCCGCCGCATGGATTGCTTCGTCCCCCTCGCTTGCGCTCGGGGTCCTCGCAATGACGGCGACGGGGCGGCTGCCGCCGGGATCGCCGCCGCGCTCCGTGGCCGGGACCCAAGAGCCAGAACGGAAACAACCGCCTTTTTCGTCATTGCGAGCGACAGCGAAGCAATCCACGATTCAGCCGCCGCATGGATTGCTTCGTCGCTGCGCTCCTCGCAATGACGGCTGAGGCGGCTGAATCGTGGATTGCTTACCCCTCGCTTGCGCTCCGGGTCCTCGCAATGACGGCGCCGGGGCGGCCGCCGCCGGGATCGCCGCCGCGCTCCGCGAACGCCGTTCCGCCCGATCGGGAACCGCCATAAGATACGGGCCGCAAGAATGACTCTCGTCGAGGCCAAGCGTGAAACGGCCTTGCGTTTACATCATGGCCAACCAGCGCGACGGGACGCTTTACACCGGCGTCACCGCGAATCTGTCGCGGCGCGCGTTCGAGCATCGCGAGGGCGCCGTCGAGGGCTTCACCAAGAAGTATGGCTGCAAGAGGCTCGTGTGGTACGAACCCTACGATCGCATGGACGAAGCGATCGCGCGGGAAAAGCAGATCAAAGGCGGCAGCCGGGCGAGAAAGCTCGCATTGATCGAGAACTTCAATCCCGATTGGAAGGACCTCTACAAAACGCTGGGGTGACGCGGCGCCGCGTCATCGCTGTTTCCGGCGCAGCGCGGGAAAAGCGATCCACGGTTCAGCCGCCTCGGCCGTCATTGCGAGGAGCGCAGCGACGAAGCAATCCATGGTTCAGCCGCCGCATGGATTGCTTCGTCCCCCTCGCTGCGCTCGGGCTCCTCGCAATGACGGTCTCGGAGCAGCCCGGCCGAGGCGCTACGCTGGGACTCGTGACGACGGGCGCTCGATCACGCACAATCCCCTCCCCCCCTCCGCCGCCATTGACGCCGATCAAAGCGGCGTTCACCGTCGCGCCGCAAGCCGAGCCGGGGCGGCTTGGCGGCGAGGAGCGGGGAATGGGTCGAAATCGGGATCGGGTGCTGTTCATCGCCGGCGGCTCGATCGGCGACGCGATCCTTTCCTCCGGGCTGCTGCGCCATTTCGTCGAAGGCGAGCCCGAGGCCGCGTTCACCGTCGCGGCGGGCCCGGTCGCGGCATCGCTTTTTCTCGACACGCCGCGGCTCGAAGAGACGCTCGCGATCGTCAAGCAGCGCTGGGCGCTGCACTGGCTCGACCTGTGGCGGCGGACGCGCGGCCGCCGCTGGAAGGCGGTGATCGACATGCGCGGATCGGGCCTGGCCTACGCGCTATGGGCCGATCGCCGCTTCGTCTACCGCCCGGCGCGCCGACCCCTCAGCGCGCCGCCGCTGCACAAGGCGCTGGAGGCGGCGCGGACGATCGGCGCCCTCGATTCTCCCCCTTCGCCGTTCCTCTATGCGTCCGCGGCGAGGCAGGCGCGCGCCGACGCGCTCGTCGGACCCGGCGGGCCGGTGCTCGCGGTCGCGCCGGCCGCCACCTGGCCGCCCAAGACCTGGCCCGCCGAGCGCTTCGCCGAAGCGGCGGTCGAGCTGATCGGCCCGGCCGGGCCGCTCGCCGGCGGGCGGGCGCTGCTGACCGGCGGTCCCGGCGACGGCGAGTTCTTCGAGCCCATCCGCGCCGCCCTGCCGCCGTCGCGGCTGATCGACCTGGTGGGATTGGACCTGCTGACCACCTACGCCTGCCTCAAGCGGGCGCGGCTGTTCATCGGCAACGACTCCGGGTTGATGCATCTCTCGGCCGCGGCGGGAACGCCGACGCTCGGCCTGTTCGGGCCTTCCGACGACCGGCTTTACCGCCCTTGGGGGCCGCGAGCCGCCTTTGTCCGGGGGGCGAGAAGCGCCGGCGACGGCGAGGCCTCGTCCGAGGCCGGCGGACCCGAGGCGAGCGAAATGGCCGATTTGAGCGTGGCGAGCGTCGTGCGCGCCGCCCGCGATCTCTTCGAGCGGACGCGCGAGGCGAATCGCGAGGACGCGCTTCCGGTTGCGCGCGGAGCGGGGTTTTCTTAAGAAGACCGCTCGCCGCTTTGGTCGAGACGCGCTCGCGCCGAAAGCCGCGCAGCGGGAGATCGCCGGCATGAAGGTCGAGGGCACCGCGCCCCTATTCGTCGAAATCGGCGCGGGCGAACTGATGGATCGCGCGACGATCCTCGCCATCAAGAACGAACGCATCGCCGACCCGGCCAAACGCGCCAACGTCGGGCGCGAATGGCTCGCGCTCGAATCGGCGCGAACGAACCTGCTCGGCGCCTTCCCCGCGCTCGGCGCGCTGGAGGCCGAGCTGAAGGCGATCAACGAGGCCCTGTGGGACATCGAAGACGCGATTCGGCGATGCGAGGCGGACAGCGACTTCGGGCCGCGGTTCATCGAACTCGCGCGCGCCGTCTATAAGACGAACGACCGGCGCGCCGAGGTGAAGAAGAAGATCAACCTCCTCAGCGGCGCGCGCATCGTCGAAGAAAAATCGTACGACGGGGGTTGAGCGGCCAGGAGCGGCCCGTCGCAGCGCGCTGGTCGAGACGCGGCCCGCTCGCCTACGGCCGCCGCCGCTTCTCGCCGAGGTCGAACTCGAGGCGATGGCGTTCGCCGCCCTTTGGCGCCTCGGCGGCGGGCGCGGCGAAGTCTTCGTCCGGCGCCGCGATCGCGCGGGTCGCGCCCGCCCGCGGCCCGTGTCGCGCCAGGCAGGCGTTGTAGGCGAGCGGCTCCTCGAATTGCGCGCATGAAGCATTGTCCTTCGCGCGCGCTGGCGCGCCGATCAACAGAGCGCCGAGGCCGATAGCCAGCATGAACGCGTGACGCATCGTCGGTTTCCCTACAGGCGCAGCGTCGCGCCGGTCTTGTTCGCCACCTCGGCGACGATTCTGGCGACGACCGCCTCGATTTCGGCGTCGGTCAGCGTGCGTTCGCGCGGCTGCAACGTTACGGAAATCGCCACCGACTTGCAGCCCTCCGGCAATCCCGGGCCGCGATAGACGTCGAACACGTCGGCGCCGGCGACGAGGCCGCGGTCGGCGCCGAGCGCCGCCTTGAGGATGTCGCCGGCGCGGGCGCTCTCCGCGACCACGAAGGCGAGGTCGCGCTCGACGGCCATGAATTCGGAGCGCTCCAGCTTGGGCCTCGCCTTGGTCGGCCGCGCCTTGGCGGCGGGAAGCGCGTCGAGGATGATTTCGCAAGCGACGATCGGCCCTTCCGCGTCGAGCGTCTCCAAGGCGCTCGGATGCAGTTCGCCGAACCAGCCGGCTTGCAATTTCGGCCCGAATTGCAGCCTCGCCGAGCGTCCGGGATGAAGGAACGGCGGGCCGCCGGGAACGACCTGCACGGCGTTCGCCGCGATCCCGAGCGCGCCGAGCAGCGCCAGCGCGTCGCTCTTGGCGTCGAACGCGTCGACCGCGCCGCCGCCCGACCAATGGCGCCCCTCGCTGTGGGCCTTGGCCATGCCGCGCCGCACCGTGGCGGCGGCGATGCGCTGGTCGTTCTCGCCGTCCCCAAGGAAGATCTGGCCGACCTCGAACAGCGCGACGTCTTTAAGGCCGCGGCGCGCGTTGCGCTCCGCCGCGGCGACGAGGCCGGGCGCGAGGCTCGGGCGCATGTCGGAGAGATCGGCGGCGATCGGATTGGCGAGCGCCAGCGCCGGCGCGCCGCCGCCGAACAGCTCCGCCTTGGGCTTGGCGATGAACGACCAGGTCACGGCTTCGCGCAGGCCGAGCGAAGCGAGCGCGCGCTTGGCGACGCGGACTCGCTTTTGCAGCGGCGTGAGCACCGGCCGCGGCACGCCCTCGTCGAGACGGGCCAGCGGCGCCGGCGGCACGCGGTCGAGGCCGGCGATGCGCACGATCTGGTCGACGACGTCGGCCTTGCCCTCGACGTCGGGGCGCCAGCTGGGAACGATCGCCTTGCCGTCCCGAAGCGTGAAGCCCAGGCGGGCGAGAATCGCTTCGCCTTCGCTTTGCGGGATGTCGAGGCCGATCAGGCGCTTGACTTCGCTGTAGGGGAATTCGATCGCGCGCCTCGGCGCAGTCGGATCGCCGGCGACGATCAGCCGCGAGGGCTCGCCGCCGCAGAAGTCGATCACCATCCGCGTCGCGAGGTCGGCGCCGGGTATGCAGAAGTCGGGATCGACGCCGCGCTCGAAGCGATAGCGCGCGTCGGTGAGAACGCCGAGCTTGCGTCCGGTCTGGGCGATGTTGGCGGGGTTCCACAGCGCGCTCTCGATCAGCACGTCGCGCGTCTTTTCGTCGCAGCCCGAATGTTCGCCGCCGATGACGCCGGCGATCGATTCGACGCCCCTGTCGTCGGCGATGACGACCATGCCGGCGTCGAGGGCATAGGTCTTGCCGTCGAGCGCGAGCACGCTTTCGTCGGCGTGCGCGCGCCTGACGTGCAGCGCGCCCTTGACCTTGGCGGCGTCGAACACGTGCAGCGGCCGGCCGCGGTCGAAGGTGAGGTAATTGGTGATGTCGACCAGCGCGCTGATCGGCCTGAGGCCGATCGCGCGCAGGCGCCGCTGCATCCATTCGGGCGAGGGGCCGTTGTCGACGCCGCGCACCAGGCGCAGCGCGAAGGCGGGGCAGAGGCGCGCGTCGGCGGGGGAGAAATCGAGCGTGACCGCGGTCGGGCAATCGAAGGTCCCGGCGATAGGCGCGGGCGCCGGGGTCTTCAGCGCGCCCAAGCCCGCCGCAGCGAGGTCGCGCGCGATCCCCGCCACGCCCGTCGCGTCGGGGCGGTTGGGCGTCAGGGCGACGTCGATGACGGGATCGTCGAGGCCGGCGTAGGCCGCGTAAGCAGCGCCGACCGGCGCGTCGTCGGGCAGATCGATAATCCCCTCGTGATCGTCGGAGAGCTGCAATTCGGCGGCCGAACACAGCATGCCCAGCGACTCGACGCCGCGGATGACGCCCTTGGCGAGAATGAGGTTCTTGCCGGGAATGAACGTGCCGACCGGCGAGAACACGCTCTTCATGCCCGCGCGCGCGTTGGGCGCGCCGCACACCACCTGCACCGGCGCCCCGCCGGCGTCGACCAGGCAGACGCGCAGGCGGTCGGCGTTGGGATGCGGCTTGGCCTCGATCACCCGCGCGACGACGAAGCCCTTGACCTTGGCGCTGGGGTCCTCGATCCCCTCGACCTCCAACCCGATGCGCGTCATCGCTTCGACGATTCTTGCGAGCGAAGCCGAGGTTTCCAGATGGTCTTTGAGCCAGGACAGAGTCAGTTTCATCGGGCGATCGCAAACGTGGCGGAGCGGCGCTCCCTCCCGCGCGGGCAGAAGGGAGACGCGCGCTTTCTAGCGGAAGGAACCGCGAAAGCCGACAACTATTTCGTTTCGACGACGTCGAGCCCGTCGCGGGCCGAGACGTCTATCCAATCGGGACGCTTGGCCGTAACGTCATCGCTCCCGTCGCTTGCCGGCGCCGGCGGCGGGGAGGAGCGGGGGGCATGATCGAACAACTCGGCAGCGGCCGCCGCCGGAGGGGACGGGGCGGCCAAGAGACGGACTGTCCATTGAATATCAACGAGTTAGCATTTCTCGCGCGGACCTTGCGGGGGCCCGACGGCCCGCGGTCCGCCGGGAGGACGCCGTGAGCCAGCCCCAAGACCTGCTGCTCGCCATCGATCAGGGGACGCAGAGCGTCCGGGCGATGATCTTCGATTCGCGCGGCGAACTGGTCGCCAAGTCACAAGTCCACATCGTCCCCTATTACTCCCGCCAGCCGGGCTGGGCGGAACAGGATTGCGATTACTATTGGACCAACCTGCGTCAGGCCTGCCAGAATCTGTGGTGGGCCCATCCGGAATTGAGAAGGCGCGTCGTCGGCATGTCGGTCACCACGCAGCGCGCGGTCGCCGTCTGCCTCGACGAGGACATGACGCCGTTGCGCCCGGCGATCGGCTGGCTCGATCAGCGCCGCACCAATCGCTATCCCAAGGCGCCGCTGTGGCTGGATCTGGGCATTCGCGCCGCCGGGCAGAAAAAGACGATCCACTATCTTCAGTCCAAGGCGGAATGCAACTGGCTCGCCGTCGACGAACCCGACGTGTGGCGCCGCACCAAGCACTTCGTGTTCCTGTCGGGCTATCTCAATCTCAGGCTGACCGGGCGGTTGTGCGATGCGGTCGGTTCGCAAGTCGGCTATGCGCCCTTCGACGGCAAGCGCCAGCAATGGGCGCGGCCGGGCGACTTCCGATGGAAGTTGCTCGCCGTCACGCCCGATCGTCTGCCGGAATTGGTTCCCGCCGGCGGATCGATGGGGCGGATCACCGCCGAGGCGGCCGACGAGACCGGAATTCCCGAGGGCCTGCCGGTCTACGCCTCGGGCGCCGACAAAGCCTGCGAGGTGCTCGCCGCCGGCGCGTGGACGCCCGACGTCGCGGTGCTGAGTTACGGCACCACGGCGACGGTCAACACCTGCAACACGCGTTACGTCGAGCCGATCCCGCTGCTGCCGGCGTATCCGGCGGCCGCGCCGGGGCGCTACAACAGCGAGATCATGGTCCAACGCGGCTACTGGATGGTCAATTGGTTCAAGGAGCAATTCGCCGCCAGGGAGATGATCGAGGCGGAGGAAAAAGGGGTCGCGCCGGAAATGCTGTTCGAGAGGATGCTCGAAGAGACCCCGGTCGGAAACATGGGCCTCATCCTTCAGCCGTTCTGGAATCCCGGCGTCAAGATTCCCGGCCCAGAGGCCAAGGGGGCGATGATCGGGTTCGGCGACGTGCACAACCGCTCGCACGTGTACCGCGCGATCATCGAAGGCGTCGCTTACGCCCTGCGCGAGGCGACGGCGAGGCTGGAACGGCGCAACGGCGTGAAGATTCGCCGCCTGAAAGTGTCCGGCGGCGGTTCGCAAAGCGACGGCGTCATGCAACTGACCGCCGACGTCTTCGGCGTCGCCGCCGAGCGGCCGCACACGTTCGAGGCTTCGGGCCTGGGCGCCGCCATCAACGTCGCCGTCGGGGCCGGGCTATACCCCGACCACGCTGCGGCGCAGGCGCAAATGAGCCGTCCGGGGCGCACGTTCACGCCGATTGCGCAAAACGTCAGGCTTTACGACCGCTTGTATTCGGAGGTGTACGCGCGCATGTACCCGCGCCTGGCGCGGCTCTATCTCAGCATCCGCCACATCACCAATTACCCGAGGCTCGGGTGAGCCGCCCGACAGCGCTTAGCCCCTTGGTCGCCGATCGCCGGGCAATTTGAGTTGCGGCCGCCTCACCCGCTCAGCCCTCCCGCCAGCGTCGGCATGTCGAGCGGCTTGAAGCCGTAGTGGTCGATCCAGCGCAGATCGGCGTCGAAGAAGTCGCGCAGGTCCGGCAGGCCGTATTTCAGCATCGCGATGCGATCGATGCCGAGGCCCCAGGCGAAGCCTTGATGGACTTCCGGGTCGATGCCGCAATTCCTCAAGACGTTGGCGTGGACCATGCCGCAGCCGAGAATTTCCAGCCAGTCCTCGCCCTCGCCGAAGCGGATTTCGCCGCCCGAGCGCCGGCATTGGATGTCCACTTCCATCGACGGCGAGGTGAAGGGGAAGAAGCTCGGCCGGAAGCGCATGCCCACCTGCGGCACTTCGAAAAACGCCTTGCAGAATTCCTCCAACACCCACTTGAGATTGGCGAGCGTCGCCGACGTGTCGACCACCAGCCCCTCGACCTGATGGAACATCGGCGTGTGCGTCTGGTCGGCGTCGCAGCGATAGGTGCGCCCGGGGCAGATGACGCGGATCGGCGGCTTCAGCGCCAGCATCGTGCGCACCTGCACCGGGCTGGTGTGGGTGCGCAAGAGCTTCCGCTCGCCGTCGGCGCCGGGGGCGAAGAAGAAGGTGTCGTGCATTTCCCGCGCGGGGTGGTCGGGCGGAAAGTTGAGCTTGGTGAAGTTGTAATCGTCGCTTTCGATGTCCGGGCCTTCGGCGATCGAGAAGCCCATGTCGGCGAAGATCGCGGTGATTTCGTCGATGACCTGGCTGATCGGATGGATGCGCCCGGCCTCGACGCCGGCGCGGCCGACCGGCAGCGTCATGTCGAGCGCCTCGCGCTCGAGTTGCGAGCGCAGCGCCGCGGCCTTCAGCGCCGCGCGGCGCAGGCCGAGCGCCTCGGCGACTTCGTCCTTGAGCGCGTTGATCGCGGCCCCCTGGCTCTTGCGCTCGTCGGGCGACATCTTGCCGAGGGCGCCGAGCAGGGCGGAAATCGCGCCCTTCTTGCCCAGCGCCGCGACGCGCGCGGCCTCCAGCGCCGTTTCGTCGGCGGCGCCGGCAATGGCGGCCAGGGTTTGCTGTCGGAGGGCGGAAAGGTCGGTCATGATCGGGGTCTCGGCGGTTCCCCTGGCGAGAGGCAGTGGGCAGTAGGCAGTAGGCAGTAGGCAGTAGGCAGTAGGCAGTAGGCGGTCGGGAGCGGCGAATAGCGAATAGCGAGTGGCGAGTGGCGAGTGGGGAGTGGGGAGTAGGGAGTAGGGAGCGGGCCGGCGCCGCTCACTGCCTATTGCCTACTGCCTATTGCCCCTCTCACGCTGCCTTGGGCAGATGGCCCTTGGCCTTTTCGACGATGGCGGCGAACGCCGCCGGCTCGCTGATGGCGAGGTCGGAGAGCGCCTTGCGGTCGATTTCGACGCCGGCGCCGATCAGGCCGGAAATGAAACGGGAGTAGGTGAGCCCGTGCTCGCGGACCGCCGCGTTGATGCGCTGGATCCACAGCGCGCGGAACTCGCGCTTGCGGTTCTTGCGGTCGCGATACGAGTACTGCATCGCCTTTTCGACCGCCTGCTTGGCGGCGCGAATGGTGTTCTTGCGGCGGCCGAAATAGCCCTTCGCGGCCTTGAGCACCTTCTTGTGCTTGGCGTGGCTGGTTACGCCGCGTTTGACGCGTGACATCCGTTATCTCCGGGAAATGGGGGCAGGGGCTTCAGTCAGCCGTTCGGCAGGAAGAATTTCTTCACCTTGTCGCCGTCGGTCTTGAACAACACCGCGGTGCCGCGCAGATTGCGAATCTGCTTGGTGGTGCGCTTGATCATGCCGTGCTGCTTGCCCGCGTGGGCGTAGACCACCTTGCCGGTTCCCGTGATCTTGAAGCGCTTTTTGGCGCTCGATTTCGTCTTCATCTTGGGCATTTGGCTCTCCTAGGGCTTGACGCCCTCTTGGATTGGCGGACCCGAGGGGCCCGTTCGCGTCGGAATTGAGCGAAAAGAACCGCCACGGCAGCCCTCGAGAGCCGGGCGGTTCGGATGGGACGCGCGCTTTTAGGCGAAAGGCGCCGCGCGCGCAAGGGCTTGCGTCGGGGCGCGCGAACGGGAACGGCGCCGCCTCGCTCAAATCTTGAAGATGCGCTTGATCATGCGCATTTGCAGCCGCGATCCGAGAAGCCGGCGCAGCGGGACGACGCGTCGCGCGTCCGCGCCGGCGAGGTAACGCATGCGGTCGCTCGGGTCGGTGGCCGCCTGATAGACGACCTCGGCGACGCGCTCGGGCGGGCTGGCGTTCTTGACGTAACTTTCCCGCGTCCTGTTCACCTTCTCCATGAAGGCGGCGTAGTCGGGAAAGGCGGAAGCATCCCAGGCGTCGAGCGAACGGCCGCCGAAATCGGTGGCGATCGCGCCGGGCTCGACGACCTTCACCTTGATCCCGAATGCGCCGAGTTCGTACCACAACCCCTCGGAAAGGCCCTCGACGGCGAATTTCGAGGCGTTGTAGACGGCGAAGGACGGCATGGTCATCAATCCGCCGATGGAGGAGACGTTGATCAGCACGCCGGCGCGGTTGGCGCGAAAATGCGGCGCTGCGGCCTGCACGCAGGCGATCAGGCCGAAGACGTTGACGTCGAATTGCCGTGCGATCTGCTCGCGCGATCCGGCCTCGACCGGGCCGAACGCGCCGTAGCCGGCGTTGTTGACCCATACGTCGATGCGCCCGAAGGCCTCGAGCGCCGCCGCGACCGCGGCGCGCGGGGCCTCGGGGTCCTGCACGTCGAGCGCGATGAGCTTCAGCGCCGCCGATTCCGCCAAATCACGTTCCGCCGACGGGTTGCGCATCGTCGCCGCCACGTTCCAGCCCCTATCGCGAAAGAGCTTCGCGGTCGCTTTGCCGATGCCGCTGCTGGCGCCGGTGACGACGATGGTCTTGGCCCGGACGTCCGCCATGCGCGAGTTCCTTTCCCCGTTCGCCGGTCGGCGATCGCCGCCCCGCAGATCGTGAAGCTATGGCGCTCGCGTCGGCTCCGCAAGGGCGAGGCGCGAGGCGCGGCGCCCTTGCCAGCGGCCTTCGCTGCAGCTTAGTTGCGCCGCGCAAACGCGTCTCTCAAGCCCGGCGAAGGTTATGGACGCACTCATCGACGGCTACCGCCGCTTTCGCTCGGAAATCTGGCCCGCCGAGCGCGCGCGCTACGAGGCGTTGGCGCGTCGGGGGCAGGCCCCCGAGACGATGGCGATTTCCTGCTCGGACTCGCGCGTCGATCCGCAGACGGTGTTCGGCGCGGCGCCGGGCGAGATCTTCGTGCTGCGCAACGTCGGCGGGCTCGCGCCGCCCTACCAGCCCGACGGGCGCTACCACGGCGCGAGCGCGGCGATCGAGTTCGGCGTTCGCGTGTTGAAGGTTTCGCGCCTGGTCGTGCTCGGCCACGCGCAGTGCGGCGGCGTGCGCGCGATGGCGCTCGGCGCGCCGCCCGAAGCGCGCGACTTCGTCGCCTCCTGGGTCGAGATCGCCAGGCCGGCGTTGAGCGCCGCCGGCGGCGGGGCCGGGCGGCTCGACGAGATCGAGGCCGCGGTGGTGCGGCTGTCGCTCGCCAATCTCATGACCTTTCCCTGGGTCGCCGAAGCGGTGGCGGCCGGCCGTCTTTCGCTTCACGGCTTCCGTTTCGACATCCATACCGGCGCGCTGTGGCGCGTCGACGCCGACGGCGTCTCGCCGGTGGAATAGGCCGTCGCGCGAGCGGACGCGCTGGCCTCGCCCCGTCCGGCGGCGTAGATTGCTGGCATGACCGACGCCGCGCGCCCCTCGGAAACGCCGACCCGCCTGACGGCCCGCGCGCTCATCGTCGGCGAGCGCATCGACACCGCGGGGCTGGAGCGGCCGGACATGATCTCGTCGCTGCCGCTGGCCTTTCGCGTCGGCAGAAGCGGCATGGTGGCGCTGTTCCGCTTCGGCGCGGCGGTGATGGTCGGCCTGACGCCGCTCGAAGAGGAGGATACGCTCGCTAAGCTGAAGTCGCGCGTCACCGGCGCGCGGGCCCGCGGCGACGACGAGACCGCGGTGTTCGAGATCGCGCCGGAGGACGAGACGTCGAGCGGGGCGGGCGGCCCGATCCAGATCAAGAACCTTTCGCCGCAGCGCTTTCTCGTCATGGCCGACGCGCTCGCCAAGACGGTGGCCCTCGCTCGCGACGAGCGCGAGGTCAACGCGGTCTTCGACGTCATCGAACCGTTCGCCGCCCAGCTCGCCCACTCCGGCCGGCCGCCGTTCCGCCGCAGCGCGATGCTGCGCCTGATCGGCCAGGCGCTGCTCGCCCAGCACCGCGTTTCCGGTCGCGTCGCGGTGGAGGAAAAGCCCGACGTGCTGTGGGACCGCCCCGATCTGGAGCGCCTCTACGCCCGGCTCGAAGACGAATACGAACTGAAGGAGCGCGCCGGCGCCCTCAAGCGCAAGCTCGACGTCATCGTCGAGACCGCCCACGCCCTGACCGACATCATCGACGCCGACCGCTCGACGCGCCTCGAGCTCGCCATCGTCGTGCTGATCGTCCTCGAACTGATCGCATCGATGTTCCAGATCTATCTGGCGCTGCACGGGAGGTGAGGGGCGCTCCCCTCAGCCCGCGTAGAGCCAGTGGTAGCGCTTAAGCAGGCGCTCGGGCCCGAGGATCCTCATCGTCAGGTCGCGCGCCAGCGCCGTCAGGGTAGGGCGACCGGGGTGGGTAAACGGCTCGCCGTAACCAGGGCGGGCGTGAGCGGGCTGAATTGGGGAATTCGTATTGTGCTGCGCCCCTAAAGTGAGACACGCGATTTGAGTGACATAGGCCGTTAGGAGGCTTCATGTCACAACAAGCGATGCGCGTATTTTCGACTGAGTTCAAGGAAGGCGCGGTTCTCCGACTCGAGGGCGGGGAGCGGCTGGCGGCGGTTGCGGACGAACTGAAGATCAGGCGTAAGCTTCTCTACGAATGGCGCGCCGCCTATCGGGCGATGGGCGTGGCGGGCCTCAATCGGAAGCGCGGACCCAAGAAGGGGTTTTCGGGCGCCCGCGCCAGTTCGGACGCCGCGCCGGCGCCGGACGCGCCGACCGAACTGGCGCGGGCGAAGGCGAGGATCGCCGAGCTGGAGCGCAAGATCGGCAAGCAGCAGATGGACATCGATTTTTTTCGCGAAGCCTTGCGGCTCATCGACGCGCTGGAGGCCAAAACCAGCGCGACGTCCTCTATGCGGTCATCGAAACGATGAGCGCCCCCGAGACGCAAGGCTGCCCCTCGATCGACCATTTGTGCGCGCTGGCGAAAGTGTCCCGCGCCGGCTTCTATCGCTTTGGCGAGGTTCGCCGCCCCGAACGGGCGGAAGCGGACTTGCGCGACAAAATCCAGACCATCGCGCTGAAGAACCGCTTTTATGGCTATCGCAGAATCGGCCAGGAACTGTGGCGGCTCCACGGCTTGCAGATCAACCACAAGCGCCTGCGCCGGCTGATGCGCGAGGACAATCTCCTCTGCCTGCGCAGCAAGCCCTTCGTCCCCTACACGACGAACTCCCGCCACGAATTTCCCATCGTGCCCAACCTCACGCGCGGGCTCGTTCCCACCGGCCTCGATCAGATCTGGGCGGCCGACATCACTTACGTGCGTCTGGCCGGGCAATTCGTCTATCTGGCCGTGGTCCTCGACGCCTTCTCGCGCAGGATAGTGGGCTGGGCGCTCGCCGACCATCTCGAAGCGAGCTTAAGCGTCGAAGCGCTCGACATGGCCTTGGCCGCCAGGAACCCTGCGCCCGGCCTGATCCATCACTCGGACCGGGGCGTGCAATATGCGTGCGCCGCCTACGCCGAACGATTGGAGGCGCGCGGTCTGCGCGTCAGCATGAGCCGCGCCGGCAATCCCTACGACAACGCCAAAGCCGAGCGCTTCATGCGAACCCTCAAAGACGAGGAGGTCAACGGCAAAACCTACGCCTCGCTCCAAGACGCCCGCCAAAGCATCGGCGCCTTCCTCGAAACCATCTATAACTGCGGCCGGCTCCACTCCGCCCTCGGATATAAACCTCCGGTTGAGTTCGAGGACGAACTCCGCCAACTCGAAACTGTCTGAAATGACGAAACCAAAGACCTGTCACTCAAATTATTTGTCTCAGACAAGGGGCGCAGTTCAGTATCATGTCCCCGTAACGCCCCCGTAACGCCCGCGACGGCGGCACCGGCGCCATTGCAACTTCGGCGCGGTGGGTCGGGGGGCTGAGAAGACCGCTCGCAGAGGCGGCGCGCGTTAAGTGCATTTAGTACGGCGTCGCCGTAATTTAATTCGTAATTCTAGCCGTTCCGCGAAGACGCTTGGCAGCGTCACTTTGGGCGAGGTCTGACACGTCCTCTTACGACCGCTGATGTGCTAACGGAAAGCAGCGTCCACGCGCGCGCGGGGCCACTTCACTTTACGTACACGGCCTCCGCCGGAACCCATAGGCAGTCGGCCTCGCCCTTAAGGCGGAAACACATGATACTACCGGTACTCGTGGGGTCGCTGCTAAAGTCCTCCACGAAGCCGTGCGTCCCTTTGTCTAGGTATCGGCAATTGTCTTTGGCGAAACTTGACGCTGCGTCGTAATCGCCTTCCTGCATGAGCTGCCGCGCTCTTACATAAAGTTCTTTGGTGCGGCATGCTCGCACCTGCCACTCGAGCGTGCCCTGCGCTGCCATATAGGTGGCAGCAGTCGGAACCGCTCAATTCAGCGGCGACAAGCCGGCGGCGGCGCGCAGATCGTTCATCCGCTTGCCGGCGTCTTCGTACGATTGCACAAAACCCAGTATGCCGCCACAGATGGTGTGCTGAGCGGGTAGGTCGGAAATTGGGCGGTGCTGTTCGGCGGCCAGACGTGCCGACCAACGGATTATGTAATAGGCACCGACTTTCTGCGCCGGCGTCGTAAAGCAGCCGTCTCGCTCCATCAATCGCCCGATCACGTTGGCAGTGGCTGCGTCTCCTTTGGCTGCCAACATGTTTGTCCTGTAATTAGCGTACCAGGTGGCGTCGAACGCATCTTCAGTCAGCGACTGCGCCATCGCGGCGACGGGAAAAAACATGAACGCAAGCGCGACAGAGTGTCTTATCTCAGGTCTCCTCTCGACCCCGTGGTCTCTCGAATGTGGTCCAGCTCACCTCAACCCATCTTCCCAGCAGGCTTACGACTTTGCTCGATCGAGTTGCCCGTGAACACAATAATTATTCAGAATTTCTGAGTTGGTGTCGAGGTAAGCAATTGGTCGTGGTCCATTTTTGCCTTTGTATTGTTTCGAATTACGCCATCGTCGATGAGCTCGAGGGAATAAAGGTTAAAGTTAACCGGGCAATTAATCGATGATGCCTGTCCTGGGGCAAGACTTGATAACATGTTAGCAGGAATAAGCGCAAGATGTTTGTCTGAATCGAGATGTCCTTCGGCTGATGGTCCGAGTGTATGAAGTATCCATGGGAACTGAACTATCCCAAATTGTTGCGCCACATCAGCGGCAACCGCTGGTCCTTGCTTCGGATCGCAAAACTCTAATAATATAATGGCTATTACACGGGGGTTCAAATACTCTGCCAGGATAGCTGTCATCTCGCCGGAAGGACAATGATAAGTAATTGTATTATCATTAACCTGTTGCTGAGTGCAATTTCGCGCTTCACTGATAGACTCGATCGTTACGCCCGTCGTAAATCCGGCAATATCCTGCTTATTGTTAACAGTGGCCCTAAGATGTTGCGCCCTTTCGGATTCCAATTTCTGCTGTTCGATTAGCTGTTGCCGCGCGATCTTCTCCTTTTCCTGCTGCCAGTAGACATTCTCCTGGTCTGCTGCGTACCACTCCTCTCCCTTGAACGTATATTTGACGCCGGGTGGCATTAATCCCCATCTCCGCAGCGATTCACGATTTTCCAGCGACAGAAATCGACAGATTCCGTTACAATTCTGGTTCGTTCCCTCGACTATAATAATTCTACTCCGACCGGGATTGCCGTTGCACTTGGCGTAAAGTAGATTTACGCTAAATGCGCCAAATGTTTCTAACGCTTCTCTGGTGGAGACCCATGCATCATCGACAGAATTTGAGTCTATTCGGAGAATGCTTTGGTCTCCGAAGCCCTCGTGGCAAAGAAATTGAGTGACTTTGACTTTCGAAAAATCATTTGGGGAAGGCGCCGCCACCGCGTTCTTTGTGGCTTCATCGGCGGTAAGCTGCGCCAGAGCCGCCTTCGCGGCCGTAAGCCCCTGATCAGCAGCCTTGCGATACCATTTCAACGCCTCGGCATCGTCTTTCGGCATACCGCGACCTTCAGCGTAATCCACGCCGAGAAAATACTGCGCGAAGGCGTAGCCTTGATCGGCGGCTTTGCGATGCCATTTCGCTGCCTCAGTAGTATCCTTGGCGGCCCCCGCGTCGCCACTCCCGTAAATTTGTCCGAGATTGAACTGCGCTTCAGCGTTGCCCTGGTCAGCGGCCTTGCGATACCATTTCAACGCCTCGGCACCGTTCTTAGTAACACCACTGCCGGTTAGATACAAAAATCCGAGGCTGTTCTGCGCCAGAACGTCGCCCTGATCGGCAGCCTTTCGATACCACTTGAGTGCCTCTGCGCCGTCCGCCGCTATGCCCCAACCGTGCTCATTCATTTCTCCGACAAGCTCCTGAGCGTTTGGGTCGCCTTGGTCAGCAAGCGGCTGCAGAAGCTGAAGTGCCGTTGGATAGTCTTTTCGCTTCAGTGCGGCCGATCCGTCGGCTAACGCTTTGGGCGTTGCCGCTGGAAGTGGTGCGGGTGGGGGCGCGGTCGCTGCAGAGGCTGGGGTTGCTGGGAAATTCGCGCCGCCAAAATATTGAATACGGCTCTGCATCGCCTGGAGCATGCACCCCTTCGCGCCGGCTAACTCCTCAATCGACGCGTTTTCCTTACCGCTGAGCTCGCATCGCGTGTTCCGCACGTGTATCCAGTGAACCTGGTCCTTGATCGCCGCGCTCTTTTCCGCCCCTTCCAGCCGCGCGAGGGAGGCGTGAAACGCCTTGCCGAGGTCGGCGTCGGCCTTCGAAAGCTCTGCATCGCTGCAAATGAGCCGCGCCGCGCCGCTCTTCGCCGTTGAGCAGTCGAAACTTGGGGCAGGAGGTGCCGCAGCGACGGCCCCCGGTTGCTGATTGGTTGGAGCCGCGGCAGGCGCCGGAGCGGTCGCTGCGGAAGCGGGCTGCGCCGCCATGTCGGCGCGGCATCCACTCAGAAACTGCGTCCAGGTGACGTCGCCCGTTGTCCCCGCCGCCTTGGCGGCCTGCCATTTGTCACCGCATTGCTTCATCACCGAAGGCGCGGGCTCTTGAGCGGAAGCCGCAACAATCGAGGCGAACCCAACCATCAAAGCAAAAAGCGGAAGGCGGAGCATCTCAACCCCCTCGACGCTTGAGCGATCCGTTAAGCTTGTCACGGATTTTGCCGTTTGAACATCGTTTTCACGACAACTTCGCCACGGCGCACGCGGCCTTCGCCGGTGCCGAAAGGATCGCGCTCGAACTCGGCAAGCCCGCCCCGCGCCCTGCGCCTCACGCCGCATAGAGCCAGTCGTAGCGGTCGAGCAGGCGACGCGGGCCGAGCACGCCCATCGCCACGTCGCGGGCGAAGGCGAGCGGGCCGCTGAGGTGGTAGATGCGGCCTTGGGCGAGCGCGTCGCGCTGGACGCGGCTCGCGCGCGCGACGCGATCGGCCGAATAGGCGGCGAGCGCGTTCGTGACGTCGTCGGCATCGTCCAGGCGCCGCGCCAGCGCGCCGGCGTCCTCGATCGCCTGCGCCGCCCCTTGGGCGAGAAACGGCGTCATCGGATGCGCGGCGTCGCCGATCAGCGCGACCCGCCCGCGGGAAAAGCAGGCGATCGGCGGGCGCACGTAGAGCGGCCAGGCGCGCCAGTCGACCGGGGCGGCGATCAGCGCGCGCGCGTCGCGCGACCAATCGGCGAACGCGCGGTCGAGCGCGGGGCGATCGGCGAGGGCGTCCCAGGGGGGATCGCCGTCTTCGCCGCGCCACCCCGATTCGATCGCCGCCACCACATTGACGAGGCTTCCGCCGCGCACGGGATAATGCACCAGGTGCGCCTTGGCGCCCAGGCGCAGCGTGACCTCGCCGGCGCTCCAGCGCGGCGCGATCCTTTGCGCATCGACCATGGCGCGGAACGCGACGCGGCCGGAGAACGTCGCGGCGTCGGCGGCGCCGAGGCCAATCCGTTCGCGCGTCAGCGAGCGCAGGCCGTCCGCCCCGATCAGAACGTCGCCGGCCCGGCTCGTCGCGACCGCGCCGCGCTCGAGGTCGACCGTGACGCCGTCGCCGTCGTCGATAACGCCGGCGACTTCGGTTCCCAGACGCAGCGCGACGTTGGGCAGGCGCGTCGCGGCTTCGGCGAGCGCGCGATGCAGATCGGCGCGGTGAATGACGAGATAGGGCGCGCCCCAGCGCCGCTCGGCGTCGCCGATCGGCAGCCGCGCGATCTCGCCGCCGTCGAGGCCGCGCAGCACGCGGATCGCCCGCGGCGCGACGGCGAGGCCGCGGACGGCTTCGAGGACGCCCAACCGCTTGAGAACGCGGGTGGCGTTGGGCCCGAGCTGCAGCCCGGCGCCGAACTCCGCCAGCGCCGGCTCGCGTTCGAAGATCTCGACCTCGAAACCCGCCCTGGCGAGCGCCAGCGCCGCGGTCAGTCCGCCAATCCCGGCGCCGGCGACGAGCGCGCGACGGGCCATGGCTCACGCCGCCTGATGAAATTCGCACTCGGCGGGAATGGCGTGGCCGCCGAGGGCCGGATCATAGACGAAGCGCGTCGAGCAATAGGAGCAGATCGCTTCCGATTCGCCGCCCATGTCGATGAAGATGTGCGGATGGTCGAACGGCGGCTTGGCCCCCATGCACATGAATTCCTTCACGCCGACCGTGATCGCGGCGACGCCGGGGTCGTTGTGAAAATGCGGGATGAGGCGATCCGCCATTTCGAGCCCTCCTTCGTCGGCGCCGCGGGGAGGGAGCATAAAGCATGTCCGCTCGGCCAGGGAAAGCCCGGGCGTCGCGCGGGCCGCCGCCGCGAGCGACGCCTCGATCGCGTTCGCGGCGCGGTTCCTGCGGCAGGGCAGGGGCGGAGGCTCAGAACTTCATCGCGCCGCGGAGTTCGCGCAGGCGGTCGAGCTTTTCCTGGGCGAGGCGCTTCTGGTCGTCGGGGGCGTCGGCGAGGTCTTCTTCGGCGTTCTGGATTTCCTGGTCGAGGCGCGTCCGGTCGAGTTCGCTGGCGGGGATGGCGGTCTCCGCGAGCAGGATCAGGCCGTCGGAGCCGACGTCGGCGAAGCCGCCGCGCACGAAAATCCGCGTCCGCTTGCCGTGCGAGTCCTTGATGGCGACGACGCCGGGGCGCAGCGACGCCATCACCGGCGCGTGGCCCGCGAGGACGACGAAATCGCCCTCGCTTCCCGGCACCAGAACCGATTCGGCCCGACCGCTGAACATCAGCTTGTCCGGCGAAACGAGTTCGAAATGAAAGCTGGCCATGGCCGTCCTCGATTGCGCGGCGGCTTACGCCGCTTCCGCCGCGAGCTGCTTGGCCTTCTCGACCGCCTGCTCGATCGTGCCGACCATGAAGAAGGCGGCCTCGGGAAGATAGTCGTATTGACCGTCGAGGATGCCCTTGAATCCCTTGACCGTGTCTTCGATCTTCACCTGCACGCCCGGCGTGCCGGTGAACACCGCCGCGACGTCGAACGGCTGCGACAGGAAGCGTTCGATCTTGCGCGCGCGCGCGACGATGAGCTTGTCCTCTTCCGACAATTCGTCCATGCCGAGAATGGCGATGATGTCCTGCAGCGCCTTGTAGCGCTGCAGCACCTGCTGCACGCGGCGCGCCACGGCGTAGTGCTCCTCGCCCACCACCGCGGGCGTCAGCATGCGCGAGGTCGAATCGAGCGGATCGACCGCGGGGTAGATGCCCTTTTCGGTGATCGAGCGCGACAGCACGGTGGTTGCGTCGAGATGGGCGAACGAGGTCGCCGGCGCCGGGTCGGTCAGATCGTCGGCGGGCACGTAGATCGCCTGCACCGAAGTGATCGAGCCCTTGGTGGTGGTGGTGATGCGCTCCTGCAGCGCGCCCATGTCGGTGGCCAGCGTCGGCTGATAGCCGACCGCCGAGGGCATGCGGCCGAGCAGCGCCGAAACCTCCGAGCCCGCCTGGGTGAAGCGGAAAATGTTGTCGATGAAGAACAGCACGTCCTGACCCTGATCGCGGAAATACTCGGCGACGGTGACGCCGGAAAGCGCGACGCGCATGCGCGCGCCCGGCGGCTCGTTCATCTGGCCGAACACCAGCGCGCACTTCGATTGCACGTTGGGATCGGGGTTCTTGGGATCGGCGTTGACCTTCGAATCGATGAACTCGTGGTAGAGATCGTTGCCTTCGCGGGTGCGCTCGCCGACGCCGGCGAACACCGAATTGCCGCCGTGGGTCTTGGCGACGTTGTTGATCAGCTCCTGGATGAGCACGGTCTTGCCCACCCCCGCGCCGCCGAACAGGCCGATCTTGCCGCCCTTGGCATAGGGCGCGAGCAGGTCGACGACCTTGATGCCGGTGACCAGAATCTGCGCTTCCGTCGATTGCTCGACATAAGAGGGCGTGGGTTGATGGATCGCGCGGCGTCCCTCCATTGGCACCGGGCCGGCTTCGTCTACGGGATCGCCGATGACGTTGATGATGCGCCCGAGCGTGCCGGCGCCGACCGGCACGGTGATCGGCCCGCCGGTGTCGGTCACGCTCTGGCCGCGCACCAGGCCCTCCGAAGTGTCCATCGCGACGCAACGCACCGAGTCTTCGCCCAGGTGCTGGGCGACTTCCAGAACCAGGCGCGAGCCTTGGTTGTCGGTCTCCAGCGCGTTGAGAATGGGCGGCAGATCGCCGTCGAACTTCACGTCGACGACGGCGCCGATCACCTGGGTGACGCGGCCGGTGGGGTTCGCGGCTTTCGCCGGTTCTTGCGCCATTTCTCGACGTCCTCGTTGCTTCAAGTCCTGGAAGATCGCTCGCGCGATCGGATCGGCTTTAGAGCGCCTCGGCGCCCGAAATGACTTCAATCAGTTCCGTGGTGATCATCGCCTGGCGGGTGCGATTGTAGCGCAGCGTGTATTTTTTCACCATTTCGCCGGCGTTGCGGGTCGCGTTGTCCATCGCCCTCATCTGCGCGCCGAAGAACGAGGCGGCGTTCTCCAGCAGCGCGCGGTAGATGCGCACGGTGACGGCGCGCGGCAGCAATTGCGACAGGATTTCCTTTTCGTCCGGCTCGTAATGGTAGACCACCGCGCCCTCTTGCCTCGCGCCGAGTTCGGGCGGGATCAATTGCTGCGCGGTCGGAATCTGCAAAACCGCCGATTTGAAACGCGCGAAGAACAGCGTGCAGACGTCGAACTCCCCGTCCTCGAAGAGAGCGATCACCTTGTCGGCGATCGGCTGCGCGTCGGCGAAGGCGATCGTGCGCGCGCCGCGCATATCGATCTGATCGATGATCGCCTGTTCATGGGTGCGCCGGAGCTGGTCGTAGCCCTTCTTGCCGACGCAGACGATCTTCACCGTCTTGCCGTTCTCGACGAGCGCGTCGGCGCGCTCGCGCGCCAGGCGCACGATCGAGGTGTTGAAGGCGCCGCAAAGCCCGCGCTCGCCGGTGCAGACGACGAGGAGATGCGTCTGGTCCGAGCCGTCGCCCGCGAGCAACGCCGGCGCCTGCGCGCCCTCGGCGATCCCGGCGGCGAGATCGGCGAGCACCGTCTCCAGCTTTTCGGCGTAGGGACGCGCCGCCTCGACCGCGGTCTGCGCGCGGCGCAGCTTGGAGACCGCGACCATCTGCATCGCCTTGGTGATCTTCTGCGTCGACCTGACGGAGGCGATCCGGTATCTCAAGTCCTTTAGGGACGGCATCGCGAAGCCCGGCTAAGGAGGCGAAATTTCAGGCGAAAGTGGCGGCGTAGGCGTCGACGGCCGCCTTGAGCTTGGCCGCCGTCTCGTCGCCCAGGTCGCCGGTCGAGCGGATCGATTGAAGAATGTCGGGGTGCTTGGCGCGCAACGTCGCCAACAGACCGTCCTCGAACGGCTTCACCTTGTCGAGCGCGAGCTTGTCGAGATAGGCGTTGACGCCGCAATAGATCGAGCAGACCTGCTCTTCCATGGTCAGCGGCGAAAATTGCTGCTGCTTGAGCAGTTCGGTGAGACGCGCGCCGCGGTTGAGCAGGCGCTGGGTGACGGCGTCGAGATCGGAACCGAACTGCGCGAAGGCGGCCATTTCGCGGTATTGCGCCAGTTCGCCCTTGATCTTGCCCGCAACCTTCTTTGTCGCCTTGGTCTGCGCCGACGAGCCGACGCGCGACACCGACAGGCCGACATTCACCGCCGGGCGGATGCCCTGGTAGAACAGGTCGGTCTCCAGGAAGATCTGGCCGTCGGTGATCGAAATCACGTTGGTCGGGATATAGGCGGAAACGTCGTTGGCCTGGGTCTCGATGATCGGCAGCGCCGTCAGCGAGCCCGCGCCATGGTCCTTGTTGAGCTTGGCGGCGCGCTCCAGCAGGCGGGAGTGCAGATAGAACACGTCGCCCGGATAGGCTTCGCGGCCCGGCGGGCGCCGCAGCAGCAGCGACATCTGGCGATAGGCGACTGCCTGCTTCGACAGATCGTCGTAGATGATGACCGCGTGCATGCCGTTGTCGCGGAAGAATTCGCCCATCGCGCAACCGGAAAACGGCGCCAGGTACTGCATCGGCGCGGGATCCGCGGCGGTGGCGGCGACGATGATCGAATATTCGAGCGCGCCGTGCTCTTCGAGCACCTTGACGAACTGGGCCACCGTCGAGCGCTTCTGGCCGATCGCGACGTAGACGCAATAGAGCTTGCGGCTCTCGTCGCCGCTCTGATTGAGGCCCCGCTGGTTGATGATGGCGTCGAGCGCGATCGCGGTCTTGCCGGTCTGGCGGTCGCCGATGATCAGCTCGCGCTGGCCGCGCCCGATCGGGATCAGCGCGTCGATCGCCTTGAGGCCGGTGGCCATCGGTTCGTGCACGGAGCGGCGAGGAATGATGCCGGGGGCTTTCACGTCGACGCGCGCCCGCTTGTCGGCGTTGATCGGACCCTTGCCGTCGATTGGATTGCCGAGCGCGTCGACGACGCGTCCGAGCAACGCCTTGCCGATGGGAACGTCGACGATGGCGCCGGTCCGCTTGACCGTCTGGCCCTCTTTGATCTCGCGGTCGGCGCCGAAGATCACGATGCCGACGTTGTCGCTTTCCAGGTTGAGCGCCATGCCGCGCACGCCGTTCTCGAACTCGACCATTTCGCCGGCCTGAACCGTGTCGAGGCCGTAGGCGCGCGCGATGCCGTCGCCGACCGAAAGCACTTGGCCGAATTCGGTCACTTCGGCGTCATTGCCGAAATTGGCGATCTGCCTCTTGAGAATGGAGGAGATCTCAGCGGCGCGGATATCCATCAACCGACCTCTTTCATGCGCATGCGAATGGCGTTGAGCTTGGTCCGCAGCGAGCCGTCGACCATGCGCGATCCGAGCTTGACGACGAGCCCGCCGATGATGGCGGGATCGACCCTGGCGGCGAGGCGGACCCGCTTGCCGCCGCAGGCCGCGCGCAGCGCCTGCTTCAGCGCGGCGACGTTGGCCTCGTCGAGCGGCGCGGCGGTGGTGACTTCGGCGCGCGCCACGTCGTGGAAGGCGTCGTCGAGCCGGCCGTAATCGGCGATCATGTCGCGAATGGCGAACAGGCGCCGCTTGGCGGCGACGAACTTGATGAAGTTGGCGGCGATGCCGAAAATTTCGGCTCTGTCGAGCAGGGCGGTCAGGGCCCTGATCTGCTCATCGGGGGACAACGACGGGCTGCGCAACAGGCGGCGCAGATCGGCGCTCGCCTCGATCATGGCGTCGAACGAATGAAGCGCGTCGGCGACCACGTCGGTCTGACGCGCGTCGCGGGCCAGGGAGAACAGCGCCGACGCGTAGCGCCCCGCCAACCCCCAAACGATTTCGCCGTGTTCAGCCAACTTATCGTTCTTTCACGGGCTCGGCGTCGCGACCGCCGCCGCGTTCGCCGGCGACGTCGACCCCCACGTGAATCGGCCATTGATCCGTCAAACGCCGCGGCGCGGGGTCGAGGCCCGCTAACCCCAAAGCGCGCGTTGCCTAACATAGGACATTTCGCGGCGCAACCGCCGGAAGTTTCGACGAAAGTCGGCAGGCGGGCGGCCCGAGCGGGCCCTCAGGCGAAGCTGGTGCTCCAGCCGGTTTTCGCGTCGCCGCCGAGATAGGCGACGCCGTCGACGCGCAGATTGCCCGAATTGGCGAGGGTGATCAGGCCGCCGCCGTCGCTGAGCGCGCCCGCCGGCAGCGCCGCGGCGATGGGTTGGCCGGGCGCCAGCGGCGTCGCGGGCAGGGGATAGACCCGCTCGGCGTCGACGATGAGGCGCCAATGGCTGAGATCGAGCGCCTCGGCGCTCATGTTGGCGACGACGACCGAGCCGGTTCCGTCGGGCGCGCGATGCGCCGAGGTGATTTCGGCGGCGCGCTTCGGGATCGGCAGGGCCGAAAAGGCGCCGGAACTGAAGTCGTAGAGCGGCGCTTCGCAGCCGGTCGAGCCGTAGAGGAGATCGCCGCTGTCGTTGGTGTGCCAGGCCTGGCTCTGAAACGCGAGGAACATCGCGATCATGCATCGCGCGCGCGCGTCCCAGATGAAGCAGGCGCCGTCGTGCCAGACGCCGTTCTCGCGCAGGCGGACGTCGAGCGCGCGCGGATCGCCCTGCGCCATATGGACGTTGTCGAGGCCGAACGGCGTATTCGGCGTATAGCCGAACGCCGCGTCGGTCTGATGCGGATTGTCCTTAGGGAAGGCGTTGCCGTAGAAGAACACGTCGCAGTCCTGCGTCTTGGCCAGCTGCAGCATCGCGCCGAGGCGATGCGTCAGCCCGTCGTCGCCCGCGCCTGCGGGCGGCAAGATGCGCATGGCGTTGGGGTTGAAGAGATTGCCGCGCTGGAAATCGACCGCGCCGCCCGCGTAGGAGCGCTCGACCGGCGTGAGGCCCTGCGGCCGCGCCAGCACCGAGGGGACGATCGGGTGCTTAAAGTCGTGGTCGATGACGTAGTAGAGATAGGACTTGCCGACCGGCTCGCCCGGCGCGTCCTTGTCGGAGCGCACGTTGACGGTGGCGAACCATTGCGCGCCGCCGGCTGCGAGAATGACCCAAAGATGCGGGTTGGTCGCCGGCTCGGCGGACGCGAAGGCGTGAACCTTGCCGCGCAGGCATTGGTAGTTGATGTGGGCCATGAAGCTCCCCGACAGGCGCGCTCAAACCGCGCCGCCGGTCAACCTAGGGGATGGCTCGCGAACTTAGCAAGGGACAGGGGCGGAGGGGCTCCGGGGAGGCCGCGCCGGCGCCGGCGCCTGGCCCTCGAGGTTTTCACCGCAAAGTGATGGCGGAGGCGCCGGCAATTCTGGTAGGTCTGCGGAAAATCGCGCCGCCGGATCAATCTTTCCGTGCGCTGACCGAGACGCCCTGTCGATGATCGCCCTTGTCCGCATAGCGCTGAGTCGACCCTATACGTTCGTCGTCGTCGCGCTGTTGATCCTGATCATCGGCCCGCTCGCCGCGTTGCGAACGCCGACGGATATCTTCCCCGACATCCGGATTCCCGTCATCAGCGTGGTCTGGCAATATACGGGTCTGCCGCCCGATCAGATGGCCGGGCGCATCACCACGCCGTTCCAGCGGGCGCTGACGACCACCGTCAACGACATCGAGCATATCGAGGCCAATTCCTACAATGGGTTTGGCGTCATCAAGGTCTTCTTCCAGCCGAATGTCGACATCCGCACCGCCAACGCCCAGGTCACCGCGATTTCGCAGACCCTGATCAAGCAGATGCCGCCCGGCGCGACGCCGCCGCTGATTCTCAATTACAACGCCTCCACCGTGCCGATCCTGCTGGTGGCGCTGTCCGGCGAAGGCTTCACCGAACAGGGCCTGGCGGATATCGCCATCAACCAGATCCGCACGCCTCTCGTCACCGTCGCCGGCGCGGCGATCCCCTATCCCTTCGGCGGCAAATTGCGCCAGATTCAAATCGACGTCGATCCCGCTGCGTTGCAGGCCAAGGGCCTCTCGGGCCAGGACGTCGCCAACGCCTTGGCCGCCCAGAACCTGATCACGCCGGTCGGCTCCGAGAAGATCGGCGCTTTTGAATATGCGGTGCAGCTCAACAGCGCGCCTTCCAAGCTCGAAGAACTCGGCGACATGCCGATCAAGTCGGTCGGCGGGGCGATGGTCTACGTGCGCGACGTCGCGCACGTGCGCGACGGCAATGCGCCGCAAACCAATATCGTTCACGTCGACGGCAATCGGTCCGTGCTGCTGCAGGTGTTCAAGAACGGATCGGTCTCCACGCTGGCGATCATCGCCGGCGTCAAGCAGCGACTGGCCGAATTGAGCGACGCTCTGCCGCCCAATCTCAAGGTGGCCTTGCTCGGCGATCAATCGCTGTTCGTGCGCGGCGCGATTGCGTCCGTCGCCCGCGAAGGCGCCATCGCGGCGGCGCTGACCAGCCTGATGATCCTGCTGTTCCTGGGCAGTTGGCGTTCGACCGTCATCATTGCGACGTCGATCCCGCTCGCGGTGCTGGGCTCCATCATCGCGCTTTCGGCGATCGGCGAAACGCTGAACATCATGACGCTCGGCGGCCTCGCGCTGGCGGTCGGCATTCTGGTCGACGACGCGACGGTGACGATCGAGAACATCAACTGGCATCTCGAACACGGCAAACCGGTCGAGACGGCGATCATGGACGGCGCGCGTCAGATCGTGACGCCCGCCTTTGTTTCGCTTCTGTGCATCTGCATCGTTTTCGTGCCGATGTTCTTGCTCAATGGCGTCGCGCGCTTTCTCTTCGTGCCGATGGCGGAAGCGGTGATGTTCGCGATGATCTGCTCCTTCCTGCTGTCGCGCACGCTGGTGCCGACGATGGCCAATTATCTGCTCAGGCCGCATCGGTCCCATTTGGAAGACGGCGCCCGCTTCGCCTCGCGCAACCCGCTGGTGCGCGTCCAACAGGCCTTCGAAGCCGGCTTCGAGCATATCCGCGAGGGCTACCGCGGCGTTCTCGAGTTGGCGATGGGGCGCCGGGCGGTCTTCATCGCCGGCTTTCTGACCTTCGTCGGCGCGTCCTTCTTGCTGACGCCCTATCTCGGCCGGAACTTCTTTCCCTCCGTCGACACCGGCCAAATTCTCATGCACGTGCGCCTTCGCGTCGGCACGCGCGTCGAGGAAAGCGCCAAGCAGTTCGCGGAAATTCAGAACGCGATCCGGGCGATCGTTCCGCCCGCGGAGCTGGCGACGCTGGTCGACAACGTCGGCATGCCGGTCAGCGGCATCAATCTGGCTTACAGCAACACCGGCGTCATCGGCCCGCAGGACGGCGACATTCAGATCAAGCTCGCCGAGGATCATCGTCCGACCGCGGACTATGTCCGCGCGTTGCGCGAAGAGTTGCCGCGCCGGTTCCCCGGCGTCGTGTTTGGATTTCTGCCGGCCGACATCATCAGCCAAATCCTCAACTTCGGCGCCCGGCGCCGATCGACGTGCAAGTATCCGGCGCGGACCTCGCCGCCGATTTCGATTACGCCAATCTGCTGCTGCGGCGGATGCGCCATATTCCTGGCGTCGCCGACGCGCGCATTCAGCAATCCCCCGCCAACCCGACCCTGAACGTCGACGTCGATCGCACGCGAGCCCAATATGTCGGACTGACCGAGCGCGACGTCACCAACAGCCTCGTCGTCAATCTCGCCGGCAGCGGTCAGGTGACGCCGACCTATTGGCTCGATCCCAAGAGCGGCGTCTCCTATTCGATCGTCATGCAGACGCCGCAATACCAGCTCGACACGTTGAGCGCGTTGCAAACGATCCCGATATCGGCCGCCGGCGCCGCGACCTTGCCGATTCTAGGCGGCCTCGCCAAAATCACGCGAACGGTCGGCAATGCGGTCGTTTCCCAATACAACATCGTGCCGATCGTGCAGATTTACGCGACGCCGCAAGAGCGCGATCTCGGCGCGGTCGCCGACGACATCGGCAAGCTCCTTCAGGAGACCGCGGCAAGCGTCCCCAAGGGCGCGACCGTCGCGATGCTGGGACAGGTCCAGACGATGAACGGCGCCTTTTCCGGCCTGTTGTTGGGCTTGATCGCGGCAATCGTATTGATTTACCTGCTCATCGTCATCAACTTCCAGTCCTGGGCCGATCCTTTCGTGATCATCACGGCGCTGCCGGCCGGTCTGGCGGGAATTGTCTGGATGCTGTTCGTCAGCCAAACCACGATATCGGTGCCGGCCTTGACCGGCGCGATCATGTGCATGGGCGTCGCCACGGCCAATAGCGTGCTCGTCATCAGTTTCGCGCGCGAACGTTACGCCGTACTCGGCGACCCCATCGCCGCGGCGCTCGAAGCCGGCTTCATGCGTTTCCGGCCGGTGGTCATGACCGCCTTGGCGATGATCATCGGCATGGCGCCGATGGCGCTGGCGCTCGGCGAAGGAGGCGAGCAGAATGCTCCGCTGGGCCGCGCCGTCGTCGGCGGTCTGATCTTCGCGACGATCGCCACGCTGGTTTTCGTTCCCGTCGTCTTCAGCCTGGCGCACAAACGCGGGCCAAAGACGAACCTTGAGCCGTCGGAGTCTCCGCGCCATGTCTGATCCCACGGTCCGACGCCGCTTCAACGGCAGGCTTGGCCTCGCGGGGGTCCTTGCCGGCGTCGGCGCCGCGGCGGTCGTCGTCACCGGCGTCGGCGAACGCGACAGGAGCAGCGCGCGATTGCAGGAATGGACGGAGGCCCAGGCGATTCCCACGGTGGCGATCGTCGCGCTGAACCCAAAGCCCGGCGTGGCGAGCCTGAATTTGCCTGGCCGGTTAGAGGCCAATCTGCGCGCGCCGATTTACGCGCGGGTCAGCGGCTATGTGAAGGACTGGAAGGTCGATATCGGCGACTCGGTCACGGCCGGGCAGACGCTCGCCGAGATCGAGGCGCCGGACCTCGACCAGCAGTTGCTGCAGACGCGCGCCGATCTTTCCAGCGCTCAAGCCAGCGCCAAACTCTCGGAGGTCACGCTGGCGCGCGGGCGGAGCCTGCTGGCTTCGAACGCCGTTTCCCAGCAGGAAGTCGATCAGCGCTCGGCCGACCTCGCCAACAAGCAGGCCGCGGTCCATTCCAGCGAAGCCAACGTCGAGCGCCTGGAGGTCCTGGCGGGCTACAAGACCGTCGCAGCGCCGTTCGACGGCGTCGTCAGCGAGCGCAACACCAATGTCGGCGCGCTGATCAGCGCGGGCTCGAGCGCCGGCCTCCCGATGTTCGTCATCTCGGACGCGCACAAGCTTCGCGTCTCCATCGCGGTTCCGCAAAGCTACGCGCCGGCGATCCGGATCGGCGACAAAGCGATCGTCGCCGTGCCCGAATATCCCGGCCGGACCTTCCCCGCCATCGTCGAAGCCTCCGCGCGCTCGGTCGATATCGGCTCCGGCACAACGCATATGCAGCTGATGGTGGACAACGCCAGCGGCGAACTGATGCCGGGCGGCTACGCCAACGTGCACGCCGATCTCGCCGGCGACGCCGGATCGTTCCGCATTCCCGTCAGCGCGCTCATTTTCGATCAGGCCGGGCTGCGCGTCGCGACCGTCGATCCCAACGACCGCGTCGTGTTCAAGAGCGTGACGATCGCGCGAGACTTGGGGAGCGAAATCGAGATCGGCTCGGGCGTTCAAGCCGACGACCGAGTCATCGTCGCGCCCCCGGACGGCATCGCCGACGGCGATCGGGTTCGCATCGCCAACGCTCGTTTGAAGCCGGACGCCACGCTCGCGGGCTCGGCGAAACCGACGAGCGGCGACTGAGCGGCCGAGGATTCTCACGCGGCGACGAAGAGCCGCGCAATCGGGGCCGACTTGCGGATTCGCGCGACCCGGCCAATGGCAAGGCCTATGTTGGAGCGCGCCCGATGCCGCACGAACGCCGCGTTAGACTATTCCGCAACGGCCGCAATCAGGCGGTGCGAATCCCGGTCGAATTCGAGCTTCCCGGCAATGAGGCGTTGATCCGCCGCGAGGGCGAGCGCCTGGTGATCGAACCCGTTCGCAAGCGAAGTCTTCTAGAGGCTCTCGCGATGCTCGCTCCGCTGGATGAAGGGTTGCCGGACGTCGACGAAGGCCAACTACCGCTACGCGACGTCGCCCTGTGACCGCGCTCCGCACCATGCTCGACACCAACATCGTGTCCGACCTCGTCAAGAACCCGTCGGGAAGGGTCGCGCGCAAGCTTCGCGAAGTCGGCGACCAGGGTCTGGGCGTGAGCGTCATCGTCGCCGCGGAACTGCGGTTCGGCTACGCCAAGCGCGGCTCTCCTGTCTTGACGCGCCAGGTCGAGGCCGTGCTTTCCGCTCTGCTCGTCGCGCCGTTCGATCAGCCGGCGGACGCCGAATGCGCCGACATCCGAAATCAGCTCGAGCGAAGCGGGCGAATGATCGGCCCGAACGACCTGCTGATCGCCGCCCATGCGCGCTCCTTGGGCGTCCCGCTGGTGACGCAAAACAGCACCGAATTCGCGCGCGTCGCGGGGCTGAAGGTGGAGAACTGGTTGGAGTAGCGGGGGTTGCGCCCGAAGGCTCACAGTCGAACAGGCTACTGGCATCGGTAGTTAAGTGCACTGTCACGGTAACCTGCATCTAAGCCTGATCAGCCGTATTGCGGCTTGTATGAACGACG
This sequence comes from uncultured Alphaproteobacteria bacterium, assembly GCA_963775575.1. Classification (GTDB taxonomy): domain Bacteria; phylum Pseudomonadota; class Alphaproteobacteria; order Rhizobiales; family Beijerinckiaceae; genus Roseiarcus. The sequence goes on from CAVZJG010000004.1 coordinate 307,534, forward strand.
CTGGAGAAGATTGACCATGACTGCTGACATTGATTCAGTCAAAGCCATAACTACGATTTTGGACGGTTCACTAGAATACGTGAAGCGGCTTCTGAGCGGCCTTGAGAATGTAAACACCATCCTAGTTCCGCAAGACGGTTACACCGCGTTGCATTTGGCCGCTAATTCGGGCGATCCTGAAAAAGTACGTGCCGTGCTTCAACGAAATCCCAATTTGGAGATTCACAGTCGAAACAAAAAATTTACACCGCTACACACGGCAGTCATCAACGATCACACCGCGGCTGCAAGCGTACTGCTCGATGCCGGAGCGGATATTGAGGCGACGACAAATGATGAACTGCATGCTATACACTTGGCGGCGATGCGGGGTCACGCCAACGTCACCAAGGTCTTGCTGCAAAGGGGTGCAAACGTCCACGCGATTGATGTTGGCGGCGCGACGGCACTGCACGCTGCTGCCTACTACGGCTTCACTGAAGTCGCCCGCACGCTCCTTGACGCTGGTGCCGACCCCAATCGCAAAGATCGTCATGGATTTACTCCGCTGACGCTCGCGCGCCAGAAAGGACATTCTGCCCTTCTGTCGCTGTTGGAGAACCCTGCACAGGCAGCGAACATCCACAACGCAGTGGAATGGGGTGGAAAAAAAGACACATTGGCCGCGCAAATTCCAACCTTTAAAGAACTTTCTGACGCCGTTGAAAACGGCCAAATCGATTTCATCAAGAACGTTGTGGGAAGTGGTCAAAAGCTTGCAGGTATCGTCAGCCCGACTGGACATACATTACTGCACGTCGCAGCAATGTATGATCGAGCCGATCTTGTTCCGATATTGATCGAGGCCGGCGTGCCCAAGAGTCAGAAGGACTCTCTTGCCCTCGAAACGCCGCTTCACACGGCCGTAAAAAACAATCGCCTGGGTGTTGCGAGGTCATTGCTGGCGTCAGGTGCGGATATCAACGCCAGAAATATCAACCAGTGGACTCCTTTGCACGATGCCGCCTACAATGGCAATATCCCGATGATTGAACTGCTGCTGAAGTATCGTGCAGACATCAATGCGACGGAGATGACCGATAACACCCCGACGGCGGTGGCGGTCTTGAACGAGCAAATGGCGGCCGCGCGATTTCTTCGCGGCTTGGGCGGATACACAAGAATTTGGCACGAGGTTTGGAACGAGTATGCGCCGAAGGATTATTACCCGTTGCTGGCGAAAGCCGTTCAGGGCCTAAAAACCAACACGCCCGAAATGCGCCGAACCGTTTACGACCGCGCGCGGCAAATACTCGCGGATCATCTGCGCGCGGCGAAAGTCCCGGAAGCCGAGGCCGAAAAATCTTCAATGGAAATTGCGATCGACCGCATCGAAACAGAGCACTCTTGAAAATTGGCAACGATCACCGGCACTGCAAATGACGACGCATTACGGGCGTTACGGGGACATGATACACATTGCAATATTTCATCGCCCGAGCCGATCGCTTGGCCAAGGACGGTCCCCCCTCTCCGCCACACACCGCGCCGTCGAGCTTGCGCCGGTTAAGCTCGCGCCGTCCCTCATCCGTCGGCTTCGCCGACACCTTCTCCCGCTTCGCGAGAGAAGGGGCGAACCGTCACCGCGCCGGCATGGCCAAAGATGAGCGCAAGCCGCTTCGCGCCCCAAGGGTTCCTTTCCCCGCCCCACGCTGCTATGCCCGCGCCAATCCCATTGACGGCCCCTCGCCCGGGGCCAGCCGGAAAACCATGCCCGCCCACCCCATCGCCAACATCCGCAACTTCGCCATCGTCGCCCATATCGACCATGGCAAGTCGACGCTCGCCGACCGGCTGATTCAGCAGACCGGCGCGATGGCGGAGCGCGACATGGTCGAGCAGGTGCTCGATTCGATGGACATCGAGCGCGAGCGCGGCATCACCATCAAGGCGCAGACGGTGCGCCTGGAATACCAGGCCAAGGACGGCAAGACCTACATTCTCAACCTGATGGACACGCCCGGCCACGTCGACTTCGCCTACGAAGTCTCGCGTTCGCTCGCCGCCTGCGAGGGCTCGCTGTTGGTCGTCGACGCCAGCCAGGGGGTCGAGGCGCAGACGCTCGCCAACGTCTATCACGCGCTCGACGCCGGCCACGAGATCGTGCCGGTGCTCAACAAGATCGACCTGCCCGCCGCCGAGCCGGAGCGCGTCAAGGAGCAGATCGAGGACGTCATCGGCCTCGACGCCTCTCAAGCCGTGCCGATCTCGGCCAAGACCGGCCTCGGCGTCGACCAGGTGCTGGAGGCGATCGTTCATCGCCTGCCGCCGCCTTTAGGCGACGAAACGGCGCCGCTGAAGGCGCTGCTGGTCGATAGCTGGTACGACGCCTATCTCGGCGTCGTCGTGCTGGTGCGCGTCGTCGACGGCTTCTTCAAACGAGGCATGCGCATCCGCATGATGGCGGCCGACGCGCATTACGACGTCGACCGCATCGGCGTCTTCCGCCCCAAGATGACCGAGGTCGCCGAGCTCGGCCCCGGCGAGATCGGCTACATCACCGCGCAGATCAAGCAGGTCGCCGACACCCGCGTCGGCGACACGCTGACCGACGACAAGCGCCCGACATCGGCGGCGCTGCCCGGCTTCAAGCCGGCGCAGCCGGTGGTGTTCTGCGGCCTCTTCCCCTCCGACGCCGCCGACTTCGAGGCGCTGCGCGCGGCGATGGGCAGGCTCCGGCTCAACGACGCCAGCTTCTCCTATGAAATGGAGACCTCGGCGGCGCTCGGCTTCGGCTTCCGCTGCGGCTTCCTCGGCCTGTTGCACCTCGAGATCATCGAGGAGCGGCTGGAGCGCGAGTTCAACCTCGACCTCATCGCCACCGCGCCGTCGGTGATCTATCGCATCGCGCTGACCGACCGGAGCGCGATCGAGTTGCACAATCCCGCCGACATGCCCGACCTCGTGCGCATCGCCGAGATCCAGGAGCCGTGGATCAAGGCGACGATCCTGACGCCCGACGACTATCTCGGCGCGGTGCTCAAATTGTGCCAGGACCGGCGCGGCGAGCAGGTCGACCTCAACTACGTGGGAAAGCGCGCGATGGTGGTCTACGCGCTGCCGCTCAATGAAGTGGTGTTCGACTTCTACGACCGGCTGAAATCGATCTCCAAGGGCTACGCCTCGTTCGACTATCAGCTTGCCGATTATCGCGCCGGCGATCTGGTGAAGATGTCGGTCCTGGTCAACGGCGAGTCGGTCGACGCGCTCTCCATGCTGGTGCACCGCGACCGCGCCGAGGCGCGCGGCCGGGCGATGGTCGAGAAGCTGCGCGACCTGATCCCGCCGCACATGTTCCAGATTCCGCTGCAGGCGGCGATCGGCGGCAAGATCATCGCCCGCGAGACCATCCGCGCGCTGCGCAAGGACGTCACCGCCAAATGCTACGGCGGCGACGCCACCCGCAAGCGCAAGCTGTTGGAGAAACAGAAGGCGGGCAAGAAGAAGATGCGCCAGTTCGGCAAGGTCGACATCCCGCAGGAGGCGTTCATCGCGGCGCTGAAGATGGATAGCTGAGCAGCGGCGAATGTGTCTCGCGATACGGGGATTTCAGGGGCTTGGGTGCCGTTTTGTGTCCGGTTTCTAGACGGTGCCCGGAACGGGCGTGGGCGTGACCGGCCGTTAGTTTCGGGGGCGAGTGAATTATTAACTAATGAAATATGTTACTTATCGCGCGAACGGGCAACTCGCAGCCGCTCGCAAGGGCGGCGCGGGTTGCGAGCGTTCCACTGACGCGGCGCGAGGGGTCGGGCGGGGTAGATTGAAATGTGAGCGGCAATTGGAAGGACGGGACATGTTCCTCCCGTTGTGAATGGTGAATTTGGATACGGCGGTGGTATGTAGGAGTAAGGGAATCGACAGCCTTGGCCGTGCCGATGACGCCATTCGAATTGACGCTCCAGAGCGAACTCGACGTCGAGCGGCAACGCTTCGCCAACCAATGGCTATTCCCTTGGCACGGTATGACATATCAGGGCGGCGTTACCGACGTAGATGATTTTCGCGGGGGACGGATCCATTGCAGCGGATTTAAGTTTGGGGCGCAGCAACAGCAGATTTTTTGGCAGGCTATTGGTAGGTATCTGAATCAGAAGGTTCACGAGACTTTCAAACGGTGGGACGAAGCGACGCGTGGGTATCCGAGCAAGCTCCGAAACTCCTCGCTAGACGGAACAAGTGACTGCCTGCACCGCTTTGCAGCAACAATCATCCGTCATGCGACCGATACAGATCGCCGATTGAGGGGGCAAGGATTTCCGAACAAAGTCGACCCGTTTGACGCTACGAGATATCACTCTGGAGCGGACGCGGAAATCGAACGGCTCAAGACCGGCCACCTGGCACTTATGCCGGAGGAGAGGTCGCCGGAGAAGGTTGCACGCGAGTCGACCTCTCCGCCCAAGCCGATCATCTTCATCAGCTATGCACACGCGGACGAGCCGGAGCAGCCTGCCGAGGGTGAGGTCAAATGGCTTTCGTTCGTAACCGGCTATCTCAGGCCCGCCGTCAAGCACGGCGCGGTCGAAATCTGGATCGACCGGCTCATGCGCGGCGGCGACAATGTTGATCCGGAAATCGAGAGAAAGCTCCGCGCCTGCGATATCTTCGTCCTGCTCGTGTCGCCCCATTCGTTGTCGTCCGACTATATCATCGACAAGGAGATTGCGATCATTCGCGAGCGGCAGGCGAACTGCGAGGACGTCCATTTCTATCCGCTGCTGCTGACGCCGACGCCGAACATCGCACTCGACATTGTGCGCGACAAGAATCTCCGGCCGCGCGACGGCAAGTCGCTTTTCGAATATTCGGTTAACGATCGCTATCGGCACATGTCGGACGCCGCGGACGAAATCGCGGAGATCGCGGGGGAGATCGCGGCGCGCAAGGACGTCCCGCCGCCGCTGGCGCCCTCACCCTCGCTCCTGCCAACCTCACCAGCGTTGGTTCTTTCGTCGCCACGAGTAGCAACTGACGCTGAGCCACCACTTGCGCCGCTGCCGGCACCAACTGCACCGTCGCTGCACCGCTCGCCTGTATCCGCACAATCCGAACCGGAACCGCAGCCTTCACCGTCGCGGCGGGCTGGCAGGCGGCGCACACCGAAACCCATGATCAACGACCGAGAATCGCTTGAGCTTTGGCTGTGGCGCCAGAGCAGGAGAGTTGCGGTCGTGATCGGCGTGCGGGCCGCGTTGCGTGTCCTGCCGCAAGCCGTTCTCCCGCTGCGACAGCCGCGAAGTGCGAAGAACTTGTCTGAGTTTTTGACCTTAACGGCCGCTATTTTTCGCGCTACCGCTTTGACGCGGGTCGCGGGCAAATATCCGTCTCGTGCCAAAGAACTGGACAATTTTGCCGCCAACCGCGCTGCAGCAGCCGCCTTCGCTGCCGCCCGCGCCGCTGCCGAGGCCGACGTCCGCGCCGCGGACGCCGAAGCGTTCGCATCATCCGCCAATGCGGCCGGCGCCGCTTTTGCGGCCGTCCGCTCCGCACGCGCCAGTGGCGCGGACACCGACGCAGTTCAGGATGCCGCCTCAGCCTGTCTTTGCGTCTGCCCGCGCGGCGACGCACGACATTTGGGACGTGATCCACGCGGACATTGGAGAGGTTCGAAAGGTCAACGCTGCCGTCTTGATGGACCTGCCTTTGTGGCTGCCCGACGTGCCTGACTGGACCAGAGAGGCCTGGGCAATTCTTCGGTCCAACTTACCTCGAGACCAGGATTGGGACGTCTGGATCGACTGGTACGAAGACCGCCTGCGCGGCGGCTCGCGAGGTGAGTGCTATGAATTCGTGTTTGCTAGCGTGCCGCGGGACGTATGGGACAATAGCCCTGCGGCGGCGAACGCTTGGATAAAGGAACACCTGCCGCTAAGTCCCGCTGCGACCCGATAGAGCGTGTTGCGTGTCGACGTGCAAATCGCCGCACAACGCCACCCGGAAGCGCAAGCTGCTGGAGAAGCAGAAGGCGGGCAAGAAGAAGATGCGCCAGTTCGGCAAGGTCGACATCCCGCAGGAGGCGTTCATCGCGGCGCTGAAGATGGATAGTTGAGGGCAGGGGCGCCGCGAATTCATAATGAGGATCTGGGATGAATTCTTTGGTGAGAGCTAAGAGCGTCCGCTTCGACGAGGACAGCTTCTGGGTCGAGTTGTCCGACGGCCGCACATTGAGCGTCCCCTTGGCTTGGTTCCCCCGCCTCTTGCACGCGTCTCCCGAGCAACGGGAAGCGGTGAGCATGAGTTCCCGCGGGCTTCATTGGGACGAACTGGATGAGGATATTTCGATAGAAGGGCTCCTGGCGGGGCGCGGCGATCAGACCCGGCCGCGCAAGAGCGTCGGCGCGGCCTGACCGCCCGCGCGCTGCGCAAGGACGACGCCCGCGAGCGCGAGCTCCTGGAAGAGCAGAGGGCGGGCGAGAAGACGATGCGCCAGTTCGGCAAGGTCGATGTCCCGCAGGAGGCGTTCATCGCGGCGCTGAAGATGGATAGCTGAGGGCAGGGGCCGGGCGCGCGCCGCTGTTGCGCCTTCGCCGACAGCCGCCCGCCGGCCCGAGCAGCGCTCGCCGTCGACGCTGCGGCGATGGCGCGGCGCTTCCCATGAATTCTCCAGCGTTCGATCCTTGCTCTACGACGCCAACGATCGCGGTAAGTATCATATTAAGTAAAGATTGCTGCGTTTGTCTCGAACCTTTCGTTGTTTTACGTCCCATTAATCGGGCCGCCTTAACCTCCGCAAACAGGTGGGATAGGCGCGGCGCTAATGGGCTCGGCTCCGATCGCAGCGGCGGAGGATATTCATTTGCTCGCAAATCCGGCAAAGCGCGCCAAGGGCGCGCTCGACAAATCCGGCATCGCCGCGCTCGCGCGCGCGGCGAGCGAGTCCCATGAAGTCGTCGAGCGCGACCTTCGGGCCGAGATCGCGACGCTCGAGGCGGAGGCGCGGCGCTGTCAGACCACCATCGACGCCATCACGCTGGGCGTTTGCCGTTTCGACGACGAGGGCCGGCTGATCGTGAGCAACCGCCGCTATCGGGAAATCTATCGACTTGCGCCCGAGCAAGTTCGTCCGGGCGCGACGCCGCCTGAGATCGCGGAGCTTCGCGTCGCCGCGGGAACATCCGCAATCGCCGGCGACGCCGATCTCGCCTTGGCCCGTTCGACCCATTCGTCCGCCGCCTCGAGAACCTGGACCGACGAGCTGAACGACGGGCGGTTGATCCAAGTCTGTCACCAGCCAGTGCCCGACGGCGGCTGGGTGGAGACGCATGAGGACGTCACCGGACTGAAGGCCAAGCGCGATGCGGCGAACGAGCGCCTCTCGCTCCAGACGCTGATCGACTGGGTGCCCGCCATTCTCTGGATCAAGGACGTCAAGAGCCGCTTCATCGTCGCCAACAAAGCTTCAGCGGCCAAAATTGGCCGGGCGGGGCCCGAAGATTTGATCGGCAAGGTGGACTTCGAACTTCATCCACTGGAGACTGCGCAGCAGTACTTCGACGATGAACAGAGGATCATCCATTCCGGACAGCCGATGATCGAAAAAGAAGAATACGTGATCGACGCCTCGGGCGTCAAAACTTGGATCACGACGACGAAGGTGCCGCTACGCAACGACAACAACGAAATCTTCGGGTTGATCGGCATCTCGCGCGACATCACCGAACGCAGACTGGCCGACGCTCTACGCGACGGGCAGGCGCAAATCCTCGAGATGATTGCGATGGGCGCGTCGCTCGAAGACGTGCTCGATCGCCTCATGCACCTGGTCGAATCCCAGTTGACCGGGATATTCGGCTCCATCCTGCTGGTCGACGGGGATGGGACGCGCCTGCGCCTCGGCGCCGCGCCGAACCTGCCCGAGGCCTATGTCAAGGCCATCGACGGCATGCCGATCGGTCCGCGGGAGGGGTCGTGCGGCACGGCCGCCTATCGGCGAGAAGCCGTCATCGTCGCCGATGCGCAGACCGACCCGTTGTTGGCCGATTACAGGGACTTGGCCGCCGCGAATGGGCTTCGTTCATGCTGGTCGACGCCGATCCTGTCGCATGACGGCGGGGTGCGGGGCGTCTTTGCGATGTATTCGAAGGAAGCGCGCGAACCCTCGCCGGTTGAAATGCGGCTCATCGACATCGCCACCCACATGGCCGGCATCGCCATCGAACGCAAGCTCGCCGAAGAACGCATTCAATTCATGGCCAACCATGACGCGCTGACCGGGCTTGCGAACCGCGCTTTGCTGAACGATCGTCTCTCGCAAGCCTTGCTGCGCGCGCAACGATGCGGCCGTTGGGCGACGGTGGTGTTCGTCGATCTCGACAATTTCAAATGCATCAACGACAGTCTGGGCCACAGCGCCGGCGACGAACTGTTGAAGGTCGTCGCCAGCCGGATGGTCGCCTGCGTGAAAGCGACCGACACGGTGGTGCGGGTCGGCGGCGACGAATTCGTCATCCTGCTGCTCGATCAACCCAAGAGCGCGGAGAACGTCGCCACGATCCTGCAAAGAATCCGAAATGCGATCGCAGAGCCGGTTCATCTCGATGGTCACACGTTTCGCGTGACGAGCAGCCTCGGCGTCGCGAATTATCCCGACGACGGGACGAACGCCGAGAAGTTGCTGGCCAACGCCGACGCGGCGGTGTACCGCGCCAAGCAAGTCGGTCGGGACAATTTCCAGTTCTACACGCCCGCGTTGAACGCCAAGGTTCGCGAGAAATTCACCCTGCAGGAGGAGCTGCGCGACGCCATCCCGCGTCGCCAGTTCGTTCTGCACTATCAGCCGCTGGTCGACCTGCGGACGGGGCGCGTCTTCGCGGTCGAAGCATTGATTCGCTGGAACCACCCGACGTTGGGATTGATGGTTCCGATGAAGTTCATCCCCCTGGCCGAGGAAACCGGCCTGATCGTGCCGATCGGCGATTGGGTGCTTCACGAAGCCTGTCGCCAGAACAAGGCCTGGCAGGACGCGGGCCTGCCGGCGATGAACGTCTGCGTGAACGTATCGGCGCGACAGTTCAGGGATGCGCAGTTGATCGGAAATGTCGTCAGCGCGCTCGGCGCGAGCGGATTGGCGGCCAAGCATCTCGAACTGGAGCTGACCGAAAGCCTGATCATGCAGGACATCGAGCAGGCGGTCGCGACCATGAAGGCGTTGCAAGGGCTGGGCGTCCAGCTCTCGATCGACGACTTCGGCATCGGCTATTCCAGCCTCAGCGCGCTGAAGACGTTTCCGGTGTCGAGGTTGAAAATCGACAAGTCGTTCATCGACGATCTCGCTGACAACGAGGACGACAGAGCCGTCGCCTCCGCGGTGATTTCCTTGGGAAAGAAGCTCAATATGAGGGTCATCGCCGAAGGCGTCGAAACCGACGAGCAACTCGCGTTCTTGCGCGAAAACCATTGCGACGAAATGCAGGGCTATCGCTTCAGCAGGCCGGTCGCGGCGAAAGAACTCGAGGCGCTTCTCGCGGCGCGGGCCTGGCCGGAGCCCGGCGCGTCGCCATGAGCGCGACCGTCGTGGTCCAACGACGCCGAGCGGCGCGCGCCTTGAAAATTACGCCGGCTCAGCGCCCGTAAAGGCCGGTCAAGGTCGCCTTGGCCAACGCATGGAGCTTCAGGGCGAGGCCGACGGCGGCCGCCGAGGCGCGCTCGTCCGCGTCGAGCTTCTCGACGTCCACGGCGTAGACGGTGAATTGATAGCGGTGCGGCTTGTCGCCCTTGGGCGGGCAGGGGCCGCCGTAACCGGGGGCGCCGAAACCGCTGCGGCTCTGCGTCGCGCCCTTGGGCGCCGTGGCGCTGTTGGGATCGCCCGCGCCCTTCGGCAGGCTGGAAACGTCGGCCGGAATATTGAAGACCGCCCAATGCCAAAAGCCGCCTGCCGGCGCGTCGGGATCGAAGAGGGTGAGCGCGAAGCTCTTCGCGCCCGCCGGCGCGCCCGACCAGCTCAACGCCGGCGAAACATTCTTGCCCGGGCAGCCGAAGCCGTTGAACGCCTGTTCGTCGGGGATGCGCGCGCCGGGCTCGATGTCGGGGCTCGTCAGCGACATCGCGCGCGCGGCGCCGACGCCCGCCAGGGTCGCCATGGCGACGGATACGGCCAATGCTTGGGCGATCATCGAAGTCTCCCCTTGCTGTCGCGTCGCGCCAACGCCGCGACGCGGCGGCCATTGTCTTGCGTCGCCGCCGCTTGGCAAGCGAAAACCGCAATCATGCGCCGGCGGTCAACCGACGGGGACGGCGAGCAAGGGCCAATGCGCGTCGTCGACCACCCGCGCGCTCGTGCTTCCGCGCACCGCGTCCAACAGGCCGTGCCGTCCCGCGGTCGGCATGGCGATGATGTCGGCCTGCAGTTCGTCGGCGGTGCGAAGGATCGTGTCGACCACGGGACCCTCGCGCAGGATCATCGGCAGGCCGAGGGGTTTGCCCCGCTCATCGGTCAGCTCGGGCGCGCGCTCTCCGACATGCAGCAACTGGACGCTCGCGTCGCAACCCACCAGTTTGATCATGGCTTCAACGCGACGGATCGCGAGGATGCTGGGCAAATCGGCGTCGATAGGCATGAGAACGGTCTTCAAAGCCAGCGCGCCGGTGGCGAAGTCGATGAATCCCCTGGCGCCTTCGCGCAAGAACAGACTCATGGTGCGCAGCTGGCGCAACACGCTCTGGTGGACGGGCGCGTCGAGCCAACGGGTCAGCGCCTTGTGCTGGTAGGTGGCGAGCACGACGATATTCCATGGCCGATCTTCGAGAAACTGCAGAATCCCGGTGCGCGCGTTGCGGGCTACGACGCTCGCGCTCGACACTTGCACGTCGAGTTCCGATTCCCAACGATCGTACGGCGTGTCCTCGGCCAGCTTCTTCCAGCGCACCAGAAGGTCGCGCACATGGCGAAGCCCCAGCGTCTGCGCGAAGAAGGCTTCGCCTTCGTCTCTCACCTGGAGCAGGCACAAATGGGATTTCGACGCCAGCGTCATCGCCACGGCGTGAGCGAACGCCGAGGCGTCGCCGGGCGCAAAGTCGGTCGGATGGACGATCGTCGTGCGCGTCGTTTTTGCTGAATCCATCGTGTCGGCTGCCTTTGACTCCCCCGCCTGCGAGGGATCGCACTCTATTGCGCCGTGGTTGAGCGAGGCTGGATCGTGGCGAAAGCGCGGTCACGGGTCTGGGCGGCGACACGCGGCTTCGGCGGGTCGAGAAAGGCCTCGAGACGGCGCGTCGGGGCGCGGGCCTCCTATTCCGGCGAAACGATGAGAGAAATATCGGGGCTCTTCACGTCGCTGAGCTGGATCGTCAGCGGCTTGGCCGCGAGCGGAAACTTGACGCTCCGGCGCAGGCCCGGGCAGTCCGGCGCGCCGCTGACGGCGACGGGCTTGAGGAAGCGCCCGTCCTGGACGACGTCGATCCAACCCGCGTCGGAGAGGCTGACCTTGAAAGTCCCGGCCGCGGCCGGCGCATCGAGCTTGATCGCGCCGGCGTAGCTCGGCGAGGCCTTCGGCGACCTTTCCGGCGCCAGCTCCAGCTTCGCCTCCGCCAGGGGGACCAGATGCACGCTCGCCGCGGCGTCGAAGCCCAGCGTCGCGCCGGGTTCGAGCCGCGCCGTCGGCGCCGAGAGCGCCGAACGCTCGTGGGCGAGCGGCCATTTGAACTTGTCGCAGCCGCCCGGCTCCCCCGCCTGCGCAAACGCGGGGCAGAAAAGCGCCGCGACCAGCAGAACGCGCGCGAGCGGGCTCATTCCACGCCCACCATGACGTCCGACGATTTGATGACCGCGTAGGCGGCCATGCCTTTGACCAACTTCAGGTCGTCGACGGATTCGTTGGTGATGGAAGCCGTGACGATCGCTCCCTTCACGTCGATGCGCACGTGGGCCGTCGTCGCCCCTTTCTTGACGTCGATCACCGTTCCCTTCAGGACGTTCCGGGCGCTGATCTTCATCGCTTTCTCCTCGATCGCTCGATCGTGGCGCGGCCACGCTTCCCCCATGATGATCCCAGCCGCTTCGCGACGCAAGAAGCAGGGGTCTCGCGTCAGGCTTGCCAAATCCGGGTCGACGCCAACGCCCCGGCGATGCGACAGTCCCCGCCGTCGACCTCTTGGCGGCAAGAATTCCGACCGTGAAGGCCCGTCAAGGACTTAAGCCGCGCGGCGGCGCGAAGCGCCGTCCTTGGCAGGGCTTCGCGGGCGGAACAAGAGGCTCTCCAAGCGGTCGATGACGCGCGGCGTCGATGGCTCCGGGCGTTCGTGAACCGAGTTCGGCGCCCTGGGACTCGTCCGCCGCCGAAAGTTGCGTCGCCGCCGAGCATCCCTTAAGCCTCCGCCCGCCTCTCGCCCTTCGGACTCGCCATGATCCGCTCCGCCCTGATGACCGTGATGACCAACGCCGCCATCAAGGCGGGCCGCGGCCTGAAGCGCGATTTCGGCGAAATCGAGCAGTTGCAGGTTTCGATGAAGGGGCCCGGCGATTTCGTCAGCCTCGCCGACAAGCGCTCGGAAAAGGTGCTGTTCGAGGAGCTTTCCAGGGCGCGCCCCGGCTACGGCTTCGTGATGGAGGAAGCGGGACGGGTCGAGGGCTCGGACAAGAGCCACACCTGGCATATCGATCCGCTCGACGCGACCACCAACTTCCTCCATGCGATCCCGATTTTTGCCGTTTCGCTCGCCCTGGAGCGTGAGGGGCAGATCATCGCCGGCGTCGTCTACAATCCCGCCACCGACGAGTTCTACGTCAGCGAAAAGGGACAGGGCGCCTTCGGCGGCGCCCACCGCCTGCGGGTCGCGGCGCGCCGCGAGTTGTCGCAGGCGCTGATCGGCTGCGGCGTGCCGCACCTCGGCAAGGCGTCGGAGCATCCGCGCTTCAAGGCGGAGTTGGCGGCGGTGATGGCGCAGGTCGTCAACGTCCGGCGCCTGGGATGCGCTTCGCTCGATCTCGCCTGCGTCGCCGCGGGGCGGTTCGACGCGTTCTGGGAGCGCGGCCTCAACTCCTGGGACATCGCGGCCGGCGCGCTGCTCATCCGCGAAGCCGGCGGCTACGTCTCGGACGCGGACGGGGCACCCGACTTCCTCCAGACCGGCTCGATCTGCGGCGGCAACGAGACGATGCACCGCGAGCTTCTCGCGCTGCTGCGCGCCGCGCGATGATCGCCGCGGCGCGGGCGCCCAAATGGGCGATCGCCTCGGGCGCCGGCGCCAAGGACGGCGGCGTGTTCGCCGGCGGCTACGCGATCGCCGGCGGCGTCGGCGACGTCGCGGCCGTGGACCTCCACATCCCCGGCTGCCCGCCAAGCCCGGCCGCGCCGCTCAAGGGGCTGTTGGCGCTGATGCGGGGGCGGGGGCGCTAGCTTTCGCCTTCGCCGCCATCCGCCGGCGCTACGCCGCCTTCCCCGGCGCGCCGCGCTTGGCCGGCCGCCGCTTCAAGCCCGCCTCCTCGATGACCAGTTCGGGCGCGCGCGCCATGATGCGCACGAGCATGGCGGCGGCGCCCGAGGGCGAGCGCTCGCCGCGCTCCCATTTTCGCACCGCGCCGAGGGAAGCGCCGGTGGCCTTAGCGAATTCCTCCTGCGTCAGCCCGGCCTTGAGGCGCGTCTCGGCGATGAAGCCGCGCGTCACTTCGATGCGATGCTCGCGCGTTCCGGGCCTGGCGTCCTTCTTCGCGAACGCCAGGGCGTCGTCGAGCCCCGCCAACAGCGCGTCGAATTCTTTCGCCTTCATCGCTTCATCTCCCGTATTGGGCTCGAATGGCGTCGGTCAGCGCCTTGGCGGCGCGGCGTTGTCGCGGATCGAGGTCGCTCTGCGCGGCTTTTGCGTAGAGCGCAATCAGAAACACCGGCATCCCGCGATCGTGAAAGAACGTGATCACGCGCCCGCCGCCTCGCTTGCCTCGCCCCTGCAGGGCGACGCGCAACTTTCGCAGCCCGCCCGTTCCCGGCATCAAATCGCCGATTTGCGGGTCTTGGGCGACGGCGTCGACCACCGAGGCCCGCTCGTCTTCCGTCATCAAGAGTTCGGCCGAAGCGAGATAACTCGCCGTCTCGACCACCGACGCCCATTCCGTCATCCCGCGAACGTACCCCATTGGGGTACACGCATGCAACTTGATATTGAAGCTCCATTTCGCGGTCGTGTGGGAAAGTTCGGCGAGATTGGCATAGCGGAAAGGGGGCGCTGTCGCGCCGGACGCGCTCGCCGAGCGCGTCTACATGAGCCGCGCCGCGCTTTCATTTGCCGCGCCGCGCCCGGCGCTGCTAGTCTGGCGGACAGCGTCGATTCTCCGAGGTCTCCCCCGTGCCCTTCGCCCGTTATCCCAGCCTGCGCGACCGCGTCGTCTTCATCACCGGCGGCGGCTCGGGGATCGGCGCGGCGATGGTCGAGGCCTTCGTCGGCCAGGGCGCGAGCGTCGCCTTCGTCGACATCGACAGCGACCAGTCCTCTCGCTTGGTCGAGCGCCTCGCCGCCGCCCCGCAAAAGCCGCTGTTCCTCGAATGCGATCTGCTGAACCTCGCCGCGCTCGAAGCGGCGATGGAGGAGGCGCGCCAGCGGCTCGGGCCGATCGCGGTCCTGGTCAACAACGCCGCCAACGACCGGCGCCAGGACGCCGACGAGGTGACCGAGGCCGACTGGGATTGGTCGATGGGCGTCAACCTCAAGCACCAGTTCTTCGCCGCGCAGATCGCGCGCCGCTCGATGCGCGAAATCGGCGGCGGCTCGATCATCAATTTTACTTCGACTGCGTGGATGATAGGCTCCGCGCGCATGTCTTCCTATTCGGCCGCCAAGGGCGGCGTCCTCGGGATGACGAAGAGCCTGGCGCGCGAGTTCGGCCGCGACAATATTCGCGTCAACGCGATCGCGCCCGGCGCGGTCATGACCGAGCGCCAACGCCGCCTGTGGATGAGCGACGCCGACGTCGCTGAGTTCGTCGCGCGCCAATGCCTGCCGCGCGTCCTGCTCGCCGACGAGATCGCGCGCATGGCGCTGTTCCTGGCCGCCGACGACAGCCGCATGATCACCAAGCAATGCCTGATCGTCGACGCGGGACTGCGATGACGCCGAGCGCTCGGCTCGTCCGCGCCTGAACCCGTCGTCGGCGCGAAGGCGCGAATTGCGCTTGATCGCGCGCGCGGCCCAGCGCATCCTCGCCGGTCAAGGCGGTCTCGTCAGAAGAGCGCCAAAGGAGGGAGGCCCCAATGAACGTTGCCCGCATTCTCATGGAAAAGGGCCGGTACGTGCTCACCGTCCAGCCCCACCGCACGTTGAAGGAGGCCGCGGCGGCGCTGACTGCGGACGGCGTCGGCGCCGCCGTCGTGTCGGACGACGCGATCGGCGTTCTCGGCATCATATCGGAGCGCGACATCGTGCGCGCGATCGGACGCGGCTACGCCAGCGCGCTCGAGGAGCCGGTCTTGCGGCACATGACCGCCAAGGTCACCACCGTGACCGAGCGCGCTTCGCTCGACCAAGTCATGGAGATCATGACCGACAAGCGGTTTCGCCATCTGCCGGTGGTCGAGGACGGTCGGCTCGTCGGCATTGTTTCGATCGGCGACGTCGTCAAGCGGCACGTCGACGCGATCGACCGCGAACGCCAGGCGTTGCGCGAATATATCGGCGCCGCCTGAGCGTCGCGCTTGCGCCGTTGTTGCGCCTCGTTCCCATCGGTTGGGAACGGGGCGACGCGTCGCTCCGTCCTCGGCGCCGCTGCGACCCGCCCGGCAATCATCCGCTGGGGCTTCGCGCTTTCGCGATCGGCTCCAGGCGCGCTCCGTCGCCGCTCTTCTCCAGGCGCCGATAGAAGCAGGACCGTCGCCCGGTGTGGCAGGCGCCGCCGTCGCCGCCCACGGTCACCCGCGCCAGCAGCGCGTCCTGATCGCAATCGACCCGCAATTCCTCGACCCGTTGCACTTGTCCGGAGGTGTCGCCCTTGCGCCACAGGCATCGGCGCGAGCGCGACCAATAATGCATGAAGCCGCTCGACAGCGTCTTGTCGAGCGCCTCGGCGTTCATATGCGCTACCATCAGCACGTCGCCGCTGCGGGCGTCGACGGTCACGCAGGTGATGAGCCCGTCAGCGGAAAAGCGTGGCGCGAACTCGCCGCCCTCCTCACGGTCGATCGCGGCGCCGGCCTTCGGGGCGAGGGACATCGCTTCACCTCGCTCCGCGCAGCAAGGTCAGAAAGCGGACCTGCTCTTCCGGTCGGGCGCGAAACACGCCGGAGAACTGCGTCGTCACCGTCGAGATCCCATGCTTCTTCACTCCGCGCATCGACATACAGGTGTGTTCGGCTTCGATCAACACCGCGACGCCGCGCGCGCCGAGCGCGGCGTCCACCGCTTCGACGATTTGCGCCGACAAGGCCTCTTGCGTCTGCAGGCGGCGCGCGAAGGTGTCGACGATGCGCGCCAGCTTGGACAGGCCGACCACGCCGTGGCTGGGGTAATAGCCGATATGCGCCTTGCCGAAGAACGGCGCCATATGGTGCTCGCAGTGCGAGACGAACGGGATGTCGCGCACCAGCACGATGTCCTGGTAACCCTCGACCTCCTCGAAGACTCGCGAAAGCGCCAACCCGGCGTCCTCGCCGTAGCCGGCGAACAGTTCCTCATAGGCCTTGACGACGCGCCGGGGCGTGTCGACGAGGCCTTCGCGGGCGGGATCGTCGCCCGCCCAGGCGATCAAAGTGCGAACGGCCGCCTCCGCCGCTTCGCGGCTCGGCCTGACGGTGGGCGCGCGGCGCTGCGCCTTGAGCGTAACAATGTCGTCCATCTCGATTCCTTGGCGGTTCGGCGACGGGGAGGCCGCGGCCCGGCCGGCCCTCTTCTTTGCCGGCGCGCCCTCCTATATAGGAAGGCGAAGCGGCTCGACCAGCCGCGCGTATCGCGAGCATGCTGAACGAAATCTACAACACGCGCATTCTCGAATTGGCCGCCGACATTCCTCGGCTCGGCCGGCTCGCCTCGCCCGACGCGAGCGCGACGGCCCATTCGCGGCTATGCGGTTCGACGGTCGTCGTCGACCTCGTCGTTCGCGACGGCCGCGTCAGCGACTTCGCCCACGACGTCAAGGCCTGCGCGCTGGGGCAGGCCTCCTCGTCGCTGATGGCGCGCCACGTCATCGGCGCGACGCCTGAGGAACTCGTGGCGCTGCGCGAGGCGGTGACCCGCATGTTGAAAGAGAACGGGCCGCCGCCGACGGGCAAATGGGCCGAATTCGCCGTTCTCGAGCCGGTGCGCGACTATAGGCCGCGCCACGCCTCGACCTTGCTGACCTTCGACGCGGTGGTCGACGCGCTCGGCCAGATCGCCGCCAAGCCGGCGAGCGCCGCGACGGGCGCGCGCGCGGTCCTGGCGCCGGCGCCGTGAACGCGCTTCGGCTCGCGCCGCGCCGCGCCGCGCACGCGCTCATCCGCTTCTATCAACTGACGCTATCTTCGCTGATCGGGCGCCGGTGCCGATATCTGCCGAGCTGCTCGGCCTACGCCGACGAGGCGATCCTGCGCCATGGCCTGTGGGCGGGCGGCTGGATGGGGGCGGCGCGCATCTGCCGCTGCCATCCGTGGAGCGCCGCCGGCTTCGATCCGCCGCCGGCTTCGATCGCGCTCGGCGCGTCGTGGCTGCGTCCCTGGCGCTACGGGCGCTGGCGCTATCGCTGCGAATGAGCGAGGAATCGTCGTCGCCTCACGCGCCCGCAAGGCGCGGATTTCATCGCTCGTTAACCATGGCGTGGTTTCGTGAGGGCGCCGTTTGCCCTGTTTGCCTTTGGTGATCCCCGTGTCGCTGCGCCGCCTTATGGTTTGCTTCCTCGTCGCGCTCGCCGCGCCCTCGGCGGCTTTCGCCGACGACCTCAGGATCATCGGCGACAGCATCGGCGAGGGCGTGCATTTGGCGACCAACCTGCCGTCGCCCGCCAACCGCTTCAACGTGGCGATCTACACGGCCTTCATTTTCAAGCAATTGAGCGAAATGCCTCGGGGGGCGACGGTCTTCATGAGCCTGGGGACCAACGACGCGGTCGGCGGCGCCGCGGCCCTCGACGTCCATAAGCGCGTCGAGCAAATCGTCGCGGCGGCCGAGGCCCAGGGCGTCAAGCTCTATTGGCTCGGTCCGCCCTGCGTGCTCAAGCCCTGGGAAATCTATGCGAAAAAGCTGGACGAGATCCTGGCGGCGCAGCTCGCGGGCGGCTCGGCGACCTACGTCAGCCTGCAGGACGCCAGCTTCTGCGAGCGCTCCCTGCACGCCCCCGACGGCGTACACTTTACTATGGCGGGCTACGCCCGCATGTGGCAGATAGCGGCCTCGGCTGCGGGCATCCCGGTCGTCGTTGCCGCTGCGAGCGAACACAAGACAGTCGCCAACGTCGGCAAGAAGGCGCCCGGCAAGAAGAAATACAAGAAGAAAGCGCACGTCGCCGCCCCTGCGGCGCCGAGAACGCCCGCGCCGAAGTGAAGACGATGGTCAACCGAGGGCGCTCGAGGCATGTGCAAGAAGAGGATTTATAGGTCGGCAGTCTTTTTGGGGTTGGGCGCTTTGGCGTTGGGCGTCGTTTTCGCCGCAGCGCCGACCGCGTTCGCCGCTGCGGCGCCGGGCGATCCGCCGCCGATCCGCATCGCTTTTGTCGGCGATTCGATGGCGGACGGGCTGTGGGGGGCGTTGTTTCGCCGCCTTGGAAAAGACAAATGTCTGGCGGAAAAGATAAAATTGATACGTCACGCCAAGAATGGGACGGGATTGACCCGGCTGGACCAATTCAATTGGCTGGATGAAGTGGCGGCGCTGGCGACCGACCCGGGCGTCGACCTGTTCGTCGGCTCGTTCGGCGTCAACGATCGCCAGTCGATCGTCGACGCCCAGAAGACGCGCGTCGAATACGGCGGGCCCGACTTCGACGCCCGCTATCGGGGGCTCGTCGAAGGCGTCCTGCAAAGCGCGCTCGCGCACGGCGCCTCGATGCTGGTGATGGGTCTTCCCGTCATGCTCGATCCGGCCGCCAACGCCGATGCGATCGCGAAGAACCGCCTGTTCGCCGAGGCGGTCGCGCATGTCGACTCGCCGCGCGCCGCCTATGTCCCGCCGTGGGAGTCGCACTCCGGCGTCGACGAATACAAACCGTTCTTGCCCAACGCGAACAACGCGATGGTGCAAGTGCGCGCGCCCGACGGCGTTCACTTCACCAGCGCCGGCTACGACATGGTGATGGACGTTTTCTATCCCGCGATCGTGCAAAGTCTGAAGCAGCGCGGCCGCGACGTCGCCGACGAGTGCGAGAAGACGGGAGAGAGGTGAGGGGTTGCGAAATTCGGCGCCGCTGCTCGCCTGGGCGTTCGTCCTGCTGATCGGCGCGGCCGGCGCGAGCCTGACCGCGAAGGTCGGCCCGGACGGCGCGGCGAGCGACCCCGTCGCCGAGCGATCCCTGGAAGCGGCGAGCCGGCTCGCGTTGCCCGCGACGTTCGCGCCTTCCGCGCTCGCCCTGGCCGACGCGCGCCTGGCGGCCTGGCGCCCGCGCGATCTGTCCGCGCTCATCGAAGCGACCGCGGCGACGGCGGCGAGCGACGCGGAGCCGAGCCCGGCCGAAAAACTGCTGCGCGTCGCGATGCTCGCCCAGCCGACGATCGACCCGACGCCGACGGGCCGCACCCGCGGCCTGGGCGCGCTCGCCGCGCTGGAGGCGGCTCTGCCCGCCTCCGGTCGCCCGGGCGACTCGTTTTCCGCCTACGGCGAATTGGCGCCGGAGTTCTTCACCGCCCATCGCGTGACGATCCTGCAGCTCGGCGACAGCCATACTTCGGCTGATTTTTTCACCGGCCGCGTCCGTGAGCGCCTGCAGCAGGCGTTCGGCCCGGGCGGGACGGCCTACCTCGTGCCCGGCAAGCCGCACCTGGGCGTGCGCTCGGCGCTGTTCGAAAGCGACGCCTCCGACGACTGGACTTACGAGGCGCTGCAAAAATCGGACGAGACGCGCCGCTTCTACCTTTCCGGCTTCAACGCGGTGGCGCGTCACGCCGGCGCCTCGCTCAGCCTGAGGGCGCGCGGCGGCCTTCCCTACGATCGGCTCGAGGTCGCTTTTCTCAAGCAGCCCGGCGGCGGCCGCGCCGAAGTGCTGGTCGACGGCGAGCCCCGCGGGCAGATCGATCTCGACGGCGCGGCCGACGCGCGCGCGACGCTCGACTTGCAGCCGTCCGAGACCGGGGCGAGCGGCTTCCACGACGTCGCGGTGCGGGCGCTCAGCGACGCGCCGGTGACCGTGACCGGCGTCGAGGTCGCCCGCGACGGCGACGGCGTCTCCTACATCAGCCTCGGTTTTCCCGGCGCGACCGTGCAACTGCTGCAAAAGCTCGCCGCCGAGAACCTCGCCGACGAATGGCGCCGCCTCGCCCCCGACATCGTCGTGCTCGCCTTCGGCACCAACGAAGGCTTCAACGACGCGCTCGACGTCGCCGCCTATTCCGCGCAATACGAGCAGATCGTGCGCCGGCTCCAGGCGCTGCGGCCCGGCGTGCGCGTCGTCCTGATCGGCCCGCCCGACGGCGCGCGCGCGAGCGCCGCCTGCCGCAACGCCGCGCCGTCGCCCGATTGCCCGGCCTCCGCGCGCCAGCCGGCCGCCGCCGCCGACGCCGCGCCGTGCCGCCTGCAGACGCCGCCCAAACTCGCGCAAGTGCGCGAGGCGCAGCGCCGGCTCGCCGAGCGCGTCGGCGCCGTCTTCTGGGATTGGTCGTCCGCAATGCCGGGCCCGTGCGGCGCGCAGGTTTGGGCCGCCGCCAACCCGCCGCTGATGGCGCGCGACTACGTGCACATGACGACGGAAGGCTATAAACAGAGCGCCGACCAATTCGCCGATTTCCTCATCCCGCTGATCGACGGCCGGCAGACGGGCGCCCATGTTGTTTCCAACGATTGATTTCGGGCTGTTCTTCGCGTTTTCGCTGACGCTGGTCTGGAGCCTCAATTCCTACAACACCCTCAAGAAGGCCGTGCTGCTGGCGCTGAGCCTGGCCTTCTATGCCTCGTGGAACTGGCGCTTCCTGGCGCTGCTGCTGGCGAGCGGCGCGATTTCCTATCTGGTCGGGCTCTACGTCGACGCCGCCGCGCGCCGGCCGTTTCGCCGCCTCGCGCTCGGGATCGGCGTCGCGCTCGATCTCGCCATTCTCGGCTATTTCAAATATCTCGACTTCTTCATCGCGCAGTTCCTCACCCTCGCCCACGCGCTGGGGCTCAATCCGTCGATCGGGTTCGTCAACGTCACGCTGCCGGTGGCGATCTCGTTTCTGACCTTTCACGCGATTTCCTACGTCGTCGACGTCTATCGCGGCCGCCTCGCCGCCTCGCGCTCGCCGCTCGACATCGTGCTCTACGTCAGCTTCTTCCCGCATCTCGTCGCCGGGCCGATCGTGCGCGCCCACGAATTCCTGCCGCAGCTCGCTTCGCCGCCGCGGGCGGGCGACTTCTCCTTCGGCGAGAACATGCTGCTGATCCTCGGCGGCCTGTTCAAGAAGATGGTGATCGCCAACTACCTCGCGGTGCGCTTCGTCGATCCGGTGTTCACCGATCCCAGCCAATTCTCGCGCTTCGATCTGATCTTCGCGGTCTACGCCTACGCGATCCAGATCTACGCCGATTTCAGCGCCTACACCAACATCGCGATCGGCGTCGCGGCGCTGCTCGGCTACCGCTTTCCGCAGAATTTCAATCAGCCCTATCGCGCGCTCGGCATCGGCGATTTCTGGCGGCGCTGGCACATGACGCTGTCGCGATGGCTGCGCGACTATCTCTACATTCCCTTGGGCGGCAATCGCCACGGCGCGCTGACGACCGCGCGCAACCTGATGCTGACGATGCTGCTCGGCGGCCTGTGGCACGGCGCCAACTGGACGTTCCTGATCTGGGGCGCGATGCACGGCGTCGCGCTGGTCGTCGATCACGCCTGGCGGCGCAGCGCCGCCTTCGCCCGCTTCGGCGAAGGCCCGATCGCCCGCGTCGTCGATTGGGCGGTGACGTTCCATTTCGTCTGCTTCGCCTGGCTGTTCTTCCGCTCACCCTCGCTCGACGCGGCGATGCAATTCATCGCCGGCGTGTGGAGCGACAACGGCGCGCCGAACACCATGCCGGCGATCGTTCTGCCGCTGATCGCCTGCGGCGCGCTGACGCAGTTCGTCCCGCCGCAGACGCGCGGCGTGATCGGCGCCGTCATCGACAATCGCGGCCCGGCGTTCCAGATCGCGTTCGGCTTCGCGCTGCTCTATTGCATCGTCGTCATGGCGCCGCCGGGCTCGGCGCCGTTCATCTATTTCCAGTTTTGAGGGAGGCGCGCTTGACCGATCAGCCGCAAAAGCCCGCCTCGGCGACCAGCCCCTGGAATTGGGCGCGCGTCGTCTATGCCGCGCTGGCGCTGACCGTTTTCTGCTTTCCCGGCGGCCTGGTCGATTGCCTCGACGAGCGCAACGAGAGCGGCTGGCTCGCCGCGCCGCTGGCGCTGGCGCGCGCGGTCGACGCGGCTTCCGCGGCGGTCGGGGTCAAGCAGGCGGGGCAGGCGTTGCGCAAGGCGTTCGCCGACGCGATCGGGGAGGGCGATACCTGACGGTCCCGGCCGAATGCGCAGGAACGCATTTCCCCCAGCGCGCTCCGGCACCCTCATCCACAGTCTTCTCCACCAACCGAGGCCCCGCGACAACGGAACCGCACCGCGCTTCAAGCCGCTGCGCGCTTGCCGGCCGCGGCGCGGCCCGGTCTGCCGGGCGGGGGAAGCAGCAGGTCGGCGGGGATGGGAAAGCGCGCGCGCAACCGCTGGACCATCGCCAGGCTCAGCCCCTTCTTGCCGCTCAGCACTTCGCTCACCCGGCTCGGCGTGCCCAAGATGGGGGCCATTTCGGCGCGCGAAACGCCGTGCTGATCCATCAGATGGCGGATCAATTCGGCGGGGCTCAGCGGCCGGCGCGGCCATCGGCTCTCTTCGTAGGCGGCGATCAGCAGGGCCTGCGCCCGCAGCCGAGCGATATCGGCGGGCGCGCCCGAATCCCAGAGCGCCTCGACGAGCGCCCGCGCGCGGGCGAGCTCCGCGTCATCGTCGATCACAATCAAGTTCGCGTCCATTATACGGTCTCCGCGTCGATTTCGTCGTACTCGCGATGGGCGCCGAAAAAGCGTATGGACAGGACGCCCGCCTGATATTGCAGCGCCGCGACCAGCCGATAGTCGTTGCCCTTGATGTTGAAAACCACCCGGCCGCCTTTGAGAATGCTCGCCTTCGGATACGACGCCTTCACATCCTCGGGGCTGCGCCATTGCGCGCGGCGCGCAATGTGTAGCCAGGCGTCGTACTGCAAACGCGCGGCCTTGACGCCCTTGTGACCGGCGCGCTCCGCGAAATAGACCTCAACCAGCGCCGAGCCGATGACGATCATCCTTTCAGCGTGGCACAGAATTCCAAGAATTGGAAGTCGTCGAGAGTCGCCGGGGTGCGGGAGTTGCGGCGACAGCCCCCGCTTGTATGCAGAATCTTGTGCGCGGTCGCCGGTATCCTCAAGCTCGCGCCGCCGCTGGCGGTTGCGGCGGATGCTATCGAGCAGGCGGGGAGGGGCGCGTAGCGAGGTGATGACCCGGCAATTTTCTCGCCCTGCTTGATGACTGCCGTCGAGCGCTGATAGCGGGCGACGACAAGTGCGGTGTCAGTGGAACCCCCATCCGAACGACGTTGATCTCCTTATCGAAAACATTGGAGATCGCGATGCGAACGGTGAGGTTCTCGCGCAATTCCTGATGAAAACATCGGCTTGACGGGCAACCGCGATGGAAGAACAGCGAGCCGAGCGTCATCAAAACATAAATCGCGCTTCGGATTATGTCGTAACGCGCCGCCGTTTCATTGAGGTGCAGCGTACGTTTGTCGTTTGTCGAAATCGCTTGGCGTTGCATGATTGGATCGCCCTATTTGACCCGACTTGAACAGTAAACGGGTCTTCGCGCTCGCAACCTGTTGATATTATTGACGGCGATCGGGCATTTTCGCCAAACGTGGTGGCACGTTTGCACAATATTTCGGCTTGATAATTGATTGCGAATCGGATTCTGTGGTGCTCTGCTTTGGGGCCGCCATGTTCTTCCGCTTCAAGAGGTCGGGCGAGCGCACTTACGTGCAGATCGTCGAGAACAAGCGCATCGGCGGCGCCGTGCGTCAGTCCGTCGTCGCCAATCCGGGGCGCGCCGACGAACTGGTCGCCTCCGGCGGGCTCGCCTCGCTCATCGCCTCGGGCGCCAAGCTCACCGATCAGGTGTTGCTCATCCATGCGCTCGACGAGGACGCCGACGGGGCCTTGTCGATCGCGGCCAAGCGGATTGGCGGGCCGCTGCTGTTCGGCAAGATCTGGGAGCGGCTCGGCGTCGCCGAGGTTCTCGGCGATCTGTTGAAGGAGCGCGCGTTCGAGTTCCCGGTCGAGCGGGCGGTGTTCGTCGCCGCGCTGCATCGGCTGTTCGTTTCCGGATCGGACCGCGACTGCGCGTCGTGGATGACGGATTACGACATCCCGGGCGCCGAGGGGCTTGACCTGCATCATTTCTACCGGGCGATGGCCTGGCTGGGCGAGGAGATGGAGGAGAAGCCGGCCGAGGCGCTGGCGCCGCGCTGCGTCAAGGACGTCATCGAGGAGAAGCTGTTCGATCGCCGCCGCGACCTCTTCACCGATCTGTCCGCCGTGTTCATGGACACCACGAGCCTGTCGTTTTACGGCGAGGGCGGCCAGACGCTGGGCGAGCGCGGCTATTCCAAGGATTATCGGCCCGATCTGAAGCAGATGATCCTCGGCCTCGTCGTCGACGGCGAGGGTCGGCCGATCTGCACCGAGATGTGGCCGGGCAACACCGCCGACGTGACGACATTGCTGCCGGTCGTCGATCGGCTGCGTTCGCGCTTCGGGGTCGGCCGGGTCTGCGTCGTCGCCGATCGCGGCATGATCTCGGCCGCGACGATCGCCGGGCTCGAGGAACGCAATCTCGAATACATCCTGGGCGCACGCGAGCGCTCCGACGCGATCGTCAAAAGAATCGTGTTGGCGAACGATGATCCGTTCGTGCCGTTGCTCATCGAGCGCAAGGCCGGCCAAACTCAGTTGTTCGTCAAACAGCTGCAGATCGAGGGCGAGCGTTACGTCGTTTGCCGCAACGAAGCGGAGGCCGAGAAGGACCGCGAGAATCGCGAGGCGATCGTCGCCGCTCTCGCTGCGCAATTGAAAAGGGGCGACAAGGCGCTGATCGGCAATTCCGCCTATCGGCGCTATTTGCGCAAGACCAAAGGGGCCAAGGGCAAGCCGGCGTTCGAGATCGACGCCGGCAAGCTCGCCGAAGAAGCGCGGTTCGACGGAATCTTCGTGCTGCGCACCAACGCGAAAATCACGCCGCTGCAGGCGGTTCTGCGCTATCGCGACCTTCTCAAAGTCGAAAATCTCTTCCAGCGGACCAAGGCGGTAATGCGCACGCGGCCGATCTTCCACTCATCCGACGCCGCCATTCGTGGCCATGTCTTTTGCTCGTTCCTGGC
Organism: uncultured Alphaproteobacteria bacterium; assembly: GCA_963775575.1. Classification (GTDB taxonomy): domain Bacteria; phylum Pseudomonadota; class Alphaproteobacteria; order Rhizobiales; family Beijerinckiaceae; genus Roseiarcus. The sequence continues at coordinate 333,086 of CAVZJG010000004.1, forward strand.
GCTGGCGATGCAGAAGCATCTCGACGATCTCATGCGCGAAGCCGGCGTCGCGCCCGAGTGGCGGGTTCTGCTGCGCGATCTCGACCGTCTGAGCCAAGTGCGCATCCGTCATCGCGGCGCCGATTGGCTGGTGCGCAGCGACGCCGCGCCGGCGGTGACGACGCTCTTCAAACGCGCTCATCTCGCCCTGCCGCCGCGCGCCCGCCAGGCTCGCCCCCCGCCGCCTGCCCAACTCAAACGCGCCCAAAAACGCCGCGGCCGCCCAAGGCGTAGTGCCACGCCGACTTGAATTTCCCTAAAATGCCAGCGCAATCAATCATTTACGAAAATTAGGTGTCCAACTTGGGCTTGAGTTGGGACGATCGCCGATAATTCACATAATTCTACATTTGACAAAATGTGCAAATGCGCGGAATTACGCCGTGTCGCGGCGCTTTTTCGTGCGCCCCTGTTTGCCCTGAATTTTAAGACTTCTCAGCGCGTCGAGCACGCCCTTGCGGTTTGTATAAACGCCGCGTTTCTTGGCGTGTTCAATGGCGCTCGTTTGCGTGAGAGTGCCGGTTTCCGTCTGATTCGCGGCCTCCAAAAGCACATCATCCAAAGCCTGCTTGGGTCCGGTCGGCTTGGGTGCGTCGGCCGGAAATTCTTTCAATATCTCATCACGGGAAATTCGCACGTTTTCAATATCGCCAGCGCGGTGAACCGAGGTCCTTCCAATTATCCAGACAGCTAATCTGCGCGTGTCACCTCCGACCCTAATTTCAAGACCGCGCCAATCTTGCGGTGTAATTGCCCGGGCTAGCGCTTCACCGGGCAGATTGCCGCTCCCCGTCATCCTGCCCGTGCGAAAAAGGTGCAAGAGGTAATCTTCGATTGGAAACGGAGCGTAGTGGATGACTTGGGGTGGGCCTTGAACTTCACGAGCCAAAGCAACACCACGGATAAGTTGGTTCAGCGCGGCAGGAAGTTCGTTAAAAGCGGGATCGCCAACAATGCATCTTATGTCGGCGCTACTACGTTCAATTAGATTCGCCAATGTCGTCTTGTCATGCTCGCTTGCTGCCGAACATGCGGAAATCAAGGCGACGGTTTCAGGCTGTACAGGCCATCTGACTTCAACGTCTGTGGCGTCAAACAATCGGAAAGGGGAGATGCCACGTTCCTGTGCCATCCGATCAATCATTGATGGCACAAAGTAATCAATTCTTGGCCGTTCCCACTTGCTTGCTTCCCATAGTTCAGCTTCGATATCCCGACCTCTTCGCTTGAGTTCGGTTGCGGCGTGAAGCGCGCGTAAGGCAATTTGAGCGGAATCACGTTCTTGTCCCACTGTACCGCTTTGCGCGGCCGCTCGAACCAATTCCGGGTCTCTGGTTTGCGCCCAAGCTCTCAGCTGATCCAGGTTCCACCACTGATCTTGAAAAGAATCCATCGCTTTCCCCGATTGTTGGCTGGCCGTCCTACCCGTGCCATCTAGATAATATAGCGCCGGACAGCCGAGGACAAAAGCAGAACTCGACTTTCCCCCAAGGGTTGCTGTGACACTACGCTTAACTGTCGACCCTACGAGTTCTCCATGGCGGTGGCCGAGCAGAGGCGCGATGAGCGCACCGTCGCCGGAACCGCGAAAGTTAAGCGCAGGGTCGCCGGAACCGCGGAACCCCGGAACCCGCAACCCCAAGGCGGGGGAAGCGATTGCCGGTTTGTGTTATAGGCCGGGTCGGGCTGGCGCTGGGGCGTCGGGGGATGCTTCGATGCATGGGTGGTTCGATCGCGCCGAGTTCGCCTCGTCTCCCATCCCAAGGGGAAACGTCAGAATCGCCGCACGGAACGAAATCGCCGGCCTGTTGCGCTGGCGGAGCGCGTTCGCCGGCGAGCGCAAGGATCATCGCTACTACGAACTCGTCGAAGACACGCTCAAGGACGGTTTCGACTACGGCTACCTCGTCGTCGACGACGGCAAGGACGTCTGCGCCATCCAACCCTTCTTCGTCCTCGATCAGGATCTCGCGGCCGGCGCCGGCGATCACGCCAAGAAGTTCATCGCCGGGGTCCGGCGCCATTGGCCGCGCTTCATGCGGGCGCGCACGCTGATGGTGGGATGCGCCGCTGGCGAAGGACATCTTGACGGCGACGAATCATCGCAATGCACGACCGCCGAACTGCTGGCGCGCTGGCTGCCTCGCCTGGCGGGCGATTTGCATTGCGCGATGATCGTGCTGAAGGAATTCCCGGCGAAGTACCGGGCGCCGCTGCAAGGCTTGCGGCGCGCCGGTTTCACCCGCGCCCCCAGCATGCCGATGACGACGCTCGCCATCGATTTCGAGGATTTCGAGGATTATCTGTCCAACAAGCTCAGCCACGGCACCCGAGCAAAGGTCCGGCAGAGGCTGCGCGCCGCCGAGCGCGCCCAGCCGGCCATCGCCATGAGCCTTGTCGACGATGTGGCCGCGATCATCGATGACGTCTATCCGCTCTACCTGAAGGTCTTCGAGCGCTCGCCGCTCCAGTTCGAGAAGCTGACAAAGGAATTCCTATGCGAAATCGTGCGCCGGATTCCCGACAAGGTTCGTTTTTTCGTTTGGCGTCAAGACGCCAGGATCATCGCTTTCGGCTTGTGCATGACGCAAGGCGACGCAATCTGTCACGAATATGTCGGATTTGATTATTCCGTCGCGTTTAAACTCAACCTGTATCATCGCGTATTTCATGATATTATCGAATGGGCGATCGCCAACGGCTACAAGCGGTTTTATAGCGGCAGCCTCAACTACGATCCCAAGTGGCATCTGCGCCAGTCGCTCTATCCGCTTGATCTCTATGTCAGGCACGCCTCGGCGCCGATCAACGCCCTGTTGAAATGGCTGCTGCCGCTGCTCGAGCCGACGCATTCCGACCCAATCCTGCCGAATTTCCACAACTATCGGGAACTCTGGTCGACCCCATGAGTTCTCCAAGGCGGCGCCGCTGGATGCGGTCGAGCGCCGATAGCGGGGAAGGTTGAGCGCTGGCGTCGCCGTCATTGCTTATTCGAGGAGAACGCCGCCGCCGTGGGTGTTTCCCGACGCTACCCGAGCTTCGCCGCGCCCCCTACGTTCAGGGATAACGTATGGAGGCTCACAATGAGAAACACTTTATTGGGCGGCATCGCCATCGCGAGCGCCTTCGCCTTTATGATTCAATCCGCGCCTGCGTCGGCCCAGGGCGGTTGTGGGAGCGGCCATTCCTGTAGCGGCACTCGCGCCGCTGGCGTAGGCGCCCGCGCCGCTGGCGCCGGCCCGACGCAACCTCGCTATCAGCAGCATCAAGGCTACGCCCACAACTATGGGCAAGGAGGGCACAACTACGGGCAAGGAGGGCGCGGGGTTGGCGTCGGCGCCGCGGCGGTCGCCGCCGGGGCGATAATCAGCGGAGCCATGCAACCGTACCCGGGCTACTACCCCGACGGCTATTACCCCGACGGCTACTACCCCGACAACTCTTATCCCGTCTATTCGGATCCCGTCTATTCGGATCAAAGCGCGCCGGTTGACGAGGCCGGTCCGCAGGTGGTCAACGGCGGCGATTCCACGGCCTACTGCCAACAAACCTACCGATCCTACGATCCCGCCAGCGGAACGTATCTCGGCTATGACGGGCAGCGGCATCCTTGCCCCTGATCGCCTATGCCGTAGGAGATCAGCAAGCCGCTCGGCCGCCGGCGCCGCTGCGCTTAACTTGACGACCCTATGAGTTCTCGATGGCGGCGGCGGCTCCGGTTCGGGCCCGCGGGGGCGCCGCACGCTTGGAGACGTGACCGCTGGTCGCGTCTGGCGCGCGGGCGCCTTGTCGCGCGCCTCTCGCGGCGGGCGAAGCCCCTGACGCAGTTGCGGCAACCTCGGAATCGACGCGGCGCGGTCAGCGGCGCCGCGCGATCCCTTCATAGGCGCTCGCCAGCGACCGCTACCAGCGCCGGCCCCAACGCCCTCCTCGGCCTCCCCATCGGCCGCCGCCGCGAACGAGTCGGAGAATGAAAAGGAGCAACAGCGCGCCGATGGTGGCGTCGATGATCTCGCCGACGATCCCGGAGCCGATGTGGAGGCCGAGTTTGGGCATGAGCCACTCGCCGATCAAGGCGCCGAGTATTCCGATGATGAGATCGCCGATGAGCCCATACCCGGCGCCGCGCATGATCTGACCGGCCAACCATCCCGCGACCACGCCGACCACGAGTACGACAAGCAGACTTTCATTCGCCATGATGGCCCCTCTCGATTGCGGACGACGCGAACATCGGCCGATTCCCAACAGCGCATTCCTATCGGCCGGGACGCCATGAGGGCGCCCTCGGATTCTACGCATGGCCCGGCGCCCGTCGTCCAAGGCCGCGATTATTTACAGTAACAAACAGTTATTAACGGTAATGCGCGCTACGCCCGTCCGCTCGCTCGGCGCGATTTTCCGGCCCGGCCGCGCGGAAGAAAACCGCCTCGCAATCCCTTGAAATCAGGCGCCTGCGGGAAATTGTCGCCCATGTAAGCCGCGCCTTCCCCGCCCATTGCCCTTAGGGCGCCGCCCCTCTATACCGCGGCTCATTCGCTTACGCCGGCTCGTTTCGGCGAGTGAGCCCTTGGGAGCTCTGATGATCCACGTCACTTTCCCCGACGGCGCGCGGCGCGCGTTCGAGCCTGGCCTCTCCGGCGTCGAAATCGCCAAATCCATTTCCCCCTCTCTCGCCAAACGCAGCGTCGCGATGGTGCGCGACGGGGCGCTCGCCGATCTCTCGGACCGGATAGAAGCCGACGCCAAGCTCGAGTTCATCGGCCGCGACGATCCGCGCGCCCTCGAACTGATTCGCCACAACGCCGCGCACGTGCTGGCCGAGGCGGTGCAGTCGCTTTGGCCGGATGCGCAAGTCACCATCGGGCCGGTGATCGAGAACGGCTTCTACTACGACTTCTTCCGCGCGACGCCGTTCTCGCCAGAGGATTTTCCCGCCATCGAAAAGCGCATGCGCGAAATCGTGGCGCGCGACCGGCCGTTCGCCAAGACGACGATGAGCCGCGGCGAGGCCAAGGCCTATTTCGAGAAGAAGGGCGAGGCGTTCAAGATCGAACTGATCGACGCCATCCCGCCCGACCAGGAGCTGAAGCTCTACAGCCAGGGCGATTGGACCGACCTCTGCCGCGGCCCGCACATGACCTCGACCGGCAGAATAGGCGACGCCTTCAAGCTGATGAAGGTGGCGGGGGCCTATTGGCGCGGTGATTCGACCAAGCCGATGCTGTCGCGCATCTACGGGACCGCCTTCGCAAGAAAGGAAGAACTCGACGCCTATCTCGTGCAGATCGAGGAGGCTGAACGGCGCGACCACCGCAAGCTCGCGCGCGAAATGGACCTCTTCCACTTCCAGGAGGAGGGGCCGGGCTCGGTGTTCTGGCACCCCAAGGGCTGGACGCTGTTCCAGACGCTGACCGCCTACATGCGTCGGCGCCTCGCCGAAGACTACCTCGAAGTCAACGCGCCGCAGGTGCTCGACAAGCGTCTCTGGGAAGTCTCCGGCCACTGGGACTGGTATCGCGAGAGCATGTTCATTTCGCGCCCGGCGGGCGAGGACGCCGAGGCCGAGGACGAGCGCGTCTATGCGCTCAAACCGATGAACTGCCCCGGCCACATCCAGATCTTCAAGAACGGCCTGCGCTCCTATCGCGAACTGCCGCTGCGCCTCGCCGAATTCGGCGTCGTCCATCGCTACGAGCCGTCCGGCGCGCTGCACGGCGTCATGCGCGTGCGCGCGTTCACTCAGGACGACGGCCACATTTTCTGCACCGAGGACCAGCTCGCCGAGGAATGCCACAAGATCAACGAGCTGATCCTGTCGGTCTACGCGGATTTCGGCTTCGACCGCATCGTCGTCAAACTGTCGACCCGGCCCGACAAGCGCGTCGGCGCGGACGCGATGTGGGATCACGCCGAGGCGGTGATGAGCCGCGTGCTCGACGAGATCAAGACGCGCCACGGCAATGTCGTGACCACCTCGATCAATCCCGGCGAGGGCGCGTTCTATGGGCCGAAATTCGAATACGTGCTGCGCGACGCGATCGGCCGCGACTGGCAATGCGGCACGACGCAGGTCGATTTCAATCTGCCCGAGCGTTTCGGCGCCTTCTACATCGCCGCCAACAGCGAGAAGACCATTCCGGTGATGATCCATCGCGCCATCTGCGGCTCGATGGAACGCTTCATCGGCATCCTGCTCGAGCATCACGCCGGCCACCTGCCGCTGTGGCTCGCGCCTGCGCAGGTCGTCGTCTGCACCATCACTCAGGAGGGCGACGACTACGCGAAGCAGGTCGTCAGCGGCGCGCGCAAGCGCGGCCTGCGGGTCGAAGCGGACTTGAGGAACGAGAAGATCAGCTACAAGGTGCGCGAGCATTCGCTCGCCAAGGTTCCCGTGCTGCTCGCCATCGGCCGCAAGGAGGCGGCCGAGCGCAGCGTGTCGATCCGCCGGCTCGGCTCGAACGAGCAGGCGACGAAGGGTCTGGCGGAGACGCTCGACGCGCTGGCCGCCGAAGCGACGCCGCCGGATCTCGCGAGGGGGTAGGAGCGAAGCCGTGACGCGGTTGCGCGCCGATGCGGCGCTGCTGGCGGCCGCTCTCCTCTGGGGCGGCGCCTTTGTGGCGCAGAGGGTGGCGGAGGGCGTCGTGCCGCCGCTCGGCTTCGTCGCCGCGCGCTTCGCGATTTCGGCTCTCATGCTGGCGCCGCTGGCGGCGTTCGAGACGCGGCGCGCCGCGGCGCGCCTCGACGCGCGGACGTGGCGACTCGCGATCGTCATTTCGCTCACGCTATTCGTCGGATCCGTGCTGCAGCAGATCGGGCTGGCGACCACGACCGTGTCCAACGGCGGCTTCCTCACCGCCTGCTATGTCGTGCTGGTTCCGATCGCGGTTTGGCTGCTGACGGGTCGTCTGCCGCGATCGATCGTGGCCGTCGCCTGCCTGTTGTCGACCGCCGGCGCGTGGCTTTTGGCGAGCGGCGGCGGTCCGGGTCGGCCGATGAGCGTCGGCGACGGGCTCATCCTGCTCTCCGACGTCGCCTGGGCGCTCGGCATCGCCTTGACGCCGATGTTCTTGGCCCGCCAGCCGAGGCCGTTCACGCTCGCCTTTCTCGAATACGCCGTCTGCGGCGCGCTTGCCGCGGGCGCAGCGACGATGTTCGAGACCGTGCGCGCCGCCGATTTTCTCGCCGGACTGGTTCCGTTGCTCTATGCCGGGGTCATCTCCGGCGGCGTCGCCTTCACCATGCAGATCGTCGCGCAAGCCTACGCGCCGCCGGCGGAGGCGGCGCTGATCCTTTCGCTCGAAAGCGTGTTCGCCGCGATCGCCGGCGCGATCCTGCTCGCCGAGCGGCTGACGGAGGCCGCGATGACGGGCTGCGCCCTGATCCTCTTCAGCGTGCTGATGGTCGAACTCGGCGCGCCGTTGCTGGCGCGGCTGCGTAGCGGAGCGACTCGCGCCCCGGCGTCCGGACCGCCTGGAAGCCCGAGAGCGGAGCCGCGAGCTCGGGCCGCCGCGACCTTGTGCAGCGCGCCGGAAACGAGCATGAGTGCGCCCAAACCAACGGGATAGAACGGATGCGTTCGCAAGTGGGACCGCGAGGCGATACGAAAGCTGGGGCGCGTCCGCGCCGAACTGGGAGCCGCGCCGATGGCGCTTAACCCCATCGTCCAAGTCGGCGCCGGCGCGGGCGCCGTTCGTTTCGGCGCGGCGCTGCCGCTGGCGCTGATCGCCGGCCCGTGCCAGCTCGAAAGCCGCGCCCACGCGCTGGAGATGGCGGGCGCGCTGAAGGAGATCGCGGCGCGGCTCAGCCTCGGCCTCGTCTTCAAGACCTCCTTCGACAAGGCCAACCGCACTTCGGGCGCCGGGCGGCGCGGGCTCGGCCTGAAGGCGGCGCTGCCGATCTTCGCCGAAATCCGCGAGACGCTCGGCCTTGCCGTGCTGACCGACGTGCACGAACCGGCGCAATGCGCGATCGTGGCAGAGGCGGTCGACGCGCTGCAAATCCCGGCGTTTCTCTGCCGCCAGACCGACCTGCTGATCGCCGCCGCGCGAACCGGCCGCGCGGTCAACGTCAAGAAGGGGCAGTTCCTCGCCCCGTGGGACATGAAGCACGTCGTGGCCAAGATCGCGCAGGCCGGCGGAGCCGACGTGCTGGTCACCGAGCGCGGCGTCAGCTTCGGCTACAATACGCTGGTCGTCGACATGCGCTCGCTGCCGATCATGGCGCGCGAGACCGGCGCGCCGGTCGTCTTCGACGCCACCCATTCGGTGCAGCAGCCGGGAGGGCGGGGCGCGTCCTCGGGCGGCGAGCGCGAGTTCGTCGGCGCGCTGGCGCGCGCCGCGGTCGCGGTCGGCGTCGCCGGCGTCTTCATCGAGACCCACGAGGATCCCGACCGGGCGCCCTCCGACGGCCCGAACATGGTGCCGCTCAAGGATTTCGAGGCGTTGGCGGCCGAGTTGCAGAATTTCGATCGCTTGGCCAAGTCGGCCTGACTCGGCGGGCGTCTTTCGTCTTTCGCGAAGCGAGGGCGAGGCCAGTCCGCGCGCGAATTCAGCCGCGGCCGCGATAAGGCGCGACGCCCTGATCGGGCGCCCAGACGCCCTTCGGCAAGCGCCCGGTCTGCCAGAACACGTCGATCGGAATGCCGCCGCGCGGATACCAATAGCCGCCGATGCGCAGCCAGCGCGGCTCGAGCAGCGCGGCCAGCTCCTTGCCGATCCGCACCGTGCAATCCTCGTGAAAGGCGCCGTGATTGCGGAAGCTCGCCAGGTGCAGTTTGAGCGACTTGGATTCGACGATCCACTTGTCCGGGACGTAGTCGATGACGAGATGGGCGAAATCCGGTTGGCCGGTCACCGGGCAGATCGAGGTGAATTCCGGCGCCGCGAAGCGTGTGACGTAGTCGACGTCCGGGTGCGGATTGGCCGCGCGTTCGAGCGTCGCCGCGTCGGGCTGGTCGGGAATGCGGGTCGGCCGGCCGAGGTGGGAGAAGGCGCCGGCGGATCGAGGGGGCTTGGCCATCACGGCTTCATAGCGCCCGGCGCCGAAAAGGCCAAGCCGCGAGGCCGGGGCGACGTCCGCCCGCCATTGCGCGCCGCCGCCCGCGCGGCTAAAGCACGCGGAGACGCTGGGAGCGCAGCGCGCGCAGCGCTCGGGAGCGCAGAGCTTCATCGATGGACGCAGGGCTTCGGGCGCGCGCCGGTTCGGCGCTTGACGAACTCGCCGACGCGGCGCGGCGGGCGGGCGAAATCGCGCTGCGCGATTTTCGCTTGGGCGCGACGACGAGCGCCGCCGTTCACGCCAAGCACGGCGGCTCGCCGGTCACCGGCGCGGATCTGGCGGTCGACCGCTACTTGAGCGCGCGGCTGCGCGCCGCCTTTCCCGACGCCGGTTGGCTCTCCGAAGAGACGGCGGACGATCTTTCGCGCCTCGACAAGGCGAGCCTCCTCGTCGTCGATCCGATCGACGGCACGCGGGCGTTTCTGGCGGGCGATCCCCACTGGACGGTGTCGATCGCGCTCGTCCTCGAAGCTCGCCCGATCGCCGGCGTCGTGCACGCGCCGGTCCTCGGGGAGACCTACGGCGCGGCGCTGGGCTGCGGGGCGAGGCTCGATGGCGCGCCGATCCGCGCCGCGGAAAAGGCGGAGCTGGCCGGAGCGCGGGTCGGCGGGCCCAAGGCGATGATCGCGGCGCTCGCCAAGGCGGCCGGCGCCGAACTGATCGCCGCGCCGCGCATTCCCTCGCTGGCGCTGCGGCTGGCGCGGGTCGCCGGCGGCGCGCTCGACATCGGCCTCGCTTCCGCCAATGCGCACGATTGGGACGTTGCCGCGGCCGACATTCTCTTGAGCGAAGCGGGCGCGCTGCTGACCGACGCGCATGGTCAAATCCTGCGCTATAATGCCAGGGAAACGCGTCGCGGCGCCCTGCTGGCGTGCGGCGCGAGCCTCGCGCCCGCGCTCGTCGCGGCGGCGCGGGCGGGCTTGGCCGAGCGGGCGGCATGAAATCGTCAGAGCGCACGGGAGCGCGCCGGCGGTTGCGTTTTTCGCCTTGGCGGCGCAAAGCCCTCGCGCGACCCGGCGCTCGATCCGCGTTGATCGTGCGCAGCGGCGCGCATATCCCGAGGGAAATGACGAAATGACGCAAGACCAGGCCTCGGCCTGCGAATCCCGGCGGGTTCCGTATCCGGCGCTCGTCGGCGAATGGAAGAACGTCGACGGCCGCGAACGCCGCGATCGCGAAAGAAGCGACGTCGTCGTCGCATTTCCCGATCGCGACAGCGCCGAGACGCGCGGCTTCTTCGTCCATCCGCGCCGCTTCCTTGCGCCCGAGGGCCTCGAGCGCAAGCTGGCCTGAGAGAGCGATGTTCAAACGTCTCGCGCAAAGCAAGTTCGTGCAGGAGGCGCTCGGCTTTCTGCTGGCGAGCTATCTGGGCCTCGTTTGGCGCACCAATCGCTTCGCCCACGAGCCCGCCGACCTCGACGCGGCGATCGTCGGGCGTACGCCGCTGATCGTCGCAATGTGGCACGGGCAACATCTGATGGTCTCGTTCGCCTGGCCCAAATCGATCCCGCGCATGGCCGCGCTGATTTCGCGCAGCGACGCCGGCGGCGCGCAGGCGGCGGCGCTGCGTCGGCTCGGCGTGACGCCGGTGCGCGGTTCGGGCGGGAGCGACAATCGCAAGGGCCGCAAGGGCGGCGCGCCGGCGCTGCGCGAGTTGATGCGCCGGCTCGAGGGCGGCGCTTCGGTGGCGATGACCGCCGACGCGGGCAAGCGCGCCCGCGTGGCCGCGCTCGGCGTCGTCACGTTGGCGCGCCTCTCCGGACGGCCGATCGCGCCGACGGCGGTGGCGGTCAGCCGGCGCTTCGATTTCCATTCCTGGGATCGCGCCAGCCTCGGCAAGCCGTTCGGGCGCGGCGCGATCGTCATCGGCGATCTCATCGCCGTCGCGCGCGACGCCGACGAGGCGGCGCTGGAGGCCGCCCGGCAGGCGGTCGAGGCGGGGCTCGACGCCGCGCACGCGCGCGCCTATGCGATGATCGGGGCGCGCGATCCCGGCGCCGATTTGAGGCGCTCATGAGTCTGCCGCTGACGCTCGCCGCCTATCGGCTCGCCACGCGCATGGCCTCGCCGCTCAGCGGAATGTTGCTGTCGCTCAGGCTCAACAAGGCCAAGGAAGATCCGTTGCGGGTCGACGAGCGGCGCGGGTTCGCCGGCCTGGCGCGCCCCGAGGGGCCGCTCGTCTGGCTGCACGGCGCCAGCGTCGGCGAGGCGCTCTCGCTGTTGCCGCTGGTCGAGCGCTTGACCCAGAGCGGGCTCGGCGCGCTGATGACGACCGGCACCGTCACTTCGGCCCGGCTGCTGGCGCCGCGCCTGCCGGCGGGGGCGCTGCACCAATTCGCGCCGCTCGACGCGCCGCGCTTCATGCGCCGCTTCTTCGCCCATTGGCGCCCCGATCTGGCGGTGATCGCCGAGTCCGAGTTGTGGCCGAACATGATTCTGGAAGCGCGCCGCGCCGGCGCGCCCGTGGTCATGGTCAACGCGCGCATGAGCGTGCGGTCGTGGGCGCGCTGGCGGCGCGCGTCCGACTTCATCGCCGCGCTGCTCGCCATGATCGACCTCTGCCTCGCGCAGAGCGAGGCCGACGCCGAGCGGCTGATCGAGCTCGGCGCGCCCGCGGTGCGGGTCGCCGGCAACCTCAAATACGACGCGCCGGCGCCGCCCGCCGACCGGCAGGAGCTGGCGGCGTTGGCCGGGCTGACCTCGGGGCGGCAGATCTGGATCGCCGCCTCGACCCATGACGGCGAAGAACGGATCGCGGCGGAGGCGCACCGGCGCGTCGCGCGGACCTTCCCCGACGCGCTTACCCTGATCGCGCCGCGCCACCCGGCGCGCGGCGAGGCGATCCTCGCGGAGTTGCAAGGGTACGGGCTCAACTGCGCGCTGCGCTCGCGCGGCGACAAGCCCGAGCGCGAAACCGCGATCTACATTTGCGATACGATGGGCGAACTCGGCCTGTTCTATCGGCTCGCCGGGGTGGTGATGGTCGGCAAGTCGTTCGTCGGCGAGGGCGGGCAGAACCCGATCGAACCCGCCAAGCTCGCCAGCGCCATTCTGCACGGCCCGCACGTCGCCAATTTCGCCGATGTCTACGCGCTGCTCGATGAGGCGGGCGGGGCGGCGCTGGCGCGCGACGGCGAAGAACTCGGGGGCATGCTCGCCGCGCTGTTCGCCGATCCGGCGCGCCTCAGGGCGATGGCGCGGGCCGCCGCGAGAGCGGTGGAGACGCAGGGCGGGGCGGCCGATCGGGTGATGCAGGCGTTGGCGCCGTTTCTGCCGGCCGCCAAGCCGCGCGCGCCGACATGATCGCCCCCGGCTTTTGGGCGCGCCGGCGCCCGGGCCTCGCCGCACGCGCGCTTCAGCCGCTCGGCGCGCTCTACGGCCTGACGACGGCGCGGCGAATGGCGCGGCCGGGCGCACGGGTCGAGGCGGCCGTCGTCTGCGTCGGCAATTTCGTTCTCGGCGGCGCCGGCAAGACGCCGACCGCGATCGCCGTCGCGCGCATGCTGCAGGGCGCCGGCGAACGTGTCGCGTTCCTCTCGCGCGGCTATGGCGGCGCGGCGCGCGCCGAGCCGATCGAGGTCGACCCCGCGATCCACGACGCCGAGAGCGTCGGCGACGAGCCGTTGCTGCTGGCGCGCGTCGCGCCGTGCTTCGTCGGCGCCGACCGGGTCGCGGCGGCGCGCCTGGCGATCGCGCGCGGCGCGAGCGTGTTGGCGCTCGACGATGGGCTGCAGAACCCCTCGCTCGCCAAGGATTTCTCCTTCGCGGTCATCGACGGCGAGGCGGGGTTCGGCAACGGCCTATGCTTTCCCGCCGGGCCGTTGCGCGCGCCGCCGGAGCGGCAATTGCCGTTCGTGTCGGCTGAGGTCGTCATCGGCGGCCCGGCGGGCGCCTTGGCCGCATTTCGCGCGCCGGCGCCGGACAAGCCGATCTTTCGCGCCGCGCTGGCGCCCGACGCGATCGTCGGCGCGACGCTCGTCGGCGTCCCCGTGCTCGCCTTCGCCGGCATCGCGCGGCCGGAGAAATTCTTCGCCACGCTCGAAGCGATCGGCGCGCGCGTGGCCGTTGCGCGCCGCTTCGCCGACCACCACCGCTACGGCGCCCACGAAGTCGAAGCGCTGGTCGCCGAGGCGGCCGCGCGGGGCCTGATGCCGGTGACGACGGAGAAGGACTTCGTGCGCCTCGCGCCCGCCACCCGCAAAGCGATCCTCGCCTTGCCCGTCGCCCTGCGCTTCGAGACGCCGGCGCCGGTCGCGGCGCTGCTGAGCGAAGCGCTGGCGGCGCGGCGGGCGCGCTGAGGCCGGCGTCGGTCGGCGAAGCTCATCCGTGTCCCGCCCTAGGGAATTTCAACGGGTTGGGCGCCGTTTTCGGTCCTGTCGTAACTCCCAAGCCGTCTAGGCGTTGAGGGCGAGCGCGATCTGTGTTGGCGGGTCGGCGAGGGTTTTGAGGATGTTGGCCCCCTGTTTTCTCGCGGTTGAGACGACTGACCTGAGGCGCGCGAAGCTTTGGGCGCCGTCGAGGGTTCGAAACGAGCCCGAGATTTTCATTTTGACCTTCATCATCCTGAGGTCCTGTTCGGCCAGGTTGTTGGTGAAGGGCACGTCGAAGTCGGTGAGGAAGCGCAGCGTTTCGACTTTGAACGTCTTCAGCCTTTCGAGCAGATTGCGGCCGGGGCGCTGCTTTGTTCGTCCGCTCGCGTTGGCCTTGGCGTGGAGTGCGGGCAACTGGCGATGGAAAGCGAGGCCGAGCCGAACCGCGGCCCAATATTGGTCGACGAAGGCCGCGATGACTTTGGGCTCCAGCGCCTTCGCGCCCGCCTCGCGCGCCTCATGAACGGCGATATTCGCCGCCCGAAGCGTGTCGCGCATGAGTTCGGCCCACGGCTCCTTGTCGAACTCGATCAAACACTGGAGTTCGCGCAAGATATGGGCGTTGCAGAAGGCGTGTTCGACCGCGTCGAGCCGACGATAAGGCAGGAAGTGGTCGTGCACGACGACGCCCCCCTTCAAATCCTGCGGGATCGCGCCGCGCTTTTCGTCGGCGCGATAGAAGGTGAAGGCTTGGCTCGAAGTCGTATGCAGCCATTGCAGCTTACCGGCGATGCGATATCCCGTCTCGTCGAGATGGCGAACCTTCGCCTCGGCCACGCGCTCGCCGATGGCCTGGTAAACTTGCCGCAACTCTTGTCCCTTCTTGGCGATCCAAGCGACAAGGCTGGCCGGACAGATCAGCGGCGCGTCGAACAGATCGCTCAGCGCTTGCGCGGTCCGATCCTCGGGGATGAGTTGCTGGACATTGAGATAGATCGCCGCGGCCTTGATGCGCTCGCCATACTGGGCAGGCGAGACCACGCCTTCGGGAAAAACCGCCTTCGTCACGCCCCGGCAATGCGCGCAGCGGTAAATCGAGGCCTGATGTTCCGTGACCCGCAGCGGGCGCTCGGGAAGGTCGAACACTTGCCGCTTCTCGACCCCTATCGCCGACCCCGCCTCGAGAGGCCAACCGCAATGGCCGCATGCGCACGCCGCGTGCCCAACCACGCAATCGGGATCGGCGACCTGCCGCAGCGTGCCGCCCTTATGACCCGTCTGGCCGCCGCTCGTCTTGCCCGAACGGCCGCGCAGACTGCCTCCAATACGCGGTTTCTTCCGCAGCCCGTCACTCGAAGGCGGTTGCGAACTGTTCGAGTCTGTCCCGCCCCAATTGCCGACGAAGATCGGCCACCTCGGCCCGCAACGCCGCGATCTCCGCCCTCAGAGACGCTATCAACTCCTCGACTTCGGCGGGAAGAACCATCCCACCCTTGATTCACAGTCTCGTGCCGCCGTCTCCCACAATCCGCATATCAATGCCGTTTCCCAAACACTGTGGCATTCCAGACTCACCACGCCTTGGGAGTTACGTCCTGTCGTAACTCCCAAGCCGTCTAGGCGTTGAGGGCGAGCGCGATCTGTGTTGGCGGGTCGGCGAGGGTTTTGAGGATGTTGGCCCCCTGTTTTCTCGCGGTTGAGACGACTGACCTGAGGCGCGCGAAGCTTTGGGCGCCGTCGAGGGTTCGAAACGAGCCCGAGATTTTCATTTTGACCTTCATCATCCTGAGGTCCTGTTCGGCCAGGTTGTTGGTGAAGGGCACGTCGAAGTCGGTGAGGAAGCGCAGCGTTTCGACTTTGAACGTCTTCAGCCTTTCGAGCAGATTGCGGCCGGGGCGCTGCTTTGTTCGTCCGCTCGCGTTGGCCTTGGCGTGGAGTGCGGGCAACTGGCGATGGAAAGCGAGGCCGAGCCGAACCGCGGCCCAATATTGGTCGACGAAGGCCGCGATGACTTTGGGCTCCAGCGCCTTCGCGCCCGCCTCGCGCGCCTCATGAACGGCGATATTCGCCGCCCGAAGCGTGTCGCGCATGAGTTCGGCCCACGGCTCCTTGTCGAACTCGATCAAACACTGGAGTTCGCGCAAGATATGGGCGTTGCAGAAGGCGTGTTCGACCGCGTCGAGCCGACGATAAGGCAGGAAGTGGTCGTGCACGACGACGCCCCCCTTCAAATCCTGCGGGATCGCGCCGCGCTTTTCGTCGGCGCGATAGAAGGTGAAGGCTTGGCTCGAAGTCGTATGCAGCCATTGCAGCTTACCGGCGATGCGATATCCCGTCTCGTCGAGATGGCGAACCTTCGCCTCGGCCACGCGCTCGCCGATGGCCTGGTAAACTTGCCGCAACTCTTGTCCCTTCTTGGCGATCCAAGCGACAAGGCTGGCCGGACAGATCAGCGGCGCGTCGAACAGATCGCTCAGCGCTTGCGCGGTCCGATCCTCGGGGATGAGTTGCTGGACATTGAGATAGATCGCCGCGGCCTTGATGCGCTCGCCATACTGGGCAGGCGAGACCACGCCTTCGGGAAAAACCGCCTTCGTCACGCCCCGGCAATGCGCGCAGCGGTAAATCGAGGCCTGATGTTCCGTGACCCGCAGCGGGCGCTCGGGAAGGTCGAACACTTGCCGCTTCTCGACCCCTATCGCCGACCCCGCCTCGAGAGGCCAACCGCAATGGCCGCATGCGCACGCCGCGTGCCCAACCACGCAATCGGGATCGGCGACCTGCCGCAGCGTGCCGCCCTTATGACCCGTCTGGCCGCCGCTCGTCTTGCCCGAACGGCCGCGCAGACTGCCTCCAATACGCGGTTTCTTCCGCAGCCCGTCACTCGAAGGCGGTTGCGAACTGTTCGAGCTGTCCCGCCCCAATTGCCGACGAAGATCGGCCACCTCGGCCCGCAACGCCGCGATCTCCGCCCTCAGAGACGCTATCAACTCCTCGACTTCGGCGGGAAGAACCATCCCACCCTTGATTCACAGTCTCGTGCCGCCGTCTCCCACAATCCGCATATCAATGCCGTTTCCCAAACACTGTGGCATTCCAAACTCACCACGCCTTGGGAGTTACGTCCTGTCCGCGATCGCGCTCGGCGCCGTCAAGGCCAGCGGCGGGGCGGGAAGAGCGAGCGGCGGCGACTCGGGCGCCGCCAAGCGCAAGGCGTGATACCTGTCGAGCTGGGCCATCACCTTCAGCAACGGCTCGACCGCTTTCAGATCGCCATTCTCGAGATTGAGGTCGACGACGCGCATCGCCTTGGTCAGCCGCATCACCTGCAACCGAACATAATGCGCGCCGCCGTCGAGCCGGCGCTTGTCGACCGCCCGTTCGATCGCGCGCCGCACGGTCTTGACGCTGAGCTCGAGCTTGTCGGCGATCGTCTCGGCGGCGTAGCCGGAGACGACGAGGTCGAGAATGTCCTCGTCGCGGCGCGCGCGCTGCCGCCGCCGCTCGCGCGCCGCCTCGCGCATCCGCGCCCGCGCCGAACGCTCTTCCCCGCCGCCGTCCATCGCCATGCTCCTCTCCCGCCCGAGCCGAAGCGGCGGGATGAAGAACAGGATAACGCAATTTCTGACTTATAGAAAGACATTGTTGCCGCGGGAGGAGAAACGTACGGAGTATCACCCGACTTGAACAGTAAACGGGTCTTCGCGCTCGCAACCTGTTGATATTATTGACGGCGATCGGGCATTTTCGCCAAACGTGGTGGCACGTTTGCACAATATTGCGGCTTGATAATTGATTGCGAATCGGATTCTGTGGTGCTCTGCTTTGGGGCCGCCATGTTCTTCCGCTTCAAGAGGTCGGGCGAGCGCACTTACGTGCAGATCGTCGAGAACAAGCGCATCGGCGGCGCCGTGCGTCAGTCCGTCGTCGCCAATCCGGGGCGCGCCGACGAACTGGTCGCCTCCGGCGGGCTCGCCTCGCTCATCGCCTCGGGCGCCAAGCTCACCGATCAGGTGTTGCTCATCCATGCGCTCGACGAGGACGCCGACGGGGCCTTGTCGATCGCGGCCAAGCGGATTGGCGGGCCGCTGCTGTTCGGCAAGATCTGGGAGCGGCTCGGCGTCGCCGAGGTTCTCGGCGATCTGTTGAAGGAGCGCGCGTTCGAGTTCCCGGTCGAGCGGGCGGTGTTCGTCGCCGCGCTGCATCGGCTGTTCGTTTCCGGATCGGACCGCGACTGCGCGTCGTGGATGACGGATTACGACATCCCGGGCGCCGAGGGGCTTGACCTGCATCATTTCTACCGGGCGATGGCCTGGCTGGGCGAGGAGATGGAGGAGAAGCCGGCCGAGGCGCTGGCGCCGCGCTGCGTCAAGGACGTCATCGAGGAGAAGCTGTTCGATCGCCGCCGCGACCTCTTCACCGATCTGTCCGCCGTGTTCATGGACACCACGAGCCTGTCGTTTTACGGCGAGGGCGGCCAGACGCTGGGCGAGCGCGGCTATTCCAAGGATTATCGGCCCGATCTGAAGCAGATGATCCTCGGCCTCGTCGTCGACGGCGAGGGTCGGCCGATCTGCACCGAGATGTGGCCGGGCAACACCGCCGACGTGACGACATTGCTGCCGGTCGTCGATCGGCTGCGTTCGCGCTTCGGGGTCGGCCGGGTCTGCGTCGTCGCCGATCGCGGCATGATCTCGGCCGCGA
Organism: uncultured Alphaproteobacteria bacterium; assembly: GCA_963775575.1. Classification (GTDB taxonomy): domain Bacteria; phylum Pseudomonadota; class Alphaproteobacteria; order Rhizobiales; family Beijerinckiaceae; genus Roseiarcus. The sequence goes on from CAVZJG010000004.1 coordinate 351,199, forward strand.
CGATCGCCGGGCTCGAGGAACGCAATCTCGAATACATCCTGGGCGCACGCGAGCGCTCCGACGCGATCGTCAAAAGAATCGTGTTGGCGAACGATGATCCGTTCGTGCCGTTGCTCATCGAGCGCAAGGCCGGCCAGACTCAGTTGTTCGTCAAACAGCTGCAGATCGAGGGCGAGCGTTACGTCGTTTGCCGCAACGAAGCGGAGGCCGAGAAGGACCGCGAGAATCGCGAGGCGATCGTCGCCGCTCTCGCTGCGCAATTGAAAAGGGGCGACAAGGCGCTGATCGGCAATTCCGCCTATCGGCGCTATTTGCGCAAGACCAAAGGGGCCAAGGGCAAGCCGGCGTTCGAGATCGACGCCGGCAAGCTCGCCGAAGAAGCGCGGTTCGACGGAATCTTCGTGCTGCGCACCAACGCGAAAATCACGCCGCTGCAGGCGGTTCTGCGCTATCGCGACCTTCTCAAAGTCGAAAATCTCTTCCAGCGGACCAAGGCGGTAATGCGCACGCGGCCGATCTTCCACTCATCCGACGCCGCCATTCGTGGCCATGTCTTTTGCTCGTTCCTGGCGCTGGCGATGCAGAAGCATCTCGACGATCTCATGCGCGAAGCCGGCGTCGCGCCCGAGTGGCGGGTTCTGCTGCGCGATCTCGACCGTCTGAGCCAAGTGCGCATCCGTCATCGCGGCGCCGATTGGCTGGTGCGCAGCGACGCCGCGCCGGCGGTGACGACGCTCTTCAAACGCGCTCATCTCGCCCTGCCGCCGCGCGCCCGCCAGGCTCGCCCCCCGCCGCCTGCCCAACTCAAACGCGCCCAAAAACGCCGCGGCCGCCCAAGGCGTAGTGCCACGCCGACTTGAATTTCCCTAAAATGCCAGCGCAATCAATCATTTACGAAAATTAGGTGTCCAACTTGGGTATCAGTATGTCGGCGGTGCCTCGCGGTGACCGCGGGCCGACTGGGACATGACGCGCAATGCGTCATTGCGGGAACCGTCAATGGGTCAGAGGGGTGATATTGGGCGACGTACGCCGCCTCCGCGTGATCCGGAAATGCCGAGTGCCTACCCTGCCGAACAGACTCAGTCCGGGATCGGATCAGCTTCCACGGCCGCATTGATGGTTGCGAGTATTTCCTTCTTTCGCGACGCCAAGAATTCCTCGTAAAGCTCCGCCGAGAACTCCTTGAGCACAATTCGTGGATTGATCAAATGTTCGGTAAGCACGTCTTCCAGAGGTTGATCGCCGACAATTTCGTGATTCGCAAGATATACGTGAGGGGCGAGATTTCCGATGGCAGAGTTCGTGCTGCGAACCAGTGGTGTACGATTGGCAATATTATTTACCTTTTCGCCTCTAAAGCCGTTCGGCGCTAGAAACCCCTTGGGATAGATATGGTGATCCTCGATCTCCTCCCACCGAGCCGCGGCGAGGCTCTTACGTTCTGCGCCAAGGTCGCGCACCTTCCGCGCGAGAAGTAGTGATATTACGCCCCGGTACACCGCGTTATCAACCCGCGACACGTCGTCAAGGATCGAAGTTCTATAAGAAAACTCCTTTACGGCGTCCGGCTCCTGACCTCTATTATCAATCCAGCCCTCTGACTCACCTTCCTGTCCTAACCACTGACGAACCGTTCTCTGGATTTTCGTTTCAGTCGCGCTTATGAAATATTGCGAGAAAACGCAGCGCCAATACCATTTATCAAGCAGACGGAAGCCATCTACACCTTGTTTGAACTTATCAGACGCCAGTATTATCGCTAGCGGCGCAATTATATCGACAAATGGTACGAAACGCTCTCCAAAGCATCCATACCTTTCAGTCAGTACCTCAAGCGCGTGCTCCAGAGAATCAACAGCGAAATTCCAATGATTACGGATCACCGCGGGCGGCAGTTCGAGTATTTCACCGCGCCGCGCAGTTTGCTTTTCTCTGAGAGCGATAATTCTCGGGATAGAGATCGGTGCAATGCCCTCTCCTTCTGGATCGAACAATTTTATCGATACCCGATCTAACGCGAGATCCAACATATCTCGTAGCTTCATCCCTTCCGGATAGCAACGCGCCACAAGCAAATCAAACACCGTCAGCCGTTTGCCGGTCGTATTTATAGTCTCGAAAACCGTGCATATTACGTCGGAAGACGTACCTTTCTTAATTTCTTCATAGTGAACTTGATATCCCGTGATTTTCTCAATAAATCGCCGTATAAAATCCGACTGAAGTTGAGATAGAGAATCGAATTTCTCTTCATCCCCTCCAGCCTTAGAGAACGTAAAATCAGACAACCACTTGCTGTAATCAGTTCCACGCGGGCTTTGAAATATGATATCCAGAGGGAATAACGCGGCAGATTGTTCGCTTGCGGTGGTTGACAATTTCGCTTTAACGTCTTTTTCCTTCTCGAAGCAGACTAATTCCTCGACTTCCGAGTTTCGCAGACCGGCGTTCTCCAGGAAGCGGCCGTAATTAAAATAATAACGGCCAGGGTAACGATCAACATTGAAACTATTAGTGAAGGCCCTGTAGCACAACGTTAATCTTTGTTGTCCGTCCAGCACTATTCTTGTGTCGCCTTTTGATCGTCCTCCTTGCGTTATTGTTACGCCATCAAGGGGCCGATGACCATAAATCTCTGGACTTTCCATAAAGAGAAGTCCGCCTATCGGGTATCCATTTAAAAGAGACGCCAGCAACTTGGTTACATCGGATGGCTTCCATACAAAGTCGCGTTGAAAATCGGGCAAGACCAAACGACATTCGCTAGCCTGTTCAATCAACGTCTTCAGGAGTTCGGACGGCATTAGCTAAACCTTCCTATTGGAAAGGACGGCGATGTGTCGTATTTACGTGGTTACGTAGGGACTCCGCTCAACTATCGACCCCGAGAGTTCCCGATGGCGATCGCCGAACACAAGCAGCATGACCGCACCCTCGCCGGCTGCGGCGCTATCTCAGGCCGCCGCCATTCGCCGTCGATCTCTTGACGAGCCCCTTTTCCGATTGAAATGGGCTGTCAAGGGTCTCGACCTCCGCGCGAGGTACGCTTTCGCGCGCCCTTGACGGCCCATTTCAATCGGAATTTTCGCGGCCAAGAGATCGACGGCGAATGGCGGCGGCTTCTCCGGTTCGAGCCTGCGGCGGGCGAGGCGCTTGTAGACGCGCGCGGCGAGCGCGTCCGGCGCGTCAGCGCCTCGTTCTGTCGATGTCGAGGCGGCCCAACCGGCGCAACCGGCAGCCGCGCTTGCAACGGCGCGCCCGGGCGCCTATCGGAGAAAACAGGCTTGCGCTATAGGCGCTGCATGCGAGCCCCCCTCTTCGTCTTCGTCGGCGCGGGCCGCGTCGGCGCGCGCCGGCGCTTCCTCGCTCCGAGGCGCCCGTCGCCGGCGCGGGGGCGAAAGTGAGCGCGGCCGACAAGGTCGCCAACTACCCGATCGGCGAGGACGAGGCGGGCATGCGGCTCGACCGCTGGTTGCGCCGGCGGTTCCCCGAGCTGCCGCAGGCCCATCTCGCCAAGATCGTGCGCAAGGGCGAAGTGCGCGTCTCCGGCAGGCGGGCGGAGATTTCGACCCGGCTCGAGGCGGGCCAGAGCGTGCGCGTGCCGCCGCTCGGCCTGCCGGAAGCGCCCGCCTCGAAGGCGCCGCCGCCGGACCCGCGCGACGCCGAGGCGTTGCGCGCGATGATCCTGTTCGAGGACCGCGACCTGATCGTGCTCAACAAGCCCTATGGCCTGGCGGTGCAGGGCGGTTCGGGCACCAAGCGCCACATCGACGGCATGCTCGCCGCGCTCGCCGACAACAAGGGCGAGCGGCCGGTGCTGGCGCATCGGCTCGATCGCGACACCTCCGGCGTGCTGCTGGTCGCCAAGTCGCGGAAAATCGCCGCCGAACTCGGCGCGATTTTTCGCTCGCGCGCGGCCAAGAAGATCTACTGGGCCTTGGTCGAAGGCGTGCCGAAGCCGGCCCAGGGGCGCATCTCGCTGTTTCTCGCCAAGGGCCCGGGCATGGGCGAGGCGCGCGGCGGGCCAAAAGAAGGCCGCGCCGAAATCGAGCGCATGCGCGTCGCCCGCCACGGCGATCCCGACGCGCAGCATTCGGTGACGCTCTACGCCGTCGTCGACAAGGTCGCGCCTCGCCTCGCCTGGCTGTCGATGCGGCCGATCACCGGGCGCACCCATCAACTGCGCGCGCATTGCGAGGCGATCGGCCATCCCATTGTCGGCGACCCCAAATACAATCGCCGTCCGGCGAACGATCCCGCGCGCGCCGATCCGTTGCGCGCCGTGCCGCCGGGCGTCGAGCCGAAGTTGCACCTCGTCGCCCGCCGCCTCATTCTGCCCCATCCGCGCGGCGGCGTGATCGACGTCACGGCGCCGCTGCCCGAGCACATGAAGAAGAGCTTCGACATGTTCGGCTTCGACGTTGGCGAGCGCGATCCGATCGAGGACGCGCCCGATGAATGACGCGCCGCCGGCCGAGCCGGCGCGCGATCCCATGCGCGCCGCGCAGGCGGCGATGCGGCCGGCGCGGATCAAGCGCTTTTACCGGACCGCCGGCGTCGGCGAGGTCGACGGCGGCTTCGCGCTGCTGCTCGACGGACGGCGCGCCCTGACGCCGGCTAAGAAGCCGCTGATCCTGCCCTCCCGCGCGCTCGCCGAAGCGATCGCCGAGGAATGGGCGGGGCAGGGCGAGACGATCGACCCCGCCGCTATGCCGCTGACCCGCCTCAGCCATTCGGCGCTCGACGGCGTCGCGGCGGCGATGGCGGCGACCCGCGCCGATATCGCCGCCTACGCGGAATCCGATTTCTTGTGCTACCGCGCCGAGGCGCCCGCGGCTCTGGCCGCGGCGGAGATGGAAGCGTTCGATCCCGTGCTCGATTGGGCGGAAGAGACGCTCGGCGCAAAGTTTGTTCTCGCCGCCGGCGTCGTCCATGTCCGCCAGCCGGCCCGCGCGCTGGCGGCGGTCCGCGCCGCGCTGGCGTCTTTCGAGGACCCGTTCGCGCTGGCGGCGCTGCGGGTCATGACGACGCTCGCCGGCTCGGTCCTCATCGCGCTCGCGGTGGCGCGGCGGCGCCTGAGCGCCGAGGAGGCCTGGCGCATCGCCCATGTCGGCGAGGATTTCCAGATCGCGCAGTGGGGCGAGGACGAAGAAGCCAAGGCCCGCCGCGCGGCGCGCTGGCGCGATTTTCAGGCGGCGGCGCGAACGATCGCGGCGGCGTGAGCGGGCCGCTTCACCGCCAATATCGATGCATGATCTCGGCCGCCCAGGCCGGTTCGCGGACCTCCCCGCGGGGCAGGAAACCGCGCATGCAAGGCTTGACGTCGAGCACCGGCGCGCCGTCGATGGCGTCGAGCCCGGCGACCCGGAGCGATGTTCCCTCGACGCCGAGCAATTTGCAGATGGTGACGCCGATGCGGTTGGGGCGGTCCTTGCCGCGCTGGGCGAAGACGCCGACCTTCGGCCAATCGGCGCGCCCGCGCGGATGCCGCGCCGACGCGACGATCGCGCTCTCGGCGACGCGATGGAAGTGAAAGACGACCTCGACGTGGGAGAACCCGTCGAGCCCGGCGAGCGCTTCCGGCCCATACCCCGGCGCCAGTTCGATCGAGGCGACGACCTCGTCCCAGCCGTCGTCGATCGGCTCCTTGCGTCCGCCGCGGACATAGCCGATGGGATGGAGTTGGATCGTCTCGCTCATGGGCTCTCTCGCATTTCTATACGGGACAGGCGCGGACGCTTCCGCCCGGTCGCTGCGGGACTACGCTCGACTGAAGCGCTTCTCAACCGGTCGACGGGCGCGGGCGGCCCGCGCGCGCCGGCTTGCCGCCGTCGTCCCGATGTCGCGCCGCCCCGTTCCCGCCCCGGCTGCGTCGTGCTATAGGCGCCATTCGACGCGCTTGCCGCCCATGGCCGGGGCGAACCCGGCCACGACGGCGGAGCGCGTCGCGCGGCCGCCGTTGCGCCGCGCCGCTTGCGCGACCCTGCCCGGAGCCCGCCCTTGAAACCGATGCTCGACCGATTGGAACGTCGACGCGCCCGCGCGCTGCTGGGCGGCGGGGAGAAGCGGATCGCGGCGCAGCACGCCAAGGGCAAGCTCACCGCGCGCGAGCGCATCGAGCTGCTGCTCGATCACGACAGTTTCGAAGAATTCGACATGTTCGTCGAGCACCGCTGCGCCGATTTCGGCATGGACAAGGCCAAGATCCCCGGCGACGGCGTGGTGACGGGCTGGGGCACGGTCAACGGGCGCACGATCTTCGTCTTCGCCAAGGACTTCACGGTGTTCGGCGGCTCCTTGAGCGAAGCGCACGCGCAGAAGATCACCAAGATCCAGGACATGGCGGTCAAGAACCGCGCTCCGGTCGTCGGCCTGTTCGACGCCGGCGGCGCGCGCATCCAGGAGGGGGTGGCGGCGCTCGGCGGCTATGGCGAAGTGTTCCAGCGCAACGTGCTCGCCTCGGGCGTCGTTCCGCAGATTTCGCTGATCATGGGCCCCTGCGCGGGCGGCGACGTCTATTCGCCGGCGATGACCGACTTCATTTTCATGGTGCGCGACACCAGCTACATGTTCGTCACCGGACCGGACGTGGTCAGGACCGTCACCAACGAGTCCGTGACCGCCGAGGAACTGGGCGGCGCGCACGTGCACGCCGCCCGCTCCTCGATCGCCGACCACGCCTATGACAACGACGTCGAGGCGCTGCTGCAGATGCGGCGGCTGATCGACTTCCTGCCCGCCTCGAATTTGGAGGCGCCGCCGAAGCTGCCGAGCTTCGACGACCCCGATCGCATCGACATGTCGCTCGACACGTTGATCCCCGACAATCCCAACACGCCCTACGACGTCAAGGAGCTGATCCTCAAAGTCGTCGACGAGGGCGATTTCTTCGAAATCCAGGAGGCGCACGCCAAGAACATCGTCACCGGTTTCGCCCGCATCGAGGGGTCGACGGTCGGCGTCGTCGCCAATCAGCCGCTGGCGCTCGCCGGCGTGCTCAACTCCGACGCTTCGCGCAAGGGCGCGCGCTTCGTGCGCTTCTGCGACTGCTTCAACATCCCGATCCTCACTTTCGTCGACGTGCCGGGCTTCCTGCCGGGCACGGCGCAGGAATACGGCGGCCTCATCAAGCACGGCGCCAAGCTGATGTTCGCCTACGCCGAGGCGACGGTCCCCAAGGTCACGGTCATCGCCCGCAAGGCGTTCGGCGGCGCCTATATCGTCATGGCCTCCAAGCACCTGCGCGGCGACGTCAACCTCGCCTGGCCGACCGCGCAGATCGCGGTGATGGGCGCCAAGGGCGCGGTGGAGATCATCTTCCGCGCCGACATGAAAGACCCCGACAAGGTCGCCGAGCGAACGGAGGAATACGAGGCGCGCTTCCTCTCGCCCTTCGCCGCCGCCGAGCGCGGCTATATCGACGAAGTGATCTTGCCGCACGCGACGCGCCGGCGCATCGCGCACGCGCTCGCCATGCTGCGCAACAAGAAGCTCGAAAACCCCTGGAAGAAGCACAGCAACATCCCGCTGTGATCGAGAGGGCCGTCAGGCTCGCCGGCCAGATGAAGGGCGGCGCTCGCCGGAGCTTGACATGCAAATCACATGCAATCATGCTGTCGGCATGTCCGTGATGATCCAAATTCGCAACGTGCCCGACGCGCTGCACCGCCGGCTCAAGGCGCGCGCGGCGATGGCGGGCATGTCGCTGTCGGATTTTCTGCTCGGCGAAATTCGCCAGACGGCCGAGCGGCCGACGCTCGACGAACTGCGGGCGCGCTTGGCGCAGCGTCGACCGGTCATGCCTTCCGTGACGCCGGCGGAGGCGGTTCGTCTCGAGCGCGATCGCCTGTGATCGTCGTCGACGCCTCGGCGGTGATCGAGACGCTGTTGCGCACGCCGGCGGCCGAGGCGATCGAAGCGCGATTGTTCGACCCTCGGGAAACGCTGCACGCCCCGCATCTGCTGGACGTCGAGGTCGCTCAGGCGATCCGTCGCTACGCCGCGCACGGCGACATCGACGGGGAACGCGGCGCCGCGGCGCTCGCCGACCTGGCGGACCTTCCCTTGCGACGGTATCCGCACGATTTTCTGCTGCCGCGAGTTTGGGAATTGCGGAACAACCTCACCGCCTACGACGCCGTTTACGTTGCGCTCGCCGAAGCGCTCGACGCTTCGCTTCTCACGCGCGATCGGCGTCTCGCCGGGGCGGCGGGCCTTCGCATACGAATCGAGTTGGCGTGAGGAGCGGAGCGAACCGCCGACCGCCCCAATCAGCTCGCCGTTCGCCTTCCTCGCTCCCTTCATCTTCTTGAAACCATGCGTCTTTGCAACGTCTTAACCCTGTCGGCAGGGGACGTGGCGAATTCACGACCTGGCAAAGATTGCGGCCGAGACTCGCCCTTAATGCAAATAAGCCGCCGGAAAACGCGGCAGGGGCGTTGGACAGGGTCGCGTTATGGCGTTCAGGGTCGATCGAAGCCGCACCATCATCTCCGCCTTGATTCTCGGCCGCAGAGTGAGCGCGTTGGACGTCGCCTGGCTCAGGCGCGAGGTGTTCGCGGAAGGGACGGTTTCGCGCGAGGCGGCCGACGAATTGTTCGCGGTCGAGCGCGCCGGGCTCGCCAATGCGCCCGAATGGACGGAATTCTTCGTCGAGAAGATCGCCGAGCACGTCGTGCGGCAGGCGCAGCCGGCCGGAATCGTCGGCGAGGCCGAGGCGAAATGGCTGATCGGGCGCGCCGACGAATGCGCGTCGGCCAATGCGCTGGCGACGCTGGCGGCGGTGCTCGCCGAAGCCCGTCGCGCGCCGGCCTGGTTCCTCAAGGCGGTGCGGGCGCGCGCCGCGCGCGGCTGGCCGGCGGCGAAGCGGCCCCTGACCGACGCGGTCGCGCGATAGCCCCTTGGTCGGCGGGCCGCGACCACGCCGCTGTTTACGCGCCGCTTGCGCTCCAATAGAACCGCGAGGGCGCCGGCGACCCGAACCGCGGGCCGCCCTCTCGGGGGCGAAATGTTCAAAAAGATTCTAATCGCCAATCGGGGCGAGATCGCGTGCCGGATCATCAAGACCGCGCGCCGCATGGGGATCAAGACGGTCGCCGTCTATTCCACGGCCGACGAGAACGCGCTGCACGTCGAAATGGCCGACGAGGCGGTCGCGATCGGGCCGCCGGAGGCCGCCCAGTCCTATCTCGCGATCGAAAAGATCGTCGCCGCCTGCAAGGAGACGGGCGCGGAGGCGGCGCATCCCGGCTACGGTTTCCTCGCCGAGCGCGCCGACTTCGCGCGCGCGCTCGAGGAGGCCGGCGTCGTCTTCATCGGCCCCAACCCCCACGCCATCGAGGCGATGGCCGACAAGGTCGAATCGAAGAGGCTCGCCGCCGCCGCCAAGGTGTCGATCGTTCCCGGCTTCCTAGGCGCGGTCCAAAGACCCGAGCATGCGGCGAGAATCGCCGACGAGATCGGCTATCCCGTGATCGTCAAGGCGTGCGTGGGCCGCGGCGGCAAGGGCCTACGCATCGCCCGTTCGCACAAGGAAGTGGCCGAAGCCTTCGCGCGCGCCAAATCCGAGGCGAAGTCCTCGTTCGGCGACGACCGCGTCTACATCGAGAAATTCATCGCCGATTCCCGCCACGTCGAAATCCAGACGCTCGGCGACAAGCACGGCGCCGTGATCCATCTCGGCGAGCGCGAATGCTCGATTCAGCGCCGCTGCCAGAAAGTGATCGAGGAGGCGCCCTCGCCGCTGATCGACGAGGAAACGCGGCGCAGAATGGGCGAGCAGGCGCTCGCTTTCGCCAGGGCCGTGAACTACAATTCGGCCGGCACGGTCGAATTCGTCGTGGGGCAGGACCGGGCATTCTACTTCCTGGAGATGAACGGGCGGCTTCAGGTCGAATATCCCGTCACCGAGCTGGTCGCCGGCGTCGACCTGGTCGAAGAGATGATCCGCAGCGCCGCCGGCGAGCCTTTGCGCCTGACCCAGGGCGAGGTGAAGCTCCAGGGCTGGGCGATCGAGAGCCGCATTTACGCCGAGGACCCGACGCGCGGCTTTCTGCCCTCGAACGGCCGCTTGGTCAGATACCGTCCGCCCGCCGAGGGAACAGTCGAGGGCGTCACGGTGCGCATCGACGCCGGCGTCCGCGAGGGCGGCGAAATCTCGAATTCCCTACGATCCGATGATCGCCAAGCTGCTGACCCACGCGGGCGACCGGCAGAGCGCGATCGAGGCGCAGGCTGACGCGCTCGACGCCTTCGTCGTCGACGGCGTCCGCCACAACATTCCCTTCCTCGCCGCGGTGATGCAGCGCGAGCGCTGGCGCGCCGGCCGCCTGTCGACCGACTTCATCGCCGAGGAATTCCCCGACGGCTTTTCCCCGGTCGCCGTCGCCGGCGAGACGCGCACGATCCTGGCCGCCGTCGCCGCGCACGTCGATCACGTCCAGAACCTGCGCAAGCGCGAGATTTCCGGGCAGTTGCGCGAGGCGGCGAAACTGCGCTTCGAGCTGAAGCGCGCCGTCATCCTGGGCGGGACGCGCATCGACGTCGCCGTCGAGCCGCGCGAGGGCGGGGCGGACATCGCGTTCGCCGACGGACGCCGGCTGCGCGTCGAATCGGCGTGGACGCCGGGCGAACCGGTCTGGCGCGGCCGCGTCGACGACAAGCCGATCGCGGTGCAGGTGCGCGCGATCCTCAACGGCCTCGCGCTCGCCCATCGCGGCGTCGCCGTCGCGGCGCGCGTCTACACTCGCCGCGAAGCCGCGCTCGCCGCGCTGATGATCGAACGCAAGGACGAGGATTGTTCGCGCGTTCTGCTGTGCCCGATGCCGGGCCTGGTCAAATCGATCGTCGTCCGCGAGGGCCAGGAAGTGAAGGCGGGCGAAGCCTTGTGCATGGTCGAGGCGATGAAGATGGAGAACGTGCTCGTGGCCGAGCGCGACGCGACGGTGAAGAAGATCCTCGCCAGGGAAGGGGAGTCGCTCGCCGTCGACGCGGTGATCTTGGAGTTCGCTTGAAGCGCGAGGGCGGGGCGGCGCCGGTCCTTTTCGCGCTCCGTCGTTGAGGAGTTCGCCGATGTCGCCCCGTCGCCTCATCTCGTCGGGCGCGCTCGCCGAAGCGGACGGCGGGCTGGAGAACATTGTCAGCCTGCGCGCTTTCGTCACCCGCGCGGAAGATTGCGAGCCCGTGCTCAGGGTCCAGGGCGAGGTCTTCGCCGCCATCCGGCCCGCGGCGGCAATCTCCGTGATCGCTGGATTGCCGAAGAGGGAAATGAAGGTCGAGATCGAGGCGGCGGCGCGGCTCGGGCCGCGCGAGGGCGCCGCTCGAGCCGGTTAGGGACGGCGCGGGGACCGTCGTCCGGCCGCCGCGCCGCGGGCGATCGCCTCGATTCGCAGTCCCCGTTGACGGCTCGCGCCGACGCCAGCGCAACGAGGCCGCCGAATCTCAAATTCTCGCCGTCAAGCCTTCTTGACCCAGAGCTTGCACCAGCCGGTCGGCGAAATTTCGCCCGCCACCTGCTTGCAGGAATTCGGCGCGACGAACAAATTGCAGCCGTCGCACTGTTTGCCGTCCTTGGGCGAGGTCTGGTAGCCGACCGCCGCCTGCGGCAAGCCGGCCGCGCCGGCGCTGGTCGCACCGATCGCCAGCAACGGCGCCGCGCCCGCCGCGGCGAGCAACAAGGAGCGACGATTCAAGCCTTTGCCGTTCAAATCATGCATGACGTTTTCCTTTCGATCGCGTTTCAAGTCCGGACGCCCTCGGCAATTCCGCGCCAGGAGCGCTTTAGCGCATCCGCCGCCGCAATCCCATCGGCGGCCGAGTCGATCGCTCAATCGGCGCTCCGCCGGAGCTTCCTATATCGAATTGAGGAATGTCAATTGGCTTCTCATCGCGCCGGACGAGCGCGATCCGCTGTCGCTCGCTTTCGTCGGCTCGTCGTGCTAACGGGCTCGTCTGGCCGGAGCGCCGCCCTTGACGGCGATCGGACGCGATCGAGCAAGACCATGAGCGACATATTCCAGGAAGTCGACGAGGAAGTCCGCCGCGACAAGGCGGCCGAATTCTGGAAGAAATACCAGAACCTGATCATCGGCGCGGCGGTCCTCATCGTGCTCGCGACCGCCGGCTATCGCTATTACGAGGATCAGCGCCTGGCGGCCGAACGGGCGGCGGGGGCGGCGTTCCAGCAGGCGCTGGCGCTCGATCGCGACGGCAAGGGCGGCGAAGCCGAGGCGGCGATGGCCAAGCTCGCCGCCGACGCGCCGGGCGGCTACCGGACGCTGGCGCGCTTCGCCGACGCCGCGTTTACCGCCAAGAGCGACCCTAAGGGCGCGCTCGCCGCCTATGACGCGCTCGCCGCCGACGCTTCGATCGGCCTGCTGTTTAGGGACGCCGCTCGGCTGCGCGCCGCTTTGCTGCGCCTCGACGCGGGCGAAGTCGACGCGGCCAAGCCCGCGCTCGAGGCGCTGGCGGGGAGCGGCGGCGTCTATCGCCACACCGCGCGCTTGGCGCTCGGCGTCGTCGCGCTGATCGCCGGCGATTACGACGGCGCCGGCCAATGGCTCGACCGCGTCGTCGCCGACGAGGAAGCGCCCGACGCGGAAAGGCGCAACGCCGAGAGCCTGCTCGGCCTGGTCGCCGCCAATCGGCCGGCGGCCAAGTGACGCGACCTCGGCGCGATAAGTTCGCGGATTCGGGCAGGCGCTCATCCGGCCGGCCGGCGCCGCAGCGCCTCCTCGCCCGCTTGCGGGAGAGGGTTGGGGCGAGGGCGAGCGGCCGTCATTGAGAAGCCTATGAGCGCGAAGGTCGCCATCGTCGGACGCCCGAACGTCGGCAAATCGACGCTGTTCAATCAACTCGTCGGGCGCAAACTGGCGCTGGTCGACGATGAGCCGGGCGTCACCCGCGATCGGCGCGAGGGCGAGGCGCGGCTCGGCGATCTCGCCTTCGCCATCGTCGACACCGCCGGCCTCGAAGAGGGCGACGGCGCCTCGCTCGCCGGCCGCATGCGCGCGCAGACCGAGGCGGCGCTCGCCGACTGCGACGCGATCCTCTTCCTCATCGACGCGCGCGCCGGCGTGACCGCGGGCGACCGGCACTTCGCCCAAGGCGTGCGCCGCGCCGGCAAGCCGGTGATCCTGATCGCCAACAAGGCCGAGGGGCTCGCCGGGCGGCAGGGCGCTTACGAAGCGTTCGGCCTCGGCCTCGGCGAGCCGATCGCGTTCTCGGCCGAGCACGGCGAGGGCCTGGGCGAACTGTACGAGGCGCTCGCCGCGGCGCTGCCGCGCGGGGCGCCTTTGGACGCGGACGAAGAGAACGCGCCCGCGCCGCTCTTCCTCGGCGAGGAGGAGGACGGCTCCGAGGCCGACCCGTCGAAGCCGCTGCGCATCGCCGTGCTCGGGCGCCCCAACGCCGGCAAGTCGACCCTGCTCAACCGCATTCTCGGCGAGGAGCGCCTGCTGACCGGGCCCGAGCCCGGCCTGACGCGCGACAGCATCGGCCTGGAGACGACCTGGCGCGATCGGCGCTTCAAGCTCTTCGACACCGCCGGGCTTCGCCGCCGCTCGCGCGTGGTCGAGAAGCTGGAACAGCTCGCGGTCGACGACGCGCTGCGCGCGGTGCGGTTCGCCGAGGTCGTCGTGCTGCTGCTCGACGCGACGGCGCCCTTCGAGAAGCAGGACTTGACGCTCGCCGATCTCGTCGAGCGCGAGGGCAGGGCGCTGGTCATCGGCCTCAACAAGTGGGACCTCGTCGCCGACAAGAGCGCCAAGGCGCAGGAGCTGCGCGCCGAGGCCGACCGGCTGCTGCCGCAACTCAAGGGGACGCGCGTCATTCCCGTCTCGGGGCTCACCGGCGCGCATATCGACAAGCTGCTCGAGGCGGTGGTCGCGACCCATGAAATCTGGAACGTGCGCATCTCGACCGGGCGGCTCAACCGCTGGCTGGCGCCGGTCGTCGACGCGACGCCGCCGCCCGCGGTCGCCGGCCGCCGGGTGAAGATCCGCTACATCACCCAGCCCAAGGCGCGCCCGCCGTTCTTCGTGCTGTTCGGCAATCACGTCGACAGCATCCCGGAGAGTTACAAGCGCTATCTCGTCAACGGCCTGCGCGAGACCTTCGGCCTCTACGGCGCGCCGATACGACTGTCGATGCGCGGGGGAAGCGCGAACCCCTACGCGCCGAAGACGAGACGCAAGGCGTGAGGACCGGCCCCGCGCGGAGCCCGGCGAGGCGTAATATGCCGACTCGCGCGCTTTACCGCCGCTTTGCGGCTATGGCACATTGGCGCGAGCCCGGGGACTGAGAATGTCGAACGACGACTTCAATTTCGCGCGTGATTTCCTGCTCGCGCTTCGCGACAATTATCACGCCGCCAAGGCCGGATTCGTCTGGCCCCGGCCCGAACGCTTCAACTGGGCGCTCGACTGGTTCGACGACGAACTCGCCGCGGGCGAGCACGGGGCGAAGCCGGCGCTGAAGATTCTCGGGGACAAGGTCGAGACCTATTCGTTCGCCGAACTTTCGCAAGCCTCATCGCGGCTCGCCAACGGCCTTCGCGCGCTCGGCGCCAAGCGCGGCGATCGCCTGCTGCTGATGCTCGACGCCGTCGCGCCGCTATGGATTACGACCCTGGCGGCGATGAAGCTCGGCCTGGTGACGATCCCGGCGGCGACGCAGCTCGCGCCCGCCGAAATCGACGATCGGCTGGCGCGCGGTCGCCCGCGCTTCATCGTCGCCGACGGCGCCGAGGCCGGCAAGTTCGCCTCTCGCGGCGAGGGCGCGGAGCGCATCGCGGTCGGCGCGGCGCCCGAGGGCTGGCGCGATTACGCCGCGCTGTTCAGCGCCAACCCGCACTTCGATCCGGACGGCGCCACGCTCGCCGACGACCCGTTGCTGCTCTATTTCACCGCCGGGACGACCGCGCGGCCCATGCTCGTGCTGCATAGCCACGCGAGCTATCCCATCGGCCATCTGACGACGATGTTCGGCCTCGGCGTCGAGCCGGGCGACGCGCATCTCGATGTTTCTTCGCCCGGTTGGGCCAAGCACGCCGGGTTGAGCCTCTTCGCGCCGTGGAACGCCGGGGCTTGCGTTCTCGCGCTCGCCGGGCGCCCCGAGCCGCGCGCGATCCTCGACGCGCTCGTCGCCCATCAGGCGACTTCGTTCTGCGCGCCGCCGACCGTTTGGCGCCAGCTCGTGCGGCTCGATCTCGGGCGGCGGCAAGTCGCGTTGCGCGAGGTCAATTCGTCGGGCGAGCCGCTCGACCCGGAAATCATCGAACAGGTCGGCCACGCCTGGGGCCTGACGTTGCGCGATTCCTATGGCCAGACGGAAACGACCATGATGATCGGCAATCCGCCGGGGCAGAAGATCGTTGCCGGCTCGATGGGCGCCCGCTGCCGGGCTATCGCATCGTGCTGCTGGACGGCGAAGGGCTCGAGTCCGATCACGGCGAAATCGTCGTCGCGCTCGCGCCGCGTCCGGTCGGCCTGATGCGCAGCTATCAGGTCGAGGAGGGCGAACTCGGCGACGTCGAAGGCGGTTGCCACCGCACCGGCGACATCGGGCGCCGCGACGCCGAGGGCTACATCACGTATGTCGGGCGCGCCGACGAGCTGTTCAAATCGAGCGACTATCGCCTGAGCCCGTTCGAGTTGGAAAGCGCGCTGATCGAGCACCCCGCGGTCGCCGAGGCGGCGGTGGCGCCCGCGCCCGACGCGATGCGCCTGACGATCCCGAAAGCCTATGTCACGCTGGCCGCGGGCCATGCGCCGGACCGCGCCGCCGCGCTGGCGATCTTCGCTTACTTGCGCGACCGCCTCGCGCCCTACCAGCGCATCCGGCGGATCGAATTCGGCGAATTGCCGAAGACGGCCTCCGGCGAGATCCGCCGCGCCGATCTTCGCGCGCGCGAGGAGGCGCTGGCGGCGAAGGGCGAACGAGCGGAGCGCGAGTTTCGGCTGGAGGATTTTCCCGAGGTCGGGTAGCGCGGGGCGTGGGCGCCGCTTTCGCGGCTTCGAGCGATTTCAATGGCTCGCAAGCAGGAAAATTTCCCTGTTGGCGAAAACAGGCCTCTGTCCAATATATACATTAGGTATGTGTATATAAAAGCAAGTCGTCTTTAGATTGACGCGATTTCGACCGTCATCGCGAGCGACAGCGAAGCGATCCAGACTCGGCCGCCGCCGCGAACCCCAAGTCTGGATCGCGTCGCTTTGCTCGCGATGACGACCGAGAGGTTTCGACTTGAATGCATATCGATCGAGACATTTTCTGCGGCCTTCGCTGAGTTTCATCGCGCTCGCACAAAGTCGTCAGCTCCGGCGGTTATCAACGGCCGCGCGTCGCCCGGCTCGGAGGGGAGAAGGGGTTCGCGCTCTGGCCTTAAGCGTTGGCGCGTTCGAGATTGAGCGCGAGCAGGCGTTGCAGCGCGTCGTCGGTCGTAATGTCCTCGGGCCAGCCGTAGGCGCTCGCCACCGCGCGGTCGAGCGCGTCGTGCGCGTCGGCGAGCCAGCGCGGGCGCTCATTGTAGAGATTGGTCAGCGTGCGCTCCCTGAGCTTGACCGCCGCCTCGACGTTTTTCGGCAGGATGCGGTCGGGATAGCGGCGCGGCGCCTCGCCCGGCGCGGCGGTCGGCGTGACCTCGGGGACGATCTCGACGAGGTCCGGCGGATTGAGCCAGGCGCGGCGGAGATCGTCGAGTTTCTTCGCCGCCGCCGCGATGCGGATCGCGCGCGGCTCGGCGGCGGTGTCGGCGGCGGGGATGTTCGGCGTCAGGCCTTCGGGGAAGGGGAAGGTTTCGAAGGTGGTGGTCGGGGTGTAGCGCGGATCGTTGCCGACGCCGAGCCACGTGCCGAGCCGCAGCGACCACGCTTCGTGAAAGCGCGAATGCAGAATGCCGAAGGTCGTGTCGTCGTCGCGGGCGATGGCGACGGCGGCGGAGTCGAGGCAGATTACCGGCTCAACCCAAACGAACATACGATGCTTCGATACTCTCGGCGTCGCCATGAAGCGCCAGCGACCTTTCACGGCTGCGCTCAAGTCGGGGCGTGGCCGCCAATGTCTCCACCAAAATTCCTGGGCTTGGCTCTCTGAGTTGCTCTGTCGAACGGGTCGTATTACGTCGTTCGCGTACCGAAACGGTGACTCAAAAAATGTAACCTCTGTCCGGGAGAGCAGCCCAAAATCAATTATCCAGACGTCACGAAGGCGACGCGCGATATCCGAGCCATTCACATACGGCCGCAAGACCTGCGAATTTGGAAGGCCATTCACATTCAAGGGCTCGATAAGCCAGCTACGGGCTAAGCTGCCGGGGATATCAAATGGTCCTGTCTTCTGGACGCCGATGAAGGCAACGTCTCGATTTTCCTCTAACTGACGAGCCAATGTAGCATTTGTCCCCGAAGTCAGGTCTGGATTAAGCTTTGAGACCTCAACTCCGTCGAGGTGCAACGATTCCGGTTTTGACGCAAAGCATATCAAGCTAACCCGTACTGCCGCGCCCTCTATGAGCCAAGGCTCATCACTCCACGCCTCGAAAATCGTTAGATCGCGCGCAATCGCATCGAGCACTAGTGTCCTGATTCCGAGTTAGCTGCGATTTGGGCTTGTGCGATGGTGAGGGTTTTCAAGCAGAAGCGCTTTATGCTGGCGAGGATATCGTCTGCGGATTTTGTCCATCGGAAGGGCCTTGGATTGCAATTGACGGCCTCGATGTAAGCGCGGATGGCGGCTTCCAATTCGACGGTGGAGCGGTGGACGCCTCGCCGTATTTGGCGATCGGTGATGTCGGCGAAGAATCGCTCGACCTGATTGATCCAAGAACTCGATGTCGGCGTGAAATGGACGCGCCATCGCGGCCGTGCGCCGAGCCATTTCCGGATCGCCGGGGTCTTGTGGGTGGCGTAGTTGTCCATGACGAGGTGGATATCGAGATCGCTTGGAACGTTGCGTTCGATCTCGCGCAGGAAGCTCAAGAATTCGCGTCCGCGGTGGCGCGGATAGCATCGCCCGATCACTTTGCCGGTGGCGGTGTCGAGGGCGGCGAACAGGGAGAGGGTTCCATGGCGCGTGTAGTCATGCGTGCGCCGCTCGACCTGACCGGGGCGCAGGGGAAGTAGAGGCTGAGTCCGGTCCAACGCCTGGATATGGCTCTTTTCATCGACGCAGAGAACGATGGCCCGCTCGGGCGGGGCCAAGTACAGTCCGACGATATCGCGAACTTTCTCGACAAAGAGCGGGTCGCTCGAAAGCTTGAACGTCTCGGTGCGATGCGGTTGAAGGTTGAACGCCTGCCAAATCCGATGGATCGTCGAAGGCGCAAACCCGACGGCGCGCGCCATCGATCGAAGACTCCAGTGGGTCGCGTTCTCCGGCGTCGTCTCCAGGGTCAGGCGAATCGTTTCAGCGATCTCCATGTCGCTGATCCGTCGCGGGGCTCCAGGGCGCGGCTCGTCCAGCAGTCCCTCGACACAACGTTCGGCAAACCGCCGTCGCCACTTGCCGACGGTATTGGGCGCCACCCCCAACTGCTGACAAATCGTCAGGTTCTCGGCGTCTCGCGCCGCCAACAATATGATCCGCGCGCGCTGAGCCAAACCCTGCGCCGTCCGACGACGCGACGCCAGGCTTTCCAGTTCAGTGCGCTCGTCGTCCGTCAGACGAATCCTAGCCGCCCGCTTTCCCATCGATCATCCCTCCGCAAATCAGCAGGCGAATGATCGCACGTATTTCTCGATCGGGACACTAGCCGGTTCTTGCCGCCCGTGATCGAATTTGTCGCGACTAGTCCAGCTCGGCTTGCCCTCGCGGCGACGAGCTGGGCGCGCGCTTTCTCAAACCACCAGCAAACGAGGTCGGAGAAGGGAGAAACCCGCCCGGCATATGTGTCACGCAATGCCTCCGCGTAACGATTGTCCAAACCGGAAAGCATTCTTTTCGTGCCCAGAAACGGCGGGTTGCCGACGATGTAATCCGCCGCCGGCCATTGCGCCTCGACAAAGCCGCCCTCGCCGTCCGGCGTCAGCAGCGCGTCGCGGCATTCGATCGAGTCGAGCTTGCGCATCACCGGGCGCGGATGGTGCGAAATGCCGTTGCGGACGCGCCATTGAATGTCGCCGATCCAGATCGTCGTGCGCGCCAGTTCGGCGGCGAAGGGGTTGATTTCGACGCCGTGCAGGATTTCCGGCGCGACGCGCGGCACGACCATGCCGAGGCCGAGCGCCTCGCATTCGAGGATGGCGCGATATTCGAGGTCCTTGACCGCCTGCAGCGCGAGATAGAGGAAATTGCCCGAGCCGCAGGCGGGATCGAGGATGCGAAGCGCGCAGAGGCGGTCGATGAACGCGTCGCGCTTGGCTTCCGCCTTGGCGCGCGCGGAATCGTACTTCTTGCCCAGATCGCGCTCGGCCGCGCGCCCGCCGCCGCCCGCCGCCTCGTTGACGGGCGCCATGATCTTTTCGATCTCCGCCTTGCTCGCCTCCCACTCGGCCCGCAACGGGCGCATGACGACCGGCTCGATGATGAGGGCGATTTTTTCCGGGTCGGTGTAATGCGCGCCGATCTGCGCGCGCTTGTCGGGGTCGAGAAAACGCTCGAACAAAGTGCCGAAGATCGTCGGGTCGATCAGGCTCCAGTCGAGGCTCGCCGCGGCGAACAGCAGGCTGATTTCGCCGTCCGCGAGCGCCAGCGGCGCGCGCCCGTCGAACAGGCCGCCGTTGAACGGCGCGATATCCTCGAGGTTGAAGTCGCCGCCGTCTCTCATGTCCTCGAACAGTGTGTTCAGCCATTCCTTCGCCTTGGCGGGCTTTCGCTCGGCGGTTTGCAGCAGCTTCTTCCAGACGCCGTTCGGCAACAGTCCGACGCTGTCGGCGAAGAAGCAGAAGACGAGCTGATTGACGAAGTGCGCGACCGCTTCCCGGTCGGGATTGCGGTGCTGCAAGCGGTCGGAAATCGTCTGGAACTTGTCGGCGGCCTCCTTGGTCAATTTGGCGCGCGTGTGTCCCGAACGAAGCGCCTCGGGATCGTGGAACACCGCGCGAAGAATGGCGAGATTCTCCGGTTCGGCGAGGTCGTCGAGCTCGAATTCGTAATTTGCGGGAACCTCGTTGGTCCAGCGCGTCTCGATGCGAAAGAGATGCGTGTCGCAGGCGACGTGCAGCGGCGGGTTCTCCAGCGCCGCGGCGTAGCGCGTGAGCTGTTCGAGCGCTTTATCCAGATCGCGCTTCTTCTTCTTGTATTCCCAGGCGAAAAATCCCTTTTTCCACACGTCGGCGAAGCCGTCGCCGCCGCCAGTCTTGGAGACGCCCTTCTCGAAAGTGAAATGGTCGCCGACCGGATCGTCCTCGGCTGGGGTCGGGTGCTCGAAGACCTTGCAGAGGTCGAGAAAATGCTGCTGCGCGGCGCTGCGCTCGGTGAGCGCGACCGGCTTCCATTTGTGGATGAACTCTTGCGGGGTCATGCGGCAGGTCGGCGGCGAAGGCCCCCGATTACCACGATTCGGCGCGCCCGCGTCGCCGTTGTCGCCTCGCCCACAGAAAACGGCCCCGCCTTGGCGAAGACGGCGCCGCGCGAAAAAGCGCTTGCGAACGCTTGAATTACATCGCCTGCAACATGCCGTGGCCCTTCGGCGTCATCATGCTTTCGCAGGTTCCCTTGGCGACGTATTTCCAGCGATGCGAATCGTAGTCGACGGTCGAGGCGCCGGCGCAGCTCATGCCGGCGCCGGCGGCGCAGTCGTTCTTGCCGGCGAGCGCGACGCCGTAGCACTTGTCGGCGTCCGGCTGCGCCGGCGCGGGGGCCGCCTTGGCGGCGGCGGCGAGCGCCAGCGCGGCGGCGAGCGAGCCGGCGAGCGTGGCGGAGGCGAAGGCGGCTCTGGCGTGTAACTCCCAAGCACCCCCCCTCGCTCGGCCGTGGAGGCAGGTCAGTGCTCAGCGAGTGCCGCCGCCGATTTGGGTTTGTTCGCGATGCGATTCATCTTTGTTCGCAACGTTGCCACCCTGCCGACGGGAAACGCACGGTTTTGGCCTCCAAAAGAGGGGGGTGCTTGGGAGTTACTCTGGCGTTCATGGGCGTTGTCTCCTCGTTGAAAGGAAAGGCGTTTTTCTGGAGCGTCGGCTTGTCGCCGCGCCCGCCGGCCGAACCGCTCGGCCGTGCACGAGGTCTTTCGCGCCGCCGCCGCCGCGGTTACTGCGGGCGCGATTTCGAGATCGTGAGGACCGCTCGCCGCGCGCGCCGGCGCCGAACTCCGGCCGACAAATGTCCAGAGCCGTCGCCACTGTGCGCCTTCGACCTCTTGGATAGCCTCTTTTTCCGACCGTCGCAGCCTGTCAAGGACGGCGCTTCGCGCCGCCGCGTCGCGGCTGAAGTCCTTGACAGGCTGCGACGGTCGGAAGTCTTGCATCCAAGAGGTCGAAGGCGGGGATCGTCGCGTCGCCGAAGCGCTCGGGGAAACCCGGATTCGGCCTCGCGGCGCGCGCGCCGGCGCCGACTTGCCCTTTCCGCGCCGATGGGGCCATAACGCGCGGCGCGCGGCTGGTCGCGTGTTTCGTTCATTCGGGCTGTTCCCTCCAGCCCGACCCCGTCAGAGTCGCGCGCCCATGCGTCTTTCCCGCTATTTCCTGCCGATCGCCAAGGAAACGCCGAAGGAGGCGGAGATCGTCTCGCACCGGCTGATGCTGCGCGCCGGCATGATCCGGCAGGAGGCGGCGGGCATCTACGCCTGGCTGCCGCTGGGCCTCCGGGCGTTGCAGAAGATCTGCGCCGTGGTGCGCGAGGAACAAGACCGCTCCGGCGCGATCGAACTGCTGATGCCGACCCTCCAGTCGGCCGAACTGTGGCGCGAATCCGGCCGCTACGACGACTATGGCAAGGAGATGCTGCGCATCCGCGACCGCCACGAGCGCGACATGCTCTACGGGCCGACCAACGAGGAGATGGTCACCGAGATCTTCCGCGCCAACGTCCGCTCGTACAAGGACCTGCCGCTCAACCTCTATCACATCCAATGGAAGTTCCGCGACGAGGTCAGGCCGCGCTTCGGCGTGATGCGCTCAAGGGAATTCCTGATGAAGGACGCCTATTCCTTCGACCTCGACGCGGCGGGCGCGCGCCATTCCTACAACAAGATGTTCGCCGCCTACCTGCGCACCTTTTCGCGCTTCGGCCTCACCGCGATCCCGATGCGCGCCGACGCCGGCCCGATCGGCGGCGACCTTTCCCACGAATTCATCATCCTGGCCGACACCGGCGAGAGCGAAGTCTTTTGCCACAAGGACTATCTCGGGTTCGCGCCGCCGCCCGAGACAATCGACTTCGACGACGCCGCCGCGATGCAGGGCGTGTTCGATCAATGGACTTCGCTCTACGCGGCGACCTCGGAAAAGCACAACCCGGCGGCGTTCGCGCGCATCGCGCCGGAGGCGCGGATTTCGGCGCGCGGCATCGAGGTCGGCCATATTTTCTACTTCGGAACCAAGTACTCCGAGCCGATGAAGGCGGTCGTCAACGGCCCCGACGGCAAGGAGCGCAGCGTGCACATGGGTTCCTACGGCATCGGCCCGAGCCGCCTCGTCGCCGCGCTGATCGAGGCGGGCCACGACGAAGCCGGCATGATCTGGCCCGAGGCGGCGGCGCCGTTCGCGGTCGGCGTCGTCAACCTCAAGGTCGGCGACGCGGGTTGCGACGGCGCCTGCGCGCGCATCTACGCGGCGCTCGGCAAGGCCGGCGTCGACGCGCTCTACGACGACCGCGACGAGCGGCCGGGAGCGAAATTCGCCGTCATGGACCTGATCGGCCTGCCCAACCAGGTGATCGTCGGGCCGAAGAGCCTCGCCGAGGGCAAGGTCGAGATCAAGCGCCGCCGCACCGGCGAACGCGAGCTCGTCGGCGTCGAAGCCGCGATCGCGCGGCTCGGCGGAACGGCGTGATGCGCGGCCGAGCGGCTAAACGCCCAGGCCCCTTGCCCGGGCTCTCCCCGCTAACCGCGGGGAGAGCGGGCGCGGCGCCGTCTTCTCCTTTCCCCGCTTGCCTACCAGATTCCCACATCGGCGTTCGATATCTTCGAGGTCCGCTGCGCCTGATCCGTGCTCGGCGTCAAGGCCAAGCCCGTTTCACGGGTCGCGCGCTACGCGCGCGAGCCTTGACCCCTGCGCGCGGCTCAGGCTCTCGGTTTCCATCGTCTTCGCTGCGAGAAGCCGGCCCTGCGGGCCGGCTTGGCTCAGCAAAGACCATGGAAACAAACGGCCGCATCGGACCGGCGCAGTCATCGCGTAGCGACCGCAGCGCAGCGGAGGAGCCGCGAAGCGGCTTGACGGCGACCGGCCGATGTGGCCGTCAGCCGACAAAGATGTGTGAATGTCGTAGCCCCGCAAGGGGGGAAGGGGGAGCGCGCGCATGACCGCCGCCGGCCTCGAGGCTCCCGCCGCGCTCGGCCCGCCCGTTTCCACGCGCCCGTTCTCGGCGTTCGAGTGGATGGTGGCGTGGCGCTATCTTCGCGCGCGGCGCGAGCACGGCTCCATTTCGGTGATCGCCGGCTTCTCGTTTCTCGGCATCGCGCTCGGCGTCGCCGCGCTGATCGTCGTCATGGCGGTGATGAACGGCTTTCGCTACGATCTGATGGAGAAGATGATCGGCCTCAACGGCCATATGTTCCTGCAGGGCGTCGACACGCCGCTGACCGACTACGACGCGGTGGCCAATCGCGTCGCCAAGGTTCCCGGCGTCAAGCTGGCGCTGCCGCTGGTCGAGGGCCAGGCGTTCGCCTCGACGCCGTTCGGCTCGTCGGGCGTGCTGGCGCGCGGCGTTCGCGAGGCGGACTTGAAGCGGCTGCCCGGCGTCGGCGCGCACGTCACGCAAGGGTCGCTCGACGGCTTCGACGCTCGCCAGGGCGTCGCGATCGGCGCCAAGCTCGCCGAGCATTTGAGCCTTCGGGTCGGCGACAAGATCACGCTGATCGCCCCGCACGGGGCCGAGACGCCGTTCGGCGTCGCGCCGCGGATGAAAGCCTACGCCGTCGCGGCGATCTTCCAGATCGGCATGGCGACCTTCGACGGCACGTTCGTCTTCATGCCGCTCCCCGAGGCGCAGGCCTATTTCAACCTCGACGGCCAGGCCAACGTCATCGAGGTCTACGTCGACGATCCCGACCATATGGACGCGATGCGCCAGCGCATCGCCGCCGCCGAGCAGCGGCCGATGATCGACACCAACTGGCGCCAGCTCAACAAGAGCTTCTTCGACGTGCTGACGGTCGAGGCCAACGTGATGTTCGCGATCCTGACGTTGATCGTGCTGGTCGCCGCGCTCAACATCGTCTCCGGCCTGATCATGCTGGTCAAGGACAAGGCGCGCGCGATCGCGGTGCTGCGCACCATGGGCGCGACGCGCGGCGCGATTCAGCGCATCTTCCTGATCGCCGGCGCGACCATCGGCGTCGCCGGCACGATTTGCGGCCTCGCGCTCGGGCTTCTGGTCGCGCGCAACGTCGAAGAAATCCGCAAGGCCCTGAGCTGGCTCACCGGCCTCAACCTGTTCCCCTCCGAATTCTATTTTCTGTCGCAATTGCCCTCGCGCGTCGAGGCCCGCGACGTCGTCGCGGTCGCGCTGATGGCGCTGGCGCTGTCGCTCGCCGCGACCATCTACCCCTCGTGGCGCGCGGCGCGGCTCGATCCGGTGGAGGCGCTGCGCTATGAATGACGCGACGCGCGAACCGGCGCCGACGCCGGCGCTGCGGCTGGAGGGAATCGAGCGCCGCTACGGGCGCGGCGAGACGACGATCGAGGTGTTGAGCGGCGCCGATCTGACGCTGTGGCCCGGCCAATCCGTCGCGCTGATCGCGCCCTCGGGCGCCGGCAAGTCGACGCTGCTGCATCTCGCCGGTCTGCTGGAAAGGGCCGACGGCGGCGAAGTCTACGTCGGCGGCGCCGCCACCTCGGCGATGTCGGACGACAAGCGCACCGCGCTGCGGCGGGTCGAGATCGGCTTCGTCTACCAGTTCCATCACCTGCTGCCGGAATTCTCGGCGGCCGAGAACATCGTCCTGCCGCAGATGATCCGCGGCCTCGGCCGCGCCGAGGCGACGGCGCGCGCGCGCGAACTGCTCGCCTATCTCGGCCTCGCCGCGCGCGAGAAGCATCGCCCGGCCGAGCTTTCGGGCGGCGAGCAGCAGCGCGTCGCCATCGCCCGCGCCGTCGCCAACGCCCCGCGCATCGTGCTCGCCGACGAACCCACGGGGAATCTCGACCCCAAGACGGCGGACCACGTGTTTGGGACTTTGACCGAACTCGTCAAGGCGAGCCGCGTCGCCGCGTTGGTGGCGACCCACAACCTGGAGTTGGCGGCGCGGATGGACCGGCGGGTGACGCTGAGGGAGGGGCGGGTGGAGGAGATGGCGTAGGGGGCGCGCCATTTTCGGGCGGGGTGTGGGGATTTCAGGGGGTTGCGAAGTGATTTTCGACCGCGTCGGCAGCGGCAATTGACCGTTCGGCGTCGCGCAAGGCGCGGCGCCGCGATTTGGCCGGCCCGCTGCCGATGCTTCTCCTTGGTCGTCTCACCGTCGATCGGTGCCGCCCACAACCAGGAGCTGGGACGCGCCTTGCCGCGCGAGGCGATGTTGAGCACGGCGAACGTCGCTGGAAACGCCGGTGTCGCGGCGATCCTCGTCCACGCGCTGGCGGACGCGGCGAAGCAATTCTACCTATCGGGCGGCTTCGTGGAATTGCCCCTGCAACCGATGACGCTGCTGATGACGCTGAAAACGGTGCTGTTGGAGCGGGAGTGAGGATCCTTAGCGAGCCGCGCGGCGGCCCCTCGTTCTTGGAACGCAAGCGAGCCGTTTTCGAACTGGCAGCCCGGCGGAAGGGTATGCGCATGAGGCGCTTGGTAACGCTGCGGCACACTTAGTGTATTTAGTAAGGCGTCATCGTACATCTGATAAACATGCAGCACGGTGCGATCTTACAGAGTTATCTTATCGGACTTCGGCAGGCGCGCAGGTTGGGAATATTTGCAGGACAAACTCCGCATGACATCACGTTCATTGTGGGTTATGGCGGCAATATGTTTCTGAGGCCATTCGTCACAGAGAGACCGATTTGCGAAGCAAGGTGAGAATTCGCGGTCGCAGTTGTGTTAGGCCCAATTGTGATCAGAAGGTCGTAAGTCCGGGTGCGGTTCGCGCTGAAAAGCGGCGAACTTCCCGTGTCCCCTGTAAAGCGAACTAGCTTCCAAGTTGGTGTCGCATTTGCGCTTGAGACGACGATGAACTTGATCTCGTAGGAGATGGAGTCGGCTCTAAATGCACCACCGGCTCCGGCCGGCATCTGGGACGATGCGACAGGTCTGTCCACGTAAAGCGCATCCTTAAGCCACTTCTTGATTCCCAGGTCGCTGACGACCAAGAACGGTGAACTCGTGCTGGGATTATCGATATTGGAGTTCTGTGGCAGGCACCAGCTTCTCCGGCCCGATGTCTCTCATTAGGTCAGAGACCGAGTAATAAAAGTTGAATTTATCGACGCGCGTAGCTTGTGAGGAAAGCGTTCCGCCAAGACCGAACGCGAAACTCTGCGGTGTAGTTACAGATGGTTTCCCGACGAAAGTTGTTATGGCATTAGGCATCACCGCGTTAAACGAGGCTCCAGGGCTAAGTGCGCTTGTCTCGTCGACTTGTAAACTTATCGTCACCTGAGCGCCCCAAGAGTTCAGGGAGATACGAATCCTTCGGTGTTTTGATTTCTTTGCCATTAATAAACGTATGCAATGTAGTAGTATTATTTGCTTCTTGCGCACTTCGCGCTAGTTCGCAAAAGACCGCTCTCTTAATCGAATATTCCATCGTGCGTGTGGCGTTTGGATCGCTGCCGTCCCAGACTTCGACTAGGGTCGGAACGGATGTTCCGCAGCCACCCATTCCTAGAGCAATTGTGGCTATGCAAAGCGAATGTCTTCCCCATAAAGAACGCATTCCCGCCCCCGAAATGATCGAGAAAGCCTCTTAATTGCTATTACCGATCTAGATTGAGCAAGTCTTCAATTTTCTTCTGCTGCTCCTTGGTAATATTATACAAATTCATTTGGATGCTGCCCACCGGAGCCAACTTCATATCGCCTGCCGGGACCATCTTCATAACGCCCGTCGCGATCATTTTACTTGGGCAAAACGAGTCGCATTTCCCTTGATCAATAATTTCCGTGCAAACAGAGCCGGTGCAATGTCGACAAACATCTAAGCAAATCGGTTCAGCGCTGGCCCCACAGGAAGTGACTATAGCCAGGAACACCCCGATCGCGGTCGTTTGGCACTTACTCATATGACATCCCCCGTTTGGTTCTGACAATTTCTGCCGGGCGAGTCTCGGAACTCCGGTTACAACTCATTGATATCGCATTATTCGGTGATCACCATATAAGCCTTTCGCTGCGGCGTCCGGAGCCCCGGCGCGCCTCACGTGGCACGTGCGAACCGTGATCGTGAACCTCGCATGACGGTTCTCGCGCGGGACTTTGTTTAACTTTGTTGACTATCACGCGAATGTAGGACGATGCAAGTCTCGTCGAGGTGAAATCGTGACAAATTTTCCTATTCAGTTTTCGCGCCGCCGCGGGGACAGCCATTGCGCGTTGCCACAAGCAGTGGCCGAGTTCATTTTGGCAAGTTAGCTATGCAGACGGAGCGTCGATGCTTTGTGGCCTTGTTCTAAATACGGAAATCGCCGCCCGTGCGCAAAACTGCACGATATAACAATCACATAGGAAAAGATCATCTCCGCATCGCGGGCAGGCGCTACGGCCCCGCCGTCTTCGCGGACGCGCGCGCCCGCTCCGCCGCAGCTTCGCGGCAGGGCTCGAACTGAAGAAGAACAGGGCCGATCCCGGCGCCTTCGTCGCGCCGTCAGCGCCCCCCTCACATCTGCTCCACCGCCTTCACCGCATCGGGCAGGAAGTGCTTCAGCAGGTTCTCGATGCCGTGCTTCAGCGTGGCGGTCGACGACGGGCAGCCGGAGCAGGCGCCTTTCATGGCGAGGTAGACGATTCCGTCGCGAAAGCCCTTGAAGACGATGTCGCCGCCGTCGCTGGTCACCGCGGGCCTGACGCGGGTTTCGATCAGCTCTTTGATCGCCTCGACGGTCTCGGCGTCCTCGGCGCGGAAGAATTCTTCGCCGGCGGCGTCGGCGGGGCCGCTCAACGCCGGCGCGCCGGAGAGGAAGAATTCGGTGACGACGCCGAGCACCGCGGGGCGCAGATGGCGCCACTCGGCGTCGTTCTTGGTCACCGAGATGAAGTCGGGCGCGAGGAACACGCCGGTGACGCCCGGCAGCTCCAGCAGCGCCTTGGCGAGCGGCGAGCGCTCGGCTTCGGCCGCGTCGCGCGCCTCGAACGTGCCGGATTCGATCACCGGGCGGCCGGGCAGGAATTTCAGCGTCGCCGGGTTGGGCGTCGATTCCGTCTGGATGAACAAGGCCGGCTCCTGAAATGCGTGGCTCGCTCGGTACATAGGCGCGGCGCCGGGTCCGCGCAATCCCCTCTCCCGCTCCGCGGGAGCTACAGCGTTCACGGGTCCCTCGGCGGCCGGCGGCCACATCGGACCGCCGCCGTCAAGGCGCTCACGCGGCTGCTCCGCTGTGTGCCGTGCATGTTCGAGAGCTTGGAGGTGAAAGTCCTCTACCCAGCCCGATGGTGGCGAAGGGTTAGGGTCCGGACCCATAAAATGGTTGGCGTGAACGAGGGTTTGTGATTCACGGCTTGTGAAAGGAAGCGCCGATGAATCAGGACCTCTTCTGGCTGACGGACGAGCAGTTTTCGAAGATCGCGCCTCATCTTCCGAGGGATACGCGGGGCAAGGCGCGCGTCGACGGCCGGCGGGTGATCAGCGGGATCGTTCATGTGCTGAAATCGGGCGGTCGTTGGGTCGACGCGCCGCGCGATTATGGGCCGAAGAAGACGCTCTACAATCGCTTTGTGCGGTGGGCGGCGAAGGGCGTGTGGGTCACGCTGTTCCAGGCGCTCGCCCAAGCCGCCGGCCCGCCGGCCGAGGTTCTGATCAACTCCAGCGCGGTGAAAGCCCATCGCTCGGCGGCGGGCGGAAAAGGGGGGAGAAAAGTCAGGCGATCGGCCGTTCGCGCGGCGGGCGCACGACGACCCGAAGGGCCGCGAAGCGAATATCCACGCGCTGACCGACGCGCTATGCCGCCCGCTCGCCTTCTCAAGGACTTCCGGCGCGTGGCGACACGCTACGACCGCAACGCGGTCAACTTCCTCGCCGCGGTCTGCATCGCCGCCGTCGTCAGCTACTGGTTATAAGTCCGGACCCTAAGGCGACAACGGCGGGCTTCTTCGCGCTCCGGCCCGCCGCGCCGCCGAAAGCGGTCTTCGATCCTTGACAGAGGCAAGGCTTCGGAAAACAAGGTTTCCATGAGGAAAGACCGCGCTCTCCGCCGAAGGCCGGCGCGGGGAATCTAGGGACCTTCGGAGGGGAAGAAGAGGAGATCGCGCAAGGATCGGGCCGCCGCTTGCGCGCCGCTCCGACAAGCCGCAAGTCCGTGTGGCGGCTCGCCGCCGGTTCCGGCGGTCCGCCTCGCCAACGCGCGCCTCGCTCATCGACGCGCCTGGCAGGTCCGAGGCCAGGCTTGCGCGTCCGCAGCGACCGCTGAACGGGGGCGAAGAGAAAATTGGGGGAACATCATGGTCAATGCGACGACGCCATCATCGCCATCCGCCGGACGCCGCCGCACGCGGGCTCGTTTCGGCATTCTGGCGCTCATCTCCATCGGGACGATGATCAACTATCTCGATCGCACCGTGCTCGGCGTCGCCGCGCCGGCCCTGCGAACCGACCTGGCGATCGACGCCGCGACGATGGGCGTCGTCTTCTCGGCCTTCTCTTGGACCTACGCCGCGGCGCAGATTCCCGGCGGCGTCTTCCTTGACCGCTTCGGCGCGAAGATCACCTACTTCATTTCGGTCACCTGCTGGTCGCTGTTCACCCTCGCGCAGGCTTTCGCCGTCGGCCTCACCTCGCTGGTGTTCTACCGCTTCGGTCTCGGCCTCTCGGAGGCGCCTTGCTTCCCGACCAACAGCCGCATCGTCGGCACTTGGTTCCCGCAACAGGAGCGCGCGACCGCGACGGGCGTCTATACCGTTGGCGAATATGTCGGCCTGGCGCTGTTCAGCCCTTTCTTGTTCTGGCTGATGGCGGCCTATAGCTGGCATGCCCCGTTCATCGTCGTCGGCGTCGTCGGCCTCGCATTCGCAGTGGTTTGGTTGTGGCTCTTTCGCGAGCCGCGCGATCACGCCTCCGTCAACGAAGCCGAACTCGACCATATCGCCGAAGGCGGCGGATTGGCGCTGCATACCCACGACCGCGTGCCGTTCTCCTGGGCGAACGTCGGCAAGCTGTTGTCCTACCGCCAGATCTGGGGCGCGGGCATCGGCCAGTTCGCCGGCAATTCGACCCTGGTGTTCTTCCTCACCTGGTTCCCGACCTATTTGGCCGCCGAGCGGCACATGGCCTGGGTGAAGGTCGGGTTCTTCGCGGTGCTGCCGTTCATCGCCGCGGCCATCGGAGTCCTCGCCGGCGGCTGGGTCTCGGACAAGTTGCTGAAGTCGACCGGCTCCGCCAACATCGCGCGCAAAGCGCCGATCATCGCCGGCCTGCTGCTGGCTTCGCTGATCGTCAGCGCGAACTACGTCGACAGCGACAACGCGGTGATCGCCATTCTCTCGGTCGCCTTCTTCGGCCAGGGCATGGTCGGCCTCGGTTGGACGGTCATTTCCGACATCGTGCCCAAGCCGCTGATGGGACTGACCGGCGGCCTGTTCAATTTCGCCTCCAACCTCGCCGGCATCGTCACGCCGATCGTGATCGGCTATATCGTCAGCGCCACCGGCTCGTTTGTCGGCGCGCTCGCCTTCATCGGCGCGGTGGCGCTGCTCGGCGCCGTCTCCTACATCTTCATTCTCGGCGATGTCCGCCGTCTCGAAATCGCCGGAGAATCGTGACCGCTCATGCGCGCCTCGCCGGCGCCTCCGATCCATCGCGAATAGGGGAAAACGAGACCTCGCTCCATGATCACCGGCAGGACCCAAGTCATCGCGCATATTGGATATCCCGCCGAGGCGTTCAAAGCGCCGATGATCTATAATCCCTGGTTCGAAGCCAAGGGCGTCGACGCCGTCGTCGTGCCGCTGGGCGTGAAGGCCGAGGACTACGCATCGGCGCTGCGGCCTCTGTTCAAGGCCGTCAATCTGCTCGGCGCGCTGGTGACGATGCCGCACAAGGTGGCGACGGCCGGCCTCGTCGACGACCTGACGGTCACGGCGAAGATCGCGGGCGCGGCCAACGCGATTTTGCGACGCCCCGACGGATCGCTGCTCGGCGACATGTTCGACGGATCGGGCTTCGTGCGCGGGCTGGCGCGAAAGGGCCAAGCGATCCGCGGCGCGAGCGCGCTCGTCGTCGGCTCGGGCGGCGTCGGTTCCGCCATCGCGGCTTCGCTCGCGGAAGCGGGCGCCGCCAAGCTCGGCCTGTTCGATGTCGCGCCGGCCTCCGCCGACAAGCTCGGCGATCGTCTCAGAGGGCATTACCCCGGGTTGACGATTTCGACCGGATCGGCCGATCCCGCGGGATACGACATCGTCGTCAACGCGACGCCGCTCGGCATGCAAGCCGGCGACCCGTTGCCGATCGACGTCGAGCGGATCGCGCCCTCGACCTTCGTCGGCGAAGTCGTGATGAAGGAAGAGTTCACGCCGTTCCTGCGCGCGGCCATCGCCAGGGGTTGTCGGGTTCAGGTGGGAACCGACATGCTCTATGAGATGATTCCCGCCTATCTCGAGTTTTTCGGCTTCGGGACGAGCGATCCGGAGGAACTTCGCCGATTGTCCCGGCTGAAATACTGATTGCGGCCGATGCTCGACGTCATCTCGATCACGCTGCCGATCTTCATTCTGATCTCGCTGGGCTTTGCGTCGACGCGGCTGGGAGTCACGACGCCCGAGGACATTCGCGCGCTCGGCGCCTTCGTCATCCGCTTTGCGCTGCCCGCGCTCATTTTCAAGTCGCTGTCGCAGCGTCCCTTCGCCGAGATCGCCAACGCGGATTATCTCATCGCCTATACGGTCGGGTCGGGCGTCGTCTTCGCGACGATGTTCGCTCTTGCTCGGGTCTTGCAGCCCGGCGGCGTCGCGGCGAACGCGATGGCGGCTCTGGGTTCCTCCTCTTCCAATAGCGGGTTCGTCGGCTATCCCGTGGCGTTGATGTTCGTCGGCCCATCGGCGGGGCTCGCGCTTGCGCTTTCCATGATCACCGAGAACGTCGTCATCATCCCGCTGGCGCTGACGCTGGCGGAAAGCGGCCGCCAAGCCGGCAAGAGCTTGCCCCAGGTCTTTGCCCATCTGGTCGGTCGGCTGGTCGGCAATCCGATGTTCATCGGCATCGCTCTGGGGGCGGCGGCGTCGCTGTCCGGGCTGAGGCTGCCGGGTCCCGTCGGCAAGTCGATCGACATGCTCTCCCTGACGTCGGGAGCGCTGGCGTTGTTCGCTGTGGGCGGCGCCCTGGTCGGCCTGAGGCTCGGCGGCGTATGGCGGGATGTCGCAAGGATCGTCGTCGGCAAGCTCATCCTCCATCCCGTCGCCATTCTCGCGGCGTCGCTGATCCTCGCGCCGCGGCTCGATCCGGGTTTGCGCAAGTCGATGCTGATTTTCGCCAGCGCGCCGATGCTCAGCATCTATCCGCTGCTGAGCCGCCCATATGGACAGGAACAGGTCGCGGCGGCGTCGCTGTTGGTCGCGACGACGCTGTCGTTCCTGACCACGTCGACGCTGTTGCTGATGTTGTCGTGGCTTGGTTGAGGGTGAATGGGCGGCGGCCGCTCGACGTCGGAGGCGACGGGTCCGATCGAAGCCGAATTTTCGGCGTGGCCTTTCTTCGCAGTGCGTATCGATCGCGACAACGTCGCCTCGGGACAAAAGCCGCAATTCAATTGCGGCCGCCGCCCGGCCCGCTTTGTGGGTTTCCATCTCGGCGCGCGGCGGCTAAGAAGCGCCGATGTCCCTTGGCGACCCGCTGCCGCCCCGACCGCGCCCCCGCAAGATTTCGCGCTCCGACGCCGCGTTCTGGCGCATCACCGGGCCGTTGGCGTTCGGCGGCTTTTCCACCTTCGCGCTGCTCTACAGCGTGCAGCCGCTGATGCCGGTGTTCGCGCGCGAGTTCGCGGTCTCGCCGGCGCTCGCCAGCCTGTCGCTGTCGGCGACGACCGCGACGCTAGCCGTCGCGATGATCGGCGCCGGCGCCGTCGCCGACATCTTCGGACGCAAGCGCGTCATGGTCGCGTCTCTCGTGGCCTCTTCCCTCGCCACCATGCTCGCCGCGCTGGCGGCGGACTGGCCGACGCTGCTCGGCTTGCGCGCGCTCGCCGGCCTCGCGCTCTCCGGCCTGCCGGCGGTGGCGATGGCCTATCTCGGCGACGAGATGGATGCGCAGGCGATTGGTCTGGCGATGGGGCTCTACATCGCCGGCGGCACGCTCGGCGGCATGTCGGGGCGGCTCGTCGTCGCCGCGCTCAGCGACCATTGCGGCTGGCGGCTGGCGATCGCGGCGGCGGGGGCGGTCGGGCTTGTCGGCGCGGCGCTGATCGGCTTCGCTCTGCCGGCGTCGCGCCGCTTTTCGCCGCGCTGGCCCGACTTCGCCGGCCTCGCGGCCCCGATAAGGAGGCACTTGGCCGATCCCGGCCTGCGCCTGCTGTTCGCCGAAGGGTTCCTGCTGATGGGCTCCTTCGTCTGCGCCTACAATTACACCGGCTTTCGCCTCGCCGCGCCGCCGTTTTCGTTGAGCCAGACCGCCATCGGCTTCATCTTCGTGCTCTATCTCGTCGGCGCGGTCAGTTCGATGGTCATGGGCGATCTCGCCGGCCGCTTCGGGCGCCGGCGGGCGCTGGCGATCGCCATCGCGATCGAGGCGGCGGGCGTCGCGGCGACGCTGCCGGACAACATGGCCGCCGTCATCGCCGGCGTCGGCCTGTTCACCTGGGGGTTCTTCGGCGCCCATTCGATTTGCTCGAGCTGGGTCGGCCTGAGGGCGGACGGCGCCCGCGCCCAGGCCGCGGCGCTCTATCTCTTCTTCTACTACGTCGGGTCGAGCCTGGTCGGCTCGTCGGGCGGCTTGTTTTACGCGCGCGCCGGCTGGCCCGGCGTCGCCGGGCTGCTGGCGGCGCTGATGGGAACCGCGGTGATCGTCGCGCTGCGGCTTTCCAAAATCCCGCCGCCGCGCCATCTTATCCCGCGTTGAGTCGGAGCGCGCGATGGAATGGCGCGACGAAGGCATCGTCATCGGCGTCAGGCGCCATGGCGAGAGTTCGGCGATCGTCGAGGCGATGACGCGCGCCCATGGCCGCCATCTCGGCCTGGTGCGCGGCGGCCGCTCGACCCGCCTGCAAAGCGCGCTGCAGCCCGGCAACACGCTCGGCCTGGTGTGGCGCGCGCGCCTTGACGAACATCTGGGAATTTACGCCGTCGAACCGCTGGCGCTGCGGGCGTGGCGGCTCATCGCCAGCGGCCTCGCGCTCGCCGGCGTCGGCTATCTCGGCGCGCTGATGCGGCTGCTGCCCGAGCGCGATCCCCACGAGTCGCTGTTCGAGGCGCTGGCGCTGATCGCCGAGCATCTCGACGACGCGGGAATCGCGCCGGCGCTGATCGCGCGGCTCGAGGCGCAGGTGCTCGCCGAATGCGGCTTTTCGCTCGATCTCGAGCGCTGCGCGGCGACCGGCGCGCGCGAGGACCTGATCTACGTCTCGCCGAAATCGGGGCGCGCCGTCAGCGCTGCGGCGGGCGCGCGGTGGAAAGAGCGGCTGCTGCCGCTGCCGGCTTTCCTGCGCCTCGGCGCCGCGGCGCCGGCGCCCGAGCCGGCCGACGTCGCCGACGCGTTCCGCCTCACCGGCTTTTTCCTGACGCGCGATCTCTTCGCGCCGCGCGGCCTGCCGCTGCCCGATTCGCGCCGCGCCTTCCTGGCGGCGGCGGCGAAGGCGGGGGCGGGGGTTTAGAGCATCACGCCGCTGATTTCCGCGCAATTCGAGAATTGAACCAGAATCCCAGCGGAGCCGCTAGCGCTTCAATGCAATCAAGTCGGATTCCATCTCTGTGATCCGGCTTTGGGCCGCCGGTAGCCAGTAGCTTTCGCCGGCCTGCTGGTAAACTTCCACAGCATTGCGCATGCAGGCAAGCGCTTCTTCCATACGCGCGGAACTCTTCTGACGCTCCGCCAGCACGGCCAGCGCACTGCCCAGACTCATTTGCGTCGTCGCCCAATCGAGCGGGACCCGCTCGCGCGTATATTCGTTCAGCGCCTCGCGATATGCGGCGACCGCCTGCTCCAGCTTGCCCGTCCCGCTCTCGCGCTCGCCAAGGCTTGAGAGCGCGTTGCCCAGATTCATCTGCGCCGCCGCCCAATCGAGCGGAACCCGCTCGCGCGTATATTCGTTCAGCGCCTCGCGATAGGCGGCGACCGCCTGCTCCAGCTTGCCCGTCCCGCTCTCGCGCTCCCCAAGGCTGAAGAGCGCATTGCCCAGATTCATCTGCGCCTTCGCCCAATCGAGCGGGACCCGCTCGCGAGTGCATTCCTTCAGCGCCTCGCGATAGGCGGCGACCGCCTGCTCCAGCTTGCCCGTCCCGCTCTCGCGCTCGCCAAGGCTTGAGAGCGCGTTGCCCAGATTCATCTGCGCCGCCGCCCAATCGAGCGGAACCCGCTCGCGCGTATATTCGTTCAGCGCCTCGCGATAGGCGGCAACCGCCTGCTCCAGCTCGCCCGTCCCGCTCTCGCGCTCCCCAAGGCTGAAGAGCGCATTGCCCAGATCCATCTGCGCGTGCGCCCAATCGAGCGGGACCCGCTCGCGAGTGCATTCCTTCAGCGCCTCGCGATAGGCGGCGACCGCCTGCTCCAGCTTGCCCGTCCCGCTCTCGCGCTCCCCAAGGATTTCGAGCGCATTGCCAAGACCGAATTATGTCCGCGCCCACTCGAGCGGAACCTGCTCGCGCGGCTTCAACTCGAGCAGACGCCTTTCGCGTTCGATCGCCGAAACCAGCGCAGCGTTATCGCCGAATTCGTGTCCTTGTTGGTAGAGCGCGTTCGCTTCCCGTTCGAGATAGCCAATGCGTTTGTCCTCATGATCGCTGTTCGGCGGAAGCACCGCGGCCGCGTCGGCGAAGTGCCCCGCGGCCTCGCGATATCGCAGTCGGGTCAATGCGATTTCGCCGCGCCGGGCGGCAGTCTCGGCGGCGCCGAACGCGAAGCGGTCGAGCGCGCGCCTCTGGTCCATTTCGACCTGCGCAAGCAGCGCGTCGGCTTTGTCCAATTGGCCGTCGTCGATCGCCCGCTGCGCTTCGGCCTTGAGGGCGGTCATACTGGGGTCGTCGCCGACCTGTGTCGATGCGGACGCCGCGAGAGCTTTGTATCGCTCGGCAATTTCGACCAGCTTGGCGGTCAGGCGCTCGGGCGGGATGTCCTTTTCGCCGAGAATGTCCAAGGCGGCGCGAACTTGGCGCTCGTTCAAATCGAGCTTCTCTTTGAGAACGGAGATGGTTTCCTTTTGCGCCGCGTTCAGTTCCTCAAGGGTCTTGGTCCTTTCTCGGACCAGCTCTTCGAGCTTGTCCAGGGGAACGCCGATGGTGATTGTTGAATCTTTGACCTCGCCGCAAATGCCGACGCTGCCGCCGTTAGCGTTGATCTCGCATGGCTGCGCAAAGGCTTGCTGGCTCGACGTGAGAACTGCCGCCGCAAGCAAGACCGCGAATGCGAGCCGCCGCATGACGCGCCTCATTTCGGCTTGGCCGCGCAATCCGTGTTCGTCGGCCCGCCGGCGGTTATCGTTGCGCCCGAGACCGGGCCGTTGATCGCGACGCTGCCGCAACTCGCGCAAATCGTCGCGCTGATCTCTGTCACGCCGCCGTCCGAATCGACCTTATGCGGAAAGAAGTAGACGAAGGCCGTCCACAGCCCGGCGATGACGACGATGGCGCCGCCGCCGAGCCACGCCAAGCGCGCGCGATTGCTCTTCGAGCCGATAAACTGCCAAAACCCGCCCATCGAAACGCCCCGGCGCAAATCGCGATCGGCTGGCGATGGATTAGATCACGGTTTCGAGTTCATGGACAGCCGTGACCGTCGCGCCTCATGGTCGCGCTTTCGAGATCGTCAGTTTGGTCGGTCCCCGCTGTCTTCGCCCCGCGCGGCCTGCCGCTCCCCAATTCGCGCCGCGCCTTCCTGGCGGCGAAGCGCCGAACGTCGTCGAAACGCGTCAGGCCGCCCACAGCGACGGCGTCGACGGGCCCATCGGCGTCCGGACGCGATCGGCGGGGGCGATCGAGGGGCCGAGCGCCGCAAGGAGCGGCGTCAGGAACGCCGCGTAGGGGCGCCACCGTCCCACCGAACTCCTGTAAAGCGGCCGGCGCACTTGGACGAGGCTGGCGGTGCACACGCTTCGCGCATGGCGATGGAAGTCGAGGCAACGCGCGTCCCAGTCGAGTCCGCAATGGCCGACGATGCGGCGCGCCTGCCCTTCGAGATCGGCGACGACGTCCTCGTAGCGCACGTCGATCATCATCCCCTTCGGCAGCGCTTCGCGCCAATGGCCCATCAGCGCCTCGTAGGCGCGGTAATAGCGGCCGACCTCCGCCATGTCGTAGGCGTAGGGCAGGTTTTCCCCGAACAGGGTCGAGAAACAGGAGAAGCAGGTGTCGATGGGGTCGCGTCGGACGTGAACGATGCGCGCATTGGGCAGCGCCAGCGCGATCAGACCGGCGAAGCGGAAGTTCTCGGTCGTCTTGTTGACGATCCGGCTCGCCGAGGACGCGCCAGCGCCGATGCGCCTGACATAATTCGCCCCGAGCCGACGAAATTGTTCGTCGGACATCGCAGCGACGATTTCCGGGCGACGCAGCGCCAGCGCCGCGACGCCACCGAGTTCCCCCGCCGCCCGCTCGAAATCGTCGATCTCTCCCGCGCCGTGGACGTCGCGATGGCTCGCCAGGATCTGCTCGACGAGCGTGGTGCCGGAGCGCGGCATGCCGACGACGAACACCGGCGCCGGGGAGGGATCGCCGCAACCGGCGCGGCGGGCCAGGAATTCGCGGGTGTAGACCGCCTGCGCGCGTCGCAGGCCGCCGAGGACCGTCGCCTCGTCATACTCGGACTGCTTGCGCTTCAGCGCGCAGCCCGCCGACAGATGATAAAACGCGCGCTCGGCGTCATCCACGTCGGCGTAGGCCTTGCCGAGGGCGAAATGCGCGAAAATCCGTTCGTTCGCGTTTGGCAGCGAATTTTCCCGCGCCAATTCCTCCATGGCCGGGAAGAGCGGGTCGCCGAGTTCGAACCGCTTCGTTTGCGCGAGGCGATGGTAGGATAGCGTTCTCCTCGGAGCCAGCGTGATCGCGGCTTTGGCGGAGGCGCTCGCCTCCGCCAGACGGCCGAGTTGGAGCAACGCGACTCCCTTGTTGTCGAAGGCCGCCGCATAGTTCGGCTTGAGGGCGATGGCCGCGTCGTAACTGGCGAGCGCCTCCTCTTCGCGGCCGAGGTTGGCTAGGGCGGAGCCGCGGTTGTTGTGGGCCTCGGCGAAGTCGGGCTGGAGGGCGAGCGCTTTGTCGCAGCTCGCCAGCGCCTCCGCGGGTCGCTTGATCTCGATGAGCGCCGCGGCGCGGTTGGCGAGCGCCTGGACAAAGTCGGGCTTGAGGGCGAGCGCCTGCTGGTAGCTCGTCAGCGCTTCTTTCGCGCGCCCCAGTTTGATCAGCGCATTGCCGCGGTTGTTGAGCGCGTTGGCCGAATGGGGGTTCGCAGCGAGCGCCCGGTCGTAGCAGGCGAGCGCCTCCTGCGCGCGGCCGAGCTCGACGAGCGCGTTGCCCCGATTGTTGAGCGCATCGGCGTGGTCCGGCCGAATAGCGAGCGCTCTGTTTAGGCTCGCCAGCGCCTCCGCGGGGCGTCCCAGCTCGCGCAGCAGCCCGCCGCGATTGGCGAGCGCCTCGACGAGATCCGGCCTGACGGCGAGCGCCCTGTCGTAACTCGCCAGCGCGTCGCGAGGGCGCTCGAGGGCGACGAGCGCGATGCCTTTGTTGCTGAGGGCGCCGGCGTGATCGGGCTCGAGGGCGATCGCCTCGTCGTAACAGGCGACGGCCTGCTCGAAGCGGCCCATCGTCGCCTGGACGACCCCCAAGTCCGACCAGACGGCGGCGTGCGCCGGCGCCGCGCGCAGAGCCGCGCTCAACGACCGCGACGCCTCTTCGTTCCTGCGCTGCTGAAATTGAAGAAGTCCCAACTGATGCAAGGCTTCGAAATGGCGGGACTGCGCCGCCAGGACCGCCTTGTAGAGACGCTCGGCCCGATCGAGTTCGCCGAGCCGATGCATCCGTATGGCGCCCTGCAACAGCGGCGACGCGTCGGAAGCGGGGCTGCGGATCGGAGGTCTCTGCTTCATGGCGATGATCCCCGCGAGTCCGATCGGGATTCGCCTGATTCGATGTCGGCCGCGCGACTTGGCGGAAGGCGTCGATAAGAACCTTCGAACCTTTCGCCTGGCTTGCGGGCGCCGGGGGCGTTCACCGATGCAAGTCGTTGAATTCATGTGGCGCGGCGTCGCCGATTTCCGAGTCGCGGCGGCTGCTTCGCTCCTCGCCCGCGACAACGGCGCGCCTTGCACAGCCTCACTCCGGCGGTCGACGTGACCGAGATCAAGGACGCGGTCGCGTTCCTCGATGCGCCGAGCGACGGCTACGCGCCGCGCGAGCGGCCGCCGCGGGAAAAACTGCGACGCAGGTCGGCCATGCGGACGATCATGGCGCGCCGAGGATCGAACGGCAGGTCTTGAAAGCCCCAACGGCGGTAGAAGCTGCGCACGGCGTCGTCGAGAGGATGCGTGATGACGCCGATGCTGGCGATCGCATCGGACGCGGCGAGCGCCGTTCGCAGCGCGAACAGCAGCAAGGAGGCGGCGTGTCCCTGCCCCTGATATGCCCTATCGACGGCGAGTTGACCGAGCAGCGTGACCGGCAGGGGGTCGGGCCGGTTGCGCTGCTGCGGCCTGGGCAGGAACGCGCGCTCGATCTGGGCGGCGCTCAGCGCCACGTAGCCGACGAGCCTGCCGGACGCGGCGTCGGCGATAACGGTTACGCGCGATGCGCCGTTGACGTGGTTGAGCCAAGCATGGCGGCGAAACCAGACGTTGAGGGATTCTCTGCCGCAATCGAACCGGCCCCGCTCGTCGTCTTCGGCCAGAGGACGCGGCGGCGTGACCGTCGCCACGTCACCGTTGCCAAGACGGGGTCATGTCGGCGAGTTCCGCGAGCGCCGGGATCGTAGCGGCGGGGCGAGCCGCCCAAGCCTCGAATTTTCGCCAATCCTTGGCTGGAATGGCGACGACGGATCGACTGAGGACTTCCGTCTCGGCGGCTTCGAGGGCCTTGCGACGCATGAACTCGCTGAGGGTCGTGCGCGATTGCTCCGCCGCCGCTTCGAGAATCGCGCGCTCGTCCGGGTTCACCCGAACGCTGAGAATCGTTGTGCTCGAAGAAGCGCTTGCCATGTGTATGACAATAGCATACAGGGGCGCGACTTTCAATCGGATTTCCGGGGAGCGGTCCCTGAACCGGTCATTGCGAAAGCAACCCTCGGGTCGCGACCTGCTCCGCCCTCGTCTTTCGCCATGCTGGTGCAGCGACAGCCCGCCCCTTCTCTCGCGAAGCGCGAGCGCGGCATGCGACGCACGACGGACGAGGGCGGCGCGACCTTGACCGGCGCCAGCTTGGCAGGGGGTGCCGTCTTTCCACGCGGAAACCTCTTTGTTCC
Source organism: uncultured Alphaproteobacteria bacterium (assembly GCA_963775575.1). GTDB lineage: Bacteria > Pseudomonadota > Alphaproteobacteria > Rhizobiales > Beijerinckiaceae > Roseiarcus. The sequence goes on from CAVZJG010000004.1 coordinate 392,021, forward strand.
GAAGTTTTGCGGCGGTCAATGGTCCTCGACCGCCGGACGCAGCGCGCAAAAAGCGCGCCATTGACAGCCCCAAAATTTTGCAAGTTCATGCTTCCATGAGGAAAGACGGCTCGGCGTGTGGCGAAGAGGCGCCGGGCGGGCCCAATCGAGAAGGTCTGGAGCCTACTGCTGAGTGGCGAAATTGTGAAATTCGTATCCTGGCCCTTGTAGTTCCCGTAATGCCAATGGCGAGTTCGAGTTTAACTTAAAGGGGGGAGGACGTGGCAGATAATATTGCAAGAGCGCCGGAAGCTTGGCGCAACTTTTCGGATAAAGTGCCGCTCCGTGCAATGGTGCTCGACAAAGGCGATCTCAAAAAACTCTATAGAATAATCAACGACAAGCAAAGTGAATTCAGAGATCGATTTATGCCGATTCTCGCAATTCAGCCGAATGAAACACAGGATGACTTTAATGCAAGAAAGAAACGAGTTTTTGAAGCTTTTGTTACGTCGATGACGATACAGAGAACAAATGGTGAATACCTTCACGGGAACAATGAACAATTTCTCGACGAGGATAATCTTCCCGATCAAATACAATCAATACTATTCACAACCAGTTCCGTTCCGCGAACCCTAGGTATAGAGCCTGTAAGCCGAATTGTTTTGTTCCTCGATTTCACGCGCCCGCCCCTATTTAATCTTAGCAGACTGCCAAGCCAGCCGACGGCAAATGAAAGCAATTTTGAAGTCGCTTCGGATAGTGAATCGTTGTTTGCAGCATCGAGGGCACGGCTCGTTGATTTTTTTAACGAAAGGAAGGCGCGAGTGAATTGGCTTCATGGCGGAGCCGTGTATGATTTTAGTGTATTTGTTGCCGGAATACCAATTGGAATTCTGGCGGTGTATTGCGCAAGCGAAGTAGTGAACAGGTTTACCAGTCTATCAAATATAGTGGCGGCGGCGATTTATATTTACGTGTTTTTCCTAGCTCTAAATGTCTTCCGTATATTGTTTATGTATTCGAGATGGGTGTTTCCTAAAATTGAATTGAAATCCGAAAGATCATCGCCGTTTCGCCATAGGGTCGTTTGGGCGGGGATAACTATTGCAGTAGTGGGGGCGCTATTGGCGAGCGCAATTTGGGATTCCGTGACGAAGTGACTTTCGGCAATTAGTGCTTGCCGAACTACCCTGGGGGCGTCTCCGCCACCTGGCTTCCTCCATTGATTACGTCGACCGGATATCCAACCCCTCATCAGCCACCCTCTGCTCGCGAGCCAAGCCCTCGCGCCGCGACGGGGCGGCGGTAACTCCCAAGGCGTGGTGAGTCTGGAATGCCACAGTGTTTGGGAAACGGCATTGATATGCGGATTGTGGGAGACGGCGGCACGAGACTGTGAATCAAGGGTGGGATGGTTCTTCCCGCCGAAGTCGAGGAGTTGATAGCGTCTCTGAGGGCGGAGATCGCGGCGTTGCGGGCCGAGGTGGCCGATCTTCGTCGGCAATTGGGGCGGGACAGACTCGAACAGTTCGCAACCGCCTTCGAGTGACGGGCTGCGGAAGAAACCGCGTATTGGAGGCAGTCTGCGCGGCCGTTCGGGCAAGACGAGCGGCGGCCAGACGGGTCATAAGGGCGGCACGCTGCGGCAGGTCGCCGATCCCGATTGCGTGGTTGGGCACGCGGCGTGCGCATGCGGCCATTGCGGTTGGCCTCTCGAGGCGGGGTCGGCGATAGGGGTCGAGAAGCGGCAAGTGTTCGACCTTCCCGAGCGCCCGCTGCGGGTCACGGAACATCAGGCCTCGATTTACCGCTGCGCGCATTGCCGGGGCGTGACGAAGGCGGTTTTTCCCGAAGGCGTGGTCTCGCCTGCCCAGTATGGCGAGCGCATCAAGGCCGCGGCGATCTATCTCAATGTCCAGCAACTCATCCCCGAGGATCGGACCGCGCAAGCGCTGAGCGATCTGTTCGACGCGCCGCTGATCTGTCCGGCCAGCCTTGTCGCTTGGATCGCCAAGAAGGGACAAGAGTTGCGGCAAGTTTACCAGGCCATCGGCGAGCGCGTGGCCGAGGCGAAGGTTCGCCATCTCGACGAGACGGGATATCGCATCGCCGGTAAGCTGCAATGGCTGCATACGACTTCGAGCCAAGCCTTCACCTTCTATCGCGCCGACGAAAAGCGCGGCGCGATCCCGCAGGATTTGAAGGGGGGCGTCGTCGTGCACGACCACTTCCTGCCTTATCGTCGGCTCGACGCGGTCGAACACGCCTTCTGCAACGCCCATATCTTGCGCGAACTCCAGTGTTTGATCGAGTTCGACAAGGAGCCGTGGGCCGAACTCATGCGCGACACGCTTCGGGCGGCGAATATCGCCGTTCATGAGGCGCGCGAGGCGGGCGCGAAGGCGCTGGAGCCCAAAGTCATCGCGGCCTTCGTCGACCAATATTGGGCCGCGGTTCGGCTCGGCCTCGCTTTCCATCGCCAGTTGCCCGCACTCCACGCCAAGGCCAACGCGAGCGGACGAACAAAGCAGCGCCCCGGCCGCAATCTGCTCGAAAGGCTGAAGACGTTCAAAGTCGAAACGCTGCGCTTCCTCACCGACTTCGACGTGCCCTTCACCAACAACCTGGCCGAACAGGACCTCAGGATGATGAAGGTCAAAATGAAAATCTCGGGCTCGTTTCGAACCCTCGACGGCGCCCAAAGCTTCGCGCGCCTCAGGTCAGTCGTCTCAACCGCGAGAAAACAGGGGGCCAACATCCTCAAAACCCTCGCCGACCCGCCAACACAGATCGCGCTCGCCCTCAACGGCTAGACGGCTTGGGAGTTACGGGCGGCGGGAAATCGTCACGCAAGCCGTTGAAAACAGGCGCTCGCGCCGTAAAACGGCGCCGCCCTCGGTCGGTTCGGGCGCCGCGTCTGCTTCGCTGCGTTACCCCCCCAGCGCCGCGAAGCGGATGACGCGGCAGGGATCGCCCGCCGCGGCCGGGGGCGCGTCGGGCGGGCGCACGATCAGCGCGTCGGCGCGCGCCAGCGTCTTGATCAGCGAGGAATCCTGCGAAGGCGCGGGGCGAGCGAGCAAGGCGCCGTCGCCGTCGCGCGTCAGAGCCGCGCGCAAGTACGTCCTGCGGGCGCCGTTGGGGCCGAGCGCGACCGCGAGGCGCGCGGGTTCGCTGGGGTCGGCGCCCGCTTCCGGGTCGCCGACCAGCGCGCGCAGCAGCGGCCGCAGAAACAGCAGCGCGCAGACCATCGACGAAGCCGGATTGCCGGGCAGGCCGAGCACGGTCGTTGCGCCGAGCCGGCCGTGGATCATCGGCTTGCCCGGCCGCATGGCGATGCGCCAGAAGTCGAGCTCCATGCCGGCTTCGGCGAGCGCCTGTCGTACCAGATCGCGATCGCCGACCGAGGCGCCGCCGAGCGTCGCCAGCACGTCGGCCTTCGCCTCGCGCGCCCGCGCGAGGCTCGCCGCGAGCGCGTTCGGGTCGTCGGCGGCGACGCCGAGGTCGATCGGCTCGCCGCCGGCGGCGGCGACGACGCCGGCGACGGCGAAAGCGTTGGAGGCGACGACCTGGGCGGGGCCGCGCGCCGCGCCCGGCGCGACCAGTTCGTCGCCGGCAGCGAGAATGGCGACGCGGGGCCGCCGGCGCACGACCAAGCTCGCACAGTCGGCCGCGGCGGCGAGCGCGACGTCGCGGGGGGTGAGGCGCCGGCCCGCGGCGAGCATCGCCTCGCCCGCCTCGAAGTCGCAGCCGCGCGGCCGGACGTTGTCGCCCGGCGAGACGCTGGTCTGAAGCGCGATCCAATCGCCATCGCGCCGCGCCTCCTCCTGCATCACGACCGCGTCGGCGCCGTCGGGCATCGGCGCGCCGGTGAAAATCCGCGCCGCTTGGCCCGCCGCGACGCTTCCCGCGAAAGCGTGTCCGGCCGCCGACACGCCGACTGCCGCGAGCCGGGCTCCGGGCTGCGCCGCGTCGGCCGCGCGCACCGCATAGCCGTCCATCGACGAACTGGCGAAGGGCGGCTGGGCGTGCGACGCGCGCGCCTCGCGCGCCAACGTCCGCCCGAGCGCGTCGGCGAGCGCGACGCTCTCCTCGCCCAAGGGTTGGCGCGCCGAGGCGAGCACGCGCGCCAGCGCCTCCTCGACCGAAATCAGGCCGCCGGTCATCGCGCCGGCTCGGGAGCGCGCCATGGGCCCGACTTGCCGCCGCGCTTCTCGATCAGGCGCAGGCCTTCGATGCGCATGGCGCGATCGACCGCCTTGGCCATGTCGTAAATCGTCAAGCAGGCGACGGCCGCCGCGGTCAGAGCCTCCATCTCGACGCCGGTGCGGCCATGCGTCTTGACCTCGGCGCGGACGATCACGCCGGGCAGGGCCTTGTCGGGCGTAAGCTCGAGGACGACGTGGGTCAGGGCGATCGGATGGCAGAGCGGGATCAGCTCGTGCGTCCGTTTGGCCGCCATGATCCCGGCGATCCGCGCCGCGCCGAGCGCGTCGCCCTTCTGCGCCTCGCCCGCGAGGATCAGCGCCAGGGTCTCGGGCTTCATGGCGACGCGCCCCTCGGCGATCGCGACGCGATCCGTCGCGTCCTTGTCGGAAACGTCGACCATGCGCGCCTCGCCCGAGGCGCCGATATGGGTGAGCGCGGCCATGCCCCCTATCAATCAAGTTTCGCCGCCGCTGGCAACGGCGGCGTTGTCGAGGCCGTCGCATTTGAGTTTCGCGCCCCTCTCTCGCGAGCGGGGAAGGAATTAGACGCGCGCAGGGCTTGAGAAATCCGGCCAAGCCTGAGACATTGGCCGCCGTCGCATCCCCTTCGCCGGAGGCTCGTCATGCGCAACCCCGCCGTCTCTTTTGCCATCGAGCCCGCCCGATGAGCGACGCGATCGCCTATCTCCATCGCGCGATCGAGCAGGGGCGCGGCCTCGCGCGCGCCGATCTCGTCCTCAAGGGCGGGCGCATCTTCGATCTCGTCACCGGCGAACTGACAAGAAGCGACGTCGCCATCGCCAACGACCGCATCGTCGGGACGCACGGCGACTATCGCGGCGCGGTCGAGATCGACGTGACCGGCAGGATCGTCGTTCCCGGCTTCATCGACGCGCATCTGCACGTCGAATCCTCGCTGATCACGCCGCTCGAATTCGATCGCTGCGTGCTCGCGCACGGCGTCACCACCGCGATCTGCGACCCGCACGAAATCGCCAACGTGCTCGGCGTCGCCGGCCTCGTTTACTTCCTCGATGCGTCGATGGCGACGGCGATGGACCTGCGCGTGCAGCTTTCGAGCTGCGTTCCCGCGACGCATCTGGAGACTTCCGGCGCGCGGCTGGAGGTCGACGATCTCTTGCCGCTGGCGCGCCACCCCAAAGCGCTGGGCCTCGCCGAATTCATGAATTTCCCCGGCGTGCTGGCGGGCGATCCCGCGTGCCTGGCCAAGCTCGCCGCGTTCCAGGGCCGCCCGATCGACGGCCACGCTCCGTTGCTCGGCGGCCTCGATCTCAACGGCTACCTGAGCGCCGGCGTTCGCACCGATCACGAGGCGACCAGCGCGCCCGAGGCGCTGGAGAAGCTCGCCAAGGGTATGCAGATTCTGGTGCGCGAGGGCTCCGTCTCCAAGGACCTGCGCGCGCTGGCGCCGGTCATCACCGAGCGCCATTCGCCGTTCATCGCGTTGTGCACCGACGACCGCAATCCCCTGGACATCGCCGAGGAGGGCCATCTCGACTTCATCATCCGCACCGCGGTTGCGCTCGGCGCGCCGCCGCTCGCCGCCTATCGCGCCGCCAGCATTTCCGCGGCGCGCATCTTTCGTCTCCATGATCGCGGCCTCGTCGCGCCGGGCTGGCGCGCCGATCTCGCCGTCGTCGACGATCTCGAATCCTGCGCGGTGTCGCGCGTCGTGACCGGCGGGCGGATCGTCGACGACGATCTCTTCGCCGCGCGCGGCGTCGTCGCGCCGGTCGGACGCCATAGCGTCAAGGCGCGACGCGTCTCGGAGGGCGATTTCGCCGCGCGCGGGCAAGGGCCCTCGACCCAGGCGATCGGCGTCGCGCCCGGCAGGATCATCACCGAGCGCGTGCCGGCGGTCCTGCCCTTCGCCAACGGCCTCAGGGGAATCGATCTCGACCAGGATCTGGTCAAGGTCGCGGTGGTCGCGCGCCACGGCGTCAACGACAACATCGCCGTCGCCTTCGTCCACGGCTTCGCCATGAAGCGCGGCGCCATCGCCTCGTCGGTCGGCCACGACTGCCACAACGTCACCGTCGTCGGCGCCAATGAGGCGGACATGGCGATCGCGGTCAATCGGCTCGTCGACATCGAAGGCGGCTTCGTCGTCGTCGAGGGCGGGCGCGTCGTCGCCGAACTCGCGCTGCCGATCGCCGGGCTGATGAGCCTGTTGAGCTTTGAAGAAGTGGGCAAGGCGCTGATCCCGCTGCGCGCGGCGGCCAAGAGCCTCGGCGTCGCGCTCGCCGAGCCGTTCCTGCAGGTCGCCTTCCTGTCGCTACCGGTGATCCCGCACCTCAAGATCACCGACATGGGCCTCGTCGACGTCGACCGGTTCGCGTTCGTGCGCGATTGAGGCGTCTAGCGCGACAGGCGGAAGATGCGGCCGTCGTATTGGTTCGGCTCGACCTCCGGCGGCGTCGCGAAGACGAAGGCGTCGGCGAACTGCCGCTCCCGCGCCGCCCGGCTCAAGAAGGCGACCAACTCGGCGCGCCGGCGCCGCCAGGCGGCGAGCTTGGCGCGGGCGCGGCGGCCAACGAAGCCGAGACGGTGGACGAGCCCGTGCAGTTTGATGCGCGCGCCCTTGAAGCCGCGGTAGCGCGGCCTGAGCTCGCTCGCCGGCAGTGCGGCGAGGTCGACGTCGGCGGCGCGCGCCATCGCCTGGTACTTGGCGGCGTAACCGGGGTACTGCGCGGCGAATTCGCGATGCCACGGCTTGACGAAGCCGGTGACGTGGACGACGCGCGGCGCGATCGCTTCGGCGAGGCCGACCTCGAGATAAGTGATCAAGCAGTTCCAGCGCGGACTGAGGGGCAGCCAATCGGGAAAGAGAAAGTTCAGGAAATTTTGTTCGCCGTAGCCACGTCCGACGGGTCTCGAAGAAAACAGCAGCGCTTCCGCCGCCATGTCGTGCTCGAGCCAACGCTTGCGATCGATGAGCAACATGCCGGAGTTGAAATACTGGGCGCCGGCCGGTCGGTCCTTGATGAAAAGCCCCCCGGCGATCCGATGCAAAGACGCCTCGATCGAGCTGTCGTAGGTCGCGGCGACCGCCGCTCCGCGCATGTCCAACGAAAACAGCTCGTCGAGCGGTCCATCGATGATGATATCGACGTCGAGATAAAGCAGACGATCGGCATCGAGGAGTTGCGGAACGAAAAGTCGCCCGTAGATCTCGCGAGGCCAAGGTTTCGGGGTCGGCAGCGCCGCGGGCGTCAGGGGCGCCAACTCGCCGCGATGCAAATGAAGGCGCCCGGCGGACTGGGCGACGACCCGGGGGTCGAACTGGACTTCGCCGTTGCCGGGCCCGTCGACAAAGACATGGACGCCGATTTCACGATCGCTCATGGCGAGAGCGCGAACCGCCTGAATGGCCGCCAACGGGAAGAACTTGGCGTCGACGACGAAGAAGATATCGCGCTTCATCGCGTCGCCCGCTCGCCCAGGCCGTCGCGCCGCGGCATTGCCGGCGCCTTTTCGCTCGGCGTCGCGGCGGCGATCATTTCAGCGCCCGCTTCGCGACGGCGCCGAAGGCGAAGACGATCGCGACGGCGAGCCAGGAGAGGATCGTCAGCGATCCGCCGATCGGCGCCGCGGACGGGAACAGCCGTGCGCCGAGAAAGGCGCGCGCGGCGAGGTCGGCGCTGAACAGCGTCGCGCCCGCCGCCAGCGCGGCGCCGGCGGTCAACAGACGCGTCGAACCCTCGGCGAAGCGGGCATGGGCGCTGACCCCGACGAGCGCGGCGGCGTGCAGGACGAGGAACAGCGACGCCGTTTTGGCGAGTTCGCCGCCGTCGGCGTGGACGGCGGCCGCCATGAGCGCGACGCCGCCGGCCCCCATCAGGGCGGCAAGGGCGGCGAGGGCGTCGGGGGCGCGCGGCATCCTGGGCTCCGGGTCGGCGAGTCGACCGGCTAAGAGGCCCGCCGTCGGCGTCTTGTCAACCGCCAAGGCCGATCGGGCTCGAGCGCTCGAGTTGACGCGCGGCGGCTTACCCGCGCCTCGACGCTGGGATAAAGCTTGCGCTCGCCGGACCCCCAAGGCGCGCTCCGAGACCCGCCCATGCCGATTCTGCATCACCTGCACCAGTTCGTCGCCGAATACGGCTACTTCGCCATCTTCGTCCTGGTGGCGCTGGAGAGCGCAGGGGTGCCGATGCCGGGCGAAACGGCGCTGGTGAGCGGGGCGGTGTTCGCCGGGCGCGGCGATTTCCATATCGGCCTGGTCATCGCCTGCGCCACGGCGGCGGCGATCCTGGGGGACAATGCGGGCTACTGGGTCGGGCGCGAGTTCGGCTTCCCGCTCGTCTACCGATATGGAAGCGCCATTCGCCTCGACGAGGGGCGGCTCAAGATCGCCCAGTACTTGTTCATGCGCCACGGCGGCAAGATCGTGTTCTTCGGCCGCTTCGTCGCGATTTTGCGCGCGTTCGCGGCGTTTCTGGCCGGCGTCAATCATCTGCCCTGGCCGCGCTTTCTTGTCTTCAACGCGCTCGGCGGGGTCGTCTGGGCGACGCTGTTCGGCCTCGGCGGCTATTTCCTCGGGTGGGCGTTCGAGCATTACGCGCGCCCGGTCGGCGTCGCGGCGCTGATCGCGGCCCTCATCGGCGCGTTCGCCGCCAGCCGCTTCGTCGCCCATCATGAAGCGCGGCTGCGCGCCGCAGCCGAGGCGGCGCTGCCGGGACCGCTCGTCGCGCCGAAGCGGCGCTGATCGCTGTCCCCAGGCGAGCGGTTCGAAACATCCATTGACTTGGCGCTCAAACCTTATTGAGGCTTTATCGCAACCGTTTCGCATGAGGCGTCATGATCTTGGACGATCCGAACGCGCCCGGGAATTCTTGGGCCGCCGTCACGCCGCTCCTTCGCGGCCAACCCCGTCCGCTTTCAGCGTCATGCGCTCGCCTGCAATCTTGGCGATTTCCTGCGCACTCTGGCGACATTCGAGCCGATCGAAGATTCGTCGCTGACGAGCCGGAAGGAAAAGCCGATCAAGAGCGGCGTGAAGGTCGTCACCCACGGCTGCTACATCGCTTTCGAGATGGCCGAGCTCGCCATTCCGAGAGACCGCTTCGTCGACATGCTGCGGCTGATCGCGGAACTTCGGCCGCCGCCGCTCAGGTCAACAGCGTAAGGCGTGTGGTGTCACGAGTTCGATCGAGAACAACCGGAAATGTGCGTGTCGATAATAGAAAATAGAGATGCGGCTCCATGATCGAAGTTTCGGTATTTTCGGCGCTTGGCGCGACTTTGGCGTGTCCCGACACTCTTCGCAAGCGCTTCGGCCTCGGCCCCGGCTTGCCCAAAACCCCAAGCTGTCGCAGACTGGGGTTGGGCCCGACGGCTATCTGGGGAATGTCGGGCAGGTACGCGAAGGGTTGGCGTGCGCGATTGATTCCTGCGCGTTTTCAGCAGCTTAGGCGCGCCCGGCGGCGTCGACAATCCTTCGTCATAAATAAGATCGGTCAGATCACGCTCTGAGTGTCAATAATGATAATTATGTTTATTTTAGACCTTAAGATGTCAGAATGTTCATTTGAGCTAGGCGAGCTAGACCTCGGAGGAATTCAGACTGCAAATGCCGAGCTTGCATCTGCTCTCTGCAGAATGGGGCACGATATTTTTATTCGAATTCCTGTCACCGAGGGCCACGTATTCCGCCTGACCGCCAAGAATTACAATATTACATTAACTCGAACGCCAAGGGAAAGGAAACCAGACTTTATAATCACTAATAATAACCCATCCAATTTCGCCTTTTTCGAAAATTCTGATGCTAGAAAAGTGCTTTGGTTACACAATACGTTCAGTATTGAAAAGTGTATTAGAAAGAGGCAATTGTTTCCTATTTTTCGATATCGGCCAACGGCGGTCTTTGTTAGTCATTATCAAAAGAACCATATGTACAGGTATCCGTTTCGAAACGATGTGGTCATAGGGCACGGAATAAGCGCCCCCTTCTTGCAAAACGATCTGAATCCCAAGCCCAAGTTGGACACCTAATTTTCGTAAATGATTGATTGCGCTGGCATTTTAGGGAAATTCAAGTCGGCGTGGCACTACGCCTTGGGCGGCCGCGGCGTTTTTGGGCGCGTTTGAGTTGGGCAGGCGGCGGGGGGCGAGCCTGGCGGGCGCGCGGCGGCAGGGCGAGATGAGCGCGTTTGAAGAGCGTCGTCACCGCCGGCGCGGCGTCGCTGCGCACCAGCCAATCGGCGCCGCGATGACGGATGCGCACTTGGCTCAGACGGTCGAGATCGCGCAGCAGAACCCGCCACTCGGGCGCGACGCCGGCTTCGCGCATGAGATCGTCGAGATGCTTCTGCATCGCCAGCGCCAGGAACGAGCAAAAGACATGGCCACGAATGGCGGCGTCGGATGAGTGGAAGATCGGCCGCGTGCGCATTACCGCCTTGGTCCGCTGGAAGAGATTTTCGACTTTGAGAAGGTCGCGATAGCGCAGAACCGCCTGCAGCGGCGTGATTTTCGCGTTGGTGCGCAGCACGAAGATTCCGTCGAACCGCGCTTCTTCGGCGAGCTTGCCGGCGTCGATCTCGAACGCCGGCTTGCCCTTGGCCCCTTTGGTCTTGCGCAAATAGCGCCGATAGGCGGAATTGCCGATCAGCGCCTTGTCGCCCCTTTTCAATTGCGCAGCGAGAGCGGCGACGATCGCCTCGCGATTCTCGCGGTCCTTCTCGGCCTCCGCTTCGTTGCGGCAAACGACGTAACGCTCGCCCTCGATCTGCAGCTGTTTGACGAACAACTGAGTCTGGCCGGCCTTGCGCTCGATGAGCAACGGCACGAACGGATCATCGTTCGCCAACACGATTCTTTTGACGATCGCGTCGGAGCGCTCGCGTGCGCCCAGGATGTATTCGAGATTGCGTTCCTCGAGCCCGGCGATCGTCGCGGCCGAGATCATGCCGCGATCGGCGACGACGCAGACCCGGCCGACCCCGAAGCGCGAACGCAGCCGATCGACGACCGGCAGCAATGTCGTCACGTCGGCGGTGTTGCCCGGCCACATCTCGGTGCAGATCGGCCGACCCTCGCCGTCGACGACGAGGCCGAGGATCATCTGCTTCAGATCGGGCCGATAATCCTTGGAATAGCCGCGCTCGCCCAGCGTCTGGCCGCCCTCGCCGTAAAACGACAGGCTCGTGGTGTCCATGAACACGGCGGACAGATCGGTGAAGAGGTCGCGGCGGCGATCGAACAGCTTCTCCTCGATGACGTCCTTGACGCAGCGCGGCGCCAGCGCCTCGGCCGGCTTCTCCTCCATCTCCTCGCCCAGCCAGGCCATCGCCCGGTAGAAATGATGCAGGTCAAGCCCCTCGGCGCCCGGGATGTCGTAATCCGTCATCCACGACGCGCAGTCGCGGTCCGATCCGGAAACGAACAGCCGATGCAGCGCGGCGACGAACACCGCCCGCTCGACCGGGAACTCGAACGCGCGCTCCTTCAACAGATCGCCGAGAACCTCGGCGACGCCGAGCCGCTCCCAGATCTTGCCGAACAGCAGCGGCCCGCCAATCCGCTTGGCCGCGATCGACAAGGCCCCGTCGGCGTCCTCGTCGAGCGCATGGATGAGCAACACCTGATCGGTGAGCTTGGCGCCCGAGGCGATGAGCGAGGCGAGCCCGCCGGAGGCGACCAGTTCGTCGGCGCGCCCCGGATTGGCGACGACGGACTGACGCACGGCGCCGCCGATGCGCTTGTTCTCGACGATCTGCACGTAAGTGCGCTCGCCCGACCTCTTGAAGCGGAAGAACATGGCGGCCCCAAAGCAGAGCACCACAGAATCCGATTCGCAATCAATTATCAAGCCGCAATATTGTGCAAACGTGCCACCACGTTTGGCGAAAATGCCCGATCGCCGTCAATAATATCAACAGGTTGCGAGCGCGAAGACCCGTTTACTGTTCAAGTCGGGCCAAGAACAACAGCATCTCAAGGTTTATTTGGGCGTCACAACCGTACAGAGGATTGGATCAAGTACTAGATGTATGGCGGCAACGTATCGCTCCGGCCCTTAAGGATGCCGAGTTCCACGTATTCGGCAGTACCTCTCAGGCTTCGTGTGACCGAGTGTTTTTTCATGGTCGCCTTACCAAGAAGGAGCTTGCGGTAGCTTATCAAGGCGCAACAGCTATGATCTGTCCAGGTGATAAATCTGAGACATTCTGCCTAGCTGCGGCTGAGGCGCAATGTGCAGGGGTACCGGTCATAACCCTTGGTATTGGTGCCTTAGGTGAAAGAGTAAGACATGGTGTCGATGGCTTTATTGCAATTGCTCACGTCTGGTTTGAGGCCGGACGCGAGCGGGGGCGGATAGGGGCCGAATTTTTTCATTGCGGCCGGGGCGCGAATATGAGTCAACCTATGGATGACTCCGCCGCCTGATTTGGCTGACAAAGACGCTCTGATCGCCACGCTGCTCGCCCAGATCGAGGCGCTGATGGCGGTGAACGCGCGGCTGACGGCGCGGGTCGCCGAGCTCGAGGCGAAGCTGGGGTTGCCGCCCAAGACGCCGGACAATTCCAGCGTTCCACCGTCGAAGGGTCAGAAGCCGTCGGAATCATCGACGCCCAAGGACAAGGCCAAGCCGCATGCCGGGACGCATCGTCCGCTTCATCCCAACCCGACCGCCAAACGCGATGTCTTTGCTTGCCGCTGCCAAGGCTGCGGCGCCGACGTGTCCGGCGTCGCGCAAAACGCATGTGAGGCCTACGACCGCGTCGAAATTCCTCAGATCAAGCCCGACGTGACGCGCGTCACGTTGCATGGCGGCGTCTGCCCGTGCTGCGCCAAGCGCTTCAGGGCCGAGCCGCCAGAGGGGCTGGAGCCGGGATCGCCGTTCGGACCGAACCTGCGCGCCTTGGTGATTTACCTGCGCTCCGTTCAGGGGATTCCTCTGGCGCGGTTGAGCCATGTGCTGCGCGATCTGTTCGGCCTGGACATCAGCGAGGGCGCGCTGGTCAACATTCTGGCCGCCAGCCAGAAGCCTTTCGCGGCGCAGACCAACCTGATCAAGGCGCGGCTGATGGCTGGCACGGCGTTGGCTTCGGATGAGACCGGCATGAGGGTGGGAAAGGCGAACTGGTGGCTCTGGGTGTTCCACCATGCCGACAGCGCTATCTTCGTGGCCGACAAACATCGATCCAAGGCGGTCGTGCAGGCCTTCCTGGGCGATTGGCGCCCCGACTACTGGATATCGGACCGCTACGGCGGCCAGATGGGCTGGGCCAAGCGCGACCATCAGGTCTGCCTCGCCCACCTCATCCGCGACGTCCAATACGCCATCGACTCTGGCGACGCGGTGTTCGCGCCGGGCTTGAAGGGCTTGCTCAAGCGCGCCTGCGCCGTCGGGCGGCGACGCGACGCTCTGGCCGACGGCACGCTCAAAATATACGAGGCCGATCTGAACCGGCGGCTCGATCGCCTCATGAGCCTGATCCCGACCCACAAGGCGGGACACAAGCTTCAGACAATCATCAAGAAAGTCCGCCGCCATCTCTTCGTCTTCGTGACCAACCGCGACCTCGCGGCGACCAACAACAGTTCCGAGCGGGCGCTGCGCCCCTGCGTGATCTATCGCAAGATCACCAACGGCTTTCGCAGCGAATGGGGCGCCGCGCTCTATGCCGACATAAGGTCCGTCGTCGAAACCGCACGTCGAAGATCAATCCGCGCCATCGACGCAATCCGCCTCACCCTCGAAGGCCTGCCGATCCCATGCGTCGCGTGACCAAAGCCCGCGCCGGGACGTGAGCAATTGCGCTTTATTTGCTCGAATATGGAAAATATGGCGGAAACAGCAATCCTGTTAGCACGTAATTCCATCCTTCGAGAGACTATGAGTTTGGCTGCATGGGAAAATCGTTATGCTAGGGGTTGGGACGATGTGGCCCGTTTATGGAAGGCCTGGATATTCGATTCGAACAACAATCAGTCTAAGCCAGCATTCGCCGGATAGTGCACTGATTTCTGGTCTAGGAGCCGTAATTGCGCACTTATAAGTAGCGTGTTACCTAATTTAAAGGCAGCTATCAGGACGAACCCGGTGGGTGAATTGAGCATTGCAGCTTTGCTCTACGGTCCGGACTCATAACCAGTAGCTGACGACGGCGGCGATGCAGACGGCGGCGAGGAAGTTGACCGCGTTGCGGTCGTAGCGTGTCGCCACGCGGCGGAAGTCCTTGAGGCGGCAAAACATGCGTTCGATGGCGTTGCGATGGCGATAGAGGAACGGCGAGAAGCAGTTTTTCCATTGGCGATTGGCCTTGGGCGGGATGTTGGGCGCCGCGCCGCGCTCCTCGACCTGCCGACGGATCGCGTTGGCGTCGTATCCCTTGTCGCCATGCACGATTTCGCAATCGGGAAGGCGTTCGAGAAGCGCCGCGCCCGCCGTGCAGTCGGCGACCTGTCCGCCGCTGAGCATGAAGGCGAGCGGGCGGCACAGCGCGTCGGTCAGCGCGTGGATATTCGCTTCGCGGCCCTTCGGGTCGTCGTGCGCCCGCCGCGCGAACGGCCGATCGCCTGACTTTTCTCCCCCTTTTCCGCCCGCCGCCGAGCGATGGGCTTTCACCGCGCTGGAGTCGATCAGAACCTCGGCCGGCGGGCCGGCGGCTTGGGCGAGCGCCTGGAACAGCGTGACCCACACGCCTTTGGCCGCCCACCGGACAAAGCGATTGTAGAGCGTCTTCTTCGCCCCATAATCCGGCGGCGCGTCGACCCAACGACCGCCCGATTTCAGCACATGAACAATCCCGCTGATCACCCGCCGGTCGTCGACGCGCGCCTTGCCCCGCGTATCCCTCGGAAGATGAGGCGCGATCTTCGAAAACTGCTCGTCCGTCAGCCAGAAGAGGTCCTGATTCATCGGCGCTTCCTTTCACAAGCCGTGAATCACAAACCCTCGTTCATGCCAACCATTTTATGGGTCCGGACCCTAGGTTGCGTAGCCGGGGTTACGCGTAAGGGTGACGTGCCCGTGCTTAACCGAGTAACGGCGCGCCTTCGCGGACGGATTCGCATAATTCGACAAATAGGGTATCTGCTCCACTCAAGTCACCGCTACAGGTTGCGGTACACAAGACCGGAGGTTACAAGTGACCGAAAAGATTAGAGCTACTGGCGTGGCGTGGTTCAGGCGCGAGGATTATCAACGCATCCGCGAAAGTTGCGACGATGAGATGATCCCCACTTTCGACCAATGGGAAGCCAAGATGGAGAAAATCCTTGCGAGGCGCGCGGTGCCGGGCGTCACCCTTGAGAAGGTGATCGCCAATCCAGACGACTTGTTGGCATTCGCCCGGCAAATCAACGCTGGAAAAATCGACACCAAGGTACGCAGCGCGTTCGCCGCTAGCGTCGTCATGAAGAAGTATGGAACCAACCGTGCCTATCCGGTTAACGCAGACACCCCCTAGATGTAGGGTGCGTCCACGCGCCGGAATAAAGGTCGGCATAGGTCGGCGCCTCAACCCCGCCCGCGATGCCGAGCAGCGAGCGGAAGGCGTTGAACGGGTAGAACCGCCTGTTGAAGCGGAACGTGAACTCATTGAGGTAGGCTTGTAGGTGCTTCGCGCTCACGCCGTGGTGGATGCCGTTGAGCCAGGCCTTCAAATTGGAGAAGACGAGGTGGATCATCGGCATGAACTGTTCGACCATTTCGGGGTCGCCGCATTCGGCAATTGCATGGTGGTCGTAGCCCCGCTTGCGCAAGCTGGCATAGCCGCTCCAATCGTCGGTGACGATCAGCGAGCCTGGCATGACGGCGCTCTCGACAAAGCCACACAAGGAATCGGCGCCGCGGTCAGCAGCGATGGCCAGTCGTACTCGACCGGCATAGCGGCCATCCTTCCGCTTGTCTTGTGCCGTGCCCGGCTTCCGGCGGCGAACCTCGACAGCGGCGGCCACCAGCGTTTTGTGGTGGATGCCCCGGCCTTCGCCGCGCGTCCTTCCACCGACCCACGTCTCATCAACCTCCACATGCTCTTTTGGCCGACCACCGATGCGGTCCTGGTCCGGCCGCACCATGCCCGCGCGCAGTTTGTGCAGGATGCCGAAGGCCGTTTCGTATCGTGTCAGCCCGAGTTGCCGCTGAAACTGCACCGCCGACATGCCCGGCGTTTGGCTGGCGACGAGGTACGCGGCCCAGAACCAGACGCTGAGCGGCGTATGACTGCGTTCCATGACCGTGCCGACCAGGAGACCGGCCTGGCGGCGGCACGCACGGCACTCCAGAACACCCGGTCGGGTGACAATGCGGAAGGGCTCGGCGATCAGGCCGCAATGCGGGCAGACAAAGCCGTCAGGCCAACGCGCGCGCCCAAGATAGGCAGCGCACGCCGCGTCATCGGGAAACAGCTGCTGAAACTCGGGGAGCGATTGGGGAAAAGCCAGATCGTCGCGCTGCTGGACGTCCATGGTCGCCATGATGCCCGACGCTAGCCCTGGTGGGTGTCTGCGTCAACCGGATAGGCACGGAACCAACCACTGACTGGCGGCACACTATTAGACATCCTCCGGTCTAGCGGGTCGCTTGGACTTTTTCGATAGGCTCGCATCGCCGCGCTCGTCGAGATCACGGTATACAGCAATTGGCGTTCTATTTATAGCATCTACTTGAGTGAAGCAGATACCCTATTTCGACAAACGCGGGTGTGTCGCCCGCGCCGGCGAAACTCATCATGTTGGCTCAAAAATCGCGTGAGAGCCCGCGGGCGCGGCCGGATTGGTGACCTTCGTTGCATCCCGCGACAAATCCGCGCTGCGCGTTGCGGCGGGACGCGGTTTCTGGCATGAGGGCGCCTGGAGGAGGCGGCGCGCGAGGCGCCGCCCGAACGTGAGCTATTGGGGGCCTGAACGCCATGATTTTGAGCCTGATACTGTTATGCGGCCTGCTGTCGCTGGTCTACGGCGGCTGGACCGTCAGCCAAGTGATGGCCGCCGACGCCGGCACGCAGCGCATGCAGGAGATTTCCGCCGCGGTGCGCGAGGGCGCGCAGGCCTATCTCAAGCGGCAATACGCCACCATCGGCGCGGTCGGGATCGTGGTCTTTATCGCGCTCGGGCTGCTGATTTCCTGGGTGGTGGCGATCGGCTTTCTGATCGGCGCGGTGCTCTCCGGCTCGGCCGGCTTCATCGGCATGAACGTCTCGGTGCGCGCCAACGTGCGCACCGCGCAGGCGGCGACGCAATCGCTGGGCGGCGGCCTCGACCTCGCCTTCAAGTCGGGCGCGGTGACCGGCATGCTGGTCGCCGGCCTCGCCCTGATCGGCGTCACCGGCTATTTCTGGGTCCTGACCGGGCCGCTCGGCCATGCGATCTCGGATCGCGTGGTCATCGACGCGCTGGTCGCGCTCGGCTTCGGCGCCTCGCTGATTTCGATCTTCGCCCGTCTCGGCGGCGGCATCTTCACCAAGGGCGCCGACGTCGGCGCCGATCTGGTGGGCAAAGTCGAAGCGGGAATCCCCGAGGACGATCCGCGCAACCCGGCGACGATCGCCGACAACGTCGGCGACAACGTCGGCGACTGCGCGGGCATGGCCGCGGACCTGTTCGAGACCTACGCGGTGACGGTGGTGGCGACGATCGTGCTCGCCTCGATCTTCTTCGCCGGCGCGCCGAACCTCTATCAGACGATGATCTATCCCCTGGCGATCTGCGGCGCCTGCATCCTCACCTCGATCGCCGGCACCTTCTTCGTCAAGCTCGGCGCCAACAACTCGATCATGGGCGCGCTCTACAAGGGCCTGATCGCGACCGGCCTTCTCTCGATCGTCGGCCTCGCCGTGGCGACGCATTTCGTCGTCGGCTGGGGCGATGTCGGAATCGTGGCGGGAAAGACGGTGACGGGCGTGAACCTGTTCTTCTGCGGCGTCGTCGGCCTGGTCATCACCCTGCTGATCGTCGTCATCACCGAATATTACACCGGCTCGGGCAAGCGCCCGGTGAAGTCGATCGCGCAGGCCTCGGTCACCGGCCACGGCACCAACGTCATCCAGGGCCTGGCGGTGTCCTTGGAGTCGACCGCGCTGCCGGCGATCGTCATCGTCGCCGGCATCATCGCCACCTTCCAGCTCGCCGGCCTGTTCGGCACCGCGATCGCGGTGACGACCATGCTCGGCCTGGCCGGCATGATCGTGGCGCTCGACGCCTTCGGCCCGGTCACCGACAACGCCGGCGGCATCGCCGAAATGGCCGGCCTGCCCAAGGAGGTGCGCCATTCGACCGACGCGCTCGACGCGGTCGGCAACACCACCAAAGCGATCACCAAGGGCTACGCGATCGGCTCGGCGGGCCTCGGCGCGCTGGTGTTGTTCGCCGCCTACACCAACGACATCAAACACTTCGTCGAGACCGGGGTGCCTTACTTCAAGGACGTCGGCGCGATCGATTTCGGTCTCGCCAACCCTTACGTCGTCGCCGGTCTGATCTTCGGCGGCCTCATCCCCTATCTGTTCGGCGGCATCGCGATGACCGCGGTCGGCCGCGCGGCGGGCTCGGTGGTGATGGAGGTTCGCCGGCAGTTCAAGGAAATGCCGGGGATCATGCAGGGCACGCAGCGTCCCGACTACGGGCGCGCCGTCGACATGCTGACCAAGGCGGCGATCCGGGAAATGATCGTTCCCTCGCTGCTGCCGGTGCTGGCGCCCTTCGTCGTCTACTTCGGCGTGCTGGCGATCTCCGGCTCGAAGGCCGCGGGCTTCGCGGCGCTCGGCGCCGCGCTGCTCGGCGTCATCGTCAACGGCCTGTTCGTCGCCATCTCGATGACCTCGGGCGGCGGCGCCTGGGACAACGCCAAGAAGAGCTTCGAGGACGGCTTCGTCGACAAGGCCGGCGTCAAGCACATGAAGGGCTCGGAAGCACATAAGGCGTCGGTGACCGGCGACACCGTCGGCGACCCCTACAAGGACACCGCCGGCCCCGCGATCAACCCGCTGATCAAGATCATCAATATCGTTGCGCTGCTGCTGCTGGCGATCCTCGCCCAGCACTGAAGGCGCGCGGGAAGACGCGAGAATCGAGGGCGGGGCTCGGCCCCGCCCTTTTCTTGCGCCTACGGTCGGGCCGATCATCATCAGTGCGGCAAAGCGCCGCGTGGCGGGACGGCCCGTCGTCGCTTAGAACGCTTCTAAGTACGGATCGGGCGCATCGGACCCGACCGCGAGCATGGGCGATCGTGCAGTCGGCGGCGATCGCCCTGGAGGCGACAGCGCCGGCCGTCAGGTGAACCTGAACAGCCCGGTCATGATGTTGCGCAGGAAGTTCGGCTCCTGGCCTCCGGTCGGCGTCGTGCGCGAAACGAAATCGAACACCTTGCCGTCCTTCATGCCGTAATTGGCGATGCGCTCGACCTTGCCGCTCTTGTCGAAATAGATCGCCAGCACGCTCTGGTCGGTTATCTTCGCCGGCATGAAGGCGAGCGGGCGCGACATCTTCTGGCCGATGTAATACCAAGCGTCGCCGCCCACCGTCGAAGTCGTCGATGGCGTGCCCATCAGCGTCAATGCCTGCGGTTTGGTCGTCGCGCCGATCGTGATCTGATCGAGAGATTGCTGATCGAGCTGATAGCCGCGATCGAAGTCGCCATCGTAGCCGATGCATGCGCTGAGCGCGGCGCCGAGGGCGAGGACGCCGGCGAAGGCTGCGAGGCGATGACGCAGGGGAGTGTGGCTCGGCCGCATGGGCGTTCTCCGCTTCGACGGGAAGCTTTTGTTCTTGCCAGATGGCGTGGCCATGCCTAACCCAGGGCGCTGACGAAAAGCAAGGCGTCGCACGATCCTCGCCCGCTGGCGCGCCCGGCGCGCCAACCGCATCCTGATTGAACAAATTCACGGCGAGATCGTGGCGGCGGCGCGCGCTCCCGCGCTTTATACGCGTTTAGAGGTCGCCGACAGCCTCGAGGGCCGCTTCGAGATGATCGCCCTGCACGCCGGATTGGTGATGCGCCGCCTCGGCGAACTCGGCGAAGTCGGCGCCGAGATCGCGCAGGATCTCGTCGATTGCGTCTTCCGTCATTTCGAGGACGCGCTGCGCGAAATGGCGATTGGCGACGCTGGCGTCGCCCGGCGGATGAAGAGCATGGCCGCGGCCTTCTACGGCCGCGGCCGAGCCTACGGCGAAGCGCTGGCCGCACGCGACGCCGAGGCGCTGGCGGCGGCGCTGGCGCGCAACGTCTACGGCGCGAGCGAGGTCTCGGACGCGCCGCGCTCGCGCGACCTCGCCGCTTACGCCCTCGGCGCCGCGCTCGCGCTCGAGGGCGAGGAGATCGACGCCTTTTCCGGCGGCCGGTTCGGTTTCCCCGCGGCGTTGGGAGAGGCGAGATGACGAGCGAGGCGTTGTTCAGCCGTACGGTGCAAGTCGAGGCCGTGCCCAAGGACGGGCTCACCCGGACGATCGAGGCCGACCCGGCGGAGCGCGCGGCTCTGGCCGAACTCAATCGTCTGCCCGGCGTCGCCAAGCTCACGGCGACGTTCACGTTGCGCCGCGCCGGGCGCGCCGGCGTGCGCGTTTCCGGCGTCGTCCATGCCGAGGTGACGCAAACCTGCGTCGTCTCGCTGGAGCCGTTCCCGGCCACGCTCGACGAGTCGGTCGACGTGCGCTTCGCGCCGAGCGCCGATGGGAGCGCGGCGCGGCACGGCGCGCCGGGCGCCCCCGCCGATGCGATCCTCCTTGACGCGGAGGACGCGCCCGACCCGATCGTCGACGGCCGGATCGATCTCGGCGCGCTGGCGGCCGAGTTCCTGGCGCTGGGGCTCGATCCCTATCCGCGCAAGCCCAGCGCGCAGTTCGCGCCGCCCGAGGACGTCGCCGGCGCGGGCTCGCCGGCGCCGGCGCCGGCGGGCGTCGCGGCCAAGAAGAGCTGAGCGGAAGCGCAATTCCGTCGCGGCGCGGTTCGACGTCGGCGCCGCGGCCGCAAGTCTTTCAGCGCTCGAGAACTGTTCAACCCGTGTCAATGCGCCGCAAGAAAAACAGGCTTGCCGAGTGCCCAATAAATAATCACTATGAGGCATCGGCAACCGGAGTTCCGGTCCGATCGGGGGGCGGCGGCCGCGGGGTCGGATCGCGCGCCCAATCGGGGGTTAACATGGATCTTGTCATAGCCTCGGCGATCAGCATCGGCGTGCTCGGAGGCATCGGCGCGTTTCTGCTGCTATTGCCGCAGGTCGCTTCGGATCTGAGTGTTTGGGTCGCTTTGATCGGTTTGGCTACGTTCTATCTGTGCGGCGGCAAGGAGGCCGGTCTGGGCAAGGCGCTAACCCACAATATTTTCGGCGCGGTGATGGGCTTGATTCTGTTGTTGCTGGTCCCGCTCGGAGCCGCGATCTGGTCGCCGCTGTGGATCGGCATTTGCGTGTTGATCACCCTCTTCATTCTCGTCATCGCCTCCAAGTGGGCGAAGCTGGGCGACATTCCGGCTTCGCTTCTCGGTTATGCGCCGTTGGTGGCGTTCCTCGGCAAGAATGCGACCACGGTTTCGTTCGACAACCCGTTCGTCAACGTCGTGATTTCCTTGGTCATTGGCGCGGTGCTCGGCTATATCGCGGAGAAACTCACCGCCTCGTTGGCGAAGAAATAGGCGCTTCGGCGTTGCACGGCGCGGCGGACGCTCGGCGTTCCGCCGCGTCGATCGTTTTGAGAGGGGGAGCGCGCGAAACGCGCGCGGCGCCGATCGCGCGGGCGGGCGTTCCCGCGAGAGGCGACTTTCAGACGAATTGCGCCTTTGGGCGAGCCTTTCGGGTTCGTCGACGCCGGTCCGCGGCCGCTAATTCGCCACATCTGCCCCCGTTTGAACTCGCGACATTGCCTTGCGCGACGAAGCCGCTATTGTCCCGCGCGTCGGCGGGTCAAGGCGCGGTCACGATAGAAATTTGGATGAACAAGGACGTTCGCATAGCGCTCGACGCGATGGGCGGGGACCACGGGCCTTCGGTCGTGGTGAACGCGGCGTCGATCGCGCTCGTGCGCCGGCCCGACGTCGACTTCATTCTGTTCGGCGACGAAACGGCGATCGCGCCGCTTCTGGCCGCCCATCCCGCGCTGGCGCGCAAGTCGCGCATCGTCCACTGCGAACTCGCGGTCAAGATGACGGACAAGCCGAGCCAGGCGTTGCGTTTCGGGCGGCGCGCGTCGTCGATGTGGCTGGCGATCGAGGCGGTCAAGAAGGGCGAAGCCGATTGCGCGGTCTCGGCCGGCAACACCGGCGCGCTGATGGCGATGGCCAAAGTATGCCTGCGCACGATGGCGCAGATCGAACGCCCGGCGATCGCGGCGATGTGGCCGACGCTGCGCGGCGAATCGATCGTGCTCGACGTCGGCGCGACGATCGGCGCCGACTCCGAGCACCTCGTCGATCTGGCGATCATGGGCGCGGCGATGGCGCGCATCGTGCTCGACATCGACAGCCCGACCGTCGGCCTGCTCAACGTCGGCGTCGAGGAAATCAAGGGCATCGAGGAAGTCAAGGCCGCCGGCCGCGTCCTGCGCGAGACGGCGTTGCCGCACATGCGCTACCATGGCTTCGTCGAGGGCGACGACCTCGGCAAGGGGACTGTGGACGTCATCGTCACCGAAGGCTTCGCCGGCAACATCGCGCTCAAGACCGCCGAGGGGACCGCCAAACAGTTCGGCCGCTACTTGCGCGACGCGTTGAACCACAATTGGGCGTCACGCCTCGGATATTTCCTCGCCCGCGACGGGTTTCGCGCGCTCAGCGAGAAGATGAATCCGGCGCGCGTCAACGGCGGAGTGTTTCTCGGCCTTGACGGCGTCGTCATCAAGAGTCATGGCGGGGCGGACGCCGAGAGCTACGCCGGCGCAATCGAGGTCGGCTACGAAATGGTTCGCCAAGAACTGCTCGGCAAAGTCCGCGAAATGATCGCCCAGGCCAACGAAGCGCGCGCCCCGGCCGCGACGGCCCCGTGAAACTCATGCCCTTTCGGGAACCTCCGCTTTCATGAATCCGACGATCATACGCTCCGCCGTGCGCGGCGTCGGCGCCTATCTGCCGTCGCGCGTGCTCAGCAACGCCGAGCTGGGGACGATGGTCCACACCACCGACGAATGGATCGTGCAGCGCACCGGCATTCGCCAGCGTCACATCGCCGCAGAGGACGAGACGACGTCGACGCTCGCCGTGAAGGCCGCCGCGGCGGCGCTGGCCGACGCGGGGCTCCGCCCCGCCGACATCGATCTCATCGTCGTGGCGACGTCGACGCCGGACTACACGTTTCCGGCAGTGGCGACCCAGGTGCAGGCCGAACTCGGCATCATGCACGGCGTCGGCTTCGATCTGCAGGCGGTTTGTTCCGGCTTCGTCTTCGCGGTGGCGACAGCGGACAAGTTTCTTGTTTCCGGTTCGCACAAGCGGGCGCTGGTGATCGGCGCCGAGACGTTTTCGCGCCTTCTCGATTGGAGCGACCGCACCACCTGCGTGCTGTTCGGCGACGGCGCCGGCGCGATCGTGCTGGAAGCCGTCGCCGGCGACTGGGCGAGTTCCTCGCCCGGCGTCATGGCGACGCAATTGCGCTCCGACGGGCGCCATTGGGCCAAGCTCTATGTCGACGGCGGCCCCTCGAGCACCAAGACGGTCGGGCATCTGCGTATGCAGGGCAGGGAAGTCTTCAAGCACGCCGTCTCCATGGTGGCCGACGTCGTCGAGGCTTGCTTCGATGAGGCCGGCGTCAGCGCCGCCGACCTCGACTGGTTCGTGCCGCATCAGGCCAACCTGCGCATCATCGAAGCTTCGGCCGACAGGCTCGGCGTGGCGCGCGAAAAGGTCGTGGTCACCGTCGATCGGCACGCCAACACTTCGGCCGCTTCGATTCCCTTGGCGCTCGACGTCGCGGTCAGGGACGGCCGCATCAAGAAGGGCGACCTGGTGATGATCGAGGCGGTGGGCGGCGGGTTCACCTGGGGCGCCGCGCTGATCCGCTGGTGAAGGAGTCGCGCTTGTGGGCGCGGGCGCCGGACGCGACCGCCGGTCGCCTCGGCGGCGGAGAACGGGCTCGTCGCGCGCGGCTCGCCCAAGCTCGATTTGCCGGCGCCCGGCGAGAACGACGCCGTCCTCCGCATTTATCAATCGCTGGGACATCGCCGCAGCGACGCCGTTCTGTTGCAGCGCGCGCTCGGCTGACGGCGGGCCTGGCGAGAAGCGCAGCGTCAGTCGATCGCCGCCGGCTCTTCGCTCGGCTTGGCCGCGAGCGCCGCCTTCGGCGAGCGAAGCAGCGCCAGCAGCGGAAACGCGCAGAGTGAGACCAGCGTCATCAGCAGGAAATCGTTGGAATAGGCCATGGTCGCCGCCTGCTGGGTAACCACGCCGTCGAATATCGACAGATCGCGCAACGTCCGGCCGGCGAGCGCCATCGCGTCGGGCAGGCGCATGGCGTCGTTGAACGGCGTGACATGCTCGATGAGCTGGCTGTGGAAGACCGTGATCATGTTGGTCAACTGCGCGATGACGACCGAAATGCCGACCGACGCGCCGATGTTACGGATCAGCGTCCACAACGCCGTCGCCTCGGTGCGCATCGCCGCCGGCAGCGTCGCGAACGCAATCGTATTGAGAGGCACGAAGAAGAAGCCGAGGCCGACGCCTTGGGTGAGCGAGTCGATGGCGATGGCGCGCGGCGAGACGTCGGGCGTCCACCCGACCATCACCCACATGGCGAAAGTCGAGAGCGTCAGCCCGAACAGCATCAAGAGGCGCGCGTCTATCTTGCCGATCAGGCGGCCGACGACGATCAAGGCGAAAAACGTGCCGACCCCGCGCGTGCCCAGGATTAGGCCGCTGGTCAGCACGGGATAGTTCAACAGATTCTCGAGGAACGGCGTCACCAGCGCCATGGTCGCCAGCAGGACGATGCCGATCAGGAACATGAACGCCATGGCGATCGAGAAGTTCCAGTCGCGGAAGATGCGCAAATCGATGAACGGACGTTTCGAGGTTAGGGCGTCGGCGAAGAAGAAATAGAAGCCGACGACGGACAGGATCGCCTCGACGACGATTTCGTTGGAATCGAACCAACCCTGGTCCTGCCCGCGGTCGAGCATCATTTGCAGCGCGCCGATGCCTAGCGACAGCAAGAGAAAGCCGAACCAGGAAAACGGCGCGTCGCGAAGGGTCGCGCTTTCCCTCATGAACGCGGACAGCCCGAGCACGGTCAAAATTCCGAACGGCAGGTTGACGTAAAACACCCAGCGCCAGGAATAATACTCGGTGAGCCAGCCGCCGAGCGTCGGGCCCATGATCGGCCCCAGCATGACGCCCATGCTCCAGATCGCCATCGCCTGGCCGCGCTTGGCCGGCGGATAGATGTCGAGCATCACCGCCTGACTGATCGGCACCAGCGCGGCGCCGAACATCCCCTGCAGCAGGCGAAAGACGATCATCTGCTCGAGGCTCTGGGCGACGCCGCAGAACATCGAGGCGAGGGTGAAGCCGGCGGTGCAGACGATGAACAGCTTCTTGCGGCCGAAACGCGCCGCCATCCAGCCGATCGGCGAGGTCATGATCGCGGCGGCGATGATATAGGAGGTCAGCACCCAGTTGATCTGATCCTGCGTCGTCGACAACGAACCCTGCATATAGGGCAGGGCGACGTTGGCGATGGTCATGTCGAGCGCCTGCATGATGGTCGCCATCATCACGCAGATCGTCATCATGGCGCGCGGGAAGGGCGCGACTTGCTCGGTGGCGGCTTCGTTCATCGCGTCTGAGCGGCGTTGGCCGGCGGCGGCGGATCGAACCAGGACAGCGTCCACGACGAAAGGTCGCTCCACAGTCCGCCGAGCGTGTGCTGGTGTCCGGTGTCGACGGTCAGGATCACGCTCATGCCGGCGCGAAGGTTGGCGACGTCCTGATCGGGGTCGAAGGAAAAGCGCAGCGGCACGCGCTGCACCACCTTGACCCAATTGCCGCTGGAGTTCTGCGGCGGCAGGATCGCGAATTGCGCGCCGGTGCCCGGCGCGATCGAGGAAATCCAGCCGCTCCATTGGCGTCCGGGAAACGTGTCGATCGTCACGCTGGCGCGCTGGCCGACGCGCACGTAGGTGAGGTCCGATTCCTTCGGGTTGGCGTCGACCCACAGCCCCCTGTCGGCGACGATGGCGAACACCGGCTGCCCCGCGGGCGCGACGCGGCCGAGTTCGATCTGGTCGACCTGCGTCGCCACCCCGGCGATCGGCGCGGTCACGTTGGTGTTCCTCAGATTGCGCTCGGCGTCCTCTACCTGGGCCTTGGCCTGGATGTAGTCGGGAAAGGCCTCGATCGTGGCGTCGGGCCCGCCGCCGAGCTTGACGATGGTCGACTCCTGCCACCAGCGCGAGAATTCGAGGATTTGCTTGGCCTGCACCAGGGCGGCGGTGGCGTTGTCGAGTTCGAGTTCCGTGCCGGCGTGCGATTTCACCAACGCCGCCTTGCGATCGTAGTCGGCCTGGCGCAGATCGACCGCCTGCTGGCCCATCGCGATCTGCGCTATGTTGCTCGCATAGGACGAGCGCAGATTGGCGAACTCCACCCGCGCCGCCGCCAGACGGCCTTGCGCCAGCTCCAGCGCGGTGCGGTAAGGCGCCGGGTCGATGTCGAACAACGGATCGCCGATGGCGACGCGCTGCCCCTCGACGACGTGCACGGCGACGATCGGCCCGGTGATCTGCGGGGTGATCAGCACCTTGTCCGCGCCGACATAGGCGTTGTCGGTCGAGACGTAGCGACCGGTGGCGAACCACCACATGAGGCCGAGCGCGAGCGCCGCGAGCGGCGCGACGACGAGCAGGAAAAAGCGGACGCGCTCGCGGCGTCGCCGCGGCGTCGGCGCCGAGGTGGGCTCCGCCGCCGACGAGACGACCGGCGCCGTCGCAGGGGCCGGGGCCGGCGGCGCGGCGGGAGCCGGAGCGCGGCTGAGGGGCGTCGGCTCGCTCGGGCGCTCGCGCGGGCTGGGAGAGGATTGCGACACGTTGCTAAACTCCGCCGGTCAATTCGTGCTTGAGATTGGTCTTGATGCGCTGCAGGCCGGCGAGGAGCCCGGCGATCGCCTCGTCGTCGAGGCCGGCCAGCGCGCGCGCCATCACCGCCTCGCCGAGGTCGCCGAGCTTTTGCAGCGTCGGCGCCGCCGCCTCGGTCAGGAAAAGCCGGTGGGCGCGCCGATCGGCCGCGTCGTCGCGCCGCTCGACGAGGCCGGAAGCGGTCAGCTTGTCGACGAGGCGCGCGAGGGTGATCGGGGCGAGGTCGAGCGCGTCCGCCAATTCGCACTGTTTGACGCCCTGGGCGCGCTGCAACTTGACGAGCACGGCCCACTGGGCGCGGGTCATATGGACTTCGCGCGCGCGCTGATCCGCACAGGTGCGCAGCATGCGCGCCACGTCGTGCAGCGCGAACGCGAGTTCGCGGGAACGGGTGAAAGGCGTCAAATCCAATCTCGCTTATTATATGTCAGCTTATAATAAGCGCTGATCGACATCGCAAGGCCGATGGCGGCGAATTGCGCGAAAAATCGTTAACGCGGCTTTGTCGGGCGGGGCGCTGGCGCGCTCGTCGGCGTCAGCGCGAACGCTCGCGATCCGCTGTCGCGCGCCCTCCGCTGCGAGCGCGCGCCATGCGATCGCGACGCCGCTCGCGGGACGCCCGCGCGTCCCTGTCGAGGACGTCGGCGGTCAGGCCCGCTGTGCGAAATTCTCGTCCGGTTCGTGGGCGTCTCGCCGATAATCTTCGACTTTGGCAGACGGAAATTCCGGACCGTCGCTTCCGGTCATGCATGTTTTGCATAAGCGAGCGGTCTGTGTCAGCATTGCCAAGGCACAGGCGCCGTGAGAGAGAATCGGGGCGCGGAGGCCGAGGAAATCGGCGCACGAGGCATGACGGAGGCTCCATGAGCGACGACCCGAAGGGCGACGCGCCGGAGACGCGGGAATGGCTCGATGCGCTCGACTCGGTCGAGGCTTTTGAAGGCTTGGAGCGCGTCGACGAGTTGCTCGACGCCGTCGTCGTGTCGGCTCGCCGCAAAGGCGCCAAACTGCCGTTCGCGGCCAATACCGCCTATCTCAACACCATCGGCGCCGCAAGTCAGCCCGTGCATCCCGGCGTGCGCGAACTCGAGCGGACCATCCGCCGCTACGTCCGTTGGAACGCGGCGGCGATCGTGCTGCGCGCCAACAAGGAATCGTCCGAGCTCGGCGGCCACATCGCCAGCTTCCAGTCGGCGGCGACCCTCTACGACACCGGCTTCATGCATTTCTGGCGCGCCCCCGACGAGACCTACGGCGGCGACCTCGTCTATTTCCAGGGGCACTCCTCGCCGGGAATCTACGCGCGCGCGTTTCTCGAAGGGCGCCTCAGCGAGGAACAACTCGTCAATTTCCGTCAGGAAGTCGGCGGCAAGGGGCTTTCGTCCTATCCGCATCCCTGGCTGATGCCCGACTTCTGGCAGTTTCCCACGGTTTCGATGGGGCTCGGGCCGCTGATGGCGATCTATCAGGCGCGGTTCTTGCGCTATCTCCAGGGCCGCGGCGTCGCCAATACCGCCGGGCGCAAGGTTTGGGCGTTCTGCGGCGACGGCGAGATGGACGAGCCGGAATCGCTCGGCGCGATTTCGCTGGCGGGCCGCGAGAAGCTCGACAACCTCATTTTCGTCGTCAACTGCAATCTGCAGCGCCTCGACGGGCCGGTGCGCGGCAACGGCAAGATCGTGCAGGAACTCGAGGCCGGTTTCCGCGGCGCCGGCTGGAACGTCATCAAGTGTCTTTGGGGCTCCAACTGGGACCCGCTGCTCGCCATCGACAGCTCGGGAAGGCTGCGCCAAGTGATGGAGGAATGCGTCGACGGCGATTATCAGGATTTCAAATCCAAGGACGGGGCTTACGTCCGCAAGAATTTCTTCGACCGCTATCCCGAGACGGCGGCGATGGTCGCCGACTGGAGCGACGACCAAATCTGGGCGCTGAAGCGCGGTGGCCATGATCCGATCAAGGTCTACGCCGCCTACAAGGCCGCGGTCGATCACAAGGGCCAGCCGACCGTCGTTCTCGCCAAGACCGTCAAGGGCTACGGCATGGGCGAGGCGGGCGAGGGTCAGATGATCGCCCATCAGCAGAAGCATATCGGCGACAACGCCCTGAAGACCTTCCGCGACCGCTTCCGCATCCCGGTCTCCGACGCGGAGATCGCCAAAATCCCGTTCGTTCGGTTTGCCGAAGACAGCGCGGAGATGAAATACCTGCGCGAGCGCCGCGCCGCGCTCGGCGGTTCGCTGCCCGCGCGCCGCCGCGTCAGCGCGCCGCTGGAAATTCCGCCGCTCTCCGCCTTCGAGGCGCTGTTGAAACCAAGCGCCGAGGGGCGCGAATTCTCCACCACCATGGCCTTCGTGCGCATCCTGACGACGCTGCTGCGCGACAAGGCGATCGGCTCGCGGATCGTGCCGATCGTGCCCGACGAAAGCCGCACCTTCGGCATGGAGGGACTGTTTCGCCAGATCGGCATCTTCAGCCAGGTCGGCCAGCTCTACCGTCCGCAGGACGCCGACCAGCTCATGTACTACCGGGAAGACTCCAAGGGGCAGATCCTGCAGGAGGGCATCAACGAGGCCGGCGCCATGGCCTCCTTCATCGCCGCCGGGACGTCGTACTCGACGTCGAACACGCCGATGATCCCCTTCTACATCTACTACTCGATGTTCGGATTCCAGCGCGTCGGCGATCTCGCCTGGGCGGCGGGGGACATCCGCGCGCGCGGGTTCCTGATCGGGGGCACCTCCGGGCGCACCACGCTCAACGGCGAAGGGCTGCAGCACGAGGACGGCCACAGCCACGCGCTCGCCGCGACCATTCCCAACTGCGTCCCCTACGACCCGACCTACGCCTACGAGCTGGCGGTCATCATCCAGGCCGGCCTGAAGCGGATGTACGGCGATAACGAGGACGTCTATTACTACATCACCACCCTCAACGAGAATTATCCCCATCCCGGCATGCCCGAAGGCGCCGAGGCGGGGATTCTCAAGGGCATGTACAAGCTGCGCGCGCTCGAGGCGGAAAAATCCGGCCCGCGCGTGCGCCTGCTGGGCTCGGGGGCGATCCTGCGCGAGGTCGAGGCGGGGGCCGAGCTGCTCGCCAAGGATTTCGGCGTCTCCAGCGAGATCTGGAGCGTGACCAGCTTCACCGAGCTGCGCCGCGACGGTCTGGAGGCGGAGCGCTGGTCGATGTTGCACCCGGAAGCGCCGCCGCGCCTTTCCTACGTCGAGCAGGTCTTGCGTAAGGGCGTCGGGCCGGTCGTCGCCGCCACCGATTACGTCAAGTCGATACCGGACGGCGTCCGGCCTTACGTTCCCGCCCGCTACAAAGTGCTGGGCACCGACGGGTTCGGCCGCTCCGACTACCGGCGCCGGCTGCGCTCGTTCTTCGAGGTGGATCGCTATCACGTCGCGCTGGCGGGCCTGAAGGCGCTCGCCGACGATCAACTGCTGCCGAGCCGGCGGGTTTCCGAGGCGATCGCCCGCTACAAGATCGATCCGGAGCGAGCGAGCCCGGCGCGGAGCTGATGGGCTTCGCGTTTTCCCCCAAGGATTGACCCGGCGCGCGAAGGAGATACGCCCGTGGCGAAAATCGAAGTCAAAGTGCCCGACATCGGCGATTTCAAGAACGTGCCGATCGTCGAGATCTTGGTCAAAACGGGGGATCGGGTGACGGCCGAGCAGCCGCTGCTGACGCTCGAATCCGACAAGGCGACGCTGGACGTCCCGGCGCCCGCGGCGGGCGTCGTCGGAGAGATCGTCGCCAAGGTCGGCGACAAGATGTCGATGGGATCGGCGCTGCTTACGCTGGACGAGGCGGAGGCCGCCGCGGCCGCGCCGGCCGCCGCAAGCGTCGCGCCCGCCGCGCCCCCGCCCGCTGCGCCCCCGCCAGCCAACTCCGCGCCCGCGAAGGCCAGCCCCGCCTTGCCCGATTTCTCCGGCGTCAACGCCGGGCCGGCGGCGCGCCGGCTCGCGCGCGAACTCGGCGTCGATCTGACGACGCTGCGCGGCTCCGGCGACAAGGGCCGCATCACCGCGGACGACGTGAAGATGGCCTTTCGCGGCGGCGGATGGGTCGGCGGCGCGGCGTTGCCGGAGGTTCCCGCCGTCGATTTCGCCAAGTTCGGTCCGGTTGAGATCGCGCCGCTGTCGCGCATCAAGCGCATTTCCGGCCCGCGCCTGCACGCCTCCTGGGTCAACGTTCCCCATGTCACCCATTGCGACGAGGCCGACGTCACCGACCTCGACGCCTTCCGCAAGACGCTCGACGACGAGGCCAAGGCGAACAAGAGCGCGCCCTATCGCGTCTCCCTGCTGCCGCTGGTGATGAAGGCCTCGGTCGCCTCGCTGAAGGCCTTCCCGACTTTCAATTCGGCGTTGGCGCCTACGAAGGACGCTTTGATTTATCGTAACTATTGGCATATCGGCGTCGCGGTCGACACCTCCGAAGGGCTGGTCGTCGCGGTCGTCAAGGACGTCGACAAGAAGGGGGTGGTCGAGCTCGCGCGCGAATTGGGGACGCTGTCGGCCAAGGCGCGGGGGGGCAAGCTCGCGGTGGCCGACATGCAGGGCGCGACCTTCACCGTCTCCTCGCTCGGCGGCATCGGCGGCACGGCGTTCACGCCGATCGTCAACGCGCCGGAAGTCGCGATTCTCGGCATCGTGCGCTCGAAAATGACGCCGGTGTGGGACGGCAAGGCGTTTCGGCCGCGTCTGATGCTGCCGCTATGCCTTTCCTACGATCACCGCGTCATCGACGGCGCCGCCGCCGCGCGCTTCATGCGCCATCTCGTCGGCGCGATCGAGGACATGCGGCGCGTGCTGCTGTAGGCGCGAGCGGTTCTTGAGCCGCAAAACCATCCTCAAGAGACGAATGGCGGAGTGAACGACGGGTTCGATCGACGCGGAGCGCAAGTCCATGGCGGGTGAAATCAGGCTTCCCGATATCGGCGACTTCAAGGACGTGCCGATCATCGAAGTGCACATCAAGCCCGGCCAGACCGTCGCCAAGGAAGACGTCATGGTGACGCTCGAAGGCGACAAGGCGACGCTCGACGTGCCGGCGCCGGAAGCGGGCGTCATCGGCGAGGTGAAGGTCAAGGTCGGCGACAAGGTGAGCAAGGGCGCGCTGCTGGCGACATATGCGGAGGGCGGCGCGGCGGCCGCGGCCGCTCCGGCGGTCGAGAAGCCGGCGGCGCCCGCCGCCGCGCCAAAAGTCGACTTCGAATGCGACGTCGTCGTTCTCGGCGCCGGGCCGGGCGGCTACACCGCGGCGTTCCGCGCGGCCGATCTCGGCAAGAGCGTCATTCTCGTCGACCGCGGGCCGACGCTCGGCGGCGTTTGCCTCAACGTCGGCTGCATACCCTCCAAGGCGTTGCTGCACGCGGCCAAGGTGATCGACGAGGCGGCGGAAATGTCCGGGCGCGGGGTCGTCTTCGGGCCGCCGCGCATCGACCTCGAGGCGCTACGCGGCTGGAAGGACGGCGTCGTGAAGCGCCTGACGACGGGGCTCGGCGGCCTGGCGCGTCAGCGCAAAGTGATCGTCCTGACAGGCGTCGGCGCGTTCACCTCCGCCCATACGCTCGCCGTCGTCACCGCCGACGGCAAGCGGCTCATCCGTTTCAACGCTGCGATCGTCGCCGCCGGTTCGGAGCCGGCGCGGCCGGGCTTCATCCCGCGCGATCCGCGCGTCTGGGACTCGACCGACGCGCTGGCGCTCAAATTTACGCCCAAGCGGCTGCTGATCCTCGGCGGCGGCGTCATCGGGTTGGAGATGGCGACGGTCTATAGCGCGCTCGGCTCGAAGATCGCCGTCGTCGAAATGATGGACCAGCTCATTCCCGGGGCCGACCGCGACATCGTCGCGCCGCTCGCCAAGCGCCTGGAGAAGCGCTACGAAGCCATCCGGCTCGAGACCAAGGCGACGGCCGTCGAGGCGCGGCCCGACGGCCTCCACGTCGCCTTCGAGGGCAAGGGCGGCGCGGGAAGCGACGTCTTCGATGCGATGCTGGTTTCGGTTGGGCGCCGCCCGAACGGCGGCGCGATCGGCGCGGCGGCGGCGGGGATCGCGGTCGACGCGCGCGGTTTCATCGCCGTCGACGGGCAGATGCGCACCAACGTCCCCCATATCTTCGCCATCGGCGACGTCGTCGGACAGCCGATGCTCGCCCACAAGGCCTCGCATCAGGGCATGATCGCGGCCGAAGCGTCGAGCGGCCGCAGAAGCGCGTTCGACGCCAAGGCGATCCCCGCGGTCGCCTACACCGATCCGGAAGTCGCGTGGGTCGGCGTCACGGAAGGCGAGGCCGAGGCGAGGGGGCTCGCGTTCGGCAAGGCGACGTTCCCCTGGGCGGCGAGCGGGCGCTCGCTGTCGCTGGGGCGCGAGGAGGGCCTGACCAAGACGCTGTGGGACGAAGAGAGCGGCAGGCTGATCGGCTGCGGGATCGTCGGCCCGAACGCCGGCGAACTCATCGCCGAAGCGGCGCTGGCGATCGAAATGGGCTGCCAGGCCGAAGACATCGGCCTGACCATTCATCCCCATCCGACGCTGTCCGAGACCTTCATGATGTCGGCCGAGGCGTTCGCGGGCACGCTGACCGACCTCTATCTGCCCAAGAAGAAATAGCCGCCTGCCCAAGAAGAAATAGCCGCGGGCGCTCGTTCACGCCGCGGCGGTCGACTGGCAGATCGGCCAGGCGCGAGCGGCGTCGGCGAGAAAGCCGGGCACGGCGTCGGCGGGCATGGGTTTGCTGAAGTAGTAGCCTTGCATCATCGCGCCGCCGAGCCCGCGCAGGATTTGCGCCTGCTCCTTGGTTTCCATGCCCTCGATGACGCACGTCAGCTTCAGGTTCCGGCACAGGTCGATGATGGTCTTGACGATGTCGCGGCAGGTGGGCTGCGTCTCGATGTCCTTGATGAAGCTGCGGTCGATCTTGATCTTGTCGAGGGGCAGGCGATGGACGTAGCTCAGGCTGGAATAGCCGGTGCCGAAGTCGTCGAGCGCGATGTGCGCCCCCAGCGCTTTGAGCGCCTTCAGGCATTCGCACCCCTTGTCGAAATCGCGCATCAGGGCGGTTTCGGTGACTTCGAAGTCGATGCGCCGGGGGGAGACGCCGCTCTTCTGGACGATGGCGATGATCTTCATGATCGCTTCCGGGGAGCCGATGTCGCGCACCGAAAGATTGAACGAAACCCGAATGTCGTCCGGCCAGCTCCGCGCGCAGGCGAGCGCCTTGCGCAGCAGGATCTGGGTGAGTTGAGTGATGAAGTCGGTGCGTTCCGCGACGCGCACGAAGAGGTTGGGAGACACGCGGCCGAGTTCCGGGCTGTCCCAGCGCGCGAGCGCCTCGAAGGCGACGACCTCGCCGCGCGTGACGTCGAAGATCGG
Source organism: uncultured Alphaproteobacteria bacterium (assembly GCA_963775575.1). Taxonomy (GTDB): domain Bacteria; phylum Pseudomonadota; class Alphaproteobacteria; order Rhizobiales; family Beijerinckiaceae; genus Roseiarcus. The sequence continues at coordinate 426,622 of CAVZJG010000004.1, forward strand.
CTGGAAGTTGACGGAAAGTTCCTTTTCCAGATCGCCGTTGCGCAGGCATCTCTCGACGGAGGCGGATTGCCGGATTTGGATCTCGTGCTCCCTGGAGAAGATCGCCGGCCGCCCGCGAGCGTGCTGCTTGGCGTGATAGAGCGCGTAGTCGGCGCGTTCGAACAGCGACTCCGCGCTCGTCCCGGCCTCGGGATAAGCAGCGAAGCCGATCGAGCCGGCGATCTGCGCGGTGACGTCCGCGAGCCGGAACGGCGCTCGAAGGGCCGCGCACATGCGCTCGCCGTAGGCGTTGATTTGCGCTTCCGAGAGGTCGCCGTCGATCAGGACGCCGAATTCGTCGCCGCCCAGACGCGCCAGCACGACGGCCTCGTCGGAGGCGTCCCTCAGCCTGCGCCCGGTCTCGATGAGGACCTGATCCCCGGTGACATGGCCATAAACGTCGTTCACCGACGCGAAGCCGTCGAGATCGATGACGCCGACGACGAAGCGCGTTCCACGCTGCGAAGCGAGGCGCAGTCTTTCATGCAGGTTGGCGAAAAACCGGCGCCGGTTCGGCAGATCGGTGAGGGCGTCGAGATTGGCGAGGCGAGAGTTCTCTTCGGCGAGGCGGAGCGTTTCCTGCTGTTTCTTGGCGAGCTCCTTCTGAAAATTGATCATGCTGGCGAAATCGCGCGAATGCGTGAGCAGAATGCGGACGATCGCCACGGACATCAGAATCATATTGACGCTCATCGCGACGAAGGTCGGCCGTCCGGTCGAGATGAAAAACAGCGACCCCGACAAGATTCCCACGGTGGCCACGATTAGGGCGGAGGGCCGAAAATACATTAGGCAGAAGACGCAGCCCATCGCGGTGGTCGCCAAGAAAAAGGCGATCTGAGTCTGGTCATAAGCGTCGCCGTAGGGAAAGAGGGAGATGCCCGAGATCAGGAACAGCAGGGTTATGACTCCGGTCAGAATGGCCGTCTGCTTGAGGCGGCGCACGATCTGGTCGGCGCTAAACTTCCGTTCTTTAGTCCACATCCATCGGAACAGTCCCGCCACGCAAATAAGGATGAGCGGCCCCGAACCGTAAAGGATCAAGCTCCGCGGCGCCGTCTTGAAGTGCGTGTAGGCAACCGTGAGGACGTTGGTCAGCAGCATGAAATAGAGCAGCGGCAACTGGCTCGTGAGAATGCGGAGCTGCGCCCGCGCCAATTCCGGATTGTCGGCCGGAATTTGGAACAACGCTTGTATCTTTCGCGCTGAAATCATGTTCGCGGACCTTCACGCCCTCGGCGGGCGGTCTCGACGCGCGCGTGGCTCGAGGACGTGCTTGTGGCCGCCGCGCGCCGGCTGGCGAGCGCGGCGGCGCAAAGCGCAATCGGCGAACGGCGGGTGAGGGGAGAACATGCCGGATGCGACGCCGGCTCGACAGAAAGCGTCATGCCCCCCAACGTCGATCACGTTTTGCCGCCAGGCTGTTGTCGGCCATGCTAGGCGGAAACACGCTAAGAAAGCGTTTATATTCCTCGGCGCGCTCGGCGGCGCCGCGCCGGAGGGGAGGATCGAAGCGAAGAAAGTTAAGGGTTTGGACGAACGGGGCGAAGCGCGCTTCAGCTCGGGCGGCGCTCGCTCGCGCGCGAAGGCGCCGGGGCGCGCGCCTTCTCGCGCCAATCCTCGGCCAGGCGCGCGCCGCTCGCGTTCTTAGCGAGCAGGATCGGCCGGGAAAAGAAGAACCCTTGCGCGACGCGAATGGCGGTGCGCTCGCGCAGATACGCGAGTTCTTCAGCGGTCTCGACGCCTTCGACGATCACTTTCGTGTTCAGCGCCGCGCCGATCAACTCGATCGCCCTGAGCAGGCCCTGATTGATCGGCCGTTGGTGGATCGCGGTGATGAACGAGCGGTCGACCTTGATCTCGTCCGCGGTGATATCGGCGAGAGTGGAGAGCGAGGAATAGCCGACGCCGAAATCGTCGATCGAGATTTTCGCGCCGAGCTCGCGCAGCATCGGCGCGACCTGCAACTGGAATTGACCGGCGCGCAGGAACGCTTCTTCGGTGAGTTCGATCATGAAGCGCCGCGCTCGGCCGCTGTCGGCGAGCCGGTCGGCGAAGGCGCGCATGAAGCGGGCGTCGCCGGCCTGCCCGGCGGCGATGTTGAACCCGAGCGTCAGATCGGGGCCGAACGTCGCGTCGATCGCGTCGAGCGAAGCCAGAGTCTCCTCGAACAGAAGGAGCGTCATCTCGTTCATCAACCCCGAGTTGACGGCGAAGAGGATCGAGTCGCCTGGGGAATGCGCCTCGCCGTTTTCGTCGCGCCAGCGCATCAGGACTTCCAGCCCGTCGAGTTCGCCCGAGCGGAAATCGACCTTCGGCTGCAACGCGCACTCGAAGCGCCGATCGCGGACGGCCAGGCGAAGATCCTGCTCGAGCCGCGCGCGCTGCTGCGTGCGAAGGGCGAGGGCCGGTTCATAGACTTGCGTCTGACCCATGGAGCGCCGTTTGGCCTGCGCCAGCGCCGCCTCCGCCTTGGCGATCAACCCCTCGACGCTCGCGTCGTGGAGTGGAAACATGCTGAAGCCGGCCGAGGCGGAGATCAGGATCTCGAGGCCCTCGACATAGAAGGGATCCTTGAATCGCGCGAGAACGCGGTCGATCTTCGCCCTGACCTGGTCCGCGTTCGGCGCGCCGGCGACCAGAAGCGAGAACTCGTCGCCGCCGGTCCTGGCGGCCAAGTCGGCCTCGTCGAGCTGGCCGGCGATCCGCCGGGCGGCCTCCGCCAGCAGCGCGTCGCCGACGGCGCGGCCGTAGAATTCGATGACGGCGTCGAATCGATCGAAGGCGACGACCGCCACGGCGAAATTCGCCGGTTCCCCGCCTGCCGCCACGGATTGTCCAACCGCCTGTTCGAAAAACCCGCGATTGGGCAATTGGGTGAGTTGGTCGAAATAGGCGCGCTGGAAGAGCTCGTCCTGCAGGCGGCGTTGGTCGTCGACGTCGGTGGCGGCGCTGACGCGATAGGCGCGTCCGTCGGCGGGGAATTCGCGGCGCTCGATCAGCACGGCGCGCCCGTCGCGGATCGCTTCCTCCCGTTCGGCGCCGCCGCCGGCGAGTTGATCGGCGCGCTTCGGCGCCGCCGGGTTGGCGAAGACGCGCTCGCCCTCGGGCGCAAACACTTCGATCGCGATCGGCAGAGCCGTGATCGCGGCGCGCAACACGGACGGATCGAGCTCGGGCGGGCGGGCGCCGTCGTCGTTCGCATTCGCCATCGCCAACTCCCGCGATCGCCGGCCGGAGGCCGACGGCGCCGTTCAATGCTTGAGGATCTGCGCGCGGATCTGCTCGATGCGGCTGGCGACGGGGGAGCCGACGTTCGCTTTGGCCGCGCCGTTGCCGTCGGCGCTCGGCTCTTCGTTGGCCGGAGTCTTCGCGACGACCGCGCCGCGCCAGCGCTCGACCACCGCCTTGACGAATGCGCGCTCGTCGCCCGGCGCGCCGAGCGCGCCGTCGTGCTCGAAGGTTTCGCTGCGCGGAATGCGCTCGGCGGCGAGCGACTTGAACTTCATGCGCGTCGGCAGAGGAAAGCCTTCCCCGAAGCCGACCAGCTCCCGCGTTCCCAGCGAGGGAACGAAGGCGACCAGATTGGCCGCCGCATCGGTCACCGCGGAGCGCAGCAGCGCCTGATCCCGGTCGTTGGCCATGCGCATGGCGAACAGCGTGCTGCATTGGGAGATGATGGTGGGATCGAGCTCGGCCGGACGCTGGGTGACGAGGCCGAGGCACACGCCGTATTTGCGCCCCTCCTTGGCGATGCGCAGCAGGGCGCGGCGGGTGGGAGCGAATCCGAGCGAGCGATCGGCCGGCGCGTAGCGATGCGCCTCCTCGCAGACGAACAGCATCGGCATCGCCCCGTCGCTCCACAGGCCGAAGTCGAAGGCGAGACGGCAGAGGACGCTCGCCACTGCTTCGACGACCTCCACCGGCAGTCCGGCGACCTGCAGAACGGTCATCGGCTGGCCGCTCGGCTCGAGGCGGAAGAGATAGGTCAGGATTTCGCTCATCGTGTCGCCGCCGACATTGGCGTTCTCGAACATGAAGGCGTAGCGCGCGTCGCTGCGCAGCGCGTCGATGCGCGCCAGCAAGCGATGATGGTGCATGCGCGAGGCGCGGTTCTCCAGCTTGCCCATGCGCTCGTTGATCAGCGCGACGAGGTCCTGCATCGTATAGGGAACCGGCGTGTCGACGGTGTAGCCGGCGGTTCGCGGGTCGACCCGGCGCAGGGTCACGCGCTCGCTGGAGGCCCGTTGCGTCTGGTAGAGGCCCTTGGCGATCGGAATTTGCTCGGCGAGAATGTCGACTTCCTCTTCCACGCCGGGCCGTCCGTAATACAGCGCGTCGACGAATTCCTCGAAATTGAACAGCCAGAACGGCAGCTTCAACGTCGCGGCGTTGACGACGTTGCCGCGCGAACCGAAACTATGTCCGTATTCGTTGTGGCCGTCGAACAGGAAAATGCGAAGATTCGGCCGAACGTCGAGGATTTCGTTGAGGATCACCGCGACGCCGCTCGATTTTCCGACCCCCGTCGAACCGAGAACGGCGAAATGCTTGCTCAGCAGGTTGTCGACGTCGACGCAGGCGTCGATCGAATCGTCGATATGAAGCGCGCCGATCGTGATCGCGCTGGCGCTCGCGGCCTTGTAGATGAGCCGCAATTCGTCGCGCCCGATGACCCGCGCGACGTCGCCGATCGCCGGATAGCCCGACACGCCGCGCGAGAAGCGCTCGGCGCCGGCGGCGTCCGTTTCGATTTCGCCCATCAGATCGACGCGCGCCACGGCGCCGGATCGCGTGTCGACTTCGGCGTCGCCGCTGCTCGCGACTTCGGTGACCACGCCGATCAGGCGGCGACGCCCGGCCGCGATCGCGAGGAAGGTGCCGACGGTCGGACGCAATTGCTCGCTGATCGCGGGCGCCGGCAAGCCGACGCACGCCTCCGAGCCGCGCACGCTCAGCACCGAGCCGAGCGTCGTCGCCTCGATCGGCGAGCGTGAAGAATAGTCGAACGACGAGTTCGTCATGATCGTCCGCTCTTTCCCCAGAGATTGCGAGTGGAGGAGTTTTGCGAATTATCGCCACAGATTCTTTCGGCGGAGTTAAATTGGCCGGCCCGGGGCGCGACGCGCCTGCGGGGCGAGGGAAGACGAGGCGAATGGGGGGAAGAACGTGAACTCTTCGCAAGGTCTCGACTCGTCGGCGCCGCCGGCGGCGAGGCTGTTCTGCTTCGGCCTCGGCTATTGCGCGCGGCGCGTCATCGGCCGCTGCGAAAACGTCGAGGCGAGCGGCGCGACGCTCACGGCCGAAGCCGCGAGCGCCTGGCGGCGCGAGGGCGTCACGGCGTTCGCGTTCGAGGACGCGCATGACCAAGAGGCGCTCCTCGCCGCGCTGTCGCGCGCCGAGATTCTGCTCGTCTCGGCGCCGCCCGGCGAGGCCGGCGATCCCGCGCTGGCGCGATTGGCGAAGCCGATCGCCGCCGCGCCGGATTTGAGCCGCATCCTCTATCTCTCCAGCGTCGGCGTCTACGGCGATCACGGCGGCGCCTGGGTCGACGAGGCGGCGCGGCCTCTGCCGAGTTCGCCGCGCGCTCGGGCGCGGCTCAACGCCGAGGAGCTGTGGCGCGCGCTCGGGCGGGCGAGAGGCGTTCCCGTCGATGTCCTGCGGCTCGCCGGCGTTTACGGTCCCGGCCGCAACGCGCTGAGAAACCTGCGCGTCGGCGCGGCGCGGCGCGTCGTCAAGCCTGGCCAGGTGTTCAACCGCGTCCACGTCGACGACCTCGCCGAGGTCGCCCGGCGCCTGATGGAGGGCGGCGGGCCGGGCGAGGTCTGGAACGTCGCCGACCAAGAGCCGGCGCCGCCGCAGGACGTGGTCGCCTTCGCCGCCGATTTGCTCGGCGTGGCGCCGCCGCCCGAGGAGGCGTTCGAGGCCGCCGAGCTTTCGCCGATGGCGCAGAGCTTCTATCGCGACAACCGCCGCGTCTCGGTGGAGAAGCTCCGGCGCGAACTAAGCTACCGCTGGCTCTATCCAACCTACCGCGAGGGGCTGAGCGCGCTCGCCGCGGCGGGGGAGGGGAGAGAGAGTGCGGCTGGGGCTTAGGGCGTGACGCGATCTGGGAGAATCGCCGGCGACGTCATTCCCGCGAAAGCGGAAATCCAGACTTGGCGGCCGATGCGCCCTTTCCGCGCTGGATCCTCGCTTTCGCGGGAATGACGCGGGCAAGAGCGTCATCGGCCTCGTCTTGAAGCAACGCGCTCGAGGGCTCGACCGAAATCAAACCAAAATGCGGGCGACCGCGCGCCGGCCCGTTAAGATTGGCGCCGCTTGGCGCGCGCCTCCGCTCCGGCTATCTCTTGATGCGCCCTCGGCGTACTCGGTTGGCCTTCCTGACCGCACGCGCGGCGCCAAACTGCGGCGGTTCCAAGGTTCTCCGACAGCCCGTATGATCGAGGAATGATCGGGGCATGCACGCGATGAAACTCACTCTGCCTTTTCTCCTCAGCGTCAACGCCGGCTATGTCGACACCGCCGGATTTCTTACCCTTCAAGGCCTGTTCACGGCGCATGTGACCGGCAATTTCGTGACATTCGGCGCGGCGATCGTTCTCGGCACCTCCGGCGCGGTCGCCAAATTGCTGGCGCTGCCGGTGTTCTGTGCAACGGTCGTTCTCATAAGGCTGCTCGGCTATTTCCTCGCCGCGCGCGGATTGCCGCAGCTTCGCATTCTCCTCGTCTTGAAGCTGCTGTTCCTTATCGCCGGCTGCGCGCTGGCGATCGCGCTCGGTCCATTCGCGAACGGCGACGGGTGGCGGGCGCTGATCACGGGCATGGTTCTGGTCTGCGCGATGGCGATCCAGAACGCCGCGCAACGCATTTATCTTCCCTCCTCGCCGCCGACGACCTTGATGACAGGCAACACGACGCAGATCATGATCGACATCGTGGACTTGCTGCGCGGAGTCCCACAGCCGCAGCGGGATGCCACGCGCGCGCGCCTATGGCGCATGTCCGCCGCCGTTCTCGGCTTCGCGGCCGGCTGCGGAGCGGCGGCTCTTTTCTGTGCGTTCCTGCATGTCTGGTGCTTCATCGTTCCGCCAGTTCTGGGCGTTGTCGCCGCGCTGTTGCGAATCGAGGCCGCGCCGGCATCGCCTCCGGTCAAAGCGGGATAGGCTCCATTACGTCAAATTGCTGGTTCGCCCGATTGAAGCGAGGCGTTCGGCGCCGACTCCCTTTCGCGCAAGGCCGCGCGGCGGGTGAGCCTGCGGCGTTGGTGGACCGCGCGAAGCGCCGCGTGCTTCGCTTTGGCGGCGCGGTCGGAGCCAACCCCGCGCCGTCGCCGCTCGCGAAGACCGCGAACGCGACGAACGCAAATCCTCAGTAGCAGGCGATGAATTCTCGGAACACCCAGCCGATCGGAAGGCCATCCGAGAAGCGCGCGATATAGGCTCACGACTTGCCGTTGGCGTCGACGGAATTGTCGACGATCGAAACCAGCACGCCGTTGGTCAGTGCGCCGACGATGTTCCCCTGGGGCGACGAGCGCACGTTCAACGGGGTTCCCGTGGGGTCCATGTCCTTGCAGCGCGACTGCGCGGCGGCGCTGGTCGCGTAAGCGCAGGAGATCAACAGGGCCAACGCCATGATCTTTCGCATTGCCGATCGCCTTTTCATCTCGCTCGCGGGACGCCATCGTCGCGCGAAATCTCTGGCGCCCTGCGGGGCGCGGCGGCCTTGGTCAAGGCCGAGTCGACGGCTGCGACGCCATGACCGCCGCCGCGAAATCGCCGACCGGACGGAAAGCGCGCCGACGGCGTTTCGTCGGCGCGTCCGCCCTCCCGCCTCGCCTCCGCTACAGCCCCATCGCTTCGCCGTGCAGCGCGAGGTCGAGGCCTTCGCGCTCCTGCTCCGGGCGGACGCGCAGGCCAACCAGGGCGTCGACGATCTTCAGCGTGATCCAGGTGCCGACCGTGCACCAGACGATCGTCACGCCGACGCCGATCGCCTGGGCGAGGAGCTGCGACGGGCGCCCTCCAGCAGCCCCGACACCCCGGCTTCGCCGCCGACGGCGCTGAGCGAGGCGGTGGCGAACACGCCGGCGAGCAGGGTGCCGAGCGCCCCGCCGACGCCGTGGACCCCGAACACGTCGAGCGAATCGTCGTAGCCGAGCCTTTGCTTCAGCGCGGTGCACGCGAAATAGCAGACGCCGCCGGCGAGCGCGCCGATGACGACGCCGTGCCAGGGCAGGACGAAGCCGGAGGCGGGGGTGATCGCGCCGAGGCCGGCGACCGCGCCGGAAATCAGTCCGAGCACCGAGGGCTTGCCGCGCTTGAGCCATTCGAGCGCGCTCCAGGTCAGTGCGCCCGTGCACGCCGAAAGGTGCGTCGCGACGATGGCGAAAGCGGCGCGCGGGCCTACCGCCAGCGCCGAGCCGCCGTTGAAGCCGAACCAGCCGACCCACAGCAGGCCGACGCCGATCACGGCGAGCGCCAGATCGGACGGCGCCAGGTTCTCGCGCCCGTATCCCTGCCGGGCGCCGACCATCAGCGCCGCGACCAGGCCGGCGACGCCGGCGTTGAGGTGAACCACCGTGCCGCCGGCGAAGTCGATCAGGCCGAGGCGCGCGAGAAAGCCGCCGCCCCACACCCAGTGCGCGGTCGGGACGTAGACGATGAACAGCCACAGCGCGCAGAAGAGAAGAAAGGCGGAAAACTTCATCCGATCCGCGACGGCGCCGCCGACCAGCGCGCAGGTGATGACCGCGAAGGTCATTTGATAGGCCATGAACAAAACTTCGGGGATGGTCTTGGCGAACGGGCTGACCGAGTTGACGCCGGCGCCCAGGAGCAGCATCCGATCGAAGCCGCCGATCAACGCGCCGTCGCCGCAAAAGGTCAGGCTGTAGGCGAGCGCGAACCACAGCAGCGACACCACGCCGGCCGCGGCGACGCTCTGGGCCATCGTCGCCAGAACGTTCTTGCGCCGAACCATGCCGCCGTAGAACAGCGCCAGGCCGGGAAGCGTCATCAGCAACACCAGCGCCGTCGCCGCGATCATGAACGCGGTGTCGGCCGGATCGATCTTGCCGTCGGCGGCGAAGGCGGGCGCGGAAGAAACGATGAGCGCGGCCGCGGGGAGGCCGACGCGCGAAATCATGGGGTGCATGGACGCGATCTCGATGGCTGGGTGGAGGGTTAGAGCGCCTCGTCGTTGGTTTCGCCGGTGCGGATGCGCACGACGCGCTCCAGCGGGGTGACGAAAATCTTGCCGTCGCCGATCGTGCCGGTCAGCGCCGCCGAGCGGATCGTCTGGACGACCGTCTCGACGAGCGCGTCGGGAACGGCGATTTCGAGACGCGCCTTGGGCACGAAGTTCACGACGTATTCGGCGCCGCGATAGATCTCGGTATGGCCCTTCTGGCGGCCGTATCCCTTGACCTCGGTGACGGTCATGCCGTGCGCGCCGACACGATCGAGCGCCTCGCGCACGTCGTCGAGCTTGAACGGTTTGATGATGGCGGTGACGATCTTCATGGACTTTCTTCGCTTCCTTCGAGCGGCGGGGCGTCGGCGCCGGTTTTGCGGGCCTGCCGGGGCCGATTTCGTTGATGATGAACTTTTCCGCAATATGCACAGAAACGGGGCGAACGAAAACCACCGCCTGCGTCTTTGCAAGGCGAAACTTCTTGCGCGGCGGCCTTCGGCCTGCGCCAAACGGCCGCAGGCAGGCTCGAGCTCGCCCGTTTGGGCGGACCGGCCGACAAAAGCGCGCCGCGCCGAGGTTCGCCGCCGCTTGCGTCAGCCGGCCGGCGACGCCTCAATTCAGGCTGTCGAGATAGGAAACGACCAATAGCGTCAGGCCGGCGATCGCCGCCAGGATCAGCACGCCGATGACGGCGACGCGGTCCTCGCGCGAGGACGGCGCGGACTCGGGTTCGCTCGGGCGCGGCAATTCCGGCGGCGCGAACGCAGGAGCCTCAGCGCGCGGCGGCTGGGGGAGAAGCGCGGTGGCGACGGGTTTTGCGGTGTGCGCCGGAGCGACGGGGAAGGCCGGCCCGGCTGCGGCGGGCGGCGGCGCCGGACGCGGCGTGGGACGGCTCGCGCTCGCCCCGCCGCGCAGGAACACGAACGCCGCGCCGAGCGCGGGCGCGATCGCGACCAGGCCGGGCGCGTTGACGTTGGCCCAGTCGGCGATAAGCGGATCGGAAGCGGCCATGTCGCCGGCGATCCAGCCGAGCAGCGCCGCGCCGATCGCGATGAGGGCGGGCGCGTTCTCGAGCAACGTCGAAAGGATCAGCCCGCCATAAGCGAGCACGGGGATGGAGAAGGCGACGCCCGCCGCGAGCAGCCAGAAATTGCCGCGCGCGATCGCCGCGAGCGCGACGACGTTGTCGAGGCTCATCGCGGCGTCGGCGACGACGATGATCGTCGCGGCCGACCACAGATTGCCGGGCGCGAGAGCGAAAGCGCGATCTTCGCCCTCGTCCGACCCCGGCGCCGCCGTCGCGTTGAGCGCGATGACGATCAGCAGCCAGGCGCCGGCGAGCTTGACCAGCGGCAGCGCGAGCAGCGAACTCGCCAGCAGCGTCAGCGCCAGCCGCAGCGCGATCGCGCCGCCGGCGCCGAGCAGAATCGCCTGGCGCCTCTCCTCGGGGCCGAGCGAACGGCAGGCGAGCGCGATCAACAGCGCGTTGTCGGCGCCGAGCAAGAGATCGACGAAGAAGATTTGGACGGGGATGACGAGCCACCCGGCTCCCGCGCCGAAGTCCATCCTCAATGCCCCCGGCGGCCGGGGGCGGGCGGGCGCCGAGGCGCGCCGACTTTCATGGCGCGCTTCCCCCGGCGGCGGGGGCGGCCGCGCCGGCGGCCGCTTCGGGACCATCTTTGAGCACGCGCAGGAAATCCGCGTCGGGCGAAAGCACCATCGTCGGGCCGGAATCAGCCAGCGCGTGGCGGTAGGTCTGCAACGCGCGATAGAAGGAATAGAACTTGGCGTCCTTGCCGAAGGCCACGGCGAGCAGGCGGTTGGCCTCCGCCTCGCCCTCTCCGCGGCTGATCGCGGCGGCGCGCTGCGCTTCGGAGAGGATGACGGTGCGGTCGCGGTCGGCGCGCGCCTGGATCTGCTGCGCCCATTCGAACCCTTGCGCGCGCAGCTCCTTGGCTTCGCGCTGACGCTCGGACTTCATGCGATCGTAGATCGCCTGGCTGGTCTCGAACGGCAGGTCGGCGCGGTGGAAGCGCACTTCCTCGACGGCGACGCCGAGCGGCCGCGCCTTGACCGCCACTTCGTTCTTGATGACGTCGATGATCTCCGCGCGCTGGTCGGTCAGCAGGGCCAGCAGAGGAACCTGGCCGAGTTCGCGGCGCACCGAGGAGCTGACGAGTTGGGCGAGCTGAGCGCGGGCTTGATCGATCGTCCGCAGCGCCTGGTAGAAGCGCAGGGGATCGACGATGCGGTAGCGGGTGTAGGATTGCACCTCGAGCCGCTTTTGATCGCCCAGGATCATCTGTTCGGTCGGCGGTTCGAGTAGCAGCAGGCGGGTGTCGTAGACCGTGACGTTGTCGATGAACGGCGCCTTGATCTTGAGGCCCGGCGTCGCGGCGACGCCGATCGGCGCGCCCAGGCGCACCAGCAGCGCCTGTTCGCCTTCGCCCACGACGTAGAGCGAGGAGGCCAGAAGATATATCGTCAGCGCGGCCAGCGCCGCGACGACGAGAAGCGCGCGCGAGGTCATTTGACCCCTCCCTGAGGCGACGGGGCGGGCGGCGCCGGCGGGGGCGGCGCATACGGCCGCGGCTTGAATTCGCTGACAGGCATGTAGGGCACGACGCTGGAGACGCCCTTGCCCGAGGTGTCGAGGATGACCTTGGCCGCCTTCTTCAGCACTTCGTCGACGCTTTCCATATAGAGGCGCCAGGCGGTGACGTCCTTGGCGGACTGGTAGCTGCCGTAGACCGACAGAAACGCGCTGGCGTCGCCCTCGGCGAGGTTGACCACCTGGGTCTTGTAGGCTTCCGCGTCCTGGCGGATGCGCTCGGCTTCGCCGCGCGCGCGCGGCAGGATGTCGTTGGCGTAGGCCTGGGCCTCGTTGCGCGAACGCTCCTGGTCGGCGCGCGCGCGCTGGACGTCGTTGAAGGCGTCGATCACCGCCAGCGGCGGCTCGACGCGCTGCAACTGCACCTGGGTGATCAGAATGCCCGCCTGTTCGGAATCGAGCAGCGATTGCAGCAATTGGCGCGTTTCGTCGGCGATTTGCGCGCGCTTGTCGGACATCGCGGCCTGGATCGGCGTGCGGCTGATGACCTCGCGCAGCGCGCCCTCGGCCGCGATCTTCACCGCCGCTTCGGGCGCGTTGACGCGAAACAGAAACTGTCCGGCGTCGCGGATCTTCCAGAACACCGCGCAGTCCGCCTCGACGATGTTCTCGTCGCCGGTCAGCATCTGCCGCTCGCGTCCCGCCGCGCTCTCGCCGGGCGCCGGGAGCCCGGCGGCGCCGAGCTGGACCTGGTTGATTTGCGTCACCTTGGGAAACAGCACGGTCTCGATCGGGTAGGGCAGATGGAAATGCAGCCCCGGCTCGGCGGTGTCGATCCATTTGCCGAAGCGCAGGACCACGCCTTGCTCGTCCGGCTGGACCCGGTAGATCGACGTCGCGGCCCAGGCGACCAAGACGAGCGCGACGAGGAGCCGCCGGGCGCGGCGGTCGAAGCGCGGCAGGCGCACCAGGCGGACGAGGCTGTCGCGAACGATCGCGCCGAATCCCTCGAACTCGGGCTTGGGCGCTTCGTCGGCGGCGGCGGGCGTTTCGGTCATGGGCCGTCCTTCGTTGCGGCGGTTGTCGGAACGCGGGACGCCGAACGCCGCCAAGCGGCTTCGGCGGCCAAAAGCGGACAATGGCGTGGGCCGCGCTCGGCCGGGTCAATCCAGGCCAACGGCCAGATTCTCCTCCAGCATCATGCGCGCTCGAGCGCGCAGCTTTTCGGTTTCGCTTCTGAGTTGGCCGCAGGCGGCCAGAATGTCGCGTCCGCGCGGCGTGCGCACCGGGCTGGCGTAGCCCGCGGCGAAGACGATGTCGGAGAAGCGCTCGATGGTCGGCCAATCCGAGCATTCGTAAGGGGCGCCCGGCCAGGGATTGAACGGAATGAGGTTGATCTTGGCCGGCAGGCCTTGCAGCAACCGCACCAGGGCCTTCGCGTCGGCGGGCAAATCGTTGACGCCCTTGAGCATGACGTATTCAAAAGTGATGCGCCGCGCGTTGGAGGCGCCGGGATAGTCCCGGCAGGCTTGCAACAATTCGGCGATCGGGTATTTCCGGTTGAGCGGGACCAGCTTGTCGCGCAGCGCGTCGTTGGCCGCGTGCAGCGAGACGGCGAGCATCGCGCCGCAATCGCGCCCCAGCGCCTCCATTTGAGGGACGACGCCGGAAGTCGAGACGGTGATGCGCCGCTTCGACAGCGACAAGCCGTCGCCGTCGCTCAGGACGCCGATCGCCTCCCGAACATGGTCGAAGTTGTAAAGCGGCTCGCCCATGCCCATGAAGACGACGTTGGAGACCGCGCGCACCCCTTCGCCGGAAGGGACCAGCCCGTCGGTCGGCGCAACGCCGCCGGGAAAGTCGCCGAGCCGGTCGCGCGCGACCAGAACCTGCGCGACGATTTCGGCGGCGGTCAGGTTGCGCGCCCAGTTCTGCGTGCCGGTGTGGCAAAACGGGCAAGCGAGCGTGCAGCCGACCTGGCTGGAGACGCACAGCGTGCCACGGTCGGACTCCGGGATGTAGACGGTCTCGATCTCGGCGCCCTTGTCGCCGGGGCCGGCGGGCGGCATGCGCAGGAGCCACTTGCGGGTGCCGTCGGCCGACACCTGCTCGGCGACGATCTCGGGGCGCGCAAGGGTGTGGCGCTCGGCGAGCATTTCGAGCAGCGGGCGGGCGATGTTGCGCATCGCCGAGAAGTCGCGTGCGCCGCGATGGTAAATCCAGTGCCAGAGCTGGGAGACGCGCATGCGCAACTCGCGCTCGGGCGCGCCGATTTCGGCGAGCGCGCACGTCAATTCGGCTCGCGTCGCCCCGGCGAGCGACGCCGGCGCCGGCCGCGGCGGGATGGGGAGAACCGACATGGCGCCTTCTAGCACGCCGCGCGGCCGAGAGAAGAGCCTAACTGTGCAGGCTCGCCGACAGTGCTGGCGCACAACGCCCACGCGCGGGCACCCGCCCTCGGCGGGGTGACGGTCCGCCATTTCGTCGCGCGGCGCACAACACCGTATCCCCGCGTCGCGGAGCGAGTTCGGATGCAGACGTTGTGGTTCCATTCGGCGCCGTGGCGGCGATTTTCGGCGGTCGCGTTTGGCACGGACGCAAAAGCAATCGAAAAGTATCTCCGCGTGGCCCCCGCTCGCCGGCGGATCGGAGCCGAGGTTGCGCATGCGACCCACGAATTCATCGGCCCTGCTTGTGCCTGTCCTGAGTGTCCGCTTCGAGTTTATTCACAAATGCTACAACTAACGCCGACGCCACAAAAGTTAAATGCACTGCGATAGTTATTGCTGCTTGCTGTACGCTAACATCGTTTCTCTGCGCTGCTTCTATTAGTTCCTTCAACAAAATGATTGCAGAGATCGCTATCATTGAGCCTAGTAACTGCAGCTTCAAGCCGCTGTAGTCCAATTTCGTAGTCCAGTCTGGCCAATCTTCGGTTCGCGAAGCATGAATCTTAGAAACGAAATTAATGTATCCAACGAACGCTAACATCAGTATCAAGTTCATAACGAGGACGATGTCGACAATTACTAATGACTGAGTTAGAGCCCCTGTCTCGTCGTATTCTTTCCATTGAATAATCAATTGTTTTGTCTCAAAGAAACATGTAACTGCCAAGACCACTAAGACCACTACAAGCAAGGCGTAAGCCGGTGCCAATATCCAACGTGATCCAAACATAAATGTGTCTTCAAAAAACAATTCTAACCATCTTATGTGAGTATGTTTCACACGTTCGGCGATCTTGTCGTCAATTCTAAGCGATACGTCCTTGTCTATCTGCGCAGAAATTGATCCCTCTAGACGCTTGTCGACGATGCTTCCAAGAATGTCGTCTAGAGAATGATCTAGCCTATCGTTGACAATCTCATCGATTTTCTCGCCAATGTTTGGATGTGATTTGGGAGAACGTTTGGATGACATAGTCATCACCCTCTGGGGGGATAGCAGGGCCGGACGTTGATCGACGCTACAAGGGGACAAGCGATATGGAGCATATTCGGAAAGTTAGGCCGCGAGAAGAGGGGAGTTCGCTTTCTCTCGCGTCCAGAGTGCTTAGCAGATGACAATACGGATCACAGAGGCGAGCTCGGTTTCGGCCGCTCCGAGGCCGCCAGGAAAGTCACCAAGCCGGTCGAGCCAGGAGCATCTGTCCAACGATCCCAGCTACCCAGTTCTGCGTGCCGGTGTGGCAGAACGGGCAATTGAGCGTGCAGCCGACCTGGCTGGAGACGCACAGCGTGCCGCGGTCGGACTCGGGAATGTAGACGGTCTCGATCTCGGCGCCCTTGTCGCCGAGGCCGGCGGGTGGCATGCGCAGGAGCCATTTGCGGGTGCCGTCGGCGGAAACCTGCTCAGCGACGATCTCGGGGCGCGCCAAAGAATGGCGGTCGGCGAGGCGGTCGAGCAGCGGGCGCGCGATATTGCGCATCGCCGAGAAGTCGCGTGCGCCGCGATGATAGATCCAATGCCAGAGCGGCGCGGCCGGCTGGGGGGGCGGGGGCCGGGAACATGGGAGCGGCTTCTATCACATGGTGCGGGCACGGAAAAAGGCGGGCGGCCGGTGCGGGGCCGTGTCTGGCGCGCTTTCGCGCGGCGGATTCCCTTCTCGTCGTCAAAATTATACGCTTGGTACCCACTGAACGATCCGACCTCGTAGTGGCACGAATATTCCGGAAACGCTCTCAGCGGACATTAGCTCATCCTACGGTCCGGGTGCTCCCCGTGAAACCCATCCTGCGATTGTCGCCAGCCAGTGCGCCAACAGTTTCTTGCCATCCGGATCGGTGGCCACGGGGACAAGGACCGCCACCAAGATCGCAATGAGCGTCAAGAAGGCGATCGCGGCCGTGAGCGCCTCCACGCGTCGCTGGAGCCGAATATTTTCTCGGGCTGCAATCAAATTGCCTTGCTGTGACACGGCGCGGCGAACTTGCTTGTCAGCGCGCTGAAGCCACTTGGTCTGGTCAATCAGGCGCGCCCTAATTCCTCCGAGGAAGGAGGTGCCCTCAAAACTAGCGCCGTCGAGCGGCTTGAAATCTGTCACGTCATCCGCGAACCAAGGGTGCCTAGCAAACGTCTGCAGCTCGACCGAGATAGCACCAACGTCCAGACCACGAAACTCGACCTCGCTTAGCTCAGTGAGGGTCGAGAGCGATTTCTTCCTTCCTTCGGAGCGAAAGGTCGTCGAGTCCCGCAAGGCGTTCACCCGCTTCTGTAGTAGCGACAGCAAAGCGACGAGGCCCCACCGAGTTCAGGACTCTTTGTAAAGTCTCGTCTGCATAATAGAGCCATCCGCTCCTGTCATCGCCGAAGGTATGGCTCTTGGCGGCCGCTTGAAGATCCTTCATCTTTACAGCGATACTTGCGTGAAAGCCGTCTCCTCGAACCATGGTTGCAAAGCGTAAGCTTGGAATCGAGTCGAAAAGTCCAGGCCTCCAAATAATGGTCGAATCCCAACACGTCGAGAAAGCCGCGAGGGCCGTCATACTCACCCCCTAGTGGGAACGGCTGCGAGAATTCAGTCGTAACAAGCTCAGACGTGGGAAATTCGTCTGGAATGGCCGTTTCTGAGCAGAATACACCCGGTAGGTTGTGGCGAAACCATTGCCAAGCCTCAAGTCGCGCCTGCGCGCGAGCCGCCTCGATGTCAGATTGTTTCTGGCTATGCGGAGAGCTGATAATGAAGCCGTTCCCTTGCGGCTGCGCAATTGTTTTACGCGCCAAGTTAGCGGCAAGCTGAAACCGCGCGGAAAATGGGTTGCGATAGACGAAGAAGAGGATGACGCACGTCAGAGAAGAGGTAAGCGTTAGAATTGCGCCTTCTGCATAGTCGACACTGTCTGGCAAAGGTGCCGAGCGCGCTTCGATTAGAGAGCTTTCCTTTGTCGCTCGGGTAATCGCCCCTAGATTGAACCATCCCCCACCAAATGCGTGGCTGCGGTTTTTACGCACCCACTGGACGGGATCGCGACCGAAGGAGTTCGTTTTGTCCCACTTTAGTTTCTGAAATCCTGCGAGTAGGCGTTCGGCTTGTGACGGCGTATAAAATTCCATTGCCCACAAACCCTGCAAGGTGACCACTTCGCCGGGCGGCGGTGCTGTATCGCTATTCTTTCGTGCATCGCGTTTGCCCCAACTCTCCTCAGCGCGTCTCGTCTCGATCCGAGCGGCAACGGCTCGCAAGACCGGGAAGCGCCGGGCGAAAAAGCGCAGACGATTGAGAAGAGGCTGGAGAACCCTCTTGACGGCGCGCTGAATCGATCGTGCGGGCGCAAGAAACCGCGCAGACAATGCGAGTCTAACGTGTTCCCCCTTACCTTTCTCGCCGGCACTTTCCAGATGGTCATTCATCCCGATGTTCTTTCAGCGTCTTCCCTCTAGCGTTCGCGCCGACTGTCAAGACGCCCCGAACACATCGTTGGTCTGCGCCGTCACCCTGACGAAGGTGGTGCGCTTGGACACCTCCTTGAGCTGAGTGGCGCCAATATAGGTCATCATCGAGCGCACCCCGCCCATGATCTCGGCCATGGTGTTGTCGACCGGGCCGCGATAGGGCGTCTCGACGCTCTTGCCCTCCGCGGCGCGGTAACGGGCGACGCCGCCCGAGTGTTTCTTCATCGCCATCTCCGACGACATGCCGTAGAACGTCATGGCGACCGGAACTCGTCCGCCCTCGCGCTCCTCGTAGCGGATTTCGCCGGCGCATTCGTCGTGGCCGGCGAGCATGCCGCCGAGCATGACGAAATCGGCACCGGCGCCGAAGGCCTTGGCGACGTCGCCCGGCGCGGTGCAGCCGCCGTCGGCGCAAACCTGGCCCTTGAGGCCGTGGGCGGCGTCGGCGCATTCGATGATCGCCGACAGCTGGGGATAGCCGACGCCGGTCACTTTGCGCGTCGTGCACACCGAGCCGGGGCCGATGCCGATCTTGACGATGTCGGCGCCGGCGAGAATCAGCGCCTCCGTCATGTCGCCGGTGACGACGTTGCCGGCCATGATCGCCGACTCGGGATTGTCGTCGCGCACCCTCTTGACCGTGTCGAGGAATTTTTCCGCATAGCCGTTGGCGACGTCGACGCAGAGAAAGCGCACCGGCGTCTTCTTGCGCACCGCGGCGAGCTTTTCCAGATCGGCGGCGGTCGTGCCGACCGAATAGAAGGCGTGGACGCCGTCGGCGCCGGCGAAGAATTCGGCGAGTTCCGCCGCGGGATAGTGCTTGTGCAGCGCGGTGAGCGCGCCGTGCTTGCCCAGCGCGCGCGCGATCGCCATGGTGCCCGTCACGTCCATGTTGGCGGCGATGAGCGGAAACCCCTTCCATTGACCGCCGGTGTGCAGGAAGCGGAACGCGCGCTCGATGTCGACCGCGTTGCGCGAAGCGAGCGTCGAGCGTTTCGGGCGGATGAGCACGTCCTTGAAGTCGAGCTTGACGTCGTTTTCGATGCGCATGGGTGTTGTCCGAGTGCGGGGCGCGCGGGGCGCGCCAGGAATTTCCTCGGCGGCAGACTTAGCACCCGCGGCGGCTAGGGTGAATGCCGGCGGCCGCCTCGTCGCGCCGGCGCGCCTCGATCGGACCCCAATTCGGCCGAATTTGGCCTTCCCGCATCCACGCCGCCGCCGGCGCCATCGAGATCGCCGACGATCGATTCGTCGACGCGGGCGAGGGGCGGGCGTCGGCGAAGCGCGTTCCCGGCGCCGCGCAGGCCATGACGCTCGGCGGCGGAACCCGCTCCGCGCGAAAGGGAATCGGCCGAAACGGCGCTCGATTCGCCGGCGTCGGCGCGCCCGACGCCTGCGGCGAGGCCAGCTTCGCGTAAGTTCGTGGGGCTAAGCGATTTTCACGGTCGACGTTCCGCCGATCTGGGCGGCGAGGCTGGCGAAGCGGTCCGAGCCAGAGGCGATTTTGGGGTGGCCCTTCAGCCCGGAGCGCGATTCTGCTCGGGTTGGGGACATTTCTTAACGCGCTGTTAACATTAATCGGCTGTATTGCGGCAAATTCGTCGCATTACGCAGAGTTCTCGCCTGCCTGACCGGGGGTCCTCAGATGGCATCGTTCATTAGCTCGCTGTCAAACCAGCAAGTCGCCAACTTATCCACCACCACCATTTCCACACTCAGCACAACCGATGTCAACGCCCTGACGACCAGTCAGATCGGCGTGCTGAGCGCGAATCAGATCAATAACTTCACGACCACCGATCTGCAGGATTTGTCGTCCAATCAGATCACCGGCTTCTCCACGGCGGCGCTGCCCGGTCTGTCGATCGACACGATTCTCGCCTTGACGGCTCCGCAAGTGGACGGGTTCACCACCACGCAGATCCAGGTGTTGACGACGACCGAAATCAACTTGCTGACCTCGACCGACTTTCAGGGGTTCAGCACGGCGCAGCTCGGGGCCCTGAGCTCGACCCAGATCGGCGGGCTCGCCGCCTCGACCTTCGATAATATGGCGGCGACGCAGGTCGCCGGCCTGACGGCGACCCAGGCGCATGGGCTGACGACTGCGCAGCTCAACGCTTTGTCGACCACTTCGCTCGACGAATTGACCGTCGCCAATCTGACGACGGCGCAGGTCGCCGGCTTCACGGCCGCGACGATCGGCAATCTGACGACGACGCAGGCGGGCGCCTTGACCTCGACGCAGGTCGCGGCGCTGTCGGCGGCGGATGTTGGCGCCCTGAGCGCGAACGGGATCACCACGGCGCAGGTCGACGCTTTAACTTCGACGCAGATCGGCTCGCTTGCCACCTCGACCTTCGACAATCTGACGGCGACGCAGCTCGGCGGCCTGAGTTCAACGCAGGTCCACGGGTTGACCACCGCGCAGCTCAACAACCTGTCGACCACCTCGCTCGACGCCTTGACCGTCGCCAATCTGGCGACGGCGCAGGTCGGCGGCCTCACGACCGCGACGATCGGCAATCTGACGACGACGCAAGCGGGCGCCTTGACCTCTTCGCAGGTCGCCGCGCTGTCGGCGGCGCAGGTCGGCGCCCTGAGCGCGAACGGGATCACCTCGGCGCAGGTCAACGCTTTGACCTCGACGCAGATCGGCGGGCTCGCCACGTCGACCTTCGACAATCTGACGGCGACGCAGCTCGGCTCGCTGACGACGACGCAAGTCGACGGCCTGACGACCACGCAGCTCAACAACCTGTCGACCACCTCACTCGACGCCTTGACCGCCAGCAAGCTGACGACGGCGCAGGTCGGGGGCCTCGCGACGGCGACGATCGGCGATCTGACGACGACGCAGGCGCGCGCTTTGACCTCTCCGCAGGTCGCCGCGCTTTCGGCGGCGCAGGTTGACGCCCTGAGCGAGAACGCGATCACCACGGCGCAGGTCGGCGCTTTGACCTCGACGCAGATCGGGTCGCTCGCCACCTCGACCTTCGACAATCTGACGGCGACGCAGGTCGGCGGCCTGAGCTCGACCCAGGCGCACGGGCTGACCACCGCGCAGCTCAACGCGTTGTCGACCACTTCGCTCGACGCCTTGACCGTAGCCAATCTGACGACGGCGCAGGTCGGCGGCCTCACGACCGCGACGATCGGCAATCTGACGACGACGCAGGCCGGCGCGTTGACCTCTTCGCAGGTCGCCGCGCTCTCGGCGGCGCAGGTCGGCGCCCTGAGCGCGAACGGGATCACCACGGCGCAGGTCAACGCTTTGACCTCGACGCAGGTCGGCACGCTCGCCACTTCGACCTTCGACAATCTGACGTCGACGCAGCTCGCCGGCCTGACTTCGACCCAGGCGCACGGGCTGACCACCGCGCAGCTCAACGCCTTGTCGACCACCTCGCTCGACGCGTTGAACCTCGCCAATCTGACGACGGCGCAAGTCGCCGGTTCGACGAGCACCACGCAAGTCCTTGGCCTGACCGCGACGACGATCGGCAGTCTGGCGGCAAGCCAGATCGACGGCCTGACAACCTCGGAGATCGCTTCTCTGACGGCCGGCCAGGTCAACACCCTGACCTCGACCGAGCTTCAGGGGTTCAGCACGGCGCAGGTCAACGCTTTGACCTCGACCCAGATCGGCTCGCTCGCCACCTCGACCTTCGATAATCTGACGTCGGCGCAACTCGGCGGCCTGACTTCGACCCAGGTCCACGGGCTGACCACGGCGCAGCTCAACGCGTTGTCGACTGCGTCGCTCGACGCCTTGACCGTCGCCAATCTGACGACGGCGCAGGTCGGCGGCCTCACGACCGCGACGATCGGCAATCTGACGACGACGCAGGCGGGCGCCTTGACCTCTTCGCAGGTCGCCGCGCTTTCGGCGGCGCAG
Source organism: uncultured Alphaproteobacteria bacterium (assembly GCA_963775575.1). Lineage (GTDB taxonomy): Bacteria > Pseudomonadota > Alphaproteobacteria > Rhizobiales > Beijerinckiaceae > Roseiarcus. Next base: position 448,203 of record CAVZJG010000004.1, read on the forward strand.
GTTGGCGCCTTGAGCGGGAACGCGATCACCTCGGCGCAGGTCAACGCTTTGACCTCGACGCAGATCGGGGGCCTCGCCACCTCGACCTTCGACAATCTGACGTCAACGCAGCTTGGCGGGCTGACTTCGACCCAGGCGCACGGGCTGACCACCGCGCAGCTCAACGCGTTGTCGGCCAGCTCGCTCGACGCGTTGAACGTCGCCAATCTGACGGCGGCGCAGGTCAGCGGCCTCACGACCGCGACGATCGGCAATCTGACGGCGACGCAAGCCGACGCGTTGACCACCACGCAGATCGCCGCCCTGACGCCGGGCGGCGGGCAGATCGACGCCTTGACGTCGACCGAGCTTCAGGGGTTCAGCACGGCGCAGCTCGGCGCTTTGACCTCGACGCAGATCGGTTCGCTCGTGACTTCGACCTTCGATAATATGACGGCGACGCAGATCGGCGGGCTGACTTCGACCCAAATGCACGGGCTGACGACAACGCAGCTCAATACTTTGTCGACTGCGTCGCTCGACGCTCTGACCGTCGCCAATCTGGCGACGGCGCAGGTCGCCAACCTTACCGCTGCGACGATCGGCAATCTGACGACGACGCAGGCGCGCGCCTTGACCTCTTCGCAGGTCGCCGCGCTGTCGGCGGCGCTGGTTGGCGCGCTGAGCGCGAACGCGATCACCACGGGGCAGGTCAACGCTTTGACCTCGACGCAGGTCGAGCTCGCTGGCCACCTCGACCTTCGACAATCTGACGGCGACGCAGCTCGGTGGGCTGACGACGACGCAAGTCAACGGCCTGACGACGACGCAGCTCAATACGTTGTCGACGACCTCGCTCGACGCCTTGAGCGTCAGCAAGCTGACTACGGCGCAGGTCGGCGGCCTCGCCACCGCGACGATCGCTAACCTGACGACGACGCAGGCGGGCGCCTTGACCTCGACGCAGGTCGTCGCGCTGTCGGCGGCGCAGGTTGCCGCCTTGAGCGCGAACGCGATCACCACGGCGCAGGTCAACGCTTTGACCTCGACGCAGATCGGCTCGCTCGCCACTTCGACCTTCGACAATCTGACGTCGACGCAGCTCGGCGGCCTGACTTCGACCCAGGCGCACGGGCTGACTACCGCGCAGCTCAATGCGTTGTCGACCACCTCGCTCGACGCGTTGAACCTCGCCAATCTGACGACGGCGCAGGTCGCCGGTTCGGCGAGCACCACGCAAGTCCTTGGCCTGACCGCGACGACGATCGGCAATCTTGCGGCGAGCCAGGTCGACGGCCTGACGACATCGGAGATCGCCTCTCTGACGGCCGGCCAGGTCAACACCCTGACTTCGACCGAACTTCAGGGGTTCAGCACGGCGCAGCTCGGCGCTTTGACCTCGACGCAGATCGGCACGCTCGCCACCTCGACCTTCGACAATCTGACGGCGACGCAGCTCGGCGGGCTGAGTTCAACGCAGGTCCACGGGTTGACCACCGCGCAGCTCAACGCGTTGTCGACTGCGTCGCTCGACGCCTTGACCGTCGCCAATCTGACGACGGCGCAGGTTTCCGGCCTCGCCACTGCGACGATCGCTAACCTGACGACGACGCAGGCGGGCGCCTTGACTTCGACGCAGGCCGCCGCGCTTTCGGCGGCGCAGGTTGCCGCGCTCAGCGCGAACGGGATCACCTCGGCGCAGGTCAACGCTTTGACCTCGACGCAGATCGGGGGCCTCGCCACCTCGACCTTCGACAATCTGACGTCAACGCAGCTTGGCGGGCTGACTTCGACCCAGGCGCACGGGCTGACGACCGCGCAGCTCAACAGCCTGTCGACCACTTCGCTCGACGCGCTGAACCTCGCCAATCTGACGACGGCGCAGGTCGCCGGTTCGACGAGCACCACGCAAGTCTTCGGCCTGACCGCGACGACGATCGGCAATCTTGCGGCGAGCCAGGTCGACGGCCTGACAACCTCGCAGATCGCTTCTCTGACGGCCGGCCAGGTCAACGCCCTGACCTCGACCGAGCTTCAGGGGTTCAGCACGGCGCAGCTTGGCGCTTTGACCTCGACCCAGATCGGCACGCTCGCCACCTCGACCTTCGACAATCTGACGTCGGCGCAACTCGGCGGGCTGACTTCAACCCAGGCGCATGGGCTGACGACCACGCAGCTCAACAACCTGTCGACCACCTCTCTCGACGCGCTGACCGTCGCCAATCTGACGACGGCTCAGGTCGGCGGGCTGACGACCGCGACGATCGCTAACCTGACGACGACGCAGGCCGGCGCTTTGACCTCTTCGCAGGTCGCGGCGCTGTCGGCGGCGCAGGTTGGCGCCTTGAGCGCGAACGCGATCACCACGGGGCAGGTCAACGCTTTGACCTCTACGCAGATCGGCACGCTCGCCACCTCGACCTTCGACAATCTGACGTCGACGCAGCTCGGCGGCCTGACTTCGACCCAGGCGCATGGGCTGACGACAACTCAGCTCAACGCGTTGTCGACCACCTCGCTCGACGCGCTGAACCTCGCCAGTTTGACGACGGCGCAGGTCGACGGGCTCACGACCGCGACGATCGGCAATCTGACGGCGACGCAAGCTGACGGCTTGACGACCACACAGATCGCGGCTCTGGCGCCGGGCGGCGGGCAGATCGACGCCCTGACCTCGACCGAAATGCAGGGGTTTAGCACGGGGCAGCTTGGCGCTTTGACCTCGACGCAGATCGGGTCGCTCGCGACTTCGACCTTCGATAATATGACGGCGACGCAGATCGGCGGGCTGACTTCGACCCAGTCGCATGGGCTGACGACCACACAGCTCAATACGTTGTCGACTGCGTCGCTCGACTCGCTGACCGTCGCCAATCTGACGACGGCTCAGGTCGGCGGCCTCGCGACCGCGACGATCGGCAATCTGACGACGACGCAGGCGCGCGCTTTGACCTCTCCGCAGGTCGCGGCGCTGTCCGCGGCGCAGGTGAACGCTCTGACCGCGAACGCGATCACGACGGGGCAGCTCGGCGCTTTGACGTCGACGCAAATCGGCTCGCTTGCCACCTCGACCTTCGACAATCTGACGGCGACGCAACTCGGTGGGCTGACTTCGACCCAGGTCCACGGGCTGGCGGCCGCGCATCTGAACGCCTTGTCGACTGCGTCGCTCGACGCGCTGACCGTCGCCAATCTGACGACGGCGCAGGTCGGCGGCCTGACGACCGCGACGATCGCTAACCTGACGACGACGCAGGCCGGCGCTTTGACCTCTTCGCAGGTCGCGGCGCTGTCGGCGGCGCAGGTTGGCGCCTTGAGTGCGAACGGGATCACCTCGGCGCAGGTCAACGCTTTGACCTCGACGCAGGTCGGCACGCTCGCCACCTCGACCTTCGACAATCTGACGTCGACGCAGCTTGGCGGGCTGACTTCGACCCAGGCGCACGGGCTGACCACCGCGCAGCTCAACAGCCTGTCGACCACCTCGCTCGATGCGTTGACCGTCGCCAATCTGACGACGGCGCAGGTCGGCGGTTCGGCGAGCACCACGCAAGTCTTCGGCCTGACCGCGACGACGATCGGCAATCTTGCGGCGAGCCAGGTCGACGGCCTGAACAACGCGCAGATCGCTTCTCTGACGGCCGGCCAGGTCAACACCCTGACTTCGACCGAGCTTCAGGGGTTCAGCACGGCGCAGCTCGGCGCTTTGACCTCGACGCAGATCGGCACGCTCGCCACCTCGACCTTCGACAATCTGACGGCGACGCAGCTCGGCGGGCTGAGTTCGACCCAGGTCCACGGGCTGACCACGGCGCAGCTCAACGCGTTGTCGACTGCGTCGCTCGACGCCTTGACCGTCGCCAATCTGACGACGGCGCAGGTCGGCGGCCTCACGACCGCGACGATCGGCAATCTGACGACGACGCAGGCCGGCGCGTTGACCTCTTCGCAGGTCGCCGCGCTCTCGGCGGCGCAGGTTGGCGCCCTGAGCGCGAACGGGATCACCACGGCGCAGGTCAACGCTTTGACCTCGACGCAGGTCGGCACGCTCGCCACTTCGACCTTCGACAATCTGACGTCGACGCAGCTCGCCGGCCTGACTTCGACCCAGGCGCACGGGCTGACCACCGCGCAGCTCAACAGCCTGTCGACCACCTCGCTCGACGCGTTGAACCTCGCCAATCTGACGACGGCGCAGGTCGCCGGTTCGGCGAGCACCACGCAAGTCTTCGGCCTGACCGCGACGACGATCGGCAATCTGGCGGCGAGCCAGGTCGACGGCCTGAACAACGCGCAGATCGCTTCTCTGACGGCCGGCCAGGTCAACACCCTGACTTCGACCGAGCTTCAGGGGTTCAGCACGGCGCAGCTCGGCGCTTTGACCTCGACGCAGATCGGTTCGCTCGCCACCTCGACCTTCGATAATCTGACCGCGACGCAGCTCGGCGGGCTGACTTCAACCCAGGCGCATGGGCTGACGACCACGCAGCTCAACGCTTTGTCGACCACTTCGCTCGACGCCTTGACCGTCGCCAATCTGACGACGGCGCAGGTCGGCGGCCTCGCGACCGCGACGATCGGCAATCTGACGACGACGCAGGCGCGCGCCTTGACCTCTTCGCAGGTCGCCGCGCTGTCGGCGGCGCTGGTTGGCGCGCTGAGCGCGAACGCGATCACCACGGGGCAGGTCAACGCTTTGACCTCGACGCAGGTCAGCTCGCTGGCCACCTCGACCTTCGACAATCTGACGGCGACGCAGCTCGGTGGGCTGACGACGACGCAAGTCAACGGCCTGACGACGACGCAGCTCAATACGTTGTCGACGACCTCGCTCGACGCCTTGAGCGTCAGCAAGCTGACTACGGCGCAGGTCGGCGGCCTCGCCACCGCGACGATCGCTAACCTGACGACGACGCAGGCGGGCGCCTTGACCTCGACGCAGGTCGCGGCACTGTCAGCGGCGCAGGTCGCCGCCCTGAGCGCGAATGGGATCACCACGGCGCAGGTCAACGCTTTGACCTCGACGCAGATCGGCTCGCTCGCCACGTCGACCTTCGACAATCTGACGTCGACGCAGCTCGCCGGCCTGAGCTCGACCCAGGCGCACGGGCTGACGACAACTCAGCTCAACGCGTTGTCGACCACCTCGCTCGACGCCTTGACCGTCGCCAACCTGACGACGGCGCAGGTCGGCGGCCTCACGACCGCGACGATCGGCAATCTGACGACGACGCAAGCCGACGCGTTGACCACCACGCAGATCGCCGCCCTGGCGCCTGGCGGCGGGCAGATCGACGCCCTGACCTCGACCGAGCTTCAGGGGTTCAACACGGCGCAGCTCGGCGCTTTGACCTCGACGCAGATCGGCTCGCTTGCCACCTCGACCTTCGACAATCTGACGTCGGCGCAACTCGGCGGGCTGACTTCGACCCAGGCGCATGGACTGACGACCACGCAGCTCAACGCGTTGTCGACTGCGTCGCTCGACGCCTTGACCGTCGCCAATCTGACGACGGCGCAGGTCGGCGGCCTCACGACCGCGACGATCGCTAACCTGACGACGACGCAGGCGGGCGCCTTGACCTCGACGCAGGTCGCGGCGCTGTCGGGGGCGCAGGTTGCCGCCCTGAGCGCGAACGCGATCACCACGGCGCAGGTCAACGCTTTGACCTCGACGCAGATCGGCTCGCTCGCCACGTCGACCTTCGACAATCTGACGGCGACGGAGCTCGCCGGCCTGAGTTCGGCCCAGACGCACGGGCTGACGACAACTCAGCTCAATGCGTTGTCGACCACCTCGCTCGACGCGCTGACCGTCGCCAATCTGACGACGGCGCAGGTCGCCGGCCTGAACCCTGCGACGATCGGCAATTTGACGACGACGCAGGCGGATGATCTGACCAACCCGCAGATCGCCGCTCTGACGCCTGGCGGCGGTCAGATCGACGCGCTGAGTTCGACCGCGCTTCAGGGGTTCAGCCCGGCGCAGCTCGGCGCGGTGACCTCGACGCAGATCGGTGGGCTCGCCACGTCGACCTTCGACAATCTGACCGCGACGCAGCTCGGCTCGCTGACGACGACACAAGTCGACGGGCTGACGACTACGCAGCTCAACACGTTGTCGACCGCCTCGCTCGACGCGTTGACCGTCAGCAGACTGACGACGGCGCAGATTTCCGGCCTGTCCACGACGACGATCGGCAATCTGACGACGACGCAAGGCGGCTCTCTGACGTCGGCTCAGATTGGCGTGCTGTCTGACGCCCAGATCAGCGCCCTCAGCGCCCTCATGGGGTGACGAGGCGGCAAAGGAAGGGATATTCGACGGTCGGCCCTTGGGTCGTGGTTGCGTGCGTGACATGCGTCTCGCCGGTCCGGAAGGCCTCGTTGTCGTCGAGGCCGCCCGGATTTTCGCCCGCACAGCCACGATGCAAGGGTCGCTATGCTGCATGAGAAAAGCCTCCGCCAAGACGTCGCCTTGCCAACAACCGACGCCGAGAGGTTCGGCTATCTGCGCAAAGTGACGATCGGCGAACTCTTCAGTCAGGCCGAAAAACTGCAAGCCGACGGCCAGGGCGTCGCCGCGGCGGAGCTTTATAAGAATTGGATCGCCTGCAACCCCGGCGATCCGCTTCTGCATGCCGCCTATTTCAATTACGGCGTGGCGCTGGCGAAGTTGGGGGATCATCTGGGCGCGATCAACGCGACGCGCGAGGGCATCAGGCTAAAGCCCGATTTCTACCCACCCTACATCAATCTCGGCCGCCTTCTCGAGGACGCGGGCCAGGACGGCGCGGCGATCGAGCAATGGCTCGAATTGACCGGCCGCCTGAAAGAGGTCAACGGCGAAACGGTCAAGAACAAGCTGACCGCCTTGCAGCAACTGGGGCGGGTGCTGGAGGGCCGCCTGCTCGACGGTCCGGCCGAGGACGCGCTGAAGCAGTCGCTCGACATCTCCGTCGCGCAACCCGAAGTGATTCAGCATTGGATCTCGCTCAGGCAGCGACAGTGCAAATGGCCCGCGGTGGCGGAGTGGGATCGCGCGCCGGCCCGCGCCTTGATGGCGGGAATTTCCCCGCTGTCGCTCGCCAACCTCGTCGACGATCCGATGTTCCAGCTCGCGCGGGCATGGAAGTACGAGAGAGAATTCATCAAAAAGCCGTCGAACCCACGCTCGCTTCCCATCCACTCCCCGGGCGCTCGGCGTCGGAGCGGCAAGCTGCGCATCGGCTATGTCTCGTCGGACCTGCGCGAGCACGCCGTCGGCTTTGCGATGACCGACGTGTTCGAGCAGCACGACAGGGATCGTTTTGAAATCTACGCCTATTATTGCGGCATCGAGCGGATCGATCCGACGCGGCTCAGAATCATGAACAGCGCCGACCGTTGGCTCGACATCAACGCGCTGAGCGACGAACAAGCCGCCGCGCGGATCGGCCAGGACGAAGTGGACATCGTCGTCGATCTCAACGGCTACACCAAGTTCGCGCGGACGGGGGTGTTCGGGCATCGTCCCGCGCCGATCGCGGTCAATTGGTTCGGCTTCCCCGGCACGATGGGCAGCCCGTACCATCACTACATCGTCGCCGACGAGCATGTCATTCCGCCGGACAGCGAGATCTATTACTCGGAGAAAGTCGTAAGGCTTTCCTGCTATCAGCCCAACGACCGCAAGCGGGTCGTCGCGGCCGAGCGGCCGAAGCGCGGCGATGAGAAGCTGCCTGACGACGCGTTCGTCTATTGCTGCCTCAACGGCATGCAAAAGATCACGCCGCCGACCTTCGCCATGTGGATGACGATCCTGACGGAGACGCCCGGCAGCGTGTTGTGGCTGCTCAGCGGCGGCGACGAAACCGACGCGCGTCTGCGCGATCTGGCGGCGCAGAGCGGCGTCGCGCCGGAAAGGATGGTTTTCGCGGCCAAGAAGGCCAATCCCGAGCATCTCGCGCGCTACGCTCTGGCCGATCTGTTTCTCGACACCTTCCCGTATGGGGCCCACACAACGGCCGCCGACGCGATGTGGATCGGCGTGCCGATCCTGACGAGCACGGGAAAGAGCTTCGCCTCACGGGTGTGCGCGAGCTTGGCTCACGCGGCGGGGATCGGCGAGTTGGTGTGCCCGACGCAAGAGATCTATGTCGCGCGCGCGATCGAACTCGCCCGTGACCCGCAGCGGATTTCGGCGCTCAAGCAGAGATTGATCGCCGGGCGGCAATCCAGCCTGTTGTTCGACACGCCCCGTCTCGTGCGCGACCTGGAGAATTTATATCGCGGCATGTGGGACGAGTTTCAGGGCGGCCGCCGTCCGGTTCCCGACCTTTGCAATCTCGACGCCTATCACGGCGTCGGCGTCGAGATCAGCCTCGAGAATCATCCTTTCCTGGCGCCCGACGCGTATCGGCGGCTCTATCGGGACAAGCTCGAGGTCCGGCACGCGATCGATCCGATCCGGCCCGACTCGCGATTGTGGGGGAACGGCGACTGACCGCCTTCGGGTTCGAGGCCGCGCCAGCGCGGACGACCCGGGGCGACCGCCAGGCGAGCGGCGCGGCGCGCCGAAACAACGGGGAGCTTCGCAAATGACCGACCAAAAGACGATCCTGGTCACGGGGGGCGCGGGGTTCCTCGGCTCGCACCTCTGCGACCGCTTGATCGCGGAAGGCCACGAAGTTCTCTGCCTCGACAATTTCTTCACCGGCGGCAAGGCGAACATCGCGCATCTCATCGGCAATCCCCAATTCGAACTGCTGCGGCACGACGTGACGCTGCCGCTCTACGTCGAGGTCGATCAGATCTACAATCTCGCCTGTCCCGCCTCGCCGATCCATTACCAGCACGATCCGGTGCAGACGACCAAGACCAGCGTGCACGGGGCGATCAACATGCTCGGGCTCGCCAAGCGGCTCAAATGCCCGATCTTCCAAGCCTCGACTTCCGAGGTCTACGGCGACCCCTCGGTCCATCCGCAGACCGAGGATTATTGGGGCAACGTCAATCCGATCGGGCCGCGCTCGTGCTACGACGAAGGCAAGCGCTGCGCGGAAACGCTGTTCTTCGACTATCACCGTCAGCACAAGCTCGCGATCAAGGTGGCGCGGATCTTCAACACCTACGGCCCGCGCATGCATCCCAGCGACGGCCGCGTGGTGTCGAACTTCATCGTCCAGGCGCTGAAGGACGAGCCGATCACCATCTACGGCGACGGCGGCCAGACGCGCTCGTTCTGCTACGTCGACGACTTGATCGAAGGCTTCCTGCGGCTGATGAATTCAGCCAAAGAGATGACGGGTCCGATCAACCTCGGCAACCCCGGCGAGTTCACCATGCGCCAGCTCGCCGAACTCACGATCGAGCTGACGGGATCGAAGTCGCGGATGGCGTTCCAGAGCTTGCCGCAGGACGACCCAAAGCAGCGCAAGCCCGACATAACCCAGGCGACGGAACGTCTCGGCTGGCGCCCGACGGTGCCGTTGAAGGAAGGCCTCCGACGCACGATCGCCTATTTCGACAAGCTGCTGGCGGGCCGGCGAGACCGGCCCGACAGCGTCCGGCCGCTGCGGGCGACCGGCGGCGGCGCGCGCGCCGCCGCGTGAGGCGCGCGTTTTCCGATAAGGACGCGCTCTGCGAAGATCTCAAGGGCCGACGCCGACGAAACGGCGTCGGCGCCGCCGTTGCGCGCCGGGCGAAGCAGCGGCCGCCGCTCGCCGACGCGGCGGCGACCGAAGGGTCGCGCGCAGGCGTTTCGCTTCCTGCAGTATGGGGGCGCGCCGGAGAGCGGCTCATGCCGGTGACGCGAGCTCATCCAGCGCAGCCCGACCGTCGAGGACGCCGATTTCCACTTCGAAGGTTCGGCGCTCGCCGACTGCAAGCGGAAGGATCTGCGCCTGTCGCATCAACTCGGCGCGACCGTCGAGGCGGTTCGTCGCCGGTTCCAGCCCGACGACGTACTCCTGCTCGCCGAGCATCTTCCATTGCACGAACTGCGGAAGATTCTCGACGCGGTATCGGACATAGCCGCCCACGCCGAGCTGTTGGTTGAAAATCGCGGCGAATGCGCGGCCGTCCCTCGCTTTCAGGTTGTGGTAAAAGCACTGCTCGACATAACCCGCCTGCGGCTCGCCCAGCCGGTCGTGATCAGCGACGGCCTGCGCCGGCGTGGGATCGCGCGGCTCAACGCTTCCGCCCGATGTATAGAGACGGCTGTCGGCGCTCACGATCGGGTAGCCGAAGTTGCAGTGATAAAGGAGCATCGAAGGCTCGGGCCGGGAGCCGGCGTTCTCGACGACGTCTCGCACCACGAGCGTATTCGAGCCGAGCTGCGTGGTGATTTCCCGATGCAGGACAAGGCACTCGCCGAACACCTTGGCTTGGCGAACTGTGCCGGCCACTCGGATAAGGTAGTCGTCGCCTTTCCAGCCCTGGGAGACGCATACGTCTTCGGCGGGGATGTTGCTGACCCGGCCATGCAGGCCGAAACTCTCGTCGCCATCTTGACAGGGCAAGCCGATGTTGCTGAGGCCGGCGGTGGTCAGGAGGCCGGCGAAGAAGTTGCGAAGGAATCCCTCGGCGCCCTTTTCCACGAAATGCGCCGGTCCGACTACGCCGGTCTTGGATATGTAGCCGACTGGCGCGCCTTTGTACGAGGCCCAAGCGATGTCGAGCGCGCGCCCGGCGAGAACGGTGAACTCGAAGCCGGTTCCTGTCTTGACGTCGATCGCTTCGACTCCTCTCGCCAGACCCGAGCTCAGCTCGCAGGCGCGGGCGCCGGCAATCTGGGAGATTTGCCCTACCCTGCAGGCGAGATCCTTCTTGCTAACGGTGCGTCCGTAAAGCTTCACCAAGATCTTTCTCCTTGCTCATTGATTGCCTTGCGTCGAATGGGGATCGCGGTCGCCGCGTTTGCGACGGCCATCCGGCGAGGCGTTTGACGATCTTTGCCAAGTCCGAACAACGCCGGCCGCGCGGCGGCCCCGCTGCGCCGCTGCGCGTCGCCGGGATCGGCGCCAAGCGTCGCGCGGAACGTTTCGGCCGCGGCGCGCCAATCGCCGTCGGCAGCGGCGGAGCGCGCGCGTAGCCCCGATAGGCGAGAAGATCGTCGCCGGCGCGCGCGTCTTTCGTCAAAGCTTCCTTCGCCGGAGGCCATCGAAATAGACGATGATGATGATCAGGAAGCCGGTGATGACGCGCTGCCAGAACGAATTGAGGTTCAAGAGGTTCGCGCCGTTGTTGATCGTCGTCAAGATGAACGAGCCGATCAGCGGCCCGTGCACCGAACCGAGCGCGCCGAACAAGCTGGTGCCGCCGATCACCGAAGAGGCGATCGCCTGCAATTCCCAGCTATCGGCCTGCATCGGATTGCCGATGCCGATGCGCATGGCGAGCAGCACGCCGACGAAAGCGGCTAAGGTCGACGAAACGATATAGGCGAGATAGGTGATCGCCTTGACGTTGACGCCGGAGAGCCGCGCGGCCTCCAGATTGGAGCCGATGGCGTAGAGATAGCGTCCCCATCGACTCTGATGGAGCAGGAGGTAGGCGGGGATGGCGACGAGCAGCACCATCCAGAACAACATCGGAACCGCGAACCACAACCCGTCGGTCCAGGGAAAACCGAGGAAGCTCGCGCGCGAGAAGTCGGTGAAGGTGTAGTTGGAGATCGCGATCGTCGCGCCGTTGGTGATCACCAGTCCGATGCCGCGCAGCGAGTACATGGTCGCCAGCGTCATGATGAACGGCGGCAGGCCCATCTGCACCACGCCGAAACCGTGGAAGAGGCCAATGCAGAAGCCGATGAGCAACGTTGCGAACACGGCGCCGGGGATCGTCGTGAATATCCCGAGCCCATGAGCGTTGAGCCCATCGACGTTTGTCAGCATCAGCGCGACGGCCATGCTGGCGAAGCCGGTCACCGCGCCGACGGAGAGGTCGATGCCGCAGGTGATGATGACGAAAGTCTCGCCGATCGCCAGAATGGCGATCATCGCGCCCTGGCGCAGCAGATTGGCGATATTGTTGGCGGTCCAGAACGACGTCGTCTCGAAGGACAGCGCGACCCACATCGCCAGCAAAAGCATGAGCAACGTCAGCCCCAACAGGACGTTGAGCCCCCCACCGCTCTGGCGCGCTTTCGAAACCTGTTGATCGCTCATTTCCTCGACACCCTCATTTTCGAATCAAACGCCAATCGCTTCCGTCAAAATCGCTTCCTGCGACGCGTCCTTGTAGCTGTGGGTGGCGGCGATCCCGCCGCGTCGAAACACGTGCAGCGTATCGGCCAACTCGTAGACTTCGGGAAGGTAGGACGAGATCATGATCACGCCCGCGCCTTTCGCCAGCAGCGAACCGAGCAGGCGATAGATCTCCGCCTTGGTGCCGACGTCGACGCCGGTGGTCAGCTCGTCGAAAATGAACAGCTTGGCCCCGTGATTGAGCCACTTGCCGATGACAACCTTCTGTTGATTGCCGCCCGAAAGGCTGGTGATGAGCGCGGCGCGCGAAGCGGCCTTGATCTGCACGTCGTGAATCTGCTGGTCGGCGCAGCTCGCTTCCTTCCTCAGATTGATCAGCGGCCCGAAGGCGAGGCGCGGGTAGATCGGCAGATTGAGGTTGAGTCCGAGACCGAGATTGAGGCACAGGCCCTGATCTCTGCGGCTCTCCGGCGCCAGCGCGATGCCGAGGTCCATCGCCGCGCGTTCGTTGCCGATCGCCACCTCGGCGCCCTTCCACCGGATCTTGCCGCTGGCGACGGGAAAGCGTCCGAACAGGCTCTGGACGAATTCGCTTCGTCCGGCGCCGATCAAGCCGTAGAGACCGACGATCTCGCCTTCCCGCACGCGGATCGAGATGTCGTGGAAGCCCCTGCCGCTGAGCCCTTCGGTTTCGAGAAGCGTCGCGCCGAACGGGACTTTGCTCTTGTGGTAGATCTGCTCGATCGTGCGGTTAATCATCTGCGCGATGAGATCGGCCTCGTTGGTCTCGCTGACGCGGCGCGTGCCCACCAGCGCGCCGTCGCGCAGGATCGACACGCGATCGCAGAGCTCGAACACTTCCTCGAGGCGATGGCTGATGTAGACGATGGTCACGCCGTTCGCCTTGAGGCGGCGGATCAGCTTGAAGAGGGCGGCGGTTTCCTGACGCGTGAGATACGCGGTCGGCTCGTCGAAGATCAAAAATGTGGCGCCGCGCCGCTCGGCGCGCGCGGTCGCCACCAATTGCTGCTGGCCGATGGTGAGCGAGGAGAGGATTACGCCGGCGGGCAGGTCGAAGCCGAGGTCGTCGAGCAGCTTCTGCGCCTCGCGCAGCATCGCCTTGTGATTGAGCAGGCCGCCCTGCGTCATTTCGTCGCCGAGGAAAATGTTGGTCGCCACGGTCAGGTGCGGGCAGAGCACCACCTCTTGGTGGACGGCGTTGATGCCAAGGCTGATCGCCTCGTGCGGATTGACGAGCGGAACCGGCTCGCCGCGCCAATAGACTTCGCCGGAGGTCCGGGGATAGACGCCGGTCAGCAGCTTGATCAGCGTCGACTTGCCGGCGCCGTTTTCGCCGACGATCCCGTGGATTTCGCCTTCCTCGAACGTCAGATCGACCGCCTTCAGCGCGTGAGTGGCGCCGAAGCGCTTGTCGAGCTTATGCAAGGCGAGGAGGGGCGCCGCGGTCGCGGCGGGGGTCGGCGAAGCTTGGGCAGGCATGGACATCTGGCGATTCACCCGACGGGCAAGGCGTTGTCATTCATCATCGGCGATGGCGCGCCGCCGCGCAAGAGCGCAGCGGCGGCGCGTCGACGCCAGACGCCGCGCGCCTTCGAGCGCTTTGCGGCGGAAGGGTCGGGACGAGGGGCAGAGTGGAGCGCGCCCCTCATCCCTCCCTTTGAGACGCGCCCGTCGTCATCAACCGCGAGGACCACAAGCGGCGGACGACGACGGGAGGTGCGTCGTCTCGATCACTTGACCTTCGGGTACAGCAGCGCCTGCTGCTTTTCGCCGCCCATGTTGGCCTTGGTGATCAGGTTGGCGCCGGTGTCGACGAAGGCGTCGACTTTCTCGCCCTTGGAGGCGGCGAGCGCCGTCTTGATGCCGTCATAACCCATTCGGTACGGGTCCTGCAGGACGAGGGCGTAGATCGTGCCGTCCTTGAGCATCCCGATCGTCTTGTCGTCGCCATCGAAGCCGACCATCTTGATCGTATCGGCCTTCTTGTTCTCCGCGATCGCCTGGCCGACGCCTTGGGCCATGATCAGGTTGTTGGCGAACACGCCGCGCAGATTCGGGTTGGCGGTGATCAGGTCGGTCATGATGTTGAGGCCGGTCGTCGCCATGCCGTCGGCGTACTTGTCGGCGACCACCTTGAGGCCGGGATACTTGCCCAGTTCTTCAAGGAAGCCCTTCCTGCGCCCTTCCAGCGAGCCGACGCCCGGCAGCGAAGTGATCTGCGCCACTTCGCCTTCCGCCTTGCCATACTTCTCGGTGATCGCCTGAGCGAGACCGTCGGCGGCGATGCGGCCGCCCTGGACGTTGTCGGTGGTCAAGAACGAGGTGAAGGCCTTCGAGTCGGCCGCGGAGTCGACGCCGATGATCGGCACTTTCTTGGCCGCTTCGTCGATCGGCTTGCCGAGCGCCTTGAATTCGGTCGGCGCGATGACGACCGCGGCGGGTTTTCCGGCGACCGCGTTTTCGAGGATCGAAATCTCGCCGTTGATGTCCGATTCCGACTGGGCGCCGAGTTCGGGAACTTTGACGCCGAGGTCCGCGCCGGCCTTGCGGGCGCCGGCGAGCACGATCTGCCAATAAGGCGAGGTGGTGTCCTTGACGATGATCGGGATCGTGGTTTCGGCAGCGGCCGCGTAGCTCGGCGCGGCAAGAGCCGCAACCGAAATCATGGCGCTGGCGATAAGCAGTTTTTTCAACATTCTCAATCCCCCTACATTTGCGCTCTGGGAACCATCCCCGGCGCTTCTTCGACCGCGCAGGCATGCGCGGACAAATTGGAGTTCGTTGGCGTTGCGGGCCGTGACCGCTTGTTGGCTCGGCGCCGCGCCGGCGAGTTCGCCATGAATTGCGTTCGTGTCCGATGTCTCTGCCGTGGGCGGCAAGGCGACTTCAACGTGATGGCTCAGAGCCCCCTGAGACGCGAAAGCGCGCTCGGGGCTTCTGTCCATACGACTGGGGAGGTTGCGGCAAATCCTTCGAAGGCCCTCATTCGATTTCCTCCACGAAATCCGTCAAGGACGGTGTGTCGTTCGCGTCCCTTCCTGCTCTAGGGTCGCGCTCGCCTGCGCAAAGGAATTGACACTGAACGCGCGGCGTAGTCAATACGTGTGTAGAGAAAAAAATAGACGTATGCGCAGTTTGGCGACGCCGCGCCCGTGCGGGGGCGACGGGCGACGAGTTCGGGGCCGCGCAGGGCGCACCGCCGTGCGCTGTCGTATTCGTGGCCGCGCCGAAGTCGAGGGTTCGCGCTCGGCGGATCGTGGCGAAGGACAAGCATCCCGCGTCCATCGCCTGGGAGACCTATCGGAAGCGGGAGGAAGCCAGTTGTGCGGCGGTCGAGTTCTCCGCGCGGGTGTCGAGGCAGACGGCGTAGAGCGTCGTTTGGGCGGAGATTTCCTACCTGGCGGAACGTTCCTGGCGCCCTTCGCCGGCGCGTATATCGTTCGGCGGCAAAGTTTGGATCCCTATTCGCAATCGAGGAGCGGACATGAGCGTGGCGGCTGAGACCGGGTTCGAGCCTGTCGATCCGGCGGCGATTCCGCAGAGAAGATTATACACCGGCGCCACGATGCCGGCCGTCGGGCTCGGCACTTTCGGCTCCGATCACGTCGGGCCGAACGAGGTCGCCGCGGCGGTCAAGGGCGCAGCCGCGGTCGGCTACAGGCACTTCGATTGCGCGTCGGTGTACGGAAACGAGGGCGCCGTCGGCGCCTCGCTTGAAGAGATCGTCCGCGGCGGGGTGAGGCGCGAGGAACTCTGGATCACATCGAAACTATGGAACGACAAACACGGCGAAAAGGACGTGATCGCCTCGTGCCGGAAGACGCTGGCCGACCTGCGTCTCGACTATCTCGACCTGTTCCTCGTGCATTGGCCGTTTCCGAACTTCCACCCGCCGGGCTGCGACGTGACGTCGCGCAGCCCGGACGCCAAGCCCTACATTCATGAAAGCTACATGAAGACTTGGCGCAGAATGGAGGAGCTGGTCGATCGGAAGCTGGTTCGCCACATCGGCACGTCGAATATGACCATCCCCAAGCTGAAGCTGGTTCTGCGCGACGCGCGCATCATGCCGGCGGCAAACGAAATGGAGCTTCACCCCCATTTCCAGCAGTCCGAACTGTTCCGGTTCGTCGTCGAGAACGGCATGCAGCCGATCGGCTACTGTCCGCTCGGTTCTCCGGGGCGCCCGGAGCGCGACCGCACGCCGCAAGACACAGCGCCCATCGAAGACCCGGTCGTCATCCGGATCGCCCAGCGGCGTGCGATTCATCCCGCGAGCGTCTGCGTCAAATGGGCGGTGCAGCGTGGCCAGATTCCGCTTCCGTTTTCAGTCAACCCGCGCAACTACGCGGCGAATCTGCGGGCCGCCGCCGGGGAGTGGCTGAGCGGCGAAGAAATGCGGGCGATCGCCGCGATCGATCGCAACTGCCGTTTGATCAAAGGCCAAGTCTTCCTGTGGAAAGACGGACAAAGCTGGGAGGATCTCTGGGACATCAACGGAGAAATTACTCCGCCGTGAGGCGCGGACGACGTGGGCGCGGCCGGTTGCGGGCTTTCAATCGACATCCGCCGGATGGACGGGGGAACGAATGGCAAGACGCCGCCGCCGGGCCGATCCGGCGCCCCGCGTCGGCGTCGCGCGAGGCCTCGATCAAGAAGGCCCAGATCGCTTCGACATCGTCGTGCGGATAGGGCGGGGCGGGCAAGACGCGGTTCGGCGCCGAGCGCTGCCACAGAAGCGGGCTTTCTGCGCTGAACAGTTCGGTTTGACGTTGGTCTTGCCAATATCGAGAACCGCGACGGCTCCGCGCATGGCGAGTCTCCGAATGTGCGGCGCGATTTTGGGACGCCCGGCTGCGCTTGCTCGAGCGGTCCAGGGTAGGGCGGCTGCGCGCGCCGGGTCAATCGCCGTTCGTTGTGGTTCAGCGCCGCAACGGCGCCCGATCGGCGCCGATCGGGGCGCCGGCGTCATGCGAACTCGTGTTCGATCCCCGTGTATTTCTCGCCGTTCATGGCCAGGTCCCGTTGCGGCGTTGAAACACGGCGCGGCGCCCGCGCAACGGCTCAGGCGGCAAGAGGGCGAAGACGGGAAGACGAAATCGCGCGAGGCCGCGCCGATGCCCGTCGCTAACGACGGGCGCCTCAATCCGGGGGAACGACGCCCTTCTTGAGGATGACGTTGCCGTAGAGCCGGCGTTCGCCGGTGGCGACGATGGCGAAACATCGGCGCGCGCGCTCATAGAAGGCGAAGCGTTCGAGACTGCCGAGCTTGAACTGCGGCCCCTCGCGCTTGGCGATGACGGCGCGAAATTCGGCGAAGATCGGCGGCTCGGCGTCGGCGGCGGCGGCGCCGACGACCTCCATGCGCCAGCACGCCTCGGGGACGAAGGTGTCGAGCGGCAGGACGCTGAGCACGGCGTCGAGCGCGCGCGTCGCGTCGGCGGCGTCGAGCCTGACGACGTCGGGTCCCGCCGACTGCGCGGGATAATTGGCGTCGACGATGGCGATTTCGTCGCCGTGTCCCATCGCCTGCAGGACGTAGAGAAGATCGGGGGTCAACAGGGGATCGATCGCTTTGAGCATGGCTGCGGCTCCTCCAAGAATTTCAATCTGCAAACGCTTCTTCAGCGCTACGATGCGCAGGCTCCCGCGTAATGCCTTAGCACCTCATCAATTGACGCGAGTATCAACCGGTCGGATGTTTCGTCGGTCGCCAACACGGTCGGAACCCGTCGGGAAAGAAATTGTTGCAGCAGCGGAGCGGGGATAGCGATGCCCGAGAGCGCGGCCTTCAGGCGGTCGACAGCCGCCTTCGCATCGGGGTGCGGCCAGTAATATCGGATTCGGTCCGAGTAGGAATAGTGGCGCCATAGACGTTGTTCGTCGGCGTCGCCGGGATAATACGGCTCCCACCAGCGAGGCTCGGCGAGCATCAATCGCTCCATAGTGGCGGCGAGTGCGCGCCTCGGATAACTCGGCGACAATTCAGAAGCAATAAGATCGAGACCATAGAGCGTTTGACGCAGCGCAAAGGTCAGAGCAGGGCCAACCTTGAGGATGCAAAACCGATCTCTAACCAATTCGGCGAGGCGGGTCGGGGGCTGATAGTCAGTGGAATGCGCCTCGAACACCAGGCCGGCGTCGTCGAGCGCATGAGAGAGCGGCTGCGCGCAAACGGGGTCGTATTCTATCACCGTCTCGTGGCCGAATTCGACGCCGGGCTGCACGACGAGCGCGACGATCCGTTCGAGAGCGGCCTCCAGCCCGGCTGACTCGAAGGCCCGTCGAAAGGTCGCCAGCGTCGCGCGCGCGCTCTCGGGCGAGGTCGGCTCGATGCAGTCGAGCGCGTGGCGAGCGCCGCCAGGAGGCGGCACTTCGGTGCCGATGATATAGTGGGGCGCTGGGAGGCCTTCTTGTCTAGCCGTCGCTTCTGCGACGCGCGCGAGGCGAACTGCGCGTTCCGCGGTCAATGCATCGTCGAGCGCCTCCGGCTCGCCGGCGCAGCCCATCGAGGGATCGAGGTGGATCTTGCCGTAGCCCGCGGCGACATACGCCGCGACCATCGCTTCAGACTTCGCCATCGCCTGATCCGCGGCGAGTTTGCGCCACGGATTGGGGCCCAGGTGATCGCCGCCGAGGATGAGCTTGCGCGCGTCAAAACCCACGCGGTCGGCTATCAACTTGACCTGCGCCGCAAAATCACGCGGCGTCATCCCAGCGTAGCCGCCTTCGTGATTGACCTGGTTGCAGGTGGCCTCGATCAGTGCCGGCGCGCCGTCTTGCTTGCAACGCCTCAGCGCAGCCTCGATGACGCTCGGATGCGAAGAGCAGATGGACGGGATCCCCGCGATCTCGCCGGCGCGGCGCCGTTGCAGGAGCTCGGCCAAAGCGTTGGTCATGTCTTTGCTTCTCGCTCGGCGATGAAGGCGTCGAGATCCGCGAAGGTCGACGCTCCCTCCATTGGCCCCTTGACGGTCACCGCACGGGCGCCGGCCGCGTTGGCGTAGGCGAGCGACCGTTCGATCGCCATGCCCTTGTCGCGACAGACGGCGTAGGTCGCTCCGAAACAATCCCCAGCCCCGGTGGGGTCGACTTCGACGACTTTGAACGCGTGCGCGCTGACAGTTCCCTGGCGTGTGAAGACCTCCGCGCCTGCGGCGCCGCGCTTCAGCGCTATCTCCTTCACGCCTTGCGAGATCAGCCGCCTCGCCGCCTCTTGTTCGTCGGGGGCAGGAGAGAAGAGCAAAATCTCTTCGCCGGAGGGCAAGAACAGGTCGGTCACGGCGAGGATTTGACGAAGGGTCGCCGTCAACGCCGCATCGCTCATCATTTCCTTGCGGATATTGGGATCGAACGAGACCGAGCCGCCCCTGGCCTTGATGGTTGCGACGGCGTGTTCCACGATGTTGCGAACCGAGGGGATCGTGAGGGCCGATCCCATCACGTGAATTCGGCTGGCCCTGGAGATCACCCGGCTCGCTTCTGGCGTCAGCGCAATTCTGCCGCTCGCGCTGTGCCGGATATTGAAGACGAAATCCCGGCTTCCATCCGCGCGATACCGCACGAAAGCCGTGCCGGTCGCGATGTCGGGATGCACCGCGATGGCGGAAACGTCGACGCCGTCAGCCGACAGACGGTCGACGTTCACTCGACCAAAGTCGTCGTCCCCAACCGCGCCGATCATCGCGCAGTTCGCCCCGAGGCGCGCCGCCTGATCGATGAAGATCGCCGGCGCCCCACTGGGGAAGGGGCCAACGAGGCTCTGGGCTTCGCGGAACCCAGTGCCGATCGTCGACGCCATGATCTCGACGAGTATCTCGCCGGCGGTGACAAGCAAGGCTGTCATCAGCTCATCCAATTTCCGCCATCGACATTGAGCGTCTGGGCGACGACATAGTCAGAATCACGCGAGGCGAGGAAGACGGCGGCGCCGCGAAAGTCGTCCGGCGTTCCCATCCGTCCCAAGGGCACGGCGACGCCGACTTGGCGCTTCTTCTCGCCGAGCGGCAGGCGCTCGTATTTGGCGAACAGCGCGTCGACCTGATCCCACATCGGGGTGTCGACAACGCCGGGCGCGATCCCGTTGACGTTGATGCCGTGCTTGATCAAGTCGAGCCCGGCGGACTGCGTCAGACTGATGACCGCCGCCTTGGACGCGCAATAGACGGCGACCAGCGCTTCGCCGCGCCGGCCCGCTTGTGACGCCATATTGATGATCTTCCCGCCCCGACCCTGCTTCACCATCTGCGCCGCCGCCGCCTGAAGCGTAAAGAACAGACCCTTCGTATTGACGGCGAACACTTTGTCGAAGCTCGCCTCGGAAATTTCCAAGACCGGCCCCATGTCGAACACCCCCGCATTGTTGAACAGAATGTCGACGCCCCCGAACTTGGCGACCGTCGCCGAAATCAGCGACGAAATGGATTTGGAATCGCGGACGTCGAGTTTTGCCGCGAGCGCGTTGGCGCCGAGTTCCGCGGCGAACTTCTCAGCCTTCGCGACCTCGAGGTCGGCTATGACGACGCTTGCTCCCTCGGCGCAATAAGCGCGAACGATCGCTTCGCCGATGCCGCGTGCGCCGCCCGTGACGATCGCGACCTTGTCTTTCAGTCTCATGCGTCTCTCCTTGTGTTGCCGCTCTGGTTGTTCAGGCGATGATTTCGTGTTCTGTGACGCGACCCACGCGGGCATCGAGCAATCCCATGTCACGAAACCGCAGATGCATCGGCGCGAGATCCCCCGCCAGGCCACGATTATGACGATCGCGAGCGTCGGCGCTTGATCGAACCCATCAACGACAGGCAATCCCAACGAACGCGAAAGCCGTCTGCATGACGATCTCGTCGGCGTCGCTCACGGTCGCAATCGTCAAGGTCTCAACGGATGCGCCCCCAACCGCCGCGATCGCTGCGGCGCGCGCCGTAGCCCAAAGGTATGCCTTGCCCATCGTTAACCGCCTAGATTTGCGCCCTGGCGACTGTCCCCGGCGCTTCTTCGACTGCGCAGGCATGCGCGGACCAATTGGAGTTCGTTGGCGCTGCGGGCCGTGACCGATTGCTGGCTCGGCGCCGCGGTGGCGATTTCGCCATGAACGGGGTTCGTGTCTGATGTCTCCGCCGTGGGCGGCCAGGGGATTTCAACGTGATGGCTCAGAGCCCTCGGCGACGCGAAAGCGCGCTCGGGGCTTCTGTCCACGCGACCGGCGAGGTTGCGGCAAATCCTACGAAGGCCCTCATTCGATTCTCTCCACGAAATCCCTCAAGGACGGTGTATTGTTCTCGTCCATCCGTGCTCTGGAGTCGCGCTCGACCGCTGAAGGGAATTGACACGGAACGCACGGCGCAGTCAATACGTGTGTCGAGAAAACAATAGACGTATGTCCAAATTGGCAACGCCGCGCCCGTGCGCGGGCGACTCGCAACGAGTTCGGGACCGCACTGGACGCCTTGCCGTGCGCTGTCGTATTCGTGGCCACGTGGAAGTCGTGAGTCGGCGCTGGGCGGATCGTTGAGGAGGAGTCAGGAGTGAGGCTCAACATCGAAAAGAAACGGGGCGAGAAACCGGCGCCCAAGATCAAAACAATGGAGGAGTTTTCCGCCGCCAGCGGAATCTCCCGCGCGACCGTCTCGAAATACTTCAACGATCCCGACAGCGTGCGGCCAGCCACCCGCGAGCGAATTGAAAAAGCATTAAAGACTTTGCGATATCGACCAAATCTCTTCGCGGTCAATTTCAACCGTAAGCATCCAAAGACCCTGGGAATGATTGTGCCTTCTTTTACGGACCCATTTTTCGCCGGCCTCGTCGAACGGGTGGAACTCCGCGCCATGCAAGATGGCTTTTGGACAATTGTGCTCTCTTCCCACGGCGAACGCGCGATGGAAGCCCGCGCCATCCAAACGATTATGTCATTGAGGGTCGCAGGCGCAATCGTGGCTCCCCTGGGGAGGTCCTCGGATCTAGAGCTTCTCAGGGAGTTGAGCGGCTCTTTGCCCTTGGTGATGCTCGACGCGAGAGTCGATCTTCCGACCGCCTTCGTCGGAACGGACAATTTTCAGAGCATCGCCTTGATGGTCGACTATCTCCATCGATCCGGCGAACCACCTTGCTATTTCGATATGCCCAGCGTCAATCGGAATGCGCAGGACCGAAAACTGGCGTATATTCAGGCGATGGAGAAAGCGGGGTCGGAGCCGCTGATCATTCCCGCTCCGAGCCAAAACTGGGCGTTTGAAGCCGCAGGTTTCGAGCAGGCGACCGCCTACTTTTCGATGAAAGCGTTGCCGAGCCGAACGATACTTTGCGCCAACGACCGAACGGCGTTTGGCGTCATGGCGGCGGCAAACCATTGCGGATTGCGGGTGTCGCGCGCCGGCGGTCCCAATGAGATCAGAGTGGCGGGGCACGACGATCATCCGCTTAGTCGTTTTGCCAGCCCTCCGCTAACCACGCTTGCGCAAGACTATGTCGAAATGGCCAATCTCGCGGTCGATCTTCTCGCCGCCCGAGGCGGCCGCCCTGGAGCGAAGACGAGTGGAAATATTCGATTGCTGGAGGCAAAGCTTATTATGCGGGACACCGCGTGAGCAAGATCCGCGACTTAGACGCTTCCATCGCCACAAAGACGAACTCCTGCGCGTGCTCGAACGGCCGGAAATCCCGCTCAGCTCAAGGCGATTGCGAAGCAATCGTCGGGACCAACGCCTCGGAAAACGGCATCCGCGCCTTCGTCGCGAAGAGAAAAATCTCCGGCGGAACCGTCAGCGACAAGGGCCGCGACGACCGCGACGTCATGCTCGGCCTGGCCAAAACCTGCATGAAATTGAAATTTTCGTTCTACGACTTCGTCGGCGACCGACTGGCAACCCCAGGACCAAAAATCCCAGACCTCGCAACCCTCGTCAGGCCCGCCCCCGTTTGAGCCAAGCCAAGCTTGCCCGGGAATTTGCCCCGCTTACGAGCCAGCGCCGGGGTCCCTGCATGGCGCTTATTCACAACATCAAATCATCTCCCCTCGATGCTGCGGATTGCGGGGGGACCCGGCAGGCCACTCCGCTTCTGAAGCAGTTCCACATGTATGGCCTTTCCACCCTTTAGGACATTGTCGGGGATGCTCCCTTCCGCCACGTATATGATGTCCAGCGGACCAACCTTGTAATAGGCGTAGTCGCTGCCGCGCCTATTGGGACGCAAGTCGGTCAGATCGTCGAACAACGCCACCGTCCGTGCGAGGTCCCTGACTTCCACGACGATCCCTTGGAAAAGCTCCATAGGTGGGAAGGAAGGGCCGCTAGGTTTGTCCTTTCCATCTCCACCGCGCCCCGGGTTCGACCCGCCGCCAATTTGCGACCGTCCCTCGTTCCCTCCTGGTGTCTGGTTTGGCTGGCCAACGGGCTTTCTTGGGCGTCGAATCCAGCGCCATAGCAGAAAGATCGCCAATGCCGCAGCGCCGATTACTCCGACGATCTCCACGATCTTCATTAGAAGATTCGGTTGCTCGCCCGGCTCCGGCAAAGTCGTTGGCGTCGAGATTGGCGTCGGCGTCGGCGTTGGTTTCGGCCTCTTGGCGATCTCCGCCAGCAGGCTCTGGACCGAGCGTTTGATATCCTCATTCGTCGCCGCGAACAGATTGCTGTACTTGCTTGGCGCTTTGGCCGGCGGCTTCCCTTGCCAGACGCTCGGTCGATCGGAAGCCCAGGTCGTCATGACCAGATCGGTCATTTTGGCGACCCACGAATCTTTGGATTCGAGTTCTTCCGGCGGCGCGTTCTCGATCTGCTCCTTGATCTTGGGTTCGACCCGTTTGACAATCCCGCGCTGCAATGTCATCGCGGTCTGCGCCTCGGTGATCAAGTTGCGCGCGCCGTCGACAACTCGGTTCTCTGTCTCGATGAGCAGAACTGCTTTTGGGTCCGCACTCGGCGCGCGCACATTCGGAAGCGCCGCAGCCTGCTCGAACCCGGCAATTCCGCCAGGGGTCAGCGAGCCGCCGGCGATCCCCGCTTCATCGGGCTGCCAGACGCCCGACTGCAACGGCGCAAAAGCCGTGGCGTATTGCTCGTCGGCTATCACGCGCCGTGCATCGCTGAGCACCTGCCGGATGGCGTCTGCGATCGCCGACCGCAGCTTCTGGTGATTTTCGCCCGTAGGAGCCACCGAGGCGCTTATGCGCTCCTTAAACGCCGCCGCGTCGGAGGCCGACTTGGCCCCGATGGCGTAGCGCTCGACCACGTCGCGCTCGGCCGCCGCGATGCTGTCCTCAACGAACGGCCGCTCGCTTTCCCTCGGGTCGCGATAGCGCGCGATATCGCTTCTCAGCCGCGCTTCGATGTCGTTCAGACTAAACGAGCGCTTGTAGGATTCGACAAACCTGGTCCAGAGACGTTGTTCCTCGAGGACGGCTTTGTTCGCGGCCTTCTCAGCGATCTTCGGCAACATCGTGTAGACGATGCGGTCCGGCGCATTGGCGGCGCGCGCTTTGGCGATCTCTTCGTCTACGCCTCCGCGCAAGGCGGTTTCGATCTGGCTGGCTGTGATCGCGTTGTCTTGCAACGGCCGGTCCAGCGCGTCCGTTTGCCGTTTGCGCTGTTCCTGCACATCGTCCATGATTTTCTTCGCGTCTTCCCCGACCGCGCTGTCCGTTTCCTCGAAGCGCTCCGGCACGGCCTTGGCGATACGCTCGCGCGTGTGGGACGCGAGATTTCCAAGCTGCGTCTCCGTCCAGCCGTCACGATCGACCTGCTCGACTTCCTGTTGCGTAGGGTACGCCGCCCGAGCCAACAATGTCGTCTGGGCCTTGACCGCCTCTTCGCGCGCGGCTGCGAAAATCGGCGGCAGTTTCTCGGCGACGAATTTCTGTTTCTGCGCGGCGACACTGTTGTCGAAGACTGCGCCCAGCCGCGACCGGAACTCGACGAGTGAGACGCCTTGATCGGCGAGCAAAGCGCTCACGGTGCGCGCGATTTCGTCGTCGATCCGGGTTTGCAGCCGTCGCTCGACGGACTCCTTCAGCCTTTGCTGGCTTTCCGCCTTGGTTCGGTTGGCGACGACGTTCTGTTGCATGTCCGACAGCGCGGCGCGTCCGATTTCCGCGACTTCGTCGCTGTTCATATCGGCCAACGTGTCAACCGCCATCCGAGCAGTCTTTTCCGCCAGCAGCCGCGCGCGTTCCTGCTGCGCAGTCGATAGCGCGCTTCGCGGCGGTGCATTGTCCTGAGCCAACGCCAGTCCTATC
The DNA here is from genome assembly GCA_963775575.1 of uncultured Alphaproteobacteria bacterium. Lineage (GTDB taxonomy): Bacteria > Pseudomonadota > Alphaproteobacteria > Rhizobiales > Beijerinckiaceae > Roseiarcus. The sequence continues at coordinate 473,625 of CAVZJG010000004.1, forward strand.
GGCGATGTCAGGAGCGCACACGCGGCCACTAGCAGTATTCTAGTGGTAGTCGCGGCGTAACGGATCGGCGATCCCTTCATGGCCTCGAACCCTGTCCTGCGACGCGGGGCGCCGCGCTTGGTCGTCGCTCAGTCGGCGTTGAGCGCATCCCAAGTTTCCGCGAGGAAATCAATCCTTTGGCCGTGCAGATCGGCAGCCAGATCTGCATTGAATAGGCGAGAGAAAGCCTCCGCGCGGTCTTTTCTCTCCTGTTCGGAAATGCCAAATTCCAACATTCGCCGCGCTGCCTCGCGGCTGCGCGCCGTCAACTGCTGCTGCGGCGCATCCTGGAGAGCGTGATAGATCGCCGCGACTACGTCGATCTGTACGCGCTGAGCGTCGTCGCGCAATATGGCGCACTCGGCTGCTACGCGGGCGAGAAACTGCTCGCGAACTTGCGGAATCAGGCGGTTCGGATCGCTGGTTGTCGCCGGCACTTCGAAATCCTTGGGATCCGGACTCCGAGGCCTGGCGATCGCCTGGGCGATTTCAGCATCAGACGCAGATGTAAGATCGTCTTTGAATCCAGCGGCGGTGATTGTTTCGTTGAACAAGTTCCGAACGTAGTCGATTTGTCGCGTCGCCGCGCGGCCGAAGCGCGTCGCTGCGTTCGCGGTGAAGCTTTGAAAGCCCGGATCGACAATCCGTATGCCGTCGAACTTCACTTGCGCCGCGCTCTGGAAATCGTCGAACAACAGCGCCTTGCGCTCGGCCCGCATTCGCCGCTCGAGCGCCAACAACAAGCGGTCCCACTGATTTTGCGCATAGACCTGCCTCAAATCCTTGGAACAGGTCGCATTATTATTTCCCATGCATTCGGCATATTTTTCCTGGGTGAACTTGCTAATCTCGTGTTCGCGCTGCAAAAAGCCGCCGATCCTCGTGACTCCGTCCACGGCGACGTATGTGACCAGAATGATGATCGGGATCATGATCTGCGAGAACAGATTCCACACAAGCGCCTCGCCGCCGCGATCCGTGTCGCCGCCGAAGCCGCCAAATGGATCGTCGCTCATTGTCGCTTCTTTCCAAACACCCGGCCGAAGATGGACCTATGAGCAGCAGCGCCGTCGTTCTGCGCCGGCGGCGGTTCGACCGAGGGCGGCGGCCAGTTCGGCTCCGTCTCGGGTTCGAAGTGCGGCTGCGAGTCGAGCGCATGTATTGGTGGTTGCGCTTCGACATGGTCACGGACGCCGCGGGAAACTTGCTGCGAAGGGGAGCGAACCGACGCCCAGGCGCCAGTTGTGGGAGCGATGGGCGCCGAGGCAAATCGTCCAGTGTGGGCGAGGTTTTCCAACTTCGTCTCGAGCCGAGCAAGCGCGCCCAGGACCCCAGCTTGAAACAAACGGCCCTCGTTGACGACCGTTGCTACCGCCGCAGCCTGAAGCGCCGAGGAATCCAGGAGCCTCTTCTGGCTCGATGTCATTTCGATCAACGTTGCGCTGAGCGCCGTCACCCCGTCCGCCATATCGCGCATCGACACCGCCAACCCGTTCAGCGTCGGGGCGACACTGGCAGCCGTCGCAGCCAAATCGGTCGCCGCATTCAGGTTCGCGGCTATGTCTTCCTGAATCGCGGTCAAATGATCGCGCAGCGGGGCGACATTCGCGTTGACGACGCCGACCCTGTTCGCGACCTCGGCTGTCCAGGCCTCGATATTTCCGGCGACCTCATTGAGCTTTGCCGGATCGGCGGCCTGAACTCGATTGCTCAGGTCTTGAAGGTCCGTAGAGGTCTTGGTCAGGGATGCGCGCAGCTTGCCGCTTTCCTCGTCGGACCGCTCGAAAGCGCCTCGCATCTGCTCCACTGGCCCCAAGGCGTCGCGCAGCGTCCCGCGTAGACGTTCGAGTTCCATCGATAGGTTGACGGCCGGGCTGGCGACCTGTGCGGGAATATCATGCAGCCAACGCCACAAGCCGCGGACCAGCGGCGCGGCGACGAAAGCCAGCACCACGCCGGTAAAAGTGCTGAGCAAGGACGTGCCGAAAGCGCCCAAAAGAATGGGCATGGCGTCCCTGGCTTCCGTCTTGTTAGCCAGGCCGAACCCAATGAGTAGAAATCCCCAGATCGAGCCGGCGAGCCCCAATTGCACAAAGGTCGTTTCGAGGGTTCGGAAGAACGGCAAATACGCAGATCGAGCCCGCAGATCGCGAGTGCTGAGCCGTCCGCTCGCCGAGCGCACGCTCGACACGAACAACAGTGTGAAAAACATCGACAGCTTGAACGGCGTCTGCGCCGACAGGTCCACCGCCAAGGGCCGGAATGTGGCGGCGGTCCATTGCCACGGCCAGGACGTCGGCTCCAGCACGTGGCGCGCCGCGGCGGCGCTCACCGCGCTGACGTTCGCCGCGCCGACGTCCGTTGCGGCGGCGCCCGCTGCGCCGAAATGGAAATACTCGTATATGACGATGACGTTCCAAAACAGGAACGTGTAGCAACACGCCATGCCCGCGAGCCCGACAAGCGCCAGGGCTCTCACGCCAACGATCCGCTTCAATCCGGTCCAATTCGGCTCAAGGGCCGCGAGGGCGTTCGAACGGCGCCAACTCATGAATGATCTCCGGTCGTCGGGGCGCTCGCGGATTGTTCGGCGAAAGGCGGCGGCTAGCTGCGCGTGTCATGCATCTGCAAGAGCCGCTTCGCTTTCTCCGTGGTGCCGGGCCAACGCCCGGGCGCGCGCGCCGCCGCAGCGATCGCCGCCTCCAGATCGGTTCGTTCTGCATTCCAATCGGCGGTCAGCAGAAACTGCACTTGGCCCAAGTCGATGAAACACTCAGCGCAATTCGGATCGCTGCGCACCGTCGCCTCGAGATAACGCAGGGCAACCTCGGGCTGGTTGTGCTGTTCCGCCATTAGACCGAGTTGGTAGTTCGCGACGCTGGCATCCGCCGGGTCAGCGCCAGAATCGGACTTAGCCACCGCGCGCAGCGCCTGCGCAGCGTCGGTCGTGTCGCCTTGGTCGGACATCAACTTTCCGGCCAGCGCCAACGCTGGCATATAGCGCGCGTCCATCGCCGGCTTCAGCGCGTCGATCGCCGACTGCACGCGCCCCTCGCCGACGTAATAGTCTGCGAGCGCAACGATTGCCGGAGGCGTCGTCGCACGATCGCGCCAAAAAAACTCATGCAGCCACGGCTCGATGAGCGGCCGGCATTCGGAGTTGGGATACTCTTGCGCGAAGCGTTCGACCTTCGCGTAGAGATTCCGTTCTGAGAGTTTTTCCACCTTCGGTCGTAGGTCTTCGTACTCCTCGCGAGCGGCGATCGTCGCCTGCGCTCTCTCGTGCCCCGCGGGGAACTGGACCTTCCGGGTAGCCAGCCTCTTCACCACCTCGGAGTTGCAACGATCTCCGGGGCCGCTTTCCAAAGCGACCGCCACCAGCCGCAGCGCGTCCGAGCGGTGCGCACCCGTCTTGTAGCGGTCTAGGTAATCCATCAGGGATGGCACGCCGGCAAACGAAGTGTCTTTGGACGCCTCGGCGAAGGCCAAGGTCTCGCGCGACGGGAACTCGATGCTCGCATTGCCGATGGAAATCGACGGATGATCCGGCGCAGCTTGGGCGGACCCGGTCTCGTGCGGTTCCGCGATCAATGAATTGTCATCGTCGCCGGCTTGCAGAGGCGGCAAGGGGACCGCAGATTGTGCGGTCGTCGCGCCAGCAGGCACATTTAGTGAGACTTCGTCGGTCGCTGCGGTCTGGTTGGAGGGCCGCAGCGTCAGCGCGACGCGCACTCGCACAACTTCCGCTGGACCCGGCTCGGAGCGCGACGCCGTGAGCGTCAACTGCGGCAACCGATCCGGCCCGACGTCCGACCCCGACCACACCGCGTCGATGCGAATGGGCGAAGGTGGAGGCGGCGCCTCCACCTTCGCCATGGCGGCGCCCCCTGGCGCAGGCAGTCCGGATCGCGGCAAGGCGGCGGGCGTTTCTCGCGCTGTCGCCGCTGGCGTCGGTGAAGCGACTGTCGGAGACGGCGCGACCCCAGGCGGCTTGATCGGAGCGATCGAAGCTGTTTTCACTGGAGGCGACGTCGGCTCGCTAATGGGCGTTTGCAGAAGCGCGTCGCTTGATTGGTCCACCAGCGGTAAGTCGGACTGTGCACACCCGCTCAGCATCGGCGCAACTAGCGCCATCGACAGCAGGCCCACGCGCACAAACCAGGACGCCCTATCGTGCACGGCAATCTCTCGTTCGGAAACGGAAAAGCAAACTATCGACATTGTAGTTTACCCCTATGGCGTCAAATCCTGTCCGAGTTCAGTGTTCCTGTATGGGGCTCAGCCATCCCCTCATTTTTCACACGAACGAAAACGTCTTAGCCAATGTTTTGTTTTGATTTATATATTCGCTAAATCGCAACACGAGTGGCCGGAGGCGGGCTTCCGGCATGTTTGGGATCAGTTCGTAGAGCATGCAGCCTTGCCGGAACAGCGAATGGGTTCGGTGTTTGGCCGTGTTGACCTTCAGATGACGGTCCATGCCGAGGCTTTCGCCAGCGGCGCCGAGCAGCGTCAAGAGAACGATGGCGAAGGCGTTGAAGAGAAGAAGCCGGTCGCGCCGCTACGGACCGGCGATGTGAAGAACGCTTAAGCCCATGCCGAAACGAAGGTCCTTGGTATCGCGAAAGCCCGGTATCCCGGCGCAAATGCCACAAGAAATTGTAACGGTGCGTTCCTAGCTGTGAGGACATGGCTGAAATTCGCACCGGCACTACGCTTGGCGGGAAGCGCGATGAAATCATTAGCGCAATCGCCCAATACGAAAAGCGCCTCGCGCAGGCCTGCGCCGATTTGTCGCAGGTCAACGCGCGCCTCGCCCTGTTCGAGGCGTCCGGCGGCCCGGGCCACCTCACGCCCTACGTCGACACGCATCGCCTGTGCGCTCGCGGCGAGTTGATGCGGCTCTGCAAAGACGCTCTTGCCAGCGGGGCAAAGACGACTGAGGACCTCGCCCTTCACGCCCGACGCTTGCGCCCCGTGCGAATGTCGACAGGCCTTCAATGCTTAAGATTTTTCGTCGCCAGTCGAGGCCGTAGCCCGCGTAGTTTCGCGCCCCGGTCGATCTGCCCGCTGTTCCGCGTCGATGGAGCGGTCGGCGCTGTGTCTTGCGCGACAGATTGCCGCGCGCGCGGGTGGGCGCTAATGGCCTCAGAGCGGCTTGCTTTCTATGGATGGGAGCGAGGCTGAAGCGGCAGGAGCGCGGGCGACCGCAATGCAGGGAGCGGGCCGTTGACATGCAAGGGAGTTGGCGGCGCGCCCGCGGCGCGAGGTCGAAACGGCAGCGGGAAGTCGACGGCATGGCACGATCGCACGGTTTCAGATTAGGGCGAATTGGGTCGAAGCTGCTGATACAATTCTGTCCCGCGGTTCTTACGCTTCGAACGCGGAAAGATTCGGCCCCGCTTCGCGCGATACGAGACGACGCGACGCCGGCTGTGGCGCGCATCAAGATCGACGTCGCGGGTCGCCAAAGCGTCCTTCCTTGGGAACTGCTGCCGCTTGGGGTCCGCGACGGCATCGTCGGCTATGGCGCGGTGCAAACCTGTGTAGTGCGCTACGCCGGCACGCTGCGCGCCCGACATGCCCCGTCCGAAGAGTTCGAGCCGGGTGCTGGTCGTTGCTTGTCGTTCGGCGCACAAGGGCCATGCAGACATCGGACCGTTGGCCCGCCGGGAGTGGGAGCAGACCCAGTTCCTACTGGGTGGGGCTAGAACGGACACTGTATTTATCGAAGGGCCGCAGGTCATGGCGCGCCTCGCCGAGGCTGTCGCCGATGCGCGCTCCGATCGTGTCCGTATCGCCGGCCTGCACGTTGTCGGTCACGGCGGCGCCAACAGCCGCGGCCAAGGTTTCGTCCACGGCGACGAACCGAACAGCCAATTCACCGCTGAAACGTTCTTGTCGGCGCTGCGCGCCGGCGCGGGAGCGAGCTACGTCAACGAGAGCCTCGGCTTTGCGATGTTAAACGTATGCGGCGGCGGCGCTGGCCTCGGCGGTTTCGCCCGCGCCATCGCGATGCAAGGCGGTATCCCTCAGGTCCTGGCATATCGCCATGCCGCCTTGCCCGACACTGTGCTCGCGGTGGCCGAACACTCTATCGGCGCGTGGCAATCGGCGGCGATCCCGTTGAAACAATCGCCCTGGAAGACCAGGAACGGGGCTTCCCGACGGTCTGGTTATTGTGCGGCGCGACCAAGCGCGCGACGAGTCGGCCAACCTCGCGCGGCAGGCGAAGCCCGGCGACCAGGCAACCGGTACGGCCGCTCTCCAAGTGAGAACGCAGAGCGGGGAAGAACGCCTGAAAGGAGCCGACGCGACCGCGGTCGACTTGATTCCTTCGCATGGTCACCGGGTCGAGGCGTTTGCCCAGGCCCTGATCAAGCGTCGAGCGCTCTCGGAAGCGGAGACTGAGGACATCATTCGAAAGGCCAAGAATCTTTGCAAGCGCGAGCCGCAACGGTTGCCGCCGTGAACGCGCGATTCGCAACTCACTAGCAATGCATGCCTGCCGTGACACGAAATCGAGACCTAGTTGTGAAATGGCGTCGCAACCTGACCCCGCTGCATCTAAGCAAAGCAACCGGTTTCAACGCCGATCCGCGTTCGGAACCCGCGCCGAAAGACACCGAGAGCTAGCCGCGCCCGCGGTTTCCCTATATGAATCACAACTTAGAATTCGATTTTCACGGTTGATTTCTTCGCGGCCGCCATGCTGACCCCGACCGGATTTTGGAGCTACGCGTCCGCTGACGAGGAAAACTCGCGCGGCCGATTAAGTCAGTTGCGCGTGTTGCTGAGGCAACAGTTGCAGCAGCTTATCGGAAGCCGCCCGGCGGTCAAAATATTCCAGGACGAAGCCGCGATTCCGCCGGGCGCGAACTGGGATAGGCAAATCCGCGAGGCTATTGGTGGCGCTTCGTTCATGATCCCGATCGTCACGCCCGCGTTCTTGCAAAGCGAATGGTGTTGCAAGGAAGTCAAGTTGTTCCGTGAGCGGGAGGTCAAACTCGCAGCAGGCGAGTTGATATTTCCTCTTCATTTTGTCGAAACAAAGCATGTTGCCACCGGTAACCCCGACGAATGCTTCGATCCGGCGGTGCTGGAGTTCTTGAAAAGCCGGCACTGGGTCGACTTCCGGCGTCTACGGTTGGAGGACTCGTATGACCGTAAAGACGTCCTTCTCATTCTGGAGCGGGTCGCGGAAGGAATCTTGAACGCGTTGCGGGCGCCTAAAGGCGAGAGGGACAAGGAGACCGAGGCGCCTCCCGTCGGGCGTGACCCAGCGCCGATGGTGTTGGTTCCAGCCGGCCGCGCCTGCCTTGGCATTTCGGACACCCAGCGCACGGAGTTGCTGCGCACCTTTGCCCGACTGAAACTCAGCACCGAGTCGGCGCTCGGTGCGCTCGACGCCGAACCATTGGCTGCCGAACCCGTTCCGGCTTTCTATATGTCCGAAACCGCGGTCACCAACGCGCAGTTTGAGGCGTTCGTGAACGCGACCGGCTACCAGACCACCGCGGAACGGCGGCGTGAAGACAAGATCTGGCGGCGCTTCCTTGGTTTGGACGAGCACCCGGTGGTCCACGTCAGCCACGACGACGCGCGGGCGTTCTGCCGTTGGGTCAACGCCGCCCTCCCGACCGAACTACAATGGAAGCGCGCGTTTCGAGGCAACGACGGGCGGGTCTACCCATGGGGCAAAACGTTCGACCAAAATGTCTGCAACACCGCTGAGTCTTGCCGCGATTGGCAGACAACCGAGGTTCGTCGGTTTCCCGGCGGGCGAAGCCCTTTCGGCTGCTACGACATGGTCGGCAACGTCGAAGAATGGACCTCCACCGCGAGCAACGGTCACTATGCAATCTTCGGCGGGTCCTGGGCCATGACGTGCGAAATCTATGGATTGCCAGTTCTCCGGCGCCTCGCGCGTCCAGACTTTCAGGAGGGCGATCTGGGCTTCCGGTGCGTGCGCCCGGCATAACCGACCGCACAGCCCGATGCCTCAGAGCCCAGTTTGTCCTTCGCTAGAAGGAAAAGCGGTTGGATCGTTAAACTCTCGAACTGAGAGGGTCGACATACCGAGCCTCAGAACCAGATAGCCCAAATCGCATACGCCGCGACGACCGCGCCCGCCGCCGCCAGCACCCAGAAACGCCGCTCAAATTGAACGGCGTTCGCCTCCAGCAGCTTTATCCCTTCCGGCAAATCGTAGGTCGTCTGGCCGTGAGCGCCAAACCGGTATCCGTAAACCGTCGCGCCCTCACGAAAAGCTCTCTCGGCGTCTTTGGCATGGTCCCGGCAATAAGTCGCAACCAGCCGGTGGTAGAACGCAAGGACAACGATCACCGCGAGCAGGACGCCTGCGACCCAGGCTCCGACACTGGACCGGTTCGTATACAAGCGCTGAACGAAAATCTGATACCCGCGACTGTCGCTCACGCCCCCTTCGTCTGTGGCGGCGACCACGAAGCGGTACAGTCCAGGCCGCGTCGGCGCACCTCGCACCTCGCCCTGGTCGGCGTCGAACTCAACGCCGGGCGGCAGCGTGTCTTTGCCCGCCGACAATGACCAACGAACCCGCCCGGTCCCGCCGCGATAAGCCAGCGCCATGGAATACGGGTCACCCACTCGGCCGGGTAAGAGTACAGTTGTTGCAATTCGGAAAGGGTCCGGCGGCGCCGAAGACGTTGGACTGTGCGCCGGCGCTTGGCGCGGAAGCCAGTCCACTAGGCAAACCAGAAGCAAAGCCAGAAAGATCAGGCTACCCACCGCGGTCATGAACATGTCGACGAAGCGTAACTCGACGGGCGCATGCAGACCACCCCCCCGCGCTCCGGCGGCGCGCCAATGCGCGGTCATGGCTCGCTCCCGCGGGTGACAGTGACGTGATAGGGCATACGCGCTGTTTCTTGCAGGGTCGCGGCTGCGTCACCGAGGCGGCCAGCCGCGCCCTCCAACCCCCGCGCGGCCAACTCTACGGCCGCAGTGGCGGCCGCAGCCCGATCGAGGACATCGAGCGGGCGTTCATGCTCAATGCTCAGTCTTTCTAAAGCGGCCAGAATCTGCCGCAACAGCGCCGCGACGGTCGGGTCGACGCCACCGCTCGCCGTGTGCGGCCTGCCCACACGCGAAAGGAATTCCATCGACGCCGCATCGCAGGTTTCCAGCGCTTCTTCCTCGAGCGTCTGCAAAGCGACAGTCGCGAGATAAGTGACCAGCGCCGCGACCAGCGCCAGAACCGTGGCGCCGAAGGCGGCGGCGAGGCCTGGAATCACCATTTGCGCCAGTTTGGCGATCAGCGCCTCGATCTTGGTCGTCTCGGTCAGCGCGCTAGCAAACCCCCCGATCGCGGCGCTCATGGCCACGGCAGTTCCGATGAAGCCAAGCACCGGCAGTATCCACGCGTAGACGTGAAAGCCGGCGTACGAAGTTTGCAAAGCGGTCGCGTCGAGCGAGGCAGCGCCGGGCAGCGCATCGTGCAAATCGCCCCGCCCGCGCAACCCGTTCGCGATGGTTCTCGCGCGTTGCCCCGCCCGCGTGTCCGCCCCCAGCGCCATAAGGGTGGCTTGGTCCGGCGAGCCGCTGAGAACGTGCGCTAAGCGGTCGGCGGCCACCGATTCGGCCCACACACGCCTCGCCCGGAGCGCCAGCAAAGCCAAGACCCACGCAAACAGCGCCAACGTAGCGATCGGGGCGATCCGTTGAATCAGTTCAGCTTGCGCCAGTAACGCGCCCGCGAGCGGCACGCTAGCGACATCGCCTATCAGCGCAGCCACCACAGTCCATAAGATCAGGACGACCGATAACAACCAGAGCACAACGGCGGAGATCGGCGCCGCAAGACGAATCATGGCGACGGACCTTCTATTTCTAGGGCGAAAACGATCGCTCGCCACCACGGGACGTCGTCGGTTTCGGTCAGCGCTTTGTCGAGCCGAGACATTTGTTCTGCCAATTCTGCGGTAGCGAGTCCCGTGTGAATGCCATCGAATGGGTCGCGATGTCCAACGGCGAGCAGAAGCAATACGGATGCCGGCCCGACGCCGGATCCGACCGCGCACCAAGTCGCGCGGGGCAGCCGCAGCCGGCCGTCGGGCGCGAGTTCGCACAACGCCTCGTAACCTTCGCGCGGCGCGATGCAGTAAAGCCCGGATCCGTCGCTCCAGAGAACGGCAATATGCAGCGGCATGCCCGCCTCGATCTGTCGCCGCGCGCTGTCTGGTAGTTGGACGTCCAACGCGAACAAATCGCCCGGCCGTCGCCGCGACACAGTCCCCCAGAGAAAGTGCGAAGGAGCCGGGGGAGCCGGCCCAGCGCTCTGCCCCAAAGACGCCGCCCGGGCGAAACACGCGTCGATCGGCTCGGGAACTAACGCGCGCGCCAACAGCCGCGGCCATGCAGAAAGGTTCGCTGTCGCCGCGTCCGCAACCCCCGACAGCATTGAGCCGAAAGCGCGCTGCGTTGTCTGACGGATGGCGGGGTCGGGGTCGGAGAGGCGCGCCGCGACCGCTTTGACGGCGCCAGCGCTCCGCGCGCCCAGCCGAGCAAGCGCGTCGCACGCCAACCCTCGAAGGTCCGGAGCAGAATCGGCGAGCGAAGCAGCGAGCCCCGCCGCGGTGGCGGTCGGATCAGGATCGGCGGACGCGAGCGCTCCAAGCGCTTTCACGGCTGCCGCCCTCAGCCACGTCGGCTTCCCGGGGCGCAGCGAGTTGAGTAAGGCCGCCCTCGTTCCTGCTGCGGCGATTACCCCCAAATGTGCGGCTGTTTCGGCCGCGGCGACGCGGCGGAGGGGATCGTCGGCCAGTAACAACCGTTGAACCGCCGCCGCTACAGCGGGGCCGGCCCGTTGGCCCAGGGCCGCAGCGAGTTCGGCCGCCGGCAGGATGTCGGGCGAGTCCGGAGACAACGCGGCCAGCAACCGGTCCCACTGCTGTTCGGTCGGCGCGAGAGCGGCCGCGTTTTCGATAATCTCGCACGCAACGGCCGCCGCCAAGGCATCGGCGCCAAGGGCGGCGTTGAACAGATCGTCGGCGAGGTCGCGCCCTGGTAACTCTGCGTCGCCAATAGGGTCGGTTGAGGTCGCCGATGTTGGACCGCTCCCTTCGGGCGCCTTGCCAGGTCGCTGCGAGACGCCATACTCGCCAAGCGTTCCGCGAGACGGCGCCGCATCATCGAACGTCGCGGGTGTCGACGCCGACAACGGAACGGAGCGTGTCGCGGCGAGGGTAGGTCCGATGGTGTCGATTCGGGCTTGGGTTCGCGCGCGGAACCAAAGCTCGCAGGCGGACTCGACCAGGCTGGCGCAGCTCTCGCACGAAGCGATGTGCTCGCGCAGTTCGCCCTCGATTTCCGGGCGGTTTCGCTCTGTGGCGTAGTCGAAAAGCTCGGCGAACCCGTAGTGGGCGCTTTCCGGGCCGATTCCGGGTTCATCGAGGAACCGGGCCAACGCTTGGACCTGTCGATCAGGACCGTCGGAGGCGTCTGACAACGTCATCGTTCACTCTTCGTCGGCGTTGGCGCTTTCGCAACGGACCTTGGGTCAAAGTTCGTCGCCGTCAACTCTAATGCTTTCGCCGCCGCTCGGCGAGCGGCCGCTGTTCGCCACGGATCGGGCGGTTGCCTGAGAGCCCATTCCACCCGCTTGTTGAGGATACAATAGATCCGGTTGGTCACGATATCGCCGACGGCGTCCGGTAGGTTCTGTGCGGCATAGAACTCGGCGCGCGCGAGGCGGCCGGCGGCACCGTCTGGCGGTAAGTTGGCCGTACGCGTCGATGGCGGGGAGTAGAAATCGTCGAACGCGGCTCGCCGCACCGTCCAGCCATCACGACCGACGGTTTCGAGCAGCGCCTTGGCGCGGCTGCGATAGCGCTCGCCAACGAGCATGCTCCAGTAGAATTCGTGGTAGCGCGCGCCGAGAGCTGGGACCGCAATAACGGCCTGCTTGCGATCGCTGGGCGGCAACCCAGAAAGACTGATCGGTTGTCTGGCGCCGCAAACGACTGGGAGCGCTGGCCTAACGCCGAGCGCAGCTAGAATCGCTTCGAGTTCACCGACGGCGGCTCGACGGCAGGCCCGGACGCTCTCCGATGCTGCATGATAGCGCTTTAGTATCTCGATCAGGTTTCGCACCACGGTTGCCGGCGGCGCGCTCGCATCCAACTGAATAAAATCCGCGCTCGCCGCGCGAAGGACGGTCCGACCATTCCGTTCCTGGTTGAGCAGCGGCGCCAGTTCCTGCGGATCGGCGCCGCCGATGGTCCCTCGTAAAAAGATTGCGCGGCAACGCCAATGCACGATCGGCAAGACCGCAATCGCCCATGACAACTCGTCGCGGCCTCGACTTAGGCGAACCATGTAAAGGTTGGGTGTGATTCCCAGACGCGCAGCCTTCGCCGCTACGGTTTCACCTCGTCCAATATCCAATTCGATTTCGATCGGGGCGCGGTGCTCGGGACGCAGATAGCGCAAGGCCTCAAGCGCGAGCCTAGCGCGGTCGTCCGCTGCTGTCGGCTCGTCCGCCAGACTCTCGGGAAGAGCGGGACCAGCCCCCGTTCTCGTGTCGCCCTCGGCTTGGATCTCCGGTCCGTCGATCGTCTAATGGTCGGCCGTCGACGCCTCGCCGCCAAACCATTCCAGCCGTTTGCGTTCTTCCGCAATGGCGCGATCGCATTGAAATCTAGTTGCGCGGGTGAGCCACGCCAGGACCGAATCCGACGAAGGGTCCCGAATGGCAGGGTTCAGACGACTTTCCCCGACCAGTTCGTCGGTCACGGCCACGCGCACGCAGGCTGCGGCGTCGCTCTCGTCGAAGACGTCGGGCAGAACTCGCAGACGGCGGAAAGCGCGGCGCTCAAGCTCCGCCAATGCGTCAGGCAACAAATATGGCGCCAAAAGCTTGAATTGAATGACCGCCCGTTTCGCCAGCAGTTCGACTTCGTCCGACAACTGCAAAACCGGCGAATTTCCAGCGTCGCGGCGCCGCTGTCGCCGCACAGCGCGAGCGGCGATCGCCTCGGCGAGCAGCCGAGCGTCCGCGGGCCACCAAGGCGCCGCTCCGGAGTTGGCTCCGGCGATACCGCGCCATTCTAATTCCAACCACTTCATCGCTTCTGGCGACAGCTCAGCGGTCGCGGAAATTGCTTCACTCGTATCGATCTGATCGATGCGAGCGCGAAGGCCCGCGGCATCCATCGTTCAACTCCGGAGACGCATTGCAAGAAGCTCGCCGATCCCGGATTTGTTATCAAGGGGCAAGCTGGACGATGGCGTTAGGGACGTAAGATGAAGCGGCTGTGTAAGCCTTGGCGGTCGAATTGGGACCGCCGGGCTGGTTCGTCGCGCGACGGCTTCGAACCAACGCGGTCTGCCGCTCGCTACGTCGGGGCGCCACCAACGCAACCGCGAAGCTGCCGCACCAGCGCGCGCGGTCACCCCCTGGCCGCGAAGCTCGACCGCAGCAGCAGCGCTACAGGTGCGCCGTCGATGTCGTTCCTCGCCGTTATCCGTGCTGACTTATTGCGCAAAGCGGCGCTTGACTTGCGCCTTGACAAAGTTTCGTCAGTCGAACCCTCGGGTCGGCGCTATACGACTATGACGATAAGTATAACCGTCAAGCGACGCGGGGAGAAAGCCTACACCGCCATTTCAGTGCATACAATTATGGGGCTCGTGTCGTAACAACGCCCGCGTCGCACGGCTCACCGATCCGCGGGCGTTCGTCGGTCGTACGGGGCTGGCGCGGACTTTCCACTTGGCGCACATAAACGCTTTCGCAGGGGTATTCACGAGCGTAGCGTGTTCCCCGCGCGCGCCTGCGGCGGCCTTGGGGGCGGCATGGGCGAGAAATTCTTCGTCAGCTACACGTCGAGCGACCGCGAGTGGGCGCAGTGGATCGGCGCGGAATTGCGCACGCTCGGGCACGAGCCGTTCGTGCACGAATGGGAAATTGGCGCGGGCGAGGACATCTACGCCTGGATGGAGAAGCGCCACGACCAAGCCGACCACGTCATCTCAGTCGTCTCCGACGCCTATATGAAGGCGCCGTTCTCGATGCTGGAATGCAACGCGGCGCTGTGGCGATCGGCGAAGTTGGGGCAGAATTTCGCGCTGCTGGCGCTCGTCGAGCCAATCAAGCTGCCCAACCTCGTCGACTTCATGCGGCGCTATGAGCTGTTCGGCGTCTCCAAGGACGAAGCGCAAAAGCGGTTCCATGAGTTCATCGCTGAGCGCAAGGCGCTGGATACGGTGATGTTCCCGGGCCGCCCGCGCGCGCCCTCCAATGTGCCGATCGCCGTCCCGCAATTCTTCCCCGGCCGCGAGGAGGCGTTGCAGGCGGTCGACGCGGCGTTGAAGCGCTACGAGGGGCGGGTCGCGATATCGTTTGGCCGCACGCGTGATCCACGCGCTCGTGTTCATGAGGGGCATCTGGCTTGTTGGGCGCTCGCCGAGACTTGAGCGCCCTATTGGGAAAGGCCACGATGGGAGAGCCAAATTACGATTTCAGGCCCGAAGCGCCCGAGCTGTTTATCAGCTACGCCTCGGCGAATCTCGACCGCGCGTCCGCGCTCGCAACCCGCCTCGCCGCTGAAGGCTTTCGCGTCTGGTTCGACAAGGCGCGGCTCGCGCCGGGATGCGACTGGCACAAAGAAATCGAAAAGGGCTGCGAGGCCGCGCGGATAGTCGTGCCGCTGCTTACGCCGATCTGGAAACTTTCGGAATGGACGCGCTATGAAACCTACGGCCACGCCGCGGTGATGCCGCTGATCGCCGAGGGCGCCGAGAACGACGTGCTCACCCCGCCGTTGCGGCGTTGGCAGGCGCGGCGGTTCGATCCGCTGGCGGCGGACGAAGAGACATGGCGAGCGCTGTTCGCCGCGATCCGCGCAAAGCTCGCCGAGCCGGCGCCGGATCGCGCCCAGCGCCTCATCCGCCTGTTGCACGACCCCTGCGCCTATTTCACCGGACGCGACGCCGATCTCGTGCGCATCCACGAGGAATTGCATGAAGGCCCGGTCGCCGCGCTGACGCAGGGCCGCGTGCGCGCCATCGCCGCGCTCGGCGGCGTCGGCAAGACCACCCTCGCCAACGAATATGCGCGCCGCTTCTGGCGGCTCTATCCGCAGATCTTCTGGGTCGACGCGCGGCGCGGCTACGACAACGAATTCGCCGCGATCCACGATCTCCTGTTTCCCGATCGCGCGAGCCTGCCGATCACGCCGGAAGAGAAGGCAAAGGCGGCGCTCCGCGAATTCGAAGGGTCGATGGAGCGGCTGCTGGTGCTCGACAATGTCGAGGACGAAGTCTCCTGTCGCGCCTGGATTCCGCGCTCCGGCGCCTGCCGCACGCTCATCACTTCGCGCTTCGCCGATTGGCCGCAAGCGGCCGGCGTGCGCACCATCCACCTCTATGTGCTCGAAAGCGAAGCGGCGCGGCAGTTCCTGCTCGCGCGCGCGGCGCGTCAGGCTGTGGGCGACGAACTCGCCGCCTGCGACGAACTCGCCAGGCGCCTCGGCTACCTACCGCTCGCGCTCGAAGTCGCCGCCGCCTATATCGTCGAACAGGGGCTAAGCTTTGCCGAATATCTCGGCCTGTATGAAAAGGCGACGGCGACGCTGCTCAGCGAACACGCGCTCGGCTCAGACCATTATCCCGACCCAGTCATCGCCACCTGGCGCCCGACGATCGAGAAATTCTCGCCGCTCGCGCGCGCCATCCTCAGGCTGTCCGCGTGCCTCGCCGAAACGCCGATCCAGTTCGACCTTTTCAAGGCGAGCGAACCGAGGGTGCGCGAATTCGCCGCCGCGTTCGGCGCGGTCGCGGCGCCGAACAACGACGCCGAGGCCGAACTCGCCTTGCGCGCGGCGATCGCGAAAGAGCTGCATCGCTATTCGATGGCGCTCGACTGGAACGGCAAGAGCTTTCGCGTCCACGGCCTGGTGCAGAAGGTCGAATGGCTGCGCGCGAACGGCGAAGAGCGGCGCCGCGCGCTGGCGCTGGCCTACGACCTCATCACGTCGTACGGACCGGGATCGGCGTTCGAGCCGGAGAACTTTGCGATCTGGGATGCCTTGTTCCCGCATGGCGAAGCGGCGCACCGGCTCGGGCATGAGCCTGCGTCAACGCCGCCGTCGCCGGAGCTGATCGAGCGGCTCGACCAATACACGTTTGGTCGCGGACGGTTCGAGGAGTCCCTGACCTATTCCCGCGAGCGATTGCAGCGCGTCGAGGCGGAGTTCGGGCCGGAGAGCGAGGAGGTCGCCAGCGATCTCATCAATGTCGGCGAGGCGCTGCGAGTACTTGGTCATACGGTCGAGGCGCGAGCGTGTTTCCAACGCTCGGTGGAAATTCGTCGCAAACTTGGAGCCCCCAACGAACTGGCGACGAGTTTGAATTACCTCGGCTTGTCGGCACAAACGTACTCGGAATCGGTGACGATCTTTGAGGAAGCGCTGCGGATCATCGATAAGGTTGCAGACGCTGACTCGTCCACAAAACTGAAATTGCTGTTGAACCTAAGCACGTTCCTTTTTTACCAGGGCGAATTTTCAAAGGCCGGACCGGTCGCTGAGGCCGCGCTGGCGCTTGCCGAAACATCGGTGGGCCCCAAGCATCCGCTTACAGCGACATGTTTGGCTAACGTCGCGCATTTGCGGCAACAACAAAACGATTGGGGAACGGCTCGGGCCTTACTGGAGCGTGCGCTCGCTATCCGCGAAAAGGCGCTCGGGTCGGACCATCCAGATACGGCGCACGGACTCAACAACCTCGCCTCGCTGTTGCAGGTCCAAGGCGATCTCGCGGGCGCGCGGCCGCTCTGCGAGCGCGCGCTCGCGATCCGCGAAAAGGTTTTCGGGCCGGACCATCCCACAACGGCGGCGAGCCTCAGCAATCTCGCCTCGCTGTTGCACGACCAAGGCGATCTCGCCGGCGCGCGGCCGCTCCACGAGCGCGCGCTCGCGATCCGCGAAAAGGCGCTCGGGCCGGACCATCCCGACACGGCGACGAGCCTCAACAATCTCGCCTCGCTGCTGCAAGACCAGGGCGATCTCGCGGGCGCTCGGCCGCTCTACGAGCGCGCGCTCGCGATCTGGGAGAACGAGCTTGGGCCGGACCATCCCAACACGGCCGCGAGCCTCAACAATCTCGCCGTGCTATTGAAGAAGCAAGGCGATCTCGTCGGAGCGCGGCCGTTCTACGAGCGCGCGCTCGCGATCCACGAAAAGGCGCTCGGGCCGGAGCATCCCGACACGGCGAGGAGCCTCAACAATCTCGCCTTGCTGTTGAAGGCCCAAGGCGATCTCGCGGGCGCGCGGGCGCTCTTCGAGCGCGCGCTCGCGATCTGGGAAAAGGCGCTCGGGCCGGAGCATCCCGACACGCTAGCTGCGGTCGGCAATCTTGCCGGTCTGCTCGACGACGAGCGTGAGTTCGCCGCCGCCGAGCCTTTGCATCGTCGCTCACTCGAAGGGCTCATCCGCAAGCTCGGACCGAGCCACCCAGATGTGCTCTCCGAACAAAACAACCTCGGCGTCAGCTTGCGCCACGCCGGCCGCCCTGATCTCGCCGAGCCTTACGCGCGCGCCTGCGCGGACGCTACGCCCTCCGTGCTCGGCCCCACGCATCCGCGCTCGCTTTTCCGCCGCAACAATCTCGTCATCACGCTGCTGATGCTGCGCCGCGCGCCCGAGGCTGACGCGCTCATCGCCGAAAGCTGGCGCGCCACGGACCAGCGCTTCATGATCGTCTCGACAGGCGTCGCGTTCCTCGCCCTCATTTCCGCCGGTCTGCAGGCGAAGAGCCCCGCCGATCCTATCGGCCGACTGAAGACGCTACTGCTCGGTTGCGCCTTGCCTCGCGCGGAAGGGGTCGCCGATAAATGGGACGTCCTTTATCTCCTCGACTTTTTGCGCGATGCGTTGCCGGCGGGTTGGCGCGACTTCCTCGTCGCGCTGCTCGCCGCCATCAACGATCCCACGCGCGCCCCCACGCTCGACGCCTTCCCTCTCTGGCGCAACACGCCGGCTTTACCTCTGGAGACGCTATGGCCCGATGCGCCTTAGCAGCCACTATGCGCAAGCGCTGCTTGCGTCACGAATCGAACCGCGGCGGCGAAGCTCTCCAGAGGGAGAAGGGGCGGAGCCCTGCGCCCCCTGGATCGCTTCGCTCAGCTCGCGATGACGGGGAAGCATGGGCGCGCGTCGTTCGCGATCATCGGGAAGCGCTCCTATGACCCCCTTCGTCCCCCGGCCCGTCCTCACCTACGTCGTCGGCGTCGTCGGCCATCGACCGCAAAAGCTTGCCAAAGACGCGAACGTCAAACAGCGCCTCAGCGACGCCTTCGCCGCCATCGACGCGGCGTGTTTGAAGGAGTTCAATGACGCTGGCGGCGTCTATGCGTCGAATGCCGGGGACGACGCGACGAAGGAGCCGTATCGCGTCCGCCTGCTCACCGGCTTCGCCGAAGGAACCGATCAGCTTGCGGCCGAGGCCGCGCCGCCGGCCTGGGGGGTCGAGGCGATCCTTTCGGCGCCGCAAGAAGCTTATGAGATCGCCTTTGCGCCTGAAAACTCGTCGGACGGAACCGACAGGCGCGACGAATTCCGCTGCGCGCTCAAGCGCGCAAAACATCGCGTCGTCGAATTGCCCGAGCGACTTGTGCGGCCGCCGAGAGGCAAGACGGCGCCGACGACGAAGGAAATCAAGGCCGCGCGGCAGGCGGGTTTTGGGCGCCAGGGCGCCTTTCTGGTCCGCCAGATCGACTTGCTCATCGTGGTCTGGGACGGCGAAGATCCCGAACATCACGGCGACGCCGCCGACGTTGTCGTGCGCGCGCTCGAGCGCGGCGTTCCTGTTCTTTGGTTTTCCTCAAACGAGGATCGCGCCCCTTGGCTGCTTCAACGCCCCGAGGATGTCGAGCGCGAGACCGAAGCGCCCGACGCGCTCGGCGGCGCGTTGCAGGACGCCATTGCCCGCGCGCTACGGCCGCCGGCGCTCGTTGATGCGAAATCCGCCGAACGACCCGCGCGCGCGAGGCTCGACACTTTCTTTGTCGAGCGCAGCCGCAGATTCTGTTGGTGGACGGCCTACGACTGCCTCAAACGCGGCTGGCGCATCTGGACGTGGCGAGTTCGAATTCCGCTCGAAGACCGCGACGCCGTTCTAAAGAGCTGGAAGCCGTTCCTCGAGCGCGCGCCGGAAGGCGGCGGTTTTCGCGAACGGCTGGAAAGCGTGCTGCTGCCGCGCTACCACGCCGCTGGTCAGGTCGCGACTTATTATTCGCACGCCTATCGCAGCGCCTACGCGCTCGCCTATTTTCTCGCGACGTTCGCGGTCTTCGTTTCGCTGTTCGGCACGCTGCCGTTCATTCCGCACGATCCGCCGGAAAGTCTGACGGTGAAGGCGATCCTCGTCGTCATCGAACTCGCGGTGATCGGGGCGATCATCGCGATCGTCGGCGAAGGACGGCGACGCGATTGGCACGGCCGCTGGCTCGATGCGCGCGCGCTCGCCGAGCGGCTGCGGCACAGACGCTTTCTCGCCCTGATCGGCGAATGCGACGTCGCGCGCGATGATGGCGCGGCCTCTTCGACCGGCGCCGCGTGGACCTCGTGGTATTTGCGAGCGACGATCCGCGAACTCGGGCTGCCCTTTGGGCGGCTCGACGCAGCGTTCCAGCGCAACGCGCTGCTCGCGGCGCGCGAGTTCGAACTCGAAGAGCAGCTCAACTTCAACAAATCCAATCACCGCGCGCTGACCCATCTTAACCACCGCTTGCATTTCTGGGGCGATTTCTGCTTCTTCGCCACCGCGGGGGTGCTCGTCTTGTTTCTCGTCGGCTGGGCCTCGAATATCGCGTTGCCGACGCCGGCTGGCGCGCTGCGCGGCGCCTGCGGCGCCAACGGCGAGCTTGCGTGCTGGCTCGATCATCTGAAGGCTTACGTGGTGCTGCTCGTCGCGCTGCTGCCGGCGATGGGCGCGGCGACCGCGGGCGTGCGGTTCACCGGAGATTTCGAAGAATTCGCCGAGCGCTCGCGAGAGACGGCTGAGCGGCTCTCCCGGCTCGCGACCGATTACGACAGAGCCGTCGACCGCGTCGAGTTCGAACTCACCGCCGATACGCTCGCCGAGACGGCGCGCATCATGGCGGAAGACTTGAGCGACTGGCGTTCGCTATACGCGCGAAAGAAATTGTCCCTTCCCTCGTGAGGAGGATTGCCTATGGAGCCTTCCGTGAACGATCCGAAGAACCCGATCCGGATCAAAGTCGTTGGCGACATTATCGAAGACCGCCACTTCTATCATGCTGGCGAACAGGTTGTTGAAGTGCGCGAACTTGGCGGCGCGGCGGCCTTGGCGCGGCTTCTGGCGGCGATCTTTGAGGCCGCTCCGGGGGCGACGCCAATCGATGTTCGGCTCGGATTGAAAACGCCGGAGGTCGGGCGTTTCCCGCCCTCGCATATGGCCTATGCCGTCTGGTCGCCCTCTAAGCCCAAGCGGGGCGACAAAGACGATCAGGCCAAAGTCTGGCGCGCCAAGCTGCCGATGGGCCACGGACGCCCGCAAGAGCTGCCGCCGGACCAAGCGCGCAGCCAAGGTGACGAACCGAATTTCGAGCTGCTCGACCGCGAGATGCCCGGCGTCCTGGCGCTCGACGACGGTGGTTTTGATTTCCGCAATCGAGATCGCAAGGATCTCTGGGGCTTGCCGGGGAAGAACGAACCGTCGCCCAAGTGGATCGTCCTCAAGATGTCGCATCCGATCACGCAGGGCGACTTGTGGCACGAACTGGTCGGGACTCACGCCGACAAGCTCATCACCATTGTTTCCGCGCATGAGCTGCGCGACGAACTCGCGCTGCTGCGCCGCAGCGCGTCGTGGGAAGGCGCGATCGAGGACCTCGACGCGGCGCTGCGCTCCGATCCCACGCTGAAGCCGCTGACAAGGAGCCGACATCTCATCGTCACGTTCTCCGCCGACGGCGCCCTATGGATCGATCGCGACAGCTCAGAGATCGCAACGCTCGTATTCGATCCCGAGCACGCCGAAGGGGAATGGGCGGAAGACTTCGATGATCAGGTCTTTGGCTATCTCTGCTGCATGACCGCGGCGGTCGCGCGCGCCGCGGCCGAAAATGTAGCTGCCAAGGCCCAGCTGTCCTTTGGTCGGGCGATGGCCTTGGGGCTCGGCGCCATGCGCGAGCTCATGGAGAATGGCCATGGCCGTGTCACCCCTCGCGAGTCGCCTGCGGGCTATCCCGTCAAGCGTCTCGCGGCGGCGCTGGCCGCCGGCAAACGTCGCTTCTCCATCGCCGCGTTCGCCCTCCCGCGTCCCGAGCCGACGCGGCGCCAATGGATGATGGCCGAAGATGCGCCGGGCGCTCCGGCGAGCCGCGGCGAATCGGTGATCCTCGGCCTTGCGCGGCAGGTGGTCATCAATGGTTATGATGCGTTGAAGGGCGTTCCTCACGCGCGGTTTGGCGCCTTGATCACCGCCGACCGCGCCGAAATCGAGGCCTTGCGCGGCCTGCGTCGTCTGATGCGCGATTACGACGCCAAGAAGAAAGCGGAGAAGCCGCTGTCGATTGGCGTGTTCGGTCCCCCCGGCGCCGGCAAGTCGTTCGGCGTCAAGCAGCTCGCAAAGGAGATCTTTGGCGAAACGGCGTGGCTCGAATTCAACCTGTCACAATTCGAAGGGGCCGACGAACTCGTCGGCGCCTTCCACCGGGTTCGCGATCTCGTGCTCGGCGGGATCACCCCTGTGGTGTTCTGGGACGAGTTCGACTCCGGCGAGTACAGGTGGCTGCAATATCTGCTCGCGCCGATGCAGGACGGAAGGTTCCAGAGCGGGCGTCTCACCCATTCGATCGGCAAATGCGTCTTCGCCTTTGCCGGCGCCACGGCTTACAGCTTCAACGAGTTCGAAGCGAAGAAGAAGGACCCGGACCTCGGGACGAATTTCAAAGTGAAGAAGGGCCCGGACTTCGCGAGCCGGCTCGACGCCTATTACAACGTGCTCGGCCCCAACCCGCGATCCTTCGAGGGCAAGCCGGACGAGCGGGATCCCGACGACATCGCCGCGCCGCTGCGGCGCGCGCTGCTGATCCGCGCCTGGCTCGCCGGCAAGTCCGAGGCGCGTCTTGACATCGACTCCGACCTGGTCGATGCGCTCCTGCTGGCCGAGAAGTTTACGCACGGCGCGAGATCGCTGGAGAAACTGGTCAAACCGCTGAAGGAAGCGCAGGGCGAGCCGATCCGCCGCTCGATGCTGCCGCCGCACCTGCGTTTGGCGATGCATGTCGAAGCCAGGGGCTTCTACGAGATCCTCGCGCGCAACATGAGCTACCGCATGTCTGAGATGATCGACAAGATCGCCGAGTGGATCCACAAGGCGTGGCTCGAGGGCGATTGGCCGAGGCAGTCCTATCTCGATAAACCCTTCGCCGACCTCGCGCCGATCGACAAAGAGGACAATCGCGCCGCGGCGCGTCGCATTCCCGACGTGCTCGCCCTCGTCGGCCTCGGCCTCGCCAAGCCGGAAGATGTCGATGAGAAGAAGAAGGCCGACGAGGCGCAGGTTAAGACTTATATCAACTTCCACATCGAGCGCCTTGCCGAAGCCGAGCACGAGGGCTGGATGAAACAGCGCGCCAAGAATGGCTGGGTGTTCGGGAAAGAGCGCGACGACGCCAAGAAACACCACCCCTCGATGGTCCCCTACGCACAGCTCTCCGAGCCGGAAAAGGACAAGGACCGCGCCGCCGTGCGCAACTACCTCGCGCAGGTGAAGGGGGCGGGGTATGAGATTGTCTGGTTGTGAGCGAACGCGGTCAGAAGACGCCGGGCGTGAACTTGTGTGTGATTGAGCGCCGAAGCGGGGGTCTGACGCACTTTTGATGACGGTCGGGTCACGTGGCGCCGATGACCCGTGCCTGAAGCAAGTCGAGTTTTCCTCGCCCATACATCTGGCGCTTGACCAGCTTGAGCTTGCAGATCTGGCCTTCGGCTTGGCCGTTGGACCAACCCGACGAGATTGCGGCGCTCACGGCGGCTTTGTCTTTTGTGACGCCGTTCGCGAATCCGGCGACGAGACTCGTCTTGGCGCGCTCGATCCACGGATCGAGTTCCGCTAGCGCCTTTCTTCGGATCATGGCTTGGAAATCCGCCACGATTTCGCGCGCCTCGACCAGAAGCTCGACGCCGCTCTCGATGGCGGCGACGGTTACGGTCTCGGCCTTAGAGAGCCGGTCGCGCCCGATCGTCATCAACCGGGCGATGGTTCGGGCGGAGGGCGTGCGGCTTATCGCGCTCGCATCCATCTTTTCCGATCGCCGACGTCGTCCGCTCCACTCACTGACGACACGAAGGCATCCGCGAAACCCCTGCCGCTTCAGTGAACGCCATAGCTCAGAACCATTGCGACGCCCCGCCGCCCATTGCTCGTCTAGCCAGGGAAGGTAGGCTTCGAGCGAGCTGCTGCGAACGCGGAACATGTCCGACCTCTGACCGCGGGTCTCACCCGAAAGGTGCTTCGCGGTCAGAGGTCGGACATGTTCCGCGTTCGCAGCAGCTCGCTCGAAGCCTACCTTCCCTGGCTAGACGAGCAATGGGCGGCGGGGCGTCGCAATGGTTCTGAGCTATGGCGTTCACTGAAGCGGCAGGGGTTTCGCGGATGCCTTCGTGTCGTCAGTGAGTGGAGCGGACGACGTCGGCGATCGGAAAAGATGGATGCGAGCGCGATAAGCCGCACGCCCTCCGCCCGAACCATCGCCCGGTTGATGACGATCGGGCGCGACCGGCTCTCTAAGGCCGAGACCGTAACCGTCGCCGCCATCGAGAGCGGCGTCGAGCTTCTGGTCGAGGCGCGCGAAATCGTGGCGGATTTCCAAGCCATGATCCGAAGAAAGGCGCTAGCGGAACTCGATCCGTGGATCGAGCGCGCCAAGACGAGTCTCGTCGCCGGATTCGCAAACGGCGTCACAAAAGACAAAGCCGCCGTGAGCGCCGCAATCTCGTCGGGTTGGTCCACGGCCAAGCCGAAGGCCAGATCCGCAAGCTCGAGCTGGTCAAGCGCGAGAGGTATGGGCCAGGAAAATGGACTTCTTCAGGCACGGGTCATCGGCGCCACGTGACCCGTTCGTCATCAAAAGTGCGT
>CAVZJG010000005.1:0-488529 GCA_963775575.1 uncultured Alphaproteobacteria bacterium
CGCTTCGTCGACGAGAACAGCGAGGACGCGGCGCCGTTCCGCCTGCGCCTGTGGTTCGACCGTGTCTTCGCCTTGGCCCGCGACATCGAGACCGTCGCCGCCTCGACTCTGCGCGCCAAGCGCCGCGCTCTCGAACACGATCTCGAAGCTATCCTGATCGCTCCGACCACCTGTCCGCTGACCCGCGACCTCCTGGCCAAGGTCGGCCGCGCCCGAACCCAGTTGCTGACCTTCTGCGACTTTCCCGGCGAGGTCGAGCCCACCAACAATGTCAGCGAGCGCGCCCTGCGACCGTGCGTCATTCAGCGCAAGGTCACCAATGGCTACCGCGCAAAATGGGCCGCCGACTTCGAGGCCGGCGTGCGCACCGCCGTCGATACCGCGCGCCTGGCGGGCGCAGGTCCTTTCCAGACCCTCCTCGAAATCATCACCCCCTGAACGCCAGACCGGCAACCCGTGCCGCGCCGTCAGCCCTATCAGGCCACGATCAAAGGGGGTGGGTAGTTACGGCCGGCTGTCGGGAATTCACCGTCGCTGTAGTTAAAGCTGGCGAGCGTGGTGGGGCCGCCGGAGTAGCTTGGGGCGGAAACGCTGCCGTTGTTCATGATCTCGAACACCGCGCCGTAGTCGTTCGCGCCGCCATAGAGTGTCGTGCCGAACAGGTCGCCCTTGGCGTCGGCGATCAGGCCGGCGTATGGGCTTTCACCGTCGCTGCCGTTGAAGCTGACGAGCGTGGTGGGGGCGCCGGAGTAGCTTGGGGCGGCGATGCTGCCGTTGTTCACGATCTCGAACACCGTGCCGTCACTGTTCGCCTCCCCGCTTCCATATATGCCACAGGTCGTGCCGAACAGGTCGCCCTTGGCGTCGGCGATCAGGCCGGCGTACGGGTTTGCACCATTGTTGCCGTTGAAGCTGACGAGCGTGGTGGGCGTGCTCGCGTAGTTTGGGGCGGCGACGCTGCCGTTGTTCGCGATCTCGAACACCGTGCCGTCATCGTTCGGTCCGCCGCCGTACACTGTCGTGCCAAACAAGTCGCCATTGGCGTCGGCGATCAGATTAGCGTCAGGCGGGTTTGCGCCGTCGCCACCGTTGAAGCTGACCAGAGTAGTCAACGGCGAAGGATGCACGGTAAGCGTATAGCTCTCCGTCGCCGGCGCGCCGACATAAGCCCCGGTTGTCGCCGCTGAGATCGACAGGTGGAAGGCGCCGGTCGTCTGGCCCGCGTCGAACGACAGCGCGTTGAACTGCGCCGCGGTGCCGACCCAGGCGCCGGTCGATGCGGTATAGGTGCCGCCGTTGAAGCCGGTCAGGTCGGTCGGCAGGCCGGTGATGGTGACGTCGCCCATCGTGTCGTCGCTGAAGGCCGCCGTGTCGGTCGCGCCTAGCGTTACGGCGTCGCCTTCGATCACAGTCGCCGAGGCGGCGCCGCCCAGGAGCGGCGCCGCCTGATCGACGGTCAGCGTATAACTCTCGTTTGCCGCTGAACCGGCGTCCGTCCCGGTTGTCGTCGCCGAGATCGACAGGTTGAAGGCGCCGGTCGTCTGACCCGCGTCGAACGACAGGGCGTTGAACTGCGCCGCGGCGCCGACCCAGGTCCCGCTTGACGCCGTGTAGCTGCCGCCGTTGAAGCCGGTGAGGTTGGTCGGCAGGCCGGTGATGGTGACATTGCCCAGTGTATCGTCGCTGAAGGCCGCCGTATCGGTCGCGCCGAGCGTCACGACGCCACCTTCGGCTACGGTCGCCGAGGTTGCGCCGCCCAGCGCCGGCGCCGCCTGATCGACGGTCAGGGTGTAAGCCTCGGTCGCCGGCGTGCTGGAATCCGTCGTCGTCGCCGAGATCGACAGCGTCGAGGTCCCGACCTTGGCGGTCGTGAACGTCAAGGCGTTGAACTGCGCCGCGGCGCCGACCCATTTGCCGCTCGACGCGGTGTAGGTCCCTCCGTTGAATCCGCTGAGATTGGCGGGCAAGCCGGTGATGGTGACGTTGCCCAGCGTCTCGTACATATACCTGGCTGTAACGGTCGCGCCCAGCGCCACGGCGCCGCCTTCGGTCACGCTTCCGGAGGCGCCGCCGCTTAGAACCGGCCCGAGCGGCAGCGGGGCGAAGCCGCTGTTCGTGATCTCGAACACCGTTCCCTCGCCGTTCACGCCGCCGTAGGCTGTCGTGCCGAACAGATCGCCTTTGGCGTCGGCGACCAGGCCGGCTTCCGGCTGTGCGCCGTCGCTGCCGTAGAAGGTAAAGACCGTAGTGGCGGCGCTGGCGTAGCTCGGGGCGGCGACGGTGCCGTTATTCTTGATCTCGAACACCGTGCCGTCGCCACCGTTCGCGCCGCCGTAGCACGTCGTGCCGAACAGGTCGCCCTTGGCGTCGGCGATCAGGGCGCCTTCGGGCTGCGCGCCGTTCGCGCCGCTGAAGGTGACGAGCGTAATCGGGGCGCTGGCGTAGCTCGGGGCGGCGAGGCTGCCATTGTTCACGATCTCGAACGCCGTGCCGTCGCCGCTGGCGCCGCCGTCCCATGTCGTGCCGAGCAGGTCGCCCTTGGCGTCGGCGATCAGGGTGCCGTAGGGATACTCGCCGTCGCCGCCGTTGAAGCTGGCGAGCGTGGTGACGGCGTAGCTCGGGGCGGCGACGGTCCCAATGTTGGTGATCTCGAACACCGAGCCGTACTTGTTCGCCCCTCCGTAGTTTGTGGTGCCGAACAGGTCGCCGTTGGCGGCGAGGAGGCCGCTGTACGGGTAGCCGCCGATGGTCACAAACGTGGTGGGGGCGCTGGCGTAGCTCGGGGCGGCGATGGCGCCGTTGTTCTTGATCTCGAACATGCCATAAACTGTCGTGCCGAACAGGTCGCCTTTGCCATCCGCGATCAGGCCGGCTGCGACCTCACCACCGACATTCGGGTTGAAGTTGACGAGCGTGGTGGGGGCGCTGGCGTAGTTTGGGGCGGCGACGCTGCCGTTGTTTGCGATCTCGAATACTGTGGCGTCAACGCCGTTGCCGCTCCCGCCATATGTCGTGCCGAACAGATTGCCATTGGCGTCGGCGATCAGGCCGGCTTCCGGGTTTTGACCGTTGGTGGAATAAACAAAGCTGATGAGCGTCGTAGGGACGCTGGCGTATTTCGGGGCCGCAACGGTGCCGTTGTTGGCGATCTCGAACACCACGCCGTTGCCGTTCGCGCCGCCGTAGGGCGTCGTGCCGAGCAGGTCGCCCTTGGCGTCGACAAGCAGCGTGCACTGTGGGTATAGACCGTCGGTCTGGTTGAAGCTGGCCAGAAGAGTCAGCGTCGCCATGGCGTCGCTCCCCGTGGCGGAGCGAAAAGGGCGCGGCGTTGGTCCGCCACACGTCTAACGCCGCAAAGCCGGCCTCGCGTCGATGATCGTCCGCTCTTCCTGCGTCATCCGCCCGAAACCGGCGACGAGGCCTGTACAATCACAGTAAGAAACGCTACGATAAGTAGTCGTAAAATGTAAACTCCAAAATTTTAAATGTGGCAAATTGTCGCAATTCGAGACGATCGAGGCGCGCAATCCTCTCGGCTTCGCCAAGCAAAATCGCCCCTTCGGCTCACAGCGACCCGCCGAATATTCGAGACGCTCTCGAGAAGGGGCGGGCGCCGAGGCGCCGCCGGTCCGCGCGGGATTACGGATTACGGGGACACTTGCATAAATCCCCAATTCGAAGTCTCGTCGGCCACTCCTCCCTGTCGACTGAGGCCGCGATTGCGAGCGGTGGGGGTCACGGCCAAGGGTCACCTGAATAAGGGAATTATGCATGCGTCACCGTAATCCGTAATCACGGGATTACGGATTACGGGATTACGGGGACACTTGCTGGACTGCACCCCTCTGGTGAGACACGCTAATTGAGTGACAGGGCTTCGTCCTGGTTCAGCGTTGGCGCGACCGGCCGCAGTTCGGCTTCGAACTCGACCGGCGGTTTGTAGCCCAGCGCCGAGTGCAGGCGCTGACGATTGTAGATGGTCTCGATGAAGGCGCCGATCTGCCGACGGGCGTCGTCGATGTTGGCGTAGGCCTTGCCGTTCACCTCCTCGGCTTTCAGCGTCTTCATGAAGCTCTCGGCCTTGGCGTTGTCGTAAGGGTTGCCGGGCCGGCTCATGCTGATGACGATTTTGCGCGCCTCCAGCCGTTCGACATAGTCGGAACACGCATACTGCACGCCGCGGTCGGAGTGGTGGATGAGACTTTCGGGCTGGGGCTGGCGCGCCGCGAGCGCCTGATCAAGCGCCTCAAGGGCGAGCGAAGCCTCGAGATGGCCGGCGAGCGCCCAGCCCACCACTTTGCGCGAGAACGCGTCGATGACGACGGCCAGATAGACGAAGTCCTCGGCCAGCCTGATGTAGGTGATGTCGGCGACCCAGAGCTGGTCGAGGCCGCTGGGACGCAGCGCGCGGGCGAGGTTTGGCCGGATCGCGAAGCCATGCCGGCTGTCGCTCGTGCGCGGGACGAAGGGCTTGGTGCGCAGGCTGAGCAGGTTGTCTTCGCGCATCAGCCTGAGCACCCGCTTGGCGTTGACGATCAGGCCTTGCCGGCGCAGCGCCTGCGTGACGCGACGATAGCCGTAATGGCGATGAGCGAGCGCTTCGCGTTGGATGAGATCGCGCAGATCGGCGTCCGCGCGGGCGGGAGCGTGCGGGCCGAAATGGCGGTAGTAGCCCGCGCGCGACACGTCCCCGAGGGCGCACAGGCGCCGGACGTTGGCGTCGTCTTCGAGAAAGCCTTGCGACTCGTCGGCGGTCATTTTTTCGACGACCGCGTAGAGATGGGCGCGCCGCCGTTCGGGGGCGTCGCGTCCCAGAGCCGCAAGGCTTCGCGAAAAAAATGCAGATCCGCCTGCTGACGCCCGATCAGCCGTTCCAGTTCGGCAATGCGGGCCTGCGCTTTCCTCAGCTCCTGCGAAGCCTGCGCAGCGGGCGCGACGGCGTCCGGAGAGGACGACGGAGCGACCGCCGCGCAGGCTTCGGCGGCCTTCCAGCCCGGCTTCCGCCCGCGTTTGCGGTTGAACCCGGCCGACCCCATCGCCCGCCAAGCGTTGCGCCACTGATACAAAAGCTTCCGCTTGACCCCAATCGCCGCGGCCACCGCGGCAATCTTCTCGCCAGCTTCCAGCCGCCGCACCGCGGCTTCCTTGAACGCCTCCGAAAACTGCCGCGGACTCTTGCCCGGTTCCGACATGGTTCCTCCTCGGAAGCCATGTCACCCTTTTACCCGTGTCTCAACTTCGGGGTCCACTCCATGCATAAATCCCGATTTCTAAGTCTCGTCGGCCACTCCTCCCTGTCGACTGAGGCCGCGATTGCGAGCGGTGGGGGTCACGGCCAAGGGTCACCTGAATAAGGGAATTATGCATGCGTCACCGTAATCCGAAACTCGACAATAAGCGCGTTCGCAAGCCGGCGCGCCGCCGAAGGTCATGCGGTCAATGCGGGGCTTATTCGCCGCACGCCATGCGGCGGATCATGCCGACGGCCGAGGCGATCGACCGCCGTCATCGCCGTCCTGGGGCTTGCTCCGGGGATCGTCCCCGCGACATGCGCGCAACTTTCGGTTTGCCGGCGGCGCCGTCGGATCGCCGCCGTCAAGTCCAGGCGAATGCGAAGCATTCGTCCGCCGCTTCGCGGCCGCTCCGATCCGCTTCGCCCGCTACGCCGTCCCGCCGGCGACGATTCTCAGCGCCGTCCGTCAGGGGCGCGCTGAAGAGCGATCGCGTCCGGCGAAGGCGCCGATCGTCGTCGTCAGGAACGTCCAGATCACCGTCAGCGACGTTCTTCGCCCAATTGGGTTCCCAAGCGTCGAATCGAGCGGCAGGTCATGGCGGCTTTCGCTTCGGCGATTCTCGCCATCAATTGCTCCGACGCCCACCGCAAGTCCGACATCGACGCCTTTACTTCGTTGGACGGTCTCTTTCTGGCGGGCTCGTTCCGATCGTTTGGCATTTCGCTTGCTCCTCAGAGGCTGGCTCTCCCTTTGCCTGCGCACGCGGCGAACGCTCTTTCCTGTCGCTGATCAGGCTATTTCATTCTCCGTCCGCGGAAGAAGCCCTTGTTCGTCGTGTTCTGTCTGATGTTGGCTGTGTCGCCCTGCTCGGATGCGTTCAGATCGTCCAGGTGTTTGACGTGCGTGGCGTCGCTGGCGATCCCATGATGGTCTCCCGTGCCCTTGTCGCTACGGTTCGCGGCCGGCGCCTCCGGCATATGCTTGGTCATGGCGATGCTCCTTATGAGGTCGGCGCTTTCAAGCCCGCGGGCGGCCGCGGAACTGCGACCGCTCGCCGGGCCGCAAGCGTCTCGCCGGGCGAAAAGCGTCGAGCGCTACTTCGCCTTTTTGGCGTCGCGGGCGGCGTCCTTCAGCCCGCCCAGCGCGTTCTGCGCCTTGCCGACCTTCTGCTCCGCCTGACCTTCCGCGATCGTCTTCTGGTCGCCGACGAGCTTGCCGACGGCTTCCTTGACGTTGCCGACGACGGTCTTCATCGCGCCGGTTACCCGATCTTTGTCCATTTCGCAGGCTCCGTTCTGAAACGTTCGGCTCTGGCTCGTTGTGGGCCGAGGCGGCCCGCATCGCAGAGCCTGAGGTCGACCGTAGCTCTGTCCCCGCCGGACGGTAGACTCGGAAATCACCCACGACGGCTTGGCGGCGCCGAGGCCCGGACTTGCGCCGTCGCCGAGGCCGACCCGCGCGGCCAGTAGGTATATTCCGACGGTGGCGACGATCGCGCGCGGGCTCCAACCTTGTGCCATTATCGATCGAGAAACGCGAGGCCGTGATGATTTCGCTGGTGATCGGCATTCTTATTACAATCGTCATCGGGGCGATTCTGTTCTGGGTCATCGACCAATTCTGTCCCGAACGGCGGCTCGCTCAGCTTCTCAAGCTCCTCGTCGTCCTGATCTGTCTGGCCTCGATCGTAAGCCGCCTGCTTCCCCTGCTCGGTTCTCCCGCGCTGTTGTGACCATGACCCGGGAAACGTCAGGCCATGGCGTCCATCGCTTTGCGGGCCGCGCCAGCCGGCGACTGCTCACGCCGGACTTCGTGCGGCGAATAGCGCCGACGGCTAAAACGACCGACCGCCGTCATTGCCGTCCTGGGACTTGATCCGGGGATCGTCCCCGCGACATGCACAGATCTTTCGAGGGTCGGCGGCCACATCGGATCGCCGCCGTCAAGCCGCTTCGCGGCTGCTCCGCTGCGCTTCGCCCGCTCCGCGGTGACTGCGCCGCTCCGATGCGGCGAAGCGCTTCCATAATCTTTGCTGCGAGAAGTCGGCCCTGCGGGCCGGCTTCGCTGAGCAAAGATTATGGAAGCCAACAGCCTGAGCCGCGCGGAGGGGTCAAGGCTCGCGCGTGAGCGCGCGACCCGTGAAACGGGCTTGGCCTTGACGCCGAGCACGGATCAGGCACAGCGGACAGGCAAGGCGTCGAATTTCGATGTGTAAATGCGGCAGCGCTTGCGGGAGAGGGGTTGGGGTTAGAGCGAACCGATCATCCGCAAACCGCATGATTGTGGTGGACCGCCCCCGATCGGCGAAGCGCCCCCCGATCGCCGTCACGGCCTCGCCCTCCTCGCTGAAAGCTGAAATCGACGGTCGCGCCGGCGTGGAAGAGGCCGCCCGCGCGGCGGGACGGCGACGGACGGCGAGCCGTCAGGATACCGTCGAGCCGGCCTGTCGCGGCGGCGACGGGCCGGTTCGCTCCGTCGCGCCTTTCCGCCCGCTCTCTTGGGAAGGCCGCCACGGCCGCATGAAATAGGCGGGGACGAGGGCGACGAAGAAGCCGACGGTGACCAGAAGGAAGCTTTCGCGGAAGCCCATCACGCTCGCCTGCGCCTCGATCATCTGGGAGAGGAAGCGATGCGCTTCGAGGGCGCGCGCGCCGATGTGCGGGTTGTCCGGCAGGCCGGCGCGGGCGAGCGCCGCGGCGATGCGCCCGAGCGCCTGAGCGGCGCCCGCCCCGCCCGTCTGCATGGCGTTGAATTCGCTGGCGTAAGTGGTCGTCTGGCGCTCGAGATAGACGGACAGCGCGCCGACGCCGACGGCGCCGCCGAGTTGTCGCACGAAGTTGATCGCGCCGGCCCCGTGGCCGACCAGGCGAGGCTCGAGAACCCGGAGCGCGCCGCTGTTGAGCGCCGGCATGATCAGCCCCATCCCCATCCGGCCGATCGCCACCCACATGGCGAAGCGCCAGAACGGCGTGGAGGCATCGGCGTCGGTCATCAGCCAGTTGGAGACGCCGAGGAACACGATCCCGATGATGATGAGGACGCGGGCGGAGAAGCGATCGCTCAGCCGTCCGCCCAGCGGCTGGATGAAGCCGAGCGCGACGCCGGCGGGCGCCAGCAACAGACCCGAGGCGGTCGGCGTGTAGCCCTGGACGGTCTGCACGAACAGGGGGACGAGATACGTCGAGCTGAACAGCCCGACGCCGAGCATGAACGCCACCGCCGAGGCGGCGACGAAGCGGGGGTTGAGATAGACGTCGAGGTCCATCACCGGATGGGCGGTCCGCTGTTCCTGAAGGAGGAAGCCGACCGCGCAAATCGCCGACAACGCGAACGCGCCGAGGACGAAGTTGGAGTCCCAGCCCAGGCGCTGTCCGTTGGACAGCCCGGCGAGGAACGCGCCGATCGACGTCGCCACGAGGACGAAGCCGACCCAGTCGAACGGCGGCGCCGTCACCCGCCGCTCGGTGGGCAGGAAGATGGGGGCGGGCAGCATCCCGAACAGGCAGAGCGGCAGGCAGACGAAGAACGTGTAGCGCCAGGAGTAGTTGTCGATCAGCACGCCGCCGAGGGTCGGCCCCAGCGCCGGCGCGAGGATCACCCCCAGGCCGTAGACGCCCATCGCCGTGCCCCGCCGGTTGGGCGGGAAGACCAGGAAGATGATCACCATCGACAAAGGCTGGATCACCCCGGCGGCCGTCCCCTGAATCGCCCGGGCGAGGATCAGTTCGCTGGCGTCGGTGGCGTAGCCGCCGACCAGGCAACCGACGCAGAAGACGGCGAGCGACAGCATGAAGCAGCGGCGCACCCCGAAGGCGGCGACGCCCCACGCCGCGGCGAGCATCGACGCCGTGGTGGCGGCGAGGAAGGCGGTCGACACCCACTGGATCTGATCCTGCCCCAGGCCGAACTCGCCCATCATGTCGGGCAGCGCGACGTTGGTCATGGTCGAGGACAGGATGGCGGCGATGGTGCCCACCATCACCGTGCAGGTGGCGCACCATTTGTAGGCCGCGCCGAAGCGGGCGGCGAGCTCGTCGGCGGCGACGCCGCGCGTCGACGGCCGCGACGCTTGTTCGGGCGCCGCGCTCACCATCCGCCCCCCGACGCGCGGAACAGGGCGACGGCGGCGCGCGCCGCGTCGGTCTGGGTGCGCGGCAGGTCGTCCTCGGCGAGGAGCAGCTGGCGGTCGGCGTCGAGCACGTCGGTAAGCGCGATCAACCCGCTCTGATAGGCGTCCTGCAAGTCGTCGCGCGCGCGCTTCAAGGCGCGGATCTGGTTCGCTGCGTCGCGCCGATGCGCTTCGAGCTGGACCAGGCTCATGCAAGCGTCCTCGACCTCTTCGGCGGCGCGCAGGACGACCTTTCGGTAGTTGATCAGCGCTTCCCGGCTGGCGGCGTCGGCGGCTTCCACCTCGGCGTCGATGCGGCCGAAGTCGAACAGCCGCCAGCGCAGGCCGGTGGTCGCCAGCGGCTGGAAGGTGGCGCTCTGGAACAGGTGGGAGGGGTCGGTGGCTTCATAGCCGACCACGCCAGACAGCGACAGCTTGGGGTAATACTCGGCGATCGCCTCGCCGATGCGCGCGTTGGCGGCGGCCAAATGGCGCTCGGCGGCGATGACGTCGGGACGCCGGCGCAAATCGGCGGCGGTCGCCACGATGCGCGGAATCGCGGGCAGGGCGGCCGCGTCGGCCAGTTCGGCGGCGGCGCCCGGCTGCACGCCCATCAGCACGTCGAGCCGGCTCGTCTGCGCCTCGAGGGCCGAGCGCAGCAGCGGAACGGCGCCCTGAGCCTGGGCGAGCAGGGCTTCCGCCTGCGCCGCCTCGCGGTCGGTCGCCATTCCCTGGGCTTTCCGCAGCCTGACCAGGTCGAGCAGGCGGCGGTCGGTGGCGACTTGCTGGTCGGCGACGCGCAGCCGCGCCTGATCGCCGCGAATCTGCAGATAGGCGTCGGCGGCGTCGGCGGCGACCATGACGCGGACCCCGAGGCGCGACGCTTCCGCCGCTTGCGCTTCGGCTTCGGCCGCTTCTTCGCCGCGACGAAGCCCGCCGAACAGATCGACTTCCCATCCGGCGCCGGCGCCGAGGTCGTAGAGCGCGCCGCTGCGCGGGAAGCCGGGCATGGGGCGGCCGAGCGCAGCGATCGGGTTCTCCCACGACATCTGCTCGAACGTCGCTTGCCCGGTGGCGTCCAGAGTCGGCAGAAGCTTCGCCTCGGACGCCTTGGCGGCCGCGCGCGCTTCGCTCGCCCGCTCGATCGACGCCTGTAGGTCGAGATTCTCGGCCAGCACGCGCTCGATGACGCGGGTGAGCTCAGGATCGTTGAAGCCGGTCCACCATTGGTCGAGCGGCGGCGGCGGCCCCTTGGCGGCGCGGTCGTCGACCGCCTGGGCGTTGTGGAACGGCGCGAGCGCGACGGCGGGCGGCGAATAATCTGGGCCGACCTCGCAAGCGCCCAGCGACAGCCCCGCCGCCAGCACGGCGACGGCCGCGCGGCGCGCGCTGCGGCGAGCGCCGCGGATCGGGTCGGGATGACGAGGGCGTGGCGAGGCGAATCTCATGTTCCTTCCTGCGGTCGACGAGACCTCGTCGCCGCAGCCGATCGGCTCCTTTAGAAACGGCTCGTGTCGATGTCGACCTCCACCATCATGCCGGGACGCAAGGGATCGTCGTCGGGTTGCTGGAGGGCGATGCGCACCGGCACGCGCTGGGTGATCTTGGTGAAGTTTCCCGATGGATTGGGGCTGGGCAGCAGGGCGAACTCGCTGGTGGCGGCGGCGCCGATGCGTTCGATCCGGCCGACGAAGCGGCGGTCGGGATAGGCGTCGACGGAGACCTCCACCGGCTGCCCGGGTTTCAGTCGGGTCAGCTTCGTCTCCTTGATGTCGGCGTCGATCCACACCCCCTTGGGATCGTGAACGATGAACAGGCGCTGTCCCGGAATGACGTACTCGCCGGGCTGCACGAACTTGTCGTCGACGACGCCGTCGATCGGGCTGTGCAGCTCGCAGTCGGCGAGGTCGATCTCCTTCTGGCGGATCTGGGCCTCGATCTGCACGGCGTCCGCGGCCAAGCTGTCGACTTCGGCGCGCAGCGCGTCGACGTCGCCGAGCTTGGCCTCAGCGTCGGCGAGCGCGGCGTCGGCGGCGGCGAGTTCGGCGGTGGCCGCGCGCTCGTTTTCTTCGGCTTGCCGAAGCTGGGTCTGTCGCTGGTCCCACAGCTCGCGCGAGACGAGGCGGCCGACCACCGCGTCGGCCCGCGCGAAGTCGCGCTGCGCTTCGTCGAGACGGGAGGCGGCCGATCGCTGGCTCGCTTCGACCGCCTCGCGGCGCGCCTTGGCCGCGGCGACGGCGTCGGGACTGGTGGCCTCGGTCATGCGCAACTGGGCGGCGGCGCGCTTTTCTTGCAGGCGCGTCGACTCCAACTTGGCGCGCAGCTCGGCGAGACGCAGCGCGGCCTCGCGCTGGTCGATCACCGCCAGCAACTCGCCGCTGTGGATCTTTTCGCCGTCGGTGACCGGGCGGGCGGTCACCCAGCCGTCGACGCGGCTGGCGATGGTGATCATGTCGGCGCGCACGCGCGCGTCGTTCTCGGTGACGTGAGCCCAGCGCGCGTAAGCCCAGGCGGCGCCGCCCGCGAGCGCGATCGCGCCCAGCGCGAGCGCGCCGAACACGCGGACGCGGCGCGGCCGAGCGGCTGGCGGGCTGGGCGACGGAGCGGCCGACGGGCTCGGCGAATTGTCGCCGTCGGTCGTCACAGGTCGGCCTTCTCGAGGTTCTGCATGATCCGCGCGAGGACCCTGTGCAGCAGGGCGACGTCCTCGTCCGGCACGCCCGCGAGAACCTCCTCGCGCAGCTCATCGAGGCGGACGGCGATCTCGTCGAGCAGCGGCGCGGCCTTGTCGGTCAGGTGAACGATCTTGCTCCGCCGGTCGGCGTCGCTGTCGCAGCGCTTGATCAGGCCGCGCCGCTCGAGCTCGTCGAGCACGCGGACCAGGGTTGGGCCTTCGATGCTCGCGTGTTCCGCCAGCCGGTGCTGCGGCAGGCCGCCGCCCGCGCGCCACAGATGGCGCAAGGGCACCCACTTGGCTTGCGTCAGCCCGAAGGGGGCTAACCTCTGGTCGACCCGGGCGCGCCAGCGGCGGGAGGCGAGGCCGAGTTCGTAACCGAGATTGTTGCGATCATCGCGAGCAGTCATCGATGATCCCGCTTTCGATAGTTAGCTACTATACATTATGGTACGGAATAGCCGGTGAGATTCGCGCCGTCAAGGCGCGAGGGCGCGGCGCAGCGCTCACGCGGCGATCCCTCCTCGTTTTCTCAGGGATGTGATGCGCCCTCGCCAAAACCCGTCGCCGCTTTGCAGGGACAGGATACGCATTGCCCGATTTCGCTGCTTCGGCCGCGACGAGGCCGCCCCAGCGGGCCGGCCTCGCCCTCCTCACTGAATGCTGAAATTGACGGTCGTGCTGGCGTGGAACGAGCCGCCCGGCGGCGGGGGAGCGCGGACGGCGGCGACCATCGCCTCGACCGCGCCGTCGAGGGCGGCGCTGCCCGAGGAACGGGTGATCGCGTGGCTGACGACTTCGCCCGCAGCTCCGACGCTGAAGGCGAGGCCGACGGAGCCGGTCACGCCGGCTGCGCGCGCCGAGTACGGATAGATCTTGCGGCGGTTGAGTTCGGCCGACAGCAACGACGCATAGGACGCGCGCGCAGCGGCGCTCGCCGCGGCGCGCCCCTGCTCGGCGCCGAGCCGCGCGGCTTGCTCGGCGGCTTGCGCCGTGCGGCGTCGCTCCGTCGATTCCGCCTGCTGGCGGCGTCGCTCGCGCCATTCGGCCGGCGTCGGGGAATCGTCCTTTTCCCGGACGACGACAGGCGCTTTCGGCGTCGCGATCGCCTCGGCTTCGCGCCTGGCCAGGGGCAGCGGAACCGCCTCGGGCGCCTCGATCCGCGGCGCCGGCGCGGCGAGTTCGGGAGCGACTTCGGCGGATGGAGCGTGGGGCGCCGCCGCCGCCTCGGCCGGCTGCGCTTCGTCGCGCGCCTGCCTTTCCTCGGCGGCGTCGCCTTGCGCCACAAGCGTCACGTCGATCGCGTCGATCGGCGAGGCAGGCAGGACGGGCGCGGCGATGAAAGCCGCCGCCGCCGCGTGCAGAGCCAGCGCGAGCGCGATCGCCGTCGGCCGCAGCCAGGCTGGCCGCACCGCCCATTCCGCCTGCGCCTCGCCGATGTCCGGCGGCGCCGACGCGATCGCGCCCGCCTGGCTCACGGCTCGGCCTCCGCCCTGCTCTCGGGCGCCGCGTCTCGGTTCTTCGGCCCGGTGACGATGGCGATATGGGTGACGCCGTGGGTCGCCAGCCGATCCATCACCGCGACCACGTCTCCGTAGGCGGCGTCCTTGTCGCCGCGCAGGCGAACGATGCGCGTGCGGTCTTCGCCGAGCCTGCCCTCGACCGCTTCGACGAGCCGATCGGCAGAGATTTCTTCCGTTCCGAGCGACAGCCTGCCGTCCTTGCCCACCGTGACGACGATCGGGTCTTTGGGGTCCAGCGGCTGCACAGCCTTCGCCTGCGGCAGCTCGACCTTCACGCCCGCGGCGAGCAGGGGCGCCGTGACCATGAAGACGATCAGCAGCACCAGCATGACGTCGACCAGCGGCGTCACGTTGATTTCGGCCTGCGGCTGGTAGAGGTCTTCGCCCGAGGCTTCGTTGCGGGTGGGAAGGGCCATCACGCGACGTCCTTATGGGGTTGGCGCTCGCCGGCCGCAGCGATCTCGGCCGCCCGGTCTTCGATCCAATGCGACAGT
The DNA here is from genome assembly GCA_963775575.1 of uncultured Alphaproteobacteria bacterium. Classification (GTDB taxonomy): domain Bacteria; phylum Pseudomonadota; class Alphaproteobacteria; order Rhizobiales; family Beijerinckiaceae; genus Roseiarcus. The sequence continues at coordinate 14,034 of CAVZJG010000005.1, forward strand.
CTCACGCCGACGCGCGAAAACGCCGCGCCGATGCGGTTATAGCCGATCGAGGCGGGAATGGCGGCGGCGAGGCCGTAGGCGGTCGCGGCGAGAGCCTCGGCGATGCCCGGCGCGACCACCGCGAGGCTGGTGTCCTTGGCCTCGGCGATGCCGGCGAAACTCGTCATGACGCCCCAGACCGTGCCGAACAGACCGACGAACGGCGCGACCGAGGAGATCACCGCCAGATTGGGCAGCCCGCCCTCGGCGCGCATCAGCAGTTCGCGCCCGGCCCGGCGCATCGTCTCGGCGACGCGCCGGCGCTTGTCGCCGACGCTTTCGTCGATGACGGAAAGGCGCGCGGCCGCGCGTCCGGCCGCCTCGATCGGCTCGAACAGCGGCGTCGACGCGCCGGCGCGCGCGGCCCGCACCGCGCGGGCGAGCCTGACGACGGTGACGACGCCCTCGACGATCAAGACCCAGCACCATAGCGAGGCGATGAGCAGCGTCGCCATCACCGCCTTGCCGACCGGGCCGGCCTGCAGCAACATGCCCACCGGGGAAAGCGACAACCCGTCCATGTTCGTTCCTTCTCGAATTCGTGAGCGGCTCTAACGCGAACTCGACGCCGTCGCCAGCGCGGTGGAGGCTTGGTCATAGCCCACATCGCCGCGATCGGCGCAAAAACTTGCGCCATCGCCGCGTCGGCGGGATCGCTCGAATCCGCCGACGCGCCGACTTCTCGTCGTTTTCCAGCGGCGCCCGCCGCCTCCGCAGCCGCCTTTCCTTCCGTCGCCAGCGCGCCTAAACAGCGGCGATGAGCGCCCGCCGGCCCGCCCGCACGCTGAAGTCGCCCGACGATCTGATCGCGGCGGGCCTTGTCGCGCCCGCGCGGCGCGCCGAGATCGCGGCGGTCGCGGCGCGCTATGCGATCGCGCTGACGCCCGCCGTGGCGCGGCTGATCGACAGCAACGATCCGGCCGACCCGATCGCGCGCCAATACGTCCCCGACGCGCGCGAGCTCGTCCGCGATCCCGCCGAGGACCCCGATCCGATCGGCGATAAGCTGAAGAGCCCGCTCAAAGGCGTCGTGCATCGCTATCGCGACCGCGCGCTGATCAAGCTGGTGTCGGTCTGCGCGGTCTATTGCCGCTTCTGCTTTCGCCGCGAGATGGTCGGGCCAGGGGCGGGCGCGTTGAGCGAAAGAGATTTCGCCGCCGCGCTCGCCTACATCCGCGCGCGCCCGGAAATCTGGGAGGCGGTGCTGACCGGCGGCGATCCGCTGATGCTGTCGGCGCGCCGCCTCGCCGCGACGACGCGCGCGCTCGCCGCGATCCCGCACCTGAAAGTCTTGCGCTGGCACACCCGCCTGCCGGTCGCCGCGCCCGAGCGCGCGACCAAGGAGATGGCCGACGCGCTGACGCGGGGCCATGACAAGACCGTCTATGTCGCGCTGCACGCCAACCATCCCCGCGAATTGACGAGCGAAGCGCGCGCGGCGTGCCGACGCCTGATCGATCGCGGCGCGGCGATGGTGAGCCAGAGCGTCCTGCTCCGCGGCGTCAACGACGACGCCGACACCCTCGAGGCGCTGATGCGCGCCTTCGTCGAGACGCGCGTCAAACCCTACTATCTCCACCACGGCGACCTCGCGCCGGGAACTGCGCACTTGCGCGTTTCGATCGCCGAGGGCCAGGCCTTGATGCGCGAATTGCGCCGGCGTCTCTCGGGCCTGGCGCTGCCGACCTACGTGCTCGACCTTCCCGGCGCGCACGGCAAAGTCCCGATCGGACCCGCCTATATCGCCGAGCGCCCGGAGGGCGGCTACGAAGTCGCCGACCCGGAAGGGAACGCGCGCCGCTACGAGGATCGCGTCGCCGGCGACGCGCCTAGCCCTTGACCGCCTTGGCCAGGGCGTCCTGCAAGGCCGGCGGCGGCGCGCCGAAGAACGCCGGCTCCTGGTCGCGGCCGCCGATCGCGCCGTAGGCGTTGGCGCCGTCGGCGTCGAACAGAACCTCGAACTTGCGGGCTCCGCAATCCTGCGGCTTGCAGACGAACGAGAGCAGGTAGTCCTTGCCCTCGATCGTGATCGACTTGAACTGGCCGGCGACGCCGTCGAAATTGCGGTTGAATTGAACCAGCCAGTCGGGCGTCGGCTGCACGTCCTTCATCAGCTTGTCCCACGCGGCGCGATAGGGGCCGCCGTGGAGCGCGTCGAACAAGTAGGAATCGGCGCCGGCCGAGGCGGCGCCGGCGGCGAGCGTCAGGGCGATCGAGACGATGAAGGGGCGTATCATGGCGGGCTCTCGCGAGAGCGTGAGGCGGCGCTCAGAACGCCTTGAAGGTGATGATCGTGCGGGTGTCGACGATGCCGGGAATCTGCTGCACCTTATGGCCGACGAAATGGCCGATGTCGACGTCGCTTTCGACATAGAATTTGGCGAGAATGTCGAAATCGCCGGCGGTCGAGTAGATCTCCGAGGCGATCTCGGCTTCGGCCAGGGCGCTGGCCACTTCATAGGTGCGTCCGAGCGCGCATTTAATTTCCACAAAAAACGTTTGCATGATGGCGTCATTCCTGCTTGGCGCTTCCTTGTGCAATAACTTCCACGTCGCGGTCCAGGCCCGATTGCACCTGAAAGGTCGCCTGATAGGTCTTTGATTCGTGCCGGGCGATGACGATGTATTCGCCCTCGGCGAGCACCAGCGAGGGAAAAGCGCCGATCAGCTCGCGAATCAGGTCGCCGCCGGGGGTGAGCACGGTAAAGCTGCTGTTGGCCAGCGCTTCCGCGCCGGCGGCGTTGACCAGTTTGATGGTCACGGCGGCGTAGCGATGGCGCATGGTCAGGTCGATGAGCTTGCCGGCGACGACCTTGACGTCGGCGGCGACGATCGAATTGGTCGGCGTCGGGGCGCCGGCCGCGCCGCCGGACTTGCCGAGGCCGATCGAGCCGACGCCGACCGTGTCGAGAAAGGTCGAGACGATGTGGTAGGCCCCTTCGGGCAGGCCGATGATGTCGCCGGCGCGCGCCTTGGCGTCGACCAGCTTGGCCTCGGGATTGTTGCGCTGGGGGACATAGATGGCGAGCGACAGCTTCGCCGGGTCGATCAGCGCGTCGCCGAGGGTCGCCGTGATGCGCAAGGCCCCGGCGTTGAGCGTCAACCGCTCGGCCCTCACCTCCTGCCCCAGCGGTACGCGCTTGACCGCGCTGGCGAGGCCGAGGGCGACGTGGACGACGTAATCGCCGGCCGGCGCCGTCAAGGTCGGCTGCGGCTCGCCCGATTCGACGATCAGCGGATGCGCGCCGTCGAGGTCGGGGCGGGCGGCGAAGAGCCGCCAGCGCAGGCCGCCGGTCAGCGGCGCGGCCGAGCCGCTGAGCGCCGCCGACAATTGCAGCGTCCCCAGGCCCGATTCGAGCGTCGGGGTCTGCGCCAGCCCGGAGGCGCAACAACCGGCGACGGCCGCGAGCGCCAGCGCGAGGGAAAGAAGGCGAGGTGCCATGCGCGCAATGCCTTGCCGCGATCGAGATCGACGGTCAACCCTTGTCAGGGCGCCGTCGCCGGCTCGTGCCGGGACAATGGGGCGGTTCGAAGGCGATTGTCTCGGCGCGGGAAACTCGGCATGAAGGGGCAGCGCCGCCTCGCGCTCGAACGGGCCGCATCGGGGGGGATCACAGCCATGAACGAGACGATCGCCTTGCTCGCGCGCCGGCGCTCGCTCACCCCCGCGAACATGACCGGTCCCGGTCCGAGCGCCGCCGAGATCGAGACCCTGCTGACGATCGCCTCGCGCGTGCCGGATCACGGCAAGCTCGCGCCGTGGCGGTTCATCCTGTTCGAGGGCGCCGCACGCGACCGGGCCGGGCGCATCGCGCTCGCGTTGAAGCTCGCCGACGATCCCGCTCTCGACGAGGCCGGCCGCGCCGCCGAGCGCCAGCGCTTTTCCCACGCGCCACTGGTCGTCGCGGTCGTTTCGCGCGCCGCGCCGCACGTCAAGATCCCCGAATGGGAGCAGACGCTTTCGGCGGGAGCGGCGTGCATGAACCTGACGATCGCCGCCAACGCGCTCGGCTACGTGACGGGATGGGTCAGCGAATGGTGCGCCTACGATCGCCGCTTCGGCGCCGCGATCGGCCTTGCCGAGCATGAGCGCGTCGCCGGCTTCATCCACGTCGGCCGGCCGACGATCGTCATGGAGGATCGTCCGCGGCCGGCGCTCGCCGACATCGTGACGGTCTTTGCGGATTGATGGGAGTTGGCGATGTTTTATGAGGCCGGCCGACGCGACAAGAGCCTGTTGCCCAACGATCCCTTCAAGGCGATCGTCGCGCCGCGGCCGATCGGCTGGATTTCGACCCGCAGCCTCGACGGGCGGATCAATCTCGCCCCCTACAGCTTCTTCAACGCCTTTTGCGCGGCGCCGCCGATCGTCGGCTTCTCCAGCGACGGGATGAAGGACTCCGCGTCGTTCGCGCGCGAGAGCGGCGAGTTCGTCGTCAATCTCGCCAGCGCCGATCTCATCCATGCGGTCAGCGCGACCTCGGCGCCGCTGCCGCGTGGGCAGAGCGAATTCGACTACGCCGGGCTGACGATGGCGCCCTGCCGGCTGGTCAGCGCGCCGCGCGTCGCCGAATCCCGCGCCGCGCTGGAATGCAAGGTCGTCGAAGTCGCGACGCTGAAGACCCATCGCGGCGAAGCGCTCGACCAATACCTCGTCCTCGGCGAGGTCGTCGCGTTCCATCTCGACGACGCGCTGGTGCGCGAAGGCCGCTTCGACACCGCCGGCGCGCGGCCGCTGGCGCGCTGCGGCTACCAGGACTACGCCGTGGTCGACAAATTGATCGCGCTGGCGCGCCCGCCGGGCGGGTAGGGGCGCGCGGGCGCATGAAGCCGCGCCGACGCGCCCGTCGGCGGCTTAGGGTCCGGTCTCGCAGACGTAGACGCGCCGCCATCCCGCGAACCTGCCGTACCTATTGTAGATTCGCTGCAACCGCCAGCAGTCGCTGTCGTCGTAACCATAGCCATTGTCGCAGGAGTACCCGTCGCAGGGCCAGGGATAGACGCCGCCGCCGCCCCACCATCCGTAGCCACGGCGGTGGCCGCGCCAGAAGCGGTAATGTTGCTTCCCGCTCTTGGACCAAGCGGAGCTCGCGTACGGAACGTGATTGGCGCGAGGCGCGAAGTTTGCGGAGGGGGCCAAATTTGGATGCGAAAGGGCGCCGCCCAACGAGGGGGCGCCGTTGAACCGATAGAACCCGCCCGGCGCGCCGTGGGAAAAGCCGCCTCCCCCGCCTCCGTGGTAGAAGCCGCCTCCCCCGCCTCCGTGGGAAAAGCCGCCTCCCCCGCCGCCGGAGTGGAAAGTCGTGGCGAACGCGGGCGTCGCGGCGAGCGCGCCTCCAAGAAAGAGCGCCGCAATCGAAAAGGCGACAGCTTTCGGCAATGACGTGCGCATCGGCGTCTCCTTCGGGCAACGAGGACGCCGCTCCGTCTTCAACCGATTTCGTTGACCCGCGTCGAGGCGTCCGTCGGCAAGCCACAATCGACGTTGTCCTCTATGCGCCATTCGACGCGGAAGAACCTTGACCGGCGTCAATACAAGCTCGGAATTTGTTTGGCGCTGCGCGGCGAGGCCCGCTCGCGTGCTGATCGAGGTCGTGACCCTTGACGCCGATGGCTTCGAGGAATGAACGTGTCGGCGACGATCCGGCGCGAGCGATACGGGCGCGAGCCGGCTCGCGCACGAACTCGGCTAGAGGAGGCTGCGATAAATCTTCGCGCTGCGACGCTTGCGGTCGCGCTGGTCGCCTTGTCCGCTCTCGCGCAACCCGCGCTGGCCCAATCCAACGTCAAGGTCGGCGCCTTGCGTTGCGACGTCGCCGGCGGATTGGGCATGATCATAACCTCCGCCAAGGACATGCGATGCGTCTACACGTCGTCGCACGGCTATGCGGAACGCTATACCGGCACGATCCGGAAATTCGGCCTCGACATCGGTCAGACCGGCCGCGGCGTGCTGACGTGGGCGGTGTTCGCGCCGACCGCCGGCCCGGGGCGCGGAGCGCTGGCGGGCGACTACGTCGGCGCCGACGCGTCGGTCTCCTTGGGGGCCGGTCTCGGCGCCAACGCGCTCGTCGGCGGCTTCCAGCGCTCGTTCACGCTGCAGCCTTTGTCGGTCGAGGCGCAGTCCGGCGTCGCGCTCGCGGCCGGGGTCGCCTCGATGACGCTGCGCGCCGGCTACTGACGGTGGGCGGCGGCGATCCGCCGCCGGTTCACTCGTAACGCAGCGCCTCGATCGGATTGAGCCGGGCGCAGATTTTTCGGGTTTCGGCCGACGTATCGAAATCGCACGACGACTGCTCGACGGCGCCGGTCGCGCCGACGGGAAAGCCTCTCGCGTCACTCCGGCGGCGGGAGGAACGATTGATTGCTGAACGGCGAGGACGTCGGCACCTGGATTTGGATGAAAGCGAAATGCGCCGCGCGATGGCAGGCGTTGCAAGCCTGCGTCAGCTTGTCGAATTCCGCGCCGAATTTCGCATTGCTGCGGGCCTCGACGGCGGATTTCACCGCATCTAGGGCCGGGTAGCCGTCGGTCTTGATCAATCCCGCGATATCAGCGTCGCCCAACTTGGGATAATGGTTCGCCGCGGCGTCCAAGCTCCTGCGAATCTGTTCGATTTCGTAACGCGCCAGTTCCCAGTTCTGCGACCGGCCGGCGAACCATAGCTTGAAATGGCGGAGCTGCGCGGCGCCCATAATATCGCCGAGATCGGGAACGTACGCTTTTCCGTCCGCGGCCGGCTGGCTCAGCGCCGGCGTCGCGAGCAGCGGCGCCAGAAGCAGCGCGATGACGAGGCGTTGAAGCTTCATGTTCGCCCCCACTCGATTCGAATTGCGTTCGGCGTCTTGGCGCAGCCTTGCGCCGAAGATTGCAGCGCTCGCGTCCTTTTGTCCATCGGCGCCTGCGGCGCGCCGTGGGCGATCGTCTCGGCGTCGGGAATTGCGGGGACGTCGCGCTCAGGCGTCCGACGCGTCTCCCGCCATGGTCCCGGCGTCACAGCCGCAACACGCGCCGGGCCGTGCCATGGCAGATCTTGGCGCGCGCCGCCTCGGAAATCGGCGCCGAATCGATGAACTCGGCCGCGACCTCGCAATCCTCGTAGGGGTAGTCGACCGAAAACATCACGCTGTCTTCGCCGAGCGCCGAGAGCGCGCAGACGAGCGAAGCGTGAGAACAAGCGCCGGCCGTGGTGACGAGGATGTTGTCGCGGATGATCTCGGAGGGCGACCGCCCGCTGGGCTCCTCCTCGGCGCGCGCGCGCGAGCGGCTGTCGAGCCGCCACAGCAGATAGGGCAGGGTCTCGCCCAGGTGGCTGAGGATCAGCCACGCCTTGGGATGGCGATCGAACACGCCGCCGAACACCAGGCGCAACGCATGGGTCGCGGTCTCCACGGTCCAGGCCCAGGTCGGGCCCATGAGCTCGCGATGGCCCGCGAACATGTGCGGCGCGTCGTAGGGGTCGCGCGGGTGCAGAAAAACAGGGACGCCGAGCGCTTCGACCCGCTCCCAGAACGGCTCGTAGCTCTTTTCGTCGAGATAGCGGCCGTTGGTGTGGCCGTTGACCATGGCGCCCTTGAATTCGAGCTGTTCGACGCAATGCGAAAGTTCGTCGGCGGCGGCGCGCGCGTCCTGCAGCGGCAGATGGGCGAAGCCGGCGTAACGCTTGGGATGCTTGGTGATTTCGCGCGCCAGGAAGTCGTTTTCGACGCGCGCGCGCTTGATCGCAATCTCCCTGTCGGGTTCCGCCTGCACGCCCGGCGTCGCCACAGAAAGCACGGCCAGATCGATGCCGGCGCGGTCCATCGACTCGAGCCGCAGTTCGCCGAAGTCGAGCAGCCGTTCATGAAGGCGCTCGAAGAGCGGCGAATCCCGGCTCGATCCCTCGTATTGCGCATAGGTCGATATTTCGGGCCGAGTGAAATGCTCCTCGAGGGCGATTTTTCTCATCTCGCGCTCCCATGGATCGGCTTAGGCGGCGAACCCTGCTGCGCCGAGCGAGAGCCGCGAACCGCTCGCTCGGCGGCTTGATCATGCCATGCCGACGGCCTCGAGAACGGCGCGGCGGACCGCCGTCTCGAACCTCGGCGGCTTGCCGGCGCCGCCGTCAGCGTGGAGAATTTGAGAAACGAGCGCCGGGACGATCCCGCCCGCCCGCCCCGCGAAAAGGGCGAGGCGCCTTTCGCTTGGCCTTGCGAAGGGGTCGATCTTCCCGTTTCATCGCACCAGTCCGGAAAACCGCGACGACGAACCGCTTCGACCCTAGAGGAAAACGTGTAGCGATCATCCCCTCGGGTCGCGTTGACTTTAGTCAACCTCGTCGGCGCGGCTTTCGCAAGCGCCAAGGTTCGAGCGACGCCGCCGGGCGGTTTTCTCAAGAATTCAGAGGCAAAGCGGCTTTGAGGCGCCTCAAAGCCGGTTTTCCCGCTTGCAATAATCGCATTAACCTTAACACTGCAATGGCCTCTCGAGGCGCCGGCGCTGGCGTGGGTTCAGCCTTCGGGCGACGCCGGCGCGCCGGTCGTGTCGGGGAACGTCAAGGCGCGCGAAGTCGCCTATCTCGCCACAGGGCCGCCGCGCGCTCGCCAATCGCTCATGCCCCTGGCGTAGTGACGAGCCTCGGTCGCGCCGGCGGCGTGAGCGCGGCGCAACGCCGAGCGGGAACGCCCGCCCGCGAGGCAGATGAAAACCGCGGGCTTGCCGACGGGCAACTGCTCCGGCTGAAATCGCGACAGCGGCAAATTGATCGCGCCGGGAATGTGGCCGCCGGCGAATTCGTGCGGCTCGCGCACGTCGACGACGGCGACGGACTGGTCGCTGAGCGCCTGGATCAGCTCGTCGTGGCCGATCTCGCGCGACGGCGCGTCGGGATCGGGCTTGGCGAAGAGTCGGGAAAACATCATGGGCCTCCTATGCGTTGCTCGCCGACGCGGCCTTGGCCGCCTCGAATTGGCCGAGAGCGCCGAGAGCGCAGCTCGCGACCGTCGCCGAGGGACCAGCGCCGATATAGTTCGCCACGCCCGGGGTTTCGAGCGCCTCCTCGCGCGTCGGCGACGGCGCGACGGCGGCGAAGATGGACAATCGGCGCCTCGAACGTTCCTTTCCTCGCGGCTTGACAGAGATATTAGTATCATCTAATTTAGATAGCATGAATTTAACAGCGGGGAAATCGCTGGCGGGCGCGGCGGAGGCTTGGCTCACGACGGTCGCCAACCGGCGCTGTCGCCGCATCCGCCGCGGAACCAGGACGAACAAGCGAGGAAAGTGATGACAATCGATCGGATGGTGATGGCGTTCGCAGGGACAATGGTCCTCGTCAGCCTGGCGCTGGCGCAACTGCACAGCCTCGCTTGGCTGCTGCTGACGGCGTTCGTCGGGCTCAATCTGCTCCAGGCTTCGATGACCCGCTTCTGCCCGCTGGCGATCGCGCTGAAGCGGCTCGGGGCGAAGCCCGGCCCGGCGTTTTCTTGACGGCCACGCTTGTGGCCATGACGCAGAAAACGGAGGGTTCCCATGAATTACTATATCGCGCGGGTCGTCGAGGTGGGCTTTGACGAGACCGTCGCAAGAATCGTCGCGGCGCTGAAGCAGGAGGGCTTCGGCGTTCTCACCGACATCGACGTCGCGGCGACGATGAAGCAGAAGCTCGGCGTCGAGTTTCGCTCCTATCGCATCCTCGGCGCCTGCAACCCGCCGCTCGCCCACAAGGCGCTGAGCGCGGAAAACAAGATCGGCGTGATGCTGCCCTGCAACGTCATCGTCCAGGACGCCGGCGCCGGCAAGACCGAGGTCGCCGCGATCGATCCGCGCGCGGCGATGGAGCGGATCGGCAATCCGGCGCTGTCAGAACTCGCTGAGGAGGTCGCGCAAAGGCTCGCGCGCGTCCTGCAAGCGCTATAGCCCAGGACCATGGCCTCATGCGCCGTCGCCGCCATTCTCTAGTCCGCATTCCCGCCGATGGCCTCCGTCGCCATCATGAAGCGGCCTTATTATCCACAGGCGCGAGGCCATCGGCCTTCGCTGGATTCGTCGGATGCGCGATTGGCGGGATCGGTTGCTCGCCCGCGCGGTTCCGCCTAGACTCGCGGCGCGCATGAAAGGGGAAACGCCCGTGGCGCCCGACCGCCTCTCGTCTGAAGATAGGCCTCGCCCAACGGGCGATCGCGCCGACTCCGCGGCGGCGGGCGGATCGCTCGACGCGGCCGGCGCAGCGGCGCCCGCGCAGCTCGAGATCGACCCGGACGAACTCGAAGCCCACGCCGATCGGGCGGCGGCGATGTTGCGCTCGATGGGCAGCAAGCGGCGCCTGCTCGTCCTCTGCAATCTCGTCCACGGCGAAAAGTCGGTGGGCGAACTGCAGCGGATCATCGGACTGAGCCAGTCGGCGCTGTCGCAACACCTGGCGGTTCTGCGCCGCATGAAGCTGGTGCAGGTCCGCCGTTCGGCGCAGACCATCTATTACCGCTTGGCCGGACGCGAAGTCACGGCGATCCTGGCGACGCTTTACGGGATTTATTGCGCCCCCGACGGCGGCGCCTGCGGCGTCGACGCGGCCGACGTCTGACGGCGGCCGGCGTCGATCGATCGCCGCTTGCAATCATGCGTCGCCGCGTTCCTCCCGCGGCGCCTCTTTCCGGGCATCGGCGCCGGGAGCGTCCTCTTCGGCGCGCGCGGGCGTCGCCGCGAACCAGTTCAGCTTGTCGCGCAGGCCGACCACCGTGCCGACGATGATGATCGTCGGGCCGCGCAGCGCCGCGGCGCGCGCTTGCGCCGCGATGGTGCGAAGCGCGCCCACGACGACGCGCTGGTTGGCGCGGGCGCCGTTGTCGACGATCGCGGCGGGAAGGTCGGGGTCGGCGCCGTTAGCGACGAACGCCTGCGTCAGCTCTTTGATGTGTCCGAGCCCCATGTAGATCGCGACGGTCTGGTTGGGGCGGATCAGCGCGCCCCAATCGAGGTCGATCGGCCCGTCCTTGCCGTGACCGGTCGCGAAGACGCAGGTCTGCGCATGATCGCGGTGGGTCAGGGGAATGCCGGCGTAGGCGGAGCACGCCGTCGCGGCGGTTATGCCGGGGCAGACCTGAAACGGGATCTTGTGGTCGGCGAGCGTTTCGATTTCCTCGCCGCCGCGGCCGAAAATGAAGGGGTCGCCGCCCTTCAGCCGCAATACGCGCTTGCCTTCGCGCGCCAGCCGCACCAGCAATTCGCCGATCTCCTGCTGCGGCAGCGTGTGATCGGCGCGGCGCTTGCCGACGTAAATTCGCTCCGCTTCGCGCCGCGTCAGGTCGACGACGTCCGGGCTGACCAGGCGATCGTAAAGCACGACATCGGCCTTCTGCATCAAGCGAAGCGCGCGGAAGGTCAGCAGGTCGGGATCGCCCGGACCGGCGCCGACGAGATAGACTTCGCCAAGCGGCGCGGCGCCGCCGCCCTGCGTCTCGCGCTCGATTTCGCTCGCCAGCGCCGCCTCGGCCGCCGCCTCGTTGTCGGCGAGAACCATTTCCGCGATCGGGCCTTCGAGGACGCGCTCCCACAAGCGCCGCCGCGCCCGCGCGTCGACGAGCCGCGCGCCGACCAGCGCGCGAGACCTTCCCATGAACGCGGCGAGGCGTCCGGCGACGGAGGGGATCGCGCTTTCCAGACGCGCCTTGACCAGGCGGGCGAGCATCGGCGCCGCGCCGCCGGTGGAAATCGCGACGACAAGCGGAGCGCGGTCGACGATGGACGGCGCGATGAAGTCGGATAAGTCCGGCTGGTCGGCGACGTTGATCAGCGCGCGCGCGCCGCGCACGCGAGCGAAGACGCGCGCGTCGGCGCCCGCGTCGCCGGTCGCGACGTAGCAGACGACGAAGCCGTCGAGATCGGCGCGCGTCGGGTCGCGCGCGACGTGCTGGAACGCGGTTCCCTCGCGCAGGATGCGGAACTCGTCGTCGAGCGTTGCCGCGAACACGGTCGCCTGAGCGCCGGCGCGCGTCAGCGTTTCGACGCGCCGCGCCGCGCCGCCGCCGCCGCCGACGACCGCCGCGCGCTTGCCCGCAACGCGAAGAAAGACGGGAAGATTCTCCATCGGCGCGCTGATTCCATCCGGTTGCGAGATCGAGACGTTTCGCCCTGGCGTCGCGGAGCGGCGCCCGGCGCCTGCAGCGCCGGCGGACGGGGGCGACGAACCGCCACGCCCCATGATCGCGCAAGGTGTCGCGCAAACCGCTGCAGCCCGCAAGCCGGCCGCCGCCGACCGACGAGGCGAAGCGGCTTCGCGCGGCCTTCGTTCGCGGCCGCGGCAGGATTGGCCGCCTCTCACGCCCCCATCGATCGCGCCGGACCGTTGACATTGGCTTGTAGATCTCATCGTCTCCGACGGCATGTCGAGACAGCGAACGCGAGACGTGGGAACGCCGGTGGCCGACAAGACGCTTGACGTGAAGGGACTGAATTGTCCGCTGCCGATCTTCCGCGCCAGGAAGGCGCTGAAGAAGGTTCCGCCAGGCGGGACGCTGGAGATTCTCGCCACCGACCCGGGTTCGGTCGCCGACTTCGAGGCTTTCTGCGCCGCCGCCGGCGCCCAATTGGTCGAATCGTCGGCAAGCGCCGGCGTCTACCGCTTCCTCATCAGGCGCGCGGCCTGATCGGGCGAGGCGCGCCCTCGCCCCGAGGCTCTCCTGCAAGCGGGAGCGGGCGGGTTCACGCCGCTGCGAAGCCGGCGGCCGATCGCCCTGCCTCTCCTGAGCGCGGTTAGGAGAGGGGCGCGTCTATCGCGCGGACGCCGCTTTGGGCAGCGGCGGCGTGAAGCGGCCGTCGGCGGCGGTCCAGCCGCCGTCGACCAGGAGATACGATCCGGTGACGTAGGAACTGGCGTCGGAGGCGAGGAACACCACCGCGCCCACCATCTCGGACGGATCGGCCCAGCGCTTCAGCATCGATTTCTCGGCGTAGGCGCGATGCCACGCCTCGTTCTGCTTGATCGGCTCGGTGAGCGGCGTTTCGACGACCCCGGGGGCGACGACGTTGGCGCGAACGCCGGATTCGCCGAGTTCGGCGGCGAGCGCCCGGATCATTTGCAGCGTGCCGGCCTTGGTGGCGGCATAGACGCCCTGTCCCGGCTCGACGACTTGCGCGCGCACGCTGGAGAAGGCGATGATGCTGCCTTTGCCGCGCGCCGCCATGCCGGGCGCGAAGGTCTTGAGCGCGCGGAACACGCCCTTCAGGTTCAGGCCGATCACGCGATCGAATTCCTCGTCGGTGATGTCGAGCAGCGGCTTGCGCACGTTGATCGAGGGCGAAATCACCAGCGCGTCGGGGACGCCGACGGCCCGGCCCGCCGCGGCGACGCTGGCCGGATCGCAGAGGTCGATGCGCAGCGCTTCGGCCGAGCGGCCCTCCGCCTTGATCGCTTGAGCCGCGTCTTTCGCCTTGGCGAAGTCGATGTCGCCGCAGATCACGTGCGCGCCGAAGCTCGCCAGGCCGAAGCAACTCGCGCGCCCGATGCCGCTGGCGCCGCCGATCACCAGCGCGCGCCGGCCGGTGAGGTCGAACATCTTGGAATAGTCGTTCATCGAGGTTCCTCTCGCGCTCGTTTCGTCAGGGGTGTTCTAGGGTTCCGTCGGCGGCTCGGGCCAGGCGCGCGCCTCGCCGGCGCGCATCGCCTCGAAGGCCATCGCCAGGGCGAGGACGCCGAGATCGTCGAAGCGTCGGCCGACGATCTGCAGCCCGATCGGCAGGCCTTCGTCGTCGTAGCCGCCATTGATCGTCGCGGCCGGTTGCTCCGACATGTTGAAGGCGACGGTGAAGCCGATGTGGGGAAAGGGGTTGAGCGGGTCGCCGCTCGGCGACGCCATTTCGGCGGGGTAGGCGACGATCGGCGCGGTCGGCGACAGCACGAAATCGTAAGGCGACGTCGCCATCGCCGCCGCCTTGCCCATCGCCATCATCTGGCTGAAGCCGTGGAAGACCGCTTCGCCGCTGAGGCCGGTCGCCGATTCGGCCCAGGCGCGGATGAACGGCAGCACCTTTTCGCGCCGCTCGGGCGGCAGGGCGCCGAGGTCGATCAGCGAGCGCATGCGCCAGAAGCGGTCGAGCCCGTCGAGCATCTCCTGGGTCAGGAACGGCGCGAGCGGCTCGACGGCGGCGCCGGCGCCGGCGAGGTCGCGCGCCGCGCGCTCGACCGCCGCCTTGACCGGCGCGGTCGCGGGATCGCCGCAGCCCGCCGCCGTCAGCAGGCCGATGCGCAGGCCGCGAAGTTCGGCCGGCCGGACGCGCCAATCCAGGCTCTGCGGCGGCAGGCTGGTGTAGTCGCGCGCGTCGGGCTTGGAGAGCGTCGCCATCATCAGCGCCGCGTCGGGGACGCTGCGCGTCAGCGGACCGGCGACGCGCCCGATATAGGGCGGATCGATCGGCGCGCGCCCGCCGCTTGGCTTCAGGCCGAACAGCCCGCACCACCCCGCCGGCAGGCGCACCGAGCCGCCGATGTCGGTGCCCAGATGCAGCGGGCCGTAGCCGGCCGCCGCCGCCGCCGCCGCGCCCGCCGACGAGCCGCCGGGATTGCGGGCGAGATTCCAGGGATTGCGCGCCAACGCATGAAAGCTGGAAAGACCCGACGACAACATGCCGTAGTCGGGCATCGTCGTCTTGGCGAAGAGAATGGCGCCCGCCTCGCGCAATCGCGCCGCGGGCGGCGCGTCAGCCGCGGCGGGCGCCATTTCGCTCGCCGCCGTTCCGAGCGGGATCGGCTCGCCCCTGGTGGCGATGTTGTCCTTGACGGTGGCGGGTACGCCGTCGAGCGGCCCGATCGGCGCGCCGCGCCGCCAGCGCTCTTCGGAGGCGCGCGCCTCGCGAAGCGCGCGCTCCGGCGCCAAGAGATAGGTCGCATGAATGTGCGGCTCGAACCGCGCCACGCGCTGCAACACGTCGCGCATCGCCTCCACGGGCGAAAGCGCGCCGCGGCGATAGGCGTCGAGCAGCGCGACGGCGCTCAGCTCAAAGGGGCGCATCGCGTCTCCTCCCCTCTCCCCTTGCGGGAGAGGGGTTGGGGGCGAGGGGTCGCGCGCCCGGCGATGAGCGCGTCGCGGGCTGGCGGCGCAATGTCCTCGCGCTTCATTTCCACGACAGCGCCGAGAGGTCGTTGACGAAGATCGGCTCGTTCTTCCATACGCCCTTCAGCTTCGCGTCGGCGACGACGATGTTCGGCAATTGGAACAGAAACACGTTGACGCAATCGTCGGCGATTTGGCGTTGCGCCTCGCCGATCGCCTGCTTGTACGCGTCGATGTCGGGCGCCGCCTCGAGCCGGGCGAAAATGTCGCGGAACGCCTGGCTGTCGTATTGGAAATAGTAGTCGGGCTTGGCGTAGACGCCGATGTCGAGCGGCTCGACGTGGCTGATGATCGTCAGGTCGAAGGCATGGGCCTTGTAGACGCCCGACAGCCATTGCGCCCATTCGACGTTCTCGATCTTCGTTTCGATGCCGACTTCGGCGAGTTCGGCGGCGACGATCTCGCCGCTCTTGCGCGCGTAATCGGGCGGCGGCAAGGTCAGCGTCAGCTTGAGCGGCGTCTCCACGCCGGCCGCCGCGAGCAGCGCCTTCGCCTTTACGGGATCGTGCGGATATCGCCCGGTCAGATCGAGGTAGCCGGGATCGTTGGGGGTGAGGTGGCTGCCGATCGGCGCGCCGTATCCGTTCATCGCGCCGTCGATGATCGCCTTGCGGTCGATCGCGTAGGCGATCGCCTGGCGCACGCGCAGGTCGTCGAGCGGCTTGCGCTGGTTGTTCATCGCCAGGACAGTCTTGCCCTCGGTGCCGCCGATCAGCACCTGGAAGCGCGGATCGCCCTGGAACTGCGCCAGACTCTGCACGCCGCCGAAGCGCTCGAAGACGTCGACGTCGCCGGCGAGCATCGCCGCGACCTCCGCCGAGGGGTCGGCGATGAAGCGGAACGTGGCGTGGGCGATGGCGATTCGACCCGGGTCGCGAAAACCGTCCCATTTGTCGAGCGCAGCCGACGAACCCTTGTTCCAGGCGGCGAGCGTATAGGGCCCGGTGCCGACCGGCTTGGTCGCTTCGCTCGCTGCGCTCTTTTCGTCGACGATGACCGCGGTGTTGAGGCCGAGATGAAACAGAGCCTCGAAACTCGGCGCCTTGAACTTCAGCGTGACGACGCCGGGATCGCTGGCGTCGATCGATTCGATCGAGGCGAAAAACGCCTTGTCCTTGTTGGTCGAGTCCTTGGCCGCGGCGCGCTCGAAGGAGAACTTCACGTCTTGCGAGGAAAACGTCTCGCCGTCCTGGAACTTGACGCCTTTGCGCAGCGTGAAGGTCAGCGTCTTGAGGTCCGATGAAAAACTCCATTTCTCCGCCAGCAGCGGCGTGACGGAGAAATCCTCGTTGATCTTCGTCAGCCCCTCGAAGATGTTGTAATGGGTGATTTCGCCGATCGCGGCTGCCGCGCCGGCGGTCGGATCGAGCCCCGGCGGCTCGAGCGGCATGCCGATCGTCACGCTGTCCTTGGTCACGGCTCGGTTCGCGCCGAGCATGAACCACGCGCCGGCCGCGATCACGACGAGCAGGGCGGCGATCGCTGCGCCGAGGACGACAACGAGGCGGGACGGAGGACGCATGCGGCGCTCCACGGCTGGACGCGAGGGCGCCGGACAATAGCATCCGTCGGCGCGCCGGCGTCAAGCGGCGGGGAAAGAGTCGCGTCGCCGCCGCTCGCGCGCCGGCCTAGAACGCCTTCGGCAATCCGGCCTGCCGCAGGATGGCGTTGGCGGTGTGCCGGCTCGGGACGCCGATCGGCACGGCGAAATTGCCCTGCGTGATCGGGCTACGCCAGATTTCATGGCTGCCGTTGCCTTGCCGCACGATGGCGCAGCCGGCGGCGCGCAGCAACTCGCGCAGCGGGCGATCGAACGGCGGCGCCATTCAGGCCGCCGTCGGCTCGGCTTCGCGCAAGGCGGTGATTTGCAGGAACAGCGACGCGGGATCGGCGTCCGGATGATTGTCCGGCAGCAGGTCGAGCGCCATCGCGGAAATTTTCGCCAGCAATTCGTCGAGCGTCGGGGCGTCGGCGGCGGCCGGGATGTCGTCGCAATGCCCGCTCCACACCGACGCCTCCGGGTCCCAGGCGGCGGTTATCGTGAAGATGACGGGCTTGACTGCGACGCGCTCGGACATGGAGGCTCCGACATTGGCAGCGCGGCTTCGCGGCCCACGCCATGCGCCTTCTTAGCATAACTCCCGCGCTCGAAGGAGGCCGCGCGAACGAGGCGGAGACGATCGCCTGTTCGAGTCGGTGCCGTTGTCCCTCACGCCTCAGCCGCCGAGCGGAAAATGGCACGCGACCCGCCGGCCCTCGCCGAGCGGGCGCAACGTCGGCGCCTCTTCGAGACAACGCGCCTGCGCGTAGAGGCAGCGCGCCGCATAGGGGCAGCCGGTCGTCGCGTCGGGCCGCGGCGGCGGCTCGGGGGGCGGCAGCGGCGTCTCTGCGAGCTTGGGCTCGGCGTCGACGAGTTCGCGCGTGTAGGGGTGGGCGGGCTTGCCGAGCAGCGCCGCGCTCGGGCCCGTCTCGACGAAGCGGCCGTGAAACATCACCGCGATCTCGTCGCAGATGTGGCCGACCACCGCCAGATCGTGGCTGATCAAGAGATAGGTGACGCCCGCCTCGCGCTGCAGGTCGCTCATCAGGTTGAGCACCTGCGCCTGGATGGAGACGTCGAGCGCGGAGACCGGCTCGTCGGCAACGACCAGCTTCGGGCGGGTGATCAGCGCCCGCGCGATGGCGATGCGCTGGCGCTGGCCGCCGGAGAATTCGTGCGGATATTTTTGCGCGTCCGCCGGACCGAGGCCGACCGCGCCCAACGCCTCCTCGACACGGCCAGCGCGCTCGGCGCGCCCGACGTGGGCGAGGTTCGCCAGCGGCTCGGCGACGATGCGCGCGATTTTCTGGCGCGGATCGAGCGAGCCGTAGGGATCCTGGAAGATCATCTGGATATGCGCGCGCATCGCGCGCAGCTTCCGGCGCGGCAGATCGTTGAGCGCGCGGCCCTCCAGCCGCACTGCGCCCGCGGTCGGTCGCTCCAGCGCCATCACCGCGCGCGCCAGCGTCGATTTTCCCGAACCCGACTCGCCGACCACGCCGAACGAGCGGCCCGCCTCGATGACGAAGCCGACGCCGTCGACCGCGCGGCGGTAGGGACGCGGCGCGAACCAGCCGGGCCGCGCCAGCGCGTAGACCTTGACGAGATCGACGACTTCCAGCAGCGGCGCGCTCATGCTGGGCTCCGAATTCGGGTGGACAGACATCCCGAACCGCCGACACAGCGCGCCGTCGACCTCTTGGAGAGCGTCTTTTCCCGACCGCAGGAGCCGTCGCATCGCTGGAGCGATCGCGCCAATCCAAACTCGGGGGCTTGCGCGCTCATGTCAGCCGTCCCTCGGCGTCGACACGATGGCAGCGCACGCGATGATCGACCTCGAATTCGATGGTCGGCAGCGGGGTCGTGCGGCAGACGTCGAGGGTCAGCGGGCATCGCCCGGCGAATGGGCAGCCGATGAGCGCGCTTGCCGAGGACGGCGCGGCGCCGGCGATGGCGCGCAGCCGCTCGCCGCGCGGCGCGCCGGGACGCGGCCGCGCTTCGAGCAGCGCGCGCGTATAGGGGTGGCGGGCGCGCCGCAGCACGGCGTCGACCGGGCCGCTCTCCATGATGGTTCCGCCGTACATCGCCAGGACGCTTCGGCAATGCCGGGCGACCACCGCGAGGTCATGGCTGACCAGCAGCGTCGCCATGTTCGATTGCTCGCCGAGGCGCGCCAGCAGATCGAGAATCTTCGCCTGGACGGTGACGTCGAGCGCGGTCGTCGGCTCGTCGGCGATGATCAGCTTCGGGCCGCAACTCAGCGCCATCGCGATCATCGCGCGCTGGCGTTCGCCTCCCGAGAGGGCGAAGGGATAGGCGCGGGCGATGCGCTCGGGATCGCGCAGCCGGACGCGATCGAGCAGCCGGACCGCCTCGGCCCAGGCCGCCGCCTTGGCCATCGCGCGATGTAGGATCAGCGGTTCGGCGACCTGCGCGCCGATGCGCTGCAGCGGGTTCAGCGCGCTCATCGGCTCCTGGAAGATCATCGCCAGCCGATCGCCGCGCAGCTTGCGCATGGCGTCCTCGCCGAGCCGCGCCAGGTCCAGCCCCTCGAAACGCACGGCGCCGGAGACGACCGCGCCTTCCGGCAACAGCCCCATCAGCGCCAGCGCCGTCATCGTCTTGCCCGAGCCCGATTCGCCGACGACGCCGAGGCTCTCGCCCGCCGCGAGCGAAAAGGAGACATCGTGGACGACCCGCCGCGCGCCGGTGGGCGAGGGCAGGTCGATGGCGAGGCCGGAGACTTCGAGCAGCATTTCAGCCCCGCGCCCTGAGGCGCGGATCGAGCGCGTCGCGCAGGCCGTCGCCGAGCAGGTTGAGCCCGAGCACGCTGAGCGCGATGGCGAGGCCGGGAAACACCGCCAGTCGCGGCGCGACGTACATCCAGCCTTGCGCATCGCTCAACATGCGGCCCCACGAGGCCTGCGGCGGCTGGGCGCCGAGCCCGAGGTAGGACAGCGCCGCCTCGGCGAGAATGGCGATGGCGAACTGAATCGTCGCCTGCACGATCAGCGCCGGCGCGACGTTGGGCAGCACGTGGTCGAACGCGACGCCGAGCGGCCCGCGCCCGGCTGCGCGCGCGGCAAGCGCGAATTCGCGCGCCAGCACGACGTTGGCCGTCGCACGCGTCAGCTTGGCGAAGATCGGCACGTTGTAGACGCCGATCGCGACGATGGCGTTGACGACGCCGGGGCCGTAGGTCGCGGTCAGCATGATCGCCGACAAAAGGGCCGGAAACGCGAAGGTGAAATCGCACAGTTTCATAATCGCGTCCTCGACGAGGCCCTTCGCCGCCGCGGCGACAAGGCCGAGCGCGACGCCGAAGACGAGGCCGACGCCGACCGCGATGACGCCGACCAGGATCGAGACCCGCGCGCCGGCGAGAATCTCAGAAGCGACGTCGCGGCCGAGCCCGTCGGTGCCGAGCCAATGGGCGATGGAGGGCTGCAGCAGCCTGTGCGGCACGTCGATCGCGTCGGGCGGGTAGGGGGTCCAGACGAGCGACAGCGCGGCGGCGCCGAGGAGAGCCGCGACCACGGCGAGGCCCAGCCGCAGGCTGGCGCCGGCGCGCCCGCGCGTCTCGAGGGCGCTCGCGCTCATGGCGCGGGAGCCCTCAAGCGCGGGTCGATCGCCGCGCAGGCGACGTCGACGAGAAAGTTCACGCCGATCACGAACGCCACCAGCAGCATGACGCAGTCCTCGACGACCAGCGCGTCGCGGTTGGCGATCGATTGCACGATCAGGCGGCCGAGGCCCGGCAACACGAAGACGTTCTCGACCACGATGGCGCCGGCGATGAGGTTGGCGAATTGCAACCCCATGATGGTCAGGATCGGCGTCATCGCGTTGGGCAGGGCGTGGCGCCACAGCGCGGCGCGCCGCGACAGGCCCTTGGCGCGCGCGGTGCGGATGAAGTCTTCGTTCAGCGCTTCGATCAGCGCCGAGCGCGTCACCCGCGTCAGGATCGCCGCCTGCACCAGGCCGAGCGAGATCGCCGGCAGGATCAACGCGCCGAGCGCGCGCTGCGGACCCGCCTCCCAGCCGGGAAAGCCGCCGGCCGGCGCAAGCCGCCAATGCACGGCGAACGCGAGCACGAGCAGAATCGCGAACCAGAAACTGGGAACGGCGAGGCCGACTTGGCTCGCCGCCATCACCGCCGCGTCGCCGGCGCGGCCTCGGGCGTCGGCGGCGTAGACGCCGGCGACCAGCGCCACCGCGGCGGCGATCGCCATCGAGAGCAGGGCGAGCGGCGCGCTGACCGCCAACCTCTGCGCGATCAGCGGGCCGATCGGCGAGCCGTAGGCGTAGGAAAGCCCGAAATCGCCGTGCAGCGCGCCGGCGATCCACGACCAGTACCGCGTCGCCATCGGCTGATCGAGCCCGAGCTTGTGCGCGAGCGCAGCCACCGCTTCGGGCGTCGCGCTGGCGCCGAGCATCGTCATCGCCGCGTCGCCCGGCAGGATTTCCAGCACGCCGAACACCGCGAGCGAGGCGAGGATCAAGGTCGCCGCCAGGACGAGCAATCGCTGAAACGCAAAGGAGAGCATGGACGATCCCGAGCGGCGGGAGCGCGCCGCCCGCGCCCGCCGTGAGCGACCATAGGTTGTCGTCGTTCGCTTTTCCAGCCGTCGCGCGCGAAGGCGGCCCGGTCCGGTGGTCTGCGAAAACGGAGTTGAAAGCGCGCCCGCCTTCCCCAGGGAAATCGCATTTGAGCATAGGGGTATTGCACGGACGATAGAAAGCGATTCTTGAGGGAGCTTCCTGATTCGGGAGGCTGACGATGGAAGCGCTGATTGCGATTTTGCGCGAGGTTCGGGATCCGCGTGACTTGAACGCGCGGCACGATTGCTGTGCGATGTTGTTCATCTCTCTCATGGCGACGCTGTGCGGGGCCAAGAGCGTGGTGGATATTGCCGATTTCGCCGAGGCGAACGAGAGCGACCTTCGCGAGATCGTCGACTTGCCGCATGGCGCGCCGAGCCATGATTGCTTTTCGCGCCTGTTTCGCCTGCTCGATCCGGACGCGTTGAGCCGCTCCTTCGCGGCGTTCGCGCGTGCGTTGCGCGAAGGGCTGGACCTGGGAGCGCCCAAGGGCGTGGCGGCCATCGACGGCAAGCGATTGCGGCGCGGCTATGAGCGCGGGCGGGCCCATATGCCGCCCCTGATGGTCAGCGTCTGGGACGCCGAAACGCGGGTGTCGATCGCGGCGCCCGCCGACGCGCCGAACTTCCCCGACCTGGCGGCTCTCGGCCGCATCGAAAGCGAGCGCCGGCGCGTCGATGGGGAACTCGAGACCTTCACCCACTATGTCGCGCTCTCCAAACGCCTGTCGCCCAAAAAGATGGCGGAGACGATCCGATCCTATTGGGGCGTCGAGAACAATCTTCACTGGCCGCTCGACGTCGTCTTCGACGAAGACGACGCCCGAACCCGCAAAGATCACGCGCCGCAAAACCTTGCCATCTTCCGCCGCATGGCCCTCGACACCTTGCGAGCCCACCCCGACAAACGCTCGATCGCGCGCAAAATGAAACTCGCCGCATGGAAGAAAGAGTTCTTCTTCGAGCTCTTTATTCATATGCGATAGCCCTGCGGGCGTTGGGGAGGGAGGGCGAATCGGCTTGCCTCGCTCGACCCTTGGCGAGCAAGGGTCCGCTTGCCAAGCCGCGCGCGAATTGTCATGGAAGAGAAATGTCCCGCCAGTTCGTCATCGCCGACGATCACGCCCTGTTCCGCACCGGCCTGCGTTTGCTCCTCAGCGATAGCTGCGGGCCGGCCGAAGTGCGCGAGGCGGCGAGCCTGCCGGAGTTGCGGGGGCTGCTCGAGGTCGATTCGCGCGTCGATCTCGCCGTCGTCGATCTCGCCATGCCCGGCATGAACGGCGGCGGCTCGATCCGCGAGATGCGCCAGACCTTTCCCCAAGTGCCGTTCGTCGTCCTGTCGGGCTCGGAGCAGCGCCAGGACGTGCTCGACGCGCTCGCCGCCGGCGCGTTCGGCTACATCCCCAAGTCGCTCGACCCGGAAGCAATGGCCGCGGCGTTCCAACAAGTGCTCGGCGGCGGCATCTACGCGCCGACGCTGCTGCTGACCGAGCCGGCGCCGACGCCCGAGCCGGCGCAGACGATCGACGCCAACACCATCGCCATGCTGACGCCGCGCCAATGCGACGTGCTGCGCCTGCTCGGCAAGGGCCAGGCGAACAAGGAGATCGCGCGCGCGCTCGACATTTCCGAGGGCACGGTGAAGATCCACCTCGCCGCGATTTTCCGCCTCCTCGACGTGCGCAACCGCACCGAGGCGGTGCTGAAGGCGAGCGCGCTGGACATCTGACGAGGCGCGTTTCGTTTCGCCGGTTGGCCGCGAAAATTGGGCCCGTCGCGCGCGGCGGTGACTGCCTGCTTCGGGTGGGAAGGGGCCGGTCCCACTTGGCGGGGCGCTGACGCCTCTGCGCCATGAGCGGACTTTTGTCGGCGCCAAATCCACCGGCTCAATTCGGCCGGTCAGGCCTTCCTTGCTCTCGTCGGCTTGCGCGGAACGGCAAGGTCGTGGAAGTTTGCCGTTGTCAACACGAGGGAAAGCATGAGCGAGGCGTTTATCGGCGTCGATGTCGGGACAGGGAGCGCGCGGGCGGGCGTCTTCGACGCGCTTGGGAGATTGCTCGCCAGCGCCAGACGTCCGATCGCGATCTGGCGCGAACCGGGGGAGATCGTGGAGCATTCCTCCGCGGACATTTGGAGCGCGACGAGCGCTGCCGTGCGCGAAGCGATCGCGCTTTCCGGCCTCGCGCCTGCGACCATCGCCGGCGTCGGGTTCGATGCGACCTGTTCGCTGGTCGTTCTCGATCCTGCAGGCGCTTCGCTCCCGGTCGGCCCGAGCGGCGATCCCAGGCGCGACGTCATCGTCTGGATGGACCACCGCGCGATCGAGGAGGCCGGTTTCATCAACCGTGGCGGGCACGAAGTCCTGCGCTACGTCGGCGGCGCGATCTCTCCGGAAATGCAGTCGCCGAAGCTGCTCTGGTTGGCGCGGCATGCGCCGCGAATATTCGCGAAAGCCGGGCATTTCCTCGATCTGACGGATTTTCTCACCTTTCGCGCGACCGGCGCGCTGGCGCGCTCGGCGTGTACGGTGACGTGCAAGTGGACCTATCTCGCCCACGAGCGACGGTGGTCGCAGGACTTTTTCGACAGCGTCGGCCTCGGCGCCTTGGGCGGCGCGGGGTTCGAACGGATCGGCGCTGAGGTGGCGGAGCCGGGAACCGCGCTTGGCCGGGGGCTCGGCGTCGAGGCCGCCCGCGCCTTCGGCCTGGCCCCGGGCATTCCCGTGGGCGCCGGGTTGATCGACGCCCACGCCGGCGCCATCGGAACGATGGGCGCCGCGCTCGGCGCGGAAGGCGTCGATCCCAGCAAGCGTCTGGCGCTCATCCTGGGCACGTCGGCTTGCTGCATGGCCGTCGCGGACGTGGCTCGGTTCATCCCCGGCGTTTGGGGTCCCCATTTTTCGGCGCTGACGCCGGGCCAGTGGCTGACCGAGGGCGGCCAATCCACTTTCGGCGCGGCGATCGACCATTTGATGCGCATGAGCCCGGCCTTTGCCGATCCCGGCCATCGTTGGCGCGGCTTCGATGCCATGGAGCGCGAAATCGTCGCGCGCGCGGGCGGGCCGTCCGAGGCGGTCTGGCTGGCGCGCGACCTGCACGTCTCGCCGGACTTTCTCGGCAATCGCTCGCCGTTCGCCGACCCTTCCGCCAAAGGCGCGATCGTCGGCCTCGATTTGCGCGATGACGAGGACGGCGCGCTTTCCCTCTATATCGCGGGCCTGTGCGGCCTCGCGCAGGGACTTGGCCAGATCATCCGCTCGCTCGAGGCGGGCGGCTACGATTTCGACACGCTGGTGGTCAGCGGCGGCCCCGGCCGCAGCGCGCTGGTGCGCCAGATCATCGCCGATGCGACGGGCAAGCGGGTCGCCGCGCCCGAAACCAGCGAGCCGGTGCTGCTCGGCGCGGCGATGCTCGGCGCGGTCGCCGCCGGACGGCGGACGCTGGGCGGCGCGATGGCGGCGATGTCGCGGCTGAAGAGCGTCAACGAGCCCGCCGGCGGCGAAATCGCCGCTCTGCACGCCAAGAAGCGTCGCGCGTTCGAGATGCTGCAGGACGCCGAACGCCGCATGCGGGAGGCGATGCGCGGAGGCGATGACTTTTCCGGCGCCAGCATCCCGTTTTCCAGGGTCTCGCCGAAGCCAGAGGCTCCCGCGCGTCGAGCGCGGATCTCGCGCGATCGGGGAGCGAAGCCCATGACGGGTTGGCCGGAGGTCGTCATCTTCGATTGCGATGGCGTGCTCGTCGACAGCGAGCCGATCGCGCTGGCGCGCACGCGCGAGGCGCTCGGACGCCTCGGCTTGGCGCTGAGCGACGACGAAGCGCGCGATCGCTTCCTCGGCGTCAGCGCCCAATCCATGCAGCGCATCGCCGAGCGCGACCTCGGCGCGTCGCTGCCGCCGGATTTCCAGCGCGAACTGGCGCGCGAAATTCTCGCCGATTTCGAGCGCGAGCTCAAAGGCGTCGACGGCATTCGCGAGACGTTGGCCGGACTTGGCGCGCGGGTCTGCGTCGCCTCGTCGAGTTCGGTCGAACGCACCCGCGCCTCGCTTCGCATCGTCGGCTACGCCGGACTTTTCGAGCCGAACGTGTTTTCCGCCGCCGAGGTCGCCAGGGGCAAGCCCGATCCCGATCTTTTCCTGCACGCGGCCGCTCGCATGGGCGCGAAGCCGCGGGGTTGTCTAGTGATCGAGGACAGCGTGCCCGGCGTCATCGCTGCTAAGCGCGCGGCGATGATCGTGTTTGGATTTCTCGGCGCAACGCATGCGCCCGGCCCGGAATACGGCGATCGCCTGCGCGCGGCCGGCGCCGCGATCGTATTCGACGACATGCGCGAATTGCCGCGTCTCATCGGCGCGGAGCGCGCGCGGCGCGGCGCCAACGCGCCCGTCGCCGACGCCGCGACAGGGGGGGCCGATGGCAAGAAACGGTGACGGCGACAGCGCGCGCCTCGACGACGCCGCCCGCGCCGGATGGCTCTACTACGTCGCCGGCAACACACAGGACGAAGTCGCCAAAAAGCTCGGCGTTTCCCGACAGACGGCGCAGCGCCTGGTCTCGCTGGCGATGAGCGAACGCTTGATCAAGGTGCGCCTCGACCACCCGATCGCGCGATGCATGGAGCTGTCGTCAGCGCTGCGCCAGCGCTACGATCTTCATTTTTGCGAAGTCGCCCCGAGCGATCCCGCTTCGAATTCGTCGACGTTCGGCATCGCGCAAATCGCGGCGGCCGAGATGGAGCGTTGGCTGCGCCGCTCCGATCCGGTGGTCATCGGCATCGGCACGGGTCGAACGATGCGCGCCGTCGCCGACCAATTGCCGCCGATGGAATGTCCGCGCCACCGCCTCGTCGCGCTGGTCGGTACGACCAAAGTCGACGGCTCGGCTTCTTTCTACGACGTCGTCATTCGCGCCTCCGACACCGTGCGCGCTCCCCACTATCCTATGCCGCTTCCGGTCATCGCGCGATCGACGGAGGAGCGCGACCTGCTGATGAGCCTTCCCTCGGTCCGCAACGTTCTGGCCTTGGTCGAGCAGGCGGACGCGACATTCGTCGGCGTCGGCGCGCTGGGCGAAAACTCGGCGCTGCTCAAGGACGGCTTCATTACGCCCGAAGAGAACGATTCGCTGCGTCGCGCGGGCGCCGTCGGCGAGATCACCGGCTGGGCGTTCGACGCGCGCGGGCGCTTGATCGTCGGCCAGACCAACGAGCGCATCACCAGCGCCCCGCTGCGCCAACCGACCAAGCGCCTGACGATCGGCGTCGCGATGGGCGTCTCGCGTCGCGCGCCGATCCGCGGCGCCCTCATCGGCAGGCTGATCTCCGGCCTGGTCACTGACGAAAGCACGGCGGAACACCTGCTGCGCCGCTGACGGCGATCCCCCGATCGCTTTGAATCGCGGCGACTCACGCATGTTTGCTGCGCTGCAGCGACAATTCCGGATTAACTCGCCGAGCCGTTACGGCGAATATTCGCCCGCACAATTAGCAATTGCTCGCGTTCGAGCATTGCGCCGCACCTGGAGGAAAACGCATGACAACTCTTGTAAGGAGTCTTCTCGGGGCTTGCGCCCTGACCACACTCTCTCTCTCCGCCTACGCCGATACGACGCTGACGATCGCCACCGTCAACAACGGCGACATGATCCGCATGCAGAAGCTGACGGACGATTTCACCAAGGCCAATCCCGACATCAAGCTCAACTGGGTCACGCTCGAAGAGAACGTGCTGCGTCAGAAGGTGACGACGGACATCGCCACCAAGGGCGGCCAGTTCGACGTGCTGACCATCGGGACCTACGAGACGCCGATCTGGGCGAAGAAGGGCTGGCTCGTGCCGCTCGACAAGCTCGGCGCCGACTATGACGTCGACGATCTCCTGCCGCCCATCCGCGCCGGTCTCTCCGCCGACGGCAAGCTCTATGCCGCGCCGTTCTACGGCGAGAGCTCCTTCGTCATGTACCGCACCGATCTGATGGACAAGGCCGGCCTCAAGATGCCGGATAAGCCGACCTGGGCGTTCATCAAGGACGCCGCCGACAAGATGACCGACAAGGCCGCCGGCGTCTATGGCGTCTGTCTGCGCGGCAAACCGGGCTGGGGCGAGAACATGGCGTTCCTGACCGCAACCGCGAACTCGTTCGGCGCGCGCTGGTTCGACGAGAAATGGAACCCGCAGTTCAACTCGCCGGAGTGGAAAGCGACGCTCGACTACTACGTGCCGCTGATGAAGGCCGACGGCCCTCCGGGCGCCTCCTCCAACGGCTTCAATGAAAACCTCGCCCTCTTCAACGACGGCAAGTGCGGCATGTGGATCGACGCGACGGTCGCGGCCGGTTTCGTCACCGATCCGAAGCAGTCGAAGGTCGCCGACAAGGTCGGCTTCGCGCTCGCCCCCGACAACGGCCTCGGCAAGCGCGGCAACTGGCTGTGGGCGTGGTCGCTCGCGATCCCGGCCGGCTCGAACAAGACGGCCGAAGCCGAGAAGTTCATCGGCTGGGCGACGAGCAAGCACTACACCGAGCTCGTGGCCGAGAAGGAAGGCTGGGCTCGCGTCCCGCCCGGAACCCGCACCTCGCTGTACAACAACGCCGACTACCAGAAGGCGGCGCCGTTCGCGCAAATGACGATCGACTCGATCAACACCGCCGACCCGACCCATCCGACCGTCAAGCCCGTGCCCTACACAGGCGTGCAATTCGTGGCGATCCCCGAGTTCCAGGGCGTCGCGACGGACGTCGGCCAGGACTTCTCGGCAGCGCTCGCCGGCACGATGACCGTCGACGAGGCGCTCGCCAAGGCTCAGGCCAGCACCGAAGCCGCGATGAAGAAGGCCGGCTACATCAAGTAGCCGGAGGCTCACCGCCCTTGCGGCCGCGGGTCGCGAGGCGCAACGTAGGGACGCTCCTCCCCGTCCCGCCCCCTCCCCCGGACTCCGGGGAGGGGGACTGCGGGAGGACGTTGAGACCGTCAACGGCAAGAGCGCCTTCCCCCCCGTCCGGGCGTCGCGTCGGCCGATGCGAGGACGACAAAGGCCGGGCTCGGCGGCGGCGCCCGTCGCGGACGATCAAGACGCAAGAGGGCCAAGAAGGATGGCGACGCAGCAAACCACCGCCGCAGGCCGCATTCTCGTCGCGCCGTCGGTCATCCTGCTCTTTGCTTGGATGATCGTGCCGCTGGCGATGACGCTCTACTTCTCGTCATTGCGCTACAGCCTGCTCGATGCCGAGAACTACGGTTTCGTGGGCTTGCAGAATTATACTGCCTTTTTCTCCGATCCAGATTTTGTCGCCGCGCTTGTCAACACGCTGATCCTCGTCGGCTCGGTGCTCGTCATCAGCGTCTGTGGCGGAATTCTGGTCGCGCTGCTGATGGATCAGCCGGTGTTCGGACAGACCGTGCTGAGGCTCATGGTGATCGCGCCGTTCTTCGTCATGCCGACGGTCAGCGCGTTGGTATGGAAGAACCTGTTGATGAACCCCGATTCGGGCCTGTTCGCCTGGATCGCGATATCGTTGGGCTTCTCGCCGGTCGTCTGGTTCACCAACCATCCGATGCTATCGGTGATCGTCGTCGTGTCGTGGGAATGGTTGCCGTTTGCAGAGTCTCATCCTCCTAACCGCGCTGCAGTCGCTCGATGAAGAGCAGAAGGAGGCCGCTTCGCTCGACGGCGCCGGTCCGGTTTCCTACTTCGGCTACATCGTGCTGCCGCACATCGCGCGCGCGATCACCGTCGTCATCCTGATCGAGACGATTTTCCTCCTGAGCGTGTTTGCGGAAATTTACGTGACAACCTCCGGCGGCCCGGGCGTTGCGTCGACCAACATTCCCTTCCTTGTTTACAAACAGGCGCTGCTCAACTTCGACGTCGGTAGCGCCTCGGCCGGCGGCATCATTGCCGTCGTCCTCGCCAACGTCGTCGCCATCTTCCTGATGCGCATCGTCGGCCGGAACCTGGAGGGCTGAGCAATGGCTATGAAGCAATCCGTGGGAAAACGCGCCGGCGTCACCGTTCTCGCCTGGGTCGTCGCCTTCCTGATCTTCTTTCCGATCCTCTGGACGTTCATCACGAGCTTCAAGAGCGAGCTCGACGCGATCGCCATGCCGCCGAAGTTCCTCTTCTTCAACTGGACGCTCGAGAACTACGTCGAGGTGCAGTCGCGGTCGAACTATCTGCGCTTCGCGGAGAATTCGATCATTCTGTCGATCGGCGCCAATGTCGCTGGCCTTCTCATCTCTGTTCCCGCCGCCTGGTCGATGGCCTTCGCGCCGACCAAGCACACGAAGGACGTGCTGATGTGGATGCTGTCGACCAAGATGATGCCCGCGGTCGGCGTGCTGGTGCCGATCTATCTCCTGTTCCGCGACCTGCATCTGCTCGACAGCCTGTGGGGCATCGGCTTCGTGCTGATGCTGCTCAACCTGCCGATCCTGATCTGGATGCTCTACACCTACTTCAAGGAAATCCCGATCGACATCCTCGAGGCGGCGCGCATGGACGGCGCTTCGCTCGTCAACGAGATCGTCTACGTGTTGACCCCGATGGCGATCCCGGGCATCGCCTCGACGATGCTGCTGACGGTCATCCTGTCGTGGAACGAAGCGTTCTGGACGCTCAATCTGGCGACGTCCAACGCCGCGCCGCTGACCGCCTTCATCGCATCCTACTCGGCGCCGGAGGGGTTTTTCTGGGCCAAGCTTTCGGCGGCTTCGACGCTGGCGATCGCGCCAATTCTCGTACTCGGCTGGTTCTCGCAGAAGCAATTGGTGCGCGGCCTCACCTTCGGCGCCGTGAAATAAGCCCCGCCACGATCGGAAAAGCGACCATGGGCAGCATCCAACTCGTCAACGTGCGCAAGGCGTTCGGCAGCGTCGAAGTGATCAACGACGTCAACCTTGCGATCGAGGACGGCTCGTTCACGGTGTTCGTCGGACCGTCCGGCTGCGGCAAGTCGACCTTGCTGCGCATGATCGCCGGCCTGGAGGACGTCACATCGGGCCAGGTGCTGATCGACGGGCTGGACATGACCAATGTCGGGCCGGCCAAACGCGGCCTCGCCATGGTGTTCCAGTCCTACGCGCTCTATCCCCACATGAGCGTGCGCGGCAACATCGCCTTCGCGCTCAAGATGGCCAGGCAGCCCGCCAACGTCATCAAGCAAAAGGTGAAGAAGGCCGCCGGCATTCTCAACCTGACCGATTATCTCGATCGCAAGCCGCGCGAATTGTCGGGCGGGCAACGTCAACGGGTCGCCATCGGCCGCGCGATCGTGCGCGAGCCCAAGGCGTTTCTGTTCGACGAACCGCTGTCCAATCTCGACGCTGCGCTGCGCGTGCAGATGCGGGTCGAGATCGACGAGCTGCATCAGAAACTGAAAACGACGATGGTCTACGTCACCCACGATCAAGTCGAAGCGATGACGATGGCGGACAGGATCGTCGTGCTGGACAAAGGCGCGGTCGCCCAGATCGGTTCGCCGCTCGAACTCTACAACAAGCCCAATGGTCTGTTTGTCGCGCGTTTCATCGGTTCGCCGACGATGAACCTCGTCGCTGGGCCCTCGGCGGCCAAGCGCGGCGCGACGACGTTGGGCATTAGACCCGAGCACGTCGAACTTTCCACCACCGCTGGCGAGTGGCCGGCTCAAGTCCTTCACGCCGAACATCTCGGCTCGGAAACCTTCGTCTATGCGCGGGCCGAGGGCGTCGGGCCGCTGACGATCCGACTTTCCGGCGAAGCCACGTACCACGCGGGGGACAGAATATTCGTGACGCCGCAGGAGCCGCGGATTCATCTTTTCGACGAACAGGGCAGGGCGATGACGCCATGAAGCGGCGGAGGGGGGAGCCTCGCGCGGTCCTGCCGCCCGCGCATCGCCGGAAAGCGGTTCATCGTACCACCGTGGATATCGCCTCATGAGCGTCCGTCTCTCCGCCGCCGCGCTGGCGCACATGCCGCTCGGGATCGGCGTCCCAAACTATCGGCGCTCCCAACTCAGCGCCGGCATCATGCATTTCGGCGTCGGCAACTTTCATCGCGCCCATCAGGCAGTCTATCTCGACGACCTGTTCGGCGCCGGCCGCGACCACGATTGGGCGATCGTCGGCGCCGGCGTGAAGGACTTCGACGTCGTCATGCGCGACAAGCTCGCCGCGCAGGATTGGCTGACGACCGTCGTCGAACAGGAAGCCCATGCGACCGCAGTTCGCGTCACCGGGGCGATGATCGATTTCGTCAAACCCTTCGACGTCGGCGCGACGCTGGACATGCTCTCGCGTCCGAACATCCGCATCGTCTCGTTGACCGTCACCGAAGGCGGATACTATATTTCGCCGGCGACGCAGCGCTTCGACGCGACCCATCCCGACATCGTCGCCGACGGCCGGGCCTTCGAGGCGCCGAAGACCGCGTTCGGGCTGATCGCGGCCGGCCTGAAGCGGCGCCGCGCCGCCGGCGTCGCGCCCTTCACCGTGATGTCGTGCGACAACATTCCCGGCAACGGCCGTGTCTGCGAGAACGCCGTCGCCGGCGTCGCGGAACGCGCCGATCCGGAACTCGCGCGCTGGATCCGGGCCAACGTCGCATTCCCCAACTCGATGGTCGACCGGATCACGCCCGCCACGAGCGACCGCGAACGCGCCATCCTGCGCGATCGCTGGGGCCTCGAGGACAATTGGCCGGTGTTCTGCGAGGCGTTCCGGCAGTGGGTCGTCGAGGACAAGTTCCCGTCGGGGCGGCCGGCGCTGGAGACGGTCGGCGTGACCTTCACCTCCGACGTCGGGCCCTACGAGCTGATGAAGATCCGCATCCTCAACGGCGGCCACGCGACGATCGCCTATCCGGCGGGCCTGCTCGACATTCATTTCGCGCACGAGGCGATGGAGGACGCGCAGATCCGCACGTTCCTCGACACGCTGACCAAGCGCGAAATCATGTCCGTCGTTCCCCCGCCGCCCGGGGTCGACCTGGAAGCCTATCGTTTGAAGGTCGCGGAGCGCTTCGCCAATCCGAAGATCGGCGACACCGTCGCGCGCCTGTGCCTCGACGGCTCGAACCGGCAACCGAAGTTCATTCTGCCGACCGTCGTCGATCGTCTGAAAGCCGGCGCGAGCATAAGAGGCCTCGCGCTCGTCTCCGCGCTGTGGTGCCGCTATTGCTACGGCGTGTCGGAGAGCGGCAAGACGATCCCGCCCAACGATCCGAGCTGGGACCGCCTCCAGGCGGCGGCGAAGCCCGCGCGGCAGGACCCGAATGCGTTCCTGGCGATGCGCGACATCTTCGGCGAACTCGCGGATACGCCCGCCTATGTCGGCGCGTTTTCCCATGCGCTGTCGAAGCTGTGGGCGCAGGGCGTGCGCTCGACGCTCGACGATTATCTGTCCGAGCGGCTTTGAACGAGAGCGCCGCGCCGGAATCGGCGGAACCGGGAAATCGCGCTCGACCGGCCTTCGACCACGTTCGCCGCGCGCGCCATGACGCGGCGCAGGCCCATGTTGACGATGAAAGGCGCGCAATCATGAAGCTCAAAGACAAAGTCGCCATCGTCACCGGCGGGGCGCGAGGCATCGGCGCGGCGATCGTCGATCGTTATGTGGCGGAAGGCGCGCGCGTGGCGGTCGCCGACATTTCGTTCGACCAGGCGCAAGAGGCCGCCGCCCGCCATGGCGACAAGGCTTTCGCGGTGGCGCTCGACGTGACGAAACTGGGCTCGATCGAAAGCGCCGTCGAGGCCGTCGTCGCGCGCTGCGGCGGCATCGACATTCTCGTCAACAACGCCGGGATCTTCGATATGGCGCCGATCGTCGAGGTGACCGAGGCGAGCTTCGACCGCATCTTCGCGGTCAACGTCAAGGGCCTGTTTTTCACCTTGCAGGCCGCGGCGCGCCGCATGATCGCGCGTGGGCGGGGCGGCAAGATCATCAACATGGCTTCGCAGGCCGGCCGTCGCGGCGAGGCGCTGGTTTCGATCTACTGCGCCTCCAAGGCCGCGGTCATCAGTCTCACCCAATCGGCGGCCCTCGACCTCATCAAGCACCGCATCAACGTCAACGGCATTGCGCCGGGAGTCGTCGACACGCCGATGTGGGACGGGGTCGACGCGCTGTTCGCCAAATACGAAAAACGTCCGCTCGGCGAGAAGAAGCGCCTCGTCGGCGAAGCCGTGCCCTTCGGCCGCATGGGATTGCCCGACGATCACACCGGCGCCGCCGTCTTCCTCGCTTCGGCCGACAGCGACTACGTCGTCGCGCAGACGCTCAACGTCGACGGCGGCAATTGGATGAGTTGAATTTTTGCTAACTTAAAGAGGCTGCGGCCACGTATGTCGAGCGTTTCGCCCTCGAGGACCGGGCCGCGGTCGTCACCGGCGGCGCGCACGTCTATATCGCCGACAGCAACCCCGTGACCGGCGCGCAAGGGCAGGCGGAGATGAAAGCGAAGGGCTACTCCGTCGATTTCATCGAGATGGAGGTCACCGACTCCCAACAAGTGGACGCCGGCGCGGCGCGCGTGGTGAAGGAGCGCGGCCGGGTCGACATCCTCGTCTGCAATGCCGGCATCGCGCGTAGCGAAACCCGCGCCGAGGACGTCGCTGACGAACATTGGCTCAACGTCATCGACGTCAATCTCAACGGCCTGTTCTGGTGCTGCCGCTCGTTCGGCAAACATATGCTGGCGGCGGGGCGTGGTTCGATCGCGATTACGGCGATTACGGATTACGGGATTACGGGATTACGGTGGATTACGGTGACACATTGGATTACGGTGACACATGCATAATTCTCTTATTAGGTGAGCCTTGGCCGTGACTCCCACCGCTCGCAATCGCGGCCTCAATCGGCAGAGAGGAGTGGCCGACGAGACTTAGAAATCGGGATTTATGCAAGCGTCACCGTAATTCGTAATTCGATTTGTGCAAGCGTCACCGTAATTGCGCGTAATTGCGACGAGACTTCAAATTGGGGATTTATGCAAGCGTCACCGTAATTCCTAATTCCAATTCCCGTAATTCCGTAATTCCAATTCCCGACGCTATGCTACTTTCATATTGTTTGTCAGATAGTTAGCGCGTCCGTCGCGGCGCACCCGTTCCGCGCGCATTCACAGCAATGACCGCAAAGAGTCGCTTGCGCTCATCCGCCTCTCGGCGTCGCGCGCCAACCATTCCCCCCTACCGCGCCAGCGCGTAAATCAACGTCGCGCGCAGCGCGCGCGAATCGACCGGCTTGACGAGCCACGGCAGGCCCGAGCCGCGCAGGGCGGCGACCGCCGCGGCGTCGGTCGAACCGCTGATCATGACGACGGAAGTCTCGGCGCCGCGGGCGCGCAACAACTCGACGAATTGCAGCCCGGTCGCGCCCTCGCTGAGGTCGTAGTCGACGATCAGCGCTTCCGGCATGCCGGACGCGTCGATCGCGGCGCGCGCGGCGGCGATCGAGGCCGCGGCGGCGACGACGGCGCCCTGATCGACGAATTCCTGCCTCATCGCCGCGGCGCAGTGCGGATCGTCGTCGAGGATAAGAATGCGCCGGCCGGCGAGCAATTCGGTCTCAACGTCCGGGCGTCGCTCGGAGCGCGGCTCCGACGCGGCCTCGCGCAGCCAGAGCGTGAAGACGCTGCCCTTGCCCGGCCGCGAGCGCAGCGTGACCCTGCCGCCCATCAGCGCCGCCAGGCGCCTGACGATGGCGAGCCCGAGGCCGATGCCCTCGTTGGGCCCGGTCGCGGTCGTTCGATCGCGATGAAACTCCTCGAACACGCGCTCGATCCGATCGGCCGCCACGCCGACGCCGGTGTCGGCGACGGCGACGCCGATTTCGCCGCGCCGGCGCCGGGCCCCGAGCAGCACGCCGCCGTTTCGCGTGAACTTGAACGCGTTGGCGAGCAGATTGCGCAGCGCCAGCTCGGCGAGCGTGCGGTCGGCCACGACCTTGGCGCTCGTCGCCGCGACGCGGAACTCGAGCCCCCGCTCGCGCGCCGTCGCGCTGAAGCCGGCGCGCAGCGCGGCGAACAGTTCGGCGAGCGACGTCGGGGTCAAATTGGGCTTGATCAGGCCCGCCTCGATCTTGGTGATATCGAGCAGCGTATCGATCATCGCGCGCAGCGAGCGCAACGAATCGTCGATGTCGCCCACCAGCTCGGCCGCTTCGCCCTGCTGCAGGCGGCGCGACAGCGCGCTGACGAACAGCGTCATCGCCTGCAACGGCTGGCGCAGGTCGTGGCTCGCGGCGGCGATGAAACGCGACTTGGAGCGATTGGCTTCGACCGCTTCGTCGCGCGCGGCCTGCAAC
This sequence comes from uncultured Alphaproteobacteria bacterium, assembly GCA_963775575.1. Classification (GTDB taxonomy): domain Bacteria; phylum Pseudomonadota; class Alphaproteobacteria; order Rhizobiales; family Beijerinckiaceae; genus Roseiarcus. Next base: position 49,584 of record CAVZJG010000005.1, read on the forward strand.
TGGGCTTCGAACGCGCGCTCGCGCGTGATGTCCAGCAACAGCAGGAAGCAACCAACCACCCGGCCGCCGGCGTCGGCGTCGGGGTAGGCGAAGCCCCGCACGACGTTGACCATGCCGCCGGCGAAATCGACCGACGCCTCGAATTCGGCGTGCGCCCCCGCCAGCGCGCGTTCGATTGACGGCCGCGCGCTCGCCGCGAAGTCCCGCTCGACTTCGCCGAGACGCCTGGCGAGATAGGCGGAGGGCTGCGCCCCGGTCCACGATTCGACCGTCGCGTTGACAAAATGACAAACAAAATCAACGTCGTAGTAAGCAGCGACGCCCGGCAGCCCGTCGGCCATGACGTTGAGCATCTGCGCGTCGCACAAAAAACGCGTCGCGCGCTCCTTGCCGAGGCAAGAAAAAGGCGCTTCCGGCTTGTTCATTCGGCGCGAATCCCCGCCCTCATCCGGTGGGAAACTTCCTACATGCCCATGGGGGCGGCTGATGGCAAGCGCACAAACGGCCTATGCCCTTTGGCATAGATTTCAGCTAGCGCGTCTGGCGAATGGCGCCTAGGGACGAATTCGGTCAATGGTCGTGGTCGGAAAAGGCGGAGTCAGGTCATGACCATGGCAATTCACCCCTGCGAAACTGCAGCGCGACCGGCCGCCGATCCCCTCGCGTTCGGCGATTTCGCGGCGCTGAAGTTCCCTTATACCGACGCCGTCATCGTTTCCTATGCGCCAGGTCAAGAAGTGGTCGGCGAAGGCGATCCGACGGACAATTATTACGTGGTCGTCAGGGGCGTCTTTCGCGCGGTGAAGGTGACCCGCGACGGGCGGCGGCAGATTTTCGCCTTCTACATGCCGGGCGACATGTGCGGGCTCGAACCGGAGGATTCGCACGGCCTGACGATCGAGGCGGTCAATGCCGGCGCCATGGCGACGCTGTCGCGCCAGATGTGCCGCGCCCGGATGAACCGCGATCCGCAGTTCAACGCCGCCATGTTCGACAACGTGACGCGCGCGTTGACCCACGCCGTCGATCATATGACGATGGTCGGACGGAGTTCGGCCGAAGAACGGCTCGCCTGGTTCTTGTCGATGCTGAGCGCCCGCGTCGTCGGGCGCCGCTCCTCTTCGATCGAACTGACCATGCAGCGCCAAGACATCGCCGACTATCTCGGCCTCACCATCGAAACCGTCAGCCGCACGTTCACGCATCTGAAGGCGCAGGGCCTCATCGCCCTGCCGACGACCCGCCGGGTCGAGATCCTCAGGCCGGATCTGTTGGCGCGCCTGGCCTCGGCCGACCGCGACGCGCCGATCCGCGATTACCGGGCCGTTTGCTAAAGGCGCCGCAATTTTCGCGCGAGCGCTGATCGCGTCCGGCGCGGAGCGCCTCGTTTTGCAACACCCATGAAGCTGCTGGAACGCGCTCGCTGCGCGCGTCCGCACGAGCCGGTTCGGCGCTTAGTTGGCGAAGAACATCGGCATGTGCGCGAGGGCGAGCGAAGCGCGCGTCGTCCCCCCGTAGATCCATTCGTTGGCGCGCATATGGCCGTAGCCGCCGAGCACCAGGATCGAGGCCCCGAATTGATCGGCTTCCTCCGCCAACACCGTGGCGACATCGCGCCCGCGGCTGTGGGCGCGCTTGGTTTCGATAGGAATTTCGTGGTGCCCCATGTGCCGCGCGATGCTCGCGCAAGGGTCGACGGCGTCGCTGAAGGCGTTGTCTTCGGCGTCGACGGTGACAAAACGGGTCAGGCGGGTTTGGCGCAGCAGCGGCAAGGCCTCGCGCAGCGCGCGCGTCGCCTCCCGGCTGCCGTTCCAGGCGACGACCGCGCGTTGCGGAATGGAACGGAACGCATAGCGGGCGGGAACGACCAGGACGGGTCGGCCCGAATCGAACAGGCAGCTCTCGAAGAAGGCGCGCTCCATGTCGGCCCCGCCGTCGGGCGACCAGCCGATCACGGTGACGTCGGCGCTGCGGGCGTGGCGCGCGCAGATGTCGCCGACCTCCTGCTCGAAGGCGTCGACGCGGCGCAGCTCATTTTGCGCCGTTAGCTTGCCGTAAATCGCTTTGAGGCGCTTTTCCGACTGCTCGGCCTCTTCGCTCGCCTGGCGCTGGGCGTGAATCCAGGCTTCGGGAACCTTCGCGGCGGCCAGCGACATGGGATAAAACGGCACCAACCCGAACATCAGTCCGGTCAAATGGGCGCCGAACGCCGAGCACAACATATCGGCGTAGACGAGCGCGTGCATGGCGGCGTCCGTTTCGTCCTGCGGCACCAGCACGTCCCGGAAGCCGCCCGCTGCGGGCGCCTTCGCAATCGCCAAATCGACGGCCGCCATGGCCTGAACTCTCCCGAAGCCGGCGCGCCGCCGCTCACGTCGCCGCGACGGAGACGCGCAGCCGGAAGCTAGGCGCACGCGGGCGAAGGCTGTTGACATAAGTCAAGCTGGCCGATTCGCGCGGCGGCCGGCAATCGCCGCTCGGCGCCGAGCGCGCGAAGCCGCGCCGAGGCCGATTGACATAAGTCAAGTCGGCCGATACGAACGCAGCTGGCCCCCGGCCGATCGACGCCCGGCGCCCGACGAGGCCTCGCGCGTCGCGGCGCGGCCCCTCCGGCGCTGCGACGCAGGGTCACGTCGCGTTCGCGCGAGCGTCTTTCCCTGCATGATCCAACGGCGCGTCGACTGTCGGGAAAATCCGGCTGGGGGCGTGTTCGGCTCGCGCCTGGAGCGAGGGCGGCGCGCGTCTCGGCGCCGCATTCGCCTAAGGGGGGGCTAGACGCGGACGCGCGGGGAAGGTTAATGCGCGAAGGTCGCGAGGCGCCGCTCGTGGAGCGGACGAGAGGCGGCGTATGCCTTGATTTGGATCAAATTGTCGATTGATCCAGGTCAAGTTTGCGGCGGCTCGGCGTTTCGTTTGCGGCGGAAATTTCGCTGGACGCACAGGGGGTTCCATATGCAGGCGGTCACGACGAAGAAGTCGATGCGCGGCGGCGAGGTCGGTCTGATCGCCGTTTTGGCCATCGTGGCTCTGGCGTGCCTCACGATCGCCGTCAAGACGATCGAGCCGGCCTTCGCTTTTCATATGGCGCTCGGCGTCGTCGCGAGCGCGGCGGGCGTCTACGCCGTCGCGCGTCGCTATGCGGGACGGACGGCCGAGGCGCCGCCGCTCGAAATCGACGGCAAGCCGAACTACAATTTCGGCCCCATCAAGTTCTGCACCCTGGCGGCCCTCTTGTGGGGCGTGGCGGGGATGGCGGCCGGCATCTACATCGCCTTCGAACTCGCCTATCCCTGGCTCAACATCGCGCCGTGGTTCAATTTCGGCCGCTTGCGGCCGCTGCACACGTCGGCGGTGATTTTCGCTTTCGGCGGCAACGTGCTGCTGGGGACATCGTTCTACGTCGTGCAACGCACTTGCCGCGCGCGGCTGTTCGGCGATCTGTTGCCGTGGTTCGTCGTGCTCGGCTACAACTTCTTCATCGTCATCGCCGGGACGGGCTACCTCTTCGGCATCACCGAGGGCAAGGAATACGCCGAGCCGGAATGGTATTCCGACCTCTGGCTGACCATCGTCTGGGTCATGTATCTCCTCGTGTTCGTCGGCACGCTGTGGCGCCGCAAGGAGCCGCACATCTATGTCGCCAACTGGTTCTATCTCGCGTTCATTCTGACGATCGCGATGCTGCATATCGGCAACAACGCGGCGATCCCGATTTCGCTGTTCTCGTCGAAGTCGGTCATCCTGTGGGGCGGCGTCCAGGACGCGATGTTCCAGTGGTGGTACGGCCACAACGCGGTCGGTTTCTTCCTCACCGCCGGGTTCCTGGGCATCATGTACTACTTCGTGCCGAAGCGGGCGGAGCGGCCGGTTTATTCCTACCGGCTGTCGATCATCCACTTCTGGGCGTTGATCTTCATCTATATTTGGGCGGGCCCGCACCACCTGCACTACACCGCTCTGCCGGACTGGGCGCAGACGCTCGGCATGACTTTCTCGCTCATGCTGTGGATGCCGTCGTGGGGCGGCATGATCAACGGTCTGCTGACCTTGTCGGGGGCGTGGGACAAACTGCGCACCGATCCCGTGTTGCGCATGCTGGTGGTTTCGGTCGCCTTCTACGGCATGTCGACCTTCGAAGGCCCGGTCATGTCGATCAAGACCGTCAATTCGCTGTCGCACTACACCGACTGGACCATCGGGCACGTCCATTCGGGAGCGCTCGGATGGGTGGCCTACGTGTCATTCGGCGCGCTCTACTGTCTGGTTCCCTGGCTGTGGAACAAGCGTGAGCTCTATTCGATCCGCCTCGTGAACTGGCACTTCTGGATCTCAACTCTCGGCATCGTGCTCTACATCACCTCGATGTGGGTGTCGGGCATCCTGCAGGGCCTGATGTGGCGGTCATACACCGCGCAGGGCTATCTCGAATATTCGTTCATCGAGACCGTAGCGGCGATCCATCCCTTCTATGTCATCCGCGCGCTCGGCGGCGTCCTATTCATCACCGGCTATCTGCTGATGGTCTACAATGTCTTCATGACAATTCGCGCGGGCGAGGGAGCGGTCGCTTCCGCCCAACCCTCCTTTCAGCCCGCCGAATGAGGAACTGAAGTCATGAGCAGTGGGACCCAAACTCCCCGTACCCCGGCCATCCTCGCTGTGCACACTGTCTTGGAGAAGAACCCTATCCTGCTGATCCTGGCGATTCTCATCGTCGTCGCGATCGGCGGCGTCGTTCAGATTGCGCCGCTGTTCTACCTGCAGGGCACGGTCGAAAAGGTCGAAGGCATGCGTCCCTACACGCCGCTCGAGCTGGCCGGGCGCAACATCTACGTGCGCGAGGGCTGCTACCTCTGCCACAGCCAGATGATCCGCTCGTTGCGCGACGAAGTGGAACGTTACGGCCACTATTCGCTTGCGGCGGAAAGCATGTACGACCATCCGTTCCAGTGGGGTTCGAAACGCAATGGCCCCGACTTGGCGCGCGTCGGCCTGAAATACACCGACACCTGGCACATCGCGCATCTCAAGGATCCGCGCTCGGTGGTGCCGCAATCGATCATGCCGAGCTACGCATTCCTCGCCGCCACGCCGCTGGATTCGCGCGAACTGGCCGACTATATGCGCGCCAGCCGGCTCGTCGGCGTCCCCTACACCGACGAGATGATCGCCGACGTCGACGCCGATCTGAAGACGCAGATCGATCCCGACAGCAAGGACGCGGCGGAGTTCCAGAAGCGCTACCCGAAGGCGCAACTACGCAAGTTCAACGGAGAGAGCGCCGCGCTGACCGAAGCGGACGCGGTGGTGGCCTATCTGCAGATGCTCGGCACGCTGGTCGACTTCAATCTCTACGACGACAAGGCCAACCTGCGTTGAGGGGGAAGCGTCATGGATTCGACGTATGAAATGCTCGCGCAATTCGCACGGTCCGGAGGAACGATTTACTGCTTCGTGTTGTTCCTGGGGGTGCTGGTCTATGCGCTGTGGCCGGCCAATCGCGAGGCTTTCGATGAAGCGGCCCGGACGCCGCTGCGCGAGGATTGAGCGATGGCGACGTTAGGACCCAACCAACTCGACTCGATTACGGGCCAGACCACCACGGATCACGAGTGGGACGGCATCAGCGAACTCAACACGCCGTTGCCGCGCTGGTGGCTGTGGACCTTCTACGCCAGCATCCTTTTCGCGATCGTCTATTGGGTTCTCTATCCGGCCTGGCCGCTGGTCACCACCTTCTCGCACGGCGTGCTGGGATTTTCCTCGCGCGGCCAGGTCGCCGAGGATATCCAAGCGATCCACGCGTTGCGCGCGCAAACCGAAGCGGGCCTCGACAAGGCGAGCGTGACCGAGATCGTCGCCGACAAGAAACTGCTGAGCCTGGCGCTGGCGCACGGCAAGGCGGCCTTCGCCGCGAACTGCTCGCCGTGCCACGGTTCGGGCGGCCAGGGCGGCAAAGGCTACCGCAACTTGACCAACGAAGACTGGCTGTGGGGCGGCACGCTCGACGATATCCTGACCACGATCACCCACGGCATCCGCGACTACACCGACAAGGACACGCGCATGAGCGCGATGCCGGCCTGGGGCAATAACGGTTCGTCGAGTTTGAAGCCCGAGGAGATCCGCGAGGTCGCCAACTACGTGCGCACGCTGAGCAAGCTGCCGCCGGAGGCGGGCGTCGACGTCGACGCCGGCAAGCAGATCTTCACCGACAATTGCGCGGTGTGCCACGGCGACGACGGCAAGGGCAACACCGCGCTGGGCTGCGCCAATCTCACCGACGGCTTGCAGCTCTACGGCGGGGACATGAAGGACCTGACCTACACGATCGCCTATGCCCGCAACAGCACGATGCCGGCCTGGGGCGCGCGCCTCGATCCGGTGACCATCAAGACGTTGGCGGTGTTCGTGCACAGCCTGGGCGCCGGACAGTGAGTCATGCCGAGATCGAGGGTGCGCGCGAGGTTTTCGACGGGGGCCCCTCTACGTCGCGTCGCCGAAGGTCTATCCGCAAAGCGTCAGCGGAACCTTTCGCCGGCTGAAATGGGGCCTGCTGGTCGTCTGCCTGGGAATCTACTACTTCCTTCCTTTCGTCCGTTGGGATCGCGGGCCTAACCAGCCGCATCAGGCGGTGCTCGCCGATCTCGCGCACTCGCGGTTCTACTTTTTCTTCATCGAGATCTGGCCGCAGGAGGTCTATTACTTCACCGGCCTGCTCATTCTCGCCTCGCTGGCGCTGTTCCTGTCGAACGCGCTGTTCGGGCGCGTTTGGTGCGGCTATTTCTGCGTGCAGACGGTTTGGACCGACCTGTTCATGTGGGTCGAACGCCTGGTCGAGGGCGACCGGCGCGAGCGCATGAAGCTCGATGCGGCGCCATGGAGCGCCGACAAGATCGCCAAACGGGTCGCCAAGCACGGGGTGTGGCTGGCGATCGCCGTGTGCACCGGCGGCGCCTGGGTGCTCTATTTCGCCGATGCGCCGACGCTGTTGCGCGACATCGTGACATTCCACGCCTCGCTCGTCGCCTATGTCTGGATCGGCATCTTCACCGCCACTACCTATTACCTGGCCGGGCGCCTGCGCGAGCAAGTTTGCATCTATATGTGCCCGTGGCCGCGCATCCAGGCCGCGCTGACCGACGTCGACGCGCTCAACGTCACCTACCGGCGCGACCGCGGCGAACCGCGCGTGTCGCTCAAAGACGGCGACAACCTGCGGGCGGCGGGCCAGCCCGCCGGCGACTGTATCGATTGCTATCAATGCGTCGCGGTCTGTCCGACCGGCGTCGACATCCGCGACGGTTCGCAGCTCGGCTGCATCCAGTGCGGTCTGTGCATCGACGCCTGCGACGCGGTGATGGCGAAGGTTCACCGGCCGACCCGGCTGATCAGCTACGACACCGACGAGAACATGAGACGCCGCCAGCGCGGCGAGGCGCCCGTCTACCGGCTGGTGCGTTCGCGCACCGTGCTCTACGTGGTCGTCATGGCGATCGTCGGCTCGCTGATGGTCTATAGGCTGATGACGCGACAGCATCTGGGCCTGAGCGTGCTGCACGTGCGCGCGCCGATGTACACGACCAGCGGGCAGAACGCCGTGCGCAACGGCTATACGCTGCGGTTCTCCAACAAGTGGGGCGACGCGCGCCAATTCGTCATCGACGTCAGCGGCGTCGCGGGCGCGGCGGCCAAGAGCGAGCAGGCCGACGCGCTGCCGGACGGGCGCCTCGAGGTCGGCGTCGATCCCGACTCCACCCAGGAAATCGAGTTCTACGTCACCGCGCCGCGCTCCTCGACCAACGAGGCGGGCGTGCCGATCGTCATGACGGCGACCGACCTCGAGAGCGGCGAGAGCGTAAGCGTCAGCGACCACTTCTTCGGCCCGTGAGGGTTGCGCCAATGTGCTGCGAGGGACTAGACGTCATGCTTGTCAACTCGGATCGAGCGATGGCTGAGCGCGGCTATCCCGAACGTCCCGATCTCGAGCGGCCGCTGACCGGGCGCCACGTGGTGATCTTGCTCGCGCTGTTCTTCGGCGCGATGTTCGTCGCCAACGGCGCGTTGATCTACACGGCGCTCAGCACGCTGCACGGCGAGGAGCTGGCGAACTCCTACGACGCGAGCCAGGTCTACAACCAGAGCATCGCCGAGGCGCGCGCGCAGGCCGAACGGGGCTGGGTCGCCAACGTGACGACGCGCCAGGAGGGCGAGGGCGAACGCGTCGTCGCCGATTTTCACGATCGCGACGGCGCGCCGATCGCCGGTCTCGACGTGGTCGCGCGTTTCGTCCATCCGTTCGACCGGGGCGCCGATCGCGAAGCCGTCCTCAACTCCGACGGGGGGGCTTACGAAGGCGTCGCCGGCCCTCTACATTCGGGCCGATGGACCCTCGTCATCGAAGCCAAACAGGGCGGACAGCGGAAGTTCACGAGCCAGAACCGGATCACGCTCGCCGAGACCGCCGTCGGGGATTGACCGGTGGCCGAAACGCAGGATTTGTCGGTGTTCGTGCGCCACCCCGCCGAAGGGGTGGCGGCGATGGACCTGGTGGTCGACGGCGTCCATTGCGGCGCCTGCATCAGCACGATCGAGAAGGGCCTCGGCCGCGAGCGCGGCGTGCGCGGCGCGCGAGTCAATCTGGCGAGCAAGCGCGTCACCGTCGAATGGGACGACGGCGCGCTGGCGCCCGAGGCGATTCTCGACCGCCTCAGCGGCCTCGGCTATCCCGCCTATCCCTTCGCCGCCGCCACTGCCGACAGCGTTGAAGCCGTCGAGGAGCGGCGCCTGCTCAAATGCCTCGGCGTCGCCGCCTTCGGCGCGATGAACGTCATGCTGATCTCGGTGGCGCTGTGGTCGGGCGCGGCGGACGGCGAGGCGTGGGCGACGCGCGACTTCTTCCATTGGCTCTCCGCGCTGGTCGTGCTGCCGACCGTCGCCTACGCCGGGCGGCCGTTCTTCGACAGCGCGATGCGCGCGCTCCGCCAGGCGACGTTCAACATGGACGTGCCGATCACCATCGGCGTCACGCTGGCGCTGCTGCTGTCGGTGGCGCAGACGCTGCAGCACGGGCGCGAGACCTATTTCGAAAGCGCGGCGATGCTGGTGATGTTCCTGCTCGCCGGGCGCTATCTCGATTCGCGCATGCGCCGCAAGACGCGCGACGTCGCGACCAATCTGGCGGCGATCAAGGCGGAGAAGGCGATCAAGCTCACCGACGGCGGCGAGGCGGTGGAAACGCCGATCGAAGCGGTGGCGCCCGGCGATCTGGTGCTGGCGCGCGCCGGGGACAGGATCGCGGTCGACGGGATCGTCGAGGACGGACGGTCGGAGGTCGACCAGAGCCTGGTGACCGGCGAGACCGCGCCCATCGCGGTCGCCCCGGGCGCGATCGTCTACGCGGGCGCGCTCAACCTCACTGGCGCGCTGCGGGTGCGCGTCAGCCACGCCGCGACCGGCACGCTGCTCGACGAAGTCAACGCGCTGCTGGGCAAGGCGGTCGAGCAGCGCTCGTCCTATGTGCGGCTCGCCGATCACGCCTCGCGGCTCTACGCGCCGGTGGTGCACCTGACCGCGCTGACGACCTTCCTCGGTTGGCTCGCGGTGGGCCTCGCGTGGGAGCCGGCGCTGGTCATTGCGATCACCGTGCTGATCATCACCTGCCCCTGCGCGCTCGGCCTGGCGGTGCCGGCGGTGCAGGTGGTGGCCGCGAGCGCGATGTTCCGCCGCGGCGTCATGCTCAATTCCGGCGACGCGCTGGAGCGCTTGGCCGACGTCGACGCGATCGTGTTCGACAAGACGGGAACGCTGACGCTGCCGCAGCCGAGCCTCGCCAATGGCGTCGACATCGCTCCCGAGGACTTGGCGCTCGCCGGTTCGTTGGCGCTGGCGAGCAAGCACCCGCTGGCCAAGGCGGTCGCCGCCGCGGCGGGAGCAACGAACCCGCTCGCCGCCCACGAATTCCCCGGCCAGGGCGTCACCGTGTTCCATGAAGGCAAGCGCCTCAAGCTCGGCTCCGCGGCCTACTGCAAGGCCGAGGCCGAGGCGGCCGAGGTCGCGGCGCGTTGGCCCGACGCTTCGCTGATCGCCTTTCGCGGCCCTGAGCGCGCCGTCGTCTTCGCCGTCCGTCAGGCGCCGCGCCCCGACGCGCGCGAAGTCGTCGCCGGGCTGGCGCGCGAGGGCTACGCGATCGAGATTCTCTCAGGCGATCGGCGCGAGGCGGTCGAGGAAGTCGCGCGCGAACTGGGGATCGCGCATTTTTCCGCCGGGCTGAAGCCGGCCGACAAGATCGCGCGGCTGAAGGCGCTGAGGGACGAGGGGCGCCATGTGCTGATGGTCGGCGACGGCCTCAACGACGCGCCGGCGCTCGCCGCCGCCAATGTCTCGATTTCGCCGATCTCGGCCGCCCATCTGACGCAGGCGCAGGCCGACGCAGTGTTCCTGGGCGATCGGCTCGCTCCCGTCGCCGACGCGCTGCATCTGGCGCGCAAGGCCAAGGGCCTGATGGTCGGCAATCTCTGGCTGTCGGCGATCTATAATCTCATCGCCGTGCCGATCGCGATTCTCGGGTTCGCGTCGCCGCTGGTCGCGGCCCTCGCGATGTCCGGCTCGTCGATCCTGGTGACGCTGAACGCGCTGCGCGCGCGCAGCGCAGGAGCGCGAGCGTGAACGTTCTCGTCTATCTCGTCCCCCTCGCGCTGGCGCTCGGCGGCCTCGGCCTCGCCGCGTTCCTATGGGCGATGAAGAACGGCCAGTTCGACGATCTCGAAGGCGCGGCGTGGCGCGCGATCTCCGATGATGACTTGCCGGAGGAGGGGGGCAAGGAGTAGGGAGCGGCGGACGGGAGGAGCGCAAGCGACGCGCATGTGTGTCATCGAGAATTGGAAATATGCAATCGTCACCGTAATCCCCGTAATCCCGTAATGCCGTAATGCGTAATCCCGGTCTGGATCAGCGCCGACGAGTGAGATGTTGCGTGGGACGCGTAAGCGCATCTGCCCAGCGCAGGCCTGTCCGCGGCTATGCGGTTGCTATTTCCGACGCAAGAAGGCAATCTTTGGACGTAGTTTGGTGCTTCGCACCGTTCTCGACCGAGCCGCTGGCGCAGTCCCGCGTCGACCGGTCGGTCGGTCAAATTGATCAGCGGGGCTGAGCGAAATTTTCGCGGGTTTGAACATGAGCGCGAAGTGCGACAAAACGACCGGCAACTACCGAGATGTCGCTGCATACACGCTATCTGAGGCGGCTCACTACGTCCGACTGCCTGCGGCGACGTTGCGATCTTGGGTGCTGGGTCGGGAATATCCGACGCTGGACGGAGGGCGACGGTTCACTCCGTTAATTCGACCGGCGTCTCGCCGTCCGCCGATGCTTTCATTTTCGAACCTGATTGAAGCGCACGTATTGCGATCGCTCAGGACGGAACATGGGGTCTCAGTCAAGGCGCTACGCAAGGCGCTCGATTATGCTCAGCAAAAGCTCGGGATTGACCGCCTGCTTCTCAGGTCGGAGCTACGAGCCGAAGCCGGAAGAATCTTTCTTGATCGCTATGGCGAGCTGATCGAGCTTTCGGCATCCGGGCAACTCGCGATGCGTAAGCTCCTTGAGGAGCACCTTAAACGCGTTGATTGGGACGAAACAAAGTTCCCAGTCCGGCTTTATCCGTTTGTTTCTGGCTCCGCCCTCATTGAGGATCGGCCAATAGCGATCGATCCGCGAATCGCCTTTGGCCGGCCCGTTGTGGTGCGAAAGAGTATCTCGACAGCGGCCATTGCCGAGCGCATCGACGCTGGTGAGTCCGCTGAGGATCTGGCCAACGACTACGATCTACCGCCGGCGGAGATCGAACAGGCTGTGGTCTACGAGCGGGCGGCAGCGTGAGCGTCGTCTTCTTCACTGATCGAGATTTAGGCAAGCGCTTTCCGGAAATACTGTCATCGGCCGGGCTGACCGTTGAGCGCCATCAGGATCACTTCGCGCCTGATGCTTCAGATGAGGAGTGGCTTGAGGAGATAGGAAAACGAGAATGGATCGCGATTACACATGATCGGCGCATACGCTACAAACCGAACGAGCGAGAGGCGATCGTACGCCATCGGGTTTCGCTGCTGGTAGTAGTCGGAGCCGCCCCGTATAGAGAGTTAGCTCACTCGTTCGTCGCGACCTTGCCGCGCATCGAGCGCTTTCTCGCCGAGCGTAGGCCCCCATTCATTGCCAAGATCTACCGCCCTTCACCGGCAGAGATCGCGCGGGGCGCGAAGGGCGGGCACGTGGAACTCTGGTATCCGTAGTGACCGTCGTGCGGAGTGGACCCCGAAAGTGAAACATTGAGATTTTGGTGACAAGGCTCTGCGAGAAGGAGCCTTGGCCCGACTTGAACAGTAAACGGGTCTTCGCGCTCGCAACCTGTTGATATTATTGACGGCGATCGGGCATTTTCGCCAAACGTGGTGGCACGTTTGCACAATATTTCGGCTTGATAATTGATTGCGAATCGGATTCTGTGGTGCTCTGCTTTGGGGCCGCCATGTTCTTCCGCTTCAAGAGGTCGGGCGAGCGCACTTACGTGCAGATCGTCGAGAACAAGCGCATCGGCGGCGCCGTGCGTCAGTCCGTCGTCGCCAATCTGGGGCGCGCCGACGAACTGGTCGCCTCCGGCGGGCTCGCCTCGCTCATCGCCTCGGGCGCCAAGCTCACCGATCAGGTGTTGCTCATCCATGCGCTCGACGAGGACGCCGACGGGGCCTTGTCGATCGCGGCCAAGCGGATTGGCGGGCCGCTGCTGTTCGGCAAGATCTGGGAGCGGCTCGGCGTCGCCGAGGTTCTCGGCGATCTGTTGAAGGAGCGTATCCCTCCGGCGAGGGCCGTCTTGTGAGCGCGGCTTGGCCGTGAAGACATAGGCGTATGCTTAGTCATACGCCTATGCCAAAGATTTCTCGGCTCGAGGTGATTTCGAGCGGCGCCCGCCGGCGCTGGACGGATGAGGAGAAGGCGCGGATCGTCGCGGAAAGCTTCGGCGGGCCGCGGCGGGTTTCGGCGACGGCGCGGCGGTATGGCTTGTCGGCGTCGCAGTTGTTCACGTGGCGCCGGCAGGTGGGGGCAGCGTCGGCGGCTTCGCAGACCGCGCCGACATTCACGCCGGCGTTCTTGGCCTGCGATGCGACCGAGATCGCGATCCCGGCGGCGCCCGAGACAAAACACGATCCGGCCCAATCCGGCCGCATGGAGATTGCGCTCGCTAACGGCCGGCGCATCGTCGTCGGAGCCGATGTCGACAGCGCGGCTTTGACGCGCGTGCTCGATGTTCTGGAGCGGCGCGGGTGATTGCGGTTCCCTCGGGCGTGCGGGTGTGGCTCGCCGGCGGCGTCACCGACATGCGGCGCGGCATGAACGGGCTCGCGCTCCAAGTTCAGCAAGGCCTTGGCCGCGATCCGCACGCCGGCGATCTGTTCGTCTTTCGCGGTCGCAGAGGGGACACGATCAAGGTTCTCTGGCACGACGGCATCGGCATGTCACTCTATGCAAAACGCCTGGAACACGGCCGGTTCATCTGGCCAAGCCCGGCCGATGGCGCCGTTGCGATCTCGGCCGCGCAGCTTGGATATTTGCTCGACGCGATCGACTGGCGCAATCCTCGTTGGACGCATCGGCCGCGCGCGGCGGGATAGGCCTGCGACATAGTGAATCACCGGCGATTTAGGGGCGCCTCAAATCGCAAGATTTGTGATCTTGTCGTGGTCATGACCTCGCAAGAGCAAGCCTTTCCCAACAACGTCAAAGCGCTGAAAGCGGCGCTGTTTGCGGAACGCGAGCGTCGGCTCATAGCGGAAGCCGAAGCTGCGGCGGCGAAGGCCAAACTCTCGGACGACGAGGCGCTGATCGCGCATCTGAAGCTCCAAATCGAGAAGCTGCAGCGCGAGCTGTTTGGACCGCGATCCGAGCGCACCGCCCGTCTTCTCGACCAACTCGAACTGCAACTCGAAGAGCTGGAGACGACGGCGACTGAGGACGAGCTGGCCGCCGAACAGGCAGCGGCGAAGGCCAAGAGGACAATCGTCAAATCCTTCGAGCGCAAGCGGCCGGCGCGCAAACCGTTCCCCGAGCATCTGCCGCGCGAGCGCGTGGTGATTGCGGCGCCCACGACCTGCGCCTGCTGCGGCGGATCGCGGCTGTCGAAGCTCGGTGAAGACGTCACTGAGACGCTCGAAGTCGTGCCGCGGCAGTGGAAAGTCATCCAGTATGTGCGCGAGAAGTTCTCGTGTCGCGACTGCGAGAGCATCAACCAGGCGCCGGCGCCGTTCCATGTCATTCCCCGCGGCTGGGCCGGCCCGAGCCTGCTGGCGATGATCGTGTTCGAGAAGTTTGGCCAACATCAGCCGTTGAACCGACAGGCCGAGCGCTACGCCCGCGAGGGTGTGCCGCTGAGCCTGTCGACGCTCGCCGACCAGGTTGGCGCCTGCGTCAATGTCCTACAGCCGATCTTCGAACGCATCGAGGCCCATGTGCTCGCCGCCGAGCGTCTGCACGGCGATGACACGACAGTCCCGGTGCTCGCCAAGGGCAAGACCGACACGGGCCGAAGTTGGGTCTATGTCCGCGACGATCGGCCCTTCGGCGGACACGCGCCGCCGGCGGCGGTGTTCTACTACTCGCGCGATCGATCGGGCGAACATCCCCGCCGCCATCTGTCGAGCTTTGCCGGAGTTCTACAAGCCGACGCCTATGCCGGCTACGACAGGCTCTACGAAGCTGGCCGCGCGCCCGGACCGGTCACGCAAGCCGCATGTTGGAGCCATGCCCGGCGCAAGTTCTTCGTGCTTGCCGACGTCGAGGCGGCGGCCCGGCGCAAGGCCCACGGCAAGACGCCGCTCGTCCTGTCGCCGGTGGCGCTTGCGGCGGTCCAGTGCATCGACGCCCTGTTCGAGATCGAGCGCGCCATCAACGGCCTCGACGCCGATCGGCGCAAGGCGGCGCGCCGTGAGCGCAGCGCGCCGCTCGTCGCCGACCTCCATGCCTGGATGCGCGAGGAACGGGCCAAGCTGTCGCGGCACAGCGATCTCGCCAAGGCGATGGACTATATGCTCAACCGCTGGGACGCCTTCGTCCGTTTCCTCGACGACGGGCGGATTTGCCTGAGCAACAACGCGGCGGAGCGGGCGTTGCGCGGGATCGCTCTCGGCAGAAAGTCGTGGTTGTTCGCCGGCTCCGATCGCGGCGGCGTGCGGGCGGCAAGTCTTTACAGCCTCATTATGACCGCGAAGTTGAACGACGTCGATCCGCAGGCGTGGCTCGCCGACGTGCTGGCGCGCATCGCCGATCATCCTGTGCATCGCCTCGACGAACTCATGCCCTGGAACTGGGCGGCCGAACGGGAGCGTCGTAAGCTCGCGGCATGACCGCCGCCGTTCTGCGCCTCAAAGTCACGCTCGACGACGTGGAGCCCAAGGTTCTGCGTCGCATCGAGGTCCCCGCCGACATCAAGCTCGATCGTCTGCATTTGACGCTGCAAGCCGCGCTCGGCTGGACGAACAGCCACCTCTACGAAATCCGCGCCCGCGACACAGGATGGGGCCTGCCGAGCCCCGATTGGCCCGATGGGCCGCTCGACGCCCGCAAGGCGAAACTGATCGACGTGCTCGAGGACGCAGGAACCAAGACGCTGCGCTATCTCTACGACTACGGCGACGGCTGGGAGCACACGATCAAGGTCGAGCGCATGGCGGCCGCAGAACCGGACGTCGCCTATCCCAGGCTGATTGATGCTTCAGGCCGCTGCCCGCCTGAGGACGTCGGCGGCCCCTGGGGCTACGCCGAAATGCTCGAAGCCCTCGCAGACCCCAATCACGAGCGCCGCGCCGAAACCCGCGAGTGGCTCGGCGAGGACTTCGATCCGCTCGTCTTCGACGCCGAGCCGCTGAAAGTTGAAGTCGCCGCGCTCGCAAAGCGCTGGTCCCGAAAGCCCACCGGCAAGAGATCGCGACCCACCTGATCCGCGGGCTTCACCGGAGGGTTACGAAGGAGCGCGCGTTCGAGTTCCCGGTCGAGCGGGCGGTGTTCGTCGCCGCGCTGCATCGGCTGTTCGTTTCCGGATCGGACCGCGACTGCGCGTCGTGGATGACGGATTACGACATCCCGGGCGCCGAGGGGCTTGACCTGCATCATTTCTACCGGGCGATGGCCTGGCTGGGCGAGGAGATGGAGGAGAAGCCGGCCGAGGCGCTGGCGCCGCGCTGCGTCAAGGACGTCATCGAGGAGAAGCTGTTCGATCGCCGCCGCGACCTCTTCACCGATCTGTCCGCCGTGTTCATGGACACCACGAGCCTGTCGTTTTACGGCGAGGGCGGCCAGACGCTGGGCGAGCGCGGCTATTCCAAGGATTATCGGCCCGATCTGAAGCAGATGATCCTCGGCCTCGTCGTCGACGGCGAGGGTCGGCCGATCTGCACCGAGATGTGGCCGGGCAACACCGCCGACGTGACGACATTGCTGCCGGTCGTCGATCGGCTGCGTTCGCGCTTCGGGGTCGGCCGGGTCTGCGTCGTCGCCGATCGCGGCATGATCTCGGCCGCGACGATCGCCGGGCTCGAGGAACGCAATCTCGAATACATCCTGGGCGCACGCGAGCGCTCCGACGCGATCGTCAAAAGAATCGTGTTGGCGAACGATGATCCGTTCGTGCCGTTGCTCATCGAGCGCAAGGCCGGCCAAACTCAGTTGTTCGTCAAACAGCTGCAGATCGAGGGCGAGCGTTACGTCGTTTGCCGCAACGAAGCGGAGGCCGAGAAGGACCGCGAGAATCGCGAGGCGATCGTCGCCGCTCTCGCTGCGCAATTGAAAAGGGGCGACAAGGCGCTGATCGGCAATTCCGCCTATCGGCGCTATTTGCGCAAGACCAAAGGGGCCAAGGGCAAGCCGGCGTTCGAGATCGACGCCGGCAAGCTCGCCGAAGAAGCGCGGTTCGACGGAATCTTCGTGCTGCGCACCAACGCGAAAATCACGCCGCTGCAGGCGGTTCTGCGCTATCGCGACCTTCTCAAAGTCGAAAATCTCTTCCAGCGGACCAAGGCGGTAATGCGCACGCGGCCGATCTTCCACTCATCCGACGCCGCCATTCGTGGCCATGTCTTTTGCTCGTTCCTGGCGCTGGCGATGCAGAAGCATCTCGACGATCTCATGCGCGAAGCCGGCGTCGCGCCCGAGTGGCGGGTTCTGCTGCGCGATCTCGACCGTCTGAGCCAAGTGCGCATCCGTCATCGCGGCGCCGATTGGCTGGTGCGCAGCGACGCCGCGCCGGCGGTGACGACGCTCTTCAAACGCGCTCATCTCGCCCTGCCGCCGCGCGCCCGCCAGGCTCGCCCCCCGCCGCCTGCCCAACTCAAACGCGCCCAAAAACGCCGCGGCCGCCCAAGGCGTAGTGCCACGCCGACTTGAATTTCCCTAAAATGCCAGCGCAATCAATCATTTACGAAAATTAGGTGTCCAACTTGGGCTTGGGGTTACGGGTTGCGGGGTTACGGATTACGAGGTTACGGTGAGGTTACGGGTTACGCTGACAGTGCGGGTTACGGTGACAGTGCGCTTTATTGACGCCACGGGCTTCGGGGGTTCCGCGACCGCTCGAGGTTACAGGGTTACGGGGTCGCCGTAACCCCGCAACCCGCTGATTCACTACGGGCTGATCGGCGCGTACTGGCCGTCGCGCCACTGGTTGATGTCGAAGTGCGGGTCCTTGACGTCGCCCTTGGCGTCGAAGGCGATCGGGCCGAGCAAGGTGTCGACCGGCTTGCCGTTCTTCAGCGCCTCGGCGACCTTGGCCGGATCGTCCGAGCCGGCGCGCTTGATTCCCTCGACGATCGCCTGGACGACGCCATACGAGAACAGCGTGAAGCCTTCGGGGTTGTAGCCGGCGGCCTTGAACTGGTCGAGCGCCTTGGCGGCGGTCGGCGAACGGCGCGGATCGGCGGCGAAGGTGAACAGCGTTCCCTCGCCCGCCGGACCGGAGATCGGCCAGAACTCGGCGGTGGCGAGCGCGTCGCCGCTCATCAGCTGGAACTTGTAGCCCTGATCGGCCGCCTGGCGCAGGATGAGGCCGGCTTCGGTGTGATAGCCGCCGTAATAGACGAACTCGGCGCCGGCCGCCTTCAGCTTGCTGACGATCGCGCTGTAGTCCTTCTCGCCCGGGTTGATGCCGTCGAACAGCACTTCCTGGACGCCGAGGCCGTTGAGCGTCTGCTTGACGACCGTCGCCAAGCCTTTGCCGTAGGCCGACTTGTCATTGAGGATGGCGATCTTCTTGTCCTTGAAATTCTTGGCGATCCACGGGGCGACGAACGCGCCCTGCGCGTCGTCGCGCGGGAAGTCGCGCATGATCGTCGGATAGCCCTTCTCGGTCAGCGCCGGGTTGGTCGAGGCCGGGCTCATCATCAGCACTTTGTTGTCGTTGTAGACGTCGGAGGCGGGAATCGACGAGCCAGAACACGCGTGACCGTCGACGAACTTGATCTGCTGGCCAACGATGAGGTTGGCGACCGCGACCGCCTGCTTGGGATCGCAGACATCATCTTCGACGACGATCTTGATCTTGCGGCCGGAAACGCCGCCCGCCTCATTGATCGCTGCAGCCGCCGCTTCGGCGCCGCGCTTCATTTGATCTCCGATCGCCGCCAACGAGCCGGTAATCGGCCCGGCGACCGCGATCGTGATATCCTGAGCCTTGACTGGCGCCGCAGCCAACGTCAACGCCAGCGCCGTCAGCGGCAGGATCAGCGTCTTATGCATGCTCAATTCCTCCATATTGCATTGCAGGTTCCGGCAACCTCACGCCCGGTCCCCGCGGCCCGGGCGCCGCGCTCGTCTCGGCGCAGCGAAACGCTCGCCGCCTTCGCGCCTCGCCCATCGGCGCATGGCGATAGCGATAGACCGAAAACCGCTTCCGGTCGACAGCTTCCCGCCGACGCCCAAGGTCGGAAGGTCTCATTCGGGTCATACGGCGCCGGTCGTCGCCGAACCGCGTGACGCGGTCGAAAGCCGCATTTCAGCGCGCCCGCGGCCGCCGCGTCTTCGCGTCTCTTGCCCTCGCGCCCCAAATTGCCACATAACGCTTCCCCGCCCCCTCGCCCAAAGGCCAAACCCATGCCCGCACTCCGCTCCCGCACCTCCACCCACGGCCGCAACATGGCGGGCGCGCGCGGGCTTTGGCGCGCCACCGGCGTGAAGGACGGCGACTTCGGCAAGCCGATCGTCGCGGTGGTCAATTCCTTCACCCAGTTCGTGCCCGGCCACGTCCACCTCAAGGACCTCGGCCAGCTCGTCGCGCGCGAAATCGAGGCGGCGGGCGGGATCGCCAAGGAATTCGACACCATTGCGATCGACGACGGCATCGCGATGGGCCACGACGGCATGCTCTATTCCCTGCCCAGCCGCGATCTGATCGCCGATAGCGTCGAGTACATGATGAACGCCCATTGCGCCGACGCGATGGTGTGCATCTCCAATTGCGACAAGATCACGCCGGGCATGATGATGGCGGCGCTGCGCCTCAACATTCCCGCCGTGTTCGTCTCCGGCGGCCCAATGGAGGCGGGCAAGGTCAAGCTCAAGGGCAAGACCGTCGCGGTCGACCTGATCGACGCGATGGTCGCCGCCGCCGACAGCGCGGTGAGCGACGAAGAGGTCGAGGCGATCGAGCGCTCGGCGTGCCCGACCTGCGGCTCGTGCTCGGGCATGTTCACCGCCAACTCGATGAACTGCCTGACCGAGGCGCTCGGCCTGTCGCTGCCCGGCAACGGCACGATGCTCGCCACCCACGCCGACCGCAGAAAATTGTTCGTCGAGGCCGGCCATCTGATCGTCGACCTCGCGCGCCGCTGGTACGAGCAGGACGACGCCAGCGCGCTGCCGCGCGGAATCGCCAGCTTCAAGGCGTTCGAGAACGCGATGAGCCTCGACATCGCGATGGGCGGTTCGACCAACACCGTGCTGCACCTGCTCGCCGCCGCCCAGGAGGGGGAGGTCGACTTCACCATGGCCGACATCGACCGGCTGTCGCGCCGTGTGCCGAATTTGTGCAAGGTGGCGCCGTCGATCGCCGACGTGCATCTCGAGGACATTCACCGCGCCGGCGGCATCATGGGCATCCTCGGCGAGCTCGACCGCGCCGGCCTGCTCAACCGCGACGTCACGATGGTTCACGCCGAGTCGCTCGAGCAGGCGCTGGCGCGCTGGGACGTCCGGCGCGGCGCCTCGAAGGCGACGCGAGAGTTCTTCGCCGCAGCGCCCGGCGGCGTGCCCACTCAGGTCGCCTTCAGCCAAGCGGCGCGCTGGGAGTCGCTCGACGAGGACCGCGTTAAAGGTGCCGTCCGCGACGTCGAGCACGCCTTTTCCAAGGACGGCGGCTTGGCGGTGCTGAAGGGCAACCTCGCCGAGGACGGCGCCATCGTGAAGACCGCCGGCGTCGACCCCTCGATGTTGAAGTTCGAAGGCCCGGCGAAGGTGTTCGAGAGCCAGGACGACGCTTCGCAAGGCATTCTCGGCGGCGCGGTCGTCGCCGGCGACGTGGTGGTGATCCGCTACGAGGGGCCGCGCGGCGGCCCCGGCATGCAGGAGATGCTCTACCCGACGAGCTACCTCAAGTCGAAGCACTTGGGGAAGGCGTGCGCGTTGATTACCGACGGCCGCTTTTCGGGCGGCACCGCGGGGCTGTCGGTGTGCCACGTCTCGCCCGAGGCGGCCGAGGGCGGCGCGCTCGCCCTCATCGAGCCCGGCGACCGCATCGCCTTCGACATCCCCGCGCGCAAGGTCGAGCTGCGCGTGTCCGGCGAGGTTCTCGCGCGCCGCCGCGCGGCGATGGAGGCGAAGGGCAAGGACGCCTGGAAGCCGGCCAAGCCCCGCAAGCGCGCCGTCTCGAAGGCGCTGCGCGCCTATGCGGCGTTCGCCACCAGCGCGGCGCGCGGGGCGGTGCGCGAGGTGCCGTGAGGCGGATTTCGGCGACAACGGATTCCGGCGACAGTGCACTCTGTTCAATTGCGAATTAGGATGATCGCTGGAGACGGATTGAATGCAGGTGCCCTCCACCCCATCACCGTAATTCTGATTGTGGGGCAATGCCATGAAGCCTGCGTATTTCAAAGAGACCCTACCACGCGACTTGATCCAAGCCCTGCGGGAATATCCGAAGGGACGAGACTGCCAGCGTGTTTATGACGACGTGCTCCGCGCCAGGAACGGCCGGGGCGAGAGAACCTTAGAGAATTTCAAGAGCCGAAATAGTTTCGAGAGCGCCGTTCGAGCCACATTCAACCAATACAACAGGGACGGAAGCGTGTGGAGGAAGAATGGCGCAAACCCGAAAAACGCGCTGTTCTTTTGTCCTCATGGATTAGGTATGGGCGTATGGGCCGTTGACCTGGAGCGGGCGGAAGCGTGGCTGGCGGAAAGCCCATACAAAGGTCAGATAAAACTCGCCGGCGAACCGTCAGATGTTACTTTCTAGCCCTCGGCGTCGCGCGCCATTAACGGAAGGGACAATACCCATGCGCGCGCTAATCGGGTTTGCTGTCTTGGCCGCGTTGGCGGGAACACCCTGCCAAGCCAATCCACTTGACGATTGCACGCTCAAGAATATGGTCGGGGTGACGTCCGACGCTGCGGCAAAATTTGTGCGGCAAGCGTGTCTTGGGCAAATCTCGACCGCCATTGCGACAGAAGAACTTTCTATCCAAGCGACGGCGGCCATGGGGAGCGGACAATTCGACGATAGCAACCAGCTATACATCACCGTTCAAAACAAGTCACGATATGCGATCACGGAAATGATGATTCGCGTTTCAACTGAAAAGGACGCGAAGTGGAATGACTACGAAGCAACAAATTTCTTTCAGATATCCAAGTATGTGACCGGGTTGCCTCCCGATCCCGCTAATTATTTGCAGATAAAGCCATTCTCGACCGTTACCTTCTCCATCGCCATCCGCGAACCAAATCTTCCTCAAGGACAATGGAGTTGGCAAGTGCTTTCGGCAAAGGGGTACATCGCCGCTGAATGAACAAGGGGTCATCGCAGAATCTTCCCCAAATGGAGGAAGCACGGGGGCGGCTTGCCAAGGGGGAGGCGACGCGCGACCTCGCCAAGAACTACGGGGTCAGCCACATGATTGCGAGACTATCGATATGACAGCAACACAAGACCACGAGCGCGAGTATTTTGAAAAGTTTACTCGCGATTACAGATTGTCTGACGGTACCCCCGAATATGGCGACAAGCCAGACGTCCTCTTTAAAGGCGCACAGACAATTGGAATAGAAATAACAAAGTTTTATAGGGACTCTGGCCATGTCCCATCGAGCGAGCAAAAACAAAAGCCGCTTCGTAAGGCCGTCCTTCGCGGAGCTCAGAAACTTTATCGTGCGGCAGGCGGCAAACAGATCGAGTTACAGGTTGGATTCAATGCCAAGCATCCCGTTACGCCGTCGCGTATGAAGAAACTGCCGCAAGAATTGGCTGAGGTGGCAAAGAATATCGACCGAGATCAGAGCGGGCAGCTAAACTCAATTCATTTTGACCACATCGCAGAGAGTAATTGGGTGTGGCTCACCGCCGAAGATAGCAGAAATGAACAATGGAAGCTTGTTCAGGTACATGACGTGAAATTGACTTCTGAAGAGAATCTGATAGAAATCATTAGTGGAAAAGAAGCAAAGTCTGTCGAATATAAGCCGTGTGATGCGTACTGGTTATTGGTTGTGGTCGACTGGCGTGACGCTGCGCAGGAGCAAGAAATAATTGTACCCGGCGGCCTTAAGGTGGCTTCGAGAGTGTTCCAACGAGTCCTACTCTACAAGCCGGACTTTCAGGATATCGTTGAGGTGTGGCCGTAATTAGCATTACCATTACGGCCATTACGGTGACAGTGCACTCAACTGACGATCGCGCGCGCGTCGACGAACATCTCAGCGGTCTTCCGTCAGATCGTGGTCGAGGTCGTGGTAGGCTCGCGGAGGAACCGGCCGCCGGTTGTTCGGAAACGAAAGGCCGTGCTCCGCCAGTATCCTGCGGGCAGTTTCGGTCGGAGTCTCCCGTCGCAAGCGCGCGGCGATGGCTTCCTTCAGCGCCGCGATCACCGCGGCGGTGACCGTCGTGTCGTCGAGCTTGGCCAGACGCTTGGCCAGCGCGTCGGCCTCGGGGTCGCGGATGCTGAGCCTCATGTGTGGCTTCCTGCGTAGCGCAAGCCATACGACGACGTAAAGATCGCGGCAATCGTGATCGCTTCGCGCGTTGCGCGCGCCTCGATTTTCGCTACGTTGACGACCCGCCGCAGGAGACCTCAGCCATGCAAAAGCGAAAACTCGGCCGCACCGATCTGTCCATCGCTCCGATCGTGTTCGGCGGCAACGTGTTCGGCTGGACGGCGGACAAGAAGACTTCGTTCGCGCTGCTCGACCGCTTCGCCGCGGCTGGGCTCGACGCGATCGACACCGCCGACGCCTATTCGACCTGGGCGCCGGGCAACCAGGGTGGCGAATCCGAGACGATCATCGGCGAGTGGATGAAGGCCCGCGGCAATCGCCGCGCGATCACCGTCATCACCAAGGTCGGCTCGCCGATGGGGCCGGGAAAGAAGGGGCTCTCCGCCCGCTATATCGAGGAGGAGGTCGAGGCGTCGCTGAAGCGGCTGCGGATCGAGACCATCGACCTCTATCTCTCGCATTGGCCGGACGCCGCGACGCCGTACGAGGAGACGCTCGGCGCCTACCAGCGGCTGATCGCCAAGGGCAAGATCCGCTGGTGCGGCGCCTCGAATCTCAACGCGGGCCAGCTCGCCGCCGCGCTTCAAGCGGCGAAGACGAAGGGCCTGCCGCGCTACGAGGTTCTGGAGCCCGAATACAATCTCTACGATCGCGCCGCTTTCGACGGGCCGTTGCGCGATCTCTGCCTGGCGCAGGAGATCGGCGTCGTCACCTATTACAGCCTCGCCAAAGGCTTCCTCTCCGGCAAATATCGCGGCGAGGCCGACCTCGGTCAAAGCCCGCGCAGCGGCGGCGTGAAGGCCTATCTCAACCCGCGCGGCTTTCGCATTCTCGCCGCGCTCGACGAGGTCGCGGCGCGCCACGGGGTTAAGCCGGCCGCGGTCGCGTTGGCCTGGATCGTCGCCCGGCCCGGCGTCACGGCGCCGATCGCCAGCGCCACCTCGCTCGCCCAGGTGGAAAGCCTCATCCGCGCGGCGACGCTGACGCTGAGCGGCGAGGACGTCGCGGCGCTGGACCTGGCCAGCGCGCCTTGAGGCCGGCGGCGGGGACGCCGAAAGCGGCGTCCGACCGCGCGCGCGGCGTTTGACCGGGATCGTGGCGACCGTCTCGCCGTCGGGGCGGAATGGGCTCGCCTACAGCGTCAGCTCCACCTTTACCGGCGCGTGGTCGGAAGGGCGCTCCCAGCCGCGGGCCTCGCGCAGCACTTGCATCGATTTGACCGCGTCGGCGAGCGCCGGGCTGACCCAGACGTGGTCGAGGCGGCGGCCCTTGTCGGCCTTCGCCCAGTCGGGCGCGCGGTAGCTCCACCAGGTGTAGAGCTTCTGCTGACGGGGCACGAACTTGCGCAAGGCGTCGATCCAGGGACCGGCGGCCTGGGCGCGGCCGAGCTTCTCCACTTCGATCGGCGTGTGGCTGACGACGCCGAGGAGCGCCTTGTGGCTCCATACGTCGTGCTCCAGCGGCGCGATGTTGAGATCGCCGACCAGCACAACGCGGCCGGCGGCCTTCTTTTCCTCGCCGAACCAGGCCGCCATTTCGTCGACGAAGGCGAGCTTGTGCGCAAATTTGTCGTTGATTTCGGGATCGGGTTCGTCGCCGCCGGCGGGCACGTAGAAATTGTGGATTTCCAGGCCGTCCGCCTTGCCCGCCAGCGTCACCGCGACGTGGCGCGAATCGCCCTTGGCGCAAAAATCGCGCCGGCTCTGGTCGCCGAACGCATGGCGCGAGACGATCGCGACGCCGTGATATCCCTTCTGGCCGTTGATCGCGGCGTGCGGGTAGCCGAGCCGCGCGAACTCGGCGAGCGGAAATTGCGCGTCGGGGCACTTGGTCTCCTGGAGGCAGAGGACGTCGGGGCGCTGTTCGGCGAGATAGCGCGCGACGAGCGCGATGCGCAGGCGCACCGAATTGATGTTCCAGGTCGAGATCGAGAAGCGCAAGGGGAGGCCTTTTCTGCGAGGGGCGGGGCGGATTTCCGGGCGGCGCCGAGGCGGCGACGCTCGCTCGAGCGCCGCCCTTCTGCACGTTGCGGCAAAGGTCGGCAATGCGGCCGCGCTAATCGCGCTTGGCGCCGGCCGGGACCGGCATTTCGTTGATGTGGAAGAGGTCGCGATCGGGCTGGGTGGTCAGGTCGACGTTGAACAAGGTGACCACCGTTTGAAAGCCCTGCGGGTCGAGGACGGTCCATTGCTTCAGCGCGAACGAATCGGGATCGAACACCAGCGCGATCTCGGCCGTGCCGCCGAACGTCGCCTTGTCCTCGATCTCGATCGTCGCGGCGTTGTCGTCGATCGCGACCCGCTTGACGGTGGTGTCCTTGGCGATGTCGATGTGGTCGGCGAGCAGGAATTTCAGCGGCGTCTGGGCGATGAAATAGAGGTCCTGAGTGTCGAGCTTCTGGTCGCGCACCGCGACCGAGCGCCCGTCGGCGACGATTTCGAGGCGCGCCGGCGGGGCGAAACGGAACAGCATCCGGCCCGGCCGCTCGACATAGAGCTGGCCTTCCGAGCGCGTCCCGTCGGGTCCGATCTGCACGAAGTCCGCGGTCATCACGCGCGCGCCGTCGAGATAGGCGTTGGCCTTGGCGACGGCCTCTTCCGCCGTCAGTTGCGGCTTGGCCGCGTCCCCGCTCGGCTCGGCGAGGTCGGCGGGCCTGGCGGGCGGCGTCGGCGGCGCCTTGAGATCGCTCGGCGCGGCCTTGGCCGGTTCGGCGAGCTGGGCGGGCGAAGCAGGGGCGGCGGGCGATTTCGGCTGGACGTCCTTGGCCGGCTGGGCGAGATCGGCGGGCCTGGCGGGCGGCGTCGGCGTCTCGTCCCCGGATGAGGCGAAGGGCGCGAACAGGAGAAGCGCGAGGGCCGACCAGGCGAGGGGCCGAAGGATCGTCATGGATTCTCCGCTTTGACCGGCTCGAAGGGCGCGCGCCGACACGGCGGCGGCGATCGCGGGCGGCTCGCGCCCGGCTGAGCGCTCACTGCCAGTCCCTTGCGCCCATTTTGTGGCGGGCGACGGCGCGCCGCCGTCGCTGCGCGGCGTCCTGGGACGGGATCGAATGACCGGCGAACGGACGGCGACATTTGACCCGAAGCCGGTTCGCGCTCCATAAGCGGTCTTCCCGACTCGATCGGTTGGCCCGCCGAGGCGGAACCGCTCGCTGCGCCCGGAAGGAAGAACCGAGCGCCGGCCCTTTGGGCCGCCCCAGGCGCGCCGCCGCCGCAGACCAACGCCGCCGTCCCTCCGCTGTAGATTTCTTGTTACTTTCTGTCGCGCAATATCATAGGCGTCACCCAACCCGCGGAGCCGCGCTCGTCATGAAATGGTTTCAGAAGATTTTGCCCCGCGAGGATAAATTCTTCGATTTATTCGAAAGCCATGCGAAAATATTGGTCGACGGCGCGGACGCGTTGCACAAGTTGCTCCAAGGCGGAGACGACGCCGCTCGCTATTGCCGCCTCGTCATCGATAAAGAACGCGAAGCCGACGAGATCGCCCACCAGGTCATGCAGTCGGTGCGCCGCACATTCATCACCCCTTTCGACCGCAGCGACATCCAGGAGCTGATCCAATCCATGGACGACGCCATCGACCAGATGCATCAGACCGTGAAGACGATCATGCTGTTCGAAGTTCGCCGTTTCGATCCGCTGATGCGGGACATGGCGGCGTTGGCCGTCGAAGCGGCCGGACTGACGGCGAAGACGGTTCCGCTGCTGCGGGAGATCGCCGCGCACGCGAGCGCCATCAACACGTTCGCGGAAAACGTCACCCAGCTCGAAGACAAGTCGGACCAGTTGTATGACGAGGGGTTGCGGGATCTCTTCCATCGGCTCGGAAACAGCGACCCGATGGCCTTTATCGTCGGGTCGCGAATCTACGAGCATTTGGAAAAGGTGCTCGATCGGTTCGAGGATGTCGCGAATCAAATCAACGGCATCGTGATCGAACACCTTTAAGGCTCCGGCGTCATGACCGCCCCTCTTGCCGCGCCGCTGCTCATCGGCTTGATCGCCACCGCGCTCGCCTTCGATTTCCTGAACGGCCTTCACAACGCCGCCAACTCGATCGCCACCATCGTTTCGACGCGCGTCTTGCGGTCGTCTTTCGCGGTCTTCTGGGCCGCGTTTTTCAACTTCATCGCCTTTCTGGTGTTTGGACTGACCGTCGCTCAAACCGTGGGAAAGGGCATCGTCCAGCCCGACATCGTCACCGCCGGCGTCATCTTCGCCGCGCTCTGCGGCGCCATCGTGTGGGACGTCGTCACCTGGTTGTTGGGGATTCCGTCGAGCAGTTCGCACGCCTTGATCGGCGGGCTCGTCGGCGCCGGCGTCGCGCGATCGGGGTTCGGGGCCGTGGTGTGGTCGGGCTTTCTGAAGACCTCGGCCGCGATCGTCGTTTCCCCCTTGCTCGGCTTTGTGCTGGCGTTGTCGCTCGTGGCGGCGGTGTCATGGATCTTCGTCCGCTCGACGCCGCTTGCCGTCGACAATCTGTTCCGCACGCTCCAGTTCGGATCAGCGGCGCTCTATTCTCTCGGCCACGGCGGCAACGACGCTCAGAAGACCATGGGCGTCATCTCCGTCCTCCTCTACTCGCAGGGCTACATGCCCAACGGGTTCCAGGTCCCGCTTTGGGTCGTGCTGTCCTGTCAGGCCGCGATGGCGTTCGGCACCTTGTTCGGCGGCTGGCGCATCGTGCACACCATGGGCTCGAAGATCACGCGACTCACGCCGATGCGAGGATTCTGCGCCGAGACCAGCGGCGCCAGCACCCTGTTCTTTGCGACTTGGTTGGGCGTTCCCGTCTCGACGACGCACACCATCACCGGCGCCATCGTCGGCGTCGGCGCGGCGCGCCGGACCGCGGCGGTGCGTTGGAACGTGGCCCAGAGCATCGTCGTCGCATGGGTGCTGACTTTGCCCGCGGCCGCGCTCATCGCCGCCGCCGTCTACACCGCGGTGCGCACTTTCGCGTGACGTTGGCGGCCCGTCCGTCGCGATCAGCGAGCAGCGGCTCTCCTCACTCGTCCTCGTCGTCGCGCGCGAACGCCCCCCGGTCGACCCCGCCGCCGACCAGGATTTCGCGTTTGCCCGCATGGTTGGCCGGGCCGACGACGCCCTCCTCCTCCATCCGCTCCACCAGCGAAGCGGCCTTGTTGTAGCCGACCGAGAGGCGGCGCTGGATGTAGCTGGTCGAGCATTTGCGGTCGCGCAGAACGATAGCGACCGCGCGGTCGTAAAAGTCGCCCGCCTCCTCGGCGTCCATCGAACCGAACGATCCGGCCATCGCGGCCTCGTCGTCGTCGAAGGGGTCCTCCTCGGTGATCGCGGTCAAGTATTCCGGCTGGCCCTGCTTCTTGAGATGAGCGACGATGCGCTCCACTTCGGCGTCGGCGACGAAGGGGCCGTGCACGCGCGAAATGCGGCCGCCGCCCGCCATGTAGAGCATGTCGCCCTGGCCGAGCAGCTGCTCGGCGCCTTGCTCGCCCAGGATCGTGCGGCTGTCGATCTTGCTCGTCACCTGGAACGAGATGCGGGTGGGGAAATTCGCCTTGATGGTGCCGGTGATGACGTCGACCGAGGGGCGCTGGGTGGCGGTGATGATATGGATGCCGGCGGCGCGCGCCATCTGCGCCAGGCGCTGCACCGCGCCCTCGATGTCCTTGCCCGCGACCATCATCAGGTCGGCCATTTCGTCGACGACGACGACGATATAGGGCAGTTCGACGAGTTCGATCTCCTGCTGCTCGTAGATCGCCTCGCCGGTGTCGCGGTCGAAGCCGGTCTGCACGGTGCGCGCGATCGATTCGCCTTTGGCGTTCGCCTCGGCGACGCGCGCGTTGAAGCCGTCGATGTTGCGCACGCCGAGCCCCGACATTTTCCGGTAGCGGTCCTCCATTTCGCGCACCGCCCATTTCAGCGCGACCACCGCCTTCTTCGGGTCGGTGACGACGGGCGTGAGCAGATGCGGGATGCCGTCGTAGACCGAGAGCTCCAGCATCTTCGGGTCGACCATAATCAGTCGGCATTGCTCGGGCTTGAGCCGATAGAGCAGGCTCATCACCATGGTGTTGATCGCCACGGACTTGCCCGAGCCGGTGGTGCCGGCGACCAGCAGGTGCGGCATGCGCGCGAGATCGACGATCACCGGCTCGCCGCCGATCGTCTTGCCCAGCGCGATGGCGAGGCGGTGCTTGGTCTTCTCGAAATCCTGACTCGCCAGCAATTCGCGCAGGTAAACCGTCTCGCGCCGCTGGTTGGGCAGTTCGATGCCGATGACGTTGCGCCCCTGGACGACGGCGACGCGCGCCGAGATCGCCGACATCGAGCGCGCGATGTCGTCGGCAAGGCTGATCACGCGCGAAGACTTGACGCCGGGCGCGGGTTCGAATTCGTAGAGCGTGACCACCGGGCCCGGACGCACGGCGATGATTTCGCCCTTGACGCCGAAGTCGTCGAGCACGCCCTCGAGCAGACGCGCGTTCTGCTCCAGCGCGTCTTCGGAAATCTTCGAGGCGATGGGCTTCTTGGGCTCGGCGAGCATGGCCAGAGGCGGCAGCTCGTAGGCCTCGCGGTCGAGCAGCGAGAGCTGGGCTTCGCCGAGCGCGCGGCGTCCGGGCTTGAGCGCGCCGGCCGGCGCGGCGACGCGCGAGGCCGCCGCCGACGCGGCGCCCGCGGCGCGGGTCATCGGCGGTTCGACGCGCGCGCCCGATCGCGGCGCGAAGGCGGAAAGGTCGACGGAGAAATCGCCCTCTTCCTGGCCGAGCCAGGGGGCGCGCGGCGCCGGGCCGAGCGGCGCGGCGCGCTTCGGCTTGCGGGCGAAGAAGCGGCGCAGCGCGCTCTTCAGGCTCAGCGCGGTGTGGATCGCGGCGCCGATCGAGACCAGCGCGAAGCCGGGCTCGCCGTCGGCGTCTTCGTCCTCGCTCTCGTAACGCTCCGGCGCGCGTCGGCTCGGGACGGCCTCGCCCGCCCGCGCCGCTTCCTCGGCGTCGGGGGACGGCGTCGGACGACGCCCGACCGCGGCGGTGAGGGCGAGGATGGCCAGGCCCGCCAGCGTCAGGCCGGCGAGCGCCATGGCGAGCGGCGAGCCGGCCAGGAGGCGGCGCAGCGGGTAGAGCGCGGCGTCGCCGACGACGCCGCCGAGGCCGGTGGGCAGCGGCCAGCTCGCCGGCGCGGGCAGAAGCGAGGCGCAGCCGGCCGCGATCGTCGATCCCGCCAGCCAGAGCGCGAGTTTGACGCCGATCCGATCGAGGCGCTTTTGCGCGATCAGCCGCCATCCCCAGAACGCGGGCGCGATCAGCGCGAGGGCGCAGGCCAGGCCGAAGAACTGCATCGCAATATCGGCGACGACGGCGCCGGGGCGGCCGAGCAGATTGTGGACCGGCGTCGAAGTCGCGTGATTGAGGCTGGGGTCGGCGACCGACCAGGTCAGCAGCGCGGCCGAGCACGCGGCGACGCCCGCCAGAACGCAGCAGCCGATCAGTTCCGCCGCCCGTCGTTTCGGCGTTTCGCGCAAAGGGTCGGGCAGATAGTCGAGAAACGTGAACGTGGTCGTGCGCATCGCTCACCCGCACAGCCGAGGCCGCGGCGTCCGACGCCGCTCGAGCAGGCACGCTAGGCCGGCCGAGTTAATGTCGGCCTAACCTTAATGCTTTTCCCACAGCGCCGCGCCGCGGCGGCGGAGGGCAAAAAAATGGACGCCCGTCGGGCGTCCGAGGTGGGAGGAAACGGGGACTCCGGCGGCGCGAGGTCGCCGGAACCGATTGGGTTACTGCACGATTTCGCCGTGCAGCGCGAAGTCGAGGCCGTCGCGTTCGACGTCTTCGGAGACGCGCAGGCCGATCGTCAGGTCGATGATCTTGAGGATGATCAGCGAGACGACGGCGTCCCAGACGACGACGGCGCCGATGCCGATGAGCTGATTGATCACCTGGCCCGGATTGCCCTCGAGGAGGCCGGAGTGGCCGCTGTACTCGTTGATCGCGAACACGCCGGTGAGGATCGCGCCGATCGCGCCGCCGACGCCGTGGACGCCGAAGCAGTCGAGCGCGTCGTCGTAGCCGAAGGCGTGCTTGAGGGCGGTGACGCCGAGGTAGCAGCCGACGCCGCAGGCGACGCCGATAACCATCGAGCCGATCGGACCGACGTAACCAGACGCCGGGGTGATGGCGACGAGGCCGGCGACGGCGCCCGAAGCGATGCCGACGACCGTCGGCTTGCCGCGATGCCACCATTCCACGAACATCCAGGTCAGCGCCGCGACGGCGGTGGCGATCTGGGTGACGGTCATCGCCATGCCCGCCTGCACGCCCGCGCTCACCGCCGAACCGGCGTTGAAGCCGAACCAGCCGACCCACAGCAGGCTCGCGCCGATGAAGGTGTAGACCATGTTGTGGGCGGGGGCGCTGTCGCGGCGCTTGCCGAGCATGAGGGCGCACATCAGGCCGGCGACGCCCGCGTTGATGTGGACGACCGTGCCGCCGGCGAAGTCGAGCACCACCTTCCAACCCGTGAAGTTGCCCTTGTCGTCGACGTTGGCGGTGGAGAACATGCCGTCCGGTCCCCACATCCAGTGCGCGATCGGCGCGTAAACGAAGATCGCCCACAGGCCGATGAACCACAGCATCGCCGAGAACTTCATGCGCTCGGCGAACGCGCCGGCGATGAGCGCCGGGGTGATGATCGCGAACGTCATCTGGAAGCACATGTAGACGGTCTCGGGGATCGTCGGCGCGAGGCTATTGGGATTGCCGATGCCGCCGTTGTTCACGTCGCTGAGGATGCCCTGCAGGAACACGCGGGTGAATCCGCCGAAGAACGGCCCTCCCGAAGTGAACGACAGGGAGTAGGTGACGACCGCATAGAGCACCGTGATCAGACAGGTGATCGCGAAGCTCGTCATGACGGTGTCGCCGACGTTCTTCTTACGGACCATGCCGCCGTAGAACAGGCCGAGACCCGGGACGGTCATCATCAGAACGAGCGCCATCGAGGTCAGCATCCAGGCGGTGTCGCCCGAATTGGGCGTGCACTTCTGCAACACCGTCGCCGAACACGCGGGCGGGCCGGCCGTAGCGGCCGCGGCGGGAGCGGGAGCGGCAGCGGCGGCGGGCGTCGCCGCGGGGGCGGGCGTCGCCGCGGGCGCGGCGGCTGCGGCGGGCGTCGGCGTCGTGTCGTCCGCCCACGACGGGGCGGGGGCGGCGAAGCCGATCAATGCGGCGATCGCCAGCGCCGGCGCCAGGCCAGTGAATAACCGAGACAGTTTCATTGTCGAAGACTCCAATTGAAATGGGATATGGCCGCGTTCACAGAGCGTCCTTGTCCTTCTCGCCGGTGCGAATGCGGACGGCCGCTTCGAGTTTGGAAACAAAGATCTTTCCGTCGCCGATCTGGCCGGTGCGCGCCGCGGCGACGATCGCGTCGATCACTTTGTCGAGGAGTTCGTCGTTGACCGCGACCTCGATTTTCAATTTCGGCAGGAAGCTGACGGCGTATTCGGCGCCGCGATAAATCTCGGTATGGCCCTTCTGCCGGCCATAACCCTTCACTTCCGTCACCGTCAGGCCGTGCACCCCGATGGAGGTCAGCGCGTCGCGCACCTCCTCGAGTTTGAACGGCTTGATCACTGCCATTACAATTTTCATCTGGCTCGCCCCATTTTGGAGGGCGCGGCGCGCATCGAAAATGACGCGCGCCTCCCCTCGTGCAATGTTGACCGGCCGCGTGCGAACGCGCCGCTCGTCGCCATCCTTACAAGGGCTGTGCCACGGCCGGCGGCTGGCTTAAGGCAATGACAATGCGAAGAATTTTGCGAGAGGTCGGCCTCGCTTGCCGATCCCGCCCAACATAAGGGAATGATGTGGCTATGATTTAGGCGCCCAAAAAACAGTCAGAAAAACGACTTGCCCTCGATCGGCCGCATCAGTCCTTCTTGGGCGACGCTGGCGGCCAGGACGCCGGCGCGGGTGTAGATGAGGCCTCGCGTCAGGCCTCGCGCGCCGTAGGCGTTCGGGCTGTCCTGGACGTAGAGCAGCCAATCGTCGGCGCGGCACGGCCTGTGGAGCCACAGGGCGTGATCCAGGCTGGCGATCCGGAAATGGCCGTCGGACACCGTGTGGCCGTGCGCGACCAGCGCCGTGTCGAGCAGCGTCATGTCCGAGAGATAGGCGAGCGCGGCGCGATGAACGGCGGGATCGTCGGGAAGCGCGCCGCCGATGCGAATCCACAGCGATTGCCGGGGCTCGCGAACCTCCCCGGCGGCGAGCGGCGCGTAGCGCGCGAGGTCGAGCGGGCGAAATTCGATCGGCTGAAGGCGCTCGAACACGCTCTGCAACCGTTTCCGCGCCTTTTCGCCGAGCGGCGCGGTCGCCGCGGCAAGGTCGGCGAGGCGTTCGGGTTCGGGCGCGGGCGGTGCCGGGAATTGGCGGTCGAGGCCCTCCTCCGCGATGTGAAAGGACGCCGAAAGCTCGAAGATCGCTTGGCCGCGCTGGCGGGCGGTGACGCGCCGCGTCGTGAAGCTGCGGCCGTCGCGAATGCGCTCGACCTCGAACAGGATCGGTTCCCTCGGATTGCCGGGGAGGATGAAATAGGCGTGCAGGGAATGCGGCGCGCGGGCTTTGACCGTGCGCGAGGCCGCGACCAGCGCCTGGGCGACCGCCTGGCCGCCGTAGACCCGCGCCCAGCCGTTGCGCGGCGAGCGGCCGACGAACCGGTCGGGGCCGGCGGGTTCGATGTCGAGGAGGGCGACGAGGTCGGCGGCGGTGAGAGGCATGAAGGTCTCGATCGGCGCCGCCCTTGTGCGGCGCGGCGCCCGCCTCGTCAATCCCCGACGCGCGGCGTCGAACCGGACGGGTCGAAAACGTCCCGGCGCGCCCCTATTCGTTCAAATGCCGGGAAAATTCGCCGCTCGACGTAACCCTCCTGTAACGGCTAGGCGCCACAATCCTCGCCTCGGCAATGTCGTCGGTTGCGGGTCGCATGGCCTCTTTACGCAGGATTTTCGCCGCCGGTCGTCGCGCCGCCGCCGCGTTCGCGCGCCGGCAGGACGGCGGGCCGGCGCTCGAATTCGCGCTCGTCGCGCCGATTTTCATCGTCCTCCTCCTGGCGACGCTTCAGGCAGCGATCATCTATCTCGCCAACGCCTATCTGGAAACGGCGGCCGAGGACGCGGCGCGCTTGGTGCTCACCAATAACGCGGTGACGACGACGACGTCGAACGGGCAGACGACGACGACGCCGATGACCGCCGCGCAGTTCAAGGCGGCCGTGTGCTCCGAAATCACCACATTGTTCACCTGCGGCAACATCATGGTCGGCCTGGCGCCCGCGGCCTCGACCACGTCGATCTCCACCGCGGCTCCGGCGTTCAATGCGAACGGAACCCTGCAAAACGCGCTGCCTTTCACGATGCCGAGTTCGGGGCAGATCGCGGTGCTGCAGGTCATCTATCAATGGCCGGTGATCGGCCTGCCGCTGGGATGGAATTTCGCCACCCCCGGCCTCGGCAACGGCATGTTTCTCATGATGTCCACTCAGGTCTTTACGGTCGAATGTCCCAACGGGAATTGCACGTCGCAATGATGGAAACCGTGTCCGCCCTCCTCTCTCGGCATGCGCGGGCGCTGCGCATCGTGCGCAGTCTCGTCGGCGACAAGCGCGCCGCCGCGCTGGTCGAGATGGCTCTCCTCCTGCCGGTCATGCTGCTGGTGCTCGCGCTGGTCATTTACGGGGCGGAAGGCTTCGCGATCGACCGCAAGGTCACGTTGACGGCTCGCACGGTCACCAACCTCATCACCCAGGCCACGCCGACCAGCGTCAGCAATCGATCGTCGATCGTAAGCGCCGGCCCGGCTTCGACTCCCGGGACGATCGACTATTATCTCCAGGCCGCCTCCGCGGTTCTCGCGCCCTATGCCGCCGCCAATCTGACGATGGTGGTTTCCCAGGTGGTGGTCAATTCCAACGGAACGACCGCCACGGTCACCTGGAGCGAGCCCTACAACGGCGCGACGGCGCGGCCGGCCAATCAGGTTCTCACCTTGCCGGGCACGATCGGAACCGGCCAAGCCGGCAACTACTTCGTGTTCGGCGAAGTTTATTACAAGTACACGCCGCTGAACTTCTACCAGTCGCTCAGCCCGATCACCCTCCATGGCTCGATTTATCTGACCCCGCGCCAGGAGACGAGCATTATCTGCTCGAGCTGCGCGACGCCCTGGAGCGGCCCCAGCAGCTAAGGGGCCGTTTCCTAAAGTCAAATTCGCTGCGAGCGCGGCCAGACGGTCGCTTCCCGTTCGCGTTGGGACGGCGGAACGAGCTTCCTTGGCTGACGTATAGCCGCTTGTCGCCGTTCGGCGGCGGCGCCCCCTCGTTAACCAGGGGTCAGCAAATTCACGCTTTGCCATTCGACCGTGTCCGGGTCTGGACCGCTTGATCCGCGCTCGCCGTCGAGGCCAAGCCGATTGCACGGGTCGCGCGCCGTCCGGCGGCTCGGCGGAACGCTCGTCTTGTCGACGGGCCGCGACGCGCGAGCCTTTGCGGCTGCGCGCGGCTCAGGCTCATAGCCGCAATGCTTCGCCGCATCGGGCCGGCGCCCGATTTTGGCGCCTACGAGGAGACGTCCGGCCGATCGCGGCCGCGACCGCGCCTTCTCTCGTCAGCCGTCACTGCGTCAAGTGCGCGGTTTGCACGGCCAAGTTGAAGAGCGTCTGCAGATCGCTGCCGAGGTTGGAGCTGTCGACGCCCGCGTCGTAGAACAAGCCGGGCGAGGCGCATGACTCCAGGTTGGACGCGATGCTCGACTGGAACGGCGCGATCCAATCGTTGTACCAGTAATCCGCGGTCACCGGATAGTAATCGGTGTAGAGAATCGCGATGCGGATGTTGCGATTCTTGATGGTCGTGCACAGAGACGTGTTGATCGGCGCCTGGCATCGCGTGCCGTTCAGCGGCTGGCTGCACGTGGAATTGACTTCGTCCTCGACGCCGTCGGTAACGATAAACAGAACCTCCTGAGGCGTGTCGCCAGCCACGTTGGTGCCGTTGCCGGGGTTGGGCATCGAATACGATTGGCCCGAATTGATTTTGCCGAGCGAGTCGTCGTAGTTCGTCTCGACGTCGCCGACGCCGCCGGAGTTCGCGCAAGGATTGCTGCCGCTCGACCCACAGTCGTTGTTGTTGTCATACATCTCCATAATCTGGAAATTCGGCGAGGCGGACGACCATCCGGACACGTAGTTCGAGGTCAGCCCCATCAGCTGGGTGAGTCCGATCGCGTAAGTCGAATCCATCGAAAAGACGGCGAATTGATATTTCGGCGGAGTCGTCTGCGTCGACGTGGTTTGCGCGGTGTAGGCGGCGTTCATCAGCGTGGTGACGGCGCTGCTCAGTTCGTCGAGCCGCAGCGTGATGTTGTTGTTGCGCGCGACCTGGTAATTGTCGATCTGCGTCCCTCGCGTAGCGGCGCAATACGAATTCCCCGATCCGGAGCCGGAGCTGTTGAGCGTCGGGGCGGTGTAGGTGGTCGTCGAGCCGGAGGTCTTGGCGCAAGAATTCCCCTGCGTGTCGCCATTGGCGGCAGGACCGGTGAGCGCCTGATGGCAGGCGAAGGCGCAGCCGACGCCGCTGTCCTGTTGCGCGGTGAGGTTCTCCATCTCCGTGATGCCCGCCTGCGTCGCCGGCAGAGCCATCGACGGAGAATTGTCGAGCAGCAGATAGAAGTTGATGTTGGCGGCGACCGATGCGCTCGCCGACGACGAGCCCGCGAGGTTAAAGGTGGGAGCGCCGAGGATGCCGGCGAAAATGTTGTTGTTTTGCGCGCTGTAGGCCACCGTGACGTTGCGCACCAGGGTGGTGCCGGTGGGATTGGCGACGGTGACGGTGACGGTCGTGTCGCCGGTCGCCAGCGAAGTGAGGCCGGCGATCTGGCCGTTGAACATGTTGGTCGCGGCGGTCTGCGCCGTCGCGTTGGATTGCTGCATCATGCTCGGCGTCAGGGCGGCGAGCACCGCCGCGTCCGCGGCGGCGTTAAGTTGGGTGCGCACCTGCGCGGCGTGGGTGTAGTCGATCGCTAGGCCGATGGCGAACATCAACACCGGCAGCGCCAGCGCATACATCATCGCGACGTTGCCGCGCCGGTCGCGGCGAAGATGGCGCGGAGGAAGCAGGGACATGGCTGCACTCACATGCGTTGTCGCCCGAGGACGGCGCGAAATCGGCGGAGCCGCCGACGGAGTCGGCGCGATGCGGAAAGGCCGGGCTTGCCGCCGGACCCGACCTCGAGAAGTCGGGCAAGGCGCCGAGGCCGATCCCGCGCGCCGACGCCGCTCCGATTGACGCGACGGGCCGAGCGTAAGACTCGTCTCGATATGCCTGCGATCGGGTTAATTTTTTGACTATGAAAGGGTTGAGATTTCGTCGACCGGCGCGGGGGCACGGCCAATCTCGCGCCAAGGTTAGGGAAGGCGCCGCGCCGTCGCAGAAATTCGGCGCCATTCGCCGCGTGGCCGCCGCACGTGCGGCCGGACCGCGCGCCAGGCGCTCCCATGCCCGATGGAGAGGCTCGGGCCGCTCCGGCTCAGGCCGCCGCGCAAACCTGGAACGATCGAGACGCGCCTACAGAACCTCCATTTCGTGGGGAGATTTCCTCGGCCTCACGGCGACGCTTCGGCGCGCGAGCGCAGGCCGGAATAGTCGTGCTCGTTTTCGGCGCGCGACAGGTCGTAGGCGGCCTGCAAATTCAGCCAGAATCGCGGATCGACGTCGAAAAAACGGCCGAGCCGGATGGCCGTGTCGGCGGAAACGTCGCGCCGCCGGCGGACGATGTCGCTGATGCGGGCGCCGGGGACGCCGACGGCTTGCGCCAGGGCGTTCGCGGAGAGGCCGAGGGGCTTCGAGATATTCCTCGGCGAGAACCTCGCCGGGATGCGTGCGCAAGCGGGGCATGGGAAGGCCTATCGAAAGAGCTTCTTGGGAAGGCCGGACTGTCGGATCGTAACTCCCAAGCCGTCTAGGCGTTGAGGGCGAGCGCGATCTGTGTTGGCGGGTCGGCGAGGGTTTTGAGGATGTTGGCCCCCTGTTTTCTCGCGGTTGAGACGACTGACCTGAGGCGCGCGAAGCTTTGGGCGCCGTCGAGGGTTCGAAACGAGCCCGAGATTTTCATTTTGACCTTCATCATCCTGAGGTCCTGTTCGGCCAGGTTGTTGGTGAAGGGCACGTCGAAGTCGGTGAGGAAGCGCAGCGTTTCGACTTTGAACGTCTTCAGCCTTTCGAGCAGATTGCGGCCGGGGCGCTGCTTTGTTCGTCCGCTCGCGTTGGCCTTGGCGTGGAGTGCGGGCAACTGGCGATGGAAAGCGAGGCCGAGCCGAACCGCGGCCCAATATTGGTCGACGAAGGCCGCGATGACTTTGGGCTCCAGCGCCTTCGCGCCCGCCTCGCGCGCCTCATGAACGGCGATATTCGCCGCCCGAAGCGTGTCGCGCATGAGTTCGGCCCACGGCTCCTTGTCGAACTCGATCAAACACTGGAGTTCGCGCAAGATATGGGCGTTGCAGAAGGCGTGTTCGACCGCGTCGAGCCGACGATAAGGCAGGAAGTGGTCGTGCACGACGACGCCCCCCTTCAAATCCTGCGGGATCGCGCCGCGCTTTTCGTCGGCGCGATAGAAGGTGAAGGCTTGGCTCGAAGTCGTATGCAGCCATTGCAGCTTACCGGCGATGCGATATCCCGTCTCGTCGAGATGGCGAACCTTCGCCTCGGCCACGCGCTCGCCGATGGCCTGGTAAACTTGCCGCAACTCTTGTCCCTTCTTGGCGATCCAAGCGACAAGGCTGGCCGGACAGATCAGCGGCGCGTCGAACAGATCGCTCAGCGCTTGCGCGGTCCGATCCTCGGGGATGAGTTGCTGGACATTGAGATAGATCGCCGCGGCCTTGATGCGCTCGCCATACTGGGCAGGCGAGACCACGCCTTCGGGAAAAACCGCCTTCGTCACGCCCCGGCAATGCGCGCAGCGGTAAATCGAGGCCTGATGTTCCGTGACCCGCAGCGGGCGCTCGGGAAGGTCGAACACTTGCCGCTTCTCGACCCCTATCGCCGACCCCGCCTCGAGAGGCCAACCGCAATGGCCGCATGCGCACGCCGCGTGCCCAACCACGCAATCGGGATCGGCGACCTGCCGCAGCGTGCCGCCCTTATGACCCGTCTGGCCGCCGCTCGTCTTGCCCGAACGGCCGCGCAGACTGCCTCCAATACGCGGTTTCTTCCGCAGCCCGTCACTCGAAGGCGGTTGCGAACTGTTCGAGCTGTCCCGCCCCAATTGCCGACGAAGATCGGCCACCTCGGCCCGCAACGCCGCGATCTCCGCCCTCAGAGACGCTATCAACTCCTCGACTTCGGCGGGAAGAACCATCCCACCCTTGATTCACAGTCTCGTGCCGCCGTCTCCCATAATCCGCATATCAATGCCGTTTCCCAAACACTGTGGCATTCCAAACTCACCACGCCTTGGGAGTTACGTCGGATCATGGCGTCCGAGGTTCCGGGCTTGATGTCTTCGCTTTGCCGATGCGC
This sequence comes from uncultured Alphaproteobacteria bacterium, assembly GCA_963775575.1. Taxonomy (GTDB): domain Bacteria; phylum Pseudomonadota; class Alphaproteobacteria; order Rhizobiales; family Beijerinckiaceae; genus Roseiarcus. The sequence continues at coordinate 89,387 of CAVZJG010000005.1, forward strand.
CGGGACCGTTACGAGGCGAACTTCGCCCGCGATAACGGCGCGATCGATGCAATGGCTTCCCCTGCCTTGCCGGTGAAAAGTGAAGCCCTGGCCTTCGACGATTCGGATGAACCGCCCATAGTTCACGCCGGGCAGGCCACCGGGAACGACGCCGACGTGTCTCGATCGGCGTCGCGGCGCCAGGCCGTCCAGAGGATGCGAGCGGTCCACATCAGCCGTACGCGCAACGGCGCACGCCGCGCCAACAGCTTTGCGCTCGTGGCCTGATCTTCGCTCATCGTCGCCTCGACATAATCGGCGATCGCCGCCGCCAAATCGGCCTGCACTTGACCGAAGCTCGCGGCTTGCACGGCTATGTCATAATCGACGCAAAGACCTTCCCACAACCCTTCGTGTCCCCTCGCGAAGCAGAGCAAGTCACGCATTTCCTCACGCTCCCGCGGTCCGCGCGTCATCGGCCCGATGCGGGAGATAACACGTCGACTGCGCAATTTGAAGGCGCGGCCGGACAATGCGGGACTGCGCCGGATTCTTCGCCTTTTCCTTCGCGGCCTTGTCGGCGCGCTACGGTTGCAGCATGACCGACGCGCCCGATCGAGTCACGCCCGCAGCCCCCCTATGGCCGCACGGCCGCCCCTGAAATGTCGGCGGGCAATTAACCAAGCGATGAAGCGCGCCCCGGTCAACGAGGCGCAGGCTTAAAGCCCGGCATCTTTGGAAAGACTGGCTCCCCGAGCAGGACTCGAACCTGCGACCATTCGATTAACAGTCGAATGCTCTACCAGCTGAGCTATCGGGGATCAGGCCGGATCGCGAGGGCGCGATATAGCAGAAATCGGCGCGATGGAAAGCGCCAATTTCGCCTTCGCCGCCTTCGGCCTTGCCGCCGCCGCGCGGCGGCGCCAAGGTTCGCGCCATGCTCGGTCCCCGCCGCTGCTGTGAACTGTTGACGCCGGCCGAAATGGCCGAGGCCGACCGGCTGACGATCGCCGGCGGCGTCGCCGGCATCTCGCTGATGGAGCGCGCCGGCGCGGCAGTCGCCGACGAAGCGGCGCGCCTGGCGCCGGGCGCCGGCCGCGTCGCCGTGCTCAGCGGGCCGGGGGGCAACGGCGGCGACGGCTTCGTCGCGGCGCGGCTTCTTTCGTCGCGCGGATACAGCGTCGGGCTCGGCCTGCTCGGCGAGCGCACGGCGCTCGGCGGCGACGCGGCGCTGGCGGCGGCGCGCTGGCAGGGGCCGGTCGCGCTCGCCGAGGCGCTCGATCTCGACGCCGCCGATCTCGTCGTCGACGCCCTGTTCGGCGCCGGGCTTTCGCGCGACCTCGACGGCGTGGGCCGCCGCTGCGTCGAGGCGGTCAATGCCTTCGCGCGCGGCGGCAAGCCGGTGCTCAGCGTCGACATCCCCTCCGGAGTCGACGGCGAAACCGGCGCCGTGCGCGGGGCGGCGGTCGAGGCGAGCGCCTCCGTGACGTTCTTTCGTCTCAAGCCCGGCCATCTCTTGCTGCCGGGCCGGATTTTGAGCGGGCGCCTTGTCCTCGCCGAGATCGGCACGGCGCCGGGCGCGCTGCAAGCGATCGGTCCGCGCGCCTTCCTCAACGCGCCGGCGATCTGGCGCCATGCGCTGCCGCGCCCCGGCGCGGCTTCGCACAAATATTCGCGCGGCGCGGCGCTCGTCCTTTCCGGGCCGGCGCATCGCACCGGCGCGGCGCGGCTGGCGGCGCGCGCCGCGCTGCGCGTCGGGGCGGGGCTGGTCACGCTCGCCAGTCCGCCCGACGCGGTCCCGGTCAACGCCGCCCATTCGACGGCGGTGATGGTCGCGCCCTTCGCGGGGCTGGCGGGGTTCGCCGCGCTTCTCGCCGATCCCCGGCGCAACGCCATTCTCATCGGCCCCGGCGCCGGCGTCGGCGACGACACGCGCGCGCTCGTCGCGGCGGCCTTGAGCGGGCCGAGCGCGGGGCCGCGCGCGATCGTGCTCGACGCCGACGCGCTGACGAGCTTCGCCGGCGACGCGGCGGGGCTCGCCGCGCTGATCGCGGGCGAGCGGCGCGCGACCGTGGTCACGCCGCACGAAGGCGAATTCGCCCGGCTGTTCCGCGGCCGTGCGGAAATCCTCGGCGCGCCGAGCAAGCTCGCGCGCGCCCGCGCCGCCGCCGCTTCTCTCGACGCGGTCGTGGTCTTGAAGGGTTCCGACACCGTCGTCGCCGCGCCCGACGGGCGCGCCTCGATCGGCTTCGATCTGCCGCCGAATCTGGCCACCGCCGGTTCGGGCGACGCGCTGGCGGGCTTTGCCCTCGGCCTCCTCGCGCAAGCGATGCGGCCTTTCGAGGCGGCGAGCGCCGCGGTGTGGCTGCACGGCGCCTCGGCGCGCGCGTTCGGGCCGGGGCTCATCGCCGAGGACCTGCCCGAGGCGCTGCCGGGCGTGCTGCGTGAGTTGACGGCGTAGGGGGAAGCGCCGGGCGATTCGCGCGTTGCGCCTCACCCCGCCTGGAACCAAGCCCCCACTCCCGCGGCGCGGTGTTCGGGGATCGCCGACGCGATCGGCCATTTGCCGCCGTTGGCGGCGACGAAGGCGAGATGCGCGGTGTGGCCGGGCGCGACGAGGATGGTGTCGCGCCAATAGGGCTCCCAGCCGTCGTCGAGCGCATGCAGCAGGCGCCCGACGTGGCCGCCGAGGCGCATCGCCTGGGCGACCGCCGTCTTGTTGACGAAGCCGAGCGTGACCGGCGCGCCGCGCAGAACGGCGATCAGCGGCTTGGCGTCCCAATCGGAGAAGGTCGCGCCGTTGACGGAGAAGGGAGCGTCGCCGCCGCCCTCGATCGTCAGATCGACGCGCGCGGCGCGTTCGAGCCGGATCTCCTTCGGCAACAGCGGATTGGCGGGCAGACCGGCGATTGTCGGGCGCGCCGCGACCGCCTCGCCGCTGGCTTTGAAAACGACCATCGGCCGGTCGAGTTCGCCGGGAATCGCCGCCGCTTCGCCGCCGCGCAGCGCGAAGCCGACCACGCCGCCCGCTTCGCTCGGCATGTCGAACATCAGTTCGAAGCGCGCGCCGGGCCCCATCGGAAAGGCGTTGTGCAGCGGTTCGAACGGCTCGCTCGGCTGGCCGTCGACCGCGACGATCAGCGGCCGGACGCCGGTCACGCCGATCGACATGATGCGCGCCGTCGCCGCATTGGCGAGCCGCAGGCGGACGCGCGCGCCGGGCGCGGGGAACAGAGTCAACGGCGCCGTCGCCGCGTTGGCGGTCACCAGCGCGCCGAGCCGCCCGGCGCCGCGGGCGAGGGCGGAATCGGAAAAGTCGTCCTTGATCCGCCCCTCTTCGTCGAGCCGCCAGTCCGCGAGGACGACGATCGCCTCCAAATCCGTCGCCGGCGGGCTCGCCTCCTCGACGAGGATCGGGCCGAAGAGCCCGCTGCCGATCTGCCTTGCGGTGGCGGCGCCGGCGTCGGGAAGATAGAGGTTGAAGCCGGAGTCGGGCGGCGTGAAGCGAATGTCGAGATCGGCCCGGGGCGCGACCAGGGCCTGCGTCAGGCCGCCGATCCCCGCTACGGCGTTCGCCGTCCGCAGGCCGGGAAAGCTCAGCGTCGTGCCCTCGTCGAGCCGGTTGGCGAGCCGCAGCGCCAGCTCTTCGCCCTTGCGCAGGCGCAGCAATGGGCCGGGCGCGGCGCCATTATAGGCGAGAAGCCGCGTCGCGGCGGCCGGCGGCGCCGCGATCTGGCAGGAGGCGGGCGCGGCCTCGAGGCGGCGAGGCCCGTCGGCCGGCGCCTGCGCCTGCGCGCGCGCGCCGCCCCGCCAAGCCCAAAGGCTCGCCGCGACGCCGCCGCTCAGGAGCGCGCGTCGGTTCACGGGCATGCGCGGCCGCCCGGCGAGAATCGCTCCATTTCGGCACAACGGCGCCGGCGCCGCATTTGCGGGCGCGGCGGCAGGAGCCGTTTCATGGGTAAATTCATCACATTCCTCGGTCTGATCCTCGGCCTCGCGCTGATCGCAATCGCCACGGCCTCATGGCGATTCATAGAGAACGGCGCCGGCGGCGCAACTGCGCTGGCGCTCGCGGGCGGAATTTTCACCATCGCGCTGGCCGCCTCCATCAGGGATTGACCGGCCCCGCCGGCCCCGCCGGCCGCGCATTTTCCTTTGGCGCGCGCGGGCCAAGCTGCTATAGACCGCGCCCGAAGCAGACCAGCCTCTCCTGCGGAGCAGCGCGGGATGCGGGCGTGGCGGAACTGGTAGACGCGCCGGATTTAGGTTCCGGTGACCTGAAAGTCGTGGGGGTTCGAACCCCTCCGCCCGCACCATCTTCGCCAAGGGCGCTCGCGCAGCCTTGCCGCTTCCGGAAGGTTCTCTTAAAGTTCGGGCGGCGCGGCCGCGGGTTAGGTTTTTGACATAGGGCGAGTTGAAATGCAGGTCACCGAGACGCTGAGCCAGGGGCTGAAGCGCGAATACGACATCGTTCTGTCGGCGAGCGACCTATCCTCGCGCCTGGAGGCGCAACTGGCCGATCTCAAGACGAAAGTGAGGATCAACGGCTTTCGTCCGGGCAAGGTGCCGCTGGCGCATCTCCGGCGCGTCTACGGCCGCTCGGTGATGACCGACATCATGCAGGACGCGATCAACGCCGCCAACAAGCAGATCGTCGACGACAACGGCCTGCGCCTCGCCCTGGAGCCCAAGATCGATCTGCCTGCCGACAAGGACGCGATCGAGGCGGCCCTCGACGCGCGCGGCGACCTCGCCTTCAAGGTCGCGCTCGAGGTGCTGCCGAAATTCGAGGTCGGCGAGTTATCCGATCTGACGCTCGAGCGGCCGGTCGCCGAGGTCGAGGAGAGCGAAGTCGAGGCCGTGCTGCAGCGCCTCGCCCAGGGCCGGCGCGTCTATTCCGACAAGCCCGAGGGGGCCAAGGCCGAGAATTTCGATCGCGTCGCCGTCGATTATTCCGGCACGATCAAGGGCGAGCCTTTCGAGGGCGGCTCGAGCCAAGGCGTCGAGGTCGTGATCGGCTCCAAAGCCTTCCTTCCCGGCTTCGAGGAGCAGCTCGTCGGCGCGGTCGCGGGCGAGCGGCGCGCGGTCCAGGTGGCGTTTCCCGAGAACTATGCGGTGCGCAAGCTCGCCGGCCAGAAAGCCGATTTCGACGTGACGGTGACGGCCGTCGCGGCGCCGGAGCCCTTCGCCATCGACGACGAATTCGCCAAGAGCGCGGGAGCGGAAAGCCTCGATCAGTTGAAGGAATCGCTGCGCCAGCACATCGCCGCCGATTACGCGCGGCGCTCGCGCGAGAAGGTCAAGCGCACGCTGCTCGACGCGCTGGCGGCGCGCTATTCCTTCGAAGTGCCGCAGGGCCTCGTCGATCAGGAGTTCGCCTCGATCTGGACGCAGGTCGAGCGCGAGCAGCAGGCCTCGGGCCGCTCTTTCGCCGACGAGAACACCACCGAGGAGGCGGCGCGCGCGGAGTATCGCGCCATCGCCGTGCGCCGCGTTCGCTTGGGGCTGTTGCTCGCCGAAGTCGGCACGAAAGCGGACGTCAAGATCAGCGACGAGGAAATGACGCAGGCGTTGGTCGCGCGCGCCCGCTCCTTCCCCGGCCAGGAGAAGGAGGTCTGGGAGTTCTACCGCAAGAACCAGCAGGCGCTGGCCGAACTCAGGGCGCCCATCTACGAGGAAAAGGTCGTCGACCACATCATCGGCCTCGCCAAGGTCGAGGACCGCAAGGTGACGGTGAGCGAACTGCTGAAAGCCGACGAGGACGAAGTCCCCGCCAAGTAGACGCGGCGGCCGTCGCCGCCTGGCCCGGCGAAGCGGGCGCCTCGGAACGCGCCCCTTTCGCAACGGCGCGGCGGCCCCTATCTAACTCTACGACGCCGACCGATTCCCATTGAGAGCGAGCCCGATGCACGATCCTGTCGACACCTACTTCAACCAACTGGTCCCGATCGTCATCGAGCAATCGGCGCGGGGCGAGCGATCGTTCGACATCTTCTCGCGCCTGCTCAGGGAGCGCATCATTTTCGTAGTCGGGGCGGTCGAGGACATGTCGGCCTCGCTGGTGGTCGCGCAACTGCTGTTTCTCGAGGCCGACAACCCCAAGAAAGAGATCGCGATGTACATCAACTCGCCGGGCGGCGTGGTGTCGGCCGGCCTGTCGATCTACGACACGATGCAGTTCATTCGGCCGAAGGTGACGACGATGTGCATCGGCCAGGCGGCCTCGATGGGCTCCCTGTTGTTGTGCGCCGGCGAGAAGGGCATGCGCTACGCGTTGCCCAACTCGCGCGTCATGGTCCACCAGCCCTCCGGCGGCTTCCAGGGGCAGGCCTCCGACATCCAGCGCCATGCCGAGGACATCCTCAAAGTGAAGCGGCGACTCAACGAAATCTACGTCGAACACACCGGGCAATCCTACGAGTCGATCGAGCGCACGCTCGATCGCGACCACTTCATGTCCGCGGAAGAGGCAAAATCGTTCGGCATCGTCGACGAGGTCGTCGTCAAGCGCGCGATCGAACCCGAGGAGCCGAAACCGATCTGATAACATCGCCTTAGCGAACGCCAGGAGCGTTCGGAGCGGACGCAAGGCCGCCAGATTCGCCCCGCCGGGCGGGGCGGCGGGGCGAGGCGGGGTTGATTTTGCGCCGCGATTGGTGGTTGCATGTCGCCGAAGCCGCGCCGCCCTCATAGTCGCGGTCCAGTTTTTGCGTAACGTTAAAGGGCGTTGGCGGAGCGTGCCAGTCCGGCGCTACGGTTTGTTAGGATGCTTTATCTACGCTGTGCAGTCGGGCGTCGGCCGAATCGCATCGACTGGGGCGGCCGGAACGGAGAATGAAAAATGGCCAAGGCCGAAGGCGATTCGAAAAGCACGCTCTATTGCTCTTTCTGCGGCAAAAGCCAGCACGAGGTGCGTAAGCTCATCGCCGGCCCGACCGTGTTCATTTGCGACGAATGCGTCGAATTGTGCATGGACATCATCCGCGAGGAGAGCAAGACCGCGCTGGTCAAGAGCAAGGACGGCATCCCGACCCCGCGCGAAATCTGCAAGGTGCTCGACGATTACGTCATCGGTCAGCCGCAGGCGAAGCGCGTCCTCTCCGTCGCGGTGCACAACCACTACAAGCGGCTCAATCACGCGACCAAGCACAGCGACGTCGAACTGGCCAAGTCGAACATCCTGCTGATCGGGCCGACCGGCTCGGGCAAGACCCTGCTCGCCCAGACCCTTGCGCGCATCCTCGACGTCCCCTTCACCATGGCCGACGCGACGACCCTGACCGAGGCCGGCTACGTCGGCGAGGACGTCGAGAACATCATCCTCAAGTTGCTGCAGGCCTCCGACTACAACGTCGAGCGCGCGCAGCGCGGCATCGTCTACATCGACGAGATCGACAAGATCAGCCGCAAGTCGGACAATCCGTCGATCACCCGCGACGTGTCGGGCGAGGGCGTGCAGCAGGCGCTGCTCAAGATCATGGAGGGCACGATCGCCAGCGTGCCTCCTCAGGGCGGGCGCAAGCATCCCCAGCAGGAGTTCCTGCAGGTCGACACCACCAACATCCTGTTCATCTGCGGCGGCGCTTTCTCGGGGCTCGAGAAGATCATCTCGGCGCGCGGCCGGGGCACGTCGATCGGCTTCGCCGCCAAGGTCCAGTCGCCCGACGATCGGCGCACCGGCGAGGTGTTCCGCTTCGTCGAGCCCGAGGATCTGCTCAAGTTCGGCCTGATCCCGGAATTCGTCGGCCGCCTGCCGGTCATCGCGACGCTCGAGGATCTCGACGAGGACGCGCTGAAGAAGATCCTGACCGAGCCGAAGAACGCGCTGGTCAAGCAATATCAGCGCCTGTTCGAAATGGAGAACACCGACCTCACCTTCCAGGAGGAGGCGCTGAGCGTCGTCGCCAAGAAGGCGATCGATCGGCGCACCGGCGCGCGCGGATTGCGCTCCATCATGGAGGGCATCCTGCTCGACACGATGTTCGATCTTCCCGGCCTCGACGGGGTCGAGCAGGTGGTGATCGGACCCGAGGTGGTCGACGGCAAGGCGAGGCCGCTCTACATTTATTCCGAGCGCGCCGAGAAGACCGGCTGAACCGACGTCCGCGCCGGCGGCGGGCGCCTTTGACGCTTGAAACTCGCGTGGGGAGCCGCCATCTTGGTCGGCGGCCGGTTTTGCGTCGGTCGAGCGATATGAATTCCGTCAAGCGTCGAAGCGTGGGCGCGGGTCGTTGACCCCTGCCGGCGCGAGGCGACGAAATCCGGCGCCTTTTTGATATGGGCCGGGACTCGTCGGCCAGTTGGCGTTTCATGCTCAGGGCGACGAATCGGCCGCGCCTGGGTCACAATGAAGCAGGATCGATCATGACCAGCACCCGAAAGACGACCGCTCCCGGCTCGCTCGGCGCCTATCCGATTCTGCCGCTGCGCGACATCGTCGTGTTCCCGCATATGATCGTGCCGCTGTTCGTCGGCCGCGAGAAGTCGATTCGCGCCCTCGAGGAAGTGATGCGGGCGGACAAGCCGATTCTGCTGGCGACCCAGATGAACGCCGCCGACGACGATCCCGCGACCGACGCGATCTTCTCGACCGGCACCTTGGCGAAAGTGCTGCAATTGCTGAAACTGCCCGACGGCACCGTGAAGGTTCTGGTCGAAGGCGAAACGCGCGCCCAGATCAGAGCCTACCTGCCGAACGACAGCTATTACGAGGCGGAAGCCGAAGCGGTGGCGGACGAACCGATCGACCCGATCGAGGCGGAGGCGCTGTCGCGCTCGGTGGTGTCCGAGTTCGAGAATTACGTGAAGCTCAACAAGAAGATCTCGCCCGAGGTCGTCGCCGCCGTCACCCAGATCGAGGATTACGGCAAGCTCGCCGACACCATCGCCTCGCATCTGGCGGTCAAGCTCGCCGACAAGCAGGCGATCCTGGAAATCCATTCGATCGCCAGGCGTTTCGAGAAGTGCCTGGGCCTGATGGAGAGCGAAATCTCGGTCCTGCAGGTCGAGAAGCGCATCCGCACGCGCGTCAAGCGCCAGATGGAGAAGACGCAGCGCGAGTACTATCTCAACGAGCAGATGAAGGCGATCCAGAAGGAACTCGGCGACGAGGACGGCAAGGACGAGATGTCCGAGCTCGAGGATCGCATCAAGAAGACCAAGCTCAGCAAGGAAGCTCGCGACAAGGCGCTCGGCGAAGTCAAGAAGCTGCGTCAGATGTCGCCGATGTCCGCCGAGGCGACGGTGGTGCGCAACTATCTCGATTGGCTGCTGTCGATCCCCTGGCAGAAAAAATCGAAGATCAAGAAGGACCTGCCCGCCGCGCAGGCGATCCTCGACGCCGACCATTTCGGCCTCGACAAGGTCAAGGAGCGCATCGTCGAGTACCTCGCGGTGCAGCAGCGCGCCAACAAGCTGACCGGGCCGATCCTGTGCCTCGTCGGCCCTCCCGGCGTCGGCAAGACCTCGCTGGGCAAATCGATCGCCAGGGCGACCGGGCGCGAATTCGTGCGCATGTCGCTGGGCGGGGTGCGCGACGAAGCGGAGATTCGCGGCCATCGGCGCACCTACATCGGCTCGATGCCGGGCAAGGTCATCCAGTCCATGCGCAAGGCGAAGACCTCCAATCCGCTGTTCCTGCTCGACGAGATCGACAAGATGGGGATGGATTTTCGCGGCGATCCGTCGTCGGCGTTGCTGGAGGTGCTCGATCCCGAGCAGAACCATGCCTTCAACGACCATTATCTCGAGGTCGATTACGATCTTTCCGGCGTGATGTTCGTCACCACCGCCAACACGCTCAACATCCCGCCGGCGTTGACGGACCGCATGGAGATCATCCGCATCGCCGGCTACACCGAGGACGAGAAGGTCGAAATCGCCAAGCGGCACCTGCTGCCCAACTCGATGGCCAAGCACGGCCTCGACGCGAAGGAATGGGTGGTGGAGGAGAGCGCCCTGATGGAGCTGGTGCGCCGCTACACGCGCGAAGCGGGGGTGCGCAATCTCGAACGCGAGATTTCCAATCTCGCGCGCAAGGCGGTCAAGGACATCCTCACCGACAAGACGAAGCAGATCGTGGTCTCCGCCGCCAACGTCGCCGATTACCTCGGCCCGCCGAAATATCGTTACGGCGAGATCGAGGCGGACGATCAGGTCGGTCTGGTGACGGGTCTGGCCTGGACGGAAGTCGGCGGCGAGCTGCTGACGGTCGAAGGCGTGATGATGCCCGGCAAGGGTCGCATGACGGTGACCGGCAACTTGAAGGACGTGATGAAGGAGTCGATTTCCGCGGCGGCCTCTTACGTGCGCTCGCGGTCGGTCGATTTCGGCATCGAGCCGCCGCTGTTCGATCGGCGCGACATCCATGTCCACGTTCCCGAAGGCGCGACCCCGAAGGATGGGCCGTCGGCGGGCGTGGCGATGGCGACGGTGATCGTTTCCATGCTCACGGGCATTCCGGTTCGGCGCGACGTCGCGATGACCGGCGAGATCACGTTGCGAGGCCGGGTGCTGCCGATCGGCGGATTGAAGGAAAAGCTGCTGGCGGCGCTGCGCGGGGGCATCAAGAAGGTGTTGATCCCCGAAGACAACGCCAAGGATCTCGTGGAAATTCCCAACTCGGTGAAGAACGGCCTGGAGATCGTTCCGGTGTCGCGGATGGAGGAAGTGTTGGCCCATGCGCTGGTGCGTCAGCCGCAGGCCATCGAGTGGGAAGAGAGCGCCGCCGCGGCGCCGCCGCCGCCGCCGGCCGACGAGGAGGGCGCGGGAATCCTCGCCCACTAGCCTCGAAGCGCACCGCGCCGGTTGAGAAAACGGGCCGCGAATCCTGGGGATTCGCGGCTCTTTTCGCTGGCAAACGCCTCGAATCGCCGGAAAAGCCGATATTTTTGTGGGTCGAGCCTCGGCGGAGCCTTGCTTTTGCGCGACCAATTGGCGAGCAATTAGACGACAATTCGCCGAAGCGAGCGACGGCCGGTTTCGGGCGATCGGCCGGACAAAACGCGCGACGTCGCCGTCACGTCGAAACAGGATAGGAGAGGCCACATGAACAAACTCGAGCTCGTCGAGCAGATCGCGGCAGAGACGGAATTGACCAAGGTGAGCGCCGCCGCGGCGCTCGAAGCCGCGCTCGACGGCATCGCGAAGTCGCTCAGGAAGGGCGAGGAAGTGCGTCTGGTCGGCTTCGGCACGTTCTCGGTGCGCGAACGCGCGGCCGGCAAGGGACGGAACCCGGCGACCGGCAAGGAAATCAGGATTCAGGCGTCGAAGAACGCCCGCTTCAAGGCCGGCGCCGCGCTCAAGGCGAGCCTGAACAAGAAGGTCGTCAAGAAGTAAGCGCGGGGCCGGCGCGGCCGATGGGCGGCGCAATCGGCGGATGGGAGGGCGGCCTCGGGGCCGCCCTCTTTGTTGATCGCCGCGGCGTCGGAGCTGGCTCAGGCGCCTATGCCGGCAATCCGGGTTGACGCGGGCGCTCCGGCGACGGCGCGCCGCATCGCCGGCGCCGAGCGTTCGTCGACCCAAATTCGGAACGCGGGCGGGCGCCGGATCGGGCTTGGCCTGCGAAGCGCGACTGTGTAGGCTGCGCGCCGCGCCGCGCCGCGCCGCGAATTTCAAGGGCGGTTAGCTCAGTTGGCAGAGCATCTCGTTTACACCGAGAGGGTCGGCGGTTCGAGCCCGTCACCGCCCACCGGGCCGCGTCGCGGCGAGGCGGCCGCCGCCGCGGCGCGCCGATGGCTGCGGGTCGCCGCTGGGCTCGCGTTGGCGGCGGCGGGCGCGATCGCAGGGGCTGAGGCGTCGCGCGCCGAGCAGGCGCCGATGACGTTCCGCGCGGTCACGCTCGGGACGCCCGATTGCGGCGCCAAATGTCCCGAGGTCGTCGTCGCCGACGGCGTGATCGAAGAGAATACCCCACAGGCGTTCATCGATTTCGCCAAGGGGGCTTCGCTGTCGCAGCGGCTGCGAAGCGTCGTCTTCCTCAATTCGCCCGGCGGCAACGTCGTGGCTTCGATGGAGCTGGGAACCGCTTTTCGCCGACTGCGCTCGGCCGCCATCGTCGCCGGGTTCGCCTCGCAGGGCGAACATTCCGGACCGGTGGCGGGGCAATGCCTGTCCGCCTGCGTCTATGCGCTGATGGGCGCGTTTCGCCGCGTCGTGCCGAGCGAGAGCCGCGTCGGGCTGCATCGCATGGCGATCCCTCAGCCCGAGGCGCGCCCGCGCGGCGTCGCGTCGGGCAGCGGCGGCTTGGCCGACCCCCATCTCGTCGCCGTGCTGGCCAGATACGCGGCGCGGATGGGCGTCGACCCGGCCCTGGTGTGGAGCGCCGAATCGCTTTCGCCCGGCGTGCTCCATATCCTCAGCGCGCAGGAGATCGCGCGTTGGCGTCTGGGCGCGGCGAGATTGTGAGGGTTCGGCGCCGCCGTCCGAGCTGGCTCGCGACCCTCGCGCGCTTCCTCGCCCTTGACTTGCTCAGCGCCGTGTCCTATCGGCTCGACGCCCGTGAAAAGGGGGAGTAGCTCAGTTGGTTAGAGCGCCGGCCTGTCACGCCGGAGGTCGCGGGTTCAAGTCCCGTCTCTCTCGCCATTTTTCCCGCTGATCGAAATCGCCGCCGCGCGTTCGCGCCCTTGTCCCGTTCATTTTCGGCGACCATTTTTTGGGCGCGAGGGCCGCTCGCCTGAGGCGGGTTTCGTCTTGCGCGGCTGGCGGCGCTGCGATACGCCTTCGCTAGTCCGCTGCGCGCCCGCGAGCGGGATCGGTTTTGGGCGCGCCGCGTCCACGCCCGGCGGTTCGCCGCCGATCGAAAAAGTCCAGCGGAGGCCGCGTGCCGAGTCTGATCGCCGACTACCTGCCGCTCGTCGTCTTCATTGCGCTCGCCATGCTGATCGGCGGCGCCTTGCTGATCGCGCCGTTCATCGTCGCCTACAAGAACCCGGATGCCGAAAAGCTCTCCGCTTACGAATGCGGCTTCAACCCGTTCGACGACGCGCGGATGAAGTTCGACGTGCGCTTCTATCTCGTGTCGTTGCTGTTCATCATCTTCGATCTCGAAGTGGCGTTTCTGTTTCCGTGGGCGGTCGCCTTCCATGACGTCGGCGCGTTCGGCTTCTGGTCGATGATGCTGTTCCTGGCGGTGCTGACCATCGGCTTCATCTACGAGTGGAACAAGGGGGCGCTGGAATGGGATTGACCGCCGACCGCAAGGTCGCTCCGGCGCCGCGCGCAATCCTCGATCCCTCGACCGGCAAGCCGGTCGGCCCCAACGACGCGTTTTTCGGCGAGCTGAGCGATCGGCTCGCCGACAAGGGCTTCCTCGTCACTTCGACCGATGAACTCATCCAATGGGCGCGCACCGGCTCGCTGATGTGGATGACCTTCGGCCTCGCCTGCTGCGCGGTCGAGATGATGCAGCTCGTCATGCCGCGCTACGACGTCGAGCGCTTCGGCTTCGCGCCGCGCGGCAGCCCGCGCCAGTCCGACGTGATGATCGTGGCGGGCACGCTGACCAACAAGATGGCGCCCGCGCTGCGCAAGGTCTACGACCAGATGGCCGAGCCGCGCTACGTCATCTCGATGGGCTCCTGCGCCAACGGCGGCGGCTACTACCACTATTCCTATTCGGTGGTGCGCGGCTGCGACCGCATCGTTCCCGTCGACATCTACGTTCCCGGTTGTCCGCCGACCGCGGAAGCGCTGCTCTACGGCATATTGATGCTGCAAAAGAAGATCAGGCGGACCGGGACGATCGAGAGATGACCCTTCTCCCCCGACGAACGTAGCGCGTTCGTCCGGCGGGGGAGAAGGCGGCGCGAAGCGCCGGGCGAGAGTCTTGGGTCGCGTGCGGCTCGTCGTCCGTCATCGCTTGGCGACGGCGCCGTCTCGCGCGAAGCGGCGGAAGGGAACACGAAAAGGGCCATGGACGAGGGTTTGAAATCCTACGGCGACAAGGCGGTCGCGGCGCTGCCGGGCGTCGTCACGGCGGCGGCCTTCGCCTACGGCGAACTGACGCTGAGCGTCGAAGCGGCGCGCGTCGTCGAGGCGCTGACGCATCTCCGCGACGACCCGGAAGGGCGGTTCGTCTGCCTTATCGACATCAGCGGCGTCGACCGTCCCGAGCGCGAAAAGCGCTTCGACGTCGTCTATCACCTGCTTTCGCCGCAACTCAATCGGCGCGTTCGGGTGAAGATCGAGACCGACGAAGCGACGCCCGTTCCCTCGGCGGTCGAGGTCTTTCCCGCCGCCAACTGGTTCGAGCGCGAGATTTACGACCTCTTCGGCGTGCTGTTCGAGGGCCATCCGGACCTCCGGCGCATCCTGACCGACTACGGCTTCGACGGCCATCCGCTGCGCAAGGATTTCCCGATGACCGGCTTCGTTGAAGTGCGCTACGACGATGAAGAGAAACGCGTGCGCTACGAGCCGGTGCGGCTCAACCAGGAATTCCGCGAGTTCGATTTTCTCAGCCCCTGGGAGGGCGCGCCGCCGCCCGGCGACGAGAAGGCGGGGTAGGGGGAAGCGGCGAATGGTGAATGGCGAGTGGCGAATGGGGCGAGGCGTTGGGAGAAGCGCGGATCAATTCGTATCGGGATTTACGGGTGTGGCAGGAAGCCATGGCCGTAGCGTCGGCCTGCTACGTCTTGACCAAGGCGTTTCCCAAAGAAGAAATCTATGGGATGACCGCCCAAGTTCGGCGCGCCGCGGCCTCGATCGCCGCGAATGTCGCTGAAGGGCATGGCAGAGAAAGCACGGGTTCATTCGTGCAGTTCTTGCGCGTTTCGCAGGGATCGCTGAAAGAGTTGGAGACGCACTTGTTATTGGCGGCGCAGGTCCATGTTGCCGAACCCGAAGCGGTCGAGCCGATTCTCGTTCGATGTGAATCGCTGGGCCGAATGCTGCATCGTCTGATTCGATCATTGCAGGGAAGATCCGTTGGGCTCGACGAAGAGGCTGGGTCATGACAACAAGCCATTCGCCATTCGCTATTCGCCATTCGCGTAGCCCCGCGCGTTCGGCCCGGCGCCGCAGAGCGCTCCCATGACCGAGCCGAACCTCCGCAACTTCTCCGTCAACTTCGGGCCCCAGCATCCGGCCGCGCATGGCGTGCTGCGGCTGGTGCTGGAGCTCGACGGCGAAGTGGTCGAGCGCGTCGATCCGCATATCGGGCTGCTGCATCGCGGCACCGAGAAGCTGATGGAGGCGCGCACCTATCTGCAGAACGTGCCCTATCTCGACCGGCTCGATTACGTCGCGCCGATGAACCAGGAGCACGCCTACGCGCTCGCCGTCGAGCGGCTGCTCGGCGTTGCGGTTCCGCGCCGCGCCCAGCTCATCCGCGTGCTCTATTGCGAGATCGGCCGCCTGCTTTCCCACATGCTCAACGTCACCACCCAGGCCAACGACGTCGGCGCGATGACGCCGCTGCTGTGGGGCTTCGAGGAACGCGAAAAGCTGATGGTCTTCTACGAGCGCGCCAGCGGCGCGCGCATGCACGCGGCCTACTTCCGCCCCGGCGGCGTCCACCAGGACATTTCGCCCAAGCTCGTCGACGACATTCACGCCTTCTGCGATCCGTTCCTCAAAGTGTGCGACGACATCGAGGTTCTGCTGACGGGAAACCGCATCTTCAAGCAGCGCAACGTCGACATCGGCGTCGTCAAGCTCGCGGACGCCTGGGCCTGGGGCTTCTCCGGCGTGATGGCGCGCGGCTCGGGCGCGGCCTGGGACCTGCGCAAGGCGCAGCCCTACGAGTGCTACGAAGAAATGGATTTCGACATCCCCGTCGGCAAGAACGGCGACTGCTACGACCGCTATTGCATCCGCATGGAAGAGATGCGCCAGTCGATCAAGATCATCAAGCAGTGCTGCGACAAGCTGAACGCGGCGGGCGGCGAGGGGCCGGTTTCGACCGACGACGGCAAGATCGTTCCGCCGCGGCGCGCCGACATGAAGCGCTCGATGGAGGCGCTGATCCATCATTTCAAGCTCTACACCGAGGGCTATAAGGTTCCCGCCGGCGAAGTCTACGCGGCGGTCGAGGCGCCCAAGGGCGAGTTCGGCGTCTATCTCGTCTCCGACGGAACCAACAAGCCCTATCGCGTGAAGCTGCGCGCGCCTGGCTTCGCCCATTTGGCGGCGATGGACTTCCTGTGCCGCAAGCACATGCTGGCGGACGTCAGCGCGATCTTGGGATCGCTCGACATCGTGTTCGGCGAGGTCGACCGATGAACGTCGTCGAATCCTTAAGGCGCCACGCGCGCTTCCTCGCCGCTGGCTTCCTGTCGTTTCTGGCGATCTTGGCGGCGATGCGCTGGTCCGAGGGCGAGCCGCTGATTCAGCCGTCGGCCGACGTCGGCCTTCTCATCGGATTCGTCTTCGTCGCCGCGTTTTTCGTCATCAACGACACGAGCGGCCAGGGCGGGAGCAAGGCGCGATGAACGTCGCTCGCCTCATCCTCGCCTCGGCGCGCGCTCGCGCCATGATCAAAAGACTGGAGTTGCGCTGAATGTCTGTTCGCCGTCTCGCCGAAGTCCAGCCCGAGAGCTTCGCGTTCACGCCGGAAAACCGCGCCTGGGCGGACAAAGAGATCGCCAAGTATCCCTCCGGTCGACAGGCCTCGGCGATCCTTTCGCTGCTGTGGCGCGCGCAGGAGCAGAGCGGCGGATGGCTGCCCAGACCGGCGATCGAGAAGGTCGCCGAAATCCTCGCCATGCCCAACATCCGGGCGCTCGAAGTCGCGACGTTCTACACCATGTTCAATCTGGAGCCGGTCGGGCGCCTTCACGTGCAGGTGTGCGGCACGACGCCGTGTCAGTTGCGCGGCGCCGAGGACATCAAGAAGGTCTGCAAGAAGCGCATCGGCGCAGAGAGAGAAGTCGCCGCCGACGGCGCCTTGTCCTGGGTCGAGGTCGAGTGCCTGGGCGCCTGCTGCAACGCGCCGATGGCGCAGATCAACGATGACTATTACGAAGACCTGACGCCGGAGAATTTCGCTAAGCTCCTCGACGACCTCGTCGCCGGGCGGCCGGTGAAGGCGGGCTCGCAGATCGGACGCTCCTCCTCCGAGCCGGCGGGCGGCCCGCTGACGTCGCTGACGACGCTCTACGGCGCCGATGGCCGAAGCGGACCGGCGTCGGCGAAGGCGTGAATCGGGAAACGAGAGCGATGCTCGAGGACAAGGACCGCATCTTCACCAACCTCTATGGGCTGGGCGACCGCGGCCTGAAGGGCGCGCGCGCGCGCGGCAATTGGGACGGGACCAAGGCGATCATCGACAAGGGCCGCGATGGGATCGTCGCTGAGATGAAGGCTTCGGGCCTGCGCGGCCGTGGCGGGGCGGGCTTCCCGACCGGGCTCAAGTGGTCGTTCATGCCCAAGGTCGTCGATCCCAAGCGCCCGCACTATCTCGTCGTCAACGCCGACGAATCCGAGCCGGGCACCTGCAAGGATCGCGAAATCCTGCGCAACGATCCGCACACGCTGGTGGAGGGCTCGCTGCTCGCCGGCTTCGCGATGGGCGCCAACGTCGCCTACGTCTATGTGCGCGGCGAATACATCCTCGAGCGCAAGCGCCTTCAGGCGGCGGTCGACGAAGCCTACGCAGCCAAGCTGATCGGCAAGGACAACGTCCACGGCTGGCCGTTCGATATCGTTGTCCATCACGGCGCCGGCGCCTATATCTGCGGCGAAGAGACGGGGATGCTCGAATCGCTCGAGGGCAAGAAGGGCATGCCGCGAATGAAGCCGCCGTTCCCCGCCGCCATGGGGCTCTACGGCTGCCCGACGACGGTCAACAACGTCGAGTCGATCGCCGTGGCGCCGACCATTCTTCGGCGCGGCGCTGCGTGGTTCTCGAGTTTCGGCGCGCCCAACAACGCCGGCACCAAGGTCTTTTGCATTTCCGGCCACGTCAACAAACCGTGCAATGTCGAAGAGGCGATGTCGATCCCGTTCCGCGAGCTGATCAACAAGCACGCCGGCGGCGTGCGCGGCGGCTGGGACAACCTGCTCGCCGTCATTCCCGGGGGATCGTCGGTGCGCATGGTGCCCGCCGCGCAGATCATCGATACGCCCATGGATTTCGATTCGCTCGGCAAGCTGCGCTCCGGCCTCGGCACCGCGGCGGTGATCGTGATGGACAAGTCGACCGACCTCATCCGCGCGATCGCGCGGCTCGCCTACTTTTACAAACACGAGAGCTGCGGCCAATGCACGCCGTGCCGCGAGGGCGCGGGCTGGATGTGGCGGGTGATGACCCGCATGGCCGAGGGCAGGGCGGAGAAGCGCGAGATCGACATGCTGCTCGACGTGACCAAACAGGTCGAGGGCCACACCATCTGCGCGCTCGGCGACGCCGCGGCGTGGCCGATCCAGGGTCTGATCGCCCATTTCCGCCCCGAGATCGAAAGGCGCATCGACCAATACGCGGCCAATTCGTCGAGCGAAGCCGCGCGCGCGGCGGCGGAGTAGGGACGATGGCGTTTGACCCGGCCGAGATTCGAGAGGTTCGAAATGCCCTGGGCGGTTTGGTTCGTCGCGATCCTTGTCGTTTCGATGTGGATTCCCGTCGTCGGCTACTGGGTCGCCTACTTCACCATGATCTTCACCTTTCTCGCGACCTATTCGTTGCCGGCCATTCTGGCGCAGGCGTTCTCGGGTCGGGCGAGCGAGATGGCCGGCGTGATCGAGATCGTGCACATCGGAGGGCCGGCGCCGACGAGGTGGGAATATCTCTGGGGGTTGTTCGGCTGGACGGGGGTGGCCTGGCTCGCGGCGGTCGCCGTTCTCGGCGCGTGGATCGCGATCAGGACGCGCGCGGGGCGGCGCGCGCGCGGCCTGATGAATTTGCTGATCCTCGTCGTCGGCTGGCCGATATGTTTTTGGCTGGCGATCCACGTGATGTCGACGAGCGCGTCAGGGTGAAGGCGGCGGAGTAGGCGCGATGACGGTCACGACGCAAATCGACGGCGCCGCTCATCCCCTTCTCCCGCTTGCGGGAGAAGGTGGCGCGAAGCGCCGGATGAGGGTTCTTGGCGCAAGGCCCTCACCCCAACCCTCTCCCGCAAGCGGGAGAGGGGGTTCTAGCGCGGGTGAAATCGATCCATGAGTAAGATCATCATCGACGGCAAAGAGCTCGACGTTCCCGCCGAATACACGCTGCTTCAGGCGTGCGAGGCGGCGGGGGCGGAGATTCCGCGCTTCTGCTTTCACGAGCGGCTGTCGGTCGCCGGCAATTGCCGCATGTGCCTGGTCGAGGTGAAGGGCGGGCCGCCCAAGCCGACGGCGTCGTGCGCGACGGCGGTCAAGGACCTGCGCCCCGGCCCGAAGGGCGAGCCGCCGGTCGTCGAGACCAATTCGCCGATGGCGCGCAAGGCGCGCCGCGGCGTGATGGAGTTCCTGCTCATCAACCATCCGCTCGACTGCCCGATCTGCGACCAGGGCGGCGAATGCGATCTGCAGGACCAGGCGATGGCCTACGGCGTCAACTCCTCGCGCTTTGCCGAGAACAAGCGCGCGGTCGAGGACAAATACGTCGGCGCGCTGGTCAAGACGTCGATGAACCGCTGCATCCAATGCACGCGCTGCGTCCGCTTCGCCACCGAGGTTGCGGGCGTCGCCGAACTCGGCGCGATCGGGCGCGGCGAGGACATGGAGATCACCACCTATCTCGAACGCGCGCTCACTTCCGAATTGCAGGGCAACGTCGTCGATCTCTGCCCCGTCGGCGCGCTGACCTCCAAGCCGACCGCGTTCCATGCCCGGCCGTGGGAATACGTCAAGACCGAGTCGGTCGACGTGATGGACGCGCTGGGGTCGGCGATCCGCGTCGATTCGCGTGGGTCCGAAGTGGTGCGCATCCTGCCGCGGGTCAACGAGGCGATCAACGAAGAGTGGATTTCCGACAAGACGCGCCACGTCGTCGACGGGTTGAAGACGCAGCGGCTCGATCGCCCCTATGTGCGCGTCGACGGCAAGCTGAAGCCGGCGACTTGGCCGCAAGCCTTCGCGGCGATCGCCGCCAAGGCCAAGTCGACGGCGCCAGCGCGCATCGGCGCGCTCGCCGGCGATCTCGCCAGCGTCGAGGAAATGTTCGCGCTGAAGGCGCTGATGGCGAAGCTCGGCGTCGTCAACCTCGACTGCCGTCAGGACGGCTCGAAGCTCGATCCGAAGTTCGGCCGCGCCTCTTATCTCTTCAACTCGACGATCGCCGGCATCGACGAGGCCGACGCGATCATGATCATCGGCTCGAACCCGCGCCGCGAGGCGCCGGTGCTCAACGCCCGCATCCGCAAGCGTTGGCTGAAGGGGGATTGCCTGATCGGCGTCGTCGGCGAAAAGGCCGATCTGACTTACAGCTACAATTACCTCGGCGCCGGCCCCGATTCGCTGGCCGCCTTCGCCGAGCATCCGCCGGCCCATAAGACCAAGCCGATGTTCATTCTCGGCGCCGGCGCCTTCGCGCGGCCGGACGGCGCCGCCGTGCTCAGCCTGGCGGCGAAGGCGGCGCTGTCGCTCGGTCTCGTCAAGGACGGCTGGAACGGCTTCAATGTGCTGCACTCCGCCGCTTCGCGCGTCGGCGGCCTCGATCTCGGCTTCGCGCCCGGCAAGGGCGGGCTCGACGCGCCGGCGATGGCCAAAGCGGGCGGCGTCGACCTCCTCTTCAACCTCGGCGCCGACGAGATCGACATCGCGCCCGGCGCCTTCGTCGTCTATATCGGCACGCATGGCGACAACGGCGCGCACCGCGCCGACGTCATTCTGCCCGGCGCCGCCTACACCGAAAAGACCGGCGTCTACGTCAACACCGAAGGGCGGCCGCAATTCGCCGAGCGCGCCGTGTTCCCGCCGGGCGAGGCGCGCGAGGAGTGGGCGATCCTGCGCGCGCTATCGGACGCGATCGGCGCGCGGCTGCCGTTCGATTCGCTCGGCGCGCTGCGCGCCGCGCTCGCCGCCGCCCATCCCGATCTCGCCGCGTTCGATTCTATAGCGCCGGCCGACGCGGGCGCGTTGACAGCGCTCGCCGGCGTCGGCGGCGCGCTCGACCGCGCCCCGTTCGTCTCCAGCGTCGCCGACTTTTATTTCACCAACCCGATCGCGCGCGCCTCGCGGGTCATGGCCGAATGCTCGGCCCTGGCCAAGGGCGAGACGCGCCAGGCCGCGGAATAGGACCAGAGATGAGCAGCGTCTCTCCCACTCGCCCCGAGCCCTCCCACTGGCCCGTCGTCGTCGCGCTCGTCGCGCTGGCGGCCGTCGCCGTGCTGGTCGTCGCGGCGGTCGTCTGGTTCTTCGTCAGCGGCGCCGCGGCGGCGTTCGGCGCGTGGATGTACGCCTCGGCGCTCGGCGCCTTCGTGCGCTACGCGCTCGAAAGCCTGTTGCTGCTGGTCTGCGTCCTGCTCGCGACGGCGGCGCTCATCTACGCCGAGCGCAAGATCTGGGGCTCGATTCACCTCCGGCGCGGGCCGAACGTCGTCGGCCCGTGGGGCGTGCTGCAGCCCTTCGCCGATTTCTTCAAGTTCATCTTCAAGGAGCCGATCATCCCGGCGGGCGCCAACAAGGGCGTGTTCGTCATGGCGCCCCTGGTGTCGGTGACGCTCGCGCTCGCGGCCTGGGCGGTGATTCCGGTCGCCGACGGCTGGGTCGTCGGCGACATCAACGTTGGCGTGCTCTACCTCTTCGCGGTGTCCTCGCTCGGCGTCTACGGCATCGTGATGGCGGGCTGGGCGTCGAACTCGAAGTACCCGTTCCTGTCGGCGCTGCGCGCGGCGGCGCAGATGGTGTCCTACGAGGTCTCGATCGGCTTCGTCATCGTCACCGTGCTGCTCTGCGCCGGCTCGCTCAACCTCAGCGAAATCGTGCGCGCGCAGGACACCCGCTTCGGGCTGTTCGGCTGGTACTGGCTGCCGCTGCTGCCGATGGCCGTCATCTTCTTCGTCTCGGCGCTCGCCGAGACCAACCGCCCGCCGTTCGATCTGGCCGAGGCGGAGTTGGAGCTGGTGGCGGGGTACATGGTCGAGTATTCCGCCTCGATGTTCCTGCTGCAGTTCCTCACCGAACTGGTCGCGATCCTCGCGATGTCGTCGATCATGACGGCGCTGTTCTTCGGCGGCTGGCTGTCGCCGATTCCCTTCCCGCCTTTCACCTGGGTTCCCGGCGTGATCTGGTTCCTGATCAAGGCGTGGACGGTGGTGTTCATGTTCACCTTCGTGAAGGCGTTCGTTCCGCGCTATCGCTACGACCAACTGATGCGGCTCGGCTGGAAAGTGTTCCTGCCGATTTCGCTGTTCATGGTCGTTGCGGTGGCGGGCGTCTTGGAGGCGACCGGCTGGGGAGCGCATCACTAAAGCCGCCGTCATGGCCGGGCTTATCCCGGCCATCCACGCGGTTGGATCGGGAACCATGCTGGGATTGAGGACCGATTTCGAATGTTTGGGACAGCGGCGGAGTTGTTGAAATATCGCGGCGGCCTCGCCGCGCGGATGGCCGGGACAAGCCCGGCCATGACGGGAAAGCGCGCGCCGTGTCGAAATTGGTTCGGGGCTGTGGAGATTCGCTATGGCGCTTAAGCTCGATTCCGCCGCGCGCTCGCTGTTCCTGAGCGAGTTCCTGGCCGCGTTGGCGCTTTCGGTGCGCTATATGTTCAAGCCAAAGCTGACGCTGAACTATCCCCACGAGAAGTCGCCGCTCAGCCCGCGCTTTCGCGGCGAGCACGCGTTGCGCCGTTACCCCAACGGCGAGGAGCGCTGCATCGCCTGCAAGCTGTGCGAAGCGATCTGTCCGGCGCAGGCGATCACCATCGAAGCCGGGCCGCGCCGCAACGACGGCGCGCGCCGCGCCACCCGCTACGACATCGACATGACCAAGTGCATCTACTGCGGCATGTGCCAGGAGGCCTGCCCGGTCGACGCCATCGTCGAGGGGCCGAATTTCGAGTTCGCGGTCGAGACCCGCGAAGAATTGTTCTACGACAAGGACCGGTTGCTGGATAACGGCGCGCGTTGGGAGCGCGAGATCGCGCGCAACCTCGCGGCGGACGCGGAATACAAGTGAAACGCCCCCTCTCCCGCGCGCGGGAGAGGGCTGGGGCGACGGCAAGGAACAGGACCATGCAGGCCGACGCGATCTTCTTCTGGCTGTTCTCGGGGGCGCTGATCGTTTCGGCGTTGATCGTGATCCTCGCCCGCAACCCCGTCCATTCGGTGCTGTTCCTGATTCTCGCCTTCGTCAACGCCGCCGGCCTGTTCCTGCTGATGGGGGCCGAATTCCTCGGCATGATCCTGATCGTCGTTTACGTCGGCGCCGTGGCGGTGCTGTTCCTTTTCGTCGTCATGATGCTCGACGTCGATTTCGCCGAAATGAAGCAGGGCTTCGTGCGCTACCTGCCGATCGGCGGCTTGATCGCCTTGGTCGTCGCCGCCGAACTGGTCTACGCCATCGGCTATGAGTGGACGCGCTCGCCCGCCGTCGCCGCCGCGGCCGCGCCGTCGGGAACGCTGTCGAACACGGCGGCGCTCGGCCGCGTGCTCTACACCCAGTATTTCTACTTCTTCCAGGCGGCGGGAATGATCCTGCTGACCGCGATGGTCGGCGCGATCGTGCTGACGTTGCGCCATAAGAAAGGCGTCAGACGGCAGCGGGTCGCCGATCAAGTGGCGCGCAGCCCCGCCAGCGCGATCGAACTGCGCAAAGTCTCCTCGCGCGCCGGCCTCTGAAAGGTCCGCCCCCATGGTCATCGGCCTCGCCCATTATCTCACTCTGGCGGCGATCCTGTTCACGATCGGCGTCGCCGGCATCATTCTCAACCACAAGAACATCATCGTCATTCTGATGTCGGTCGAACTGATCCTGCTGGCGGTCAACATCAACCTGGTGGCGTTCTCGACCCACGCGGGCGACCTGACCGGCCAGGTGTTCGCGCTGTTCGTCCTGACGGTCGCGGCCGCCGAGTCGGCGATCGGCCTCGCCATCCTGGTCGCCTACTATCGCAATCGCGGCTCGATCGCGGTCGAAGACATCAACGCGCTGAAAGGCTGAGGACCGTCGATGGTGTATCAAACGATCGTCTTCGCGCCGCTCGTCGGCTTTCTGATCGCCGGGCTGTTCGGACCGTTGATCGGGGCGCGGGCCTCCGAGCTGGCGACGACCGGCCTGGTGGCGGTCAGCGCCGTGCTGGGATGGATCGTGTTTTTCTCGATCGCCGGCGGCCACGAAGAAATCGCGCCGGTCGAGGTCGCCAACTGGCTGACCTCGGGCAAGCTCGCCGTCGGCTGGTCGTTGCGCATCGACACGTTGACGGCGGTGATGCTGGTCGTCGTCGGCAGCGTCTCGTTCCTGGTGCACGTGTACTCGATCGGCTACATGGCCGAGGACCCCGGCCGCCCGCGCTTCTTCGCCTTCCTGTCGATGTTCACCTTCGCCATGCTGATGCTGGTGACGGCCGACAATCTGGTGCAGATGTTCTTCGGCTGGGAAGGCGTCGGCCTCGCCTCGTATCTCTTGATCGGCTTCTGGTACGAGCGCCCTTCCGCCAACGCCGCGGCGATCAAGGCCTTCATCGTCAACCGCGTCGGCGACTTCGGCTTCACGCTCGGCATCTTTCTGGTCTTCCGACTGACCGGGTCGATCGGCTTCGAGCCGATCTTCGCCGCCGCGCCCGGCCTTGTCGGCAAGACCATCCCGATCTTCAGCGCCGACGTCGATGCGCTGACGCTGACCTGCCTGTTGCTGTTCATGGGCGCGATGGGCAAGTCGGCGCAGTTCCTGCTGCACACCTGGCTGCCCGACGCGATGGAGGGCCCGACGCCGGTCTCCGCGCTCATTCACGCCGCGACGATGGTCACCGCCGGCGTGTTCATGGTGGCGCGGCTCTCGCCTTTGTTCGAACTCGCGCCGACCGCGCTCGCCGTCGTCGCCATCGT
The DNA here is from genome assembly GCA_963775575.1 of uncultured Alphaproteobacteria bacterium. Lineage (GTDB taxonomy): Bacteria > Pseudomonadota > Alphaproteobacteria > Rhizobiales > Beijerinckiaceae > Roseiarcus. The sequence continues at coordinate 114,274 of CAVZJG010000005.1, forward strand.
CGGCGCCACCACCGCCTTCTTCGCCGCCACCGTCGGCCTGGTGCAGAACGACATCAAGCGCGTCATCGCCTATTCCACCTGCTCGCAGCTCGGCTACATGTTCGTTGGCCTCGGCGTCGGCGGCTATGGGCTCGGCATATTCCATCTCTTCACCCACGCCTTCTTCAAGGCGCTGCTGTTCCTGGCCGCCGGCTCGGTCATTACGGCGATGCATCACGAGCAGGACATGCGCGCGATGGGCGGCCTGCGCAAGGAGATCCCCTTCACCTTCTGGATGATGGTGATCGGCACGCTGGCGCTGACCGGCGTCGGCGTTCCCTTCACCTCGATCGGCTTCGCCGGCTACGTCTCCAAGGACGCGATCATCGAGGCCGCCTACGCCTCGCATGGCGTCGCCTCCGGCTACGCCTTCTTCTGCGTGGTCGCCGCGGCGGGCCTGACCTCGTTCTATTCCTGGCGGCTCGTGTTCATGACCTTCTTCGGCAAGCGCGGCGACTGGGCGGTCGCGCCGAGCGCCGCCGCTCACAGCCATGAGACCCAAGCGCACGACGATCACGGCCACGGCGGCGAGCACGCCGCTCACGAATCGTCGATGGTCATGCTGGTTCCGCTCGCCGCGCTGGCTCTCGGCGCGGCACTCGCCGGCGTCGCCTTCCGTCCCTGGTTCATCGGCGTCGGCTTCGAGGATTTCTGGAAGCACGCGCTCTTCATCGGCCCCGACAACAAGATTCTCGAGCAGATGGAGGCCGTTCCCTGGCTGGTTTCGCTGTCGCCGACGTTGATGATGGCGGGCGGCTTCCTCGTCGCCACTTACATGTACATCGTCGACCGCGCGGCGCCCAAGGCGCTCGCCGACGCCGTTCCCGGGCTCTACCGCTTCCTGCTCAACAAGTGGTGGTTCGACGAACTCTACGATTTCCTGTTCGTCCGTCCGGCGTTCCGGCTCGGCCGCCTGTTCTGGAAGGGCGGCGACGGCTTCCTCATCGACGGCTTCGGCCCCGACGGCATATCGGCGCGCGTGCTCGACGCCGCCCGCGGCGCGGTGCGCCTGCAGACCGGCTACGTCTATCACTACGCCTTCGCGATGCTGATCGGCGTCGCCGCCTTCGCCACTTGGTATCTGTTCGGGGGGATCCGCTGATGTCCGGCTCTTGGATCCTCTCCGGCCTGCTCGTTCTGCCGCTGGCCGGCGCGGCGTGCATCCTTCTCCTGCGCGGCGAGGACGAAGCGAGCAAGAACAACGCGCGCTGGATCGCGCTGTGGACGACGCTGATCGCGTTCGGCCTCAGCTTGGTCGCCTGGGCGCGCTTCAACCCCGCCGCGCCCGGCTTTCAGCTCCTCGAACAGCGCGACTGGTTCAGCCACGTCATTCTCTACAAGCTCGGCGTCGACGGTATTTCGATGCCCTTCGTGCTGCTGACCGCCTTCCTGATGCCGATCTGCATCGCCGCCTCGTGGAGGCCGATCCAGAACCGCGTCAAGGAATACATGATCGCGTTCCTCGTCCTCGAGACGCTGATGATCGGCGTGTTCGTCGCGCTGGATCTGGTGCTGTTCTACCTGTTCTTCGAGGGCGGCCTGATCCCGATGTTCCTCATCATCGGCGTCTGGGGCGGCAAGCGGCGCGTCTATGCGGCGTTCAAGTTCTTCCTCTACACGCTCACCGGCTCGCTGTTGATGCTGCTGGCGATCATGACGATGTATTGGACGGCGGGGACCACCGACATCACGGTCCTGCTGCAGACGCATTTCGCCGCCTCGATGCAGAAATGGCTGTGGCTGGGGTTCTTCGCCTCCTTTGCGGTGAAGCTGCCGATGTGGCCGGCGCACACCTGGCTGCCCGACGCGCACGTCGAAGCGCCGACCGCCGGGTCGGTGATCCTGGCGGCGATCCTGCTCAAGATGGGCGGCTACGGCTTCATCCGCTTCTCGCTGCCGATGTTCCCCGACGCAAGCCACGATTTCGCGCCGCTGATCTACGCGCTGTCGATCATCGCCATCGTCTACACCTCGCTGGTCGCGCTGGTGCAGGAGGACATGAAGAAGCTCATCGCCTATTCCTCCGTCGCGCATATGGGCTTCGTCACCATGGGTCTGTTCGCCGCCAATACGCAGGGCGTGCAGGGCGCGGTCTATCAGATGATCAGCCACGGCCTGGTCTCGGGCGCGCTGTTCCTCTGCGTCGGCGTGGTCTACGACCGCATGCACACGCGCGAAATCGCCGCCTACGGCGGGCTGGTTCAGCGCATGCCGCGCTACGCCGTCGCCTTCATGGTGTTCACGCTCGCCAACGTCGGCCTGCCGGGCACATCGGGCTTCGTCGGCGAATTCCTTGCGCTGATCGGGACGTTCCAGGCCAACGCCTGGGTCGCGCTGCTGGCGACGACCGGCGTCGTCCTGTCGGCGGCCTACGCGCTCACTCTCTATCGTCGGGTGATCTTCGGGGCGCTCGAAAAGCCCAATCTGATGGGCATCGCCGATCTCTCGGGGCTCGAGATCGCGACTCTCGCGCCGCTGCTCATTCTGACGGTCTATTACGGCGTGCATCCGCAGCCGATCATCGACGCCAGCGCCGCTTCGATCGACGCGCTCCTCAAGGGCTTCGATTCGGCGATCATGGCGACCAGGACGGCGGGGCTGTAGCCGCGCGAGGGATGCGCGAACCAAGGGATTGACCAGCAAATGAACGTGACCGCTCTCTCGCTGCCGATCGTCCTGCCCGAATTCATCATCGCGGCCGGCGCGCTTGGGCTCGTGCTGTTCGGGGCGCTGCGCGGCGAACGCTCGGTCTGGCTGGCGACGGAAATCGCCGCCGCGCTGATCGCCGCGGCGCTGGTCGCGGTGGCGGCCGACCACCGCGCGACGGGCCTCACCTTCTACGGCGCCTTCGTCGACGACCCGTTCGGCCGCTTCATGAAGGCGCTGGCGCTGATCGGCTCGCTGACGACGCTGCTGCTGTCGGTCGACTTCATGCGCAGGGAAAGGATCGGCGGCTTCGAGTTCCCCGTGCTCATCCTGCTCGCCACGCTGGGCATGATGATGCTGATCTCGGCGAGCGACTTCATCGCGCTCTATCTCGGGCTCGAGCTGATGAGCCTGTCGCTCTACGTCGTGGCTGCCTATCGCCGCGACGACCTTCGCGCCTCCGAGGCGGGATTGAAATATTTCGTCCTCGGCGCGCTGTCCTCGGGCATGCTGCTCTACGGCGCTTCGCTGATCTACGGCTATTCCGGCACGGTCTCCTTCGCCGGCGTCGCCAGCGCGCTGCACGCCCACGCGAGCCTCGGCGTCGTCTTCGGGCTGGTGTTCGTCCTCGCCGGGCTCGCGTTCAAGATCTCGGCCGTTCCGTTCCACATGTGGACGCCCGACGTCTACGAGGGCGCGCCGACGCCGGTGACGACCTTCTTCGCTTCGGCGCCGAAAATGGCGGCGATGGCGATCCTGCTGCGCGTCGCCATGACGGCGTTTCCCGGGCTCGCGCCGGATTGGCGGCAGATCGTGACCTTCATTGCGATCGCCTCGATGGCGCTCGGCGCCTTCGCCGCCATCGGCCAGACCAACATCAAGCGGCTGATGGCCTATTCGTCGATCGGCCACATGGGCTTCGCGCTGGTGGGCCTGGCCACCGGCACGGTCGAAGGCGCGCACGGCGTCGTCGTCTATATGGCGATCTATCTCGTGATGACGCTCGGGACCTTCGCCGGCATTCTCTCCATGCGGCGCGGGGGTGCCTACGTCGAGGACATCGCCGATCTCTCCGGCCTCGCGCGCACCAACGCGCCGATGGCGTTCTTCCTCGGCGCGATGATGTTCTCGCTCGCCGGCGTGCCGCCGCTCGCCGGCTTCTTCGCCAAGTTCTACGTCTTCGCCGCCGCGATGAAGGCCGATCTCTACGGGCTCGCCGTCATCGGCGTGCTGCTCAGCGCGGTCGCCGCCTATTACTACCTGCGCATCGTCAAGATCATGTATTTCGACGAACCGGCGGAAGCCTTCGATCAACCCGGCGCGGCGGCGCGCATCGTGCTCGCGCTGTCGGCCGCGCTCGTCATCTTCTACGCGCTGGCGCCGGCGCCGTTGACCGACGCGGCGATGGCCGCCGCAAAGTCGCTATTTTGACCGATCTCGATTCTCAGACCGGCGAATCGGCGCCGCTGTTGGCGGGCTGGCGGGTCGCGCGCTACGCGAGGCTGGCCTCGACCAGCGACGAAGCGCGCCGCCGCGCGTCGCTCGGCGATCCCGGCCGTCTGTGGATCGTCGCCGACGAACAGACGCTCGGGCGCGGGCGCCATGGCCGCGCCTGGCGCTCCCCGCCGGGAAACCTCTACGCCAGCGCGCTCCTGATCGACCCTTGCGAGGCGGCGATCTCGCCGCAGGTCGGCTTCGTCGCCGGGGCGGCGCTGGTCAAGGCGGTCGAAGACCTCGGCGGCGCGGGCGCCGCGCTCAAATGGCCCAACGACCTCTTGTGGAACGGCGCCAAATTCGCGGGACTGCTGGTCGAGGGGGTCGCGACGCCCGGCCGCGGGCTCGCCTGCGTCGTCGGCATTGGCGTCAACTGCTCGAACTCGCCGCGGGGGCTCGGCTACGCGACCACCGACCTCGCCGCCGCGCTGCAGCGCCCGGTTTCGCCCGACGCGCTGTTCCGCCGGCTCGCGGCTCGCTTCGACGAGGCGATCGGCCTATGGTCGCGCGGCGCCGGCTTTGGCGAAATCCGCGCGCGTTGGCTGAAGTCCGCCGCCGGGCTCGGCGGGCCCATTCGCGTCGCGGCTTCGCGCGGGTCGCGCGAAGGGATATTCGAAGGTCTCGACGCCGACGGGCGCCTGTTGCTGCGCGCGGCCGGCGCGCTGGAGACGGTCGAAGCCGCCGATGTTTTCTTGACGCCCTCGCGCGAGGACGCCGGCGACGACCCGACGGCGCGCGCCAAAATTCTCGATTGAAGGCCAGACCGATGAGCGATGACAACGAACTCGTGTTCGCGCCCCTGGGCGGTCTCGGCGAAATCGGCATGAACTGCGCGCTCTACGGCTTCGGCCCGCCGCGCAGCCGCAAATGGCTGATGGTCGATCTCGGCGTCGCGTTCGCCGGCGAGGACCTGCCTGGGGTCGATCTCGTCCTGCCGAACCTCGCGTTCATCGAGAAGGCGAAGAAGAACCTCGTCGGCATCGTCATCACTCACGCCCACGAGGACCATATCGGCGCGCTCGCCGATCTGTGGCCGCGCCTCGGCGCTCGCGTCTACGCGACGCGCTTCGCCGCGGGCCTCGCGGAAGCGCGCCGGCTGGCCGAACCCGGCGCGCCGAAGATTCCCATTCAACTCGTCGCCCAGGGCGCGCGGCTCGACATCGGGCCGTTCAACGTCGAGTTCGTCGCCGTCGCGCATTCGATTCCCGAGAGCTGCGCGCTGGCGATCCGCACCCCGGCCGGCCTCGTCGTTCACACCGGCGACTGGAAGATCGACGCGACGCCGATGATCGGCTCGGCCACCGACGAGCGCCGCCTCAGGCAACTCGGCGAAGAAGGCGTGCTGGCGCTGATCTGCGATTCGACCAACGTGCTGCGCGAGGGCGAGAGCCCCTCGGAGGCCGACGTCGCCAGGAACCTTTCGACGCTGGTCGGCAAGGCGAAGGGCCGCGTCGTCGTCACCACCTTCTCCTCCAACGTCGCGCGCCTCAAGGCGGCGGCGGAGGCCGGCTTCGCCAACGGCCGGCAGGTCGTCGTCATGGGCCGCGCGATCGAGCGCGTCGTCGCGGTGGCGCGCGAGTGCGGCTATTTCGACGGCGTGCCGCCGCTGCTCGGGCCCGACCCGTTCGAGCGCTTGGCGCGCGACAAGGCGCTGGCGCTCGCCACCGGCAGCCAGGGCGAGCCGCGCGCGGCGCTGGCGCGCATCGCCGAGGACGAACATCCGAGCGCCTCTCTGTCGAGCGGCGACGTCGTCATCTTCTCCTCGCGCACCATACCCGGCAACGAGAAGGCGGTCGGCAAGATCGTCAACGGGCTGGTCCGCCAAGGCGTCGAGGTCGTCACCGACCGCACCGAGCTGGTGCACGTCTCCGGCCATCCGCGCCGCGCCGAGGTCGCCAAGCTGTACGCCTGGCTCAAACCAAGAATAGCGGTTCCCGCGCACGGCGAGCCCCTGCACTTGAGCGAGCACGCCGCCTTCGCCAAGGCGCAGGGCGTCGCCCAAGTGGCGCCGGCGTTCGACGGCGACGTGGTGCGCCTCGCCGACGGCGACGCCAGGGTGATCGGCCGCGTCGATCACGGCCGGCTGTTCAAGGACGGCGACATTCTGCTGCCGAAGGGCGACGACTGCGTCGGCGAGCGCCGCAAGCTCGCCTTCGCCGGCGTCGTCTCGATCGCGATCGCGCTTACGCCCAAGGGCGAAATGGCGGGCGACCCGGACGTCCTGATCGCCGGCCTGCCGAAGGCGACGCGGCTCGGCGTCGGGCTCGACGAAATCGTCGACGCCGCCATCTTCGAGACCTTCGAGAGTCTGCCGCGCGGCAAGCGCCGCGACGCCGATTTCGTCAGCGGCGCGATCGAGCGCGCCGTGCGCAACGCCGTCAACGCCGCCTGGGGCAAGAAGCCCATCGCGCACGTGCTGATCGTGGAGACATAGGGGGACATTCATGATCGGAAGATTGAACCACGTCGCCGTCGCCGTCGCCGATCTCGAGGCGACGGCCGCGCATTATCGCGTCAGCCTCGGCGCCCGCGTCTCCGCGCCGTCGGCGCTGCCCGAGCACGGCGTCACGACGGCCTTCGTCGAATTGGCGAACGCCAAGATCGAACTTCTCCAGCCGCTTGGGCCCAATTCGCCGATCGCCAAATTCCTGCAAAAGAATCCCGACGGCGGCGTGCACCACCTCTGTTTCGAGGTCGACGACATCCTCGCCGCGCGCGACCAGGCGCAGGCCGCCGGCGCGCGCGCGCTCGGCGACGGCCAACCGAAAATCGGCGCCCACGGCAAGCCCGTTCTGTTCCTGCATCCCAAGGACTTCAACGGCACGCTGATCGAGCTGGAGCAGGCGTAGAGGGAAGCGTCCGGCGGTTGGAAAGCCTCTCGCCGATGTGCTATGGTGGAACCATAGTGGCGGAATGGTGGAAACATGTCCCTCAACATCAAGAACGACGAAGCGCACGCGCTGGCCGCGCGGGTCGCGCGGATGACCGGCGAGAGCTTGACGCAAGCGGTGACGACGGCGTTGCGCGAGCGGCTGGCGCGGATCGAGCAGCCGGACGCGCTGGCCGACGAACTGCTCGCGCTCGGCCGTGACTGCGCCGCGCGCCTCCAAGAGCCCTGGCGCGGCGTCGACCACGGCGCGCTTCTCTACGACGAAAAGGGCCTGCCACGATGATCGTCGACGCCTCGGCGCTCATCGCCGTGTTGCGCGGGGAGGAGGACGCGCCGCGATTCGCCCGCGCGCTCGCCTCGCGCGCCGAGCCCAAGCGCCTGTCGGCGGCGAATTTCCTCGAGGCCGCGATCGTCATCGACGGCTCCCGCGACCCGATCGCCAGCCGTCGGCTCGACGAACTGATCGCCAAGGCGGGGATCGAAATCGAACCGGTGACCGCCGAACAGGCCGAAATCGCCAGGGCCGCCTATCGCGATTTCGGCAAGGGCGAGCATCCCGCCGGATTGAACTTCGGCGATTGCTTCGCCTACGCCCTCGCGAAAGCGACGGGCGAGCCGCTGCTGTTCAAGGGCGCCGATTTCGCGCGGACGGATTTGCGGGCGTGGGAGGAGGGGTAGCGCATCGCGTTCCCGCGACTCGACGACGCGCTGGGGAATGTCAAATCGATCGCAATCGCGCGCCGCGCCGCCGCTCGGGCGACCATTTTCCCCGATCCGGCCGCGTCGTCCGCACGCCGTATCGCCGGGAATTCGTCGGCCGTCGGGCCGGCGGCGGGAATGCGCCGGGAGCGGACCCATCGACGCTTCGGTTGTGGGCCGGCAGGCGACACGGCGCCTATCGGGTGCTATCCTGGCTCGTCTCTCTTGAGCATCTCGGGATCGCCGCGTCATGACCCGTCCCCGCATCGGACTCGCGCTGGGCAGTGGCGCTGCGCGTGGATGGTCGCACATTGGCGTCATCGACGCCTTGGCCGAGGCCGGCATCGAGCCTGACGTCGTCAGCGGAACTTCGATCGGCTCGCTGGTCGGCGCAGCCTATGTCGCGGGGCGGCTGACCGCGCTGCGGCAGTGGGCGATGGCGGTGACCTGGCGCGAGATCGTCGGCATGATGGATGTCCGGCTATCGGGCGGCGGGCTGATCGACGGCAAACTGATCGTCGCCTTTCTGCAAGGGCTCGGCATCGCCGGGCCGATCGAGAGCTACGCCAAGAAATATGCAGCCGTCGCCACGGATCTGGTCACCGGTCGCGAGATTTGGCTGCAGTCCGGGCCTATCCATGAGGTCGTGCGCGCCTCGATCGCGATGCCGGGGATCCTCAGTCCGGCCAGGATTGGCGACCAATGGCTGGTGGACGGCGGCCTTTCCAATCCGGTCCCGGTCTCGCTCTGCCGCGCCCTCGGGGCGGACGTGATCATCGCGGTCAACCTCAACGGCGACCTCTTGGGGCGGCGCTTCGACAGCGAGCCGGAGCCTTCAGCCACGCCAGCGCGTGCGCCGGTTTCGAATGAGTCCCTCGCTGGAATGCTGCGGGACCTACCGGTGGCGCTACGTGAGCAGGCGACGCAGATGATCCGGCGTCTCCTTCCGCAAGGGTCGGGGAGGCCGGGATATTTCGACGTGATCGTCAACTCCATCAACATCATGTCGGACCAGATCACCCGCACCCGTCTCGCGGGCGAACCGCCGCAGGTGATGCTCGTCCCGCGGCTGCGCGGCATCGAACTGCTGGCGTTCAACCGCGCCAACGAGGCGATCGCCGAAGGTCGCGCCTGCGTCGAACACGCGCTGCCGATGTTGCGGCGGTACGTATAGAGGGCGAGAATATCATCGGCTGTTCGGCGCGCGCGCTCGACAGCGAGCCGCCGCAAGTCCGGTTCCTCCCCCGCCGCCGCGCTCGGCGAGCGCGGCTACAAGCGCGGCGCCTCGTTCACGGCGCTTGCGGGGGTTGCTCGGCCAAGGCGTCGGCTTCGGCCTTGCAGTCGCGTTGCGGCGGCAGGGCCTTGGCGCGCACGGCGGCGAGTTCGCCCTTCGCCGCGTCGAGATCGGCGAGGAACGTCGGATCGTCGTGCAGCCGGGCGACGGTCGCCGCGCCGAGGAAGCGCCCCTCGATCACGTCGCTTTCCCAGTGGACGTTGCACACCAGACGGCTGTCGCCGAACGCGCGGCCCCGCGCGATGATCGCCTCGCTCCGTTCGGGCGCGATCTCGCTGAGGATGAGCGCCCAGGCCCAGCCGATCGCGGTGTGCCCGGAGGGGTAGGCGCCGTTCTTGGCGAGATCGGCCTCGGCGGCGGGCGAACAGGTCGGCTGCTTGTTCTCCATGAACGGGCGCGGCCGCTGGTAATGCGCCTTGGCCGCGCCGGTGGAGCCGCCCGCGTCGGCGCGGGCGCGCAGCAGCAGTCGATAGAGGCGCGGCGTCGCTTCTTCCGTCACCGGCGCGTCGAGCGCGCAGGCGAAGTCGCCGGCGGCGGACGGAAACGACAGGTCGGCGTCCAGCGCCGCGAGCTTCCAGCGCGCTCCCCCTTGCAAGGCGAGATCGGCCCGGCTGATCTCCTGGTCCAGCGCCAGCGCGGCGGAGCCTTCGGCGGGCGGCGGCGGCAGCAGCGCGACGCCGTCGGGAAGCGCGGCTTTCGCCAGATAGCCCGGCGGCGCTTCGGCGCCGCTTTGAGCCGCCGGCGCCATTTGCGCGGCGGCGCCGACGACGCCGAGCGCGACGCCCGCGACGGCGAGCGCGACGCGCCACGCGATCCAACCCTGCCGATGGTCCCTCATCTCTCGCTCTCCCTCGCATCGCTTGCGACGTCGCCCCGAGCGGCGGCGTCGGCTGGGCTCGCGCCGCCGCCGGCCTCGCCTCGCCCGTCGCGCTCGGCGGCGTCGTCAGCCTCGCGTAGCAAAGTTTGATGACAGCGTCGCAACCCGCCGCGCGAATTCCGCCGCGCTTGTTGCAAGGATTGCCGCGGCGCGTTGCTCGACACCTTCGCTTACGCGGCGAAGTGCGTCGGCTCCTCGCCCGGGCATTGCCGCGCTTCGGCAAAGAGCGCCGTCGACCTCATGGAAACCTTCTTTTCCGAAGCCGAGAGGCTGTCAAGGGCGCGCGTCGCGCGCCGCCGTAGGCGGGCTTCGCCCCTTGACAGCCTCTCGGCTTCGGAAGTCTTGGCTTCCATGAGGCCGACGGCGCGGTGGGTCGGCAGGAGAGGGCCAAACCGAGCGGTGGTCGAAGCGGCCGAGGATTTGGCGTATGGCGTAAGGGGCGCGCAATCGGAATTGGCGAATTGCGTCGCCCTCCGGTAGGTTACGGCCGAATCGCCGGGAAGCGCGACGGCGGACGCCCCATGAGTCAGTTGGAGATCACGAAATACCTCAACGAGTTGTCGGACCTGAAGAAGGTCTCCGGCTCGACGCGCGAATCGGTGGTGCGCGAGGCGTTCAAGGACTTGCTGAAGGCGATGGGCCGGGCGCACGATCTCGTGTTCATTCCCGAGCATCACATCGTCACGGCGGCCAAGACCGATATCTTCGTCGACGGCGCGCTGCTCTACGATCTGCGCCTGCCGTTCGGCTATTGGGAGGCCAAGGACGAAGAAGACGATCTCGACGAGGAAATCGCCAAGAAATTCCTCAAGGGCTATCCCCAGGACAACATCATTTTCGAGGACAGCCTCACCGCCGTCCTCATCCAGAACAAGCACGAGGCGATCCGCTGCGACGTCGACGACACCGACAGGCTGGCGACGCTGCTCGACCTCTTTTTCGACTATCAGCGGCCTGAGATCGCCGAGTTCCGCAAGGCGGTCGCGCAGTTCCAGACCGATCTGCCCGCGGTCCTCAAAGCGCTGCGCGAAATGATCGAAAAGGCGCAGGGCGAAAACGCCGCGTTTCGCGACGCCGCGGTCAAGTTCCTCAAGCACGCGCAGGAGACCATCAACCCCGCGGTGACGGCGGAGGACGTGCGGGAAATGCTGATCCAGCACATCCTGACGGAAGAGATTTTCTCCAAGGTTTTCGACGAGGACGATTTTCATCGCCAGAACAATGTCGCCAAGGAGCTTTATGCGCTGGAGGGCCTGTTCTTCACCGGCGCGCTGAAGAAAGACACGCTGAAGGGCCTTGAGCCCTATTACAACGCCATCCGCGCGACGGCGCATCAGATCTCGACGCACAACGAGCGGCAGAAATTTCTCAAGGTCATCTACGAAGGCTTCTACAAGGTCTACAACAAGAAGGCCGCCGACCGGCTCGGCGTCGTCTATACGCCGACCGAGATCGTGCGCTTCATGGTCGAGAGCGCCGACTGGCTGTGCGAGAGGCATTTCGGCAAATCGCTGATCGACAGGCAGGTCGAGATTCTCGATCCCGCCGCCGGCACCGGGACCTTCATCTGCGAACTGCTGGAGCACTTCCGCGGCCAGCCGCAGAAGCTCGCTTACAAGTACAAGGAGGAGCTGCACGCCAACGAGGTGGCGATCCTGCCCTATTACGTCGCCAACCTGAACATCGAAGCGACCTACGCCGCGATCGCCGGGCAGTACGCGGAGTTCCCGAATTTGTGCTTCGTCGACACGCTCGACAATGTCGCGGGGCTCGGCAAGTTTTCCGGCCACCAGGAGGATTTGTTCGGCTCGCTGTCCGAGGAAAACGTCGCGCGCATCAAGCGCCAGAACGCGCGCAAGATTTCCGTCATCATCGGCAACCCGCCCTATAACGCCAATCAGCAGAACGAGAACGACAACAACAAGAACCGCACGTATCCGCGCATCGACGAGCGCATCAAGGCGACCTACATCGCCGAGAGCACGGCGCAGAAGACGAAAGCGTACGACATGTACACGCGCTTCTTCCGCTGGGCGAGCGACCGGCTGAACGACGACGGGATCATCGCCTTCATCACCAATCGCAGCTTCATCGACAGCCGAACGATGGACGGCTTCCGCCGAATAGCGGCGCGCGATTTCGCCGAGGTCTGGGTCGTCGATCTCGGCGGCGACGTGCGCGCCAATCCGAAATTGTCGGGCACCAAGAACAACGTGTTTGGGATTCAGACGGGCGTAGCGATCAGCTTTCTCGTTAAGCGCGAGTCGGCGACGGGCTGCCGGATTTTCTATGCGCGGCGGCCCGAGATGGAGACGAGGGACGACAAACTGGCGTTTCTCGACGGGTCGCAGTTGTCCGGACTGGTGGTGGAGGAAGTGCGGCCTGACGCGAAGGCGAATTGGATCAACCAGACGGAGAATGATTTCGGAACCTTTGTCGCTCTCGCTTCAAAAGAAACGAAGGCGGCGAAATCCGCGAGCAGCGAGCGGGCTATCTTCAAATTGTTTTCTCTTGGGGTCGTGACCGCGCGCGACGAATGGGTATACGCAGAATCGAAGGAGTTGCTTGAAGCCAAGATCAAGCACCTTATTGGCGCCTTTAATGCGGATAGCGCCAAACTGAGCGAGCTACGCGATGCAAAAGAAATCGCCGGGAAACTTGATTATTCGATCAAATGGACGAGAGCCGTCAAGAGAGATTTACGGAGCCATAAGAAGTACGAATTTGACCAAAAATTGGGCGTCGTGTCGATTTATCGACCATTCCATAAACTATATCTATATTTCAGCTCGCAGCTGAACGAGATGATTTATCAGCAGCGCGATATATTCGGCTGGGACTTAGAAAATTGTGCCATAGTAATCGACGTTAGTGGAAAGCCTTTCAGCGCTTTATGCGTTGATAAGCTTCCCGACTATCATGTCAACGGAGACGGGATTTGCTTTCCCTTGCTGCGCTACGCCGCCGACGGCTCCCACTTCGAGAACATCACCGACTGGGCGCTCAACCAATTCCGCGCGCATTACGAGCCGGGAACCCCTTCTCCCCTTGCGGGAGAACGCAGCCGGCGGAGCTGGCCGGATGAGGGGTTGGCGCAGCAAGGGGCGCTGAAGACGAAGCGGGGCAAATCGGCGGAGATTGGCGCGGGAGGAAGCGACCCCTCATCCGTCGTCGCTGACGCGACGACACCTTCCCCCGCAAGGGGGGAAGGGGAGCGGCCGATCACCAAGGACGCGATCTTTCATTACGTCTACGCGGTGCTGCACGATCCGATCTATCGCGAAAAATACGCGCAGAACCTCAAGCGCGAATTTCCGCGCATCCCGTTCTATGAAGACTTCTGGCGCTGGGCCGATTGGGGCGAGACGCTGATGGCGCTGCACATCGGCTATGAAACGGTCGAGCCGTGGCCCCTTGTTCGCACGGACGTCGCCGACGCCAAGGCCGCCGCGGCAGGGCTCAAGCCGAAGCCGATCCTGCGCGCCGATCACGATCACGGAATCATCGTCCTCGACAGCGAGACGCAACTCTCCGGCGTGCCGGCCGAAGCCTGGGCCTACAGGCTCGGCAACCGCTCGGCGCTGGAATGGATTCTCGACCAGCACAAGGAAAAGACGCCGAAGGATCCGACGATCCGAGAGAAATTCAACACGTACCGCTTCGCCGACTACAAGGAGAAGGTCGTCGACCTGCTCGCGCGCGTCACGCGGGTCAGCGTCGAAACAATGAAGATCGTTGAAACAATGCGAGCGACGCATCATTGAAGTGGACACCTAGCTTAGCTAATGCAAGGCCTAGATCGTGAAATTTACCGCCTTTCCGGACATGGGGGAATTCAAGAGGCATGCAGAGGATATCGCCTGGGAAACTGAGGTCTGACTTGCGGACGTGCCGGATCACCTGATTCAAATCAACGGCGATAAGTTCTTCTGGCCGAGAAACAGATAGCCGTCTTTACAAAGATGGAGGTGCAGGTGCAAAACAGTAAGAGGCCGATACCGCTCACAACCATCAGGGGTATGCGGAAGCGTATCGACACAAACCCAGATTTTCAACGACCCGCCGTATGGGGAACAAGTCAAAAGCAATTATTGATAGACACAGTTCTTCGGGACTATGATGTTCCAAAATTGTATTGGCGAAGAACGCGAAGCAGACCGGACACTTACGATGTTGTCGATGGGCAGCAAAGGCTGCGGGCCGTGTGGGACTTTTTCGACGAAAAATTCAAGCTGCCCAAGAACGCGGACGCAATCGAGGGAGAAGCCGTCGCGGGCTGCGGCTACTCGGACTTGCCGGACGAATTGCGCAGCCGGTTCGATGTGTATCCCTTGGATATTGTGGTCCTGGAGGACGCGGATGGAGACGAGGTTCGGGAAATGTTTCTTCGTCTCCAAAATGGAACATCCCTAAAAGCGCAGGAGAAGCGGAACGCGTTTCGGGGAAAAATGCGAGATTTCGTTCACGATCTGACACAGCATCCATTTTTTAAAAGTGTCGAATTTGCTAACGCGCGATTTGCCTTCGATCACGTTGCGGCGCAGATGGTTTTGTTGGAAACGGAAGGTGGCCCGACGAACGTCAAGAATGCCGATCTCAATCGAATGTACGAACGCAATCGCGACTTCGATTCAAAGTCGGCGACCGCGAAGGCGGTGAAGCGCGTTCTTGATATTATGGCCGATGTGTTTCCGGAAAAGACCCCCGAACTGGAACGCTACAACGTCATCGCGCTCTACTCCGTAATTTCGGAACTGATACGGCAATATGTAATAAGCGAAATCAAGCCGCATCTGCGCGAATGGTTCATCACATTTGAAGGTACGCGCCGGCAACAAGAAGAGAAGCCAGAAGACGAGGGTGATCCGGAGTGGGTTAGTTACCATGAGAAAATCAGTCACAGCACGGATGCGGCTGAATCGATACGTTCACGCATGGAATTTATGCTGCGCAACCTATTGGAAACGTTCCCAGCGCTGTCACGGAAGGACAATCAGCGAGAATTCACGCACGTCCAGAAGCTAGCAATATTTCGACGGGACAAGGGCATCTGTCAGGTTAAACTCAAGTGCAACGGCGCGAAAATCACCTGGGACAATTGGCACGCGGATCATCGCGTCTCGTGGTCGAAGGGCGGGAAAACAACCGTCGAAAACGGCCAGGTCTCATGTGCGGTGTGTAACCTCTCTAAGGGAGCCGGTCCTACGCAACAGAAATGATACTCATCGGGTCCCGGCGCCGCCTTACCAAATTCACGAAACTGCCCGCCCGTTCGACGAGCCGGCCGCGCCGCCCGTCTCCCGCCGACCCACCGCGCCGTCTTGCCTCATGGAGGCCAAGAGTTCCGAAGCCGAGAGGCTGTCAAGGGCGCGCGTGTCGCGCGCCGCCGCCGGCGGGCTGCGCCCCTTGACAGCCTCTCGGCTTCGGAAAAGACGGCTTCCATGAGGTCGACGGCGCTCTCCGCCGAACTGGCGCTGGACCGGCGGCGCCGCGCCAGGGATCGCGGGCCTCGCGGAAACCGGCGGCGACAGTTTCTGCGACAATCTCTTTCCGAAAATCGGAATTCGCGCTAGTGTGAATCGTCAGCGCGCCCGGCGCCTATCGCCGGGGCGCCCGTCCGGCGGCCGAGGCCGCGCAGAAATTGGAGAAGGCGCGATTCCCGCGGATTGAGCGACAACCCCTTGATTTTCCTCAAAACGGCCAAGGAAAAAGTTTGGAAATCCTTTGAATTTCCTTGGAAAAAGCTTGGAAAAGCTTGGAATTTCCTTGGAAAAGTGTGGAAATCCTGGGAAAGTCTTGGAGACGATCCGGCGAGGCGCGTCGTCGCGGCTCGGCCTTCGGTCGCACGGCGCCGCCGTCCATCATGACGCGGCGAAAAAGATCGTCAGGCGGTCCGCCGCCTGACGCAGCACGGCGCGGATCGGCATCGCCTCGACCGGTCCCTCGCCGAGCGCCTTGTCGAGCGTCGCCAGCTTGTCCGTCCCCTCGATATGCAGCGCGATCGCGCGGGCGCGCAGGATGACGCGGCCGGTCAGCGTCAGGCGCGCTTCGGGGGCGGCGCTGGCGCGGATCGAGGCCACCAGCGCGGCCGCGCCGGGGTCGATCGCTTCGGCGAGGCCCTCGGCGCCGGGGAACCAAGACGCGGTGTGGCCGTCCTCGCCCATGCCGAGCGCGACGACGTCGGCCGGCAGGGGAAGCGTCGCGATCCGCGCGTTGGCGGCGGCGAGTTCGAGTCCCTCCTCCACGCGCGAATCGGCGAGCGGCGTGAAGCTCGCGCCGGCGGCGCGCTCGCGCAGCAGCGCCTCGCGCACCAACTTGGCGTTCGATCGCGGATTGTCGTCGGCGACGCGGCGCTCGTCGGCGAGCGTGATCGCGACCCGCGACCAGTCGATCGGCTGGCTCGACAGCGCGTGAAAATAGCGCAGCGGCGTGACGCCGCCGGAAACGACCAGCAGCGCCGCGCCGCGCGCCTCGATCGCCGCGCGCAGCCGCTCGGCGGTCCATTGGGCGAAGGCCGACGCAAGCGCCGCTCCGGTGGGGAAATCGCGGCGTGCGGGGGCGGTCGGGCTCATTCGAACTCCTCGTTCCAGGTGCGCCCGTCGCGCTCGATCAGCGCGATCGAGGCGGCGGGCCCCCAGGCGCCGGCGGCGTAGGGCTTAGGCGAATCGTGCGATTGCGCCCAGGCGTCGCGGATCGGGTCGATGAACCGCCAGGCGGCCTCCACTTCGTCGCGACGCATGAACAACGACGCGTTGCCGCGCAGCGCGTCCATCAGCAGCCGTTCGTAGGCGTCGGCCGAGGGCGCGGAAAACGTCTTGGCGAAAGTCATGTCGAGCGGCACGTGCTGCAACCGTATGCCGCCGGGACCCGGCTCCTTGATCATCAGCCACAGCTTGACGCCTTCGTCCGGCTGAACGCGGATGACCAGCTGGTTGGGCGGGATGCCGCCGCCGTCGGTCGGGAAGATGACGTGCGGCACGCGGCGAAAGCCGACGACGATTTCGGAAAAGCGCTGCGGCAGCCGCTTGCCGGTGCGCAGGTAAAAGGGCACGCCTGCCCATCGCCAGTTAGCGACTTCGACCTTCAGCGCGACGAAGGTCTCGGTTTCGCTCTCTTGCCTGCCGATGTCCTCGAGATAGGACGGTGCCGGGGCGCCCTCGGCGAAGCCGGCGCGATACTGTCCGCGCACGGTCGCCGACGAGGCGTTGGCGGCGTCGATCGCGTTGAGCGATTTCAGCACTTTCAATTTTTCGTCGCGCAGCGAGTCGGCGTGCAGCGAGAACGGCGGCTCCATCGCCACCAGGCAGAGCAATTGCAGCATATGGTTCTGCACCATGTCGCCAAGCGCGCCGGAATCGTCGTAATAGGCGGCGCGCCCCTCGACGCCGAGCGTCTCGGCGACGGTGATCTGTACGTGATCGACATGCGCGTTGTTCCACAGCGGCTCCAGCAGCGCGTTGGCGAAGCGCAGCGCCATCAGGTTCTGCACCGACTCCTTGCCGAGGTAGTGGTCGATGCGGAAGATGTTGGTCTCGAGGAAGACGGAGCCGATCGCGTCGTTGATCGCCGCGGCGCTCGCGCCGTCCCGGCCGATCGGCTTTTCCACGATGATGCGCGATCGCGGCGTCGCCAATCCGGCCTTGCCGATGCGCCTGGCGATGGGGCCGAAAAGGTCGGGCCCGGTCGCGAGATAATAGGCGCGGGCGCGCTCCTCCTGGCCGAGATGGACCTTCAATTCGTCCCATCCGGCTTCGCCGACCGCGTCGACCGCGACATAGTCGATGCGCTGAAGGAAGCGATCGAGCAACGGGTTCGCCCCGAGGTCGCGCGGGCCGAACTTGACCAGCGCGTCCTCGACTGAGGCGCGGAAGGCCCCGCGATCGAACGGGCGGCGCGAAACGGCGATGATGCGCGTGGGCTCGGTGAACTGATCGCTCATTTCGCGGTGAAACAGCGCGGGGTATAATTTGCGGTAGGCGAGATCGCCGGTGCCGCCGAAGACGACGAGGTCGAAAGGCTCGACTTTGACGATTCTGGCCGCCATGGCGTCTCTCTCATGTCGGGCTCGACCGACGTTGCGAACGCAAGAATCGTTCCATGCCGCCACGACGGTCGCAACGCCGCCGCGCGATCCGCCGAGGCGGGATCGGAAGAGATCAGCCGAGCCCGATCGGCGCGTCCTTAAACAACACTTCTCGGTCGCGCGCAAAATTCTTGATCAGCGGCAAAGCCGCGCCGCCGACGGCGCGCGCGTCGGCGCCGATCGCGCCGGCGACGATCGTCACGTCGGACAGCCCGCGCCGATCGAGCATCTCGACCTGTTGGGCGACGCGCGAAACCAGCTTCTCGCGCACGGCGACCGGCATCGCCCCGTCGATGACGATCGCTTCGACGTCGAGGACGGAGATCGCGGCGACCGCCGCGTAGGCGAGCGCGAACGAGGCCTCCTCGAGCCATTCGTCGAGCGGCGGCCCATAATCGTCCCAGGCCTCGGGCGTGCGCCAGATCGAGGAGGGATCGGCGCCGGCGGCTTCGATGCGCCGCTCGAGCTGGCAGATCGAGGCGCGGGAGATCAATTGCGCAACCGCCTGACGGCCGGCGTTCTGCGTGGCGATCGGCATCGATCCGAGCGCCGCGGCGTTGCCGGTGCGGCCGGGATAGAGCGCGCCGTCCAGCACCAGTCCGCCGCCGATGAACGTGCCGAGAAAGAAATAGAGGAAATCGCGATGGCGCCAGGCCTCGCCGAAAAAGAACTCCGCCGCGCAGGCCGACGTCGCGTCGTTGCAGAGCGTCACCGGATAGGGACACAGGCGCGCCAGTTCCCGTTCGATCGAGAAGGTTCGCCACGCGTCCATTTCCTCGGCCGGCGCGCCGATCTCGCTCGACCAGCTCCACAATTGAAAAGGCGAGGCGACGCCGAGGCCCGCGATGCGGCGACGCTGCGTCGGGGTCAGCGTCTGCGTCATCGGCGCCAGCGCTTCGCCGAGGAAGTCCATCACCAGATTGGGCGTCGGATAGGCGTAGGTCCGATGCGTTCGCCGCCGCACCGTTCCGCAAAAATCGATCAAGACGAGATCGCAACTGCGGCGGCCGATTTTCAGCCCCAGCGAAAACGCGCCCTCGGGATCGAGCGAGGCCGGCACCGTCGGTTGGCCGACGCGGCCGCGCAAGGGCGCCTCGCGACGCAACAGGCCGTCGAGTTGCAGGCGATTCATGATCGCGGAGGTCGATTGCACGGAGAGCCCGGTCAGCCGCGCGACTTCGACTTTCGACAACCGCCCGAAGCGGCGAACCAGCGACAGGATCAACCGCTCGTTGTAGAGACGCACGCCCGCCTGGTCGGCGCCGGTGGCGGCCGGCGGCGAAGGGGGGAGAGGGACGGCGCTCTGGTCGACCGCTTCGGACATGGACTCTCCTCGCGCATCGTCCCCGTCGGCGCGGTTTAGCGGCGACCGCGTTCGCCGTCGCCTTTAGCATGCTGCGACAAAACCCCGCAGTCAACAATAATTCAGGCGGATTGATTTATCCATTGACTCTCGCCCCGGTTCGGGTCCCTATAGCGGCGCGACGGCGCGAACCCGACCCCGGGGCGGGTCGGTTCGCGGATTTCGCCAAGGTCATGCGCGAAGCGCAGTCACCGTCGCCGGTGAGTTGTTTCGGAGGAACCCATGTCCAAGAAATTCTGGATTTTGTCGACCGCGGCGATCGCGGCTCTGTCGATCGCGATGACGAGCGCGCCCACTTTCGCCGCCGAGACGCTCGTTGGCCTGATCACCAAGACCAACACCAACCCCTTCTTCGTCAAGATGAAGGAAGGCGCCGAGGCCAAGGCCAAGGAGCTCGGCGTCACCCTGCAGTCCTACGCCGGCAAGTTCGACGGCGACAACGACGGTCAGGTCGCCGCCATCGAGCAGCTGATGGCCGCCGGCGCGAAGGGCATCCTGCTGGTGCCGAGCGACTCCAACGCGATCGTGCCGACGGTCGACAAGGCCCGCAAGGCCGGCGTCCTCGTCATCACCCTCGACACCTCGCTCAATCCGCCGACCGCGGCCGACGCTAACATTGGCACGGACAACTACAAGGCGGGCGTCCTCATCGGGCAGTGGGCGAAGGGCGCGCTGGGCGACAAGGCGGCCTCGGCGAAGATCGCGACCCTCGACGGCGCGGTCAACAAGCCCTCCGTCGACGTTCAGCGTCACAACGGCTTCCTCGACGGATTCGGCATCAAGGTCAAGGATCCGAGCACCTACGCGGAAAGCGACAGCCCGCAGATCGTAGGCTCCGACGTGACCGCCGGCTCCGAAGAAGGCGGCCGCACTGCGATGGAGAAGATCCTGCAAAAGGGTGACGTCAATCTCGTCTACGCGATCAACGAGCCGGCCGCTTACGGCGGCTATGCGGCGCTGAAGGCCGCGGGCAAGGACAAGGGCGTGACCATCGTCGCCGTCGACGGCGGCTGCAACGGCGTCAAGATGATGAAGGACGGCATCATCGGCGGCGACTCGCAGCAGTATCCGCTGCTGATGGCGGCCGACGGCGTCCAGCAGGTCGTCGACTTCGTCAAGAACGGCACGAAGCCGGCCAGCATCGACAGCGGCGAGAAGCTGATCACCGACCATCCCGTCGCCGGCGTTCCGTCGATCACCACCGACGAGGCGAAGAAGCTCTGTTGGGGTTGATTTCGGCGGGGTTCGGAGCTTAATTCTCTGAACGACTAGGCTTCGGCGCCCGCGGGTTTCGCCCGCGAGCACCGAGTTTCAAGACAGGGCGACTCGAGGCAGCGATCGAGTGAGCTATGAGCCAAGCCTCAGAACAGCGACCGCTCGCGCCGCAGGAACTTGAAGAGGTGCTGGCGGCGGCTTCCACCGCACGGGCGCAATTCGAGGAGGAGCGTCTCGATTTCCTGCAGCGCGTCCAGCGTTTCCTGCATCTCTATCCGACCACGGTTCCCTTCATCGTGCTGGCGCTGGGCCTCGCGCTCGGGGTCAGCGTCAACTATTCGCATTTCGTCACCGGCAGCAATCTGTCGACGGTGCTGACGCAGGTGACGATCGTTGGCATTCTCGGCATCGGCCAGACGCTGGTGATTCTGACTGCCGGCATCGACCTCTCGGTCGGCGTCATCATGGTCATTTCGTCGGTCGTCATGGGTCGTCTGGCGGTCATCGACGGGCTGCCGATCTTTCTCGCCTTTCCGATCGGCCTGCTGACGGGCGTCGCGTTCGGCGCGCTCAACGGCTTCTTCGTGACGCGCATGCGAATGCCGCCGTTCATCGTCACCCTCGGTACGCTATCGGTCATCGGCGCGCTCAACACCTTCTACTCGCAGAGCGAAACCATTCGGATGCAGGACCTCGACGCCAAGGCGCCGTTCCTGCAGCTGATGGGCGTTCCATTCGAGATCGGCGGCTCACGCATCATCCTCGGCAGCTTCCTCTTGGTCGCGCTTGCGGCCGTCGTCTGGTACGTCCTCAACCGCACCGCCTACGGCCGCCACGTCTACGCGACCGGCGACGACCCGGAAGCGGCGCGGCTCGCCGGCATCAACACCGATCGGGTGCTGTTCAGCGTCTACATTCTGGCGGGGCTCATCTCGGCGATCGCCGGCTGGGCGCTGATCGGCCGCATCGGCGCGATCAGCCCGACGTCCGGCTCGAACGCCAACCTCGACAGCATCACCGCCGTGGTGATCGGCGGCACCTCGCTGTTCGGCGGGCGCGGCTCGATCGTCGGAACGCTGATCGGGGCGCTGATCGTCGGCGTGTTCCGCTCGGCGGTGTCGCTCGCCGGGCTCGATGTCCTCTGGCAGGAATTCGCCATCGGCGTGCTGATCATCGTCGCGGTCGCGCTCGACCAGTGGATTCGGAGAATCTCGCAATGAGCGTCGAACCGATCCTCACCGCTCGCGGGCTGGTTAAGAGATTCGGCCGCGTCATCGCGCTCGACCGCACCGACTTCGACCTCTATCCCAACGAGATTCTCGCCGTGATCGGCGACAACGGCGCCGGCAAGTCGACGATGATCAAGGCGCTGTGCGGCGCGATTACGCCGGACGCCGGCGAGATCCGCCTCGCCGGCGAGATCGTGCATTTCAAATCGCCGATCGACGCGCGCGAGGCGGGCATCGAGACCGTCTATCAGAATCTCGCGCTGTCGCCGGCGCTGTCGATCGCCGACAATATATTCCTCGGGCGCGAAGTGCGATCGCCAGGCCTCTTCGGCACGGTCTTCCGTAGTCTCGATCGCGCCGCGATGCAGAAGTTCGCGCGCGACAAGCTGAACGAGATCGGGTTGATGACGATCCAAAACATCGGCCAGCCGGTGGAGACGCTTTCGGGCGGCCAACGCCAGGGCGTCGCGGTGGCGCGCGCGGCCGCCTTTGCGCGGCGCGTCGTCATCATGGACGAGCCGACCGCGGCGCTGGGGGTGAAGGAATCGCGGCGCGTGCTCGAACTCATCCTCGACGTGAAGAAGCGCGGGCTTCCCATCATCCTCATTTCGCACAATATGCCGCACGTCTTCGAGGTCGCCGACCGCATCCACATCCATCGGCTCGGCCGGCGTCTGACGGTGATCGATCCCAAGAAGCAGACGATGTCGGACGCCGTCGCGATGATGACGGGCGCGATGGCGCCGCCCGTGGATCAAGCCGCTTGATCGTCTCGATCAAGCCGCCTGAAATCGACGCGAGTCGCCCTTGCGGCCGCGGCAGGGCGCGCATAGATGCCTGACGCGGGCGCGCGCCGCGCTTTCGACCGATTTTCGCGCCCTCGGGGAGAATTCCGCTCATGCGTTATCGACCGCTCGGCCGCACCGGCCAGTTCGTCTCGGAGATTTGTCTCGGGGCGATGACCTTCGGCGGCGGCGCCGGATTTTGGCGCGCCATCGGCGCGGTCGACCAGAAGGGCGCGACGGCGCTGGTCGGGCGCGCGCTGGAGGCGGGCGTCAACTTCATCGACACCGCCGACGTCTATTCGGAAGGCCAGTCCGAAGTCATGGTCGGCCAGGCGCTGCGCGATCTCAAGGTCAAGCGCGAGGACGTCGTCGTCGCCACCAAGGTGCGCGGCCGCACCGGGCCGGGCCCCAACGCGGTCGGCCTGTCGCGCGGCCACATCATGGATCAGATCGCCGGCTCCCTGAAGCGGCTCGGGCTCGACCACGTCGACCTCTATCAGATCCACGGCTTCGATCCTGCAACGCCGATCGAGGAAACCTTGCGCGCGCTCGACGACTGCGTTTCGCGCGGCCTCACGCGCGTCATCGGCTGCTCCAACCTCGCGGCCTGGCAAATCATGAAGGCGCTGGGGATTTCCGAGCGGCGCGGCTTCGCCCGCTTCGAGACGGTGCAGGCCTATTACACCATCGCCGGGCGCGATCTCGAGCGCGAGATCCTGCCGCTGGTCGAGGACCAGGGCCTCGGCGTGATGGTGTGGAGCCCGCTGGCCGGCGGCCTGCTGACCGGCAAGTTCGCCCGCGACGGCGCCAAGCCGAGCGATGCGCGGCGCGCATCGTTCGATTTTCCGCCGGTCGATCGCCAGCGCGCGTTCGACGTCATCGACGTCATGCGGCCGATCGCCGAGGCGCACGGCGCCTCGGTGGCGCGCGTCGCGCTCGCCTGGCTGCTGCAGCGCAAGGGCGTCATGAGCGTGATCGTCGGCGCCAAGACGATCGCGCAGCTCGACGACAATCTCGCCGCCGCCAAGCTGACCCTCAGCGCCGGGGAAATCGCGGCGCTCGACAAGGTCAGCGCGCCGACGCTCGAATATCCCGGCTGGATGATCGCGCGTCAGGGCGGCGAGCGCTGGCCCGAGCCGAAGGACTGAGAGCGAACGCGACAGGGGGGCGGAATGACTCGCAAAGTTTCCTGGGGCATGCTCGGCGCGGCGAGGATCGGCGTCGAGAAGGTCGTCCCGGCGATGCAACGCGGCGAGGCCTCGCGCGTCGACGCGATCGCCTCGCGCGACCTCGCCAAGGCGCGCCGCGCCGCGGCCGCTCTCGGCGTCGCCAAGGCCTACGGCTCCTATGAGGAGCTCCTCGCCGATCCCGCGATCGAAGCGATCTACAATCCGCTGCCCAACGACCTGCATGTCCCCTGGACGATCCGCGCGCTGGAAGCGGGCAAGCACGTGCTGTGCGAGAAGCCGATCGCGCTCGACGCGGCTCAAGCGAGCGCGCTGATCGAAGCGCGCCGGCGCTCCGGCAAGCTGGTCGCGGAAGGCTTCATGGTGCGCTTTCACCCGCAATGGCGGCGGGCGCGCGAGATCGCGCGTTCGGGCGAGATCGGGACGCCGCGCGCGATCCAGACGTTCTTTTCCTATTCTCTGACCGACGCCGACAACATCCGCAACCGGCCGCCGGGCGGCGGCGGGCTCTACGACATCGGCTGCTACGCGATCTCGACCGCGCGATTCGTCTTTTCCGCCGAGCCGACGCGCGTCGTCGCCGCGCTCGACGTCGACCCCGCCTTCGGCACGGATCGATTGGCGAGCGCGCTGATCGAGTTTCCCGGCGGCCGGCATCTGTCGTTCACCTGCGCGACGCAGCTCTCGGCGCATCAGCGCGCGACCATCGTCGGCGAGACGGGCCGCATCGAAATCGCCATTCCCTTCAACGCGCCGCCCGACTGGCCGGCGCGCATCACGATCGACAGCGGCGCCGATCTCGTCGGCGGCGGCGCGCGCGTCGAGGAATTTCCGCCTTGCGATCAATACACGCTGCAAGGCGACGCGGTCTCGCGCGCGATCCGTGGCGAAGCGCCGCTGGAATTCCCCATCGAGGACGCGATCGCCAACATGCGCGTCATCGACGCGGCGTTTCGCTCGGCGCGCGGCGGCGGGTGGGAGAAGCCGTAAGCGGGCCCGACAACAGCACGGCGGCGAGAATGATCGCGCCGCCGACAATCTGCAGTCGCATCATCCCCTCGCCGAGCACGGTCCAGGCCGCCAGCGCCGTGAACGGCGGCTGGGCAAGGATCACCAGCGCGATCACGGCGACTGGCGCGCGGCCCATCGCCACCGAGGTCAGCCCCTGTCCCAGCGCGTGGACGCCGAAGGCGAGCAGCGCGACGATCATCCAGCCGAACGCGCTCGACGGGATCATCTTCTCGCCGTGGAGCCACGCGGCGGCGGCGAGGACGACGCCCGAGACCGCCGCCGTCCACAGCGTCGCCGCCACGGCGTCGAGCCTGACGCGGAGCTGTTTGATCATGAGGAGATAGCACGAGTAGGTGATCGACGAGCAGAGCGCGAGGAAGTCGCCGAAGCCGATGCGCGTCGGGGCGACCATTCCGGCCATCGTCCAGGCGCCGAAAAGCGCCACGCCGAGCGCTAGCCACATTCGCGACGGCGAACGCTCGCGGAAGAACAGCGCGCCGCCGATGACCGTGAAGATCGGCCCGACGGCGCCGATGAAGGCCGCATTGGCGATCTTGGTCTCGGTCAGCGAGACGTGGAACAAGCCGATGTTGAGCGCGAAGGCGAGACCGGCGAAAATCAGCAGGCCGGCGGAACGTCCGAGATTCGGGGCGTCGCACCGGTCGCGCTGGACGAGCTTCGCCCACGCCGCCAGCGCCGGCACGGCGAGCCCGACGCGCCAGGCGCCGGCGGCGAACGGTCCGACGTCGAGCAGACGCACGAGCACGCCCGACCAAGCGGTGATCAGCGTCCCTGCGATCATCGCGGCGACGCCGAGGCGGTCGACCTTCGAAGGGGATGTGGGGAGCGCGTCTGCGACGCGCGAAGCGGAGGACATCGCCCTTGGTTAGCTGATTTCCAGGGGCGATGGCCAGCCCGAAGTCGAGATCGCGCGCTATGGAACGAAGGATGCGGCTCGAACGCGCCGTTTTCGCGTAGCGGCGCGCGTTGCGCAATTCGATGGACCGCAGCAACGCTCGAGGCGGAACGGCGCGGGTGGACTGCGCCCCATCGCTGAGACACGGCTAATTCGGCGACCAGGCGATTTCTGCTTTTGGTTGGCGATTGCGGGCGTGGCTAAACGGAACCGCCGCCAGCGGCTCGCCTCTCGACGGGGCCGGGACCGGCGCGCGCGGCCGGTCCGGTCCGCGATGAAGCGGCTTCAATGGCTTGAGCGCGCTTTTCTGTCCAAGTCGGCGCCCGCGTCGCCGAAGGTCGGGGTCTTGCCCGACCGCGCGCCGGCCGCGGGCCTGAACCAAACAGGCCGCCGCCATTCGCCGCCGATCTCTTGGAGGCGAAAATTCCGATTGAAATGGGCTGTCAAGGGCGCGCCATAGCCCGTCGTAAGACGGGCGTCCTACGACGCCCTACGGCGCGCGGCGCCTGCGGCGGTCGAGACCCTTGACAGCCCATTTCAATCGGAAAAGGGTCTCTTCCAAGAGATCGACGGCGAATGGCGGCGGCCGGGGAGCGTGCCGTTGCCGCGAGAGTGCGCTTAGCTTGCCTCTACTCGGCGATCGCCGTGGAGAAATCGCAGGGTCGGTAGTTAAGCGCAGTGTCACCGTAACCCCGTAACCCAATTTCTTGCAATCGCTATCGGAACCTACTGGCTTTGACTGTGACGGACCTGCCGCCAACGATGGATGCATACCTTGCGATGATCGCCGCCGCGCAAAGTGAAGACGATGCGCGGCTCCGCGGAATCGCCGCACGACTTCCGGGATTGGTTCGGCGGCTTGGCAAGTTCAGTTTCCCCAAGGTAATGCTGCCGCTGGCAGGCCTGCTAACGTTGCCCGAAAATCATCCGGCCAATCTCAGAATAGCCGCTTTGATCCATCTAGCGGCACTGTACTGCAATGGTAAGCAATCGCCGAGCTTGAAGCAGCTGCGGGAATGGCTGAATGGCATCATCCTCAAGGACCCGATCGCGCAAAGGGAAGACCCCGTTGAGGACGTGTGCGTATCAAACGTTGTCACCTGGTTCGGGAATGCGCGGCTCTTCGACGGTGGGTGGCAGGACAACGACTACGGGTTGCAGGGAACGCTCGTCGCCGTCGTCAAATTGCGTGATGAAGAGTGGATGAGGCCGGTTGCACGCTCGGTGCAGGCACTTCTGAAGATGAGTGAAGCGGTTGCCGAGCGGGGTTCGGTTCCCCGCTTTACACTGTCGAAGACGCCGCCGCGGGAGCCGCTTCGCGTTGCACAAAACACAATCGGACCCGCGAGCGAGCATGTGACGTTCACACCCGCCGAGCTAGGCGCGATGCGCATCGCGTACGCCGATTTGGAGCCGTTCCAATTCAGTCCAGATCAGCTTCCAGCGATGGCCCATGAAACCATCGGGCATACCGCCCTTGAACGTCGGCCGGTGGTCTTCAGCGAAGGAAGGATTCTTCTTGCGCTTCCAACCGCCGTCAGCGCGGCGGTGCGGCGCTTCGTGATGGAGAGCGCCGTCGCTGCGGGCAAACTCGCCGTTGTTCAGGAAATACTTACCCAATACCAGTTCGAAGAGATCCGTCATATGGGCGGGCCAGGCTGGGAAATCCGTCCACTCGATCCGCCTGAGTCACCGGCCGAACATGAATTCGTCGGGCGCTTCGATGAGGGGGGCTATGCGCACGTTATTTTCATTCCTGACTCGCTTGAGCAAATCCTCAAGGATGGGCTCCAGAGCGTTCACAACGTTTCCGATGAGACGACCGCGCGCTTCGATGCGATCGCGGCGGAGATCGCCAAGCGTCCAGACTATCAGCGCGGCATGACCATCATTGTTCACGGCGGCATAGGGCGGGGCTTCTTTGCAGGGTTCGGTGAGCCACCCCCACAGTGGCAACGGCTCATTCTGAGTGGTTCCGATTTTATGCACCTCTCGTGGGACAACAACATAGACGCCCTGCGGGCCTGGAAGCTCCTTGACCAGGAGGACGAGCTTCGTAGACGCGACGTGGAGTTTGTGAACGCCAATGGCTTCATGAACCTCTACGGCTACGCGGCGAGCGCGAATTACGAGTTGGTCCCCAATGCCATGGCACAGGGGATAATGATGCTCCAGACGGATCACCTGACGGCGGTGAGGCATCGCCTTCGCACGTCCGTGGATCAGCACGCCGCGCAAATGACCCGCACGCCAGGTTACTTGTCGGTCCAACGCCGGACCACCACAGGTTATTTCAATGAGGTCAAAAGCCTGCCGATCTGCATCAGCGCGGGGCATGCCGCGTCGGCTGAGTTGGTCGGATGCGTTGAAACGGCGGCGCGTCCATGGTGGGTCCGCTGTCAGGAGCTGCCGGACGACGCGCGTGCGAGCCGTATTACTTATCAGGTGTGGGAATTGGTCCAGAATTGGCTTGTTCGTACCGCGACCGTCCTCGAAGCTGCGCTGCCTACACTGAGGTCGGGGCCTGTCGTCGTGTGGTTGACATTTCCCAATGTCACCGAATTTACCGGCTGCCCGGGAGAAATCATCGATCCGCCCGTCCCACCGATTGTGACGATAAAAGACGATGAAATCCACATTGCCTGTTCGGTCGGATACCTTCGGTCATTTGCGAGCGAGAAGAACACGGGCGACCGGTTGATGGTTGGCGCTCTGGTCGGAGGCGCTCATGCGCTCGCCGGCGTCCCGCAGAGCGAGGAAGCGCGCGTCGACATGCTCGCTGAGATCACGAGAACTGACGAAGAACGCTTTTTTCATGCCGTTCCCGCGGAGACACCCCGTGACAAACTGTATGCGACGCTTACTGAAGTTAGTCCTCGTTTCGTCCAACCGGAAGACCGTGCGCTCAGCTGGTTGAACCTGGCGCGCGACGCCGGATGGACCAATCCGGCCGGTCCGGTGCCGAACGATCAGGCGAGCAAGCTGCTTAAGAACGCAGCAAACGTTGTGTGGCTGCGCATCAAGGAGCGATTGCTCATCTTGGAGCGTGGCAGCGTGATGGAACGCGCGCTCAAGAACGACTACGCGGTACACCGCGATCGCGCGACATGGCGACTCACCGCTGCCGCACTTCTGTCGCTTTATGACGATCAAGCTGATGTCGTGGCAGCGGCCAATCTGAGGGAAGGACAGCGCGGACTCGCAACTCTGGCCAGCCGCGTAATTGCCGAAATGGCGATTTGTGTGTCGCCGGTCGGCAAAGGCAGGTCGTGCAGCAACGCGGAATTTGACTTTCTTGTTGCGAACGTCGCGATCCTGCTGGAGTGCGCGAGCCAGAGCGATGCTATTTATTACGACCTCTCGTTACGTCAACTGGTCGTGCAAGCGAATGGGACGTTCACGTTTGACTCGACATTTCACGACACGCTGCACCGGCCATACGTGCACAGCCATGGCGAGCGTGACTTTAGGGCCGCAGCGGCCGATTACGGAACACCGTTTGCCGTTCGTGACGGTGGACGCCAGCCGATCGATTCTGAATTCGAAGCGGCTTTCGTCGCGGAATTTGGGCTGACGCCGCCGCAGCTCTCACAGTTCACGTATCAACTGGTGGATATTGCGGTCTCCGAGGGCTCCTCTACATTCCGTCTGCGCCGCAGCGCGGTCGTGGCTGAACTCGCGAGGGCCGGTGTGAAGGAGGTGGAACGTGCGTACGACGCGTTGACGCTTAAGCCACGAGCGCGGTGGGATGACCCGAAGCCGGCCAGGGCGAAGGCGCGTGACTGGTATCCATGGCGCTTTAACCGGCGGCTCTCTCTGACGCGACGGCCGTTGGCCCAGATCGAAGAGAGCAATGATCCGTCCGTATTGATCGCACCCGCGCTCATCGACCGTTCGGTTGTATACCTTTATGGTACCTATCAAGGCCGCTTGCCGGGCGAGATGTTCGAGAGCGAGCGGATGAAGAAATGGATCGGCGCGGCCGTAAATGCCGAAGGCCATGCCTTCAACCATACCGTGGCGGATGCATTCAAGGGTCTGGGCTTTGACGCTCGCACCGACGTCAAGATGACCGAATTGGGTGGCGCACCGGTTCTCGGCGACATTGACGCGTTGGCTTGGCAGTCAGACACCGGAGTCGTGTACGCTGCGGAATGCAAGCGTCTGCTGTTCGCCCGCACGGTCGGCGAAGTCGGCGAACGGCTTCGCGAATACACATCGGTAGCCGCGCCCAGCGATAATCGCACACCGATCCAAAAGCATCTGGACCGGATGACGTTCCTACGCTCTGCGCTTCCTGCGCTCGCCAAAGTGACCGGCATCCCGGCTGGGAAGATCATACTTCGGTCTGCGCTGGTCACAGACTATCTGGTGCCAATGCAATTCTCGAAGCAAGCGTCGCAACTCGTTGACGTGGTCAGCGACGTTGACCTACTCGAATCCGCGGTCGTTGACGAGGGAGGAAGGGGCTAGCTCTTGGACTGTTCCCCTTCGCTGAGACACGGCCAATTCTGTGGTAAGGCGGCTTCTGCTTTTGGTTGGCGGTCGCGGGCTTGGCCAAGCGGCCTCGCCCCGCCCGCCCCCCGCCTTCCCTCCGCGCCCCGGCCATGGCAATACGCGCTCCCGACACATTGGGACCCCGAGCCATGCCCCTGCCCAAGCCGCGCGGCGAGCCGACGCCGCCCGCGGCCGATAAGCGGCCGCAGGAGCGCCGCGCGCACGGCGTCTCCTGGCGCGACGACTACGCCTGGATTCGCGCCGACAACTGGCGCAAGGTGCTGCGCGACCCGTCAGCGCTGCCCGCCGACATCCGCGCGCTGCTGGAGGCGGAGAACGCCTACGCCGACGAGATTCTTGGGCCGACCCGCGCGCTTCAGCGCCAGCTCGCGCGCGAGATGCGGGCGCGGCTGAAGGAGGACGACAGCGAGGTTCCCCAGTCCGACGGCCCCTTCGCCTATTATTCGCGCTTCCGCCAGGGCGGCCAGCGCCCGATCTTCTGCCGCCGGCCGCGCGCGGGCGGCAAGGAGACGGTTCTCATCGACGGCGACGAGCGCGCCGGCGGCAAGTCGTTCTTTCGCCTCGCCGCCGCGCGCCATTCGCCCGATCACCAGAAATTCGCCTGGAGCGCCGACGACAAGGGCTCCGAGATGTACGCCATTCGCGTGCGCGGCGTCGCGGCGGGCGCGGACCTCGCCGACCGCGTCGACAACGCCGCCGGCGCGGTGGTGTGGACGCGCAATTCGACCGCCTTTCTCTATGTCGCGAGGAACGAAAACCATCGCCCCTGGCGGGTGATGCTGCATCGCCTCGGCGCGGCTCAGAGCGAGGACGCGGTGGTGTTCGAGGAGGCCGATCCCGGCTGGTTCATCACGATCACGCCGACGCGGCTCGGCCTGAGCGCGGTCATTTCGCTGCACGGCCACGACGCTTCGGAGGCGCGGGTCGTCGATTTCGATAACCCGGCGGCGCCGCCGCTGCTGATCGCGCCGCGCCGGCCGGGGCTGCGCTACGAGGCGATGGATCACGGCGACGTCTTCTACATCAAGACCAACGCCGGCGGCGCGCGCGACTTCAAGATCGTCGTCGCGCCGCGCGAGGCGCCGGGCGAAGCGAACTGGCGGACCTTCGTCGAGCACAAGGACGGCCGCCTGATCGAGACCGCCGCGCTGTTTAGGGATTATCTCGTGCTGCTGGCGCGCGAGGACAACGTTCCGCGCCTGATGATCTACGAACTCGCCAGCGGCGCGGCGCACGAGATCGCCTTCGAGGCGCAGACGTACTTTCTCAAGCTCGAGCCGGTCTTCGAATTCGACACGCCGGTGTTCCGCTTCAGCTATTCGTCGATGGCGTGCAGCCAGGAGATCTACGATTACGACTTCGCCGCGCGCCAGCGCATCCTGCGCAAGAAGCAGATGACGCCGAAGGACTTCGACGCCTCCGCCTATGTCACCCGCCGCGTCTTCGCCCGCGCCGACGACAGCGAGGCCGTGCCGATCTCGCTGCTCTATCGCCGTGAGACGCCGCTCGACGGCACGGCGCCGCTGCTGATCTACGGCTACGGCGCCTACGGCGAGGTGATGGACGCGAATTTCTCCACCAACCGGCTTTCGCTGGTCGACCGCGGCTTCGTCTACGCCGTCGCCCACGTGCGCGGCGGCACGGAAAAGGGCTGGCGCTGGTACGAGGACGGCAAGCTCGCCCACAAGCCGAACACCTTTTCCGATTTCCTCGCCGCTGCGCGCTATCTCGTCGCCGAAGGCTTCGCCGCCAAGACTCGCGTCGTCGCCCACGGCGGCAGCGCCGGCGGCATGCTGATGGGGGCGATCGCCAACGCCGCGCCGGAGCTCTTCGCCGGGATCATCGCCGAGGTGCCCTTCGTCGACGTGCTGAACACCATGCTCGACGACAGCCTGCCGCTGACCCCGCCCGAATGGCTGGAATGGGGCGATCCGATCCGTGAGCCCCAAGCGTTCGCGGCCATCCGCGGCTACAGCCCCTACGACAACGTCCGCGCGCAGCGCTATCCCGCGATCTTCGCGCTCGCCGGGCTGACCGATCCGCGCGTGACCTATTGGGAGCCGGCCAAGTGGGTCGCCAAATTGCGCGCGACGATGACCGGCGGCGGGCCGGTCCTGCTGCGCGTGGCGATGGAGGCGGGCCACGCCGGCGCGCCGGGCCGCTTCGACCGCCTCGATGACGTCGCCCGCGCC
The DNA here is from genome assembly GCA_963775575.1 of uncultured Alphaproteobacteria bacterium. Classification (GTDB taxonomy): domain Bacteria; phylum Pseudomonadota; class Alphaproteobacteria; order Rhizobiales; family Beijerinckiaceae; genus Roseiarcus. The sequence continues at coordinate 146,712 of CAVZJG010000005.1, forward strand.
TACGCCTTCGCCATCGCCTGCGTCAGCGGAGAGATCGGCGAGGACGCCAAGGCCGAGGAAGAGGCGGCGGAGTGAGGCGGATTGCCGAGGCCCGCGGCCAATCCCCCGCGCCCGTCGCCCTCTCGCCTATCCCATTCACACATCTTCTGTTGGCCGGCGGCCACATCGGCGCGTCGCCGTCAAGCCGCTGCGCGGCTGCTACGCTGCGCTTCGCCCGCTCCGCGGTGACTGCGACGCGCCGATGCGGCGGTCTTGTTTTCATGATCTTTGTTGAGCAGGCCGGCCCTCAAGGGCCGGCTTCGCTCGACAAAGATCATGAAAACAAAGAGCCTGAGCCGCGCGGAGGGGTCAATGTTTGCGAGCGAAGCGAGCAACCCGCGAAGCGAGCTCGACATTGACGCCGAGCACGGATCAGGCACAGCGGACCCGGAAGGCATCGAATTGCGATGTGTGAATCCGGTAGCCTTGCGGGGGAAGGGGCTAAGCCTCTTCGTCTCGCTTCGGCCTCGCCTTCTCGCCGCCGGGGATCACGTAGCTTCCCTTCAGCCAGCGATAGAGGTCGACATCGGCGCAGCGGCGAGAGCAGAAGGGGTCGTAGCGGGGGTCGCGCGGGCGCCCGCATTGGACGCAGACTTTCCCGTCCGTCGCGCCTCGATCGGCGCCGGCCGGTTGTGGCGCGGCCCTCGCCATCGGCTTCACACGCCCGGCGTCCACCGACGATGGGCGACGTATCCCTCGCCGGCGAGCAGCGCCGCCGTCTCGGCGAGCGGCAGACCGACGACGTTCGGGTAGGAGCCGACGAGGCGCACCACGAAGGCGCCCGCGAGCCCCTGAATGGCGTAGCCGCCCGCCTTGCCGCGCCATTCGCCGCTGGAAAGATAGGCTCTGATCTCCTCGCGCGACAGGCGCTTGAAGCGCACGCGCGTCTCGACCAGGCGCCGGCGCGTTCCCCCGCTCGGCGTCGCCAGCGCGAGCCCGGTGTAGACGCGATGCGCGCGCCCGGAGAGCAGGGTCAGGCACGCTTCCGCCTCGTCGAGGATTTCGCATTTGGGCAGGATGCGCCGGCCGACGCAGACCACCGTATCGGCGGCGAGCGCCAGCGAAGGGCCGAGGTCGGCCCGCTTGCGCGCGACCGTCGCCGCGATTCCGGCCTTTTCCGCGGCGAGGCGCAGCGCCAGCGCGCGCGGCGATTCGCCGCTGCGCGGCGTCTCCTCGATGTCGGCGGGAATGACCGCGTCGGGCGCGACGCCGATCTGCGCCAGCAGCGCCAGGCGGCGCGGCGAGCCGGAGGCGAGCACCAGGCGCGGGCGCTTCGCGACCTCGCTCGCGGGCGGAGTCTCGGGCGAAGCGTCCATCGGCGGGCCTATTTGAATCGATAGGTGATGCGGCCCTTGGTCAGGTCGTAGGGCGTCATCTCGACCAGAACCTTGTCGCCGGCGAGAACGCGGATGCGGTTCTTGCGCATCTTGCCGGCGGTGTGGGCGATGATTTCGTGTTCATTTTCGAGTCTGACGCGAAAGGTCGCGTTGGGCAGCAATTCCACGACAAAACCCGGAAACTCGAGCAGTTCTTCCTTCGCCATTGGGGCCTTTCTTGCTTTCGCCGCGCCGGCGGGCGACGGCGAAGATAAGGGAGTGAAGCGCGCGGCGGACGGGGACGAGCGCAAAAGCGCGCGGAGCCTATATGAATTCGCCGAAAAGGGGAAACCGCGTTGTCGCCGCACCGGCGCCTTGTTCTCCCCCCTTCAGCCGTTTTCGCGTCGCATCGCCCTGAAACGCCGCACGCTGAAAGGGATCGTCGCCAGATAGGCCAGCGACAGCGCGACGAGCGACTGAAGCGGGAAGTTGACGATCAGCAACAGCGCCGCGGCGAGGCCGATCAACACCACCGCGACATATTGGTGCGGCACGCGGCCGATCGACTTTCCCGAGAAGTGCGGCACGCGGCTCGCCATCAGAAGCGCGATGGCCAGGACATAAGCGATTTCCAGCGCGACGAAACGCGGCTCGGGGGCTCGCGCCGACAAGAGGAAGCGTAGATAGACCGGCAGCATCCCGACGATAGCGGCCGCCGGCGCGGGCATGCCGACGAAGAAATTCTTGCGCCAGGCGGGAACGTCGGGACTGTCGACCGTGACGTTGAAACGCGCCAGGCGCAGCGCGCAGGCGATGCAAAACACCAGCGCCGCCAGCCAGCCCAGGCTGACCATGCGGTCGAGGCCGGAGAAGTACAGCACGATCCCCGGCGCGACGCCGAAATCGACGAAATCGGCGAGCGAGTCGAGTTCCGCGCCGAAGCGCGAAGTCCCTTTGAGCGCGCGCGCGATCCGCCCGTCGAGGCCGTCGAGCACCGCCGCGGCGGCGATGGCGCTGACCGCCCAGACGATCGCGCCCTCGAAGGCGAAGCGAATCGCCGTCATCCCGAGGCACAGCGCGAGCAAGGTGATGAGATTGGGAATCAGCAGGCGCAGCGGCACGGCCTTGAACCGGCGCAAGCGTTCGCCGGCGGGAAGCCCCAGCGGGGAGGAGTTCTGCGGCTCGCTGTCGTGCATCGGCGATCGGCCTTCTCGCGATCAGCTCAGGCGGAATTGCCGCAGCCCCTCGACGCGCCCGATCTCGGCGATCACGGTTTCGCCGGCGACGGCGCGCGAATGAAGGCCGACGACGATGCGAGCGTCTTCGGGCATGTAGACGTCGACGCGCGAGCCGAAGCGGATGAGGCCGAAACGATCGCCGGCGCCGAGGCGCGCTCCCTCGTGGGTGAAGCAGACGATCCGGCGCGCGATCATGCCGGCGATCTGCACCACGCCGAAGACGCCCGCGGCGCTTTCGATCGCCAGGCCGTTGCGCTCGTTGGCCTCGCTCGCCTTGTCGAGGTCGGCGCTGAGGAATTCGCCGGCATGGTAGGCGATGCGCGTCACCTTGCCTTCGACGGGGGCGCGATTGACGTGACAATCGAACACCGACATGAAGATCGACACGCGCGGCAGGGGCAGGGCGCCGAGGCCCAGTTCGGGCGGCGGGACGGCGATGTCGCAGAAGCTGACGAGGCCGTCGGCGGGGGCGACGACGAGGTCGGCGCGCAGCGGCGTCACCCGCGGCGGATCGCGAAAGAAATAGGCGCACCACAGCGTCGCGAACAGCCCGATCCAGCCGAGCGGCGCCCACAGCCAGCCGAGGATCACCGTCGCCGCGACGAACGCCGCGACGAAGATATAGCCTTCGGGATGGATGGGCGTGATCTGACGGCGAACGGAATCCAGGACCGACATGGCGACCCCCTCGAGGGAGGCAGTCTTTTGGCGCCAAACGCGGCAAAAGTCACGGCGGGGCCTCGTGCGGCTCCTCTTGCCCCGCCAATCCGAGGTCGCCCGGCGTCGTCGGCGGACCCGGGTTGTCCTCGAGCCTCGCGTCGGCCTCCTCCTCCTCGTCGGCCGCGCTGGCGCGGCGCAGCGCTTCCTGCGCCGCGTCCGCTTCGCGTTGACGGCTCCATAGCCCCGCGTAGAGCCCGCCGCGCGCCAACAGATCCTCGTGCTTGCCGCGTTCGACGATGACGCCCTTGTCGAGCACCAGGATTTCGTCGGCGTGAACGACGGTCGAAAGCCGGTGAGCGATGATCAGGGTGGTGCGGCCTTTCGAGACCCGCTCCAGCGCCGCCTGGATTTCGCGTTCGGTGAAACTGTCCAGCGCCGACGTCGCCTCGTCGAGCGCCAGGATCGGCGGCCCCTTGAGCATGGTGCGCGCGATGGCGACGCGCTGCTTCTCGCCGCCCGACAATTTCAGGCCGCGCTCGCCCACCTGCGCGCCGTAGCCCTGAGGCAGCGAGCGGATGAAGGCGTCGATCTGCGCGTCTTCGGCGACGGCCTCGACCTCCTGTTCGCTCGCGCCGTCGCGCCCATAGCGAATGTTGTAGAGGATGGTGTCGTTGAACAGCACGGTGTCCTGCGGCACCATACCGACCGCGGCGCGCAGGCTGGACTGGGTGACTTGCGAAATGTCCTGCCCGTCGATCGTGATGCGTCCAGCGCTCGGTTCGTAAAAGCGAAACAACAGGCGCGAGATCGTCGACTTTCCCGCGCCCGACGGCCCGACGATGGCGATCGTTTGCCCCGCCGGCGCCTCGAAGGAGACGCCGCGCAAGATCTTGCGCGCGGGGTCGTAGGCGAACTCGACGTTCTCGAACCGCACCGCGCCCTCGGTGACGACCAGCGGCCGCGCGCCGGGGCGATCCTGGATCTCGGGATTCTGCGTCAGGATCGCAAACATCATCTCGATGTCGACGATCGCCTGCTTGATGTCCCGATACACCATGCCCATGAAATTGAGTGGTTGATAGAGCTGCAGCATCATCGCGTTGAGCAGCACGAAATCGCCGACGTCGTTGCGATGGGCGCGGACGCCGTCGACGCACATCACGAGCACGACGACCATGCCGATGGTGAAGATGACGGCCTGCCCGGCGTTCAGCACCGCCAGCGAGACGTAGGTTTTCACGCTGAGGCGCTCGTAACGCGCCATCGACTTGTCGTAGCGCGCCGCTTCGCGAGCTTCGGCGCCGAAGTATTTCACCGTCTCGAAATTGAACAGGCTGTCGATCGCCTTGGTGTTGGCGTCGGTGTCGCTCTCGTTCATCGAGCGGCGGATGCCGATGCGCCAGTTGGTCGCGATCGTCGTATAGACGAGATAGACGGCCACCGTGACGCTGATCGCCAAGACATAGCGCCAGTCGAACGAATAAAAGAATGCGGCGGCGATCAGCGCGAACTCGACGATCGTCGGGACCGCCACCAGCATCGAGGTGCGAATGAGGGTCTCGATCGCGTTGCGGCCGCGTTCGAGAACCCGGGTGAGGCCGCCGGTCTTGCGCTCGAGGTGAAAGCGCAGCGACAGGTGATGGAGATGAACGAAGACTTCGATGGCCAGGCGTCGGACGGCGTTCATCGCCACCGCGGCGAACAGCGCATCGCGCCCTTGCTGCGTCAGCGCCATCAGGATGCGCATCGCCCCGTAGAGGGCGGTCAGCGCGACGGCGCCGGTCAGCGCGCCCGGCAAAGCCGTGAGTTGGCCGGATGCGGCGGGCGCCAATGCGTCGGTCGCCCATTTCAGCGCATAGGGCGTGGCGACCGTGACGGCCTTGGAGGCGAGCATCAGCGCGACCGCCAGGGCGATGCGAAACTTGAGATCGAGCCGATCGGTCGGCCAGACGTAGGGCCATAGGCGCCTGACCGTTCCAATCAACGAGCCCCGATCGCGCGCGCGGGCGGCGAGAAAACGCGACGACTTCTGATGTTGCATGGCGATCCGAGGCGCGAGGATTGGATGAAGATATAAGCGCTCGGGCGTTCTAAAGCACCCCCCGAGAACCGCGGCCCCGGCGCCGCGCGCGTTGCGCCCTGTTCAGCCGCGGGGAGCAGAACTGACCTTGCGTCGCTTGCGGCGCCACCGTTCATGGGCAGTCTTGTCGCGGCAGGGTTAACGGCGCAGGGCAATAGTGGCCGGGGGAAACTTGTCGACACAATACAAAAAGTTCCGAAACAGCCTTGAACCGCAATTTGTTTGCGCTTATGAACGGGGGGTTGTGTAAGGGAACGAGTCGAAATTCGGCGTTTCTGGACATCCTTGGACCGCGGCGAAGGTGTCGCGCGTCTGCATGATCTAATTCACCCCGGCCTACGACGGCGCCATTGGAGCTGGTTTTGGTATGAGCGAATCGAATAATCATGTTGAACTCGCGGCCGAGATCGTCTCGGCCTACGTTTCCAACAATTCCGTTCCGGCGGGCGAATTGCCCGCCTTGCTGAACGAAGTTCATGCGGCGATCGTGCGGGTCGCCAGCGGCGCCGTCGTCGCGGTTGCTGAGGCGGCGAAGCCGGCGATCGCTCCCAAAAAGTCCATAACCAACGATTACATCGTTTGCTTGGAGGACGGGCGTAAGTTCAAGTCGCTGAAGCGGCATTTGCGGACGCAATACAACCTGTCTCCCGAGCAATATCGCGAAAAGTGGAGCCTGCCGGCGGACTATCCGATGGTGGCGCCTGCTTACGCTAAGGCGCGCTCGGCTTTGGCCAAGCAGATGGGTCTGGGCCAGCAGCGTCGTCGGCGCGCCAAGTAGACGCGCTCGCGGGGCGCCGACGCGCTCTTTGGAGCGAGCGCGCGGTCGCGGGGCTTCGCGCCGCCGGGGGCCGCGTCGAGCGCATGCGGGCTGAGCGCCTTGACGCTCGTGTGGGCGTCGGGGCAAATCGCCGCATGGATGCGATTCGAAGCGTCTGCGTCTATTGCGGCGCCAGCGCCGGGGGTGATCCGCGCTTCGGCGAGGCGGCGGACGCGCTGGGCAAGGCGCTCGCTCGCGCCGGCGTCGAGCTGGTGTTCGGCGGCGGCGTCGACGGGCTGATGGGGCGCCTGGCGCGAGCGGTCTTGGCGGAGGGCGGGCGCGCGACGGGAATTATCCCCAAGTTTCTGGTCGGGCGCGAACGCGCCCTGTTGGCGGCGCAGGAGCTGATCGTCGTCGACGACATGCGCCGGCGCAAGCAACTGATGTTCGAGCGCGCCGACGCTTTCGTCGCGCTTCCCGGAGGAGTCGGCACGCTGGAGGAACTGGTCGAACAACTCACGTGGGTTCAATTGCAGCGCCACCGCAAGCCGGTCCTCATCGCCGACATCGGCGGATTCTGGCGTCCTTTGCTGGGGCTGTTCGCGCACATGCGCGACCTCGGCTTCGTGCGCGAGGGTTTTGAGGCGCGCTATCTCGTGGCGGAGAGGATCGACGATGCGCTGCCGATGTTGCGGGCCGCGGCGCATCGCCTCGCGCCGCCGGCGGCTTGAAGCCTGCGCTCAATCGCGGTCTTCCCCTCGACTGCCGTTAATGCCATTGTCGCGGCCGATGGCGGGGCGTTGAGGGAAAGGGCGCCCTGAATGGAGGATGCGGTATGAGTGCGAATTCCAGAATTTTGTGGGCGCTTGGGGGATTGTTCGCCGGCGCGCTCCTGGCCATGAGCGCTGCGGTCGCGCAAGTCACCCCCCCGGCGGCCGACGCCGCCGGCGCCGTCAATATGCCGGGCGACGCCGCCGCGCCGAAGAAACCGGTCGCCAAGCCGAAGAAGCCCGCCGGGCCCCCGACCGTCGAAGTCGTCGTCACCAACGCTCGCAAGGTGGCGCTGACCACGCTTCTCGCCTCGATTTCGGGCGCGCCCGAGAGCAAGAAGATCGCCGGCCCGCTGGCGCCCGGCAAGAAGATCGTCGTCCATCTCACGCACGACAAGGACTGCCTTTTCGACCTGCACGGCGTCTTCGAAGACGGCGCCGACATGGACGCGACGGCGGTCGAACTGTGCAAGGACAAGACGATCAATCTCACCGAGTGACCGCCGAGCCGCTGGCGCGGCCCGGCGAAACGGCGCTCGCCGGTCGAACGAGCGGCCGGCCGAGTTGGGGACGACGCGCGGCGCGAGCGCTCAACGGCTCGCGGCGTGGTAGAGTTCGGCCACGTATTCCCAATTGATCAGATTGGCGACGAAGGCCTTGAGATAATCGGGACGGCGATTGCGGTAGTCGATGTAGTAGGAATGCTCCCAGACGTCGACGCCGAGAATCGGGCGGCCGTTGTGCGCCAGCGGGCTTTCGCCGTTGGGCGTCTTGGTGGCGACGATTCGGCCGTCGACGACGGCGAGCCATCCCCAGCCCGAACCGAACTGGGTCGTCGCGGCCTGGATGAAGTCCTCCTTGGCCTTGTCGACCGAGCCGAAGGAATCGACCAGCGCTTTTTCGAGCTCGCCCGGGATCTTGCCGCCGCCGTTCGGCTTCATCCATTTCCAGAATTGGAGATGATTGTAGTGCTGGCCGACGTTGTTGAACACGCCGGGGTTCTTGCCATAGGCGCCGCGGACGATGTCCTCGAGCGGCTTGCCTTCCCATTCCGTGCCCTTGAGCAGGTTGTTGCTGTTGTTGACGTAGGCGAGATGGTGTTTGTCGTGGTGATACTCGAGCGTTTCCCTGGACATGTACGGGGCCAAGGCGTCATGAGCATAGGGGAGATCGGGAAGCGAGAATGTCATCGGCGTGGCTCCTGGGACGAAGGTGTGCGGAAGTCGCGCGCGAAGTGAGCGACGCCGCTCGCACGCGCTCCTATTGTTAGACCGCCGTCGGGCGCCTCGCAACAGGGACGCTCGCCGGCGAGCGCGCCGCCGCGGCGCCGCGTTTTTGACAAATTGACCGGGTTGGAAAGCGAATGGCGATTTTCACTTTTGTTCTAGGACTGCTCCTCGTCGTCGCCGGAGCGGGCGGGCTCATCGGCAGCTTCGATTTGCTGCCCACGGAGATCGGCCTTCTCTACGCCGCCTGCGGAACGGTCGCGCTGAGCGCGGGCGTCGTGACGCTGGCGATCGGCGCTCTGATTCGCCGCATCGACGTCCTCGCAGCGGCGGCGCGCGCCGCGCAGAACAGCGACTCCCGGCCAATCTCGCCGGCGACGAGCGAGCCGGCGTTCGCCGATGCGCCGGCGCCGCGGGAGCCGACTTTCGCCGAGGCGCCGGCCGTGACCGAGGTCGGGCCCCATGCGCTCGCCGCCGGCGAACCGGTCGGCGAGGACCACTCGAGCCGTTCGCCGTCGACCGCGGCGATCGAGCGCGCGCTGGGCGAAGCCGAGGCTGGGCCAACCCTGGTCGGTCGTTTCAGCGCCGGCGGCGCCAACTACATGATCTTCTCGGACGGCTCGATCGAAGCCGAAACCGAGGGCGGCGCCTACAAATTCGCGTCGATGAACGATTTCAAGGCTTATCTCGCGCGCGTGCGCGGTTGACCGACGGCGGCGTTGCGTCAAGGGGTCATCCGGTTTTCGCGCGCGAGCGCGGCGAGCGAGACCAGCGGCCGGGCGCCCAGGTGCTGAATGATCTCGGCCGCGGCGAGCGCGCCGAGCCGGGCGCAAGTCTCGACATCCGCGCCCTTGGCCAGTCCCGCCAGGAAACCGGCCGAAAACATGTCGCCCGCGCCGGTGGTGTCGAGAACGCGCGCGACGGGAAACGCCGGGACTTCGAGGGTCCGGCGGCCGTCGACGACGAGCGATCCCTTTTCCGAGCGCGTCACGACGGCGAGCGCGCCTTCGCGCCGCACCGCGTCGATCGCTTCCGCGAAGTGCGGCGTCTGGTAGAGCGACAGGATTTCGTCGGAGTTGGCGAACAGCGTGTCGACCAGACCGCCGCGCACAAGCTCGATGAATTCGCCGCGGAAGCGATCGACGCAAAACGAGTTGGACAGCGTCAGCGCGACGCGATGGCCGGCCTGACGGGCGATTGCGGCCGCCTTCTGGAACGCCGACTTCGCCGCCGGCCGGTCCCACATGTAGCCTTCGAGATAGATGATGCGCGAAGCGCGCACCAGCGCCTCGTCGACGTCGGGGGGCGAAAGATAGGTGCTCGCGCCCAGATAGGTGTTCATCGTGCGCTCGCCGTCCGGCGTCACGTAGACGAAGCAGCGGCCGGTCGCTGGCCCGTCCTCGGCGGGGCGCGTGGCGAAGCCGACGCCGGCGGCGCGGATGTCCTCGGCGAAGGCATAGCCGAGTTCGTCGTTCTTGACCTTGCCGATATAGGCGCTGCGGACGCCGAACGACGCGACGCCGACGATGGTGTTGGCGGCTGATCCGCCCGAGACGATGCGCGGATCGACGCGCGCGGCGTAAAGCGCTTCGGCGCGGTCTTCGTCGATCAGCGTCATCGCGCCTTTCACCATCTCATGGGCGTCCAGATAGTCGTCGTCGGCATGCGCGATGATGTCGACCAGCGAATTGCCCAGGCCGAGAACGTCTACGGTTTCGATCATGGCGCGAGCGCCCCCTTGGCTGTTGCGCGCCCTCTTGGCGCCGCGGCGCCGTCAGGTCAAATGCGCTTGGCGACGCGATCGCTAATCGCGTCCGGCGCAACGCGCCTTCTTTGCGCCCATGTCGAGGCGACGGAACGAGCGCGGCCAGCAGCCGCGCCTATAACGACATGCGGGATCCCGAGCGAGCGCTCACCGCCGCTCGCGCCGCCTCAACCTGACGTAGAGCGCGCCGGCGCCGCCGTGGGCGCGGCCCGCTTCCTCGAAACCGAGCACCACGCCGCGCAGGTCGGCTTCGCGCAGCCAGTGCGGAACGAGCCGCCTGAGGACGCCGGGTTCGTCGAACCACGACGCGGCGCCGGGCTGCGGCTTGGCGCCGCCCTTGCCGGTGACGACGATCGCCAGTCGATGGCCTTGCGACTGCGCGTAGACGAGAAAGCCGCGCAGCGCGCGATGCGCCTCGGCCTGGGTCATGCCGTGCAGATCGATGGCGGTGTCGACGGCGACGCGCCCGCGCGCGAGATCGCGTCTCAACCGGCGCTCCAGCGGCGCGAGCGACGGCGGGCCGGGCGGCTTGCGCGATCCGGCATCGGCGGTCGGCATGGGCGCCGCCGCCGGCCATGGCGGCGCGGCGGACGGACTCGGCGAAGAGGGCGTCGGCAGGCTCGCGCCGCGACGTTTCGCCACGCTCTTGGCGACTTCGACCCACAGCGCGATCTCCTCGTCGCTGAGGCGCCTCAGGCGGGACGCGCGCGGCCTCTCCGTCGCGTCCTTCACGGTTCGTCCCCTTGCGGCAGCAGCGCCGTGAAGGCGCCGCGGTGGCGAATGGCGCCGGCGCGCGCTCCGGCCGCCTCGCCGCCGCCAAAATAGATGTCGGCGCGCGCCGCGCCAAGGATCGCCGATCCGGTGTCCTGCGCGATCGTCAGGCGGCGGAAGGGAGTCGTGGCCTCGCCCTCCCAAGGCAGTTCCGCATCGATCCACATCGGCGCGCCGTAGGCCCAGATCGAGCGGTCGACCGCGATCGAGCGCAGCGGCGTCAAGGCGACCGCGGCACCGCCGGTCGGCCCCTGCGAGGGATCGAACGCGTCTTCGATTCTGAAGAACACATAGGAGCGGTTGCGCTGCATCGTCGCGCGGCCGCGCTCCCCCGGCGAAAGGCCGCGCTCGCGCAGCCAGGACTTCAGCCGCGTCAGCGACATCTCGCGCTCGGGAATCTCGCCCGCCTCGATGAGCAGGCGGCCGATCGACGTGTAGGGCCGGCCGTTGCGGCCGTCATAGGCGAGGCGAACCTCGCGCCCGTCGGGAAGTTCGACGCGCGCCGAGCCTTGCACCTGGACGAAAAAGACCTCGACCGGATCGGCGAGCCAAAGCAGCGCCTCGCCGCCCTCGGACTCGATCGCGGCGCGGTCGGGATAAGGCCGCAGCGTCCCGTCGGCGAGGCGCTGCGCGCCGCTCGAAACGGAATCGAATCCGGCCGGCGCGGCGACAAGGTCGCGGGGGCGCGCCAGGATCGGGGCGGTGAATTCGGCCGTTCGCGTCAGCGAACCCTTGAGGCGCGGCTCGTAATATCCGGTGAGCAGCCCCTTGCCGTCCGCCTCGTCAGGGATGACGCGAAAGGCCCGAAAGCGCGCGGCGAAAAAGCGACGCGCGTCGGCGGCGTCGCGAACTTCAGCGTCGGCGGCCTCGCGCGCGATCGCGACGAGACGCGTCGACGGAGCGCGGGCGGGCCGCGTCGGCGCCGCGCCCTGGCGAAGCGCGCGCGCCGAGCGGGCGAAGGCGGCGAACGCCGCCAGGGCGTCGTCGGATTCGAAACCGGCGAGGTCGTCGAAACGCACGGGCTCGAGGCGCGGCGCCATGGCGGTTCCCCTGAGCAAAGCGCCTCGAGCCCTCGATCCCCTTCGCGCCTTGCGGCGCCTGCCTCACTGAACCGTTTGCGTCGCCGCGAGCAGCCAATTGGGATCGTGCGAACGCACGTCGCGGCTGAACGTCCAGACGTCGAGGTGGTCGGCGACCTCGCTCGCCGATCCCTCGACCACCGCGCCGGACGCGTCGCGCGTCGCCGAAGCGAGCTTGGCGGAGAAGCGCACGGAGACCGTGGCGACCGAGCCCGCCAGCCGCGCCTCGACGAAATCGGCCGCGTCGATCGAGACCAGCGTCGTCGTCATCGTCTGCCCGGCGGCGAGACGCGCCCGGATCGCCGAATCGAAATTGGCGAGAACGTCGGGCGCGAGAAGCCTGCGCAGGGTCGGCAAGTCGGCTGCGGCGAAGGCCCCGATGACCATCTCGTAAGCCGCGCGCGCGCCGGAGAGGAAGCGATCGGGGGCGAAGCCGCGATCGGCGGCGGCGATCGCGTCGAACCCCGCCGCGATCTCCGAGCCCGGCTCGGCGAAACCTTTCCAACGCTCGGCAGCAGCGGCGGCCTCGTCCGGCCGCGCGTCCGCTCTGCCGGCGAGGCCGAGCGAGACGACATTGCCCCCGGCGGGCGCGTTCTGGAGTTCGCTCGGAGCGCGCGGCAGGGCCGGATCGACCGGCGGCCTCGGCGGGCCGCCGCGCGCGCCCAGCACCGAGCGGAGCTTGAAAACCACGAAGATCGCGACGATGGCGAATATGATCGTCGAAATGTCGAGATCCTGCATTGCCGGTTCCTCCGGTTGCGCTGGGCGGCCGCCGTCGCTCCCGTCGGTCGGCCGCCAACGCACCTAGTTAGGCTCCCGCGGCCGATTTGGCTAGAACCCCCGGCGCCCCTCGCAGTTGCGCCGACGCCGATTCGATGGTTTCAACAGGGCGGTGGGCTGACGGCCCGTTCGAGAAGAAGGACGCCTGCGTGAAATCGTTTCCGACCATCGGCGTCGTGGGGGCGGGCGCCTGGGGCCTCGCGCTCGCCAACGCCGCCGCGAGCGCGGGGCGAAGCGTCACGGTGTGGGACAGCGACGCGACGTCGATGCGGGAGCTGGCGCGGACGCGGCGCAGCGCCCGCCTGCCCGGCGTCGAACTGGCGGCCGCGGTCCGCGTCAGCGCCGATCTGAACGGCCTTGAGCCGTCCGACGCCGTTCTGGCGGCCGTTCCCGCGCAGGCGACGCGCCAGGCGGCGAAGAGCGTCGCCGCGGCGCTGTCGCGGCCGAGGCCGCTGGTCGCCTGCGCCAAGGGCATCGAGCGCGGCGCCGATCGCTTCATGACCGAGGTCTTAGGCGAGGCTGCGCCGGGATGGCCGAGCGCGATTCTCTCGGGTCCGAGTTTCGCCATCGACGTCGCCGCCGGCCTGCCCACGGCGGTGACGCTGGCGAGCGCCGACGAGGAGCTGGCGCGCGCTCTTTGCGCGGCGCTGCGCGGGCCGAACCTCAGACTCTATCATTCGACCGACGTGCGCGGCGTCGAGATCGGCGGCGCGGCCAAGAACGTGCTGGCGATCGCCTGCGGCGTCGCCGCGGGGCTCGGGCTCGGCGCCAGCGCCGGCGCGGCGCTGACCGCGCGCGGCTTCGTCGAGCTGAGGCGCTTCGGCGAGGCCTTCGGCGCCCGCCCGAACACCTTGATGGGCCTTTCCGGGCTCGGCGACCTCGTGCTCACCTGCACGTCGGCGCAATCGCGCAACTTCGCCTTCGGCCGCGCGCTCGGGCAGGGGCTGAGCGTCGCCGAGGCGGGCGCCGGCCAATTGGCCGAGGGCGCCTTCACCGCGTCGGCGCTGATGCGGATGGCGCGCTCGCGCGGCGTCGATATGCCGATCTCGGCGACCGTCGAGGCGCTGCTGGAGGGGACGATCGACGTCAGAGCCGCCGTCGGCGCGCTGCTGGCGCGCCCGCCGAAGGGCGAGGAATAGGCGGGGCGAGGAGAACTCGGCGCCGTCGACACAGCGCGCGGTCGCATCGCCGCGAGGCTTGCGCTAATCTGAATCCAAAACTCCGCAGCCCAGCCGGCGGCGCTTTACGATCGAAGCGCGCTTCGCTAGCCTCGCGCCAGAGAGGAAAACCCATGCTCTTCGTCGCAACCTGCACCGACCATCCCGACAGCATGGCCAAGCGCCTGGACGCCCGGCCGGCGCACCTGGCCTATCTCGCCTCGCTCGGCGCGCGGGTGAAGGCCGCCGGCGCGCTGCTGACGCGGGACCAGCGTTCGGTCGTCGGCTCGATGATCGTCTTTGAAGGCGAAAGCGCGGACGAAGTCGCGGCGCTGTGCGCCAACGACCCTTACGCCTTGGCGGGGTTGTTCGCCAGCGTCGACGTCAAGCCGTGGCGCCAGGCCGTCGGCGCGCCGCTGGCGTGAGGCGGCGATGGCCCATTGGCTGTTCAAGAGCGAACCCTCGGCGTGGTCCTTCGCAGCGCAAGTCGCCGCGGGCGAAAAGGGAACGGGGTGGAGCGGCGTGCGCAACCATGCCGCCAAGCTCGCTATGAAGGCGATGAAGGTCGGCGAGCGCGGCTTTTTCTATCACTCCAACGAGGGCCGGCAGATCGTCGGGATCGTCGAGGTGATCGCGCCCTATCGTCCCGATCCGAGCGATGAAAGCGGCAAGTTCGGCATGGTCGACGTCAAGGCGGTCGCCGCCCTGCCGCGTCCGGTGACGCTGGAGGCGGTCAAGGCCGAGCCGCGCCTCGCCAAGATGGCCCTCGTCGCCAACTCGCGCCTCTCGGTGCAGCCGGTCACCGACGAGGAATGGCGGATCGTCTGCGCGATGGGCGGGCTTTAGAACGTCATTGCGAGGACGCCGAGCGCAAGCGAGGGGGACGAAGCAATCCATGCGACAGCCGCGTCATGGATTGCCTCGCTCACGCTTGCAATGACGATCGCGCCGTCGCTCGTCCCATCGGCTCGGGCGCGGGCAAGCCGAAAGTCGCGAGCGAGACCGCGTCGCCGGGCGCCCTTGTCCGCCCGGTCGGCGGAATTTCGATCCGCAAGTCGATCTTGTCTTGTCCCGCCGGCGTTCGTATCCTGCGTGGGCGTACTCTGAATATTAAACGGCGACATACGCCAATCCAGGGAGGACGTCATGATGACATTTATTCTGTCGCTCAATTGGACGGACCAGGGAGTTCGTGGGGTCAAGGACGCGCCGAAGCGCGCGCAAGCCTCGCGCGATCTCGCCAAGAAGGTCGGCGTCGAGATCAAGCAGATCTATCTCACCAGCGGCGACGCCGATCTCGTCTTTATCGTCGATGCGCCGAATGGCGACAACGTCGCGAAATTCGCGCTGGCGTTGGGCACGCTGGGCAATTTGCGCACCCGCACCGCTCGCGCGTGGCCGGAGGCGGAATTTTTGAAGCTCGTCTCCGAACTGCCCTGAACGCCGCCGCCGCGGCCGCTTGCCCCCGTTCGCCGACACGCCGGCGACCGAGCGCGAAACCCGGCGCGCCTCGGTCACCCTTTGTTAACCAACTCGGGTCCAGGCTTATGCGCGCCTAGGACTCGAGGATTCGATCATGTCCGTTTCCGCAATCGCCTCGGTGGCGGGGCAGGCGGTCTCGCCGTACGTTCCGGTCGCGCCGGTCGCCAAGGTAAAGTCCGTGCGTCGCGCGTCCACCGCGAAGAGCGCTCAGCAAAGCGCCAAGAGCGAGCCGACTTCGGGCTCTCCGAGGATCGGCCATTCGCGTTCGCCGGCTGCGCGCAGTTCGGACGCCGTCGTGGCGGCGTTGGCCAAATTGCCGTTCGGCGGCTGAAAGCGCTGGCCCGCGCCGCCCGGCGGCGTCGAAGCCGTCGCCCCCAAATTGTCGATCACGCCGGCATATCGAGGCGCTCGTAGAGCGCAGCGAGCGGCAACGTCACGTCGATCGCGGGCAGGGCGACGACCGCGTCCTTGCCGACCAGGTCTTCGTCGCGCCACGCGCCTTCGTCGGCGCGCGAATAGAGCTTGGCCGCGACGGCGTCGGGATCGACGAGCAGGATATGGCGCAGGCTCGGATGGCGGCGATATTCTTCGAGCTTGGTGAATCGGTCGAGCTTGCGCGTCGAGGGCGAAAGGACCTCGACGACCACGGTCGGACGGCGCGCCTCGTAGGAGCCGGCCTCGGGCGGCGCGCAGTCGACCGTGACGTCCGGGCGGCGGGATGATCGAATGGCGGTGCGCAACGCCGTGTCCGCGCTGGCGACGCGGCAGGGCTTGCCGCGCAGGCGCGCGTGCAGTTCGCCGATGCAGTTGACCAGGATCACGTCGTGCGCGTTGCTCGCGCCGGTCATCGCGCGCAACGGAACCGGGACGCCGTCGACGAGTTCGTAGCGCTCGTCCTGGTCGATCTGCCACAAATAGAATTCGTCGGCGGTCATCGTTCGGACCTGGGCCTCGGCCATGCGTCGCCCTCCTTAACCCCCCCATCATACCACACCCGACGGGCCGCCGAACCGAGGCGTGGGCGGGGGGCCGAAAAGAAGATACGACCAAAGGATCACCGGCGCCGGCTTGTCGCGCTCGCCTCCGATGGGGCATATTGGCGGCCGAAAAAAGCGCCGCCCACGAGCGCGCGAGGGAGAAACCGATGTCCGAGAAGGTCTACGAAGTGCCCGCCCGATGGGCCGAGCGCGCATGGATCAACCGAGCCCGGTACGACGAGATGTACGCGCGCTCGATCACCGACCCGCAAGGGTTCTGGGGCGAGCACGGCAAGCGCATCGACTGGTTCAAGCCCTATACCAGGGTCAAGGACACCTCCTACGACACCCATCACGTCTCGATCAAATGGTTCGAGGACGGCGTCGTCAACGCCGCCTACAATTGCATCGATCGGCATCTCGCCAAGCGCGCCAACCAGACCGCGATCATCTGGGAAGGCGACGATCCCGGCCAGACCCAGCGCATCACCTACGCCGAGCTGTTCGATCGGGTCTGCCATTTCGCCAACGTGCTCAAATGGCACGGCGTCAAGAAGGGCGATCGCGTCACCATCTATCTGCCGATGATCCCGGAGGCGGCCTATGCGATGCTGGCCTGCGCGCGCATCGGCGCGATCCACTCGGTCGTCTTCGGCGGCTTCTCGCCCGACGCGCTGGCGGGCCGGATCGAAGACGCCAAATCGGAAGTCGTGATCACGGCGGACGAGGGCCTGCGCGGCGGGCGCAAGGTGCCGCTCAAGGCCAACGTCGACGCCGCGCTGGAAAAGGTCGGCGGCGTCAAGCACGTCATCGTCGTGCCGCACACCGGCGCTCCCGTCGGCTGGAGTCCGGACCGCGACGTCTGGCTCAACGAGGCGATGGAGTTGGTCTCCGCGCATTGTCCGCCCGAACAGATGGGCGCCGAGGATCCGCTGTTCATCCTCTACACCTCGGGCTCGACCGGCACGCCCAAGGGCGTCGTCCACACCACCGGCGGCTATCTCGTCTACGCCGCGATGACCCATCAATACGTGTTCGATTATCACGAGGGCGACGTCTACTGGTGCACCGCGGACGTCGGCTGGGTGACCGGCCACAGCTATCTCGTCTACGGTCCGCTCGCCAACGGCGCGACGACGCTGATGTTCGAGGGCGTGCCGAACTACCCCACGGTCAGTCGGTTCTGGGAAGTCATCGACAAGCACGAGGTCAATATCTTCTACACCGCGCCGACCGCCATTCGCTCGCTGATGGGGGCGGGCGAAGCGCCGGTCAAGAAGACCAGCCGCGCGTCGCTGCGTCTGCTCGGCTCGGTCGGCGAGCCGATCAATCCGGAAGCATGGGAATGGTATCATCGCGTGGTCGGCGACGGCCGCTGCCCGATCGTCGACACCTGGTGGCAGACGGAAACCGGCGGCATTCTGATCACGCCGCTGCCGGGTGCCACGCCGTTGAAACCGGGCTCGGCGACACGGCCGTTCTTCGGCATCCTGCCGGAAATCGTCGACGCGACCGGCGAGGTGCGCGAAGGGGAGTGCCAGGGCAATCTCGTCATCGCCAACTCCTGGCCCGGTCAGGCGCGCACCGTCTATGGCGATCACGGGCGCTTCGTGAAGACCTACTTCACCGCCTATCCCGGCAAATATTTCACCGGCGACGGCTGTCGACGCGACGCCGACGGCTTTTTTTGGATCACCGGGCGCGTCGACGACGTCATCAACGTCGCCGGCCATCGCATGGGCACCGCCGAAGTCGAGAGCGCGCTGGTCGCGCACGCGAAAGTCTCGGAGGCGGCAGTCGTCGGCTATCCCCACGAGATCAAGGGCCAGGGCATTTACGCCTATGTGACGCTGATGTCAGGCGCCGAGCCGAGCGAGGAGCTGCGCAAGGAGTTGACGAGCTGGGTGCGCAAGGAAATCGGCCCGTTCGCCTCGCCCGATCTCATCCAGTTCTCGCCGGGCCTGCCCAAGACCCGCTCGGGCAAGATCATGCGGCGAATCTTACGCAAGATCGCCGAAAACGAGTACGGCTCGCTCGGCGACACCTCGACGCTCGCCGACCCCGCTGTGGTCAAGGAACTGATCGACAACCGGCAGAACCGCCCCAAGGCGTAGCGGCCCTCTCATATGGCTTCCGGGTGAACAGTTCGTCGGAAGACGGGCGCTGTGCCTGATCCGTGCTCGGCGTCAAGGCCAAGCCCGTTCCACGGGTCGCGCGCTGCCGCGCGCGAGCCTTGACCCCTCCGCGCGGCTCAGGCTCTCGGCTTCCATGATCTTTGTCGAGCGGACCGGCCCTCAAGGGCCGGCTTCGCTCGACAAAGATCATGGAAACAGGAATGCCGCATCGGAGCGGCGCGGTCATCGCGTAGCGACCGAAGCGAAGCGGAGGAGCCGCGCAGCGGCTTGACGGCGCCGATCCGATGTGGCCGCCTTCGACTTGAAGCCTGTGTGGGCGCAGCAGCCGGGCTGCCGGGGTCGGGGCGTGGGTTCTCCCGAGCTATTCACTCGGAAACCCTCTCACGGGTAGGGAGCCAGCTCCTGCATCTTCTCGATCCTGGCGGCCAGAATGACCGCCTGGGTGCGGCTGTCGACGCCGAGTTTTTGCAGGATGGCGGAGACGTGGGCCTTCACGGTGGCCTCGGAGACGCCGAGTTCGTAGGCGATCTGCTTGTTGAGCAGGCCTTGCGACAACATCATCATGACGCGCACCTGCTGCGGCGTCAGCGACGAGAGCCGGCGCGCCAGGGCGCTCGCTTCGCGGTTGGGCTGCTGGGCGAAGTCGAGATCGGGCGGTGCCCATTGCCCGCCCTCGATGACCTTGCGGATCGCCGCCCGCATCGTCTCGACGTCGAGGGACTTGGGGATATAGGCGGTCGCCCCGAACTCGATGCAATGGCGCATGACGGCGCGGTCTTCGTTGGCGGAGACGACGATGACCGGAACGCCCGGCCGTTCCGAGCGCAGGAACAACAGGCCGGAAAATCCGTGCACCCCCGGCATCGTCAGGTCGAGCAGCACCAAATCCATGTCCGGCGTCTCTTCGAGCGCCGCCGCGAGGCTTTCGAAATCGGCCGCCTCATGGATCCTGGCGCCGGGAATGGCGCCGCTGACCGCCCGGCGCAACGCGCCGAGGACGAGCGGATGATCGTCGGCGATCAGCACCCGCACCGTGTCGTTCAACCCGGCCCCCTTCGCGCCCCCTCTTATCCCGTTCCCGCCCGCCGACCATCGCGCAAATCGAGGAAATTGTCACGCGCGCGGCGCTAGAAGCGCGCCTTTGGGCCTATGGACAACCACGAAGAACGATGCGAAATAGCCCCGCCCGAGCGCAGGCGCGCTCGATCGAACGCCGGGGATTTCCTCGTTCGGTCGGCCGCGCGGCGGCCATGGCGGCGCTTCGCCGACGGCACGCGTTTTGCTTTAACCGTTCGACTGGGCGGCGAGAATCATTGGGGGGAGCATTTGTCGGGCGCGGCTGCCGAGAATCCAAACCGCCGGGACTTCCTGTTCATCGCCACCGGCGCCGTCGACGCCGTCGGGGTCGGCGCCGTGGCCTGGCCGCTGATCGACCAGATGAACCCCGACGCCTCGACCCTCGCGCTCGCCTCGATCGAGGTCGACATCGGCGCGATCGCCGAAGGCCAGATCGTCACCGTCAAGTGGCGCGGCGGGCCGGTCTTCATCCGCCATCGCACCAAGAAGGAAATCGACGACGCGGTGAATACGCCGCTGAGCGACCTCAAGGATCCGCAGACCGATCAGGCGCGGGTGAAAAAGCCGGAATGGCTGATCGTCGTCGGCGTTTGCACCCATTTGGGATGCGTGCCGCTGGGCCACGAAGGCCCCTACGACGGCTGGAAGTGCCCGTGCCACGGTTCGGTCTACGACACCTCCGGGCGCATTCGCCAGGGGCCGGCGCCGCTCAATCTCGCCGTGCCCGAATACGCCTTTCTGAGCGACGCGAAGGTGAAGATCGGCTGATCCCATCCCCCGTTCGGCCGCCTTCGCCTTCGCGCCAAGCCCACCTTGTCAGAGAACGGAAGCCATGAGCGGCAACTCGAGCTACGTCCCCAAGAGCGCCTTCGGGCGGTGGTTTGAAGCGCGCTTGCCGATCATGGGGCTGGTGCATTCTTCGTTCGTGGCGTATCCGGTGCCGCGCAACCTCAACTATCTCTGGACCTTCGGCGCGATCCTGGCGTTCATGCTGGTCGCGCAGATCGTCACCGGCGTCGTCCTGGCGATGCACTACGTGCCGAGCGCGACGCTGGCGTTCGCTTCGGTCGAGCGGATCATGCGCGACGTCAACTACGGTTGGCTGATCCGCTATCTGCACACCAACGGCGCCTCGCTGTTGTTCTTCGCCGCCTACGTCCACATCTTCCGCGGCCTCTATTACGGCTCCTACAAGGCGCCGCGCGAGGTGCTGTGGATTCTCGGCGTGATCATCTATCTCTTGATGATGGCGACGGCGTTCATGGGCTACGTGCTGCCGTGGGGCTCGATGAGCTTCGCCGGGGCGACGGTGATCACCAATCTGTTCACCGCCATTCCGCTGGTCGGCGGCGGCGTCGCGCATTGGCTATGGGGCGGTTACGCGGTCGGCGATCCCACCCTGAACCGCTTCTTTTCGCTCCATTTTCTCCTGCCGTTCATGATCGTCGGCGTCGTTCTGCTGCACATTTGGGCGCTGCACGTCGCCGGGCAGAACAATCCGGACGGCGTCGAGATCAAGAACGTCGAGCGCGACGCCATGGCGTTCACGCCTTACGCGACGATCAAGGACCTGTTCGCCCTGTCGTTGTTCCTGATTCTCTACGCGTGGTTGGTGTTCTACATTCCCAATTATCTGCTCGACGCGGACAATTCGACGGTCGCCAATCCGCTGTCGACGCCCGCCCACATCGTGCCGGAATGGTATCTGCTGCCGTTCTACGCGATCTTGCGCGCGATCCCCGACAAGCTCGGCGGGGTCGTCACGTTGTTCGCCGCGATCGTGCTGCTCGCCTTCGTCCCCTGGCTCGACACGTCGCCGGTCAAGTCGGCCAAGTATCGGCCGCTGTTCCGCATTTTCTTCTGGGCGTTCGTGGTCTGCTGCGTCGGACTGGGCTGGCTCGGCTCGCAGGAAGTCACCGACGCGACGACCTGGGCGGCGCGGGCGTTCGCCGTGGGCTATTTCGCCTTTCTCGTCGTCGTTCTGCCGTTGCTGGGGCTGATCGAAAAGACCAAGCCGATGCCCGCCTCGATCGCCGACGCGGTGTTGGCCAAGAAGGGCGGTTCGAGCGCGCCGCCGGCCGCGAGCTGATGGGCGGCCGCCGCCAGGGAAATCCGACCATGATCCGTTTGAAGAGCTCCTTTTTCGTCCTCGCCGCGCTGGCGCTGCTGGTCGTGAGCGCCGCGGGCGCTCTCGCCGAGGACGAGGCCGCGCAACCGAACCCGCCCCGCCAGAGCTGGAGCTTCTCAGGGTTGTTCGGCGGGTTCGATCGGGCGCAGTTGCGGCGCGGGTTCCAGATCTACAAGGAGGTGTGCAGCGCCTGCCACCGGCTGAGCATTCCGTTCCGCACGCTCGGCGATCCCGGCGGGCCGGGTTTCAGCGAGGCCGAGATCAAGACGCTGGCGGCGAGCTACCAAGTCGTCAACGACGAGCCGAACGACAAGGGCGAGGTCTTCAAGCGGGCTGGCCTGCCCTCCGATGTTTTTCCCCCGCCCGAGTCATTCCCCAACGACCAGGCCGCCGCGGCGGCGTTCGGCAAGGCGCCGCCCGACATGGCGCTGCTCGCCAAGTCGCTCAAATACGAGCGCGGCTTTCCCTGGTTCATTTTCGACGCCTTGCCGTTCGACCAATTTCAGGAAATGGGCGCCGACATGATCTATGCGATCCTGCTCGGCTACACGAAAGCCGACGATCCGCAGTGGAACCTCTATTACCCCGGCCACCGGATCGCGATGCCGCAGCCGATCGCCGACGGGGCGGTCGCGTATCCCGACGGCGCGGCGCCGACCCTCGACAATTACGCCAAGGACGTGGCGTCCTTCCTGAGCTGGGCCGCGGAGCCGACCCTCGCCGAGCGCAAGAAGATCGGGCTGCGCGTGATGATCTTCCTGTTCGTTCTCGCGGCGTTGCTCTATTTCACCAAGAGGCGCATCTGGAGCAAGCTGCATTGAGGCGGCGGACGAAGCGAGGGCGCGATTCCCTCCCCTCGGCCCCGGCTTGAGAGGGCTGTCCGGCGCGAGGGGGCTTCATGGCCAAGGCGATCGTCGGCGTCATCGGCGGCTCGGGGGTCACTCATCTCGATGGGCTCAGCGAGATGCGGGAAGAGCGCGTCGCCACGCCCTGGGGCGAGCCCTCGGACGTCCTGCGTTTCGGCCGCATCGGGAATACGCAGGCGGTGTTCCTGTCGCGGCACGGCCAGGGGCACCGCTTCACGCCGACCGCGGTCAATTATCGCGCCAATATTTACGCGCTGAAACGCGCCGGCGTCACCGACATCGTCGCGGTTTCGGCCTGCGGCTCGTTTCGCCAGGATCTCTATCCCGGGCTGTTCGTGCTGATCGATCAATTCGAAGACCGGACCTTCGCGCGCCAGAGCAGCTTTTTCGGCGCGGGCTGCGTCGCCCACGTCTCGATGGCCCACCCGATCGCGCCGCGCTTGAGCCGGCGCATCGCCGCCGCCGCCGAGGCGGAGGGGATCGCCTGCCGCCTCGGCGGAACGTATCTCTGCATGGAAGGGCCGCAATTCTCGACGCTGGCCGAATCGCTCAGCTATCAGGCGCGCGGCCTCGACGTGATCGGCATGACCGCCGCCACCGAGGCCAAACTCGCGCGCGAGGCCGAAATCTCCTACGCGACGATCGCGATGGTGACCGACTACGATTGCTGGCGCGAGGAACACGGGGCGGTCGACGTCGCCTCGGTCCTGCGAGTGGCCAAGGACAACGCGCATCGCGTCGCCGCGCTGCTGGCGCGCATCCTCAAAGACTTCCCCGCCGAGCACGAACCCTGTCCCATCGGCTCGGATCGCGCGCTCGACGGCGCGATCATGACCCATCCGGATGCGCGCGATCCCGAACTGATGCGCAAGCTGGAAGCGATCGTCGCGCGAGCCCTTGCAGCGGCTCCATAGGCGTATCGCGTCCAGCTCGAAACGGCGTCGCGCGCGCCGCCCGCCCATCTCGAAATCGTGCCGACGCGCGCATTGGGCGACGCGCGCTTCAGCGCAGCGTCGGCGGCTTCCCGCCTTCGAGGTTCGCCTCCACGGCGGCGACCGCGTCGCGCAGGCGGCGCAACGACTGCAGGAATAGCGGGCGCGAGGGGCCGAGGACGTCGAAGACCTTCGCCGCGTTGCCGGCGAGCTGCTGGTAGATCGTCTCCAGCGTCCCGCGCCCGGTCGCCGTCAATTCGAGGCGCACCTGCCGCCGGTTCCCGGCGTCGCGCTGCTGGACGAGGAAGCCCTTCGCCAGCAGGCCGCCGACGCGCTGGCTGACCAGCGACTTGCTCATGTCGAGAAGCTCGCCGACCTCCGCGTGGGTCGGCCGCTCCATTTCGTTGACCGCCATCGCCAAGACGAACTCGGCGTAGCTGAGGCCGACCGCGTCGAGCACGCGCCGGCGCGCCAGTCGATCGAGCCGGGCGACGATCTCGTGCAGCAGGAAGACCTCGGTCTCGGTGAACCAGGAGTTTTTCGTCACGGGACTGGGCGTCGAGCCTTTAGAAGAGTTCGGTCAAGATTCGCCTCGCGCCGGCGCGCTCGAGAATCGCCCGGCAATCGGACACCATAGCGGCCGAGCCGCAGATGTAGAAGTCGGTCGTCGCCGGTTCGAAGGCGAGGCCGGCGAGGGCGTGCGTGACGCGACCATGAAAGACGCCGTCGGCCGCGGCGTCGCGGCTGGCGCAGACGATCGTGCGCGACGGCAGCGGGGCGAGCGCGCGCGTGATGTCCTGCGCCGTCGTTCGGCAGCCGAAGTACAACTCGGCGGCCTCGATCTCGCCGGCCTTGGCCATCTCACCGAACATCGGCAGGAACGGCGCCAGCCCGGTCCCCGTCGCGACGAACACTTGGCGATGCGCGTTGCGCTCGAGACGATAGCCGCCAAACGGCCCTTCGACCTCGGTCGTCGCGCCGGGCTCAATGGAATCGGCGTAAAGGGAGCCGTCGCCGTGCGTGCGGTTGCTGATCAGCAGCGTGACGCGCTTGCCGGAGGCCGCGGCGATCGAATAGTCGCGCCATTCGAACGGCGCCACGCGCAGCTTGACGTATTGGCCGGGAACGAAGCGGATCGGCTCGTCGAGCTCGAACTCCAGCCCCCAGATCGAAGGCGTCAGCGAAGTCTTGGCGACCAGCGCGGCGCGCTTCTTTTCCGGCGAGCGCGCCGCCGCCGCCGCCGGCTTGGCCCGGTACGCCGCCGCCATGATGCGCATGAATCCGAAAGCGCCGAGAACTTTACTCGCAGCGACAAAGCCGCCCATTGTCGCGCCGGCAATGCCGAGCGAGGCCACATCGGAGCCGCTGAGATAGAGGCCGGCGATCGGCGTTTGCGCCGAAAGCGGGCCTAAGCGGTAGCGCGCCGGAGTTCCCGGCAGGCCGTAAAAGACGCCCGCCGGATGCGAGGTGAAGTCCTCCATCGTCAGCGGCGTCGACAACTCGCTATAGCTCGTCAGCGCCTTGAAGCCGGGCACGGCGTTGTCGGCGAGGCTTAGCAGGCCGTCGGCGATGCGGTTCTTGAGTTCGAGATAATCGCGCCCACGCTGCCCGGTGGCCGAGCCGCGCCAGGCGGCGAACGCCTCAGGACGCAGAGTCGTGATCACCTCGGCGGTATGGAACCGGTCGTCGCCCGACTTCGCGGAAGGAAACGACAGATAGGCGTGTCGCGGCTCGCCTGCCAGGATCGCCGCCGTCGCCGCGTCGATGTCGTCGTGCTCAAACGTCGTGTTGATCCAATAATTCTCGCCCTTGACGCCGAGCGTGGAGACGGGCTCGGCGAGCCTGACATAGAGCGTGACCATCGACAGGCCGCCTTCCAACGCGTCGAGGTAGACGCGCGGCTTGGCGGTCAGCCAGCCGATCTCGCCGTCGGTCGGCAGCAGCTTGCGATAGGTGAGGCGCGCGCCGACGTCGGAAATGACGATCGGGGCGCGAAAGACGACTTCGATCGGCTCGCCGCCGCGCCGATCGAGGGCCTTTACCCCAACGGCGCGCCCGCCCTCGGTGAGGATCGCGGTGACTTCGTGGCTGACCTTGATCGCGCCGCCGCTCGCTTCGATCCCCGTTTCAAACGCGCGCGCGATGCGCCCGGCGCCGCCCTGAGGGAACCAGGCGCCCTTGAGATAGCTCTCGACCACGAGGGCGTGCAGCGCGAACGCGCTTTGGCTTGGCGGCAGGCCATAGTCGCCCCATTGCGATGCGAGCAAGGCTTTGAGCTCGGGCGAGCGGAAATGGCGGCGCAGGTAATCCCCGGTGGTTTGCGTCGCCTTGGCCGCGCCGAGCCGGCGCCATTGCGCGAAAAGGAACGCCAATGGCTGCGGCAGAAACTGCTGTTGGATGCCGAGGACATACCACGACGCAACGGAGCGCAGGTCGCGAAAGTAGGTCCGGATCGCCGGCGCCTCGTCGGGAAAGCGCTCGATCAGGCGCTGCAAGTACCGCTCGGGGTCGGAAGGCACGGCGAAATGCAGACCTGGATAGAGAAAGCGCTCGAATTCGTCGGTCATCTTGTTCCATTCGAGCGCGCCGCCCGAGAGAAAATCGATGACGGTGCGGACGATCGAGCCTTTGTCGAGTTCGCCGACGTAGTGGAGGCCGACATCCCAGGAGGCGCCGTCGCGGCGGAAGACGTGCGTCTGGCCGCCGCGTTCCGAGTGCTTCTCCAGCACCAGGACCTTCATCCCCGCGACTTTGGCGAGAAGGCCGGCGGCGGACAAACCGCCAATTCCCGATCCGATGACGATCGCATCCCAAGCCTGAGCCATGTCGCTCTCCACATAAGTTTAAGTTATGGACGGTTTATGTCATAAACTGTCGCATGTCAAGGGCCTTGTCCATCCGGCGCGCGGGCCGGCGCACGCGACGTCGTGGAAACAAGCGCCTGGGCCTTGCAACACAGCGACTATGTCTATATAGTTTATGGACAGAGGGAGTTTGTAATGACGATCGATTGGGCGCATTTCACGCCGTTTTCCGCCCTTGCCGGCGGCGCGATGATCGGCGCGGCCGCCGCGCTGCTGATCCTCGGCGCGGGCCGCATCCTGGGCGCTGCCGGAATCCTCGGCGGCGCGCTCGACGGGCGTGACGGAGAAGCGGCTTGGCGCTGGTCGCTGATCGCCGGGCTGGCGGCGGCGCCGAGCCTCGCGTACGGCCTGTGGGGCGCGACGGCGCCGGTTTTCACCGCGAGCTGGCCCGTTCTTGTCGTCTCCGGCCTGCTGGTCGGATTCGGCGCCCGGCTGGGGTCGGGTTGCACCAGCGGCCACGGCGTTTGCGGCTTGGCGCGGCTTTCGCCGCGCTCGCTGGTCGCGACGGCGACGTTCATGGCGGCCGGCTTCGCGACGGTCTTCGTCGTCCACCACGTCGTGGCCTGAACAGATAAGGAGTCGCGCCATGCGAAATGCGCTCGCCCTGGTGGTCGGCCTGATCTTCGGTCTCGGCCTCTGCCTCTCGGGTATGGTTCAGCCGGCCAAAGTTCTCGGCTTCCTCGATCTTGCGGGGGCGTGGGATCCCTCGCTCGCCCTCGTCATGGGCGGGGCGATCGCGGTCGCAGCGCCGGCGTTCGCGTTGGCGCGCCGCCGCCGCGTCGCTTGGCTCGGCGGCGAAATCGACCTGCCGAAGGCGACCGCGATCGACGCGCCGCTTGCGCTCGGCGCGCTGATCTTCGGCGTCGGCTGGGGTCTGGCCGGCGTCTGCCCGGCTCCCGGAGTCGTCGACGTCGGCTTCTTGAGTCCGAGCGCGATGATCTTCGTCGCGGCGATGGCGATCGGCATGCTGGTCTCGCGCCTCGCCGATTTGCGCTTGCGCGGCGCGCGGATCGCGACGCAAGATGCGTGAGCCTTCCCGGGGGCTCGCGTGATCAAGCTGTCGTTCGAAAAGATCCTGTTCGCCAGCCGATGGCTGCTGACGCCATTCTATGTCGCGCTGGCGCTCGCGCTGGCGGCGCTGCTCGCCAAGGTCGGCGTGCGCGTCTACGACTTGGCGACGGGGTTCGCCGGCCTGGGCGAGGAAGACGTTCTGCTCGCCGCGCTGGGGATCGTCGACCTGACGCTTTCGGCGTCGCTGATCGTCATCGTCATCCTGTCCGGCTACGCCAATTTCGTCGCGCGCGTCGACGTCGAAGCGCACGCCGACTGGCCGCGCTGGATCGCCGAGGTCGATTTCAGCGAACTGAAACTGAAGCTGATGGCGTCGATCGTCGCCATTTCCGCCGTCAAGCTGCTCGAAGCCTTCATGGACGTCGAACACGAATCGGACCGTGACCTCGGCTGGCGGACCGGCGTGCTGGCGACGTTCGTCGTCTCCGCCCTGCTGCTCGCGCTCGCCGACCGGCTCGGCCGTCGCCAAGGCGGCGACCGCTGAACGCTTGGCGCTACTTCTCCAGCAGCACTTGCCGGCATTCCGGCGGCAGTTGCGCCAGCGTGATCGGCGGCTTGGGCTTGGCGTTGGGATCGACGCGCGGATGCAGCGCCTCGTCGGTGAACCACCACGCCAGCGACTTGTCGCAGCCGTCGCCGGGCGGAACCGGGTCCTGCGGCTGGCAGGCCGTTTCGCCGGCCGGGCAGGCGATGCGGATATGGAAGTGGTAATTGTGCCCCCAATAGGGACGCACCTTGTTCATCCACGGCTCGCCGGCGGCGGTCTCGCACAGCGCCTTCTTGATCGCGGCGTTGACGAAGATTCGCTCGACCTCCGGCTCCTCCGCCGCGGCCTTGATGACGCCCGCCTGGCGCGCGCTCCAATGCGCGGGATCGACCGAGAGTCCGTCCGCGCCGACCATGTCGAGCGCCGACATTTCTTCGCGTTCGCTGCGGCTCAGCGTGCGGTCCGGCATCGGCGTCAGCCACACGTCGGCGTCCAGGCCGACCTGATGCGAAGCGTGGCCGGTCAGCATCGGCCCGCCGCGCGGCTGCGAAATGTCGCCGACCAGAATGCCCGGCCAGACGCCTTCGCGCGCCGCCTTGCGCGAAAAGCGTTCGAGGAAGGCGATCATCGCCGGGTGGCCCCAGTTGCGATTGCGCGACAGGCGCATCACCTGCCAGGTCTCGCCGTCGATCGGCAGCGCCTTGGCGCCGGCGAGACAACCGCGCGCGTAAAAGCCGATCGATCGCGTCAGGACCTCGGTCGGCGTCATCGCGCGGCCGAACAGCTCCTTGGCCGGCAGCTTCGGATCGGCGGGATTGGCGAGCGGCGGCAAGGGCGCGGGATCGAGGGCGCCCTTGTCCTGCGCGAGGGCGCGATCCGCCGCGCCGGTCAGCGCGGCGGCGAGCCACGCCGAAACGAGAAAGGCCGTTCGCATCGTTCGCTCCCGCGACGCCTTCGATGGTCGCTGCGGACATGTCGGCTCGGCGCGACGGCGCCGTCAATCCCCTTCGTGCGCCTCGACGCGTCGCGAGGCGACGACAAAGAGGCGCGGGAAGGGCGGCGGCGCTCGGCATCGAAGCGTCGGCGCGGATCGGCGTTCCCATCGTCGGTCGTTTCGCCTATGACGCCGGAGGGAGGCAGCAATGCGCAAATTGCGCCCTCGCGACAAAATCACGACGGTTTTGCGACCGTGGCCGAGGAAAACGGGGGCGCGCGCGCGAGCACGAAAATGTCATTGCCGCCAAAAAGTTAATGGCTAAGCGGGCCGTCGGCCCGAGTTCCCTTGTGCGAATATGGCGGAATTGTTCCCGATTTTTGACGATGCGGCATCGTTGGCGGGCGGCTCGCGGCAACGTTTTCCGCAACGAACTTTGCCCGGTTATCAACCGGTTGAGGCGAGCCGCGGTCGCCTTATCGCCGCGCCTGGCCGCGCGCGGCGGGGGGCGTGTCGGTTTGTCGCCGCGAAGTGAGTTGATCTGTCCGCGCCGCCGTGCGATATTCGCCAGACAAGCATAGATCGATGCGGCGTGGGAGATCGAGTGCATTGCGGTGTATTTACCGAATTTACGACGAGAATACTGCCATGAGATGGTGAATTGGGTAGATTATATACTTGATTTCTAGGATTGGAGCGTGCTAGGTTACGCTGATGGTCCGATAATATTCTTGTGGTTTCCGTTAGCTTCAGGACAATCTAGAGTTCGTCACCACAGGGCGGGCTGTGGGAGGAGAGGCCATGTCACTTCAACGACCTGCGGGGTACGCGGGGGACTTGTCCATTGCGGACGCCTACGCCGTTCTCGGCGAAGAGGAAAAGTCCGTCCTTGTCGACGTGCGCACCCAGCCGGAATGGGCCTATGTCGGCGTTCCCGACCTCGCGGCGCTGGGCAAGACGCCTATTTTTCAGGAGTGGCAGGTCTATCCGTCGATGCAAGTCGCCGCCGATTTCACGCCTCGCCTCGAAGTCGCGCTGAGCGCGCGCGGCGCCGATCGGTCGACGCCGGTGCTTTTTCTCTGCCGATCCGGCGTGCGCTCGCGCGCGGCGGCGCTCGCGCTCGCGAGCGCCGGATGGGCGCGTTGCTACAATATCGCCGAAGGCTTCGAAGGGGGGCTGGACGAGACGCGCAAGCGGGGCGCACTCGGCGGCTGGCGAGCCGGAGGCCTGCCTTGGATCCAGTCGTGATCGGGTCCTCGGGCGACCGATTTTCGCCCCTTGCTTCGTCGACGTCTCCCTCCTTCCGTCAAGAGAATCCGATGAACCAAAGCGTCAATTTGGCTGCGGCTTCGGCCAACTCGCGAGGCGTTTCCGCCATGCGCGACCTCGAGGAGTGCTGGCGGCGCTGCTGCAAGCGCCTGCGGGCGGAATTGGGCGAAGACGTCTTCAGCAGTTGGTTCGGCCGACTGGCGATCGACTCGCTCGACAACGGGCGCGCGCAGTTCTTCGTGCCGACGCGCTTCTTGAAGAGCTGGATCGAGGCCCATTACGAAGAGCGCATCCTCGCGGCGTTGGAAGCAGAAATCGGCGGCGTCGCGTCGATCAGCATCGGCGTGCGCTCCTCGACCAGCGCGCCGGGGCCGCAAGCCGGGCCGTCGGCGGTTCCCGCCAACGCGCCGAAGGCGATCGACGGCAATCGCGCCGGTGCGAACCGCGCGCCGACGCCGGGGCTCGCGGGGCCGCGCGTCGGAGCGAAGAACGACAACGGCGGACACGGCGAGACGCTGGTCGGATCGCCGCTGGACCGCCGTCTTTCGTTTGCTTCCTTTCTGGTCGGGCGGTCCAATCAATTGGCCTATTCGGCCGCTCAGCGCGTCGTGGACGGGCGTTGCGGCGAGTCGCCCGCCTTCAGTCCGCTTTTCGTCCACTCGGCGGTCGGGCTGGGCAAGACGCATCTTCTGCAAGCCACCGCGCAAGCAGCGATCGCGCAGGGGCGCAGCGTCATTTACCTGACCGCGGAAAAATTCATGTACGGTTTCGTCGCGGCGTTGCAGTCGCAAACAGCGATCGCGTTCAAGGAGGCGCTGCGTTCGATCGATCTCTTGATCTTCGACGACGCCCAGTTCCTGCAGGGCAGCAAGGCGATCCAGAACGAATTCGGCCACGCGCTCAACGCGCTGCTCGACTCCGGCCGCCAGGTGGTGGTCGCTGCCGATCACGCGCCCGGAGACCTCGAATCGCTCGACGAGCGGGTGCGCTCGCGCCTGGCCGGGGGGCTCTGCGTCGAGATGATGGCGCTCGACGAACCGCTGCGGGTGAAAATCCTCGAGGCGCGGATCGCCGCCGCGCGCGCGCAGAACCCGCATTTCGAGGTCTCGCCGGCGGTGCTCGCCTTTGTCGCGCGCTCGATCGCCTCCAATGGCCGCGATCTGGAAGGCGCGGTCAATCGCCTGCTCGCGCACTCGATCGTCGGCGCGCCGCCGCTCAATGTCGAAGCGGCGGAAATCGCCATCCGCGACCTCATCCGCGCGCGCGAGCCCAAGCGGGTCAAGATCGAGGACATTCAGAATCTGGTCGCCAGGCATTACAGCGTGACGCGCGGCGACATTCTTTCCTCGCGGCGCACCGCCACCGTGGTCAAGCCGAGACAGGTGGCGATGTATCTGTCCAAGGCGCTCACCTTGCGCTCGCTTCCCGAGATCGGCCGCCGCTTCGGCGGACGCGACCACACCACGGTTCTGCACGCGGTGCGCAAGATCGAGGGCCTCAGCAACGCCGACTCGGCGCTGCGCGAAGAGCTGGAGTTGCTCAAGCGCATGTTGCAGGAATAGCCCGATGGCCGGTCTCGGCGACGATCAACGCGAGCGCCTCCCCTTCCCGCGCGCGCTACGGCATTCACACATCTCGGCGACAGCGCGGAAACTCACCCGAGCTCCTCACGCTGCCTCTCCCCGCGAAGCGGGGAGAGGAGAAGACCGGCGCCGCGCGCCCCGCTCCCTGCGTAGCGGGGAGAGGCAGGGCAAGGGGCCGGGCGATTGGCCGCAGGCTTCGAAGATGTGTGAATCCGTTAGCCCGCGCGCGGGAGGCGGGCTCGCCCTGCGATTTCGCCGACCGGCGGGCGGGAGCGGGCGATGACCCTGATCTTCAAGATCGTCGGCCGCGAGGAATGGCGCGCGGCCGAGGCGGCGGGCGTCTTCATCGGCGCGCCGGTCGACCGCGCCGACGGCTTCATTCATTTCTCCACCGCCGCGCAGACGCCTGAAACCGCGGCGCAATGGTTCGCGGGGCGCGCCGACCTCGTCCTGGCGGCCGTAGAGGCCGACGCCCTGGGGCCGGCGTTGCGCTGGGAGCCTTCGCGCGGCGGGGCGCTGTTCCCGCATCTCTATGGGCCGCTGCCGCTCGACGCCGTCGTTTGGACGCGTCCCCTGCCGCTCGGCGCCGAGGGCCGTCATCGGTTCGGCGGGCTCGAGCCATGATGCGGGCGCTCGGCGCGCTGGCGCGGCCGGTTCTGTGGCGTCTTCCCCCGGAGATCGCGCATCGCGCCTCGATCGCGGCGCTCGAGTTCGCGCCCCTGCCGCGGCCGCGGCCGCCCGATCCGCGCCTGGCGACAAGCGTCTTCGGGCTGGAGTTTCCCAATCCGCTCGGCCTGGCGGCGGGGTTCGACAAGAACGCGGAAGTCGTGCGCGCGCTGCTGGCGTTGGGCTTCGGGCACGTCGAAGCAGGCACGCTGACGCCGCGCCCGCAAGCCGGCAACCCGCGTCCGCGGATGTTCCGCCTGAAGGCCGACGGCGCGCTGGTCAATCGCTGCGGCTTCAACAATCAGGGCTACGAGGCGGCGCGCGCGCGGCTGGCGGCGAGCAAAGTCGAAGGCGTCGTCGGCGTCAACATCGGCCCCAACAAGGACGCCGCCGATCGGCTCGCCGATTTCGCGCTGGGGGTGAAGACGTTCGCGCCCTTCGCCAGCTATCTCGCCATCAACGTCTCCTCGCCGAACACGCCGGCGTTGCGCGATCTGCAGCGGCGCGACGCGCTCGACGAACTGGCGGCGCGCGTCGTCGAAGCGCGCGACGAGGCCGCGCCGCGCCGGCCGGTGCTGATCAAGATCGCGCCCGATCTCGATCTGCGCGGGCTCGACGACGTGGTCGCGGTCTGCACGGCGCGCGGGATCGACGGCTTGATCGTCGCCAACACCACTGTCGCGCGGCCGCCTTCGCTTTGCGACGTCCATGCGCGCGAGGCCGGCGGCCTGTCGGGTCGGCCGTTGTTCGCGCCGTCGACCCGGATGCTGGCGCGCGCTTTCCTGCGCTGCGGGGGAGCGTTGCCGCTGATCGGCTGCGGCGGCGTCGAGGACGCCGAATCGGCGCTGGCCAAGATCGAAGCGGGCGCGAGCCTGGTGCAGATCTACACCGGAATGATCTATCGCGGCCCCGGCCTGATCGACGAAATTCTCGACGGCCTGTCGCGCGCGCCGGCGGCGCGCGGCGCCGCGAGCCTCGCCGATCTCGTCGGCGTCGGCGCGCGCGAATGGGCGGCGTCGAAAGGCTGAACGTTCAGCGCGCGCGGCGCCAGTCGATGAGCCGCAGCACGATCCACACCGGCAGCACGACCAGCGCCCCGGTCGCCAGGATGCGGCCGAACCGGCCCACGTCGGCGAGGCAGAACTCGACCAGACGATGGGCGAGGCGCACGACGCTGTCGACGATGTCGGCGGGCTCGAAGCCGAACATGACCAGGAAAACGCCGACGATGAAGGACACGACGATCAGGCGCAGCGCCACCGAGGCCGGCGAGCCGCCGAGGAAATTCGTCAGCGCCGGACTGCTCATGCGAAGGGCCCTCCATTCCACGCCGAGCGGCCGTCTCTGGCGGGGTCGATGACGACTTTGCGGCGAAGCGGGCGCGAATTCAAGCTCGGCGCCGCCGCGGCGGCGTTCAGGGCAGGCTAAGCCAGCGGTTTGGCGCCCATCCCTTGCGCGAGCGCCAATTTCACCGCCGACTGGTCGAAAGAAACGAACGTATCCGCGCCGAGACTGGCGCCTTCGAAGGCAATGACTCCGTCGGCGAAATCGCCGCCGGCGTCGAGATGCGCCAGACCCGCCTCCGCCGCCGGACGGTTGACCACGACGTTGGCCGAATCGATCAATCGCCGCAAGCCCTCGGCGATTTCGTCAGCCGGTACTTTGTATCCGCGCGACAACACCCAGACGAGTTCGCACAGCGTCGGCAGCGTCAGCGCCACCATTTCCGCGCCCGCCAATACGTTCCTGGCGACGCGACTCTGCCGCGCGTCGTCGCCCGTCGCGGCGCGAACCAGGACATTCGTATCGGCCGTTATCTTCAACGTTTTCCAGCCCAGCCGTCGGCGGCGATATCATTGATCTCTTCGATCGAGAGGGACGGGCCGTCCTTTCTCTTGAAGAAATCGAAGACGTCGGAAATCCGCCCGTTCGGCCGCGCGGCTTTCGCCTCGACGCGACCGCCGGGGAGCAATTCGACGCTGATCTTCTCGCCACGGCGGACGCCGAGATGTCTGAGGACCTCTTTGCGAAGGGTCACTTGTCCTTTTGCCGTAACCGTCAGGGTCGCCATCTCGCCGCCTCGTGCGCGCTCCCGTCAATGTAAGGCAAATGCGCCTTTCGTTCAAGCCATGCCGCGAGACAAAGGCCAAAATCGCGCGGCGGCCGGCAAGGACCGGGCCGCCGCGCTGGCGGTCGGGCCGTTCACGTCCCCTTGGGAAAGTTCACCACCGTCGCCGGCTTGCCGCCCTTCGGCGCCTCCGCCTCCGGCTCGCCGCCGATCGCCTTGCCGTCGAACGTCAGCGCGCCGCGCGAGGCGCTGATCGCCACCGTCGCGCCGTCGGCGATTTCGCCGGCGAGCAGCATCTGCGCCAACGGGTCCTGCACCGATTTCTGGATCGCGCGCTTGAGCGGGCGCGCGCCGTAGGCCGGATCATAGCCCTTGTCGGCCAGCCATTGCCGGCCCTTGGCGTCGAGCGCGAGCGTGATCTTGCGGTCCTCCAGCAACTTGGCCAGCCGCCTGAACTGGATGTCGACGATCGCGCCCATGTCCTCGCGCCGCAGCCGATGGAACAGGATGATCTCGTCGACGCGGTTGAGGAACTCGGGCCGGAAATGCCCGCGCACCACCGCCATCACTTCTTTTTCGACCGCCTTGGCGTCCTCGCCCTCGCCTTGGGCGGCGAGATAGTCGGAGCCGAGGTTCGAGGTCATCACGATCAGCACGTTGCGGAAGTCGACGGTGCGGCCCTGGCCGTCGGTCAGCCGGCCGTCGTCGAGCACTTGCAGCAGCACGTTGAACACGTCGGGGTGCGCCTTCTCGACTTCGTCGAACAGCACCACCTGGTAGGGGCGCCGCCTGACCGCCTCGGTGAGCGCGCCGCCCTCCTCGTAGCCGACATAGCCCGGGGGAGCGCCGATCAGGCGAGCCACCGAATGCTTCTCCATGTATTCGGACATGTCGATGCGCACCATCGCCGTCTCGTCGTCGAACAGGAACGCGGCCAGCGCCTTGGTCAGTTCGGTCTTGCCGACGCCGGTCGGCCCGAGGAACATGAACGATCCGATCGGGCGGTTGGGGTCCTGCAGGCCGGCGCGGGCGCGGCGCACCGCGGTCGAAACCGCCGCGACCGCCTCGGCCTGGCCGACGACGCGCTCGGCGATCGCCGTCTCCATCTTCAACAGCTTGTCGCGTTCGCCTTCCAGCATCTTGTCGACCGGCACGCCGGTCCAGCGCGAGACGACCTGCGCGACGTGGTCGGGCGTCACCGCCTCTTCGACCAACGCCGTGGCGCTCTGGCCCTCGGTCGCGGCGACCTTCTTCTCGAGTTCGGGGATCACGCCATAGGCGAGCCGTCCCGCTTCGGAATAGTCGCCCTTACGCTGCGCCTGGGCGAAATCGTTGCGCGCCGCCTCCAATTGCTCCTTGAGCTTCTGCGCGGCGCCGAGCTTGTTCTTTTCGGCGCGCCAGCGCGCGCCGAGCGCGTCCGACTTCTCCTGCAATTCGTCGAGCTCGGCGGAGAGCTTGACCAAGCGGTCCTTGGAGGCCGCGTCGGTCTCCTTCTTCAGCGCCTCCTGCTCGATCTTGAGCTGGATGATGCGCCGGTCGAGTTCGTCGAGCTCTTCGGGCTTGGAATCGACCTGCATGCGCTGGCGCGACGCCGCTTCGTCGATCAGGTCGATCGCCTTGTCGGGCAGGAAGCGGTCGGCGATGTAGCGGTTCGACAGCGTCGCGGCGGCGACGATCGCGGCGTCGGTGATGTGGACGCCGTGGTGGAGTTCGTATTTCTCCTTGAGGCCGCGCAGGATCGAGATGGTGTCCTCGACCGACGGCTGCGAGACGAACACCGGCTGGAAGCGCCGGGCCAGCGCCGCGTCCTTTTCCACGTGCTTGCGGTATTCGTCGAGCGTGGTGGCGCCGATGCAATGGAGGTCGCCGCGCGCCAGCGCCGGCTTCAACAGGTTGGAGGCGTCCATCGCCCCGTCGGCCTTGCCGGCGCCGACGATGGTGTGCATTTCGTCGATGAACAGGATGATGCCGCCCTCGGCCGCGGTCACCTCGTTGAGCACGCCTTTGAGCCGCTCCTCGAATTCGCCGCGATATTTCGCGCCGGCGATCAACGCGCCCATGTCGAGCGACAGCAGCTGCTTGTCCTTCAGCGATTCGGGCACGTCGCCGTTGACGATGCGCAGCGCCAGGCCTTCGACGATCGCGGTCTTGCCGACGCCGGGCTCGCCGATCAGCACCGGATTGTTCTTGGTGCGGCGCGACAGCACCTGCATGGTGCGGCGGATTTCCTCGTCGCGGCCGATGACCGGATCGAGCTTGCCCGCGCGGGCGGCCTCGGTGAGGTTGCGGGTGTATTTCTTCAGCGCGTCGTAGGCGTTTTCGGCGCTCGCCGAATCGGCGGTGCGGCCCTTGCGCAGATCCTCGATCGCCGCGTTCAGCGTCTGCGGCGTCACGCCGGCGTTGGCGAGAATGCGCCCCGCCTCGCTGCCCTTCTCCATCGCCAGCGCGAGCAGCAGCCGCTCGACGGTGACGAAGGAATCGCCGGCCTTCTCGGCGATCTTTTCCGCGTTGTCGAAAATGCGCGCGGTGGTGGGCGCGAGATAGAGCTGGCCGGCGCCCGACCCTTGCACCTTGGGCAGTTTGGCGAGCGCCAACTCGACCTGCGCCAGCGCGTCGCGCGAGCGTCCGCCCGCCTTGTCGATCAACCCGGCCGCGAGCCCCTCCTCGTCGTCGAGCAGCACTTTCAGGATGTGCTCGGGCGTGAATTGCTGGTGGCCTTCGCGCAGCGCCAGGGATTGCGCGCTCTGAATGAAGCCGCGCGCCCGCTCGGTGTATTTGTCCAAATTCATTTCCGTCTCCCCTCTGGCCCCGATGAGCGCCCCGAAGCGACGCTCCAACGGCCCGGACGATGGCGAACCGACCGCTTTCGCGGTCCTGCGGCCTATGTAGGGGCGGGGGGGCGGCGGCGGAAGGGCGCGGCGCGGCGGCGCGAGGGCGAAAAGTCGGGGCGGCGAAGTCGATTGGCGGGGGCGCGGTTGTAGGCGCGGCCGTTGGCCGCGCTCTTTCGGCGGCGTCGAGATTGGTGCGGCAAGACGCTCGCGTGCCGGACGCGCCGCTCGCCGAGCGCGTCTACAAGGCGCGTTCGGCGGGCAACTGGGCGATATGGGCGCGCAATTCCGCGACGCCCTCCGAGCGCTTCCCTCCCTCCCAAGTAAACCAACACATAGTCATAACCGGGCCGCTTGTCTTCGTCATGCCGCCGCGACCGTCAACTTCAGCCCCAGCGCCTTCATGACGCCGAGCACCGTCGTCAATTGAGGATCGCCGTTTTCGCTCAGCGCCTTGTACAGCGACGCCCTGGTGACGCCGGCCTCTCGAGCGACCTCAGCCATGCCGCGCGCCCGGGCGACGACGCCGAGAGCCGCGGCAATGTAAGCGGCTTCGCCGCTTTCAAGCGCGTCAGCGATCAATTCCGCTTGGGACTGCGGGGTTTCGAGATATTTTGCTGCGTCGAAAGGGAGTGTTTCAAGGGTCATTGCTTGCTCCTGTGAGGCGGGCAAGATTGCCCTGGCAATGAAAGGATGTGTTGCGAGGTTTATTGCATGAGGTCCTCAATTCCAGCAGCCAAAGCTTTGGCGGCCGTGATATCCCGCGCCTGCGAGCGTTTGTCGCCGCCGCAAAGCAAAATGACAATCATGCGTCCGCGTCGCACGAAATAGACGCGATACCCTGGGCCATAATCGACGCGAAGCTCGCTTACGCCCTCGCCGACTGATCGAACGTCGCCAAATAGACCGGCTTGTAAACGGACAAGACGTTGAGCAATCCGTTCAGCCGCCCGTGCGTCCGCCAGACCGTCGAGCCAGTCTCGGAAAGTCGCCGTCTGACGAATTTCCACCATCTGTCTCTTATAGGATACGGTT
Organism: uncultured Alphaproteobacteria bacterium; assembly: GCA_963775575.1. Taxonomy (GTDB): domain Bacteria; phylum Pseudomonadota; class Alphaproteobacteria; order Rhizobiales; family Beijerinckiaceae; genus Roseiarcus. Next base: position 184,752 of record CAVZJG010000005.1, read on the forward strand.
ACGGATTGTCAACGAAAAGCGAGTGCGTTCCGACCCCGCCGGTTTCGATCGGCTCTCTCCTCAGGGCGCGCGCTGTTCCCGCTCGGCGAGCAGCTGCGCGATATGGGCGCGCAGCTCCGCGACGCCTTCGCCGCTGCGCGCGGAGGTGAAGAACGTTCCGGGGTAGGCGGCCGGGCGCTTGCGCAAGCGCTCCAGCGTCGCGGCGACGCGCGCGCCCCGGTCGGCGGCCTTCACCTCGTCGCTCTTGGTCAGCACGATGGCGTAGGAGACCGCCGCGGCGTCGAGCGCGGCCATCGTCTCTTCGTCGCTGTCCATGACGCCGCGCCGGCCGTCGATCAGCACGAAGACGCGCATCAGCGACGGGCGCCCGCGCAAATAGTCGCGCGCCAACGCCCCCCACGCGACGAACTTCTGCTTGGCGACGGCGGCGTAGCCGTATCCCGGCATGTCGACGAGATCGAGCCGGTCGCCGAGATGGAAGAAGATCAGCTGCTGGGTGCGCCCGGGCGTGTGCGAAACCCGCGCCAGCGCCGAGCGCCCGGTCAGCGCGTTGATCAGCGACGACTTGCCGACGTTGGAGCGGCCGGCGAAGGCGACCTCCGGCGCGCCGATCGGCGGCAGCCCGTCGGACCTGGCGGCGGCGAAGAAGAATTCGCAAGGGGCGGCGAACAGCTTGCGCCCCGCCTCGATCGCTTCGGCCGAAAAGGCTTCGCCGGGCGCAGCGTTCATTACTTCCGGTCTTTGCGGAACAGCTTCTTCAAATTGTCCCAGAGCTCGACCTTCACGCCGGAGCTCGCCATGATGTAGCCCTGCTGGACGATCGTCAGCGTGTTGTTCCAGGTCCAATAGATCACCAGACCGACCGGGAACGAGCCGAGCATGAAGGTGAAGATGACCGGCATCCACGCGAACATGGTCTTTTGCACGGGGTCGGCCGGTTCCGGGTTCATCTTCATCTGCAGGAACATCGAGAAGCCCATGATCAGCGGCCAGATGCCGAGCATGAGGAAATGGCCCAACACCGGCAGCGTCGTCGGATCCCAGGGGATGAGCCCGAACAGCGTGAACAGGTTGGTCGGATCGGGCACCGACAGGTCCTTGATCCAGCCGTAGAACGGCGCCTGCCGCATCTCGATGGTGATGAAGATCACCTTGTAGAGCGCGAAGAACACCGGGATCTGAACCACCATCGGCAGGCAGCCGGCGACCGGATTGACGCCTTCCTTCTTGAACAGCTCCATTTGCGCCTGTTGCTGCTTGGCGCGGTCGTCGGGATAGAGGTCTTTGAGCGCGGCGATCTGCGGCTGAATCTTCTTCATCTTGGCCATCGAGCGGTAGCTCTGATTGGCGAGCGGGAAGAAAGCGAGCTTGATCAGAACGGTGATGGCGAGGATCGCCAAGCCGAAATTGCCGACGTAGCGATAGATGGCGTCGATCAGCAGAAACAGCGGCTTGGTGATGAAATAGAACCAGCCCCAGTCGATCATCAGATCGAATTTCTTGATGTCGAGGCTTTTGCCGTAGGCGTCGATCGTCGCGACTTCCTTGGCGCCGGCGAACACCCGCGCGACGGCTTCGGCGGAAGCGCCGGACGCGATCGCCAGCGCGGGGCCGATAAAGTCGGACTGATAGTCCTCGAGCTGCGCCGGGCCGCTCGCCGAGAAGCGCGCTTCGATCGGTTCGCTCTGGTCGGGAATGATCGCCGAGGCCCAGTATTTGTCGGTGAAGCCGAGCCATCCGCCCTCGCCCGTATAGGCGTCGACCTTGCCGGTCGCCTTGTCGATGTTGGCGTAGGTGACCTCTTGCACCCCGCCGCCGCCGATGACGCCGACGAAGCCTTCGTGCAGCACGGAGTAGCCGGCGACGTCCGGCTTGCCGCGTCGCAGGATCAGCGCATAGGGGCGCAGCGAAACCGGCTCGGCGCCGTCGTTCTCGACCGAATCCCTGATCGTGAACATGTACTTGTCGTCGACGGCGATCACCCGCTTGAATTTCAGCCCGGCGCCGTTGTCGTAAGTGAGCGTCACCGGCTTGTCGGCGCTGAGGGCGGACGAATCCGCGCTCCACAGGGTGAGGCGGTTGGGCGTCTTCACGCCGGGCGCGTCGGTGACGAAGCCGGTTTCGGCCCAATAGGGCCGCGGGCCGCCCTGCGGCGAGAACAAGGTGATGTTGGGGCTGTGGGGGTCGATGGTCTCGCGATAGGCCTTCAGGACGATGTCGTCGACGACGCCGCCGGTCAGGTCGATCGAACCGGCCAGGCTCGCCGTGTCGATGACGACGCGCGGGCTCGCCGCCAGCGCCTCGGCGCGGGTTTTCGGCCCGGCTTCGACGGGGGCCGCGCCGGGCGTCGGGACCGCGCCGCCGGCGCCGACGGCGGCCGTCGCGGGATTGGCCGTCGTGGGGTTGGCCGTCGCGGGCGCCTGCGCCAGCGTTTGCGCCTGCCGCTCCTTTTGCAGCTGCGGCGCGGCGTAGAAATACTGCCAGCCGATCAGCACGAGCCCCGAAAGGACGATCGCCAGGATGATGTTGCGGGAGTCCTCGGAGTTCATGATCGCTTTTCTCTGTCGGTTGCGGGCGGCGCGCGCCGAGGCGCGGCGCGGACCGGCGGCTCGAGCCGGCTCATTTTGGCGAACGCTTTTTCGATGTCGGCGACGAGGGCGGCGAACGGACGCGTCAGCGCCTCGCGGCGCGCCATCAATACGTAATCGTGCCCGGGCGCCGGCGCAACCGCGTCCGCGCGCCGCAGCGCCTCCTTCAGGCGCCGGCGGATGCGGTTGCGCTCGACCGCGTCGCCGAGGCGCTTGGTGACGGTGAAGCCGACGCGGGGCGCCTCGGCGGGCGCCTCTCCCGGCGGCGCGTCGGCGAGCGCGCGCGCATTGGCCTGCAAAGTGAAGGTCTCGACGTGCGCGCGACGGCCGCGCGAAACGCGCTGAAACTCCGCCCGCCGCCGCAGGCGTCCCATGAGCGGGGGATGGGCGGCGTCTCGCCTTGCGTCTTCGCCCAAGGCGTCAGGCTCCATCATCGGGATTCTCGCGACGCGGCGCCGGGTCGAGGCCGCGCGGCGGGTCAAGCCGAAAGGCGCTTGCGGCCGCGCGCGCGCCGGGCGTTGAGCACCTTGCGGCCCCCTGCCGTCGCCATGCGCGCGCGAAAGCCGTGGCGGCGTTTGCGCACCAGCTTGCTCGGTTGATAGGTCCGCTTCACGTCGGGTGCTCCGTAAGCCGAAAACGCCGGGGAAAGCGCGCCGGGCTCTCCCAAATAAGCCAACCCCGGGCCTCGCCGCTTCCTTGTCGAGGGGCGTCGCGCGAGCCGGGAAAATCTCGGGCGGCGGCGGCGCCGTCGCGTGGGCGGCTTATAGGCGCGCCGCGCGCGGCAAGTCAATCGCGAGGCGGCGGGCGCGAGCGGGCGGGCGGACGGCGGCGATTCAGCCCGTCATGACCGGGCTTGTCCCGGTCATCCCAAGGCGATTGCGCAGCAATCGTCCGCACGCGGTCCTGCCGCCGGCGCCCAGACCGCGCGCGTGGCGGCGCGGGGTGTGCTATGGGAAAAGGGGAAAACCGTGAAGGCGTGATGGAGCCGGCGATGAGCGAACTGAACCGCATAACGGTCGATCCGAGCCAATGCGGCGGCCGTCCCTGCCTGCGCGGCCTGCGCATCCGCGTCAAGGACGTGCTCGACCTGCTGGCGGCCGGCGCGAGCCACGAGGAAATTCTCGGCGATTACCCGCTGCTGGAAGCCGGCGACATCGCGGCCGCGCTCGAATACGCGGCGCGCCAGAGCGATCATCCGGTGTTGCGCGTCGCCTGATGCGTTTCCTCGTCGACGCGCAATTGCCGCCTGCCATCGCCGCGCTCGCCGTCAAGTCGCGGCGAATGCCGAGCATTCGTCCGCCAAGCCGCTACGCGGTCGCTTCGCGAACCGTGACGGCTCCGATCGGCGCTGGCGCCCCAAGGCGATTGCGAAGCAATCGTCCGCAGGGGGCCGAAGCGGAGCTTAAGGAGCGGCGCAGCCGCTTGACGGCGACGGGGCGGCGTGGCCGGGCGGGGGGCCGGAGTGGCGCAGTAACCCCGAAAGAGGGGTTAAGCAAGTTGTCACCGTAACCACATGGGCGCGGCTCGGGGGAGATTGCGGCCTACACGGGTCGTCACGAATTGCGGATTTAGTAAAGCGTCACCGTAACCCCGCTCTGGTATCGCCGTCGGCCGCATCACCGGCGACAAAGTGTACGGGCCGGACGGCCGCTATGTTGGCACGATAGATGGCGACAGGCTCGTCTATCGGTCGACGCAGAGCGCGAGCAGCGGCTCGCCATTCTCAGTAGCAAATCACGTCGGGTCAGCAGCGGGTGGCGTAGTCGGCGCGGCCATCTCGGGCGACGAGCCGGACATCCCGGACTGAACGGCAGCCAAGGTTGCGGGGCGTCTTTCCGGCGAACCGGATCGCGGTCACGAGCGGGCGCAGAAAGAAATGGAGCACATGAAATGGCAGAAGGGGACCGCTTGCGAGGCAGTCCCCTTCGCCGGGCGTTGCGGCCTAGAGCTTCAACCCTCTGCAAATATCTCGCAGAAGCCTGCAACTCTGCTCGCCATAGAGAGCCGTCAGCCACACGGCGACGACGCTCACGATGAGCCCCAGAAGGCCGACAACCATCCCGATATAGTCCCACCACATGGAGGACCTCCATCGGTTGGTTGGTGCCTGTGCTGAGCGAGGGGACCATCGAGAGCGTCGCGGCAGTTTGGGGGCTATCGGGGCACCCACGAGTGACACGCCACGCTCAGCGGTGTAGTATAAAGCAATGTTGCATGACATTCCTGTGAACGTATGATGACAGTACCGTGACAGTATAACATATTGATATAACACACAATTATTACGATCAGCTATTTCGATGGCCAATTTTTGGAAAATCATAAGAGGTTCAGCCGATGACTCACCTGATTCGGCGAGATGACTCACCTAATTTTGCGATTTGATTTGGGCGCGGAAACGTGGCAATCGACGACGTAACAAGGTTTGGGGGCTATCGGGGCATCCATTAACGCCGCGATGGTCAAAGGAAGGGGGTCGCCGCTGGCGGCTCCCTTTTTCTTTTTTCGTGGCACCTCGACGAAAAATGCGTGTTGCAAAAATCATGATTTTTGCACGGGCCGCCCTGCCCCGGAAATTCAATGGCCTCCGCGAAGCAAGAGTCCGGTGCAGAATGGCCGCATGATTTTCGACTCTGCCCGCGTCTCGACTGACGGCCAAGAGCTGCCCACGCAACTCGTCGACCTCAAGCGAGCGGACGCGGAGCGCGTTTTTCATGACAAGCTTAGCGGCGTCGACATGAACCGGCCGCAGCTTCGCAAGCTCATGCGCACGGTCGTCGCCGACGACGTCGTGCTCATTCCGGCCGTCGATCGCGTCTCGGATTACGGTGACGCGTGCATAATTCCCTTATTCAGGTGAGCCTTGGCCGTGACCGCCTCCGCTCGCAATCGCGGCCTCAATCGGCAGGAAGGAGTGGCCGACGAGACTTAAAATTAGGGATTTATGCAAGCGTCACTGTAATTGCGAGCTTAGCACGGCCCTGCGGTATAGAAGGACCCGCAGTTGCAAGTAGCGTTTCCGGTTTCAGTGTTGACGATTGTGTGACACATTACGCCGTTTTTGTTAACATATGAGTCAAGTATCCGCTTCTGTTCGGCTTGCTTTTGTGCCTCGGCAGCCGCTCGTATACGTTCCTGTTCTGCTTGCTGCCGCGCTTCGGCCTCTGCCTGTATGCGTACTTGTTCGGCTTGCTTTCGCGCTGCGATAGCCGCTCGTACGCGGTCCCGTTCGGCTTGTCGTTGCGCTTCGGCTTCTGAGCGAATACGTTCTTGCTCGGCTCGCTTTTGCGCCTCGTCCTGAGCTCGTATACGTTCCTGTTCTGCTTGCTGCCGCGCTTCGGCCTCTGCCTGTATACGTACTTGTTCGGCTTGCTTTCGCACCGCTTCTGCATCCGCTTCTGCCTGCCGCCGTTCCACTTCGGCTCGCTTGCGGGCCGCCTCTTCATCGGCTAGCCGGTTTATAATTTCGGTCACCAAATCCCTGCTCACGGGGAGCAGAGTTTCACTAGTGACCGGGTCGTAGCCCGGCGAGTCGAAAAGTTCAATCGCTCCCTCGCTGGTTCTAGAATACCAGACGCGCGGTCGTCCTGTTGTAGGATCAAAAAATTCTACCTGCCGCGCGTCTACAGTAATTCTTCGCGGCCGGTCATTCTTTTTTTGTCGCTGAAATGCATTGCAAATTTGAGAAGTCACAAGGGTCTTCTGAGCGCCCGTCGCCGCATCGAACCCACCGCTGTCAAACAGCACAATCCGACCATCAGGATCCTGGACATACCATTTGGTCGGTTCACCAGTTTTCTGGTTAAAGCATATGTCGGTTCCCAGCAACGCATGCAGCAAGGGTACATGCCCGTAGACGAATACCCAGCAGATGAATGCCAACGATAACTGACTAGCGTTAAATTTCCAAACTAGGACTCGGTACAACCAAAACGACAACGGCACCCAGGCAAGCGCATAAATGAAAGAGCCAACGACTGCAATGAATGAAGACCATGACTGACTTAATCCAAGATCCTCATAGAATAACTTTTGAATATTACTCCGGCTCCAGTACATCTCGTAAACAGCAGTTAAACGAGGAAGACTAAACACTAAGAACAGCAAAATAATCGCCGCAATTACAGCAGCCAGTCCCCAAAACCATTTGGCAGAAAAACCGAATGCCCGCGGGCCTAAACGCGCTGGGAGCCTATTCATGGTTCAGTCCTCGCGATCCCCGGTCGCAAATTCATGAACCGAGTTTCTCCAGATGGAGGCCCCGGTGAGGCCGAGATTGCGGCCGCTGGCTTCCTTTTGCAAGACAGTTGCTATTTTTCATGGGACTTACGGCGACGCCTTGCTAAATCCCCGATCGCCGTCGGCCACGCCGCCCCGTCGCCGCTTTCGCTCAGCGCCGCGACTTGCGGGCCAAAGCGCCGCCGCCCCGCAGCAATTGCTTTCCGATAATCAGAATCCGTGCTAATCTGCTCCTTCGTCAAATCCCGACGCGCGGCGCTCCGCCGCGCCAACGAAAGAGCCGGCCGCCATGAACGTCCCCGTCCTCTCCACCCCTTCCCCCGGCGCGCGCGCCACGGCGCGGGATCGCGAGACGCGGCGGGTGCGCATTCTCGCGCTGGTCCAGGCCGGCTGGCCCTACGCGGAAATCGGGCGTCAGGAAGGGCTGTCGCGCGAGCGCGTGCGCCAGATCGTCGCCCAGGCGCTCGGCGAGGGCGAGGGCGACAGCAAGCTCGAGCACGCCCTGGTGCAGATCGCGCGGCTGGAGCCGGCGCTGCGTCTGGCCGCGCGCGGCGTCGCCGACGGCGATCTGCGCGCGATCGACCGGCTGCTGAAAGTGCTCGACCGGCTCGACAAGTACAGCGCCGTCGAAGCCGCCGGAGCGCCCTACGACGAGAACGCGCGCGAGCGGCTGCTCGCCAAGCTCAATTCGATGGCGGAGCGCATCCGGCAGGAAAGGGAGCGCAAGCAGGCGCTCGGCGAGGCGGCGGCGAGCGCAGGCTCGCCGAGCGGCGAAGAGGCCCTAGACGCGCCACAACCCCTTGAAAACGCTCGTTTCGGCCAAGGGAATCCTTGACAAGACTTGACACGGCTCGACAAGGCTTGACGAAACTCGACGAAACGCGCCGGTAGTGTCTCAGTTTGAAATTTGAGGGGCTTGACGCCGCTCGCCCCGCCCCAGCAATCCGTGATATGCATACTGGAAAGCATGGGAAGGACCAATAATGTTAGAGCGTCTGCCAACGTGGTACGCTGACGATCTAAGACAAGAGATATTGCGCCTACGTGAGATGCTGAAGCCGCTTGAAAACGGGAACGGCGGCGTAGGCGATAAGGTTCTCGGCAGTCTCACGACGGAAACTATCGACCGCCATACGAAGGCGATTGCCGAGCTTCAATCGATTCTGGATGACGATAATGCCAACCGGACCTAAGGGCGAGCGCCGCCCCGCCGATGTCATCGGCAACGCCGTGAAGGTGATGCGTATTCTGACGGGCGAGGAAGAGGACACTCTCCGCGACCCAGCGAAAGAATTGCATCGTAAGGGAGGATTAAAGGGCGGCGTCGCGCGCTAAGACCCTTTCTTCGGAGCAGCGCCGTGAGATTGCTTCGAAGGCGGCGGCGGCTCGGTGGAAGAAGTAGCCGGCGCTGTTTGAGGCACCGCCTGATCCATTATGGAGGCCGCCAATTCCCGCCGTGCAGAGGCCGCCCGCGTGATTGCTGCGTTCAATAGATTCGACATTTGTTCCGAGCTAAGTGTTGACCTTACTGTATCTTCTGGCATGGTCAATTCGCCAAATACCTTCTGATAGCCATCTATCGTTTGTTTCAATTGGTTGAATACGGCAAGACATTGTTGCGGTGACATAGTAATCTCGCATTGATCCGCAATCACTGGTTGCCCTGGGGCCAGCTCAACCATCCTAGAAAATACTATTGTAATATCCATTGGTCCTATGCGGCCGGACGTTACATTTGAATAGATCTCCCTGAATTGGGGGTCTCTGATTCGTGGAACTTGCCCTGCGATGACGGTGGGAGCCTGTTCGGCCATCTTGATTCATCCTCCGATATAAGAGAACCGACATTACCTACATACCCAAGTTCAGTGTTAATTTCCACGATTCCACTAAAATATGTCACTCCGTCGCTTATACTCAATGTAGTTGCTCCAATATCAATAGGGAGTGCAAATACAGGGGCCAACGACGTTGATGGTGACGGCAACGATATGTGTGCCGTAACAACATCAGGCGCGCCTGTATGGTACGTTTCGTACACATCCATCACCTTGAATGCATTTCCTGATACATCGGCATCCAATAAATAATCATAAGACCGAAATCGTATGTCCAACCCAATATTTAATGCCTTGGCAATGTCAAGCAAGACCTTCACGGTGCCAGAGTAGTCAGTATCTTCTATATGTGACACAAAGCTCTGCGTTTTTCCTATTAGCTTACCAAAGTCAGCTTGAGACAACTGTAACTGATCGCGAAGCGCTTGTATTTGAAGCGCAATGCCCGATCGAACAAAAATATCAAGATACGAATCTCGATATCCCTTGTCTAAGAACGGTTCAATGTCTTTGCGGCTGGGCACAGGGTATAGCCTTTACTGTTCCGGTCTGTATCGCGTTCATCCGTCTAATTGCGTCATCTTTTGCTTCAATTGGGTAGTATTTCTTGCCTCGGTGAGTACATGGTAGTACGATCGTGAATTCCATTCGTCCCGGTCCATAAAAACCAAATAAGCGATGCTGAACCGCGCTCTTGATAATAATCTCTATGATCCCATCACAGTCGGTAAGCTTCTCTGCATGAGGTCGTCGCCATTTCTTTTGTCCCAGCAAAAATCGAATAGTGGCATCATGGCTACCTTGAACGCTCGTATCTTGGCAGTCGTACCACGATTGCCAAGGATTGGGCGTCCCGTCAGGATACCAAAAGAACCGCCACATTGTCTATCACGTTTTTTAGATATCACGAAATAATGATTGCAATGGCTAATGGCGTGGTGTAGCCGCAGTTCTCTCGGAGAAAGGAGATCACGAAAATGCGTTAGATGCAAAATTAAGATATGTGAAAAACATGCTTGACAGTCAAGCAAAAAGTGCATATAAGGGGGGTATGAACAAGCTCCCTTTCGCCAAGCGCGCCCAAATCCTCTCGATGCTCTGCGAAGGCGCTTCGATGCGCTCTGTCTCGCGCCTCGCGGATGTTTCGATCAACACCGTATCGAAGCTCTTGGAAGACGCGGGCCGTTTCTGCGCCGGCTTCCATGACGCCAAGGTCCGCAACGTGAAGGCGAAGCGCGTTCAGGTCGACGAAATCTGGAGCTTCACAGCGGCGAAGGCCAAGAACGTTGCGGCGATGAAAAACCCAGTCGATGGCGCTGGCGACACTTGGACATGGACCGCGATCGAAGCCGACACGAAGCTCATCATTTCGCATTTTGTCGGCGGTCGAGATGGCGAGTGCGCCAAGTGGTTCATGGACGATGTTGCGGCTCGCGTCGCTGCTCGCATTCAACTCACGTCAGACGGCCACAAAGCCTATCTCGACGCCGTTGAAGGCGCGTTCGGCGCGGATGTCGACTACGCCATGCTGAACAAAATTTACGGCGCATCGCCGGAAGCTGCGAAGGGCCGCTATAGCCCCGCCGAGTGCATCGGCGCGAGGAAAGAGCGGATCGAGGGCAAGCCCGACATGGCGCACGTCAGCACGTCCTACGCCGAGCGCGCGAACCTAACGATGCGAATGCACAATCGCCGGTTCACGCGTTTGACGAATGCGTTTTCCAAGAAATTCGAGAACCACGCGCATATGGTCGCGATCTGGAGCGTCTGGTACAATTTCATTCGCATTCACAAGACGCTTCGCATCACGCCTGCGATGGCGGCCGGATTGTCCAAGTCCCTCATGACTTGGGAAGACCTGCTTGCGATCATGGACTTGGATGCGCCGAAACCCGGACCGCGCGGCCCTTACAAAAAAGCGACCGACGAAATTTCAAACTGAGACACTACCAACGCGCCGCCTTGCTTGACGCCGCTTGACGCCCGCGCCGCGTCAGGCGCGGCGCCCTCCGCCCTCGCGTCTCCTCGGCTCGCCCGTCCGGCGCGCTCACGCGGTCCGGCTCGCCGCGACGGCGCCGGCGCCGAAAACGGCGAGCGCCTTGGCGACGATCCCCTTGGCGTCGAGCCCGGCCGCCGCGTAGAGCCGCTCGGTCTTGTCCTGACTTTGGAACGCGTCGGGCAGGGTCATCGCGCGGACCTTGAGCCCGGCGTCGAGCGCGCCGCTCTCGCTGAGCAGGCTCATGACGTGCGAGCCGAAGCCGCCGACCGAGCCCTCTTCGACGGTGATCAGCAATTCGTGGCTCGCCGCGAGGCTCAGCACGAGTTCGCGATCGATCGGCTTGGCGAAGCGCGCGTCGGCGACGGTGGTCGAAAGGCCGCGCGCGGCGAGATCGTCGGCGGCCTTCAGCGCTTCGGCGAGGCGCGTGCCCAGCGACAGGATCGCGATCCGCGTCCCCTGCCGCAGCACGCGCCCCTTGCCGATGGCCAGGGGAACGCCGCGCTCCGGCATTTCGACGCCGACTCCTTCGCCGCGGGGATAGCGCACCGCGATCGGGCCGCTGTCGTGAACGGCGCAGGTGGCGATCATGTGGACGAGTTCGGCCTCGTCGGCCGCCGCCATCACCGTCATGTTGGGCAGGCAGGAGAGATAGGCGACGTCGAACGCGCCGGCGTGGGTCGGTCCGTCGTCGCCGACCAGGCCGGCGCGATCGAGCGCGAAGCGCACCGGCAGGTTCTGAATGGCGACGTCGTGCACCACCTGATCGTAGGCGCGCTGGAGGAAGGTCGAATAGATCGCGCAGAAGGGCTTGTAGCCTTCGCAGGCCAGGCCCGCCGCGAAGGTGACGGCGTGCTGCTCGGCGATGCCGACGTCGAACGTCCGCGCGGGGTAGGCCGCGGCGAAACGGTCGAGGCCGGTGCCGTTCGGCATGGCGGCGGTGATGGCCACGATCTTGTCGTCGCGCGCCGCTTCGGCGATCAGCGCGTCGGCGAACACCCTGGTGTAGGTCGGTGCGTTGGACTTCGGCTTCGCCTGCGCGCCGGTGACGACGTCGAACGCGCTAACCCCGTGGTAGTTGTCCTCGGCGGCCTCGGCGGGCGGATAGCCCTTGCCTTTCTTGGTGACGACGTGGACCAGCACCGGCCCATTGGGCATGTCGCGCACGTTCTTCAGGATCGGTAGCAGGTGGTCGAGATTGTGGCCGTCGATCGGCCCGACGTAGAAGAAGCCGAGCTCCTCGAACAAGGTGCCGCCGGTCCAGAAGCCGCGGCCGTATTCCTCGGTTCGCTTGGCCTTGTCGTAGATGAACTTCGGCAGGCGGCGCGCCAGTTGCTTGACGGCGCCGCGCAGCGAGAGATAGGCGCGGCTGGAGACCAGGCGCGCCAGATAGGCCGACATCGCGCCGGTCGGCGGCGCGATCGACATGTCGTTGTCGTTGAGAATGACGATCAGGCGCGAATGCGAGGCGCCGGCGTTGTTCATCGCCTCGTAGGCCATGCCCCCCGACATCGCGCCGTCGCCGATCACCGCGATCACGGCGTTGTCGCGACGGGCGAGGTCGCGCGCCACCGCCATGCCGAGGCCGGCCGAGATCGAGGTCGAGGCATGGGCGGCGCCGAACGGGTCGTATTCGCTCTCGGCGCGCTTGGTGAAGCCCGACAGGCCGCCGCCCTGGCGCAGCGTGCGGATGCGGTCGCGCCGCTCGGTGAGGATCTTGTGCGGATAGGCCTGATGCCCGACGTCCCAGATCAGCCGGTCGCGCGGCGTGTCGAAGACGTAGTGCAGCGCCACGGTGAGTTCGACGACGCCGAGGCCGGCGCCGAGGTGCCCGCCGGTCACCGAGACGGCGCTGATCGTCTCGGCGCGCAATTCGTCGGCGAGCCTTCTCAGGTCCCCGACCGGCAGTCGGCGCAGATCGGCTGGCGTGCGAACCCGATCGAGCAGCGGCGTCTTCGATTCCGTCACGTCCAACCTCCAGTGCGCCTCCGGGCCCATCCGCCGCCGCGAAATCGGATGCCTACACCAGAAACCGCCGGCGCGGCAATCGCGTCGCGCGCGTCGGGGCGCCAGCGCCGCTCGCGCCCGCCCTTACGCGGATTGCGCGCGAGCGGCTGGGCCGGTATAGCGATTCCGCGCCGTGTCGAGCCTCATGAGGGCCGGAAAGGCGCGCAACTGTGGAGAGCGCAATGACGTCAAAATGGATTCTCGGAGCGTTGTTGGCCGTCGGCCTCGCGGCGTCGGCGCAGGCCGCCATAACCGTTCCGTCGGTCGAGACCGGTCCCGCCGTCACCCTCGTCGCCGAGGGCTGCGGACCAGGGTTCTGGCGCGGCCCCGGCGGAAACTGCCATCCCATGGCGGTCGGTCGAGCGTGCCCGCGCGGCTACCACCTCGGGCCTGAGGGCCATCGCTGCTGGCCGAACTGAGCGCATTGCCCGCGGGTTAGCCGCGGGTTGAGCCGCGCCGCGGCCGGGCGATTGCGCCCGGCCGTTTCGCGTTTGCGGGTTGCGCGAGGCCCGGGAAGTCGCGCGGCTTCGTTTAAGGACGGCCGCGCCTCGCTTCACGCCTTCGCCGTTCGGTCGCGGCGCGCGCCGCCGGTGCGGAACATGCGATCCCACAATCCGACGCTGACGCCGAAATTGCTGCTGCCGCGATAATGATGGGCCATGTGCCGCACCCGCGCCTCGTAGAGCCAGTCGCCGGGCCGGATCGCGAAATGATGCGTCGCGTGATGGACGAACATGTAGAAGCCGTAGCCGATCAGCATGCCGCTGGCGAAGCCGCCGGCGAAGATCGGGTCGAGGCCGCGCAGCGGCAGGTAGCAGACCGCGACGATCAATCCGCTCGACAAGAACGACGGGACGCCGATGAAGGCGGCGGGATCGCGATGATGCGCCTCGTGCAGCGCCGTCAGGATCGGCGCGCCGTGGTAGGCGAAACGGTGAACGAGATATTCGACCAGCGTCCACGCCCCGGCGCCGACGATGAGGCTCATCGCCCACTCCGGCGCAGCTTCGAGGCCGCGGTCGGAAAAGACAAAACCGGCGAACAGCAGCACCGCCGCGGGGATGACGGCGAAATCGCCGAAGTACAGGAACTTCCCGATCGGCATGGACGCGCTCCGTTTGACGCCATTCGCCTGAGGAGGCAGGCGGACCCGCGCCATCATGGCCGGAAATTCCGTTTCCGCAAGCTAGTCATGAAGTCGTGGGGCGCGCCGGCGAAGCGCCTTAAGACGAAGCCGCGCGCGGCGATTGCGCCGATGGCGTATCTTTCGTCACGCTTGCGTGATATCGCGCTTGGCGCCGAACCCTCAGCGAGAGGTTCTTCCATGCCGCCGCTCGCCGCCCATTTCATCAATCGCGCCGGCTGGCTGCGCGCGGCGGTGCTCGGCGCCAACGACGGCATCATTTCGACCGCGAGCCTGATCGTCGGCGTCGCCACCGCCGGCGCGACGCGCGGCGAAATCCTCACCGCGGCGGTGGCGGGCTGGGCGGCGGGCGCGATGGCGATGGCGGCGGGCGAATATGTTTCGGTCAGCTCGCAGGCCGACTCCGAAGCGGCCGATCTCGAACGCGAGCGACATTCGCTGGAGGATACGCCCGAAGTCGAAACGCGGGAGCTGACGCTGATCTATCAGCGGCGCGGCCTCGCGCCGGCGTTGGCGCGCCGGGTCGCGGAGCAGCTGATGGCCAAGGACGCCCTCAGCGCGCACGCGCACGACGAACTCGGCATTTCCGACGCCCGGAGCGCCAATCCGATCCTGGCGGCTTGCGCTTCGGCGATCAGCTTTTCCGCCGGCGCCGCGATGCCGACGCTCGCCGCGTTCCTGGCGCCGCGCGAGGCGACGGTCGGCGCGGTGTCGCTGGCCGCCTTGGCGTTCCTCGCCGCGCTCGGCGCGCTGGGCGCCTGGATGGGCGGGGCGACGATCGTCAAGCCGACGCTGCGCGTCGCGTTGCTGGGCGCGCTGGCGATGGCGGTGACGGCGGGGATCGGCGCGCTGGTCGGCAAGGCGCTCTGACCAAAACCCCTCTCCCGCATCGGACGAACCCTTCGCATTCGCCGTGGGGCGAGGGGTTGCGGCGAGGGTTTTTGCGAGCGCCCGATGACCCTCATCCGGCGCTTCGCGCTGCCTTCTCCCGCAAGCGGAGAAGGGATTCCTCGTCAGGCTCTGGTGGCCGCCGGTGAAGGGCACGAACGGAATGATCGCACCGCCGTAAATGTCGGAGCGCGTGACGGAGAACGCGCCGTCCGGAGCCTGCGTCTTGACCGCCTTGATCACGTGCTGCGCGCCGGGCGGCCCGACCGGGATCACCATGATCCCGCCGGGGACGAGCTGCTGCAGCAGCGGCGGCGGGATGTGGTCGATGCCGCAGGTGACGATGATCTTGTCGAACGGCGCCGCCTCGCTCCAGCCGTAATAGCCGTCGGCGTTCTTGGTTTGAATGGCGCGATACTCGGCGTAGCCGCGCGCGATCAGCGAATCGTAGAGCGCGCGGGTGCGCTGCGCCAGCGCCGGGATGATCTCGATCGACCATAGCCGGTCGGTCAGATAGCTCAGGTAGGCCGATTGGTAGCCGGAGCCCGTGCCGATCTCGAGAACCTTGTCGCCGTGCTTGACCGCAAGCGTGTTGGTCATGCGCGCGACCGTGTGCGGGCCGGTGATGGTGACGCCGAAACCGATGTTGAGGTGATGCCACTCGTAGGCGCGCGAAAGATTGTCCGCGGTGACGAATTCCTCGCGCGGCGTCATCAGGAAGGCGCGCTTGTCGGTCTCGTCCCAAACATCGTTATGGGCGATCAGTTGCAGATAGCGATCCCAGCGCTGGCCGAGGAACCCGGCGTCCTCGCCGCGCTTCTCCCGCATCCAGGCGACGAAGGCGTCGCGGCCGGTCATCGGCGGCCAAAGGCTCCAGTCGAAAGGCGCAGCGATATTGGCGCTGGCGGGCGCGCCGAAGGCCAAGCCGGCCGCAGCCGCGGCGGCGCCGAGAAGAAGATCGCGTCGGTTCATGGGTCGGGCCTCTCGAGTTCAAGCGGGCGTCGCGATCCTTGCGCGCGAACGGGGCGCAGGGCAAGAACGCGATCGCGGCGGCCGTCGACCTCGAGGCAGAAAGCCGCGGCGCTTTTCCTCTTCGCCCGGCTGTGCCACAAGGCGCCTCGGCGTGGAGCGCGCGCGCCGCCTCGACTTCGGCAGGAAAAGGAAAGAAACTCGATGCCCTCCAACGACGAAATCCTCGCCGCGCTCGCCGCTGTGCCCGGGCCGGACGGCAAGACTCCGCTGCCGCGATCGGGCGCCATCGACGGCGTGACGGTGCGCGACGGCAAGGCGTTCGTCGCCATCCGAGTCAACCCCGCGCAGGCCGAGGCGATGGAGGCCATGCGCGCGGCGGCCGAGGCGAAGATCAAGGCGCTGCCCGGCGTCGTCGCGGCGGTGGTGACGCTGACCGCCGAGAGCGAGGGGCCCGCCGCCGCGCCGGCCGCGCGCCGCCCGCGCCTGCCGACCGCGCAGCCGATCCCCGGCATCGAAAAGATCATCGCGGTCGCGTCCGGCAAGGGCGGCGTCGGCAAGTCGACCACCGCCTGCAATCTCGCGCTCGGCCTGGCGCGGCTCGGCTTGCGCGTCGGCGTGCTCGACGCCGACGTCTTCGGCCCCTCGATGCCTCGGCTGTTCGGCATAACGGAAAGGCCAGCTCTCGCGTCCGACGGCCAGAAGCTCAGGCCGCTGGAGAAATACGGCGTCAAGGTGATGTCGATCGGCTTTCTGGTCGAGGAGGGCGCGGCGGTCGTCTGGCGCGGACCGATGGTGATTTCGGCGCTGACGCAATTCTTGCGCGAGGTCGAGTGGGGCGAACTCGACGTGCTGGTCGTCGACATGCCGCCGGGCACCGGCGACGCGCAATTGACGATGGCGCAGAACGTGCCGCTTTCGGGCGCGGTGATCGTCTCGACGCCGCAGGATCTGTCGCTGATCGACGCGCGGCGCGGCATCGCCATGTTCCGGCAGGTCAACGTGCCCCTGCTCGGCGTGGTCGAGAACATGAGCTATTTCGTTTGCCCGCATTGCGGCGGCCGCACCAATATCTTCGCCCACGGCGGCGCGCGGCGCGAAGCCGAGACCCACGACGCGCCGTTCCTCGGCGAAATTCCGCTGGATCTGAAGATCCGGGAGACCTCGGACGGCGGCGCTCCGATCGTCGTCAGCGCGCCGGAGAGCCCGCAGGCCGCGGCCTATCTTGCGCTCGCGAGCCGCGTGCGCGCGGCGCTGTTCGAGGGGCAGGGCGCGTCCCGCCCGGTGCCGCGCATCGTGATCGAGTGAGCTTATTAAGGGGAGGGCGGCGATGGGCGAAGCGGGAAAAGGGAGCGCGCCGGAACCGTCGCCGAGCGAGTTGCGCGTGCGCGAGGCCGGCCACGTGTTGCGCATCACGTTCGCCGGCGGCTTCACCGCCGACATCTCGGCCGAACGCCTGCGCGCGGCGAGCCCGAGCGCCGACAAACGCCGCCCGCCGGCGCCCGAAGGCGGGATCGCCATCGTCGGCGTCGAAACGGTCGGCAATTACGCCGCGCGCATCGCCTTCAACGACGGCCACAATTCGGGAATCTACAGCTGGTCGCTGTTACGCGCGCTCGCCGCCGATCAAGCGCCGCCGCCGGGCGCGTGACGCCTTCTCCCGCAAGGGGAGAAGGGGCCTCACCCTTCTGGCGGCGCGGTCGCGCCGAGGCCGAGCGAGCGCTGCACCATCGCCGTGTCGGTCCAGCGGCCGAATTTGTAGCCGATCGCCGGCAGAAGGCCGACCTGCCGAAAGCCGAAGGATTGGTGCAAGCGGAGCGAAGCCTGATTGGCCGCGTCGATGTAGCCGATCATCTGGCGGTAGCCGGCCGCCGCGCAGACGTCGATCAACGCCGCCATCAGCAGGCGGCCGACGCCGCCGCCCAGGTGCTCGTGATGCACGTAGATCGAATGTTTGACCGCGTAGCGGTAGGCAGGCCGCTTGCGGAACGGCACGGCGTAGGCGTAGCCGAGGACGACGCCGGCGCGTTCGGCGACCAGATGCGGCAATCGCCCGCGGTGCATGGTCTTGCGCCGCCTTCTGAGGTCCTCCAAGTCCGGCGCCTCGACGTCGCGGGCGGCGCCGGGCTCGACGCCGTGGCGGATGTGATGGAGATAGATCGCCAGCATCGCCGGCACGTCCGCCTCGCGCGAGGGGCGCACCGCGGCGCCGCCGGCCGTTTCGCCGTCGAGGCCCTTGTCGACCTCCTCCATCGTCATCGGCGCCTCCGCCCGGAATGCGCGCGCTCCGATTCGCGCACGACATAAGTGAAAAAGCGTATCGCGCCCGACGCGTCGACCTCGCGATAGAGACCCTGTATCTCGGCCTCGAATCCGGGAAAGACGTTGGCGGCGCGCTCGAAAACCTTGAGGTAATCGATCATCGGCCGCGCGCGCTCGTCGAGCCGCTCGCCGGGAACGACGGTGGCTATCCCTGGGGGATAGACGACGAACAAGGTCGTCGCGACCCTCCCCTCGAGCGCATCGAGCGGTAGGTAATCGACATTGTTGCGCACCAGATGGCGCGAGGCCTCGCGCGGCGTCATGACCATCTCGGGCAAGTGCTCGGACGCGAACTGCGCTTTCTGCAACGCGCTGACGCCGGCCTCGCGGAAGAACGCGTGCATTTCGGCGCACAGGTCGCGCAGGCGCTTGCCGCGATAGCGCGCGGGGCGGCGGGCGACGAATTCCGGCATCGCGTCTTCGAGCGAGACGTTATCGTCGTACAGCCGCTTGAAGGCGACCAGCGCCGAGACCAGCGTGCCGGCCTTGCTCGACTCGACGCCGGGGGTCAGCAGGAACAGCAGCGAATTGAGGTCGTTCTTCTCCGGCACGACGCGGTTCTCGCGCAAATACTGCGCGACCACCGGCGCCGGCACGCCGTGCGCCTCGTAGGCGCCGCTTTTGCGATCGAAGCCCGGCGTCAGCAGGGTGAGCTTGGCCGGATCGGTGATGGCGAATCCGGCTTCGAGTTCGCTGAAGCCGTGCCAGGCTTCGCCCGGCGCCAACGCCCAAAATCGCGGATCGCGCGCCAGCAGATCGGTCGAAACGCTCTCCCACGGCACGTTATGCGCGCCGCCTTCGCTGGCGACGTCGGGAATCGAAACGCGGTCGGGGACGAACGGATCGAAAAACCAGCGCCGCGCCGGGTCCTTCTCCTTCTCCTCGAATTCGCGTCTGACCGCGCGCAATTTCTTGCGCACTTCGATGCCGAGCCGGATGGTGTCGTCCCACAGCACTTCGCCGGAGCGCCCCTTCATCATCTGCGCGCCGACGTCGAGAGAAGCGAACAGCGGATAAAACGGCGAGGTCGAAGCGTGCTGCATGAAGCCTTCGTTGAACCGCCGGTGCTCGACCCGCCGGCGCTGACCTTTGATGTGGCGGTCGCGCACGTGGATTTGCGAGGCCTGCGAAAAACTGGCGAGCTGCTTGTGCGCCGACTGCGTCGCGACCACGCCCGGCGAGGCTTCGCCGAGGTTCTTCAAGCCCATCGCGAAGCGCCGTTCATAGAGCGGATGAAACTTCATGAATCCGGCCCAGGCCTCGTCGAACAGGATGTAGTCGCACAAGCGGCCGATGCGCTGGACGATCCGCTCGGCGTCGTAGATCGTGCCGTCGTAGGTGCATTGTTCGATCACCGCGACGCGGAACGGCCGCTCGCGCTTCCAGGCCTCCTTGTCCTCGACCAGCGGATTGGCGCGGATGCGCTCGCGAATCGCCGTTTCGTCGAACGAGTCGGCGCGGATCGGGCCGATCAGCCCGTAGGCGTTGCGGTCGGCGGGCAGGAAGATCGGCACGCCGCCGCCGAGCAGCAGCGCGCCGTGGTGCGCCGCCTTGTGGTTGTTGCGGTCGAACAGCACCAGATCGCCCTCGGCGACCAGGTTGGTCAGCACGATCTTGTTCGACGACGAGGTGCCGTTGAGCACGAAATAGGTCTTTTCGGCGCCGAATATCGCGGCGGCCTCTTTTTGCGCCTGCAGCGCCGGCCCCTCGTGGGTGAGGAGATCGCCCAGTTCCAGAATCGAATTGTCGAGGTCGTCGCGGAAGATCGCGTCGCCCAGGTGCTCGACGAAGATGCGGCCGATCGGGCTGCGGCTATAGAAGATGCCGCCGTTGTGGCCGGGGCAGGTCCATAACTGATTGCCCTCCTCGGCATAGTCGACCAGCGCGCCGAAGAACGGCGTCTTCAGCGTTTCGGCGTATTGCTTGAGGCGCGAGACGAGGTTCTTGGCGATGAATTCCGGCGTTTCTTCGGCGAGGAACACGTAGCCGTCGATGAAATCGAGCACCTCGACGGGAATGTCCTCGAAACGCTTGCGCCTGACGAGGATCATGATCGGCATTTCCAGGCCGCGCTTGCGCATCAGGTTGATCAGCGAGGCGGCCTTGCCCTCGAGGCCCTTCTTGCCCCAGTCGACCACCATGCAGCCGATCGCGGCGTCGGTCTGCACGGCGATCTCGGCGTCCTCGAGCCGGCGCGCCTTGATGACCTGGAAGCCCATGCGTTCAATGGCGGCGATGATCTGGTTGACGCGCAGACCCTCGAGGTCGTCGGCGTCGAACATCGGCGCGGAAAACAGAAAAGTGAAACGCTGGAAAAAATTCATGGCTTAGGCGCCTCGGCGGCATGAACGCATGTTAGGCCTAATCGCGTCGGCGCGCCGCCTCGTCGGCCGTGACCCCGTCTCGACGACGCCACCACGAGTGGGCGGGACGCGGCTCCGGCGATAAAGGCGCCGCCGTTCGGCGTCAACAACAAGGAAATCTCGGCCATGTTCAGCTTGAACCCGAAATCCACCGCGCTCGTGCTGATCGATTTGCAGAACGGCGTGCTGGCGATGCCGCTCGCGCCCCACAGCGCCGCTGAGGTCATAAGCAATTCGGCTCGTCTGGCGACGAGCCTCAAGCAAGCCGGCGGGGTCGTGGCGCCAGTCCACGTCGCCTATTCGCCCAACGGCGCCGATCGGTTGCGCCAGGCGGTCGATAGCCCTTATCCCACCGCCCCGCTGCCGGCCGGCTGGTCGGACTTCGTGCCCGAAATTGCGCTTCTGCCCGCCGACTTCGTCATCGTCAAACGCCAATGGGGCGCGTTTCACGGCACGGAACTCGATCTGCAGTTGCGCCGACGCGGCGTCGACGCCATCGTCCTGACCGGCGTCGCCACCAATTTCGGCGTCGAATCGACCGCGCGCGAAGCCTGGCAATACGGCTACAGCGTCGTCGTGGCCGAGGACGCGGTCAGCGGCGTCAACGAGGCGATGCACACGTTCTCGATCGCGAACATTCTTCCCCGCCTCGCGCGCATTCGCTCGACCGAGGAGATCCTCGCCGTGTTGCCGGCGAAATAGAACAGGCGCGAATTGCGGAACCGAGGGTCCCGAGCCTCGAGAAGCCTGGAGAGAAAATATGAAAGCGGCGGTTCTCGATGTTATCGGCCAGACGCCACGGTACGGCGAGTTCGAGGAGCCGGTCGCGCAAGACGGCGAGGCGATCGTCGAGGTCGCAGCCGCGTCGATCAAGCAACTCGATCGCGCCATAGCCGCAGGCAGGCATTACAGCAGCCCGCGCACGCTGCCTGTTGTTTGCGGCACCGACGGCGCGGGCCGGCTTGCGGATGGGACGCGCGTCTATTTCGCGACGGGCCGCCGGCCGTTCGGCGCCATGGCGGAGCGCGCGCCGGCGTCATTGACCGTCCCGCTTCCCGACGGTCTGGACGCGAGGTTGGCCGCAGCGATCGTCAACCCCGCGCTGGCGGCGTGGCTTCCGCTCGTCTGGCGGGTCCGGCTGCTCCCTGGCGAGGCTGTGCTGGTGCTTGGCGCGACAGGCGCCGCCGGCCGCATGGCGGTGCGAGCGGCGCGTCTGCTCGGCGCCGGTCGCGTGATCGCCGCCGGCCGCCGGCAGGACGCGCTGAACGCGCTTGACGCCGACGCCACGATCGATCTGCGCCTGCCCGCTGAAGAGCTCAAACAGGCCTTCGCCGAGGAGGCGGCCCGCGGGCTCGGGGTCGTCGTCGACTACGTCTGGGGCGCGGCGGCGGAGGCGTTGATCGGCGTGCTGGTCAAGTCGGACCTCTCCGCCGACCTCGCCAATGGCGAAGGCGTTCGCCTCGTGTCCGTGGGAGCGATGGCGGCGCCGACCATCACGCTTCCTTCCAGCGCGCTGCGCGGCTCGCGCCTCACGATTCTCGGCAGCGGAACCGCCAATTATCCTCCGGCCGCTCAAATGCGGACGATCATTGCGGATATTCTGTCGCGAACGGCCAGAGGCGAACTCAGCCTCGACGTCGCGCCTGCGCCGCTTGCTTCGGTGGCGGAGACGTGGACGGCCGGCGAGGCGGATCGACGCTCGGTTCTGACCCTATGATCGGCTCCGGCGCCAAACGGCTCAATTTCGCCATGCGGCGCGGCGCTGCTCTTCGGCGTTCGCCGGCGTCTTCGCGGCGGGCGCGCCGCGTGTTACAGGGCTTTCGACACAAGATTGCGAGCCTTCCGACGAAAGGGTCCGGCTCTGCTTGTAACAATTGTCGCAGTGGGGCGAAGCAAGAATGGGCGTGGAACCGGCCGTCGGTCCCGGCGACGACAAATGGGCGCCGATAATGCGCGCCGCTCTGGCCGGCGACGAGGCGGCCTATCGTCGATTGCTTGAGGAGATCGGGCGGGCGGTCCGTGCGATGGCGCGGGGGGCTTTTTCGCGCATGCGGGTCGGCGACGCGGATATCGAGGATGTCGTGCAAGAGACTCTGTTGGCGATCCATCTGAAGCGGCACACCTGGGACGGCGGCCCCAAGCTCGCGCCTTGGGTCAATGCGATCGCGCGCCATAAGATCATCGACGCGATGCGTCGGCGCGGCGCGCGACGCTTGGCGCCGATCGAGGATTTCGAGGCGGCGCTGGCGGCGCCGGAAGCGCAGGACCCACACTTGCGCAGCGACATCGGGCGCGTCATGCAAAAACTGACGCCGCGTCAACGCGAAATCGTGACTGCGATTTCGCTCGACGGCCAGTCGATCGCCGCAACGGCGGCGCGGCTTTCGATGAGCGAGGTGGCGGTGCGGGTCGCGCTGCACCGCGCGCTGAAGTCGCTCGCCGCGGCGTGGCGGAGCGCGACGCAATGAAGACCGCCGATCTCGTCAATTCGCTGGCGGCCGACGCGATCGCGCCGGTCCGTCTGGGCGGGCGGCTCGGCTTGGCGCTGGCGCTCGGCGCGGCGGCTAGTCTCGCGCTGTTCATGGCCGCGCTCGGGCCGCGGCCGGATTTCGCCGAGGCGGCGCGAACCGTCCGCTTCGATCTCAAGTTCGTCGATGCGTTGGCGCTGGCGGCGCCGTCGGCGCTGCTGTGCTGGCGACTGATGCGGCCCGACGCGCGCCCCGGCGCGCTGGCGTTGCTGCTCGTCGCGCCCTTCGCGCTGCTGGCGGGCGCCGTCGTCGCTGAACTCCTGCTCGTTCCGCCCGATCTGTGGGGGACGCGCCTGATCGGGACCAACTGGCTGCACTGCCTCACGTTGATTCCGCTGCTTTCGATCGCGCCGTTGACGGCGTTGGTCGTCGCGATGCGCGCGGGCGCGCCGCTGCACCCGGCTCTCACCGGCGCGCTCGCGGGCGCGGCCGCGGCGGGTGTCGCGGCGATGATCTACGCCAGCAGTTGCACCGACGACTCACCCTTGTTCGTCGCCAGCTGGTATCCGCTCGCGACGCTCGTCGTCGTCGCCGCCGGCGCGCTCGCCGGGCGGCGGTTTCTGCAATGGTGAAAACCGAATTTCATGCTGAGTCTCGCCGAACGCCGCTCGCAAAAGGCTCCATCGTCTGAAGAGACGGGCCGCCGCGCCCGCCGGGGCCGTCCGCGACTGACGAGTCAAACCGTTGAGATCGGCTTTGGCGAGAAGAGGAGAGGCGAACCATGAAGACGAAGACTCTCTCTGCGGACCTCCTTCACAAGATGGACGCCTATTGGCGGGCCGCCAACTATCTGTCGGTCGGCCAGATCTATCTTTACGACAATCCGTTGCTGAGGCGGCCGCTGACCCTGGCGGACGTGAAACACATGCTGTTGGGACACTGGGGCACCACCCCCGGGCAGAATTTCATTTATGTGCATTTGAACCGGGTCATCAAGAAATACGACCTCGACATGATTTACGTCTCCGGCCCCGGTCACGGCGGCCCGGCCGTGGTCGGCAACACGTATCTCGAGGGAACCTACAGCGAGATCTATCCCGAAGTCAGCCAGGATGAAGCCGGGCTTCGCCGGCTCTTTAGGCAATTTTCGTTTCCGGGAGGGATCCCCAGCCACGCATCGCCGGAGTGCCCCGGCTCGATCCACGAAGGCGGCGAACTGGGCTATTCGCTCAGCCATTCGTTCGGAGCGGCGTTCGACAATCCCGATTTCATCGTCGCCTGTGTCGTCGGCGACGGCGAGGCCGAAACGGGTCCGCTGGCCACGGCGTGGCATTCGAACAAGTTCCTCGATCCGGTGACCGACGGCGCGGTGCTGCCGATCCTGCATCTCAACGGCTACAAGATCGCCAACCCGACAATCCTCGCCCGCATCGGCCGCGAGGAATTGGAACAATTGCTCCGCGGCTATGGGTGGGCCCCCTACTTCGTCGAGGGTCACGAGCCCGAGCCGATGCACGAGGCGATGGCGGCGACGCTCGACACGGTTGTCGAGCAGATAAGAGAAATTCAGCGGGCCGCGCGCGCCCGCGGCGAATCCGCGCGGCCGCGCTGGCCGATGATCGTGCTCAATTCGCCCAAAGGCTGGACGGGTCCGAAGATGGTCGACGGCCTGCAGGTCGAAGGAACCTTCCGATCGCATCAGGTGCCGCTTTCCGACCCGGCCACTCATCCCGAACACCTCAAGCTGCTGGAAGATTGGCTGAGGAGCTACCGGCCGCAGGAGCTCTTCGACGAGCGGGGTCGTCTGAGGCCGGAATTGGCCGAGCTGGCGCCCAAGGGCGAGCGGCGCATGGGCGCGAACCCCCACGCCAATGGCGGCCTCCTGCTGCGGGATCTTCGCATGCCGAACTTCCGCGACTACGCGGTCGACGTGTCCTCGCCGGGCGTGCGCGGCATCGGCGACACCCATGTGCTCGGGAGGTTCCTGCGCGACGTGACGAAACTGAACGCCGAGCAGCGGAACTTCCGCGTCTTCGGTCCGGACGAGACGCTCTCCAACGGCCTGGAAGCCCTCTTCGAGGCGACGAAACGCCAGTGGGAAGGCGCGATCGAGCCGACCGACGAGTTTCTCGCGCCGACGGGGCGCGTCGTGGAAATGCTCAGCGAGCACCAATGCGAGGGATGGCTGGAAGGTTACCTGCTGACGGGGCGGCATGGGCTGTTCAATTGTTACGAGGCGTTCATCCATATCGTCGACTCGATGTTCAATCAGCACGCCAAGTGGCTGAAGGTCACGTTGCAGCTGCCGTGGCGGCGGAAGATCGCGTCGTTGAATTACTTGCTCGCCTCGCATGTCTGGCGCCAGGACCACAACGGCTTCACGCATCAGGATCCGGGTTTCATCGACCATGTCATGAACAAGAAGGCCGAAATCGTGCGGGTCTATCTTCCGCCGGACGCGAACTGCTTGCTTTCGGTGATGGACCATTGCCTGCGCGGCCGCCATTGCGTCAACGTCGTGATCGCCGGCAAGCACCCGGCGCCGCAGTGGCTGACCATGGACGCCGCGGTCAAGCATTGCGCCGAGGGCGTCGGCATCTGGCCGTGGGCGAGCAACGACCAGGGCGTCGCGCCCGACGTGGTGATGGCCTGCTGCGGCGACGTGCCCACGCTCGAGACCCTGGCGGCGGTCTCGATCATGCGCGAGCACTTGCCGGAGCTGAAGATTCGCGTGGTCAACGTCGTCGACCTGATGAAGCTTCAGCCGCGAACCGAGCATCCCCACGGGTTGACCGACGTGGACTTCGACGGGCTCTTCACCAAGGACAAGCCGGTGATCTTCGCCTTTCACGGCTACCCGTGGCTGATCCACCGGCTGACCTACCGCCGCGCCAACCACGACAACATCCACGTGCGCGGCTACAAGGAAGAGGGCACCATCACCACGCCCTTCGACATGACGGTGCTGAACGATCTGGATCGTTTCCACCTGGTGATCGACGTCATCGATCGCCTGCCGCAGATCGGCGACAAGGGCGTCTATCTGAAACAAATGCTCAAGGACAAGCTGATCGAGCACAAGGAGTATATCACCCGGAACGGCCAAGACCTGCCGGAGATCCGCAATTGGAAGTGGGGCGCCCCTTGAGGAACGCGCGCCGACGTCCGGTCGATGCCTGCGCGCCGCTCACGATCGGCGAAGATCGGTCAGGCCTCTTCGCGCGGGAACGGCGTCACTTGACCAGCGGCTTGAGGATTGCTTCGAATTCGCCGAGGCTCAGCGCGCCGTCGTAGACTTTGCCGTCGATGACGAAGGTCGGCGTTCCCGCGACCTTGACCTTCGACATCGCCGTTTGCACGATTTCGCGCATCGCGTCGGCCTTGGCCTGATCCTTCAGGCACTCCATCGCCTTGTCGTGGCTCATGCCCGTCGGGCGCATGGCCGCGATCAACGCGTCGAGCGGGTGATCGACGAACGCCCACGTCTCCTGCTCGGCGAACAGCAGGTCGATCGTCGCCAGCGCCTTGTCGTCGCCGACGCAACGCGCCAGGATGAAGCCCGCGGCGTCGAGCGCGTTGCGCGAAAATTCACGGAAGATGAAGCGCGCCTTGCCGGTGTCGATATAGGCGGATTTCAACGCCGGCAGCACGTCGTGATCGAACACGGCGCAATGCGAGCATGTCAGCGAGCCGTATTCGACGATGGGAAGGCCATTGGCGTCGCCGATCGACAGCTCCGGCAGCGGTCCGGGCTGCAGCACGGTCGCCATGTCGACCGCGCCATCCGGCTTGGGGGCGGTTTCCGCCTGCGCCGCGCTCGAGAAGAACAGAGCGACGGCGAACGCCGCGACCGCGGCGCGTAAGGCGATGGAGGGCGAAGACGAAGCAATCACGAAAAACTCCCGAACCTGGACGGCGAGACACCGCGGGAGATTGGACTCTTTCGCGGATCGCGGCAAGAGCGGTTCAACCGGATCGCGGGATCGGGAAGGTCATCGCTCCAGACCTCGATCTTCGCCCTCGCGATGCGCCCGCCCGCGCGCCGGCGTCGGGCTCGATTTTGCCTTGCCAATGCCGAGATGCTAGGCCGTCCCGCCTATTCCTGCCGGAATTTCGCCGGGAAGGAACCCCCTTTGGCGCGAGCGCGGAGCAGAGCCATGGAATATCGACAACTGGGCAATTCGGGGCTGAAGATCTCCGTCCTGACGATGGGCACCATGACCTTCGGCGGCAAGGGCGCATTCGCCAAAATCGGCGATGTGTCGCTCGCGGAAGTGCGGCGGCTGATCGACATCGTCGCCGACGCCGGCGTCAATCTGATCGACACCGCCGACATCTATTCGGCCGGCGCCTCGGAAGCGATGCTCGGCGAGGCGATGGGCGGCAAGCGCAAGCCGGGCATGCTGATCGCTTCCAAGGCGCGCTACGCGACCGGCGAAGGCCCGAACGACGCCGGCCTTTCGCGCTGGCACTTGATCCGCGCCTGTGATGAAAGCCTCAAGCGCCTGCGCACGGACGTGATCGATCTCTATCAGGTGCACGAATGGGACGGCCTGACGCCGCTCGAGGAGACGCTGGAGGCGCTCGACAGCCTCGTGTGCGCCGGAAAGGTGCGCTACGTCGGCTGCTCCAATTTCTCCGGCTGGCACGTCATGAAGGCGATGGAGATCGCGCGGCGGGACGGCCGCATTCCGTTCGTCTCGCAGCAGATCCATTACACTTTGCAGGCGCGTGAGGCCGAATACGAGCTGATTCCGATCGCGCTCGACCAAAGGCTCGGCGTGCTGGTCTGGAGCCCGTTGGCCGGCGGCCTGCTGTCGGGCAAGCACCGGCGCAACAAGAGCGCGCCAGCGGGCACGCGGGTCACGGCGGGCTGGAAGGAGCCGCCGATCGCTGACGAAGGCAAGCTGTGGGACATCGTCGACGAACTCGTGGCGATCGGCGAGGCCCATGGCGTCTCGGCGGCGCGCGTCGCGCTGGCCTGGACGCTCGGCCGCCCGGGCGTCACGTCGATCGTCGTCGGCGGGCGCACCGAGGCGCAATTCAGGGATAATCTCGCCTGCGTCGAGGTGAAGCTGACGGCTGCGGAGCGCGCGCGGCTCGATAAGGTCAGCCAGCCGACGCTGATCTATCCCTACTGGCATCAGGCCTGGACCGCCAACGAGCGGTTAGGAGCGCCCGACCTCGCGCTGCTCGCGCCGTATTTGACCCCGTGACGCGACCGTCGACGTCGTTGGTGGGTGGAGCCATTCGGCGCGCGAAAGCGCGCCCGTCGCGCTAAGAGGCGCACGGCGCGAGCGCCGAGCTGCGGCGACGAAGCGATCCATGCGGAAGCGACGCCGCGGGTTGCTTCGCTCACGCCCGCGACACGCTGTTTGGCGTGGACTTCGATTGGCGCCGGTTCGCGATCGGACCCGCTCGCTCAGGTAGAAAAGATGTTCTCGAGCGTCCGTCGCATGACGGAGGCGTCGACGTCGACGCCGGTCCAATATTTGACGCCGATAACGCCCTGATTGACGATCATGCCGAGGCCATCGAGCACGCGGCAGCCACGGGTCTCGGCTTCCCGAATGAGCCGCGTCCGCGGCGGGTTGGGGATCACGTCCGCCACCACGAGCGGAGGGCGCAAGCTTTCCACATCGAGGTCGATGCGCGCATCGATGTTCGGATAGAGCCCGACGGAGGTTGCATTGACGACGATTTCGACTGCCACCGGAATCTTGTAAGCGGCTCGCGAAACGACGAGTTCGGCGCTTGCCTTCGTCTTGCTGTTGAGCAGATCGACGAGAATGCGGCCACGATCTTCGTTGCGGTTCACCACGATGATCCGTCTTGCTCCGGCGAACGCGAGCTCCACGCCGATCGCCCGCGCAGCGCCGCCCGCGCCAAACATCGCCACTGTCTTGCCTGATGGATCGGCGACTTCGCGCAGCGACTGCAGAAAGCCCTTGCCGTCCGTGTTCTCGCCGATGAATTTGTCGCCGCGCCGCACGGCGCAATTGACCGCCCCCATCACCGCGGCCGACTCGCCTAACCCATCGAGATGTTCAATCACCGCGACCTTGTGCGGGATCGAACAGTTGAACCCGATCCAACCCATGGCGCGGGCGCCCTTCACCGCATCGCGGAGGTCGCCGGGCGGCACCTCGCAATTGATATAGCGGATGTCGAGGCCGTGGTGACGGTAGGCCGCTTCGACCATGGCGACGGTAGGATTTTCCGCCGCGGGCATGGCGAAGCAACCGGTGAGCCGACTGAGGAAATTGAGCGTCATAAAACTGCCTTTCAGCCACCGGGCGGCTCGCGGCGCCCGACCTGGCGCCGCTCGCGCCCTAACTGACCGCCTGAGGGAGGGGACGGTTCGGCGTCGCGCTCGATGGCTCGACGCCGCTTGCCCTCCTCTAATGATACCCGACGTCCGCGCGCGCCTTGCCGCGAAACACCCAGTAGGACCATCCGGTGTAGGCGAAAATGACGGGCAACAGGAACAGCGTGCCCACCAGCAGGAAGGCCTGCGTGCGCAGCGAGGACGCGGCTTGCCAGAGCGTGAAATGATGCGGCACGATCATCGGCCACAGGCTGATCGCGATGCCGCCGTAGGCCAACGCGAACAGGCCGACGCCGGCGGCGAAGGGCGCGGCGTCCGACGATCCGGAAAGCGCGCGCCAGGCTGCCAGAGCGACCAGCGCGGTCGCGATCGGGACCGGCGACAGCCAGAGCGCGTTGGGCCATGAGAACCAGCGCGCGGCGATCTCGGGGCTCATCACGGGCGTCCACACGCTGACGACGACGATCGCGACGAGGACGCCGACGAGGCCGACGCGGCCATGCCGGCGCGCGCGCGCCTGGACGGCGCCTTCGGTCTTGAGGATCAGCCATCCCGCGCCGAGCAGCGCGTAGCCGAACACGAGCGCGACGCCGGTGAGAATCGAGAAGGGCGTGAAGCAATCGAGCGACGTCCCGGCGAAGGCCCGCCCCTCGACGCGGAAGCCCTGGATGAAGGCGCCGAGGACGACGCCTTGCGCCACGGTGGCGACGATTGAGCCGATATTGAATCCATGATCCCAGAAGGTCCTGTGTTCGGCGTCGCGAAAGCGAAACTCGAACGCGACGCCGCGAAACACCAGGGCCAGCAACATGACGAGAAGCGGAAAATAGACGGCGGGGATGATGATGGCGAAGGCGAGTGGAAACGCCGCGAAGA
The DNA here is from genome assembly GCA_963775575.1 of uncultured Alphaproteobacteria bacterium. Lineage (GTDB taxonomy): Bacteria > Pseudomonadota > Alphaproteobacteria > Rhizobiales > Beijerinckiaceae > Roseiarcus. The sequence continues at coordinate 214,778 of CAVZJG010000005.1, forward strand.
GCGCGACGCCGCCCAGCACCAGCCAAGTCTCGTTGCCGTCCCAGATCGGCGCGATGGCGCTCATGGCGACGTTGCGGGAGGCCAAATCCGGCTGCAGCCCATAGAGAATGCCGACGCCGAGATCGAAGCCGTCGAGCACGACATAGAAGAAGACGCCGAAGCCGAGGACGAGCGTCCAGATCGGAACGAAACTGAGCGTAGCGGTCATGGCGTTGGCCTCCTCGCGTTGATTTCGACCGTTATCGGGGCGGCCGGCCGCCCGCTTTCGATCGCCGCGTCGGCTTCCTCCGCGCTCGCCGGCCCCTTGCGCACGATGCGCGCCATCACGATCGCGCCGGCGGGAAAGACGACGAGGTAGACGGCCATATAGGCGGCAAGCGAGATCAAGACGTCCCCGCTGGACAACGACGGCGAAACGGAATCGGCGGTGCGCATGAGGCCGTACACCGTCCAGGGCTGGCGTCCGACCTCGGTCGTGGTCCAACCCGCGATGACGGCGAAAAAGCCGATCGGGGCGCAATACTGGCACAGCCTGAGAAAGGCGTCACAGTCGAACAGCCGGCCGCGCAGGCGCAGCCAGAGCCCGAGCGCGATGATGGCGAGCATCGCCAAGCCGAGGCCGACCATGACGCGGAAGGCGAAGAAGGGAATCGCGACCGGCGGGCGCTGGTCCACGGGGAAATCCTTCAAGCCCTTGATTTCGCCGTCGAGCGAGTGCGTGAGGATCAGGCTGCCGAGGTAGGGGACGTCGACGGCGAAATCGTTGCGCTCGGCGCTGGCGTCGGGAATTGCGAACAGCGTCAGCGGCGCAGCGCGCGCCGTGTCCCAGCGCGCTTCGATCGCGGCGAGTTTGGCGGGCTGCGTGGCGAGCGTATTGAGCCCGTGCAGGTCGCCGAGCAGGATTTGCAACGGCGCGAGCGCAGTCAGCAGCCAGAGCGTCATGCCGACCATGACGCGCCCCTCGCTGGCGAAGCCGCCGCGGCGAATGAGCGCCGCGCCGACGCCGACCACGACAAACCCCGTGGTGACATAGAAAGCGACGACGGTGTGCATGAGGCGGTAGGGAAACGACGGGCTGAAAATGGCCGCCAGCCAGTCCACCGCGTAGAAACGGCCGTCGACGATTTCGTACCCCGCCGGCGTTTGCATCCAGCTATTGGTCGCGATGATCCAGAAGGTCGACAGCAACGTGCCCGCGGCCACCATGATCGCCGCGAAGAAATGCGCCCAGCGCGGCACCAGCTTGCGTCCGAACAGCAGCACGCCGAGGAACGCCGCCTCGAGGAAGAACGCCGTTATCCCTTCGTAGGCGAGCAAGGGCGCGATGACGTTGGCGGTCGCGTCGGAGAAGCGGCTCCAGTTGGAGCCGAACTGAAACGGCATGATCACGCCGGAAACGACGCCCATGCCGAACGCCACGGAAAATATCTTGATCCAGAATGTCGAAATCCGGAAGTAAATTTCGCGCCCGGTGAAGAAGCTCAAGCCTTCGAGAAGCGCGATGTAGGAGGCGAGGCCGACCGTGAACGCCGGCAGCAGAATGTGCCAAGCGATAAGCCAAGCGAATTGCAGCCGCGAGAGAAAGACCGGGTCGACCGCCATGACGCGCGCTCCTCAACTCGCGGGGCCGAGCGTGGTCGCGACCCACGTCTGGCCAATGGATATCGCCTCAGAACACAAAACTTTGCCCACATTTTGCCCGGCGGCTCGCCGCCGACGCTATTCCGGCGCTCGCGTCCGCGCCTCTTTGTGCCCGCTGCGCGCGTTGGCGAGTCCGGCCGCTTGCAGCGTCGCCGCGCAAGTCGCCACCTCGGCGTATTCGCCCACAAGGCAGGCGAGCGACAACGCATGGACGTCTTCGGCCGGCCAGCGGCGCCCCGTGAGGTCGACGACGTCGACCGCCCAGCAGGCGTCGGCGACGACGAAGACGCGATAGCCGAGGTCGCCGGCGTGGCGCACGGTCGACTCGATGGAATTCTGGGCAAGGGCGCCGCAGACGACCAACGTCGTCGCGCCGAGGGCGTCGAGCGCTTGTTCGAGCCGCGTGCCGACGAAGGCGCTGCGGGCGCTCTTGCCGATCACCGTCTCGCCCTCGAGCGGCCGCGCCTCGGGCTTGAATTCGTGACCCGGGCGATCCGGCCGGTAGGACGAGCCCGGCTCTCTCGAGTCGTGGCGAATGTGGACGATCGGCAGGCCTTCGGCGCGCCAGGCGGCGAGCAGCGCGCCAATCGCGCGCTCGGCGTCGGGGTTGTTGCGCCGGCCCCAGCGGGGATCGTCGATCGCCCGTTGGACATCGATGACCAGGAGCGCGGCGTCGCGGGGCAGGCGCATGGGGCTCTCTCAGCGCGATGGAATCGCTCGATAATCGACATCGAAGGCGACGGGCGGCTCGCCGCCCTCGCCCTCGCACGAGGGAAAGTCGGGGCAAGGGCGGTTCTTGGCCGCGAGCGTGCGCGGCGTCGCGCGGCGCAGCGCTTCGCCGACGCGAAAGCGCTCAAAGAAGCGGCCGGCGGCGGTCTTCGATTGGCGGCGCACGGTCGTCGTCGCTCAGAAGACGTAGGGGTAGATGTAGAGAAGGATGATCTGCTCCACCAGCAGGATGGCGAGAAACAGCACCACCGGCGAGATGTCGATGCCGCCGGTGTTGGGCAGGTAGCGGCGGATCGGCCGCAGCGCCGGCTCGGTGAGCGAAACCAGCATGCTCCACACCGATCGCACGAAGTCGTTGCGGATGTTGATGACGTTGAAGGCGATCAACCACGACATCACCGCGGCGGCGATGATGACGAGCTTGTAGAGATCGAGGGCTAGAATCAGAACGTTGAGTAGAGCCCGCATGGACGCTCCTTCATCGCCTTGCCCGCTCCGGGGCGTCGCGCGCGCGACCGCACACCGCCCTTCGGCGCGCTTTCTTTCGTTGACACGCCGGGGACGCGCACGTAAACAGCCGCGCGATGGGGCTGTAGCTCAGATGGGAGAGCGCTGCAATCGCACTGCAGAGGCCAGGGGTTCGAATCCCCTCAGCTCCACCATAAATACTTAATAAAATCAACATGTTATGATCGGGCACGGCGAACGACCCAAGCGCTCGCCGCGTCGCGAGCTACGAATTAGCAACAAACAGTGGAGAGGCCGCCGCGCCGAGCAGACTCTGCGATCGACTGAATGCTCGCTCCGTTTTGAACGCCGACCGGTCTCGCGCATAGCCCACGACGCGCGCTCGCGGGTTCGCTGGTTGCCGAGATTGCAAGTCTGCGGCCGATCGCGCCGGCGGCCCTCGGCACGGGGCTGTCCGTTTGCGGTGGCGATGATCCGGGCGCCTTGGCGACGTAGCCGGCGATCAGGATGAAGCCGCTCTGCCGATCGCGCAGCGCGAAAAGATACGGCTTGTCGACCACCATGTGCAACGCGTCGTCGACGGCGAGCGCGCGGGCGACGAAGACCGCGGTCGCCGCCGCCGCCGTCGCGCCCTGCTCGTCGACCTCGATCTTCGCGCGCTGCAGGATTCCGTCGATCTTCGCGCCCGCGCCGAACCCGGAAAACGCCGTCGGCGACTTCAGTCCGTCTTCGAGAGCGGATCTCAAGCTCGGCATGAGGTCGCTCTGCGTTTCGAGGCTGAAGCGCGGCAGCGCGAGATCGCCCCGGCGCGGCGCGAAGCCCGCGCCGGAAAGCCAACTTTTGACCGGCGCAAATTCCTTCAACGCCCTCGGCTGGTCGGTCGAGGTCACGATCGTCAGCGAATAGCGGTCGCCGGCGAAGGGCAGGTCGACGCCGATGAAGCCCTTCTCGGCGCGGAAGGCGCGCTCCGCTTCGGGGAGCCGCATCAGCATGGCCGGCAGCGCCTTGCCGTCGACGCCGACGAAGGGCGCCTCAGCGGTCCCTTTCGGATCAAAGGGCTCTTTCCATTTCCCCTTGAAGCGGAGCGCGTTCAACGCGACGAACTCCGGCCGGTCGAGCGGCTTGCCAAGGATTTGCGGAATTAGCGGCGCGCGACCCGGTCTGCGAGGGATGTTGGGCCGTTTTCGCCGGGCCAAGGGGCCAAGAATGGCCGTCAGTCTCTGGCCGTAAAATTCCGTTTCCCGGGTTGGCGGATTACGCGCTGCGAAAGTTTGGCGCGGAAGTGTCGGGAACGCGCCACGGCTTGGTGGAGCGGACCGCCATGGCCGCTTCAATCCGTCCGAGGTTTGGTCAGTTCGGCGACGGCGCCTTGAGCCCGAGCGCGGCCCATTGATCCGACCACGCCATCGGCGCATCAACGAGGCGCTTGACGCCGAAGCCGCGCGGCAGGCGTCCCTCGATCGCCGCCTTGACGATGGCGGGCGCCAGGAAGGCGAGCGACAGCGTCATGCGGATCGAGCGTTCCGTCTTGCCCTCCCGGGCGGCGATCGCTTCGACGCTTTGACGGTGATCGGTCATCAGTTCATGGAGCCAGCGATGGGCGCGGCGCAGCGCTTCGACGAGGACGACGCGCGCCTTGACCCGCATCGGACCGACCGAGGGTCGATCTCCTTCGCCCTGGATGATCTCGCGGCGGCGAAACGGCGAAGGCGGCGTCCAAGGAACGGTCAGGGTCCGATCCCGACTGTCGGCGACGAGAGGCTCGACAAGCGTGATCTCGATCACCGTCCTGCTGATTGTCACGCGCTCGATCGCCTCGCGCAGGTCCGCATCCTGTTCAGGTGGGCTGGGACGTAGGCTGGCCGTCCGCGCATCGGAGTCGGTCATCGGGACGGCGGAAGCAAGCATGGCGCCCCGGATCGCTTGCGCAACCTGCTTCTCGACCTCCGCCGCCGGCGCTCGCGCAACCGAACCGGCATCCTGCTTGCGGCGCTGAAGCACAGCCTGTGAGACATAGTAGCGCCAACGTCGCCCGCGCTTGGATGCATGGCTTGGGCTCATCCGGTTGCCACGATCGTCGAAGAGCTTGCCCATCAGGAGCGCGTCGGAGTGTTCGCGCGAACGCTTCGTGACTTTTGCACGCTCGGCCAATTGGCGCTGGACGCGATCCCACGTCGGCTGGTCGACGATCGCCGTGTGAAGCCCATCGTGAACTTGCCCCTTGCGGCCGAGCCGTCCGATGTAGATCGGATTCGACAGCATGTTGCGAAGGTGTCCGCCGCTGATGCGTCCGCCGCCCATGCGCTTGCCCGTCCCGGCGATCCGAATGGGCAGGCGAAAATTCTCTTCGTCGAGCTTCTCCTGCAGTCGCGCGACGCTGCCGAGCTCGAGATAGCGCCGGAAGAGATCGCGCACGAGCGCCGCGTGGTCTTCGGCGATATGCAGCGCCCGCTTCTCCGCGCGATAGCCGAGCGGGACCACCCCGCCCATCCAGATGCCTCGCTTCTTCGATGCGGCGATTTTGTCCCTGATGCGCTCGCCGGTGACCTCGCGCTCGAACTGGGCGAAGGACAGCAGCACATTGAGCGTCAGCCGCCCCATGCTGGTGGTGGTGTTGAAGGACTGCGTCACCGACACGAAAGAGACGCCGTGGGCGTCGAACAGCTCGACCAGCTTGGCGAAGTCGGCGAGCGAGCGCGTCAGCCGGTCGACCTTGTAGACAACGATCACGTTGATCCTTCGCGCTCGGACATCGTCCAGGAGCGTCCGCAGCGCCGGCCTGTCCATGGAGCCGCCGGAAAAGCCCCCATCGTCATAGCGATCTCGGATTAGCCGCCAGCCTTCGTGGGCTTGGCTCTTGATATAGGCTTCGGAGGCCTCCCGCTGAGCGTCGAGGGAGTTGAAGTCCTGCTCCAGGCGTTGGTCGCTCGAGACGCGGGTGTAGATCGCGCAGCGCAGGCTCGGCTTGTGATCGCCGGGTTTCATGACGGGACCGGGGTTGGATCGCCCTGGAGATCGTCCCTCGTGACGACGGGCGACTCCGGGGTGCGGGTCTCGGCGCGCTCGGGCTCGGCGACGGGACCCGCGATCCGCACGGCGCAATCGCTTTCGGGAAGCCCGCTAACGGGCATCACGCTCGTTTCACGCATGAGGCGGCGGCTTGTCCTTCCTCCCGTGCGCGGGCCGCCGGGCCGCAAGCCGAAGAAGCGATGGCCGTTCCAACTCGTGCCGGTCATCGCCTTGGCAATTTGCGATAGGCTGCCATAGCTCTTGCCGTTCCAAGCAAAACCCTTCTCCAGGACCATCACCCGCTCCAGCCTGCCGTTCCACTCGCGGACCAGCAGCGCTCCCGCCTTCAGGCGGATCCCATCTCGCGTCGCGGGGTCGCGCGGCGCGAACAGACGGCCGCCGTCATCGTCGCCGCCGTCGCCGTTGGGCGCCCGAATGATCCGCAGCGTCGCCTTGTCGAGTTCGCCCAAGGTTTTGGCTTGGATGCGATGGGCGAGGATCCTCATGAGCAGCCAGCGCGGCAGATGGGCGGGAGCGGACCCGCCCAAATGGTTGCGCCACTGCAGGCGAAGCTGGAGGGCGTCAAGATCGGCGAAACTCTTGATCGTGGCGTCCAGCGATGGAGCCTCGCTCAACGACGGCGCCGGGAGGGGTCGAGCCTCGCCGACGCCGTCCGTATGTCGTCGCGCCGTCATTACGCCGCCCGACCCGCTGAGGTGGCCGAAGGGATGCGGTAGGTCGAAGCTCGCTTCGGGTCGGATCGGTCGATGGCTGTCAATCGGCTCGCAAAATTGACCCGGGATCGGCGTCCAAAATTGGGTCTGACGCACTTTTGATGACGAACGGGTCACGTGGCGCCGATGACCCGTGCCTGAAGCAAGTCGAGTTTTCCTCGCCCATACATCTGGCGCTTGACCAGCTTGAGCTTGCAGATCTGGCCTTCGGCTTGGCCGTTGGACCAACCCGACGAGATTGCGGCGCTCACGGCGGCTTTGTCTTTTGTGACGCCGTTCGCGAATCCGGCGACGAGACTCGTCTTGGCGCGCTCGATCCACGGATCGAGTTCCGCTAGCGCCTTTCTTCGGATCATGGCTTGGAAATCCGCCACGATTTCGCGCGCCTCGACCAGAAGCTCGACGCCGCTCTCGATGGCGGCGACGGTTACGGTCTCGGCCTTAGAGAGCCGGTCGCGCCCGATCGTCATCAACCGGGCGATGGTTCGGGCGGAGGGCGTGCGGCTTATCGCGCTCGCATCCATCTTTTCCGATCGCCGACGTCGTCCGCTCCACTCACTGACGACACGAAGGCATCCGCGAAACCCCTGCCGCTTCAGTGAACGCCATAGCTCAGAACCATTGCGACGCCCCGCCGCCCATTGCTCGTCTAGCCAGGGAAGGTAGGCTTCGAGCGAGCTGCTGCGAACGCGGAACATGTCCGACCTCTGACCGCGAAGCACCTTTCGGGTGAGACCGCGGCTGTAGCCGGTACGACGCACGATCTCCCTGATCGTCGCGCCGTCCTTGGCCATCGCAAGGATGGCGGCGTTGGCTTCCTCGCGGCGCAGATACCCCTCATATTGGAGCTTCTCGGCCGCGGTGAGCAGGGCGGGATTGATCGTGGTCGCGCCGATCGCGGTCCGAATTTGACGCATCGACTTGCGCACGGCGTCGAGGAAAGCGTGGCTTGCGTTCTCCATCAGATGCCAGCGGTCGGCGACCTGCACCGCGTTGGGGAGCGCCTTTTGCGTCGCCATCGCGTAGCCGCCGCCTCGATCCCGAGCCACGACAGCGATCTGCGGTTGGCTGGTCAGCCATGCCTCGGCGGTCGCCGGTTCTCGATCCGGCAACAACGCGATCGTCTTTCGACGTTCGAGATCACAGATCAACGTTCCGTAGCGTTGGTTGCGGCGCCAAGCCCAGTCGTCGATCCCAATGATCGCCGGGGGCGCGAAGCTCGGGCTGCCGCGCCTGCGCACGGCGCGCAATAGGGTGTCGTTGCTGACCGGCATGCTCAAGCGGCGCGCGAAACTCGCCGCCGGTCGGCCTCCCAGGGCGAGCGCGAGGCAATGAACAATCTGATCGAGCCGAGCGGTGCGCCGCGCCCAAGGCTTGAGAATGTTGTCGTCGAAGCGTTCCGTGAAGATGCGGCGCGCGCATCGAAGCGCGTCACAGCAGAAGCGCCGGGCATGGAGCACCAACACGACGCGCTGTCCCGCAATCGGTAAGTCCGCCAGGCGACGAGGATATCGGCTGTGAACACGATCGGAAATCGCTCCACAAGATGGGCACGCGCTCAACGCGCTCGTCGCGCGTATCGTAATGACGGTGCTGTCGCCGTCGCTCAACGCATCAACCGCGGAAAAGCCGGGCGGGAGCAACTCTGAGGCGTGAAGAGACCGCATGGCGCTGATTCCCCTGCGAAACCAGGCCAAATCGGCGCCTCAACTTCATCAAAAGTGAGTCAGACCCAAAATTGCACGCCGAAACACAGTCGCCTGGCAAAGGTCATCGTCGCCGTATGGATCGCGGCCATTTGCACCGCAAGCATCGCCTCGATTTCATCTCGCGGCTTCACGCCCTTGACGACTGAAAGGAGAAAATTGATCCCCTCATCGTCAGGCTCCCGGCCTTGCGTCCCAGCGTTGACCAATTGACGGATCATGCCGTTCACAAATGCAGCGTCGGTTGATCCAAACGCCTGAGCCAGTAGCATGAAGCCGATGGTCTCATCCGGATGATCCGGGCCGACCACGAGGTTCGATCCGTTTTTCGAAACTTTCAGGCGCGGCGCGTGCAGCGCCTTGCCGCGGCGCGCGAAAAAATCCCGCAGCGCGGACTTCTCTCCTTCCGTCGCTTCGTATTTCGGGGGCGCGGCGGTGGGCTCAGCTTCCCGAGCGGCAGCGGGCTTAGGTTTCTTCCCGGCCATCGAATTCACCTGCATCTGGCTCCGCTGGGCGCTGCCCAGCGCGAATCGTCTGATTCTCCAGGGGAATTGTATGCCGAAACCACTCAGCAGGGCAGCGCCGTCGCAAGGGAATTCTACTTTGCAGGGGTTGTTTTACAATTTTTCTAATCAACCCTACCCCACCCCTTGCGACTCGCGATAACGCATAGCCTCGCGCCAGGCCGACTTGCGCGCCTGTTATCGATTTAATGAACATTGAAAACATGTTTATGCAGGCCGCTCTCGCCAAATGAGGCCCGCGTCCCAATGGCTTGTCCTGTGCCTCCTTTGAAAAAGCAACAATCTTTCGCCGTTCCCTCTCGAAAATCGCCATGCCTTGTGCTACATTGTGGCTTAAGGAGACGACCCCATGCCTAACACCATCGTTCGCGCCCGCATCGACGGGCGCGTCAAAGAGGAAGCTGCCGCCGTGCTCGCGAGCATTGGCCTTACCGTGTCCGACGCATTCCGCCTGATGATGATGCGGATTGCCAAGGATAAGGCTCTGCCTTTCGAGCCTTTGGTTCCCAATGCCGAGACGATTGAAGCCATGAAGGCCGCCCGGCGTGGCGAGGTGACCAAGGTTGGAAGCATTGACGCTCTTTTCGCTGATTTGAATGCGGGCGATTAACCGCACAACGCGCTTCAAGCACAACTATCGACGCGAACAATCCGGCGTCCTCGGCAAGAAACTCGACGCACTCCTCCGGCAAGCTCTCGAATTTCTGGTTGTCGACGTCCCACTACCGGCGCGCTTCGTCGATCATCCGCTCGCGGGCGAGTGGACTGACCATCGCGATTGTCACATCCGGCCAGACCTCGTGCTGATTTACCGGAAACCCGACCCCGACACCCTTGAACTCGTCCGCCTCGGCTCGCACAGCGAGTTAGGGTTGTAATTAAGGAATGACAATGGAGATGCACAACCCCGCACACCCCGGCGAAGTCGTCCGCCAGGCGTGCCTAAAGCCGCTTGGCCTCACCGTCACGGCAGCGGCGGAAGGTCTGGGCGTGACCCGCAAAACGCTCTCTGACCTGTTGAACGGTCATAGCGGGGTCTCGCCGGATATGTCGATACGGTTGGAAAAGGCCGGATGGAGTACGGCAGAGGCGTGGCTACGTATGCAGATGAATTACGACCTGTGGCACGCCAAGCAACATTCTGACCGGCTCAAGGTGCGGCGTTTTCCCACGCTCGAAGTGGCCTAGCGGTTGCGGTCTTAGGCGCAGACCTCGCGGCCTTGGTTAGCTCTCCTTGCGCAAAATGCGGCTCTGGCGATCAGAGTTTCGCTGCCAGTGGGGGGATGTCCTGAACGGTGTTGAAATAGGGAGGTAGATGTTGCTCGCCTTGAGCGGGCAGGCCGGGGCGTCGAATCCTCGAAGGTTTGATCGCCGGCCGGCGGAACCGCGGACGGCCGCGTCGCCCGGACCGAAAGTGAGGGAGCGCTTGACGAGCGTTACTATGCCTTCCTGACATCGGTCCTGGAGAAATCGTCGCCCTTGAACAGCAGCGGCAATCCCGAGCGTTTCGCCAAAGCGTAAGAAAGGCAATCCGCGAAATTGAGCGCGGCCGGATGGCGGCCCCTGCCATAGGCGAGCCAAGCTTGTGTGGCGAGATCGACAAGGTCGGAGTCGACGGAGATGACGTCGACGCCAGCCTTCAGCAGCCAGAGATCGAGGTCGTTGACCGAGCGTTCGTCACGGCGCGCGACGAGCGCCATCCTGGCTTCCAGCAGACAGGTCGCCGGCAGAAGCCGGGTTTTCGCCTTGGCGATCGCTTCGTCGAAACGGTCCGCCTCCGGCTCTCCGAGAAAGATGGCGATGAGGGCCGACGTATCGATCACCATCAGTTTGGCAATCCGGTTTCGTCATAACCGATGATTTCGTCGGCCGAGCGCGTATCGCGGTCTGGCAGCTTAGCGATGCGACGGCTGATCGCGCGCATTTCGACGAGGCGTCGCTCCGGATCCGGACCGCCCTGATTCAGGCGCTGCAGTCTGTCTTCGAGCGCCTCGTGGATGACGCGGGCCATGGGCTTTCCGGTTTGCTGTTTCAGGGCGCGCGCGAGGCGAACGGTGTCCTCTCTCTTGATGGAAATGGGCATGCTTACCCTCCTATTTGGGTGAAGGATACCCTTCTTGGCGCTGGTTCGTAAAGACAACCGATAAGCGCTTTATCAGAAGCGTTCACCGACAGCCGAGGCGCATTTGGCTCTCAGAATTCAGAACCACCGCGCAGAGCTGCGCTTAGCCCGTGCTTGGCGCGACGTGCGCGCCTGTTCAGATGCGCGGGCGTCCGGCCGGGCTCACCGCCGGTATCGCCCCAGACCGGCCAACTCCGCGTTCTCGACATACCGCCCGATCACGTTCATCGACTTCCAGCCTCGCGCCGTCATGATCGGCAGTAGACCGACGCCGTCGGACACGACGTCTTGCGCGGCGCCGACGCGCATCGATGTTCCAATGAGCCGCCGCGTCTCGGACGATGCAATGTCTGAAGGGACGGTCGACGCGCGCGGACGGGCTTCCGGCACTCTCGGGCGGGCGGTTCGTTGTTGACGAAACTACGCTATCAGCGTACATTTAAACATATGGACTTCGAATGGGATGAAGCCAAAAGTTTGGGGAACCTGCGGGAGCGCGGATTCGGCTTTGATTTTGCCGCCCTCATTTTTGAAACCCGGGTGCTTGAGGCTCGGGACGACCGCGCCGACTACGGGGATAGAATTATCGCGATTGGCGAAGCCGACGGCGTCGCTATGACCGTTGTTTATACTGACCGCCAAAACGCCCGCCGCACCATTTTGAGCGCGCCTGGCTAACAAGATGGGGCGCCAAATATGGCGATCGTTTGCAAATCGTTGAGCCAAATCCGCCTCGACCGACCCGCGCTCGACCGCGCCAAGATTGCCGCCGCGTCAGAGCGCGACATTCGCCGTTGCCAGATCGAAGACGGAGAGGACCCCAACGCGCCAACGCCCGCGTTCGCCGAAAACGTCGTTCGCGCGGCTCGAGACAAGCTCGAATTGACGCAGGAGCAATTTGCGGAGCTGACCAAAATCCCAATCGCCACGCTGCGCAATTGGGAACAAGGTAGGACAGAGCCCGACGCCGCGGCGAGGGCGTTTTTTCGCATTGTCATGCGCATCCCGGCCCAGGCGAAGAAGGCGCTTGAGGAAGAGGCGGCTTAGGCGTCTATCGGGTGCGGCGACCTGAGACGCGCCGCGGCCTCGCGCTCGGTGGAAATTCCCGCCCGATCGATGCTCGGTCGCCGCCTCGGAGGGCTTGGAAGCGCCGCCAAACCGGATATTTTACCGCGAGGGGCGTCATGGTCTCGGGGAGCTTGGCCGCGGACTCTTCCCGTCGAGGCGCGGTAACGCCAATCCTCAAACGCCGCAGATAGGCCTCCGATCGCATGCTGCGCAGGCCGAGCGCCGGAGCCATTCCGAACAGGGCTCAACAAAATCGATGAGCATCCGCCGAAGTTATCGCCCGTGACAGCGGCGGTCGCAGCTGACGTCATCTCCGTCGGAGACAATCCTCGCCTCCTCCTTAGACGCGGATCCATCCGATCGAAGTGTTTGTCGGCGAACCGATCGACGTTTAGATGAACCCGAACAGCGTCGGGTCATTGGGATCGGCCGCCGTGGCTTCTCTCTCGTCCTGTTGGCCCGGCTTCATCGGGCTTGTCGCGATCAATCGATCAAGAACCGCGACCAACCCATCCAGGGCGGAGGCGGCAGCCTCGCGATTGACGGCGATCCAGCGCGACAGTTCGGCGATCGAAGCCTTTGCGGCTTGTAGCTTGGACTCGTCGAGCGCCACCGTCGCCGCGTCGGCCTCGAGGCTCGTCACGTCAGGAGAGCGAGGGGCGTCCGATCGCTTGCCTGCAAGATCGACCGCAGCCATCGCCAACTTGTTGGCTTCGTCGAGCGCTGCGGTCGCCGCGTCGGCCTCGAGGCTCGTCACGTCGGGCGAGCGGGGGGCGTCCGCTCGCTTGCCTGCGAGATCGGCCGCGGCCATCGGCAGCTTGTCGGGTTCGCGGAGCGTCGGCGTCGGAGCAATGGGCCCGACGCTCTGAACATGGGCGACGCGGAGGGCGCTCGCTGGCTTCAATCCGGTGTCGGCCACAGCGACCATCAGCTTGCCATCGATCGGTTCGCGCGCGTCGGCTGCGTCGTCGGCCTCAGCGACCGGGGTCTTTTCGTCGGCCTTGGCGACAGCCGTCGCGTCGTCGAGATCGGCCGCGGCGTAGACCGGCCCAGCCCGCCCGCCGTCAAGGTCGACCCAGAACTGCGGGTTGCGCTCCGACTGGCGCATGATCCAGTCGTAACCCGTCTTCTGCCAGGAGACGATCGTCGATCGCAGATTGTCGAGGACGAGGTCGCCCCGATCCGTGCGGACCGTGACGACCAAATGGCCTTCGCCCCACGGGGTCTTGGCGACGGTGAGCGCGAGCGCCGCGGCGGGCCAGCCGCGGCTGATGAGTTCGTGGCGCTTCTCAACCGCGAAGCTGTTGCAATCGCCGGCGCTCACGTTGAGCTTCCAATAGCGGAGCGCCGAGGTGTCGCGCGTCGGCCGGATCGCGTTGTTGACTTCGCGATTGACGCTCGCAAGCTCGGCCATGCGGCCGCTGGTCAGGCGGACGCGGCCTGGGCCAGCCGATTTCGGGCAATCGCCGGGATAGTCGAGGCAGAACTTGACGAAGGAAAAAGGCGCGAGCGCGTAGCCGCCCTCGCGCATCGTGGCGGTCGAAGGAGAAGCCGAGCCCACGGAAATGTTGGCGATCGCGATGATGGCCCCCGCCGCGAGCCCCGCCAAATTCCCGACCATCTCGCGCCTCCGTTCGATGGCGCGAGACTAGGGAAGGTGATTTGAGGGCCCTTGAAATCGTGGCCAACGAATGTAATGAAACGATTTGCAATTCTTTAACCAACGATAATATCAGGCCTTAATTTCCGTAAGTGACAATAACTTAAGTTTGGTTAGTGCGGTAAATTAAGTTTGCGCGCTAATTATGATAACGCACATTACGATAATATTCCTCAACATGTTGTCTGCGTCTCTGTTGTCATAGAATGAACGATGACGACTGCGGTGTTATTGCGTTTAATGACCGAGAAACGATAGGAATTATTATTGCGAATTTCTCGGAAAGTTAGATCGAATTTCCCCGTCTGCAGCAGCCGCGATCTCTATGTGAACAGAGCTAAGCGTCAAGTTGGTGAACAGTCCGCTTGGGCAATCCGGCGAAGTTTATGTTTCTGACCAACGGCAAGAGCCTTGCCGCGCCGGACATCGTCGGGAACTGCAGTTTCGTCGCCGCCCGCATGCCGCGAGACAACAAGCGAGACGCCGAGCTTTGCCGGCAATCGCGGAGCGGCCCGACCGCGCCGATCCGTCGCGGCTCGTCGGCAATGGCTTGTTTGAAGCCTGCGGACAAAAGCGGATATAAGGGGGCGTTCGCCGAAAATAATGGAGGCAGCCGTGTCTTGTCGGTCAGGTCTGGTGCTTACGGCGGCGCTCGCCGCTGTGGCTGGCGTGGCGTTGTCTGACACAGCGAGCGCCAGGGACTATAAAATCGGATGCGCGAATGGCGCTTGCGTGATCGTCGACGATACCGGGAGAATCTCGTTCTTCACCGTCGGAGACAAGAAGCTCGCCGAGGGCGCCGATCAATTGAAAACACCCGCAATCGGACGAATCAGACCGCCGCTGAATATCTCGTGCAGCTCCGCGTCCGGCGGGGACGCGTGCGTCGTCACCGACGCCGACGGCGATATCTGGGTGGGACCCACGCGTCCGGGGACCGCTTTCAGCCAGTCGGCTGCGAGAATCCCGGTTCCCGGCCCGCATTAGGGGCGAGCGCGCCGGTGAGGCGAAATCGGCGCGCGTGTCCGGCCGCGCCGGCGTCGGGCCGTTGGGCTAGGACCGCGTGGGCCGATAGGCGCGCGGCCGAGGCGCCGGGTCGCTCAGCGCCTTCATCGACAGATCGTCGCTCAGGATCAAGCCGTCGAAGCCGATCGCCCCGCGCATGATCTCTCTGACGATGATCGGCGAGGTCGTCGCGGGAGGATCGGGATCGAACGCGCTGAAGACCACGTGCGCTCATCGCCATCGGCGCGTCGCGCAGCGCCGCAAAGGGGACAAAAGCGCGCGCCGCGAGGTCGTTCCGGCTCGCGGCGACCACGGGCAATTGCTCGCGATCGACGACGTTGCGCTTGAACAGGATCAGGCCCCAGGGCCGCGCGTCGCGAATGAACGCGCGCTCCTCGGGCCCAAGCGTCGCTCCCGCGCAGCCGCAGACGAAGGCGGGCGTCAAAGGCTTCCGGCGAGCCGCGCACGGTCAATCCTTGGCGATGAAGCAATCGCCGCCGCCCGCCTTCAGCTTGGCGCAGAGCGCAGCGGCCTCTTCCTTGGAAAGGCCGCCGGCGCGGACGCGATAAATCGTTTCGCCCTTGACTTCCACCTGGCGCACCACGAGGTCCGCGTCGCCGAGCGCCGCCGCATACTTGCTCTTCAGACGGGAAAGCGCGTTCTGCGCATCGGCCTGGGAATGCGGCGCGGCGAATTGCACCGCCCAACCTCCGCCGGCCGCGGCCGGTTCGCTCGCGGCGGCCTTGACGGGAGCGGCGGCCGCCTCCGCGTTGGCGACGACTGGCGCGGCCTTGGCGGGCACCGTCTTGGCCGCCTTCGCCGCGGCGCCCTGCCCGAGCGCGGCGGCCGCGCTCGCCTCCGCGCTGGCGACGACCGGTGCGGCCTCGGCGGGCGGCGGGCAATCGCGTTGCGACTGGCAACGAAAGCGATCGATAACGTCGTTGGCCTGCCGGACTGCGCCTGCGATCTGGCGTTCAAGGCAATCCCGATAGGCGGCCGTCGCGGCGGCGTATACGTCGAGTTCGCGCTGACAGGCCGAGACCTTCTCTTCTTTCTGATAGGTGGCCGGCTGGTCCACACAGGCCGGCGAAAACGGCTGAACGCACATGAACCCGCCCAGCGAAACGCCGCCCTTGCCCGCGCAAGTCGTGTCGAGCGCCGGGGCGATGGCTAGGGATAGGAAAAAAGCGCGAGCAAGCGCAGACATGGTCGTCTTTGGAAAAGACCGCAGAACCTTTCCAGTATCCACCATCCAAACGCATTCGCAATGCCCCGTGTCCGCCTCGACTGAGATTGTAGGGCATTGTGCATCGGCTGCGCCCCGCAAAGGCGCGTTGAACGGCGGGCGCGCTGCAATGCGCCCAAATCGGCATCGAAGACCGGCGTTAAGAATAACGCTTCGATTTTGAACGGATCGCCCGAATTCGGGATAAATGCCGATCTCGCAACATGGGGCTCCGATGCAACTGGTCAGCAACTTTGGCGATATCTCCGTTCTCCTGCCGGCGTCTCTCGGCCTGATCGTGTTTCTGGCCTGGATCGGCTGGCGACAGGACGCCGCGGCCTACGCGGCGGCTTTGGCCGCGTGCTTGACGGCCGCGCTGTTCGCCAAACTCGCTTTCGCGGCTTGCGGTGGGAACCATTCCCTCTTCGGTGTGGAAAGCCCGAGCGGCCATGCAGCCTTCGGCGCGACGTTCTATGGTTGCCTTGCCGTGCTGTTCGGCACAGGACGAGCAACCCGATGGCGCTTGGCGCTGTACGGCGGAGCGGCCGCGCTCATCTTGGCTATCGGCGCCAGTCGGGTCGGGCTCGAAGACCACACCATGCAGGAAGTCGGCGTCGGCTTCTTCATCGGCGCCGTGTCGATCGCGCTGTTCAACGCGCTGCGCGTCAGCTCCGAGCGCCTGGAATTCTCTTCGCGAACCGTCGTTCGAATGTCTCCGTTCGCTGTGCTCTACGCGCTGTGCTTCCTGCTGCTGGCCGACCATTGGAGCGCCGAGCCGCTCATCGACGCGGTCGCGGCGCGGCTCGGCGCCGGCATGCACCTATGTCGATGAGCCAAGGCTAGGCCGCGTCAGCGACATCGAGCCGCACGGATAGGCAGCCTGCGCCGCAAGATTGATCAACGTATCCAGGCTGAAGTTTGCAATCTTGCCGCGAAGGAGATCGTTGAGGCGCGGCTGGGTGATCCCAAGGCGTGGCGCCGCCTCGGCTTGGGTGACGTCCCACTGATGCAGCTCCTTGCGGCATTGGCGGGATTTCCGTATATTACGGGATAATGGAGTGCGCTCATGACCGCCACCGTTCCAGCTGCGGAAGTTTCGAAGAATTTCGGGGCCTATCAAGACGCCGCCGTCCGAGAGCCGGTTATCATCACAAAGAACGGGCGACCCCGCACTGTGCTGATGGCGTACGAGGATTTCCTGCGTTTGTCGAAACGAGAGCGGCGCGCAGAGCTCGACAAGCGAATCGAGCCAAGCCGACATCGCAGCCGTCGAAGCCGCCGAGATGGAGCCGGGTTTGGATCATCTCGATGCCGAGATGGGGTCGCATGCTGCCGACTGAAGTCAAGATCGGCTTCGTTTTCCACTATTCCTATCTCTGGCGCCGACAGCAACTCGAAGAACGTGAAGAGGGCGACAAAGACCGGCCCTGCTTGGTGTTGGCGATTGTTGCGCTTGAGGAAGACGGCTCGCCGATCATTCGCGTGTTGCCGATCACGCACAGCCCTCCGTCAAATTCCCGAGAGGCCATCGAAATTCCGCTCGCAGTGAAGCAGCGTCTTCGGCTCGATGAGGCCCGGTCCTGGATCGTATTGACGGAAAGCAATCGCTTCGTTTGGCCCGGCCCCGACATCCGTCCTGTCGACACCCCGACGGGTTATCTCGGCGCCATTCCACCGGCGCTGTTCGCCCAGGTCAAGCGGCGTTTTGTGGAATTGGCGCGAGGAAGCGCTCACACGAGCGTGGCCCGAACCGAGTGATCTATCCCGCCGCGTGGTGTCCGCTCACGCATCGCCGGCCGGTCGGGACGCCTTCGTGTGCGTAAAGGTGATCCACGTCTAGATTTTGAACGGGTCCAAAATCGCCACGCCTGTTCGCATGACATCAGCGGTGTTTCTCGTAACGAGCGTCAATCCATGGACTTTGGCGGTTGCCGCGAGCAGCCCGTCGATAAACGGTAAAGGATCGGGTACGCTCATCAACGCCCAAGCCTCGACAATCGGCTCGTCGATGGGGAGCACGCGATCTGCGATCCGCGTCCGCATCTGTGTGAACCAGAGGTCCAATGCTTCGGCTTGTGCGGCATCTTGGCGGCGCTTCAGTTCGATCCCGCGACGTATTTCGGCGAGAACGAGGACGCTCGTTCCTATTTCCTTCACTGGGGTTCGAGCGACCCAGTTTGCGACGCTCGGATGCGCCCGCTCGCCTTTACGGATTTCGGATATGATGTTGGTGTCGAGTAGGAATTTCACAGATCGACCTGACGCCAGCTCCTTTGGCGCGGTTGGTCGAAAACGCCGGCAAAGGTTTCGTCCGGGAGATCGGAGCCGAAGAGGTCGAAGGCGGTTTTAACCTGAGGATCGATCAGCGCCTGCTCCAAGGCGGAACGAACCGTCTTGGCCCGTGCAGGATCGCCGCGAAGCGTTTCCGCAAGCGCACGTATGAGGCCGGTATCGCCTTTGACGGCCTGAACTTCGACGCGGACAAGTCCCCGCGCGAACGCCCGGCGGCGATGGGTGGTCGAAGCCTTTTTCTGCGATGGGGTCGCCATAACCACTCCTTCATCGAGAAAGCGGTCCGGTTATATCACCGGGGCGCTTTTGACGCAACGGAAATCCTAGTTTGTCGCCGCCATCGCAGCGCAGCTCGGCGCGCACACGCACTTATGTCGATGAACCGAGGCTTGATTGTCCCTTGCCGGACGAAGAGTCGTAGTATCTTGGACGTCCGCGCGATGCCTCGCTCGAACTTGCCCAGACAAGGATTTGCCGGTTGCATCCAAGTCCTAGTTCCCGCGAGCTTCAACAAAGCCTGACGGAGCCTTCGCGAAAGCGACAAAGCCTCTTCGAATGCCTTGGCGGATTTGATCAGGAACGTGAGCCTTTGTCGGATTTCCTGCTCG
Source organism: uncultured Alphaproteobacteria bacterium (assembly GCA_963775575.1). Classification (GTDB taxonomy): domain Bacteria; phylum Pseudomonadota; class Alphaproteobacteria; order Rhizobiales; family Beijerinckiaceae; genus Roseiarcus. The sequence continues at coordinate 233,569 of CAVZJG010000005.1, forward strand.
CCCATTCTCTTTTTGCGTTCCGCACATGGCGGTTGAGGGCGTCTTCGTGAAGCCAGCTCAAGATCTTGCTAAATGTCTTTTGCGCTTCGCGTAGTTCCGGATTATTTGGATCAGTCGCGAGTTCCTCCTCCGTTTTCCTCAAGTCTTGTAGCAGCTCCGGCCACATCGCGCGCAAGCGATCCTGCGCCTCTTTTTGTTCCTCGAGAACCGGGCCCTCGATGCGGACCTCCCCCGTTTGGAGGTTGATTACTACTTCGTCGGGGTGCGGGATCGGTTCAGGCCCTGTCGTACCATTGCGAGCGCGTTCAGCGAGAATGTTACCCCAGCGTTCCTTATATTCGATCGCGGTTTTGAGAATCTCCATCGCTCCCGCTCGCCGATCAGCTTCGGCGCCGATGAGTAAATTCAGATAGGTTTGCTGCGCGCGGACATTTCCGTTCGCCGCCGCGACGGCGACTTTGCGAAGGATGGCCTGGATGACCGGGACTTTCTGTACGCGATCGCCTTCGCGGATCGTGATCAAACGGTACGCTTCTTCAATCGCCAGAGTTTTCACTCGATCTTCAGGTCCTATTGTCGGTTGGCCGTCGAAGTGGCCGCCAACCAACGCGGGCGTCTTGCGAGGTCTCCCCTTCGGATTTCCTGAGACACCCTTGCGGAAGCGGTGCTCGATTGGCGGAACGCGATATCGGCGTGAGGATTGTTCCGCAGGGCCGTCCCGGTCGCTCATTGTGCGCCCTCCTCCTACGGCGAGCGGGCCGTTGAAGCGCCGCGAAGGGGTTCCTTCGACACGACCGACACCGATTGGACTGTGGCGACATCTTCGAATGCTTGCCCTGTCCGCGCGAGAATAGCTATTGCTCCCGTCACAGCTTCGAACCGGCGAATGATCACATCGCAGTAGGCCGGATCATATTCGATTAGGCGGGCAATGCGCCCCGACTTCTGCGCGGCGATCAGGCTCGTGCCCGAACCGCCGAACGGATCAAGGACTATCGCCCCACGTCGGCTGCAATCCTTGATCGCGTCGGCTACAAGATCGACCGGCTTGACAGTCGGGTGAAGCGCGAGATCATCGAGACGTCCGCCTCGAAACGTATTGACGCCCGCGTATTTCCATACATTGGTGCGGTATCGACCGGTCTCGCCGAGACCGAACGTGTTCACGTGCGGCGCGGTGCCGACCTTGAACACGAAAACCAACTCGTGTTTCGATCGATAGAACGTTCCCATGCCGCCATTGGTTTTGGCCCAGACGCACAGATTTTTCAGCTCGGAGAAGACCTGCTGGCCAGCATTCAGCAACTCCCCCATATGACGCCAGTCCATGAAGACGAAAGCGATTGCGCCGTCGCGGCAGCGCGCCGCCGCCAAGCTCAAAGCGTCGACCAGGAATTTCGTGAACTGCTCCTGGCTCATCTCGCCGACGCCCATTGCAAAATCGCGGTGGCGAATGCGTCCGGAGCCACAGACATGGCCGTCGATCGGAACATTGTAGGGCGGATCCGTGCAGATCAAATCGACGATGTCTGCGCCGAGAAGCGACGCATAGGCGTCGGCGTCGCGCGCGTCTGCGCAAAAGAGCTTGTGACGTCCGAGCGTCCAAAGATCGCCGGGCCGCGTTACGGACGGTCCTTCGTGCCGATAGGCCGGTATCGTGTCTTCGTTCGCGGCGTCCCCGCCATTCGGCGCGCTCTCCCGCGCTTCATCCAGAACTATGTCAACCTCGGCCAATGAGAAGCCGGTCAACTCAATTTCGAAGTTGAGGTCGACGAGCCCCTGCAATTCGATCGCGAGCGTTTCGCGGTCCCAACCCGCGTTGAGCGCGAGCTTGTTGTCGGCGATGACATAAGCACGCCGCTCCGCCTCATTCAGGTGCGATAGCCGCACTGCGGGGACGGTTTCGATCCCGAGGAATTTTGCGGCGGCGACCCGTCCATGGCCGGCTACAATTTCACCATCATCGGCAATCAATACGGGGTTGCTGAAACCGAAACGCTCGATTGACGCGGCGATCTGCTTAATTTGAACCTTGCTATGACGTCGCGCGTTGCGCGGATAGGGCTTAAGCGATTGAACGGAGACGTGCTCGATTGCCGGAGTGAACTTTCGCATTGCGGCATCCAAAACTGTTCGCGTTGAAACCTTTTCGAGCGGAGCGAGTCGACGATCCGAGATTTGATTCGTGAGCTGGGCCGATTGTACCATATCCGACTCGAACGCCGCTGCGTTCACGTTATGTTCAAGGCGGCATGAAAGCAAGCAGCTGTGACAAGCACAAAAGATCAGAGTCTTGTTCAATCCACCGGGATCACCCGGAGGCGCGGCCACATCTAGCCAGCCTCGCTCCCGTGACGGTGAGGGTCGAAAATGCCCTCGCTTTGCGCTCTGCTGCAATTTTCCTCCTGTTATCTTGTTTGGCTTCCCTGATAAGTCGAATATCGACACTGTTAACGCCGATAATTATCGCTGTTTTCTTTTCGAGTAACTCCCAAGCCGTCTAGGCGTTGAGGGCGAGCGCGATCTGTGTTGGCGGGTCGGCGAGGGTTTTGAGGATGTTGGCCCCCTGTTTTCTCGCGGTTGAGACGACTGACCTGAGGCGCGCGAAGCTTTGGGCGCCGTCGAGGGTTCGAAACGAGCCCGAGATTTTCATTTTGACCTTCATCATCCTGAGGTCCTGTTCGGCCAGGTTGTTGGTGAAGGGCACGTCGAAGTCGGTGAGGAAGCGCAGCGTTTCGACTTTGAACGTCTTCAGCCTTTCGAGCAGATTGCGGCCGGGGCGCTGCTTTGTTCGTCCGCTCGCGTTGGCCTTGGCGTGGAGTGCGGGCAACTGGCGATGGAAAGCGAGGCCGAGCCTAACCGCGGCCCAATATTGGTCGACGAAGGCCGCGATGACTTTGGGCTCCAGCGCCTTCGCGCCCGCCTCGCGCGCCTCATGAACGGCGATATTCGCCGCCCGAAGCGTGTCGCGCATGAGTTCGGCCCACGGCTCCTTGTCGAACTCGATCAAACACTGGAGTTCGCGCAAGATATGGGCGTTGCAGAAGGCGTGTTCGACCGCGTCGAGCCGACGATAAGGCAGGAAGTGGTCGTGCACGACGACGCCCCCCTTCAAATCCTGCGGGATCGCGCCGCGCTTTTCGTCGGCGCGATAGAAGGTGAAGGCTTGGCTCGAAGTCGTATGCAGCCATTGCAGCTTACCGGCGATGCGATATCCCGTCTCGTCGAGATGGCGAACCTTCGCCTCGGCCACGCGCTCGCCGATGGCCTGGTAAACTTGCCGCAACTCTTGTCCCTTCTTGGCGATCCAAGCGACAAGGCTGGCCGGACAGATCAGCGGCGCGTCGAACAGATCGCTCAGCGCTTGCGCGGTCCGATCCTCGGGGATGAGTTGCTGGACATTGAGATAGATCGCCGCGGCCTTGATGCGCTCGCCATACTGGGCAGGCGAGACCACGCCTTCGGGAAAAACCGCCTTCGTCACGCCCCGGCAATGCGCGCAGCGGTAAATCGAGGCCTGATGTTCCGTGACCCGCAGCGGGCGCTCGGGAAGGTCGAACACTTGCCGCTTCTCGACCCCTATCGCCGACCCCGCCTCGAGAGGCCAACCGCAATGGCCGCATGCGCACGCCGCGTGCCCAACCACGCAATCGGGATCGGCGACCTGCCGCAGCGTGCCGCCCTTGTGACCCGTCTGGCCGCCGCTCGTCTTGCCCGAACGGCCGCGCAGACTGCCTCCAATACGCGGTTTCTTCCGCAGCCCGTCACTCGAAGGCGGTTGCGAACTGTTCGAGCTGTCCCGCCCCAATTGCCGACGAAGATCGGCCACCTCGGCCCGCAGCGCCGCGATCTCCGCCCTCAGAGACGCTATCAACTCCTCGACTTCGGCGGGAAGAACCATCCCACCCTTGATTCACAGTCTCGTGCCGCCGTCTCCCACAATCCGCATATCAATGCCGTTTCCCAAACACTGTGGCATTCCAGACTCACCCCACCTTGGGAGTTACCTTTTCGACGAATAGACGGACTAACCGATTGATTCGACGACGTTATCTGTGACGTACTCGACCACATTCAAGAGGCTTTTCCCTGATTTCTGACCGATAACAGGGGTTAACAGGGAAGGAAGAGGGGAGGCCGGCTCAGCGAAGCTGCGTCCGCCTCGAAGAGATCGTCGAGGATGCCTTCGAGTTCCTTCTTCTCTGATATTTTCCCTGATATCAAGGAATTGGCCTGTGCAGGCCGGCTCAGCGAAGCTGCGTCCGCCACCAGGAAGCCCGCACGAGCGGCGGCAGTTTCCCGGCGACGGAAATCTCTCGATACAACTGTCGGCTAGCGGCGCGCGGCCCGGCCTGCGAGGGCTGTTGGGCCGTTTTCGCCGAGCCAAGGTGCCATGAATAGCCGCTCGTCGCGGGCGGCAGAATTCCGTTTGCCGGACGGGTGGGACAGACGCGGCGTAGGCGCCGCCGAAATACGCGAGGGCGCGCCGGAGCCGCGATCGACCCGGCCTTGATGCCGCCTGCGCATAATTCGCGCGCCGCCCGGCCTCGTGGCCTGACGCCGAATCGCGTGCTAAGTCCCGCCACAAGAGCTGGCGCGGCGCGAGCCCGCCGCTGATCCGAACGTCCAAAGAGAGGAACGAATCGTGACCGCGACCCATGCGCCGATCGACCGCGCCGCCGAAGCTCGTGAGCTGCTCGGCGCGCTGGGCGTCGATCCCTCCCTCTTGAGCGGAGGGAAGCTCGTCGCGCGCACGCCGATCTCGGGCGCTGCGATCGGCCATGTCCGTGAGATTGGGGCGAGCGAAGCCGTGAGCGCGATCGAACGGGCGCGCGCGGCCTTCCTCGTCTGGCGCGGCGTTCCCGCGCCCAAGCGCGGCGAACTGGTGCGGCTGTTCAGCGAGGAATTGCGCGCGCACAAGGCGGCGCTCGGGCGGTTGGTTTCGATCGAGGTGGGCAAGATCGCCTCCGAAGGCGACGGCGAAGTCCAGGAGATGATCGACATCTGCGATTTCGCGCTCGGCATTTCACGCCAGTTGCACGGTCTGACGATCGCTTCCGAGCGCCCCGAACATCGCATGATGGAGACTTGGCACCCGCTCGGCGTCGTCGGCGTGATCTCCGCCTTCAATTTCCCGGTAGCGGTCTGGGCGTGGAACGCGGCGCTGGCGCTCGTCTGCGGCAACAGCGTCGTCTGGAAGCCGTCGAAAAAGGCGCCGCTCTGCGCGTTGGCGACGCAGAGCGTGTTCGAGCGGGCGCGGCGACGGTGCGTCGCCGAGGGCGGCCTGGTGCCGGATGGCCTCTTGACGCTGCTTGTCAGCGGGCGCGCGATCGGCGAAATCCTCGTCGATCATCGCGACGTGGCGCTGGTCTCGGCGACCGGTTCGACCGCGATGGGGCGCAACCTCGGGCCGCGGCTGGCGGCGCGGTTCGCCAGGGCGCTGCTGGAGCTCGGCGGCAACAATGCGGCGATCGTCTGCCCGAGCGCCGATCTCGATCTGACCGTGCGCGCGGTCGCCTTCGCCGCGATGGGCACGGCGGGCCAACGCTGCACCAGCTTGCGCCGGCTCATCGCACACGAGGACGTTTACGAGGCGCTGATCGCGCGCCTGAAGCGCGCCTATCGTTCCGTCTCGGTCGGCGACCCGCTCGCGGCGGGGATCCTGGTCGGTCCGCTCATCGACCTCGACGCGTTGGCCGTCATGGAAGCCGCGCTCGCCGAGTCCGAAGCCGCCGGCGGCGTCGTGACCGGCGGCGAACGCATCGAGGGCGGCTCGCCCGCCGCTGCCTACGTGCGGCCTGCGCTGGTCGAAATGCCGGCGCAGACCGGACCCGTGCTGCGCGAGACCTTCGCGCCAATCCTCTACGTGATGAAATATCGCGATTTTCACGAGGCGATCGCCCTCCACAACGCGGTCGCGCAGGGTCTATCCTCGTCGATCTTCACCAACGATCTGCGCGAAGCCGAGCTGTTCCTCTCGGCGCGCGGCTCCGACTGCGGCATCGCCAACGTGAACATCGGCCCTTCGGGCGCCGAGATCGGCGGCGCCTTCGGCGGCGAGAAGGAGAGCGGCGGCGGCCGCGAATCGGGCGCCGACGCGTGGAAGGCCTATATGCGCCGCGCCACCAACACGATCAATTTCGGTCGCGCCCTGCCGCTCGCGCAAGGGGTGATGTTCGAGGTCGGCTGACCCGGCCCCAACCTCGCGCCGCGCCTACGACGCGATCCAATAGGTGAAAAGCCCGGAAACGGCGGCGCCCATGATCGTTCCGGCCGCGACATCGGAGGCGTAGTGATGGCCGACCGCCAATCGCGACCACGCCATCGCGGCCCAGACGGCCACTCCGAGCGGCCATGTTCGCGGAGCGGTGTGGACGATCGGCGTCAGCGCGGCGGTCAACGTCATGACGTGGCCGCTCGGGAAGGAGTATTTGTCGAGCGTCGGGATCGAATCGGGAAAATCCGATTCGACGTCGCGGGGCCTCGGACGCGCGGTCGCCCGCTTCATCATCGGGTAGATGGAATGCAGCAGCAGGATGCTTGCGCCCGCGCAAACGATGATCATCGCCGCTTCGTGCGGATGAAACAGGATCACCGCGACGATGATAAGGAGATAAATCGGCCCGTTGCCCAGTCGCGTGACGGCGTTGGCGGCGGCGAGCGGCAGGCGCCGATCTTGCCGCAGCGCCAAGGCGTGCGCAATAGGCCGGTCGATCGCGCCGAGCTTATCCCAGCGGGAGCGCACCGGTCCTCTCATGTCTTGCAAACCATTCAACATGGGCCGCCGAAACAATTTCAAGGATGCATTTCGCAACCGAACCAGGGGGCAGCATACTCCGCCAATATGACAGCCAAAACAAGGGCCGCGAATTCGACACGCCGGCGGTGGGACTCGTGTCGGCTCGCCATTCCTCCTATGCTCGTAGTCATCTGATAAAGCAGGGCTTTTGTCGGAAGACCGGCGGCCGCTGCGCCAAAGTCCCGCTCAGGGGGCGACTTTCGCGTGCGCGCCGAATATGTTGTCGACGAATTGCTGGGCGGATTCGCCCAGACTGAAAGTGAGCGCGTGGGCGCGCGCCTTCTCCCGAGGAATGGCCAGAGCCGCGAGCGCGGCTCGCCGGAGGTTGGCGTCGAGCGCGCCGGCGCCGCTGTCGCCGATCACGTCGAGCGGGCCGCTCACCGGATAGGCCGCCACTGGCAGGCCGGAGGCGAGGGCTTCGAGCAGCACCAAGCCGAAAGTGTCGGCCAAGCTCGGGAAGACGAACACGTCGGCGCTCGCGTAGGCGGCGGCCAGCGCGACGCCGTGCAACTCGCCGACGAAGTGCGCCTCGGGAAATCGCGTCTGAAGCCTTTTCCTCGCCGGGCCGTCCCCGACGACGACCTTCGAGCCCGGAAGGTCCAACGACAGGAAAGCGCCGAGATTCTTTTCGATCGCGACGCGGGCGCAGGTCAGGAAAATCGGTCGCGGCAAGTCGAAGACGCTCGCAGCGCGGGGTTGAAACAGATTGCAATCGACGCCGCGCGACCAACGCATCAGACGGGCGAACCCGCGCGCGCGCAGTTCGCGCTCCAGTGTCTCGGTCGCCACCATCATGCCGACGCCGGCGTTGTGGAAGCGGCGAAGCAGCGCGTAGACCAGGCCGCGCGGCGCGACCCGGCGCACCGCGAGATATTCGGGGAAGCGCGTATGGTAGGCGGTGGTGAAGGGGCGCCCCTCCCTGCGGCAGGCGATCCAGGCGCAGATGCCGAGGGGACCCTCGGTGGCGATATGGATGAAATCGGGCTTGAGTTCTTCGATGCGGCGCGCCACCACGCTCGGCCGCGTCACCGCCACACGCACTTGGCTGTAGGTCGGAATCGGCACCGTGCGAAATCCGACGGAGGTCAGGACTTCGATCTCGACGCCGAGAGAGGGCGCCTCCTGCAGCAGGGCTTCGATCGAGCGCACGACGCCGTTGACCTGCGGCAGCCACGCATCGGTGACGATCAGGATGCGCATCGAACCGGAACCTCGAGTCGAATGGCGCCGCCAGACGCAGCGGCCGAAGGGCGCCGCGGCGCTCCCCCGCGGTGATTATCGTCGCAACGGCGCACGATCTCAAATCGGCGGTCGCCATTTCGACTGTGGGCGCTCGGCGTTGCGATCAATGCAGTCGCGGTTTCTTGAGACAGCCGCTGCGATCGGTCGAGCGGATTCGCAGCCAAACGCGGAGTTCGTCGCGTTCGACCTCGATGGGGATTTCGGCGCCCGCGGGACCGCGGCTCCAAACCTTACGATAAAAATCGCTCAGGCTCGCTACGCTCGAATCCCCCACAGCGCAAACCATATCGCCCCGGCGCATGCCGGCGGCGGCGGCCGGGCCGCCTTCGGCCAGACCGGCGACGATGATTTTCCCATCGCTCTCGGTCGAGTAGACGCCGAGCCAGGGCCGCGGCAGCCTGTCGACTCGGCCGAATCTGAGCAGATCGCCCAACACCGGAGTCAACAGATCAATCGGCACGATCATGTTGACGTCGCGCCGTCGGCCTTGCTCCATCGCCTGCTCGACATGGAGCGAGCCTATCCCCAAGAGCTTGCCGTCCGAGCCGATGAGACCTGCGCCGCCCCAGAACGGATGAGCCGGGGCGGTGAAGATCGCCTCCCTTAAGAGATACTCCCAGTAGCCGACGAATTCATGCATGCCGACGATGTTCGCGCGCAAGAAGTGCTTGCGACCGCCGGCGGCGAGGATCACCGGCTCGCCGAGCCGAGCTTGGCTCGATCGGCCGAGGTCGAGCGCCGGCAGCGCGGATCGGTCCAGCGCCTGCACCAAGCCGAGGCCGCTCTCCTGATCGACGGCGAGCGCGTGGGCGGGGATGAGACGACCTTTAGCGCTGGTGAGCCAAACGCTCTCTGCTTCGGTGACGAGATAGCCGATGGTGAGCACAAGCCCATCGTCGCCGATGACTACGCCACTTCCCGCCCGCTTGGCGCCGAGCGTCGAGACGGTGAAGCCGTCCTCGGGAATCTCCGCCTGAAGCGCCACCACGGATTCGAGGGCGCGATCGATGTCAAAGCCGAAATCCTCGGGCCTCGGCTGGTCGGACGGCGGCGCTTCGCGTCGGAACTTCTCGACCATCGGCCCTTTCCCGGCGGCGGCAAGTCGCTGACGCGCATGATACCGCTCCCGCGAGAGGGCCGCAATTTCGGATGTCGGGCTCGCTTTCTCCGGTCGCGAGCTACGGCTTGTTCGATTTCAGCTTGATCGTTTCGCCGTCGACCACGAAGGCGCCGTAGCCGCGATGGTGGATCGTCTTGGCTCTCTGTTGTGCCGGATCGGTCCATGCTTGCACCACTTCGAGGACGAAGAGGCCGTATTTGTTGACGAGGCGCGTATCGGCCGCCCGGCATTCGAGATTAGCGAAGCACTCGCTCACCAAGGGCGCCGCCACGCGCCGCGCGGGCGCCGCGGTCAGCCCGAACCGCTTGAATTTGTCGACGGCGCGCCCCGAACAATTGCCGATCTGCACGACCTTGGGCGCCAACGCCAAGGCGGGAATCGCGATGACGCATTCTCCGGTCGCGCGAAGCGCGGCGAAACTGGCGTTAGCGTCGCTGACGACGCAGGCGACGAGCGGCGGCGTGAATTCGACCATCATGTGCCACGACAGGGTCATGACGTTGTCGCGGCCGCGGCAGGCGGTCGTCAGCAAAACGACCGGTCCGGGCTCCAGCAAAGAATAGACCTTGGCTAACGGAAGCTCTTTCATCGCTGCCTCCTCCGCGGCGAAGGCGTCGCCGAAGCGGCGATCAACCGACCCAACGGATTTCAGGCTCCTTGCGCGGAACCGGCGGCGGCGCGCGCGTCGGTCGGCCGACGATGATCGGCGCGACCGGGACCCACGCCTTGGGCGCGCCGAGCGCGGCCTTGCCCTCCGGGGTGTTGAGGTAGCTCTGCGCGAAGCCGATCCAACACGTCCCCAGCCCCTCGGCGAAGGCGGCGAGCATGAGGTTCTCCGCCGCCAACGCGCAGTCTTCGACGATCCACGGGCCTTGCGCGCTGGCCGAAATGACGATCAGGGCCGGCGCGAGATGGAAGATGTCGAAATTGGGATCGCCGAGGAGCGATCGGAAACGGGCGGAGTGGGCGTCGGCGGGCATCGTGGCGAGCATGTGCGCTTTCGCTTCGCGCGAAATCCGGTCGAGCCGACTTCGCTCGCGCACGACGACGAAGGTCCAGGGTTGCTGGTTTACGGCGCTCGGCGCCTGCACGGCGGCGGCGACCAACCGACGGATCGTCCCTTCGTCGACGGCTTGGCCCGTGTATTCGCGAACGGCTCGGCGACCGAGAATCGTGTCTTGAAGGTCCATCGCCCGCTTCCTACCAGCCGCCGCCCCACTCAAGGCTTATCGCGCGTCCTTGCGGGAAGTTCATTGCGGCCGATCAATCGCGTCTCTTGCCGGCGCCGCCGATCCGGCGTTGTCGCGGCGGAAGGCGCCTACTCGGCGGCCCGCGATCTGCGCACGTCCACGGGGAGGGCCTCGTGAGTCTCGACTGGCGCGTCGATCGCCGCGCGCTTCGCCGGACCGGAGAGCCAGTGGGAGAGGCGATCGAGGTAGAGATAGATGACCGGCGTGGTGAAAAGGGTCAGAGCCTGGCTGACGATCAGGCCGCCGACCATCGCGTAGCCCAAGGGTTGGCGCAGTTCCGCGCCGGTGCCTTGCCCGAGCATCAGCGGAACGCCGCCGAGCATCGTCGCCATCGTCGTCATCATGATCGGGCGGAAGCGCAACAGCGCCGCCTTGCGGATCGACTGCTCGGTCGTCAGGTGTTCGTCGCGTTCGGCGGCGATGGCGAAGTCGACCATCATGATGCCATTCTTCTTGACGATGCCGATCAGCAGGATCGTCCCGATCAACGCGATGAGACTGAATTCATAGCCGAAGATCATCAGCATCGCGAGCGCGCCGAAGCCGGCCGAGGGCAGGGTGGAGAGGATCGTCAGCGGGTGGATGAAGCTCTCGTACAGCACGCCGAGGATGAGATAGACGACGACGAGGGCGGCCAAGATCAGCAAGGGCACGGTGGTCAACGAATCCTGGAACGCCTGCGCGTTGCCCTGGAAGGTGGTGGTCAGCCCGGGGGGAAGGCGCAGCTCGCGCGCCGCCGCCTGGATCGCCGCGGTCGCCTGGCCCAGCGCAATGCCTTGGGCGAGGTTGAAGCTGATGGTGACCGCCGGAAACTGCCCCTGGTGGCTGATCGACAGCGGCGCGATGGGGTTGGTCGTCCATTTGGCGAAGGCGCTCATCGGCACCATCTGTCCGGTGGTCGGCGAGCGGATATAGAGGCTATCGAGGCTGTTGGGTTCGCCCTGCAACTTGGGCAGGATTTCCTCGATCACATTGTAAGTGTTTATCTGGGTGAAATACTGGGCGACCTGCCGCTGTCCGTACGCGTCGTAAAGCGTGTCGTCGATGAGTTGCGGTTGGATGCCGAAGCGCGCCGCCATATTGCGGTCGATCGTCAGATGCAGCGTCGCGCCGGCGGTCTGCTGGTCCGTGGCGACGTCGCGCAACTCCGGCAGGCTGGCGAACTTGGCGAGGATCTTCGGCGCCCAGAGATTGAGCTCGTCGGAATCGACGTCCTGGAGCGTGTACTGGAACTGAGTGCGCGCGGAGCGCGCGCCGACAGTCACGTCCTGCGCCACCTGCAGAAAGAGCCGCGCACCCCTGACCTGGGCGAGCTTGGGCCGCAGCCGGGCGATGATCTGGAACGCGTCGGCTCCGCGTTCTTCGCGCGGCTTGAGCATGACGAACATGCGGCCGGAGTTCTGCGCGGAGGAGCCAACGCCGGCGCCGACGCCCATCGCTACGTTCTCGACGTCCGGGTCGGATTGTACGACGGCGCCCAACCGCTCCTGCAGCTTCGCCATCTCGGCAAAGGAGACGTCCTGCGCCGCCTCGGAGGTGCCGAACAGGGTGCCGGTGTCCTGCTGCGGGAAGAAACCTTTGGGAATGGCGATGAACAGCGCGACCGTGCCGGCGACGGTCGCGAGAAAGACCATCAGAGTGATGAATTGGTGGCGCAAGACCCTGTCGAGACCGTGCTCGTAGCCCTTGGCCATCGCGGCGAAGCCGCGCTCGAACAGCATGTAAATCTTGTTGTGGCGGTCGTGCGTGTGGTCGCGCAGGAACCGCGAGGCCAGCATCGGCGTCAAGGTCAGCGACACCGTCGCGGAAACCACGATCGTCATCGCCAGCGTCACCGAGAACTCACGAAACAGCCGGCCAATGATGCCGCTCATCAGCAGCAGCGGGATCAGCACGGCGATCAGCGACAGCGAGATCGACACCACGGTGAAGCCGATCTCGCCGGCCCCCTTCAGCGCCGCCTGAAATGGCTTCTCGCCCGCTTCGACGTGGCGGGTGATGTTCTCCAACACGACGATCGCGTCGTCGACGACAAACCCGACGGCGATGGTCAACGCCATCAGCGAAAGGTTGTCGAGGCTGTAGCCCGCCCCCCACATCAAGGCGCAGGCGCCTAGCAACGCGAGAGGCACGGTCAAGCTGGGGATCACCGTCGCCCAAAAGTTCCTGAGGAAGACGAAGATCACCATGACCACCAGGGCGATGGTCAGCATCAAGGTGAACTGCACGTCCTGAACGGAGGCGCGGATCGTCGTGGTGCGGTCGGAAAGCACCGAGACGTGCATCGAAGAAGGTATCGAGGCCTGCAGGCGCGATATCGTCGCCTTGACCGTCTCGACGGTCTTGATGACGTTAACGCCGGGCACCTTGAAGACGACGAGGAAGACGTCGCGCTTGCCGTTGCCCCACGCCGCCTGCGTGACGTCGGCCGGGCCGCGCACCGCTTGGCCGATGTCGCGCACGCGCACAGGCGCGCCGTTCCGGTAGGCGATGATGACGTCGTTCCAAGGCGCCGGCTCGGTCAACTGATCGTTATCGAAGATGGTAAACGCCTGTCGTACGCCGTTGATCGCGCCTTTCGGGCTGTTCACGGTGGCGATGCCGATCTGGGCGCGCACGTCCTCGAGCTGCAGGTTCTTCTCTACCAGTTTCGCCGGGTCGATCTGGATGCGGATCGCCGGCTGCTGCTGGCCGCCGACGCGCACCAGCGACACGCCGGAAATCTGACTGATCTGCTGCGCGAGGATGTTTTCGGCGACGTCGTCGACTTCGGTGATCGGCGCGACTTCCGACGCGAGGGAGAGGATGAGGATCGGCGCATCCGACGGGTTGACCTTACGATAGGTCGGCGGGCTGGGAAGAATTTTCGGCAATTGGCCGGCGGCGGCGTTGATCGCCCCCTGGATGTCGTTGGCCGCCGCGTCGATGTTGCGGTCGAGATCGAACTGTACGGTAATCGCCGCTGCGCCGAGCGAGCTCGTTGAAGTCATCTGGCTGACGCCAGGGATCTGGGCGATCTGCCGCTCGAGCGGCTGCGCCACCGACGAGGCCATGGTGTCGGGTGAGGCGCCGGGCAGGCTGGCGCTGACGACGATGGTCGGGAAGTCGATCTGCGGCAGCGGCGCCACCGGCAGCAACGGATAGGCGACGACGCCCACCAGCAGGATCGCCACCATCAGCAGCGTCGTGGCCACCGGGTGGCGGATGAAGGGGCCGGATACGCCTTCTTTGATGCCGTCGGCCATGGCGTCAGCTCCCCGTCTTGGCGGACGCGTCGATGCTGACGACCACTCCCGGCTGCAGCCCATACTGGCCGAGGGTGACGACGCGATCGCCGTCGTTCAGCCCTTTGGCGACGACGGCGATCTTCTCGTCCTGGTGCGAGACCGTCACCGGGCGCGCCGAGACGCGATCGTCGTCGCCGACGACATAGGCGTAGAGGCCGTCCGGGCCGCGTTGGATCGCCTCGATGGGAACGACCAGGGCGTTCTTCTCCAGGCTGACCATCAACCGGGTCGACACCGCCAAGCCGGGCCACAGCGCGCTATCCTCGTTAGCGAATTCGGCCTTGAGGCGAATGGTGCCGGTGGTCGGGTCGACTTGATTGTCGATCACGGTGAGCTTGCCGGTCGCCAACAGCCGCGCGCCGTCGGAGGTGCTGACCAGCGCCTGCGGCGCGCCGGCCGCGATCGCGTCCCGGATGCCGGGAAGATCGTCCTGCGGCGCGGTGAAAATCACTGCGATCGGCTGCAATTGCGCGATCGTGACGATGCCGGTCTGCTGCGCCGCGGAGACGATATTGCCCTGGTCGACCAGGCGCAAGCCGACGCGTCCGGCGAGCGGCGCGTCGATCGTGGCGTAGTCGAGTTGCACTTGCGCCGCGTCGATCGCCGCCGCGTCGGCGGCGATCGACGCGATCAACTGTGCGACCAGGGCGTTCTGGGTGTCGAGCTGCTGTTGGGTGGCGAAGCTCTGTTTGGCCAGCGTGGCGTAACGTTGCAGGTCCAGCTTGGCGTTGGCGAGATTGGCCTGATCCTGCGCCTGCTTGGCCTTGGCCTGGTCGAGCGCGGCCTGGAATGGGCGCGGGTCGATTTGCGCGATGAGATCGCCCGCCTTGACCATTTGGCCTTCGTCGAACGCGATCTTCTCGATCTGCCCGTCCACGCGCGTGCGCACCGTCACCGTGTTGTACGCCTGCGCCTGCCCGAGGCCGTCGATGTAAATAGGGTAATCCGTGCGCTTGGCCGCGGCGACCGAGACAAGAGCCGCCCGAGGGTTGGCGTTGGCCGGCGCTTGCGCCGAGGTTCGCGCCTTCGCTCCGCCCGCCAGCCCGTCATGAACGCCGTGCGCGAAACCTCCTGCGGCCGGGACCCATTTCTCGATATTGTCCGGAGCATAAGCGCAATAGGCGAGCGCGGCCGCGACGACCAGCGCCGCGGCGCCGGCATATCCTCGAAATCCCATTGCGCGATCTATCCCTTTGGCGCCGTGCCTTCTGGCGGGCCTGGCGATCTACGCTGCGAAAAGGGCGCGCGCGTCAAGCCGCGTCCGCCGGCTGTCGCCCGCCGTTTGCCACGACGGGGCGGACCATAGCAATCATATTGGGATCGGCGCAATCAAACCTTGGTGAGCGTCGGCCGCGCCGCGGCGTCGCTAGGCGTTGTTTCGGAAAAGAAATCGTCGCGCGGCGCGCTTCAAAGCGCCGCGCTCGCCTCCGCCTCGAAACGGCTGCGGCCGCTCATCGCCCGGGAAGGGGCGTCCACCGCCTCGCGGAGCGGCCCGAACAGAGCCTCCCGCTCGGCGGCCGTCGAACAGAAGAAGGGATAGCGCGTCTCGTTGCGCTCTCGCAGCGCGTGAAAATCCATCCCCAGGCAAGCGACCTTGGCCGTGAAGTCCGGATAGTCGCGCGGCTCGCACCATGGCGCGAAGCCGAACACGCGGCGAAAGAAGGCTACGTGGTCGGCGCGCGCCGTCGCGATGGCGAAATCGACATTGAAGTGCATGGCCGCCAAATATGTCGGACGCAATGTGACATAGGGTAACTCCGGGAAATGACCGGCGAAATCAAGCCGCGCCGCGGTGCGCGTCGACTCGACAATCAGACGACCCGCGCGAAGATAAGGTCCGATCACGTCAGGGTAAACGGTAAAGGCCGGAAGAATGGCGGTTTCGTCGGCGCCGAGGTTCACGCGCGTCGTGCTGGCAAGTTCGCCATCGATGAAGGTCATCGTAATCCAGGCGTTTGGCGCGTCGTCATAGCGCTCGTCGTGCAATCGCCCGTCGGCGCGGGTCTCGATCAATCCATTTCGAATATAGGCTTCATATCGCAGCCGAAACACCGCCTCTCGTTCGGCGGGAGTCCTCGCGACGCGATGCTCAACTCTCTCCAGGAACCGAAGAATCCGATCCGAAAATCGAGACGCGGCGCCGGCAATTTGCGCGTCCATCGAAACTCTCGCTTAACCCTATTGGCGAGGTAAGGTTAGCAAAAGTTAAATAAGTGTAAAGGGACATTAACCGCCTCTTAATCGTTTTTGCTAAGGAGGCGGCGCCTGAACAACCATAATACGTGTGTACAATATCAATCCAGTCCAGCAGCGTCGCTCGTCAAATGTTCGAGCAAGAGCTGCGCGTAGCGATCGAGCGCCGCCTCGGACGGGCTTTGCCCCAGACACGCGCACCACTCGACGAAGCTTGCGACGCGAACCGGCAATTCCTCGACGCGCAGGTCGGCCGCGATCGTCTTCGCCCGTATCGCCTGACGATGTCGCAGCCAACTGCGATATTCGCCATGTTCGGCGAATGCGTTGATCGCACGAAAATATTTCGAGAAATCGAATTCGTGAACAACGGCGAAAACCCGCGACCCGGTCGAATTTCGCATGGCCAGCGCCATCCTGGCGAAGGTGTCGAGTACGCGCTGATCGGATGTAGCTCCGGTCAGATCGCGCCATTCCAGGAATGATGAAAGACTAACGCAAACTGTCGTCGCATCGACGCCCGCCATAGCCAAGCCGATTTGCAGGCCCTCGCGTGAATCGAGCCAATCATCATAATCGGCATAGCTCGCCAAATCGGCGAGCTCGGCCCGCGCCTGCGCGAAGTCCGATTTGGCGAAGAGTCCGATCGCCGAACTGGGAACTTGCGCCTCGCTTTCGACCAGCGCGGCGTTTGTCGGTATCAGATCAAAATCACGCATATTATGCCGTTATCAGACAGTAAAATAATGGCTGCACGCGTCCACCCCTACGCTCGGGCGAGCCTGGGCGAAAACAAGAATGGCAGCAGGGGGTAAAGGACTTTTTAATCCGCGACGAGGATAGTGACCCGAGACTGCGAATTTGTCCGGTAATCGCATGACGCTTGCACGAGTCCCCGCCACCTCCTCAACTGGCGACGATTTGCGGGACGATATGTATATCGGCTTTGTCGACGACCTTCTGGTCGACATCGACGCGCTTTTTTTCTCCTGCCTGGTGGTGACGCTCGTTGAAATTGTCGCCGCGATCGCCGCGAGGAGTGCGATTCTCTGGGACGGCGCGGCCGTGCAGATGTTCGTCTGCGCGGTCCGACTCTACTTCATGGACCTTCATGCGCGAAAGAGACCGAGCCCAAACGTCGAAGCCGCGCGCAAACAAGAGACGATCTACGCTATTGGCGCCGTCTCCACGATTGCCGCACTCTCCTTGTGGACGCTTATCGCGTTTTGCGTGACCGACAATAGTTTTACCCGGTTTCTCGCGCACATCACGACGATCGCATACACATTCGGCGTGTTGACGCGCAGCTTTGCGATTTACCGTGGCATCAATCTTCAGCTTGTCGCCGCTTTCGCGCCGCTGAGCGCGGCGATGATCGTCGCGGGGGGGTGGTATCCTGTAGCTATTTTTGTCGTCTATCTCCCGCTCATCCTCTTCATGAAGGGTTCCTCGAACCGGCTGCGCGCCAACTTCCTGGCCGTCGTCGCGGCGCGGACCCAATCCGTGACGCTCGCCAAGCGGCTCGACATGGCGCTCAACAACATGTCGCACGGACTGGTGATGATCGACGCCAAGGACCGCATCGCGTTGGCGAACGAGCAAGTGCTGCGGACCTTCGGGTTGCGCAAGGAAGACGCCCAGGTCGGCGCGGATTTACGCGCGATCCTGCGCAAATTGGTGCGCAACAAGGTCGTCGCGCACGCCGAGGTCGATCGCATCTGGCAGGCGCTGTTCCACAACAGGCGCGAAGGCGACTTCATGGTTCCCTTTGAAACCCTCGACAAGCGCGCGATCGAAGTTACGGTCCATTGCATGTCGGGGGAGGGCGCCGTGGTCGTTGTCCAGGACGTAACCGAACGGCGCAACGCGGCGCTCGCGATCGATCGGATGGCGCGTTTCGACCCTGTCACCGAACTTCCCAATCGTCGTTGCTTTGAAGAAGAACTCGCGGCGACGATGCGCGTGTGCGGCGACGCGCGAGAGCCGGTCAACGTGCTGTTTCTCGATATCGACGGCTTCAAGCAAGTCAACGACAGTCTCGGCCACGCGCGCGGCGACCAATTGCTCGCCGCCATCGCCGGGCGGCTTCAGACGCTCGTTCGGCCGAGCGATCTTGTGGCGCGCTGGGGCGGCGACGAGTTCGCCATCCTTCAACGCCCGGTCACGGGTCCGCTGCAAACGGCGGAACTCGCCGAGCGGATCATCCGAGAAATCCGGCGGCCGGTTTTCATCGACGGCTACGAAGTGATCGTCGGCGCGAGCATCGGCAGCGCGAGCGCGCCCGACGACGGCTCGAGCCCCGAGGCGATCCTTTCGTGCGCCGACATGGGGCTCTACGCCGCCAAGGGCGAAGGGCGGGGCCACTGGCGCGCCTTCGAGAAGTCGATGGACGCCAAGATTCAAATCCGGCGTCTGATCGAACTCGATCTGCGCGCGGCGGTGGCAAACGACGCGATCGAGGTCTATTACCAGCCCATCGTCAAGGTGGCGACCGGCGAAATCGCCGGCTTCGAGGCGCTCGCGCGTTGGAACCATCCGGTGCGTGGGCGGGTGTCGCCCGGCGAGTTCATACCGATCATCGAGGAACTCGGCCTGATGGAGGAATTCGGCGCCAGCGTGCTCAGGCGAGCGTGCCTGGCGTGCGCTTTCTGGCCCGACGGCGTCAGCGTTTCCGTCAACCTGTCGCCGATGCAATTCCGCAGCGGCGGCGTCGAGCGGACGGTTCTCGACGCGCTCGCCGCGGCCAAACTCGCCCCGGAGCGCCTCGACATCGAGATCACCGAGTCCACGTTGCTCGACGATCGCGGCTCGGCGCGGGCCACGCTCAACTCCTTGCGCAAGCTCGGCGTCCGCGTCTCGCTTGACGATTTCGGCACCGGATATTCGAGCTTGAGTTACCTCCTGGCGTTTTCCCTCGACCGAATCAAGATCGACCGCTCGTTCACCATCGGCCTCGGCCTGCAGGAACGCGCTTCGGTGCTCGTCGAAAGCGTCGCGCACATGTGCGCTAAACTCGGCATGAGCGTTTTGGTGGAGGGCGTCGAGACGGACCTGCAAATGCGCTTCATCGAACGCAACGGTTCGATTGCCGAGGTTCAAGGCTTCTATTTCAGCCCCGCCGTGCCGGAAGCGGAAGCGCGTAGAATGCTCGACGAAAAGAAGCGCCTGAGCGCCGCGTGACGCGCGCGTCGGCTTCGAGGCCTCGTCATTCCAGCCGAACCAGAATCGAGTCCGACGCTCCGTTGGCGTCGATCACCGACACCTGCGCGAAACCGGCGCCGTCCGGGCGCCATGCGGATTGACGACGCTCGTCGGGTCGCCCGATCGGCGCGCCGTTGACGAACCAGGTGAGGGGCAAGGCGCCGCCGAGCGCCTTGAGCGCCAAGGTCTCCTCGCGCGCGCCGTCCTTCAGTCCGAGATCGATGCGCGCGCCGTCGGGCGGAAAGGCGATCTTGAGCGGCGAGGCCGCGGTCGCGGCGATCGTCTTGGGCGAGTCCTTGCGCAAATGGCGCAGCGGCGGCGGCAGGTCGGCGCTCGCCGCGACGCGCAGCACCCCCTTGGGTGGGCGGACCGGTTCGATTTCGCGGCCGAGCCGCGCAAAGGCGTCGAACAAGATCGGCGCGGCGGCCTCGCGTCCGATCAGGCCGGGCGTCGGGCCGTTGTCGGGCCGTCCGACCCAGACGGCGATCGTCGTCCCCTCGTCGTAGCCGATCGCCAGCGCGTCGCGGAAGCCATAGGAGGTGCCGGTCTTGAAGGCGATCCGGCCGCTCAACGCGCTCGAGGGCGGCGGCGCGCCGCGCAGGATGTCTTCGACGTAGTAGGCGGCGACGGGATCGGTGACGCGTTTGGGTCCGATGATCGGCGGCGCGCCGTCGAGCCGCTCGATCAACGCCGGCGCCTCGCCGCCGCGCGCCAGCCCGGCGTAGAGCCGCGCGATGTCGGTCAACGAAATTCCGAGGCCGCCGAGGCCGATCGCCAGGCCGATCGGCGTGTCCTTGGGCAGCGCGATCTCGGCGCCCGCGCCGTGCAATCGCGCGAGAAAGCTCATCGGCCCGACGTCGGCGAGCAATTCGATCGCCGGGAGGTTGAGCGACATTTGCAGCGCTTTGCGCGCCGTCACCGTGCCCTGGTAGCCGAGGTCGAAATTTTGCGGCGCGTAGGCGCCGTAACGCGCCGGCCGGTCGAACAGCACGGTTTCGGGATGCGCGAGGCCTTCCTCGAAGGCGAGCGCATAGATGAAGGGCTTCAGCGCCGAGCCCGGCGAGCGCGGCGCGCGCGACATGTCGACGGCGCCGTCGCGCGCGGCGTCGAAATAGTCGGCGGCGCCGATCCGCGCCCTGATTTCGCCGCTGGCGTTGTCGATGACGACCATCGCCGCCGAGAGCTTGGGGCCGAGACGCGCGACCGCTTCACCGACGAGCGCCTCGAGTTTGGCTTGCAGGCGCGCGTCGATCGATAGCTTCAGCACACGGCCGCCCGGATCGGCCGCTGCGGCTTCTTCCGCGGCGTGCGCGGCGAGCGTCGGGAAGGGCTTGCGGCTCTGCGGAATCGGCTCCCGCTCGGCGGCGCTCGCCTCCTCCGGCGTGATGATTCCGCGCGCCGCGACGCGGTCGAGCACGCGCGCGCGGGCGACGCGCGCCGCCTCGGGAAAACGCTCCGGCCGGCGCGACTCTGGCGATTGCGGCAGGGCGACGAGCAGCGCCGCCTCGCCGATGGTCAGCTTGCGCGGCTCTTTGCCGAAATAGGCCAGCGAAGCGGCGCGGACGCCTTCGAGATTGCCGCCGAAGGGCGCCAGCATGAGATAGCGGTCGATGACGCCCAATTTGGCGAGCCGCCGCTCCATCTGCCAGGCGCGGGTCATCTGCCTGAGCTTGGCGCTGAGGTCGCGATCGTCGCGCGGTTCGATCAGCCGCGCCACTTGCATCGTCAGGGTCGATCCGCCGGAGACGACATGGCCGCGCGCGAGCCACTGCGCCGCAGCGCGCGCCATCGCGCGCCAGTCGACGCCGTCGTGAGCATAGAAGCGACCGTCCTCGTAGGCGATCAGCATCGCGAGATAACGCGGATCGACCTCGCCGCCGGTCGCCGGAAGACGCCAGCGCCCGTCGGGCAGCGTGAACGCGCGCAGGAGCCGTCCGCTGCGATCGACGACGATCGTCGAGCCGACGCGGGAGGAGGCGAGATCGAGCGGCCCGAGGCTCTCGAGATAGCTGTTCCACGCCGCCGGCAGCCCCAGCCCCAGCACGAATACGAGCGCGCCGAGAAACGCGAATAGGCGGCGTTCGCGGGTGTGCGGCCGCGAAGCCTCACCCCGACCCTCTCCCGCAAGCGGGAGAGGGGGCGCTCCCCTTCTCTCGCTTGCGGGTGTCAGGCGAACCTTCGGTTCGCCGAGAGGTGGCGCGAAGCGCCGGATGAGGGCCTCCCAGCCTCTCACTTCGCCGTCACCTCGATCGAACCGAAGCCGGTGCGGCCGAAGCGGTCGGGGCGATACATGTCCTCTGCCGTCGCCGGCGGATAGACGTAATGGCCCGGCGCGACGGCGCGCGCGACATAGGCGATGCTGAAGAAGGCGGATTGGCCGGGCTCGCGGTCGAACGCGGCGACGAACCGGTCGTCGCGATATTCGGCGTGGATTGGATCGATATCCCTCTTGAGCCAGGAGAAGGCGTCGATCGAGCCGCTGTCGAACAGCGCGGGATTGTCGATCTCGAGCCCAGCGGGCAGGCGGTCGACCACCAGCAGTTTGGCGTAGCGCGCTTCGCTTTCGGTGATCTTCAGCGCCACGACGACGCGCTCGTTCTGCGCTAGGCTCTTGAGGTCGATTTTCGTTCCGTCGAGCTTGTAGTACGCGCGCTCCAGTTCATAGCCCTGAGACGCCGCCGGCTCGGGAGCGAGCGGAACGCCCGAAATCGTGGTCACGATTTCCGCCGTCGCTTTGCCGGTGTTGGCGACGGCGATCAACTTGCGCCCGAGCGCATAGCCGCTCCACTTGCGATAGACCGCGCCGTTGACCGCCCGCCCGTCGACGCTGAACGCGCTCAGCTTCTGATGTTCGGCGAGCGCTTCGGCGGCGATCGTGAGCCAATTGTTTTCCTGCGTGCTGGTGGAGCTGCGGATCGAGCGGGCGCGATCGACCGCCTCGCCGGCGCGCTCGATCGGATCGCCCGCGATTTCTCCCGCGGTGAGATTGGCCTCGGCGACCAGCGCGAGAACCGCCGCGCCGTCGCGCAACGCCGAGCCGTAGTCGGGCCGCGAAAGACCGGCGTCCTGCTCGGCGTCGAGCGCGTCGAGGGCCGCGGCGAACACCTTGCCGGCGCGCGCGCGGTCGCCGAGCATGGCGAGCGCGGCGCCGACCTGGGCCTCGGCCATCGGTGTGCGGAAGACCGCGAGTTTGGCGTCGGCAAGATAGCGCAGATCGCCGATGACCGGGCGTCCGTTGCGCGCCAGCACATAGAGCGCGTAGGCGAGCGGTTCGCCCGCGCCCTCGCTCGGGTCGGCCGCGTTGACTGCCTCGTTGCGCAAATGGTCGAGCGCGGAATCGAAACCCTGCTGTGGCACGGCGAAGGCGCGTTCGCGCGCCCGCGTCAGGAAATCGGCGACGAATGCGTCGAGCCAAAGGTCGTCGTTGTCGTTGTCGGCGGCCCACAGGCCGAAGGCGCCGCTCGAATTCTGTCGCGTCATCACCCGCTCGATCGCGTCTTTCACGCGGCCGTCGAGATCGGGGTCGATCGCCAGATGTTCGAGCGCGGCGAGCCGATTGGCGTAGAGCAGCGGCATGGCGCGGCTGACCGTCTGCTCGGAGCAGCCGTAGGGGTAGCGTTCGAGCGCCTGCAGCAGCGCGGGCGCGTCGAGCGCGCCGAACGGCGAAGCGGCGACGGAGACCGATCCGGTGCCGGGGACGAAGTCGGCGATGAGATCGTCGGCAATCGTCTTGCTGGCGCCGGGCGGCAGAGGTTCGATCGCACGGCGGTAGACGTCGGGCGCGCCCGCCGCGACGCCGAGCGGGAATCGCTGGGTCGCGGTGAGGCCAGGACCGGTGATCCTGAGGTCGAGGGTTGCGGTTCCGACGCCGGCGGCGGCGATCGGCATCGTGACCGAGGCGCGCTGATGCGCGGCGAGCGTCACCGTGCGGGTCAGGGCGTCGGCTTCGGCGGTCAGCGGCCCGTGAATGTCGAGATCGAGCCGGTAGTCGCCGGCTTCACCCTCGACGTTGTCGATATCGACATGCATCTGCGAGCGGTCGCCGAGGTCGAGGAAGCGCGGCAGCGTCGCGGTGACGACGACGGGATCGCGCACGATCACGTTCGCCTCCGCCGCGCCGACCTTGCTCTTTGACCACGCGACCGCCATCACCCTGAGCGAACCGTTGAAGGCGGGAAGGTCGAAGGAGACGCTCGCCGCGCCGTCGGCGCCGACCTTGACGACGCCGGAATAGAGCGCGAGCGGCGGCTGGGTCGGCAGATTGCCTTCCAGAGCGCCGCTGTTGTCGCCGCCGATTTGCAGCGGACCGGCGACGCCGCCCATGCCGTCGATCAGCATCCCGTAGAGATCGCGGATTTCGACGGCGAGCTTGCGCTGGCCGAAGAAATAGCCGCTGGGGTCCGGCGTCTTGTAGCGCGTCAAATTGAGGATGCCGACGTCGACCGCGGCCACCGTGACCTCGGCCTCTTCGCCGGCCGCGAGGCCGCCGATCTTGATCGGCAGGCCTAGGGGCTGGCGCGGCCGGGCCTTCTCCGGCGCGCCGATGGCGACGTCGAGCTTGTGCGAGCCCTCGTCGATGCTGAACCAGGCCAGCCCCAGCGCACGCCCGGGCATGCGTTTGGCCTTGACGTCGAGCGGACGATGCGTCAGCGCCACCGCGTAGGCGCCCGCGCCCCAGTCCGCGCCGACTTTGAAGGGAACCACCGTGTCGCCTTCGGCGAGATCGACGTCGATGAATTGTTCGAGCTTGTCGCCGACCAGGACGACCGTCGCCTTGCCCCGGAAATGCGAGGCGATGCGCAGCTTGGCCTCTTCGCCGGCGGCGTAGCTCGCCTTGTCGAGCGTCACCACCACGTTGTCGGGCGTGTCGGCGCTCGCCGTGCCCGACCAGCCGACGTCGAAAGCGATGCTGGTCTGTTCGCCCTCGGGCGTCTTGACGTCGAGCCGGTGGCGGCCCCAGCCGACCTTAGCGCTGATCTTCGCCGGCGCGTCGGCGTCGATGTCGACGTTTCCTTCGGCGATCCGCGTCGAGGACTTGACCGGCTCGTAGCTCCAGCGTCCCTCGGAATTGAACCATTGGTAGCCGTTGTTAATCTTATAGAGCGACCACGCGACGCCCTTGCGAGCGGTGAGCGCGCCGTCAGGCGCGACGGCGATCGCCTCGAAGGTCGCGGCCTCGCCCTCGCCGAGGCTTTCGTCGAAATCCTCTTTGACGCCGATCGTCACGCCCTTGGCGCGCACCGGCAAGGTTACGACGCGTTCGACAGTCCGGCCGCCGGACTCGGCGACGTCGACGATGACCTTCGCCTCGAGCGGCTTGGCGGCCGCGCCCTCGGGGAGGTCGACGGAGAGATCGGCGTGACCCTTGGCGTCGGTCTGGACCTTGTCGGCGAACTGCTGCTCGACCGAGGTGAACTCGTCGTCGGTCAAGCCGCCGACGAAGCCGGGATGGCCCGCGATCGCCGAGCCTTCGACCGCCTCCAGGCGCACCGCGCCGGTGACGTCGAGGTCGGCCGCCGGCGCGCCGTAGAGGAAATGCGCATCGAGCGAAAAGTCGATCGGTTCGCCCGGCGCCGCCGCCGGCTTGACGGTCTTCACGGCGAAGTCGAGGCGCTCGGGGACGTAATCGTCGAGCAGGAATTCGGCGTGCCCGATGCTGGGCGCCTTGGGATCGGCGTAGGCGTCGATCTCCCATTTGCCGGCCATCGCGTCGGATACCAGCGGCACGGCGAGAGCGCGCCCGCCGAGCCCCTGATCGGCGACGCTCGCGCGCTTGTATTCGACGCCGTCGGGACGCTTGACCACCAGCGTCAGCGGCAGATCGCCCTTGGCCTCGCCCTTGGCGTCGCGCAGCAGCGCGGCGACGAACACTGTCTCGCCGGAGCGATAGACGCCGCGCTCGGTATAGAGGAACGCGTCGAGCGCGCCGGGCGCCTCGCGCCCGGAAACGCCGCGATCGGTCAGATCGAAGGCGCTCTGCGTCAGATTGAGGAAGCCGTAATCGTCGCCGAGCGTCGCCACCAGCAGGCCCGGCGCGGACCCGCCGAGCCCACGCGACAGGCCGGGGTCGAAATCGACGCGCCCGTCGGCCCCGGTCGTCTTGCTCGCCAGCACTTCGTTGTTGCGGGCGACGAGGCGCACTTCGACGCCGGCGAGCGGGGCGGCGGTGGCGAGAGACCGCACCGACGCGCGCACCCCGTCGTCGCCCGAGAGGGTGGTCAGGCCGAGGTCGGAGATGACCATCCATTGCGTCGCCACGGCCGCGTCTTCCCCTTCGTCGGAGGATTCGCCGTTCGGCGACGCGCCTTTCCACGGGCGAGCGGCGACGAGATAGACGCCGGGCTGCAATTTGCCGACCGCCTGGAGAAGCGGAAAGTCGGTGACGACGTCCTTGTTGAGTTCGGAGGCGACGTCCATCGAGCCGCTCCACACCTTCACG
Organism: uncultured Alphaproteobacteria bacterium; assembly: GCA_963775575.1. Classification (GTDB taxonomy): domain Bacteria; phylum Pseudomonadota; class Alphaproteobacteria; order Rhizobiales; family Beijerinckiaceae; genus Roseiarcus. The sequence continues at coordinate 259,100 of CAVZJG010000005.1, forward strand.
CCGTCCTGGGACTCGATCTCGCTTGCCCGCGAGGGCGTGATCGGCTTGAGGAAATCGTCGCGCGAAGTCTGGGCGATGAGATTGCGGTCGCCGATGCGGTAGACGTCGATGGCGACCTTCGACGTGTTGACGGTGGTCAGCGGCGCGCCGAGTTGGCCCTGACGCGGCAGCACGTAGGCCTTGCCGGCGAAATGCGCCTGCGGCGAACGGTCGCGCACGTAGATTTCGTAATCGGCCGACTTGAGCAGCGACTCGCCGACCGCCGACGGCAGGCCCTCGCGGACGACGATGGCGTAGCGCTCGCCGTGCTTGAGGCCTTCGACGCATATTTGCTGATCTTCGCTGGAAATGGCAGCATTGGCGGCGCCGGCGACGGCGATGTAGGGCGCAAAGTCGGTCTTGCGCGCGAGCGACTCGGAGAAGCTGAAGCAGACCCGCGGTGCCGAGGATTCGTTGTCGACCTTGTAGTCGAGGATGCGAAAGCCGTGCTTCTCGCGCATGTCCTCGTAGATTTTGCGCGTGTCTTCGTCGTCGCGCCGGTCGAGGCTGGCGCGATAGGCGTCAAGAGCGGGGCGCCACGTCTCGTGGCGGGCGAAGAGATCGCCGAGCAGCGCGAGGGCCACGGCCTGCTCGGCGGCGCTGCTGGCGCGCTGATAGGCGGCGTAGGCGGCGGTCTGGCCGCGTTGAACCATGTCGTAGCGGCCGTCGGCCTTCGCGTCGTCCGCCTGCGCGCCGAGCCGGGCGAGCGCCAGCCACGAGCCGGCGTCCTTTGGGGCGCCCGCGACCGCCGCGCCGGCGAACGCGTTGGCGTCCTTGAAATTGGCGGCGACGACCGCAGCGCCGGCGAACGCGTTGGCGTCCTTGAAATTGGCGGCGACGACCGCAGCGGCGGCGTCCTTGCGCAATTGCTCGACGCTCTTGCCCTTGATTTTCGCGCCGATCTCGGCCGTTTCCTTGTGCAATGTCTCGACGAGCCGCACAACGTCGCTGGCGAGGTCCTCCCGCGCATAGGGCTTGATCTCGGCGGCAAGCGCGGCTCCGGCGGCGATCAGCAAGGCGAGGGCGAGGAAATTGCGAATGGCTCGGAGCATGTCTCCACCCTTGTTTTTTCGAGGCGGCCGATCGGCTCGCCGGCGGTCGTGTTGGGCGCGTCATACCGTAAGGACGGCAAGCGGCGGTGTCCTTACGGGACGGCGGATGCTAGCATGGCCGCGCGCGGTCGAGGGAGCGGGAAATGACGAAATATCGCTTTTGGGGGGGCGTCGTCGTTGCGCTGCTGGCGGGGTGCGCCGCGCCTCACGCGGCTTTCGCCCAGGCTGGCGCGCCGACGCCCTCGCCGAGCGTCGACGCGCGAATGGAGGCGCAAAAAGCCTCCTTCCTGGCGATGCCGGAAGCGGATCGCAAAGCGGTTCAGGACGCGCTCGGCTGGCTCGGCCTCTACAACGGCGCGGTCGACGGCGCCTTTGGCAAGCGCACCCGCGACTCCATTCTCGCCTACCAGAAGAGCGTCGACGCGATCGCCGACGGCGTGGTTTCCGATCCGCAACTGGCGGCGTTGAAGGCCGCCGCGCAGAAGGCGCGGGCGGCGGTCGGGTTTGAGCTCGTCGACGAGCGCGCTTCCGGCGTGCGCATCGGCGCGCCATTGAAGATCCTCGACAAAATCGCGATGATCGGCGACGCCGTGACGCTCGAAAAGGCCGGCGGGTCGGTCACCTTGGCCTTCGCGCATCGGACCGGCGCCGACGCCGATCTCGCCGCCCACTACGCCAAGCTGACCGCCGACGAGAAAGGGCGCAAGATTTCGTATAAGGCGATGAAGGCCGACGAATTCTTCGCCGTGGCGGGCGAACTGGCGGGGCGAAAGTTCTACACGCGCTTCGCCAAGGCGCCGGCGAACTGGCCGGCTGGGCCGGAGCTGCGCGGCTTCACGTTCTCCTACCCGGGCAACGAGGCGGTGGACCTCGACAAGGTCGCCCTGGCGATCGCCAATTCGTTCGAGCCGTTCTCCTCTTCGGCCACGAGCCTCGACGCCGCGGCGGCGCGCGCGCCGTCGAGCCTGACGTGGCGCGATATCGTGAAAGTCGCGCCGGCGAACGCGCCGGCGGATTCGGCCGACAAGACGCTGGCGAGCGCGCCCGAGCTGACGGCGACCGGCCTGATCGTCGCTCCCGGCCAGGCGCTGACCGCGCTTCCCGAGGCCGATTGCGCCAATCCGACCGTCGACGGCAAGGCCGCGAAGACCCTGCGCGCGGACGCCTCGAGCGGGCTCACGCTGCTTGGCGGCGATTTCGGCGCGGGGGCGGAACCGCCGCGTTTCGGCGCCGCGTTCGCCGACCTTGTCGTGCTCAGCTTCGAGCCGGGCGCGACGCCCGACAAGGCGACGCTCGAAGCGAGCGTGGCGACGCCGACGCCGGCCGGCGAGGGGGCCCAGGCGATCGTCGCGGCGCTGGCGAAATCGGCGAGCGGCGCGCCGGCGTTCGACCGCCGCGGCGCTCTCGAAGCGCTGGTCGCGCCGATCAAGGACGAACCGAAGCGCGTCGCGGGCGTCGCGCTGGCCGAGCCGCACGCCGTGATCGCGCTCGACGCGATCGCGCGCTTTCTCGGCGCGGCTGGCGCCGAGGCGCTGGCCGACGCCCCCGCGCTCGGCGCCGGCGACCTCGCGCGCGAGAAGCGCGCGTCGATCGTAGCGATCGTCTGCCGCCCATGAACGCGCTGTCCCTCAGCGCTGGCGACGCAGGACGCGGCGCGCGGGTTCTGGTCTTCGATTCCGGTCTCGGCGGCCTGACGGTGCTCGCCGCGATCGCTCGGGCGCGACCGGACGCCGAGCTGATTTACGCGGCCGACGACGCTTTCTTCCCCTATGGCGCGCTCGACGAGGCGTCGCTGGTGGCGCGCGTCGGCTCGCTGATGGCGAACCTGATCGAGGCCCACGCGCCCGACCTGGCGGTGATCGCCTGCAACACCGCCTCGACGCTGGTGTTGCCGCCGCTCAGAGCCGCTTTTCCTCGCCTGCCCTTCGTCGGCACGGTGCCGGCGATCAAGCCGGCGGCGCAAGCGTCGCGCACCCGCCTCATCAGCGTGCTGGCGACGCCGGGCACCGTCGCGCGCGATTACACCCGCGCGCTGGTGCGCGAATTCGCTCGCGATTGCGAGGTGGCGCTGGTCGGCTCGGCGCGCCTCGCGGGTCTCGCCGAACGTTCTTTGCGCGGCGAGACGATCGACGACGCCGAGGTGGCGCGCGAGATCGCCCCGTGCTTCGTCGAACGCGGCAACCGCAGGACCGATCAGGTGGTGCTCGCCTGCACGCATTTTCCCTTGCTGACCGAGCGTTTCGTTCGCCTCGCGCCCTGGCCGGTCGCCTTCGTCGATCCCGCGCCGGCGATCGCGCGCCGCGTCGACGCCCTGTTGGGCGCGCGGGCCGCGCCGCGGGCCGCACGGGCGCATGGACCGGCGATCTTCACCAGCGGGAGGCCGGCCTCGCCCGAACTGCAAAAAGCCTTGCGCCGGTATGGCTTGGCCGCTACCTCGGCGGAGGAGCGCGCGGCGGCGAGTTAGCGCTGCGGCGACGTGGGACGGGGGGACGCGAATTCAACATCGGCGTCCCGCCCCGTCGCCGAGATTTTCGAAAGGCCGCCTGGATGCGCACCGTTGGACAGCCCGTACGCCTCGAAGACTATCGCGCGCCGGACTACCTCGTCGATTCCGTCGATCTCGACGTTTCCCTCGATCGCCACGCGACGCGCGTCGTCGCCGTGCTGTCGCTCAGGCCTAACCCGCAGGGGCGCGCCGGCGCGGCGTTGGCGCTCGACGGCGACGAACTCCAGTTTGTCGGCGCGACGCTCGACAACGCGGCGCTCGATCCCGTTGCCTACGAGGTCGGCCCGTCCGAGTTCGTGCTGCCCATTCCGCCCCGCCGCCCCTTCACGCTGCGCATCGAAACGCGGCTCGATCCGGCCGGCAACACCAAGCTGATGGGCCTCTACCGTTCGGGCGCCGCCTATTGCACCCAGTGCGAGGCCGAGGGCTTTCGCCGCATTACATACTTTCTCGACCGACCGGACGTCCTCTCGACCTACCGGGTGCGCCTGGAAGCGGATAAGGCGGAGGCGCCGGTGCTGCTCGCCAACGGCAATCTGGAAAGCGCCGGCGAGGCGGAGGAGGGCCGCCACTGGGCCGTTTGGAGCGATCCGTTCAAGAAGCCCTGCTATCTCTTCGCGCTGGTGGCCGGCGATCTCGCCCACGTCGCCGACGCGTTCGTGACCATGTCAGGACGACGGGTGGCGCTCGGCGTGTATGTCGAGCGCGGCCGGGAGGAACGCGCCGCTTACGCGATGGACGCGCTGAAGCGCGCGATGGCATGGGACGAGCGCGCTTACGGGCGCGAATACGACCTCGATCGCTTCAACATCGTCGCGGTGTCCGACTTCAATATGGGCGCGATGGAGAACAAGGGCCTCAACGTCTTCAACGACAAGTACGTGCTGGCCTCGCCGGAGACCGCGACCGACGACGATTACGCCGGCATCGAGGGCGTCATCGCGCACGAATATTTTCACAACTGGACCGGCGATCGCATCACCTGCCGCGATTGGTTTCAATTGTGCCTGAAGGAGGGCCTGACCGTCTTTCGCGACCAGGAATTCTCCGGCGATCAACGCTCGGCGCCGGTCAAGCGCATCGCCGATGTGCGCCGACTGAAGGAGTCGCAATTTCCCGAGGACGCCGGTCCGCTCGCGCACCCGGTACGGCCGGCGGTCTATTACGAGATCAACAATTTCTACACGGCGACGGTCTATCAGAAGGGCGCTGAAGTCATCCGCATGCTCAAGGCGCTGATCGGCCCGCAAGCGTTCCGCGCCGGGATGGACCTCTATTTCCAGCGTTGCGACGGCACGGCGGCGACGGTCGAGGATTTTCTCGCCTGCTTCGCCGATAGCTCGGGGCGCGACCTCGCTCAATTCAAGCTCTGGTACGCGCAGGCCGGCACGCCGCTGCTGACCGTTCGCACCGCTTACGACGCCGCGCGCGCGGCGTTCCGCGTCGAGATCGCGCAGTCGCTCCCGCCGACGCCGGGCCAGAGCGAGAAATCGCCGATGACGATGCCGATCGCGCTCGGCCTCGTCGATCCCGAGGGCGGGGAGGTCGGACTCGCCTCGGCCGACGCGAGCCCCGACGAATTGCGCGCGGGCGTCTTCGCGCTGGAAGGCGCGCGGCGGACCCTCGAATTCACCGGCGTTCGCCGCCGGCCGGCGCTGTCGTTCCTGCGCGGCTTTTCGGCGCCCGCGCGCGTCGACGACGACCTCAGCGAAGACGACCTCGTCACGCTGCTCGCGCGCGACAGCGATCCTTTCAATCGTTGGCAGGGGTTGCAGACTTTGGCGACGCGCCTGCTGTTGCGCTGCGTCGCCGCGATCCGTTTGGGGCGCCCGCTGACGCCGGAGCCCGCATTCGTCGAGGCGTACGGTTCGGTGGTCGCCGACGCGTTGAGCGGACGCATCGACCCGGCCTTCGCGGCGCAGGCGCTCAGCTTACCCAGCGAAGCCGACATCGGGCGCGAAATGGCGACGAACGTCGACCCGGACGCGATCTACCGCGCCCGCGAGAACCTGCGCGGCGCGCTCGGGCGCGCGCATGCGGCGGACTTGATCGCGCTTTACGACGCCATGGCCGACGAAGCGCCCTTCAATCCCGACGCGACGGGCGCCGGCCGCCGCGCGTTGCACAGCGGCGCGCTGGCGATGTTCGCCGCGGGCAACGCCGTTGAAGGCGGCGCGCGCGCGCATCGCCAGTTCGCCGAGGCCGACAACATGACGACGCGCCTCGGCGCGCTGGCGACGATCGCGACAATTCCGGGCGCGCGGCGCGAGCGCGCGCTCGAGACCTTCGCGCGCCGCTTCGCCGCCGAACCGCTCATTCTCGACAAATGGTTCGCCCTGCAGGCCCAAATCCCGGAACGCAGGACGCTGGAGCGCGTGCGCGGCCTGATGACGCACCATGCATTCTCGCTCGGCAATCCCAACCGGGTGAGGGCGCTGATCGGCGGATTCAGCGCCAACGCGACGCAGTTCAACCGGGCGGACGGGGCGGGCTACGACCTGCTGTGCGAAATCGTGCTGACCCTCGATCCGACCAATCCGCAGATCGCCGCCCGTCTGCTGACCGCGCTGCGGTCTTGGAAGTCGCTCGAATCGGTTCGTCAGGCCAAGGCGGAGGCGGTCTTGCGGCGCATCGGCGACCAGCCGGACCTGTCGACCGACGTGCGCGACATCGTCACCCGCTCGCTCGCCTGAGACGCATCGAGGGATCGCGCTCGCCGCGTATTCGGCGAGGCTCGGCGGCACCGGCCTTCCCAGGGCGGATTGCCCATTCCGGGGTTGCGGAATCCGCCCTTTGGTCGGCGCGAGTCGGCGCCGGCTGCGGGTCCGAAAAAAATCTCGTCAACGATTCATTAAGGTCTGGACAAAGATTCTCACAGAGATTCTTATCGGGCTGATTCGGGTCGTTGCGGCGGTTCGCCCGAACTCAGTGCGACAGGGGTATTGGGGATTTGCGATGACGCGTGCGAGCGCGGCAAAGGTGGAGTCGCGACCTCGACCGGGCCATGCCGGCGCTTCGACGTCGGCGCGAGGCGAAGGGGCCCGGAGCTCGACGACCGCGGCCAAGGCCTGGCTTCCCGCATTTCTGCCGATGGCCGCCGCGCTCTTTCTCATCGCGTTGTTTGCGCTCGCGTTTCAGCATCTGCGCGGCGAGCGCGAGCGCGCGTTGTCGGCGGCCGCGCACGAACTCGACTTGCGCGCCACGACGCTCGCGCGCAGCCTCGACGAGGCGCTGGCCGCCTCGCCCTCGCTCCCGCCCGCCGACGTTCTGCGCGCTGCGCTCGCCGCCAATCCGGACTTGCGCCCGGGCGTGGCGGCGCTCGCCGACTCGAGCGGCCTGGTGATCGCCAGCGAACCGCCGCTAGGCCTAGGCGAGACGACGCTGACGAACCTCCTGGGCGCCAGCGAGCCGTTGACGATCCTGGCCGAGAGAGCCGGCGCGCTGCGGGTCGAAACGGCCGACGGCAAGGACCAGTTCGCCGCGGTGCGCAACTTGCGCTCGACCGCCGGACAGGTCGCCTTCGCCGCGCCGGTGAGCGAATCGCTCGCGCCCTGGCGCCAGTCGGCGCTGACGACGATCCTGCTGCTCGGATCGGCGGTCCTCGCCTTCCTTGGCGCTGCGGGCGCTTATGCGCTGCAATGGAGCGCGGCGCGCGCGCGCGAGCGCGGCGAGGCGACTTTGCGCGCCCACGTCGATCTCGCGCTCAACCGCGGCCGTTGCGGGCTGTGGAACTGGAATTTGACGCGAGGCCGAGTCGCATGGTCGAAATCGATGTTCGAAATGCTCGATTTGCAGCCGTCTTCGCGCGATCTTTCGATCGGCGAGCTGCAGGCGATGATCCACCCCGACGACGAGAATCTGGCGGCGCTCGCCGAACGCGCGCTCCAGGCGCGTCTGTCGTCCGTCGACTTCGAGTTCCGCATGCGCAATCGGCAGGGCGAGTGGGTGTGGCTGCGCAAGCGCGCCGACTTGGTCGAGGATTCGGCGTCCGGGGCGTGGCGTCTGATCGGCGCCGCCGTGGACGTCTCCGATCAAAAGCGCCAGGCCGAAATGTCCGCGACCGCGGATCAGCGGCTGCGCGAGGCGATCGAGGCGATTTCCGAGGCTTTTGTGCTGTGGGATTCGTCCAACCGCCTGGTGCTGTGCAACTCGAAGTATCAGCGGTTGCATAATCTGCCCGACGACGCGATCCGGCCGGGAGCGGCGTATAGCGACCTCGCGGCGCTGGGCGCCGCGCCGCTCGTCGACCAGGAGGCCATCGTCGATCCCGGCGAGCCGGCCCCCGGCGACGGCTGCGCCAAGACCTATGAGGCGCGCCTCGCCGACGGGCGCTGGCTGCAAGTCAACGAGCGCCGAACCCGCGACGGCGGCTATGTCTCGGTCGGCACCAACATCACCGCTCTCAAGGAGCACGAACAGCAATTGGTCAAGTCCGAGCAACTGCTGCTCGCCACCGTCGCCCAGTTGCGCCAGTCGCGCCGATCGCTCGAGGCGCAGGCCCAACAATTGGCCGATCTGGCCGACCGCTACCACGAGCAGAAGGCGCAAGCGGAAATGGCCAATCGCGCCAAGGCCGAGTTTCTCGCCAACATGAGCCACGAATTGCGCACGCCGCTCAACGCGATCATCGGCTTTTCGCAGTTGATGGAGAGCGAGACCTTCGGCGCGCTCGGCTCGGAGAAATACCGCGAATACTGCTCGCACATTCTCGCCAGCGGGCAATATCTGCTCAACGTGTTTTCCGACGTGCTCGATATGTCGCGTCTCGAATCCGGGCGCGTTCGCCTCAAGCACGCACAATTCAAGGTTGAAAAAGCCGTCAACAAGGCCGTGCTCGACGTCGCTCAGATCGCTCGCGAGAAGCGCGTGAGCATCGACGTCGAAGTGAACCGCGCCGATGCGCTCGACGCCGATCCCGCTGCGGTCGAGAAGATCCTGGTGACGCTGTTGCGCAACGCGGTGAAATTCTCGCCGGAAGGCGGCATGGTGACGATCGGCGCCCAAGCCTTCACCGATCAGATCTACTTCTACGTGGAGGACTCCGGGCCCGGCATCGCCAGCGAAGATCTCTCGCGGCTCGGCCGTCCCTTCGAGCAGGCCGACACGACCATGGCCAACGGAATGAAGGGCTCGGGGCTTGGCCTCGCGATCGCCAATTCGCTGGTCGAATTGCACGGCGGCGCGCTGCGCATCAGCTCGAAACCGGGCGAGGGCACGCTCGTGCTGGTGAGCTTGCCCAAATCCGCGCGCGGCCCTCGCGCCGTTGCGCTCGCCGCCGTCGCTTGAGCTTGGCGATCTCGCCGGCCGCTTCCGCGGACGCGCGCCTCAGCCCAGCCTGTCCCGCACGATCGCCGCCAGTTCGACGTAATCGATCTTGCCCGAGCCGAGCAGAGGCAGGGTCTCGAGGACGAGGACCACCGCCGGCGTCATGATTTCCGACGCGCCCTTGGCTTTCATCCATGCCTGCACTTCGGATCGGGTCGCGCCGGGCTTGGTCGTCGCCATGACGATGCGTTCGCCCCTCTTCGGGTCGGGCGCGGCGACGACGGCGGGCGGATTGTCCGGCCACAAGGTCGACGCGAGTTCCTCGACCGCCCCGAGCGACACCATTTCGCCGGCGATATTGGCGAAGCGCTTGAGCCGTCCCTTGATCGTAACGAAGCTGTCGCGATCGATCGAGACGACGTCGCCGGTGTCGTGCCAGCCGAGCGGCGGCGGCTCGATCTCGCCGGGATTGTCGGCGCGATAGTAGCCCGCCATGACATTGGGCCCCCGCACGAACAGCCGGCCGCCCTCGTCGATGCCGGGGACGGGTACGACACGGCGTTCGATCTCCGGCAACAGGCGCCCGACCGTGCCGTTGCGGTTGAACATCGGCGTGTTGACGGCGAGCACCGGCGAGGCCTCGGTGAGGCCGTAGCCTTCGAGAACGCGCAGACCGAATTTCTCCATATAGATCCGGCGCGTCTCCGCCTTCACCGGCTCCGCGCCGCAGACCAGATAGCGGATCAAGTGGAAGTCGTATGGATTAGCGTAGCGCGCGTAGCCGGCCAGAAACGTATCGGTGCCGAACAGCGCGGTGGCGTTGACTTGATACACCAGCTCCGGGATCTGTCGGTAATGCAAGGGACTCGGATACAAATACGATTTCATCCCGGTTATCATCCCGAGCAACACTCCGCCGGTCAGGCCGAAGGCGTGGAAGATCGGCAGCGGGCAGAATAGGATGTCCGCCGTCGTGAAATCGTAGCGCGCGGTGATCTGCGTGACGTTGGCGATAAGGTTGGCGTGGGTGAGCACGACCCCCTTGGGCATCCCCTCCGACCCGGAAGTGAACAACACAACGGCCGGATCGCCCGGCCGGCGCGGCGCGAACTGGCGACCACGGTCGAGAACGGCGCGCGCCTTGTCGAGGGCGGTCGCGCCGTCGCGCAGATCCTCGAGCCAGACGAAGCGGACGTGCGCCTCCATTTGGCGCACGATGTCCTCCAGCTTCCCCTTCTCGACAAATCCCTTCGAGCAAAGGACGAGATGAATTCTCGCCGTGCGGCAGGCGGCGATCAGATTGAAGGCGCCGGCGGTGAAGTTCATCATCGCCACAACGCGCCCCGCCGCGTGCACCGCCATGAAGGCGATCGCGGCGGCGTTGGCGCTGGGCAGCATGAGACCGATCGTTTGGCCCGGCGTCGTCAGCGCGACGATCTTGCGCGCGAGCAGGGCGACGGCCAGGCGAAACCGGCGCTGCGTTAGAGGCCCGGAGATCGGGTCCTCGAAGATCACGCGGCCGCTCTCGCGCTCCCGTGCGCCGTCCTCGAAGGCCTCGACCAGCGTGCGCTGATAGTTCGTGGTGGCGAACACCAGGTCGGACATGATGTCGTAGAGCGCCGACCCTGCCGCGCGGCGGCGCGCGCGGCCCTGCAGATTCGGGTCGATAACGAGTCGCCGCGGCGGCGCGAACGTCACCGTCGTCTTGGGAAACCAGCGTCGCCGGACTTGGTGCGTGGGGAGCCGCGAAAACAGCGTTCGATCCGGTCCGTCGACCCGCACCGGCGTCACCAAGGCGTCGCCCTTGTCGGCGATGATCGCCGCGCCGTCGAAAATCTTGATCAGCGATCCGGTGACGGCGCTGCGTCCTTCGGGAAAGATCACCAGCTGCTTGCCGCGCTTGACTTCGTTGACCAGCGCGCGCGCCGCCATCGGGCGCGTCGGGTCGAGCAGGCGCGCGTCGCATAGCTTCAGAAACGGCGCGATCCACCAGTGCTTCGCCATCGCCGAATCGATCGCGACCACCGGCGCGTCGTGGAGCAGCGACAACACGATCGGGGCGTCGAGAAACGAGACGTGATTGACCGCAATGATGTTGCGCGGGCCGGACTTGGCGACGGTCTCGAGGCCGACCACCTCCAGGCGCAACGTCAGGCGCCACAGCAGGCGCAACGCGAAGGCGACGAAATCGGCCGGCAGCCGGCGGAAGAAATAGACCGCCGCGACGACGTTGGCGAGCCCGAGCAGGACGAGGGCGATCAATTCGTCGAGGCCGGTCAGCTTCAGCAGCAGCGTGACGGCGACCAACCCGGCGACCATGTAGAGGGAGATCAACGCATTGATGGCGCCGATGACGCGCGCGCGCCGATCCTCGGCCGCCCAGGTTTGCACGGCGGCGAAGATCGGCACGACGAACAACCCGGCGGCGCAGGCATAGGCGACGAGCTCGATCGCGATGGTCCGCCCGGCCGCGCCAGCGAAAAACTCGACCAGGCCGATCTGTGCGGTCGCCTGAGGCATGGCGTTCGTCTGCAAGCCGACGGCGATCGCGAGCCCCGCCATGATCAGCAGCAGGAACGGCGCCGGCGCGAGCTGGATGCGGCCGTGCGCGAGCGCCGCGGCGAGCAGCGATCCGGCGGCGATGCCGACGGCGAAGAAGAAAGTGATCGCGGTCTCGACTTCGACGCCGCCGCCGGCGCGTGACTTGATGACGACCGGGACCAAGGCGAGCGTGATCGCGGCGACCGTCCAGAACCAGCTCACCGCGATCGCGGCGACCCACTGACGATCGTCGCTTTTGAGGTCGCGAAGGACCGTGCGGGTCGACGTCCACAGGTTGACGTCGACCTTGAGACCCGGCGCGCCAACCCCGGTCACCGGGATGAACAAGGACGCGCCGTAGCAGGCCGCCGCGAAGATCACGAGCTGGGCGACGACCGTCCACGGTTCGCGCGCCTCCGCCGCCGCGTAGCCGCCGACGAGGAGGCCGCAAACGATCGCGGCGAAGGTCGCCCCTTCGACCAACGCGTTGCCGGCGATCAATTCCTCCGCCTTCAAGTGGTCGGGAAGAATGCCGTACTTGATCGGCCCGAACAGCGCGGCGATGCAGCCTAGCCCGAACAGCGCGGCGTAGAGCAATGCGAGCGAGGAGAAATAAAACCCCGCCGCCGCGACCAATTGCACGAAGATCTCGGCGAACTTGAGCCGTCTGGCAACGGCGGCCTTGTCGTGAGCGTCGGCGATTTCGCCGCCGAGCGGCGATAACGGAATCGACGGCAGCACGAAAATCGCGACGGCGAGCGCGATCTTGACGCCGGCGTCCTCGACCCCGAAGCGAAAGAGGATCAGCATCGCCAACATCTGGCGAACGAAATTATCGTTGAACGCAGAAAAGAATTGGCACCAAAACAGCGGCGCGAAACGCCGCGAGCGCATGAGTTGACTGAACATTCGGACCGACGCCGCTCACGGGGAAAAGACAGGCGATGGGAAGCCTAATCCCTGCCCCGCGTCAAGAGAAGCGTCGCGAAAGGGGCGCTGGCCGCCTCAATCCGCCATGTAGCGGATGCCGATGCGAATTTCCTGGGATGAATTCAATTGCTTGGCGTTCGAACCGATTTGGGGGGTGATCGGCATGTTGACGACGCCGGCGTTGAGGTAACGATAGCCGATATCGAGCGTCGCGCTGGGCGAAATCTTGATCCCCACGCCGGCCATCAGCGCCCAGGCCGGGGCATACTTCGTGCTGTGGATCGCGCGGTCCCAGACTTGGTTGGTGAACGGGACATTGGGTTGCGGCGAGAGCGGCACGCCGGTCGTCGGATTGACCCAGACTTGCGGGGCGACTCCGGTCGTGACGAGATTGCCGACGTACGAAGCCCCGCCAACGGTCTCCGTGTAGGCGACGGTCCCGCTCGTTGTGTTCGCATTCAACCCGGCGCCGGCGCCCACGTAGGGCGTCACGCCCCAATAATTGCCCAGGTCGAGGTAAGCGCTCGCCAGCACCGTCGAATTGCGCTGCTGAAGGCTAAGACTGCCGTTGCAGGTCTCTCCTGTTTGGTATTCATACCCGGTTTGTGTGGGGTATATCGTAGCGGTTTGCGGGCAAATGACCGTATTGAGGTTGTGGCCGGCCGGGCCAACGCGATATTCGTATGTTGCTTCGCCGCGCAGATAGTTGTTGAAGCGATAGCCGACGCCGATATCGCCGGAAAAGTCTTGGCGCTGGCGCGCCGATCCGACCGAGCCGTCGAAGGGCAGAACGCCGGCGCCTTGCGCCGGCGTGGAAACGGGCGCCATCGAGAAGGTCGTGGCCGGATCGAGGCCCACGCCGATGTCGCCGCGCAAATACCAGTTCGAGCCGACCTCGGCCATCGGGCCGGCGTCGCCGGGAAACGACATCGGCGGCGGCGCCGCGCCGAACAGGTCGGCGGCCAGCGAAGGGGTCGCAGCCAGCGCGACGCCGGCGAGAGCGGCGGCGGCGATTGCTTTCATCGGTTCGTTCCTCATCGAGGCGAGGCCTGCGGGCGCGAGACCCGCCGAAGCGCCTAGGAGAAACTTGGCCGAGATACGTTAATTTGGATTTAACCCTAACGCTTCGGCGCCAAAACTGACGCTCGACAAGGATTTGTTAATCATCGACGAAGCATTGACCGGCCAGGAAGGCGACGAGACGCTCGGCGAAGCGACGGCGCGCGGCGGTCCGGAGCGGCTTGCGCGCGCGCCCGGCCGGGGCGGGCGCCGACCAGTCCGGCCAGGGCGAAGCGGCGAACCAGCTTCGGTAGGCTTCGGCGAAGCGCGCCTCGCCGCGCCATGACGCGTATTGCCACGGCTTCGGCAGGTTGACGAAATGCAGCACGATCGGCGCGATCGCCGCCTCGAGGCCGAGGAGGAAGAAGTCGCCCATGAAGTTTGAGCGCGGCGACAGCGGCGCGAAGCCGCCGGCGAGCGTCCGGTTGAGGGCGTCCTGCTCCATGAAGGGGAAGCCGCGCGGCGCGTCGCGCAGCGCCTGGATGGCGCGCTCGGCGAGCCTTTCGGCGCGCCAGGCGGCGCGGTCGACGACCATCAGCCCGTCGTTGAAGTATGGCGTGGCGGGGTCGAGGCCAAGCGCGCGGCGGTGGCGGCGAAAGCGGTCGGCGAGCGTCCCGTCGTGCATCTCCATGAGGTAGATCATGTCGTAGGCGGCGGCGATCGGCCGCCCGCCGAGGTCGACGCCGGCGAGCCGCGCCAGCCCCGGCCGCGCCGCCAGCATGTCGGCGTCGACTGTGACGAACCGCGAGTGCGAGTCCGGCAGGACGCGGTCGAGGAACAGCCGGCGGAACACCGCGCGCGAGAATCGGCCGCGGCCGGCGAGGCCGGCGTCGAAGCGCGAGAAGTCGACGGTCAGGAGTTCGAATGCGCGCGGTGAGCGCGGGGTCGAGCGCCGCGAAGCCCGGCGCGACGTCGCCTTCCTCGCAGACGATGAAGAGGTCGAAGCCGTCGGCGTCGTCCTGGGCGAGGAACGAAGCGGCGGCGCGAACCGCCGGGCGGAAGAACTCGAGGTCGGGGGTGAAGCAGACGGCGGGCTTGGTCACGGGGCGCGCGCGGGCGGCGTCAGTTGTAAACCGCGTCGGCGGGGCCGAGCTCGCCGTAATAGCGCCCGACGCGCGCGCGCCACAAACGGCGCGACGTCATGTGTTCGAGGCCCGGCGCGTGCGAAGGCAGATCGAGCGCCGCGACCAGCCCTTCGATTTCGCGCCGCGCCGCCTGCTGCGAGGCGGTCAACCCCGCCGCAGCGGCATCCTCGATCGGATCGAGCGCGGTCAGGCCGATGGGAAACAATTCGCGGAAGATAACGCGGTCGTGCAGGCCGTCGGCGACGCGGAAGCCCAATTCGGCCGCCAGCCGCGCGACGCTGACCGCGATCTGCCGCGCGTTGTTGCTCGCGACCATGGCCATGCGGTTGGGCGCCATCACCCAGTCGATGACGCCGTTGTCGACCAGGCGGCGCTTGCGCCGCGCCTCCATCACCAGCTCGGCGTAATGGGCCACGGCGCCGCGCTGCGAGCGGTCGTGATGGACGCGCGAAAGCACGTCGACGTCGATGTAGCTCTCGTTGAACGGCGAGACCAGCGTGTCGGCGAGCGAGTGCGCGAGCCGCATGAGATAGGAGTCGCTCGCCGGCGTGTCGATGACGACGAATTCGAATTCGTGCTCGACCGCGCCGATCGCCTCGGCGAACAGCGCGAATTCGCGCGCTTCGTTGGCGCGCACGTCGTTCGATTGTCCGCGCGTCATCGCGCAGTGACGCGGCAACTCGATCGGCCAGCGCGAATTCGCCGACCACAACTGCCGATTCTCGAAGAAGCGAGTCATGGTCTGCTGGCGGGTGTCCAGATCGATGCAGGCGACCCTGTAGCCCGCCTTGACCAGCGCCACCGCGAGATGGATCGACAGCGTCGATTTTCCCGCGCCGCCTTTCTCGTTGCCGACCACGATTACGTGAGCGCTGCGCAAATCCGGCGCGTCTGTGTCGAATTCCATGCCCGTACCGAATCAGTCGACGTCGTTGGAATCGAACATAGGCGCTTTGCCGCGACCCGCCAATCGCGGCGCGGCGCTCGGCGCGCCATTTCGTCGTCAGCGCGTCGGTTCCGCGTGGCCGATGATGCGCATGACCTTGGGGAATTCATCGCGGATCGCTCGTTCGAGCGCGTCGACCCGCTCGTGGGCCGCTTCGACCGTCAGGTCGGGGTCGGCGCGGCAGTGAAAAATCACGATGTAGCCGCTCATCGCCGCGCGAACCCTCACCTTGTGGATATCGCGCAAGGCGCCCAGGCGCGCCGCGTGGCGCGTCAGCGCCAGCGCGATTTCTTCGCTTGCCGCGGCATCCGCTGCGCGGCCGCCGATTTCGTGCGTCTCCATCGGTTCGATATGGGTCTCGACTTCGATGTCGGGTCCCAATTCGTCTTGGATCGCGTCTTCGAGCAGCGTCGCGATTTCGTGGGCGTTCGCCAGGCTCAAGCGCCGGTCGACTTCGAGATCGAGCGTCACGCACTTGCGCTCGTCGATGTTCTGCACGGCGAGGTGATGGACGAACAGGCGGCGCCGGTCGGCGATCAGCAGCACGCGCTCGAGCACGGTTTCGTCGTCGAGCGCCCGGGGATTGGCGGTGATGGTCAGCGCGAAGTGAGGCCACTGACGCGCGATCGTCTCGGCGACTTGCGCGTTGATCGCGGCGACGCGCTCGAGCGGCAGGGTGCGCGAGACCAAGAGCCCGAGATCGCCGACGATCTGCGCGCCGTGGCGGCGAAGCCGAACGAAGTCGGTTCCCGCCACGCCGGGCACGCGCTCGACCGCGGCGCGCACCGCGCCCGCGAGGCCCTTGGGCGCCGCGTCGACGAGAGCGTCGACGGTGCGCCGTCCGAGCCGAAAGCCGGCGACGGCGATGAAGACGGCGACGCCGACCGCGGCCAGCGCATCGGCGTGCCGCCAGCCGGCGCGCGTCGCCGCCAGGCCGGCGAGGACGAGGACCGACGACAACAGGTCGCTGGAGAAATGCAGCGCGTCGGCGGCGAGGGCGTCGCTTTGCGTTTCCCGCGCGACGCGCGCCAGGACGCGCCAGCGCGCCGTATCGACGCCGATCGACATGAAGATCGCGGCGAAGGCGAACAGGTTGGCGTCGACGTTTGTCGCCTCGCCGATGCGGCGCAGCGCCTCGATCGCGACGGCGACGGAAAGAACGAGGAGAAAGCCGGTCTGCGCCAGCGCCGCGACCGCCTCGATCTTGGCGTGGCCGAACGGGTGATCCTCGTCGGCCGGCTTGTCCGACACGCGCACGGCGAAATAGGTCAGCCCGCTCGCGCCGATGTCGACGGCGTTATGGGCGGCCTCTGAAAGCAGCGCCAGCGAACCGGCCATCGCGCCAGCCGCGAATTTGACCAGCGCGAGCGTGAGACTCGCCGCGACGGAGGCGAGCGCGGCGCGCCGCTTGAGCGTCGAGTGGGCGTCGTTCTTGTCGGCTCTGGTCATCGAGGACATGTATAAGTCGAGCGAGCGCGGTCGCCGATCGCCTCGCCCTTATGCTCTGTCGGCCGCGTCGACGCAAACCGGGAAGGACCCATGTCTATGGAATATCTGCACACCATGATTCGCGTCAGCGATCTCGAGGCGTCGCTGGACTTCTTCGTCGACAAGCTCGGTCTGGTCGAGGTGCGGCGCGCCAGCAACGAAAAGGGCCGCTACACCCTGGTCTTCCTCGCCGCGCCTGATGACGCCGAGAACGCTGGGAAGACGCAGGCGCCGCTGCTGGAGCTGACCTACAACTGGGACGCGGAAGTCTATACGAGCGGACGCAACTTCGGACATCTCGCCTACGCCGTCGACGACATCTACGCGACGTGCGCCAGGCTGCAAAAAGCCGGGGTGGTCATCAACCGCCCGCCGCGCGACGGCCGCATGGCGTTCATCCGCACGCCCGACGCGATCTCGATCGAGCTGATCCAGAAGGGCGCGGCGCTGGCGCCCGCCGAGCCGTGGGCGTCGATGGCCAACGTCGGCGTGTGGTGAAGCGCGGAGCCGCCGCCGGCGCCGCGCAGACGACTCGCCGGCGCTGCGGAAGCGGGCCGGGCTGGACACGGTCGGGGCGGCGGGACAAGAGTGAGCCATGACCGGCCCGCCCGACATGTTCAGCGTGCTGGCGCCGCCCGCGCCGCTGCCGGAGCGGCTGCGTCCGCAAAGCCTCGACGAGGTCGCGGGCCAGGAGCATCTGACCGGGCCCGAGGGCGCGCTGACGCGGATGCTGCAAGCCCCGCCGCTCGGCTCGATGATCTTCTGGGGGCCGCCGGGCTCCGGCAAGACGACGGTGGCGCGGCTGATCGGCCGCCAGGGAGGGGCCGAGTTCGTCCAGGTGTCGGCGATCCATTCCGGCGTCGCCGAGCTGAAGAAGATTTTCGACGCCGCGCGGGCGCGCCGCGCGATCGGCGGCGCGACGCTGCTGTTCGTCGACGAAATCCACCGCTTCAACCGCGCCCAGCAGGATTCGTTCCTCCCGGTCGTGGAGGACGGCTCGATCACGCTGATCGGCGCGACCACCGAGAACCCGTCGTTCGAACTCAACGCGTCGCTGCTGTCGCGCGCGCGGGTTCTCGTCTTCCGCCCGCTCGACGAAGCGGCGCTGGAAAAGCTGATCGCGCGCGCCGAGAGCCTGACCGGCAAGCCGCTGCCGCTGGCGCCCGAGGCGCGCGCCGCGCTGCTCAGCATGGCCGACGGCGACGGCCGCGCCGCGCTGACGCTGGCCGAGGAAGTCTGGCGCGCCGCGCGCGAGGGCGAGACGCTCGACGCCGCCGGCCTGGTCGAAGTCGTGCAGCGCCGCGCGCCGATCTACGACAAGACGCAGGACGGCCACTACAACCTGATCTCGGCGCTGCACAAGTGCGTGCGCGGCTCGGACCCGGACGCCGCGCTCTACTACCTCGCGCGTATGCTCGACGCCGGCGAAGACCCGTTGTTCCTGGCGCGCCGCGTGGTGCGCATGGCGAGCGAGGACATCGGCCTCGCCGATCCCCAGGCCCTCGTCGTCGCCAACGCCGCCAAGGACGCCTACGACTTCTTGGGCAGCCCGGAGGGCGAACTGGCGATCGCCGAGGCGGTGGTCTATGTCGCCACCGCGCCCAAGTCGAACGCGCTCTACACGGCGTTTCAGGCGGCGAGCGATCTCGCCAAGAGCGCCGGCTCGCTCGTCCCGCCCAAGACCATCCTCAACGCGCCGACCCGGCTGATGCGCGAAGAGGGCTACGGCGCCGGCTACCAATACGACCACGACGCGCCTGACGCCTTCAGCGGCCAGAACTACTGGCCCGACGCGCTCGGCCGGCGCAAGCTCTACGACCCCGTCGAGCGCGGCTTCGAGCGCGAAATCCGCAAGCGGCTGGAGTACTGGGCCAAGCTCAGGCGCGAGCGCGGGCAGGGGTGAAGAGGCGCGGGCGGCGTCAAGGCTCGCCGTCGAGTTCTGTCAAGAAATGTCAAGTTTCGTCAAGGAATGTCAAGCGATGTCAAGGGTTTGCTTGACGGGGTGTTGAGCGATATCAAGGGGTTGCGGGGCGCGGGCAGAGGAAATTTGACATGTAGGACTCCTTGTCAAGGCGGGGCGTCGGTGCGGGGGCGGATCGGGCGGGAAGGGAACGGCTCATTTGGGGAGAGTAGCACGAATTCCGTTTTTCAGGAAGTGATGGTTTTCGTGATTCTGGAAATCTGTCGTTTGCGGGGCGGGGGGCGCGATCGTCCCTTTCACGGCTTCCCGCGCTTGAGCGCGTTCGGCTCGGGAGGGGTTGATGGGCGAGGCGCTGCCGCGTCGTCGGCGTCTTCGGAAGAAGCCGCGTCCGCGTCGGGGTCCGACGCTTGACGATCCGGGGCGCGACCCGTCACAACTCGGACAAGTCGCGAGCGGTTACAGCAAAAGCGACATAAGTTTCTCTATCGCCTCAGCGACAGCTTTGAAGAGCGCCGCTCCCTCTGGAATGCCGTAGATCGAGGCCGTTGTGCCGATCAAAGTGTAGATCGTCACGAGAAAGCCGATCGTGCCCAAAACGTACCGCCGCTTCACAGTGACGCGCTTGGAGTTGGGGTCGGGAGGAATTTGGGCGGGAGGCAATGACGCGAGGTCGCGGGCGAACACGGCTGAATTGTTGACCGCTTTCGCGATCGCGGGCGTCGCTTTGTCGGCTGCGACGACCTCTTGCAACGCGGCGGCCACGTTGTTGATCGGCTCGGTCAAGGCGTCGCCAGTCGCGCTGTCCTCGTCGATAGGCAGTTCCGCGAATGTTTCCTCGCCCTTCAATGGGAAGTGGGTTCTCAACAACGCATCGTTGGCAAAGAATCTCTTGAACGCTTCGGCGACGCCCTTGTCCCAGGTATCCGCGTCTGCGGCTTCAAGCTCGGCTCGCAAAACGGCGGCGAGATCGTCGAGATACCGCACGATTGGCTGCGTGCCGCGCTCGAGGAGATGTTCACTGTATGATTCGAGAAATGCGCCGACGACAGCCGGCGCGTTGCGCGGCAATGACTTGCGAATTGCATTCGCCAGTCCGCGTTGGATGCTGGGCAGTTCCGGCAGACCGGCATCGACAAAGGGCCGGTCGAAAGTCGCGTTGGGACCGGCATCCAATTGGATCTTTGCGTTGATCGAGGCTTGGGGACTGGCGACCTCAGCGAGTAAGCTCTTGATCGCCTCCGTATCCCTTGGCGACGGTCGAAGCGCAATTGCTTCGAGGATTGCCGCATTGCGTTGCGTCTCCGTTAGGCCAACGAGCGACTTGTAAACGATCTGCCGAGCCAATGGATCGAGCGCGGTCGGCGCGAGAAGGAAGGGAACGATCTTCCGCTTGGCGCCGGAAGGATCGGCGGCGTAAGCCGCCGCCCATTCGGCTTGGCAGTGCGGGGACGCTTGATAGCTAGGCGAATACAGCGCGACGAGGCGCCCCATGCCGGCTAGGCCGCGGTTCATCTCGTTGACAAAATTGCCGCCGACTGAAAAGTCCTTGAACTGCGCGACGGTGGAGTGGCCGGCGCTTTCAAGCACGCCGACGACTTCGCGAGCCATGTCCTCGTCCGCTGCGGCGTAGCTGACGAAGAAGTCCCAAAGCGCTTCGGTTGGCGCAGGCGCCTTTGTGGCTTCGTCGATTAGCCGCTTGATCTCGGAATTTGCTTCCCAGGCGCTCGCAGTCGGTAAAACATTGCGGATGAATTGAACGTAGGCGAGTTCGACCTCTTGCGGGCGCACGCGGCCATCGAGGCGCGCTTCGTACCAGTCGATCCAGACCTCCCAACCTTCGCGCGCAGCCCTGAGTTCTCGCTTTCATCGCGTTCCATTGTGCGATGGCAAGGGGCGGCGGGTCGCGTGCGGGCCAAAGCTCGACTTCGGCGACTTGGGCTGGTCGAACGCCAGGAACTATGTCGCTTTTGTCATGGGCGTTGGCGACCTCCACTGCGACTTCGACGGCGAGGTCTCCCACCGCTGCGATTGTGCTCTTAACCTCGATTAGCGCGCGTGTCGCTCGCCCAGCGGCGGCGCCTGACGTCTGGCTTCCTGCGGCTAGGGCTGCGTCGGCGGCGATCTGCGCGAGGTGATGCGTCGGCCCTGCGCGGCTCTTGTAGGTCATGACGTGGCGAGCCGCCGCGGTACACCGTTGCCGGTTGACGAAAGCAGGATATCGGGTTCTCGCCCAAGCGACCGCTAGCGCGCGAAATGTTGAGACAATGAACTGAGCCTCGACAAAGCCGCTCGGCCAGTTTCCATCGATTGCAAGAAAAGGCAGCACGCGGAGCGCCGCGCGGGTCGCGACGATCGGCGCGAACTCCGCAGGTTCTCGACCGTGCTCATGCTCCCTGATCAGCCGCCTAATCTCGGCGTTCACGACCGCCGGACCCTGTCGCCAAATTTCGTCGGGGATCGTCGCGCGGGCGACTTCGAGCGCCTCGATCGGCGGATGGGCGGCGTCGCCGGCGAGCCGCGCCTCGTACCAATCGGTCCAGACTTCCCAACCTTCGTTGGCGGCGAGAAGGGCGGATTTCAACGTCGGCCAAGCTTCGCTCGCCCAGTCCGGCGCGCCGTTCAGCCAAAGCGGCAATGCCGCAAGCTCCGCGCCGGAGCGGCCGGAGTCGATCAGGGCGGCGTCGGCGGCGGCGGCGGCGAGGGCGGCGGCGGCGGCGCGGGCGGCGGCGAGGGCGGCGTCGGCGGCGGCGGCGCGGGCGGCGGCGAGGGCGGCGGCGGCGGCGGCGAGGGCGGCGGCATCGGCAGCGGCGGCGGCGCGGGCGGCGGCGAGGGCGGCGGCGTCGGCGGCGACGCGAAGCTCGGCGCCGTGGCTCGGATATTTGGCGGCGACCCACGGCACCACCGTAGCGCGCAAACACGGCAATACGAGCGCCGACAAGATTTCGTCGCGCTTCCGCCCGCGGCGCGTCAATTCTTGGCCCAACAGTGGGGCGACGCGAAGCGCCGCACGCGCCGCCAGCGCCACCGCGACGTCGCGCCGCCGCTCCACCGGCTCGATCGCGTCAAGCCAGCGCTTTAGGTCCCGGCGATCCCTAAAATCGACCATTGCCGCCCCGCGCCCAAGGCGCTCGCCTCAATGGCCAGACTGACAGCGGCGTTCGCGCGCGGCAAGGGCGAAGTCGCTCTCCCCTCACTTGAACGGGTTCTCCACCCGCAAATTCTCCCCGATCCGCATTCCGTCCTGCATGTCCTGCGACCACAACCGCGCGCAACCGGCGAGCGTCGCCGCGGCGGCGATCATCGCGTCGTATATCGAAAGCGTGTAGCGCTCAGCAAAATCGAGGCCCAATTCGTGGGTCTCCAGCGTCAGCGGCGCGACGGTCAGCAGGCCGCGCAGCGAAGCGAGAAATTCGCGCGTCTGAAGCCAATCCATGCCCATCTTGCGGCGCGCGACGTTGGCGGCTTCGTTGAGTACTTGGACGCTGATCGCCCCGCCTCGGCGCACGAGCGCCTCGGCGCGGTCGGCCTTTTTTGCGTCACCGGAGACGAGATAGAGCAGGACGTTGGTGTCGAAGAAGTCACCTTGCATTCGCCTCGTCCCGGTCGAAGACGAAGTCGACGGGCAGGCGGCCGCGCAGCGCGCGCAGGCGTTCGAGCAGTTCATCGCGGCCGGGCTTGCGCGTCAGCGCGAAGCGGCGCGCGCCCGCGACGTGGATTTCGATCTCGTCGCCCGCGCGCAGCTTCAGCGCCTCAGCGACGGCGGCGGGAATGCGGACGGCGAGGCTGTTGCCCCATTTGGCGACTTGCATGGCGGGCTCCCGTGGATATACATTACTGCGATTGTATATCTAGGCCGGAGAGGCGTCAACGCAAGGCGCGCGTTCACTCGCCGCCCTGGAGATACCGCGGCAGTTCGCGCTCGAATTCCGGGAAGTAGCGGGCGATGACGCTGAGGTCGAAGCGCGTGAGAATGGACTCCTTGGGTTCGCGGTCGATGAGAAAGCGGAACGCGGCTTCGATCAGGCGCTCGGGCGCGCGGGCGCCGGCGAGGCGCGCAAGATCGGCGCGCGTCAGCGCGACGCGATGGCGGGTCGTCCCGTTCGGCTCGGCGACGACGACGTCGAAGGCGAGCGGGTCGTCGCCGCTCTGTCGCGTGACGGTGATCATGGGCGGACTCCTGGTCGTAAGCGATATGACGTTCTCATTTCGATCGATATGCTGGCGGCCACATCGGCCCGTCGCCGTCAAGCCGCTTCGCGGCTCCTTCGCTGCGCTACGGTCGCTGCGCGATGACTGCGCCGCTCCGATGCGGCCTGTTGTTTCTATGATCTTTGCTGAGCGAAGCCGACCCGCAGGGCCGGCTTCTCGCAGCAAAGACCGTAGAAACCAAGAGCCTGAGCCGCGCGGAGGCGTCAATGTTTGCGAGCGAAGCGAGCAACCCGCAGAGCGGGCGCGACATTGACGCCGAGCACGGATCAGGCAGACCTGGCCCGTCGAAGATAACGAATTGAGATGCGTGAGGCCGACCAGTCGCAGGCGCGCGACAAGGTCGCTCGCCCCCCGCCTTGCCGCCTCCGCGGCCCGTCGTTATAAGCGCGGCGCCTTTGCCGCAACGCTCCTCCGTCAAGAAGGCGCCCATGGCCCTCGAACGCACCTTTTCGATTCTCAAGCCCGACGTCACCCGCCGCAACCTCACCGGCGCGGTCAATGCGCGGATCGAGGCGGCGGGCTTACGCATCGTCGCGCAGAAGCGCGTCCATATGAAGCGGGCCGAGGCCGAGAGGTTCTACGCCGCGCATAAAGAGCGGCCGTTCTTCGCCGAACTGGTGGCGATGATGACCGCGGCGCCGGTGGTGCTGCAGGTGCTCGAAGGCGACGACGCGATCCGGCGCTACCGCGACGTGATGGGCGCGACCAATCCCGAGAAGGCCGCTCCCGGCACCATCCGCAAGGATTTCGCGTTGTCGATGGGCGAGAATTCCGTCCACGGCTCCGACGCGCCGGAGACCGCGGCGGTCGAGATCGCGCAGTTCTTTTCGACAAACGAAATCGTCGGCTAGTCCTCAGGCGTCGGCTCGCGCGGCTGGGCCACGAGCGCGCGCCGGATCAGCGCCTCCTCCATGCGGTCGGCCGCTTCGCGTAAATAGGAATTGTGCGATTCGCGGCCGGCGCGGCCGGCGTCGAGGTCGGCCTGGAAGCCGTCGCGCAGCGGCCAATGCTCGCCGAGCAGCTCGAACCCAGCGTCGGCGATCGCCTCGACCGCCCTGGCCATTTGCGCCTCGGAGCGGCCGACTTTCGACAGCACGACGACGACGCGCCCCTCGGCGCCGCGCTTGGCCAGCTTGCGCGCCAGCGCCAGGGTCGGGCGCATGTCGTCGATCGAGGTGCCGGTCGGCAGGAACACCACGTCGCTCTCCTCGGCGAGCTCCTTGGTCAGCTCGTCGGCGAGCCCGCGGGTGTCGGCGACGATGAATTCGAACCCTTCGTCGTTCTTGCGCAGCTTCTTGAGGCTCTTGAACGAACGCGCGTCGATCTCCGGCTCGATCCCGCTGCGCTGCCGCACCGCATTCCATTCGACGCAGGTGAGCTGCTCGAGGTCGAAGTCGGCGAGCATCGCCTTGTGGCCGCGATGGGCGGCGCCGACCGCGAACAGCCGCGCCAGCGTGCTCTTGCCGACGCCGCCCTTCTGGCTGACGAAGCTGACCGTGGTCGGCGGCCGACTGCCCTTGCTCATCATGCCCTCCCACGCGAGCCCCGCGCACCATAGGACGAATTGGCGCCGTCCAAAAGGTCCTTGGCCGCGTCGCGGCGGAGCGTCGGTTCAGCGTCGCGGCGCGAGCAGCGCGAAGTCCGCGCCCTGCGGATCGGTCGCGCGCACGACCCAACCGCCGCCGGGAACCTCGTTCGGGCCCCTGACGAGCCGGCCGCCGGCGGACGTGACGCGCTCGCCCGCCGCGTCGATGGCGTCGACATTGAAGTAGTAGAGCCAGAACGGCGCCGGCGTCTCGGCCGGCTTGGCCATCATGCCGCCGCCCTGGCCGCCCTCGATGGCGAACACCTGATAGGGGCCCATCGGCCCCATATCCATCGCCTGGGTCTTCTTCCAGCCGAACAGGCGGGAATAGAAGGCGAAAGTGGCCTCGATCTCGCCGGCGCGCAACTCGCGCCAGCCGACATTGCCGGGCGCATCGGGCGCCAGCGGCGGGCGCGGGTCTTCGGCCGGCGCGCCCTTGAAGACGACGAACGCTGCGCCGTGAGGATCGGCGACGACGGCGAAGCGGCCGACGCCCGGGATGTCGGCGCTCGCGCGGTGGATCTTGCCGCCGGCGGCGGCGATCTTCGTCGCGTAGGCGTCGACGTCGGGCACGCCGACGTAGCCGATCCAGCCCGGCCGCCCGCCCATCTTTCGCGCCTCTTCAGGCAGCGCCATCAGCCCGGCGACCATCCTCGAACCGGCGGAAAGGAGCGTGTAGGGGAAACCGGCCATGCCGGCGTCCTTGACGCCCCAGCCGACGACCGCCGCGTAGAAATCCGCCGCCGCCTTGGCGTCGGCGGCCATGTATTCGTACCAGACGAAGCTTCCCAGTGGCGTAGGCATGATCGTTCCTCCCTTGGAAAAAAGCGGCAAGCCGGCGCCGCGCGGGCGGCGACATCGCCACGATCATACCTTATCATGATTTGCGTGTGACGGGTTGGATAGCTCGACCTGCAGCTCGCAGACAATCATTCGTAGGATGCCGCGATGACGAAGAAGCCCGAGATTTTCGACGCGCCCCGGACGGCTTCCCGTTGGCGCCCGTGCATCCCGGCGAAGTGTTGCAAGAGGAGATCGCCGCGCGCGGCCTCACCGCTCACGCCCTGGGATTGAAGCTGCGCGTTCCCGCCAATCGCGTCACGGAAATCATCGCCGGCAAGCGCGGCGTTTCGCCCGACACGGCGCTGCGCCTCAGCCGCGCTCTCGGCCCCGGCGCCGCGTTCTGGCTGAACTTGCAGAGCCAGGTCGACTTGGCGGTGGCGGAGAAGCGGCTGGGGGCGAAAATCAGGGCGGAGGTCGAGGCGGCGGCGTAAGGGGCGGGAGATTCATCGCGCTGCGCGCATCGGATTGATCGTTTCGACGCCGAAAAAATCGCGAGTGTTGTCGGTGACGATCAAACAGCCCCGCGTTTCCGCTATCGCGGCGATCAGCGTGTCAAACGCGTTTCGCGGCCGTCCCGTCGCACGGCCCTCCGCCATGAACCGCGCCCAAGCCAGCGCGGCGCTCTCGTCAAATGGCAAGACTCTGCCGGCGAACAACGCTCGCGGGCCGGCCGGGCCGTTGAACCAAGCCTCGAGGGCCGCGCGCTTTCGGCCCTGGGGCAATTCGAGAATCCCGCGGCGGATCTCCGCCATCGAGACAGAGGCAATGAAAAGATCGCGGTCTTCACGTTCCTGCATCCATGCCAGCAGCGCCGCCGACGGCCTCGGTTTGATTGCATCGCTGACGATGTTCGTGTCGAGCAGATAGCGCGTCAAAACTTGACTCGCCGTGCGTGATCATTGGAGCGCTTGAATCGCACACCCGATCCGACAAGCGGCGAGTTTCTAAGCGCCTCTATAATTCCGCCTTTTTTCGGCACGTAAATTTGATCGACCGGAGTGACCGCCCTTCGAATCCTTTCTGCTTCGGGACCATCGTCCGCGAGCTTTTTGGCGAGCGAGCGAATGAGTTCTCGGTCTTCGTCGCGTGCGACAACCTCGAAGCGCGAAAGGCCGCGTTCGGCCAGGCCGGTGCGGTAATTCTGGACTGCGCGCTTTTGTGCCGGGGTTCCCATGACCAGGCTCCTCCATATCTCTGGATATATATCCGGAAATCGTGGATTTCGCAAGCCAAAGCTTGCCTGCGGCGCCCTCATGCAGCGCTTCGCGGGGCGGCATTCACTCCGCCGCCGCCCGTCCCTTCTTCGCCTGCCTCTTCGCCAGCGCCGCGCGCAGATACGTCCCCGTGTAGCTCGCGGGGTTGCGGGCGATCTGCTCCGGCGTTCCCGCGGCGACCACTTCGCCGCCGCCGTCGCCGCCTTCCGGACCCATGTCGATGATCCAGTCGGCGGTCTTCACCACTTCGAGGTTGTGCTCGATCACCACCATGGTGTTGCCCTGGTCGACCAGTTCGTGCAGCACGTCGAGCAATTGCGCGACATCGTGGAAATGCAGGCCGGTGGTCGGCTCGTCGAGCAAATAGAGGGTGCGCCCGGTGGAGCGGCGCGCCAGCTCCTTGGCGAGCTTGACGCGCTGCGCCTCGCCGCCCGACAGCGTCGTCGCCGGCTGGCCGACCTTGACGTAGCCGAGGCCGACGCGCTTCAGCGTCTCCAACTTGTCGCGGATCGCCGGCGCCGCCTTGAACAGCTCGGCCGCCTCCTCGACCGTCATGTCGAGCACGTCGGCGATCGAGCGGTCGCGGTATTTCACCTCCAGCGTCTCGCGGTCGTAGCGCTTGCCCTTGCAGACGTCGCAGGTGACGTAGACGTCGGGCAAAAAGTGCATCTCGATCTTGATCACGCCGTCGCCCTGGCAGGCCTCGCAGCGCCCGCCCTTGACGTTGAACGAGAAGCGCCCGGCCTGATAGCCGCGCGCCTTGGCCTCCGGCAGCCCGGCGAACCATTCGCGGATCGGCGTGAAGGCGCCGGTGTAGGTGGCGGGGTTGGAGCGCGGCGTGCGACCGATCGGCGACTGGTCGATGTCGATGACCTTGTCGAGCCGCTCCAGCCCCTCGATGCGATCGTGCGGCGCCGGCTGCTCGCTGGCGCCGTTCAAGGCGCGCGCCGCCGTCTTGTACAGCGTGTCGAGGATCAGCGTCGACTTGCCGCCGCCGGAAACCCCGGTGACGCAGGTGAAGGCGCCGAGCGGGATCGAAGCGGTGATGTTTTTCAGGTTGTTGCCGCGCGCGCCGACGATGCGGATTTCCCGCCCCGGCGCCGCGACGCGCCGCCGCGCCGGGATCGGCACGAAGCGCACGCCGGAAAGATATTGCCCGGTCACCGAGTCGGGGTTGGCGGCGATCTCCGCCGGCGTTCCCTTGGCGACGATCTCGCCGCCGTGAACGCCGGCGCCGGGGCCGAAGTCGACGACGTAATCGGCGGCGCGGATCGCATCCTCGTCGTGCTCGACCACGATCACGGTGTTGCCGAGTTCGCGCAGGCGCCTGAGCGTGTCGAGCAGGCGCGCGTTGTCGCGCTGGTGCAGGCCGATCGAGGGCTCGTCGAGCACGTAGAGCACGCCGGTCAAGCCCGAGCCGATCTGCGAGGCGAGGCGGATGCGCTGGCTCTCGCCGCCCGACAAGGTGCCCGACGCGCGCGACAAAGTGAGATAGTCGAGGCCGACGTCGCTGAGGAAAGTCAGCCGGTCGCCGATCTCCTTGAGAATGCGATGGGCGATCTCATTGCGCTTGGCGTCGAGCGCGCGCGGCAGTTCGCGCGCCCAGGCGATCGCCGACCTGACCGAAAGCGTAGAGACCTCGCCGATGTGCTTGCCGTCGATCTTGACCGCCAGCGCCTCGGGCTTGAGGCGGAAGCCCTGGCAGGCCTCGCACGGCGTCGCGGTCATGTAGCGCTCGATCTCCTCGCGCGACCATTCGCTCTCGGTCTCGCGGTAGCGCCGCTCGAGGTTGTTCACCACGCCCTCGAACGGCTTCTTCACTTCGTAGGACCTGAGGCCGTCGTCGTAGGAAAAGCGCACCTCCTCCGCGCCCGAGCCGTTGAGAATGACCTCGCGGACCTTTTCGGGCAGGCTCGACCACGGCGCGTCGAGGCGGAACTTGTAATGACGCCCGAGCGCCTCCAGCGTCTGCAGGTAATAGGGCGAGGCCGACTTCGCCCACGGCGCGACCGCGCCCCGGCGCAGGGTCAGGCGCGGATCGGGAACGACCAGCGCGGCGTCGACCTTGAGTTCGGAGCCGAGGCCGCCGCAGGCCGGGCAGGCGCCGTAGGGGTTGTTGAACGAGAACAGCCGCGGCTCGATCTCGGCGATGGTGAAGCCGGAGACCGGGCAGGCGAATTTAGAGGAGAAGAGGATCCTTTCGGGCGAATGGCGAGTAGCGAATGGCGAACGGGGGGCTCCGCTATTCGCTATTTCGCCATTCGCCATTCGCTCTTCGACGATCTCGACGATCGCCAGGCCGTCCGCCAGCTCCAGCGCGGTCTCGAAACTCTCGGCGAGGCGGCTCGCCATGTCGGGGCGCACGATCAGGCGGTCGACGACCACCTCGATGTCGTGCTTGAGCTTCTTGTCGAGCGCCGGCGCGTCGGCGATCTCGTAAAAGGCGCCGTCGATCTTCAGGCGCTGGAAGCCGCGCTTCATGTAGTCGGCGATCTCCTTGCGGTATTCGCCCTTGCGGCCGCGCACGGCCGGCGCCAGCAGAAAGAGCCGCGTGCGCTCGGGCAGCGCCAGAACGCGATCGACCATCTGGCTCACCGTCTGGCTCTCGATCGGCAGGCCGGTGGCGGGCGAATAGGGCACGCCGACGCGCGCCCACAACAGGCGCATGTAGTCGTGGATCTCGGTGACCGTGCCGACGGTCGAGCGCGGGTTCTTCGAGGTTGTCTTCTGTTCGATGGCGATAGCCGGCGACAGCCCGTCGATCTGGTCGACGTCCGGCTTCTGCATCATCTCCAGGAACTGGCGCGCGTAGGCGGAGAGCGACTCGACGTAGCGGCGCTGGCCTTCGGCGTAGATGGTGTCGAAGGCGAGCGACGACTTGCCGGAGCCGGAAAGGCCGGTGAACACCACCAGCTTGTCGCGCGGAATGGCGAGGTCGACGTTCTTGAGATTGTGCTCGCGCGCGCCGCGCACCTCGATGGCGCGGCCGCCGAACAGTTTCTCGACCCGCTCGGCGGCGGTGGAGGGTTTTGCAGGCTTGACGCTCGCCATGACGGCCTTTGCCGGTGAAACGAATCGCTCGGAGGGGGCTTGCGCCGCGCCGGGGCGAATGCTAGAACAAAATAAGAACGAAGTTAAGGGCCCGCTCTTATTTAGTGCGAATGCCGCCGGCGCCAAATGACGGCCCGACGCGCGGGCTGTGGACAAGTGGCTGGAGGGGCCGGCGTCGATATATCCCTTCTCCCGCGCGCGGGAGAAGGTGGCGGCGAAGCCGCCGGATGAGGGTTTTCGGCTTGGACCCTCGCCCACAGGGCGTTCGGAAGAACGCCCGTCTGGCGACGGGCTATGCCTCTCCCCGCAAGCGGGAGAGGGGGCGATTAGTGTTAGAAGGAGAGCGTCATGGCGGGCAGCGTCAACAAAGTCATTCTGGTCGGCAATCTCGGCAAGGACCCGAAGGTGAGCCGGCTGAATTCCGGCGATCAGGTCGTCAGCTTCAGCCTCGCCACGTCGGAGTCGTGGCGAGACAAGAACACCGGCGAGCGCAAGGAAAAGACCGAGTGGCACAACGTCGTGATCTTCAATGAGAACATCGGCAAGATCGTCGAGCAATATTGCAAGAAGGGCTCCAAGGTCTACGTCGAGGGCCAGTTGCAGACGCGCAAATGGACCGATCAGGCCGGCGCCGACAAATACACCACCGAAGTGGTGCTGCAGCGCTTTCGCGGCGAACTGACGCTGCTCAACTCGCGCGGCGGCGGCGAGAGCCGCGACGGCGTGGCGAACGGCGAAGAACGCTCCGCCAGCTTCGGCCGCTCTTCCCCGGTCGACAAACGCCCGGCGCTG
The DNA here is from genome assembly GCA_963775575.1 of uncultured Alphaproteobacteria bacterium. GTDB lineage: Bacteria > Pseudomonadota > Alphaproteobacteria > Rhizobiales > Beijerinckiaceae > Roseiarcus. Next base: position 289,626 of record CAVZJG010000005.1, read on the forward strand.
ACCAACGGCGACGCCGGCGCGGGCGGCGACCTCGACGACGACATTCCGTTCTGAGCGGCGACCGTCGAGCGCCGCCGACTGCGGGTCGCGCGAGGCGCGCCTCGGCGAGCGCGCGTCTTGACGAGGGCGCGACAATCGCGCTCTGACGAAGGGCCCGGGGGGGCAATCGAGGAGGCGCGCCATGGCGGATTTCCACATCCTCAGCGAGGCCGAAATTCAATCGGCTCTTCACGAGCTGAAGGACTGGTCGGTCAAGGGACGAGCGATCGAAGCGTCCTTCGCCTTGCCGACGTTCGGCGACGCGATCGCGCTGATCGTCCAGGTCGCCTTCGCGGCGGAAGCCTTGGGCCATCATCCGGAAATGCACAATTCCTACAATCGCGTGTCGTTTTCGCTCAGCACCCACAACGCGGGCGATCGGATCACCGACCTCGACATCAAGGCGGCTTCGCGGATCAGCGCCGCGGCGCGTCGCTTTCAAAGCGTAAGGTGACGGGACGCGCCGTCGCACGCGGGCGACGAGGCGACGGGAGAGCGGCGGCGCGAGCTCAGGCCGACGCCTTGCGGCGCCAGCAGACCAGGCTGACCGCATTGGCCGCGTCGAGCGTGCGCGCCGACCCCGGCTCGAGGCCGAACGTCCTCAGCGCGTCCTCGGGCGAGCGTCCCAGCGGGCCTTCCGCGAAGATCGGCAGGCCGCCCGGCAGCGCGACCTTACCGGCGCGAGAGAGGCAAAATCGGTCGTAACCGATGTCGAGGAACAGGCTGAAGACGACGGGTCCGCCGATGATCGCCACAAGGCCCTCCGCCAGCCCCAGCGCCGCGCACGCGTCATCGAACGACGCGCCGACCGGGTTCCACAGCACGCCTTTCGGATTGTCGGAATCGGGCGCGATCGCGCCGACGGAGCGGGTCAGCGTCACGCGCCGCCGGCGCGCCGAGTTCGGCTGGCCTTCGTGCGAATGGCGGCCGTGAACGACGACGTCGACATGGTCCAACGCGCGCTCGAAGAAGCGTTGATCGGCCTCGTTCTTCAGCGCGTCCGGCATCACCGCATGCGAATCCGCGATCATGCCGTCGGCCGAGACGATGGCGTAGCCTTCGATGCGGCGTCGTTCGGACATGAGAAGCGGTCCTCTCCCCGAGCCCTCGAGAGCGCGCGCCGTGGGGTGGAATCAGGCCGCCATGTCCGAATTGACCAGCGACAGGAACTCTTCGCGGGTCATCGGCTGGGCGCGGAAACACCCGAGCATGCGACTGGTGACGAGATCGGTTCCGCGCTTGCGCACGCCGCGGCTGGTCATGCAATGATGGGCCGCCTTGACCACCACCGCGACGCCGCGCGGCTGCAACGCGCTTTCGATGGCGTTGGCGATCTGGACGGTCAGCCGCTCCTGGATTTGCAATCGCCTGGAGTAGATGTCGACGACGCGGGCCAGTTTGGAGATGCCGACGACCCGCCGGTCGGGGACGTAACCGATCCAGACGCGGCCGACGATCGGCGCGAGATGATGCTCGCAGTGGCTTTCGAAGGAGACGCCCCTGAGCACGATCATTTCGTCGTAGCCCTCGACCTCCTCGAACGTCTTTCGCAACACGTCTTCCGGGTCCTGGCCGTAACCGGAAAAATACTCACGAAACGACCGGACGAGCCGCTTCGGCGTGTCCCGCAAGCCGTCGCGATCGGGGTCCTCGCCGATCCAGCGAAGGATGCGGCGAAAGGCGTTCTCGGCCTCGGCGTCGGTCGGCGCCGCCGCCAGCGGACCGGCGCCGACAGGGACGGGAGAGCGTCCGGCGAGGGGTTCGTCAGCTGTCACCGATGTCCTTCCCACTCTCGGTTGGGCCAAGGCGCGTGTCGAAACCTGTAGCCGCTCGTCTCGGCCCGCGTCAACTTCGCGCCGCCGCCCCTCTCCCGACGCCGATTCGACAATCGATCGGCTGATGATTATCGAAGCGGAGGACATCCGCCGCGGCCGCGCGCCTCGAGCAACAGGAGATCCTTCGGATGACGCTGCCGGTTCTCGTCGCGCCGTCAATTCTGTCGGCCGATTTTTCCAAGCTCGGCGAGGAGGTGCGCGCCATCGACGCCGCCGGCGCCGACTGGATTCATCTCGACGTGATGGACGGCCATTTCGTTCCCAACCTCACCTTCGGCCCGCCGGTGATCGCGGCGTTGCGGCCGCACTCGAAGAAGACGTTCGATTGCCACCTGATGATCGAGCCGGCCGACCCCTATCTCGAGGCTTTCGCCGAGGCGGGCTGCGACGGGATCACGGTCCACGTCGAGGCCTGCAAGCACCTCGACCGCTCGCTGCAGGCGATCCGCGCGCTGGGCAAGAGGGCCGGCGTCGCGCTCAATCCCGCGACGCCGGCCGAGACGATCGAATACGTGCTCGATCGGCTCGATCTCGTCCTGCTGCTGACGGTCAATCCCGGCTTCGGCGGTCAGGCGTTCATCCCCGCGGTGGTGGAGAAGATCGCGCGCGTCAAGCGCATGATCGGCGCGCGCGCGATCCGCATCGAGGTCGACGGCGGGATCACGCCGGAAACCGCGCCGCTGGTCGTCGGCGCCGGCGCGAACGTCCTGGTGGCGGGATCGGCGGTGTTCGAGGGCGACCCGGCCGCCTACGCCGCCAACATCGAGGCGATCCGCGCCGCGGCGGCAAAGCTGGGCTGACACACCTCGAAGCCATCGACGCAGCGCGCCGTCGACCTCTTGGAGAGCCTCTTTTTCCGACCGTCGGAGCCTGTCAAGGACGGCCCTACGGGCCGCCGCGCAGCGGCTAAAGTCCTTGACAGGCTCCGACGGTCGGAATTTTTGCTTCCAAGAGGTCGACGGCTTAGAGCCGTCGCGTCGCGAAAGCGGGTGCGTCCGCGCGAATTCGCCGCGCCTCGGCTTCGCGCGCTTGCCAGGAGCGCGGCAAGGTAGCAAGGTCGCGCCATGGCCGAGAGCAACGCCATCCTCATCACCGGCGCCTCGCGCGGCATCGGGCGCGCGACGGCGCTGCTCGCCTGTGCGCGCGACTGGCCGGTCGGCGTCAATTACGTGCGCGACGAGGCGGCGGCGCGCGAAGTGGTCGAAGACATCGCCCGCGCCGGCGGCAAGGCGGTGGCGCTGCGCGGCGACGTCGCCGACGAGGGCGACGTCATCGCGATGTTCGAGGGCGCGACGCGCGCGTTCGGGCCGCTTCGCGGCGTCGTCGTCAACGCCGGCGTCATCGCACCCGCGGCGCGCCTCGTCGACATGAGCGTCGAGCGCATGCGGCGGATGTTCGAGGTCAACATCCTCGGCGCCTACCTGACCGCGCGCGAGGCGGCGCGGCGGATGTCGAAGAGCTTGGGAGGCGCCGGCGGCGCGATCGTGCTGGTTTCCTCCGCCGCGGCGCGGCTCGGTTCGCCCGGCCTCTACGTCGATTACGCCGGCTCGAAGGGCGCGGTCGACACGCTGACGCTCGGCCTCGCCAAGGAACTGGCGGCGGAGGGCGTGCGCGTCAACGCGGTCCGGCCCGGCCTCATCGACACCGAAATGCACGCCCGCAGCGGCGAACCCGATCGCGCGTTTAGGATCGGCGCGACGACGCCGTTCGGCCGGCCGGGAACGCCCGAGGAGGTCGCCGAGGCGATCGTCTGGCTGCTCAGCGACGAGGCTTCGTATGTGACCGGGGCGCTTCTCGACGTGGCGGGCGGAAGGTAGCGGCATCCGATCGAACTCAATCCGCGCCGTCATCGCGAGGACCCCGAGCTAGCGAGGGGGACGCGGCAATCCAGAAGGGGAAGGGCAGAGGCGGCGGGGGATTTGCTGGGACGCGCGCACGACGGATTACGAAAAGCCTATCCGTGTCTCGCCCTTCTGGATTTCAACGGCTTGGGCGCCGTTTTCGGTCCCGGTTTCAGCCGCGCGGCGCGGCCAGGATCAGGACATCAATTCATAGGGACATGATACGAATTGGGTCATTGGCGGCGCCATGAATGGATTGAGCGTGTGGTTATTCGGCAATGTGTATCATTATCCCCGTAATGGCAATGTGTATCATGTCCCTGTAATGCTGTCGACGCCGCCGAGCTAGAACGCCGCCTTGATCCCGCAACTGACCGTAAAGTCGGCGCCGCCCTCGCGCGCGAAGGTGGTCGCGGCGGTCACCATGGCGCTGACGTTCCCGGCGATGCTCGCGGCGAACCCGGCGGCGACCTTGCCGTAGACGCGGTTATCGCTGGGAACAGGGGTGAGCACCGGGAGGAGCGGCGTCGTGACCTGAGTGGTCGTCACCATCCGGCCGGAGCCGAGGAAATCCTGCTCGGCGGTGACGGCGACGAACGGGCTGTAGAGATCGCCGCGCCACACGAACGGAAATCGCAGCTGGAGTTCGGCGTCGCCGATTAAGGCGTCGACAGCCTGCTGGCCCACCATCATCGTGAGGAGGCTGTCGCCGGTTTCGGTGTAGGCGTGAATGACGGCGTGGGTGTAGTCGAGGCCGGCGATCGGCCCAGCGCGGATCGGCCCGACGTCGACGAGGTAGCCGGCCTGCCCGGCCACGGTGAAGGCGTCGGCGCTGGTGGCGCCGTGAATGGTGTCGATCACGCCCGCGCGGTCGAGCGCGAAATCGTCAAGGCCATAGGCGACGAGAGCGTCGGCGAACCAGTGGGCGTCGGTGAACGAGCCATAGCCGGCGAGCTGATAGGAAATGATGCGGTCATGAGCGTTGTCGACGTCGAAGCTCACGTTGGAAGCGGAGTAGCCGAACACGCCGCCGAGCCGCAATTTCGGATCAACTCGATACTCGACCCCGAGCGTGCCGCCGATGGCGTCATAATCGTAGGCGGGGGCTAGAAACTGCCGATCGAAGCTGCCGCCGGCAGTGTCGACGTCGCCGTAGACCGACCAGCGGTTTTCCGGCGCGGCCGGTCCGAGGTCCTTGGTCGGCGCGGCGTAGGACATGACCGTCGACGAACCCATCCCGAATTCCTCAAAGCTCCGGTCGGCGTCGAGGCGACCGAACACCGAGCCGGCGAAATTCGTCGCGAGGCCGGTGACGATGGCGCCCTGCGGCGCCACGGTGGACGGCGCATCGATCTGGTTGGCCATGTAGTTCGCGATCAGCGCCATGCCGGCGCTGGTGGGGTGGACCGAGTTATCATAGAAGCAGCCCGGAAAATTTACATGCACGGTATTGGGAGTGGTCGCCGAGCCGGGCCCGGCCTCGCAATTGGTGGCGCTGGCGAAACCGTAAAGGCCTGGATCGGCCGCAACTCGCTCCTGCAAGATTTCGAAGTTGAACAGGAAGATACGAACGCCCGAATGCGCCAAGGGCGAGAGCAATTGCTCTATATCTTGGAAGTAGTCCTTCGCCCACTCGTCGCGCTGCGCCTCGTCGAACGAGCCACCCACGCCGGCGGGCGGTTCGGGGAAATAGTATGAATTGCCCGGACTGAGCCAGGCGATGTTGTGGGCGCCGGCCGCCACCAGTTGCTCCACGCCGCCGGTGACGACACCGCTGACGACGATGCCGCCGGTGACGGCGGTCTGCGCCGATGCGAGCGCGCTGCTTCGAATCTCAGCGATCGTATCAGTAGAGGCGTTGGCCGACAGATCGTTGCCGCCGATCGACAGCGCGATGAGGTCGCTATTGGTGAAGTGCGTGCCGCTGAGGGCGAATTGTTCGAGTTCGTACGGGAAGCCGTCGTTCAGGCCCATGCTGGAGAGCGTGTTGGTGTTGTCGGTGCGCGCGCCGCCGATCGCGTAATTGGTCGCGGTCGGCAGGCCAAAGATGGATTGCAGCGAGTCGACGAAGTTCGTGCGGCCGCCGGTGAACCGGCAGTAGGGATATCCTAGGGCGGCGGGACAGGGCGGGTAGTAGAGAGGGCCTGCAATGCGGAAAGCCCCTCCCGGCGCCGAACCCGTATCCGCATAGCTGTCGCCGAAGTCGGTGATGCTGGTGAACTGCGCCTCGGCCGGCGCCAGCGTCGCGCCCAGCGCGGCCGCCAACGCGATCGTCGCTGTCGCAATGAGCCCAAGCGCGGCGCGCAGCCGCGATCGAACCGCCCGGCGCGATGCCCCCTCGCCCTCGTGGGGCGCCGTTCGATAGTATTCCGACGAAATCCGGAGCGGATGCCGAACGTTTCGCGCCATCGCCGGGCGATCCCCCCGAGTCACAGCCAAGCTCAACCATCGCGCGTATCGCCGCTCGCGCTTCGCGAATTGCGCCAGATCAACTCCACCTTTCCAATTCGAGTTGTGCCCAGCTTTCAACGACGGCGGCGATGCGCCGGGCGAGCCCGCCATGTCCCCCCGGAAGCAGTCTGTAACGCTCGAGACCGAACCTGATTTACGGGGGATTTACGGGGATATGATACGCATTGCATCATTCGCGGCGCCTTGACTGGATCGCGCGCATCGATCTTCGGCCATGCGTTCACGCGCGCGCCTCGCCGATGACGCGGACGCGGCCGTGCGCGCGATTGCGCGGCTTGGCCTTGACGGCGATGTCGACGTCCTGGCCGAGCGCGGTCAGCAGACGCATCAGGCGGTCGCTGGAGAAATTCGCCAGCCGGCCGTTGAGGAGGGCCGAAACCTTGGGCTGGTCGACGCCCATCAGCGCCGCCGCCCCGACTTGGGTCAGGCGCCGACGCTTGATCGCCTGCCGGATATGCGCCGCGATCTGGGCCTTGGTCAGCTCTTCCTCGGGCTCGGGCAGCCCGATGTCGGCGAACACATTGCCGCTGCTCGCCGTCACCGGGATGTCGGCCTCTCGCTTTTTGTCCATTGCTGATAATCCTCTTTGGATCACGGGATCACGGCGACATGATACGAATTGCCCAATTTCCCGATCCGCAGCACGCGCCGGACTTTCTCGACCGGAGCCGTCCTGCTCTTCTCCGCCACACACCAAGCCGTCGACCTCATGGAAGCATGGACTTCCGAAGTTTTGCGGCTGTCAATGGCGCGCTTTTCGCGCGCCGCCTGCGGCGGTCGAAGACCAGGGACAGCCGCAAAACTTCGGCAAGAAGAGGCTTCCATGAGGTCGACGGCGCTCCCTGCCGAGTTGGCGTCAGCTAAGGTCGCGCCGCGCTCGTCGATAATGCTTCGCGTGCTGCGCTCTCCCGCTTCGGCGTTATGGGGACCGCCCGCGGCTGCGAACGGGCGTTCGCAAAGCGCGGCGGTCGGCTTGCCAAGGGGAATGTTCGCCGGCAATCTCGTCGGCGCTAAAATCGGCGACGCCGTCAGCGGGGAAGCGCGAATGATCGCAAACGACAGACCGTTCGTAATCAACAGGGGCCGCGAAAGCGGCGCCACGGCTCAATCCGGCGGCCTGTCGCTGATGACGGGGGTGGGACCGAAGCTGACGCCGGCGACGAAGCTGTGGTTCGGCAAGGCGAGCAACCCGCCGGGCTTTCGCTCTCTTCCCCACCATCACGGCGAGGCCGAAACCGGCGCCTACTTGCTGTCCGGCCGCGCCCGCATCTATTTCGGCAAAGACTACCAGGAGTTCGTGGATATGGCGGAGGGCGACTTCATGTTCGTTCCGCCGTTTCTGCCTCACCTCGAAGCCAACATGAGCACGACGGAAGAACTCTGGTGGCTGGCCTGCCGCACGCCGGAGAACATCGTGGTGAACCTGGCCGATATCGAGGACTCCACGCTTGCGGGCTATCGCCGCGCTTGAAGTTGCAGCCGCACCCGGCGCCCCGCGCTTGCCGATGATATCCCGTCGATGATATCATGACGTCCAAAGTTATCATGGAGGACGCCATGCAGGTCTCCAGATGGGGCGCCAGCCTCGCCGTGCGGCTGCCCAAAAAGCTGGTTGAAAAGATGGGCCTCAACCCCGGCGACGAACTCGATGTCGTCGAGGCCGCCAAGCGCACGATCGCCGTCGAGAAGATCGACAAGCGCGCCCGTTTTCTCGAGGACATGGAAGCGTTCCGCTGGCCTGCGCCCGACGGCTACAAATTCGACCGTGACGAGGCGAACGAACGGTGAGCCGGTTCTTCGACACCAACGTTCTCGTCTACGCCTTCCTCGACGGCCCAAAACGAATGCGTGCGCAGCAGGCTCTGGCCGAAGGGGGAATCATCAGCGCGCAAGTGCTCAACGAATTCACCCATGTCTCGCGCCGCAAGCACCTACGCGACTGGCCGGAGATCGAAGCGGCGCTCGGCGTCATCCGCGGCCGCTTTCCCGTGGTTGCGCCTCTGACCGAGCAAACGCACGCCGCCGCCTTGGCGCTGGCGCGCGATCATGGCTTTGCCTTCTATGACGCGCTGATCGTCGCCGCCGCCATCGAAGCCGGCTGCGACACGCTCGTCACCGAAGACATGCAGCACGGCCGAACGATCGACGCGTTGACGATCTGCGATCCGTTTCGGCAAAGCGCCTCATGAACTCCCAATCCCGCGTCGCCGAGGTTTGGAATTTCGGGTCACGCGATCGTTAAGCGCCTCGCCGCCGTTGTTCCATGTTCGACCGGATCGTAATTCCGACGGCTCCTTGGCGAACGCCTGCTCGCCGACGGCGGCCGTCGCTCCCTGCCGGCTCCTGCGGCATAAATGCGCGTATGATGATTGTACCTAGACGTCATATGCATGGGGTGGTACGGACCCGAACGGCGGCCACGGAGCGAGGCGCGGGCCGATCGAGAGGCGAAGCGAGTCATGCGCATACCCGACGGCGATCTCAGTCCTGCGACCTGCGCCGTCGGTTACGCCATGGCGGCGCCGTTCTGGTATGTCGCGCTCAACCGGGCAAAGCGCCTGCTGCAGATCCGTCTCGCGCCGCTGCTGGCGGCGGTCTCCGCCTTCTCCTTCGTCGCCATGATGTTCAATCCGCCGATCCCGGGCGGCGCGACCGGGCGAAGGGATAGCCGAGAAGAGTCGGTGGCATGAAGGTCAGTCTGTCCGATCTGTTCAACGACGAGCGGGAAAACGTCCGCGGCAAGACGATCGGCGTTTACGCTCTGCTGTTCGCTTTCAACATCGCCGCGTGGGCCTGGGCGCTGGTCGCCTTCCATGATTTTCCGCTGCTGCTGGGAACGGCCGCGCTCGCTTACAGCTTCGGCCTACGGCACGCGTTCGACGCCGATCACATCGCGGCGATCGACAACGTGACCCGCAAGTTGATGCAGGAAGGGCGGCGGCCCGTGGCGGTCGGCTTGTTCTTCTCGCTTGGACATTCTGCGATCGTGGTCGGGCTCACCGTCGCCATTGCGGCGACCGCGACCGCTCTGCAAGACCGCTTCGATTCGTTCAAGAGCTTCGGCGGCGTAGTCGGCACGTTGGTGTCGGCGCTGTTCCTGTTCGCGATCGCGTTCGCCAACGTTCTGGTGCTGATTTCCGTCTATCGGACTTTTCAGGCTGTCAAGAACGGCGGCCGGTTCGACGAGGAGGACCTCGATCTGGCGCTCGCCAAGAGAGGGTTGCTCGGTCGCCTGTTCCGCCGCTTTTTCCGCATGATCGAACGCAGTTGGCAAATGTTCCCGCTCGGCGTTCTCTTCGGCCTTGGCTTCGACACCGCGACCGAGGTCGGCCTGTTGGGGATTTCGGCCGCCGAAGCGTCGCAAGGCCTGTCGATCTGGTCGATCCTGGTCTTTCCGGCGCTATTCACCGCCGGCATGACGTTGCTCGACACGACGGACAGCATCGTGATGCTGGGCGCCTATGGATGGGCTTTCGTCAAACCCATCCGCAAGCTCTACTACAATCTCACCATCACCGCCGTATCGGTGATCGTTGCCGTCGTCGTCGGCGGCCTCGAGACCCTCAATCTCATCGGCGATCGCCTCGGCCTGACCGACGGCGGCGGCTTCTGGGGCGCGATCGGGTCGCTGAACGACAACTTCGGCGTCCTCGGCTTCGCCATCGTCGGGCTCTTCGTCGTCGCCTGGCTGATCTCCTACGTCGTCTATCGCGCCAACCGCTACGACGAGATCGAAGTCTCGCCGACCTAGCGGCGTCGATCGGGAACGGGCGTCGAGGCGCTCGCTCGGCGGGCGCCTCGCCTCGGCGGGGAAGCCTCTAGGGTCCGGTCAGTGGAAGGCCGGGTGGACGAAGATGACGATCGTCAGCGCCAAGCCGACGAAGAAGAACGTCGTGCGCACGGGCGGCCGGTCCATCAGGTAAGCCGCCATGTGGGCGAGCCGCGCGACGACGAAGGCGACGGCGAGCCAGCCGACGGTCGCATTGGCGCCTTCGGCGAGATGCGAAACGATCACCGCCGCGGCGAAGAACGGAAAGGCTTCGAAGCCGTTGAGATGGGCGCCGTAGCCGCGCGCGGCGAGCCCCTCCAGAGCTTGCGCACCGATGCGCGGCGCGTGCGGATTGAGCTTCTTCGAGGCGAGCCCGAAGGGAATGTAGGGCAGCAGCGCGGCGACGAGCACGCACCAAAAGGCGACGGTCATGGGATCCTCCCTAGGGTGATATGGCGCGGCCGGACCCTAGCGCGACGCGCGCGGCGACGATAGGGCGCGCGGCGGCCGAGCCGGCGATCACGATCTGACCTTTGGCCCACGTGTTGGCCCACGTGAAAGTGCGCGATATTGAAAGTTGCTTCAGTGTTGGAAAGTCTTACGAAGTGTTCCCGTACGATCACGAACGTTTCTTGCGTGGGAGCAAAATTGCGTTAGACGCTGCGCGGGAGAAGCGCGAAGGCCGATAGGAAATTCTTACGCGTTCCGGGATGTGCGTCGGTAAGAGTGCGAGACAGGCCCGCTGAGTCGTATCCGCAACGCCCACCCGTGGGAGTTCTCATCTTCGTCTTCTATGGCGCGCCATCGTTTCCAGGGGCTTTCGGCGGCGCATCCAAACGCCTGTCGATTCCCGGGGCCGCAAGGCTGTCTGAGCGCGCCCATTGTCCCGTCCGTCGCGGCCGTGGTCGTGGCGGCGCCGGCGTTCAGCTCTGAATCGGACGCAGCGCGGCCTCGAGCGCGTGCAGACGCGCCAGGCCTTCGGCGTCGGTCTTGGCGAAAGGCTCCTCGCACAAGGTGACCAGCGCGGCGCCGTCTGCGAGCGCTTCGACTTCGACGTCGGCGGGATATTTCGCCCGCGCGGCGAGGCTAGGGGGCAGGTAGGTGATCCAGCCGATCCAGGGTCGAAGCGGTTGTTCGCTGCCGGCCATAATCGAATCGGCGATCTTGGGGCGAGCGCGGGCGTAGGGAGCGAGCATCGCAGCGCGCTTTGGATCGCGGATCTTGGGCAGGTTGTAGAAAGAAAACTTCGCGCACATTTCGGCGGGGTTCCAGACCTCGCGCGCGAACTTCATCAACGGCCTCAATTCGGAGGCGCGCCACGGTCGTGCCGTGGACGGACGCAACTCCGAGAGCCGCATGAAGACGTGGTTCGGATGGACGGAGGCGCTCTTGCCGAAGGCGCCGATCCGACATCGGGTGCCGGCGGTGCTCGCCTCGCGGAAATCATAGGGCGGCGGTCCCGCATGGCCTCCCCAGATATGGCTGCCCAGCTCCGGCCAAGGGCCGGGAGGGGCGTCATACTGACCCACATTGTCGATCAAAAGCTGTTTCGCCTCGGCCTCGCTGAGGGGGACGGGCACAGTTTCCTTCTTGGTATTCGGCGACCTCAGCCAGCTTCGATAGATCGGGTCGAAGTCCGGCAGGCCGTTGACAAAGCGAGAGAGCCTGCGCGCGTCGTCGGCTTGCGACGGATCGCGCGGCTCCCACCAAAGGTTGAGCTCCAGATTGCTCATCACAGCCCTCCGCTCAGTTCGGATTGAAAACGACCGACAGGTTTCCAAATGGCAGGCGGTCCGCGATCTACTTAAGTCCCCGATAGTCCTTCTCGGTCTGTGCGTGCCAGACGACGCTGCGGGCCACCGCGGCTGCGGTTCTCGCTTGTGCCTCCATCTGAATTGCGGGGTTATTCTCCGGGTAGATCCAACTGTACAACTCATCGTTGGAGTCAAACATGAAGTCGATGTTTGCCTTGGCTTCGAGCAGAATTCCCGTCCGCGGATCGCAGCCGTCGAATCTGACGGTTCCGAGAACAATCGCCCACCCGTAAGGCAGTCCGCTGACGTATTCCTGATAGGCGATCGAGTTGACCGATTTCGTCGTCTCCGGCTCGCCCGGCGGCTGAGCCGGCGATCGCAATCTGACCCTTGGCGCCGCGGCGGAAAACGTCCGGCATCGACTCCGAGCCGACGCTGGAGCCATTGCCGCCCCATTTGCATATCGAGCGTCTCGGGGGGATAGAGAGGGCGGCTGAGCGGCTTTCTCCAGGGAGATATCTCGATGACGGGCGTCGAGCCGAGATTGGAATTGATCCAATCGGATCAGCGCGACGATATGCGCGCGCTCTTCTTGGCGAACGAGGCCGACCGTTATGAACTGCATTCCCGTCATATGAACCATATGATGGTGCGCGTGTTGAAGACCATCGGGTTCGACGTCCGCTTCGTGAGCGGCAAAGGCGCCTATCTGCACGACGTGTCCGGCGCGCGCTATCTCGACCTGCTCAGCGGTTGGGGCGTGTTCGTGATCGGGCGAAACCATCCGCGCCTGGCGGCGGCGCTGCGGTCGGTGCTCGACAGCGAGTTGCCCAATCTCGTTCAAATGGACGTTTCGGTGCTGGCCGGGGTTCTCGCCCAGCGGCTGCTGGGTTACGCGCCTTGGCTGCAGAAGGCCTTTTTCAGCAATTCGGGCACGGAGGCTTTCGAAGCGGCGATCAAGTTCGCCCGCGCCGCGACCGGCCGATCCGGAATCGCACACTGCGAAAATTCGTTCCATGGCCTGACCTATGGATCGCTTTCCGCGGTGGGCGACGACATCTACCGTCAGGGCTTCGGTCCTTTGATCCCCAGCTTTGTCGAAATTCCCTTCAATGATCTTCCCGCGCTCGAGCGCGCGCTAGAGAAACGCGACGTCGCCGCGTTCTGCGTCGAGCCTATCCAAGGCAAGGGCGTGAACATGCCCTCGCCCGATTATCTCCGATCCGCTCACCAACTTTGCAAGAAATACGGCACGCTGTTCGTCGCCGACGAAATCCAGACCGGACTGGGGCGAACCGGCCGCTTCTTCGCCGTAGAGCATTGGGGCGTCGAACCCGACATGCTCCTCATCGCCAAGGGGCTCTCGGGCGGACACGTGCCGATCGGCGTGACGTTGCTGCAAAAACAGGTGTTCGCCAAGGTGTTCGACCGCATGGACAAAGCGGTGGTTCACGGATCGACCTTCGCCAAGAACGATATGGCGATGGCGGCCGGCATCGCGACCCTCGACGTGCTCGAGGACGAGAAGCTGGTGGAAAACGCGGCGGCGCAAGGCCGAAGGCTGATGACCAGCTTCGAAGGCATGAAGCAGCGCTACGAGTTGATCAAGGACGTGCGCGGAAAAGGCCTGATGATCGGCATCGAGCTGGGCGAGCCGAAATCGCTCAAGTTGAGGGCGTCGTGGGCGCTTCTCGAAACGATGAACAAGGGCCTTTTCTGCCAGCTCGTCACGATTCCGCTGTTCCGGGACCACAAGATTCTGGTGCAGGTGGCTGGGCACGCCAATCGAACGATCAAATTGCTGCCGGCGCTGGGGATCGATTCGGAAGACTGCCGGTGGATCGAGACGTCGTTCGACGCGGTGATCGCCGCGAGCCACAACGTCGCCGGCCCGATCTGGTCGCTCGGCAAGACGCTGATGGAAGGCGCGCGGTCCGCCGCCCAGGCGGGCTAGTGGTCAAAACCCAATGCTTGGCGCCCATCCGGGAACGTCGCGGACGGGCGGAGAGCGGACGTTTAGGCGCCTGATTTCTGCACCGCGTAAACCATTGATTTTATTGACGCCGTTTTGTGGTGCAAAAATCTTGAATTTTGCACAAAAGCTAGGTCGCCATTGCTCTGGCTATACCTATCAGCGCTAGCGAAATTCGACGCCGTGAATGACAGCACCTTTTGACCCGACTTGAACAGTAAACGGGTCTTCGCGCTCGCAACCTGTTGATATTATTGACGGCGATCGGGCATTTTCGCCAAACGTGGTGGCACGTTTGCACAATATTTCGGCTTGATAATTGATTGCGAATCGGATTCTGTGGTGCTCTGCTTTGGGGCCGCCATGTTCTTCCGCTTCAAGAGGTCGGGCGAGCGCACTTACGTGCAGATCGTCGAGAACAAGCGCATCGGCGGCGCCGTGCGTCAGTCCGTCGTCGCCAATCCGGGGCGCGCCGACGAACTGGTCGCCTCCGGCGGGCTCGCCTCGCTCATCGCCTCGGGCGCCAAGCTCACCGATCAGGTGTTGCTCATCCATGCGCTCGACGAGGACGCCGACGGGGCCTTGTCGATCGCGGCCAAGCGGATTGGCGGGCCGCTGCTGTTCGGCAAGATCTGGGAGCGGCTCGGCGTCGCCGAGGTTCTCGGCGATCTGTTGAAGGAGCGCGCGTTCGAGTTCCCGGTCGAGCGGGCGGTGTTCGTCGCCGCGCTGCATCGGCTGTTCGTTTCCGGATCGGACCGCGACTGCGCGTCGTGGATGACGGATTACGACATCCCGGGCGCCGAGGGGCTTGACCTGCATCATTTCTACCGGGCGATGGCCTGGCTGGGCGAGGAGATGGAGGAGAAGCCGGCCGAGGCGCTGGCGCCGCGCTGCGTCAAGGACGTCATCGAGGAGAAGCTGTTCGATCGCCGCCGCGACCTCTTCACCGATCTGTCCGCCGTGTTCATGGACACCACGAGCCTGTCGTTTTACGGCGAGGGCGGCCAGACGCTGGGCGAGCGCGGCTATTCCAAGGATTATCGGCCCGATCTGAAGCAGATGATCCTCGGCCTCGTCGTCGACGGCGAGGGTCGGCCGATCTGCACCGAGATGTGGCCGGGCAACACCGCCGACGTGACGACATTGCTGCCGGTCGTCGATCGGCTGCGTTCGCGCTTCGGGGTCGGCCGGGTCTGCGTCGTCGCCGATCGCGGCATGATCTCGGCCGCGACGATCGCCGGGCTCGAGGAACGCAATCTCGAATACATCCTGGGCGCACGCGAGCGCTCCGACGCGATCGTCAAAAGAATCGTGTTGGCGAACGATGATCCGTTCGTGCCGTTGCTCATCGAGCGCAAGGCCGGCCAAACTCAGTTGTTCGTCAAACAGCTGCAGATCGAGGGCGAGCGTTACGTCGTTTGCCGCAACGAAGCGGAGGCCGAGAAGGACCGCGAGAATCGCGAGGCGATCGTCGCCGCTCTCGCTGCGCAATTGAAAAGGGGCGACAAGGCGCTGATCGGCAATTCCGCCTATCGGCGCTATTTGCGCAAGACCAAAGGGGCCAAGGGCAAGCCGGCGTTCGAGATCGACGCCGGCAAGCTCGCCGAAGAAGCGCGGTTCGACGGAATCTTCGTGCTGCGCACCAACGCGAAAATCACGCCGCTGCAGGCGGTTCTGCGCTATCGCGACCTTCTCAAAGTCGAAAATCTCTTCCAGCGGACCAAGGCGGTAATGCGCACGCGGCCGATCTTCCACTCATCCGACGCCGCCATTCGTGGCCATGTCTTTTGCTCGTTCCTGGCGCTGGCGATGCAGAAGCATCTCGACGATCTCATGCGCGAAGCCGGCGTCGCGCCCGAGTGGCGGGTTCTGCTGCGCGATCTCGACCGTCTGAGCCAAGTGCGCATCCGTCATCGCGGCGCCGATTGGCTGGTGCGCAGCGACGCCGCGCCGGCGGTGACGACGCTCTTCAAACGCGCTCATCTCGCCCTGCCGCCGCGCGCCCGCCAGGCTCGCCCCCCGCCGCCTGCCCAACTCAAACGCGCCCAAAAACGCCGCGGCCGCCCAAGGCGTAGTGCCACGCCGACTTGAATTTCCCTAAAATGCCAGCGCAATCAATCATTTACGAAAATTAGGTGTCCAACTTGGGTTTGAATGGATAAAGAGGAGATTTGCTTTTTCTCTTTTTACGTTCTCATCTGTAGCTGTTGCACTATCCCATTCATCCACTGCCTTGAATATTTCCTCGCTGAACTTGTCCGCTTTAAGCTGAACGAGATTCGCTTCAACTCCGTTGAATACGCACTTTTCAAATTTGTTTAAATGAGTCCCTGCCGTATGGTCAAAGAAAATAAATCGATCAACACCAGTGCGCTTAGCGATGTCAATCTCGGCGCTACCAGAATGAATCAGGCTACAGCGCAATTGAAAAACGTCCTCCGCTCGAACGAAAACCATAGGGGCACCCGTAAGGGGGGTCTTGTGGGTGAATTTTGGTTCCAGCCACTTTTTGCACCAACGCTCGTAGCGACTCTGCGATTTGCCGGGGCCGGGGTCTTCTAATGAGCCACATATATCTGGCAGCGTGAGTGCCAAGCTTAGGCTAGAGTACAAATTTCCGTCTTTTATCGCTTGGCGACCAGCGTCGGTAAATCTCTTCATCGTTTTGCTCCTCAAGAGTTTTGTATGATGGGATAATTGATGGCAAATGAAAGATGGTTGTTATAGGACTTTGGCTGCCTCGATAATCTAACTGATACGCTAGTCGCACGCGCTGTCATTACCAATAGTCGCATAAGCTCCAATATGGAACATGCCCGCCCGTCGCCGTTTCCGACGGCGACGGTCACGATGCGCCCTTGGACCTTGTAGCCTTTGGATACCCAAAAGGTGCGCATTTCTTGATTTTTCTTCCCCCTCACGACCCCCATGCCGTAGGACCGCCTTGGGTCGAATGCCGCCGCCGCCTCGGGGCAGCGATGCACAACGCAAAACGCTCGGAACTGACGCGAGATTAGCGGGCCCCGTCTCCGAACTCGACGAACTCCAGGGCGTCGATCGTCGTGTCCCTTTCATCCTCCGTCTGCTTGAGGGAAAGCTCCAACTGCTTGGTGCTGCCTACGCTGCTGCCCATCAGGACCAGCCCGCCAAGCGCAACGGTTATCCCGACGATCATCCGAACCGGCGTGAAGGTCGCCAAACCAAGCATCAAGCAGATAAACAACGCTGCGCCGGCGAAGGCGCACGCGCGTCCTGCTACGACGAGCCTGCGGCTGCGCTGGATCGCCTCTCGGAGTTCGTCGATCTGCGCCTCAAGTCGCTCAATCTGCTCGGCTGGCGTCGGATCCGCTTCGAACATTGAACTCTCAGGCGGCGTTGCAGGTCGGAGCGATCAGGAACTCGCAGCGATCCCCTCGCAAATCGGCGTCGCAACGCGAAGCCGATCGACGTGTGGAACTGAAATGACTTCTCTAACCCAGTCAATCGCATGTCTGGTCAGGCTCGGTTCCAGCCGTTGGGCGGCCAGCCCAGCCGGGCGCCAAGCGCAAGATTCTGACCGCTAGGCCGGCAGCGGCTCCGCGCGCCGCCGATCCGGCTCTGCCGAAGCCGCCGGCTCGTTCGCCAATATTGTTGGGTGCAATACCGACGCAAAGTGGGGGCCAAGCTCCCGGCGGCCCCTGAACAGCGCCCTGAAAGCGATCATGGCGTCGCTCGAGACGCGAAGCAGCGAGGGAAGTTGGGAAGGCTTCTCGAGCAGCGAATACAAGACCGCGGCGATGGCGATCGTCCCATCGGGTCGAAGGCCCAATCGTGCGGCGGGAGGTATTTCGCGATGCATCGGATCGGCGATGACCCGCACGGCGGCGAAGGGCACGCCGAGTTCTTCGGCGAGCGCCGCAGCTTGAAATGATTCCATGTCCACAGCGATCGCGCCGGTATCCTGGTGCAGCCGACGCTTATTTCTCGGGAGAAGCACCGGATCCGCAACGGTCGCGATGGCGCCCAACTCCGCGCCGGGGAGGCGTTGCGCAAGTCGGCTCGACCACTCGATATCGGTTTCGATCGATCGATCGCCCGACATCGCTTCGGTTGCGACAACCCAATCGCCAGCCGTCAAATGGGAGTTGAGCGCGCCGGCAATGCCGAAACTGACGATCGCCGGCGCGCCGGAGAACACGGCTCTCTTGATGGCGCGCGCCTGAAGTCCGACATTTCCGCCGCAGGCGAACACCCTGACGCCGGACGCCGCGGCGATCCTGGCTTCCGCTTTCAGCCCCGTGACAACAATCAAACGAGCCCCCTTACTCGTCGCCCGGCCAATGACTGGCTCAACGCTCTGCTCCGGACCCGAGCGGGACGACGGCAGGCGGTCTGCGGACTATACGGGTCTTTGAGGAAAATGCCAATCGCTCTGTGCCTTGCGTGTCGCTGGCGGTCTCTGCACGATGACAAATCCCGATCGCGCCAGGCGCTCGACAAGGCGCTCCGCCGCGATCCCCGCGGTCGGCTCGGCGCCGTCATGGATGGGCGCCTGGAGCATAGTGTCGCATGCTTGGCGCCCGCGCCGCAGACGGCCGGAATCGACCCATAACCTACGCGCGAAGCCCGGGTCGCCAATTCAGCCGCTGCCGGCGCGCACGACGGACACGACGCCGTCGATGACGAACTGCACCGCCAGCGCCGCGAGCACGACGCCGAGCATGCGCGACAGCACGACGGCGCCGGTCGCTCCGAGCCAGCGCGAGAAGCGCTCGGCGGCGAGAAAGACGGCGAAGACCACGGCTATCGCCAGCGCCACGATCGCCATCAGGCCGGCCAGCGCCAGCGGGTCGCCGCCGGCGCGTCCGGCCAGCAGCATCGTGGCGGTGATCGAGGCGGGGCCGGCCATCAGCGGAATGGCCAGCGGCGCGGCGGCGACGTTGCGGATGTGGTCGATCGGCGCCGCCTCGCTCGCCAGCTCGCGTCGGCGCTCGGCCCTCAGCGCGAACACCATGTCGAAGGCGATGTAGAACAGCAACAGGCCGCCGGCGATGCGGAAGGCCGGAATCGATATGCCGAGCGCGTCCATGACCGCCCGGCCGCCGAAGGCGAAAGCGGCGAGAATGGCGAAGGCGATCAGGCAGGCGCGTAAGGCGATCTCGCGCTTGGCGGCGTCGGTCATGCCGAGCGTCAGGGCGATGAACACCGGCGCCAGGCCCGGCGGGTCGAGCGTCACCAACAGCGTGACCAGCGCGGTCTTGAGGAACTCGAACTCCATCGGCGCTTCGCCCCTCGCGCGCCGATTGACGCCGCCCGCGCCGAGGCGTCAAGGCCGGGCGCGGCCACACCCGGCGCGCGCGGCGCTGCAAACCACGTAACACATTGACATAAAAGCAGGAAATCAATGTGTGCGGCGACGCGGCAAAGGTGGCGCGGCGCGGCGGAATCGGCTACATCTAGACAACAGAGATTCGCCTCAGGATGCTCCCGAATTGACCGACGAAAAGGACGAGCGGCCCGCGCCCGGCGGCTCCGCCGACATCAAGCCGGTTTCGATCCTCGACGAAATGAAGCGCAGCTATCTCGATTACGCGATGAGCGTGATCGTCAGCCGCGCTTTGCCTGACGTGCGAGACGGCTTGAAGCCGGTGCACCGGCGCATCCTTTACGCGATGCGCGAACTCAACTTCACTCCCGACCGGCCGTACAACAAGTCGGCGCGCACGGTCGGCGACGTGATCGGCAAATACCATCCGCACGGCGACCTCGCCGTCTACGAGGCGATGGTGCGCCTCGCGCAGGACTTTTCGATGCGCGCGCCGCTGATCGACGGGCAGGGCAATTTCGGCTCCGTCGACGGCGACCCGCCCGCCGCGCAACGTTACACCGAAGCGCGCCTCGACCGCGTCGCGCTTCCCCTGCTCGAGGACCTCGACAAGGACACCGTCGACTTCCGCCCCAATTACGACGACAAGGAGCAGGAGCCGGTCGTCTTGCCGGCGCGCTTCCCCAACCTGCTGGTCAACGGCGCGGGCGGCATCGCGGTGGGCATGGCGACCAACATCCCGCCGCACAATCTCGGCGAGACGATCGACGGCGCGCTCGCGCTGATGGACCATCCCGACCTCTCGCTCGACGAATTGATGGAGCGCATTCCCGGGCCGGACTTCCCCACCGGGGCGGCGATCATCGGGCGGAGCGGCATCCGCTCGGCCTATGCGACCGGGCGCGGCTCGATCGTCATGCGCGCCAAGGTCGCGGTGGAATCGCTGCGCAAGGACCGCGAGGCGCTGATCGTCACCGAGATTCCCTATCAGGTCAACAAGGCGACGCTGATCGAGAGAATCGCCGAGCTGGTGCGCGAGAAGCGCATCGAGGGCATCGGGGATCTGCGCGACGAGTCCGATCGCGACGGCATGCGCATCGTCATCGAACTGAAGCGCGACGCGGTCGCCGACGTCGTGCTCAATCAGCTCTGGCGCTTCACCGCCTTGCAGTCGAGCTTCGGCGCTAACATGATCGCGCTGAACGGCGGCCGGCCGGAAATGTTGACGCTCAAGGACATGCTCGTCGCCTTCCTCGAATTCCGCGAGGAGGTGGTGACGCGGCGCAGCAAGCATCTGCTCGCCAAGGCGCGCGACAACGCCCATCTCCAGGTCGGCCTCGCCATCGCGGTGGCCAATATCGATGAAGTGATCCGCCTGATCCGCACCGCGCCGGACGCCGCCACGGCGCGCGCCGCGCTGATGGAGCGCGCCTGGCCGGCGCGCGACATGGCGCCGCTGATCGCGCTGATCGCCGATCCGCGCCACACGCTGGCCGAAGACGGAACGATGCGTCTTTCCGACGCGCAGGCGCGCGCCATTCTGGAATTGCGTCTGGCGCGGCTCACCGCGCTCGGGCGCGACGAGATCGCCGAGGCGCTGAACAAGCTGGCGGTGGAGATCGCCGACTATCTCGGCATCCTAGGGTCGCGCGCGCGCCTGATGGGCATCATTCGCGACGAGCTGACGGCGGTGAAGGCCGCCTTCGCCAATCCGCGCCGCACCGAGATTCTCGACAGCGAAGCCGACATGGACGACGAGGATCTGATTCAGCGCGAGGACATGGTCGTGCTGGTCAGCCACGGCGGCTACATCAAGCGCATTGCGCTTTCGACCTATCGCGCCCAGCGGCGCGGCGGCAAGGGCCGCTCGGGCATGGCGACGCGCGAGGAGGATTTCGTCGCCCGGCTGTTCGTCGCCTCGACGCATCAGCCGGTGCTCTACTTCTCCTCCAAGGGGCAGGTCTACAAGGAGAAGGTGTGGCGCCTGCCGCTTTCGGCGCCGCAATCGCGCGGCAAGGCGCTGGTCAACCTGCTGCCGCTCGAACCGGGCGAGCGCGTCACCACCATCATGCCGCTGCCCGAGGACGAAGCAAGCTGGGACTCGCTCGACGTGATGTTCGCCACCACCAGCGGCGCGGTGCGGCGCAACAAGCTGTCGGACTTCGCCCAGGTCAATCGCGCCGGCAAAATCGCGATGAAGCTCGACGAGGGCGAGGCCATCGTCGACGTGCAGGTCTGCTCCGAGGCGGATGACGTGCTGCTGACGACGGCGCTCGGCCAGTGCATCCGCTTCGGCGTCGACGACGTGCGCGTCTTCAAGGGCCGCGACTCGATGGGCGTGCGCGGCGTCAGCCTCGCCGAGGGCGACGCCGTGATCTCGCTGGCGATCCTGCGCGAGTTCGACGCGACGAGCGAAGAGCGCGCCGCCTATCTGAAGATGCGCCGCGCGATGGCCGGCGAGACGGCGGAAGAGGCCAACGGCGAGACCGACGGCGAAGGCGAGGCGCCGGCGACGGACGCCGCTCTGAGCCCCGATCGTTACGCGGAGATGTCGGCCGCCGAACAGTTCATCTTGACGGTGTCCGAGAACGGTTACGGCAAGCGCACGTCGTCGTTCGAGTATCGGCTGGCCGGGCGCGGCGGCAAGGGCATCGTCGCGATGGCGGTCAACGCCCGCAACGGCAAGCTGGTCGCCTCGTTCCCCGTCGAACACGGCGACGAAATCATGCTGGTGACCGACGGCGGCCAGCTCATCCGCTGCCCGGTCGAGGGCATCCGGGTCGCCGGCCGCGCGACGCAAGGCGTCATCGTGTTCGACACCGCCGAGCAGGAGCGCGTGGCCTCGGTCGAGCGCATTTCCGAGCCGGAGGGCGAGGAGGAAGCGGGCGAGGGCGGCTGACCGGCCTCGCCGGCCTGCGCAGGCGCGCCCGGCGCGTCTCGACGCGCCGTCTCGACGGCGGCGCGGGGAAAGCTCGGAGGGCGGCGGCGGCTCTTCCCGTCACTGGGCGTTCGGCGCGCCCTTGGCGGCGGCGGCCGGAGGCGTCAGTTCGAACGTCGCGTTGAGGCTCGCGTTGACGATCCGCTGCGATCCGCCGAATTCGGCGTTCATCATTTGCCCGACGCGGCGATCGTTGACGTTGGCGCTCATATTGAGTTGGCCGACGCGGCAATCGCTCTTGAACGCCGCCGCCAGGACGTCGCATTCGCGATTGGCGATTTCGCCGAGCGACTGGTTGGCCTGGGCGAGGGCTTTGGTCACTTCCGTCGTCGGCGCCGACGGATCGACAGCGATGCGCGCCTGAAAATTGGCGGTGACGACGATCGGCTTGGCGCTCGCGTCGCCGGCGGGACCGGCCTCTTGCGCAAGCGCCGGCGCGGCCGCGCACACGGCGAGGCTCAAGCTCAACCAAGCGGCGATTCGAAGTTTCATCGGCTTTCTCCCGGTCGGCCGTCGACGGCGCTGTCGCCGAAACGGATATAGGCCCCTCGCGGACCCTCGTCGTCGTCGGTCCGTTTTCGTAGTGAACGATCCTTTGCGAGGCCGGCGAAAAGATGGCCGCTCGAAGGCGGCTTCGAGCCGGCGAGCGGGCGCGACGATCAGCGCGCTCTTGCCGCGGCCGGGGCGGCGGGTTAACGCTAACGCCATGGCGCGCGTCGCATTCTATTCGGGTTCGTTCGATCCGCTCACCAACGGCCATCTCGACGTCATCGAGCGCGCGGCGGCGTTGTGCGACCGGCTGGTGGTCGGCGTCGGAACCAATCCCAACAAGACGGCGCTGTTCTCGACCGAGGAGCGGCTGGCGATGATCCGCGACGCGGCGACGGCGTCGGCGGCGCGCGTCGGCTGCGCGCTGGAGACGGTCGCGTTCTCGGGGCTGGCGATCGAGGCGGCGCGGGCGGCGGGCGCTTCGATCATCGTGAGGGGCTTGCGCGATTCCACCGATTTCGACTTCGAGATGCAGATGGCGGGCATGAACGGCGCCCTGGCGCCGGAAATCCGCACGGTGTTCCTGCCCGCCTCCTCGCCGGTCAGGCCCATCACCGCGACGCTGGTGCGCGAGATCGCGGCGATGGGCGGCGACGTCGCGCCGTTCGCGCCGCCCAATGTCGTGGCCGCGCTGAAGGCGAAGTTCCCCGCGCGCTGAGCGCCGAACGCGCTCAGGCGTCGGCGAAGGCCCCGCAGGCGCCGCCGCCGCAGCAGGCGCCCATTTCGGCGCCGCACAGCGCCAGTTCGCCGCCCTCGCGCGCGCTCGTCTCGCCGCCCTTGTTCGGCGAGGCGATCAACGACAGCCGCTGCTCGAGGTCGGCGCTGTCGCACGCCTTGCAGAGCGGCGTTTCGCCGGACATGACGAGCGTCTGGAACTCCTCGCCGCAGGCGCGGCAGCGATAGGCGAAAAGGGGCACGAGGGGCGACTCCACGATCACGATCCGGCATTGCCGATGTGTCGGTTGCGGGCCGGGATTTCAAGCCTGATCACCGGCGGCGTCGCGCATTCTTGACGACGGCGGCGTCGTATGGTCCCCCTCGGCCATGAACGCGCCCCTTTGGCCGCTGCTGGCGACCGGTTTTCTGCTGGGATGGTCGGTCGCCTGGCCGCCGGGGCCGATCAACGCCGAGAGCGCCCGCCGCTGCCTCGCCGGCGGCTTCTGGGCGGGGTTTTCGATGCTGCTCGGCGCCTGCTCCGGCGATGCGTTGTGGGCGGTGCTGGTCTCGCTCGGAATCGGCTTTCTGTTTGTCGCCCCGCTGGCGCGCACGATCATGGGCGTCGTCAGCGTCGCGCTGCTGGTCGCCTTGAGCTTCATCTTTTTGCGCGGCGCCTGGCGCGCGTCGCGAGCCCCGCGTCCCGCCGCCGCGGCGCCGCCGCGCTTCGACTCGCGGCGCGCCGGTTACCTGCTCGGCGCCGGAATGGCGCTGACCAGCCCGTGGAACGTCGCCTTCTGGCTCGCGGCGATCGGGCGGCCGGAGATGGCCGGCTACCACCTGGCCGAACTGCTGACGATGGCGGCGGCGGTGCTCGCCGGCGCGCTGACTTGGGGGATCATCTGGGCGAGCTCGGTCACGCTCATCGGCCGGCGCGCCGGTTCCGGCGATTCCGGCCGCTGGTGGACCTTCGGCGTCGATCTCGCCACCGGCGCGCTGATGGCCGCCTTCGCGCTTGCGTCGGCGATGCGGCTGATCGGCGGCTAGCGGCGGCGGGCGGACCGGTTCGTGGGCCAGTTGGAATTTCGGGAGTTGGCCGGAAGCGGAATGGCGATTTCCGGGCGATAGAAAGCGAAAGCGGACGTTCAACCGGCGTGAGCAAAACGGCATAGTTCGACGCGCCGCGACCATCGGCTGAGCGGCCAAGTTGGGCGCCGCCAAGTCATTTGCGCTTGCCAAGAATTCGCGACGTAGCGCCGGACGGCGAGCGCTCGCTAGGCCGCTTCCAGCCGCCGGATTTCCGTCTCGAACTCGAAGCGCAACTGCGCGGCCTCCTCGTCCGGGAGCCAGTTCGTCATCTGCGGAAAGACGGTGCGCCAGTAGAGCGTGCGGCGCGCGTCCCACGGAAAGCTCTGCGCCGCGCGGACCTGAGCGAGCACGCGCAACAGCTCGGCGCGCACCTCGTCCGGGTCGGCGCGATACACCCCCGGCGACACTTCGAAGCGCCGAAGCTCCGGCTGGCTTTCGCCGAACAGGTCCAGTTGAGCGGGGCGCGTCATGGCGGGCGGATCGTTCTCGTCTCGCAGGGAATCGGTCGGTCGAGTGTGCCATAGGACGCGGGCTATGGCGACGGCTCGTCATCCGTTGTCCCCGACTCCTGTTCTCTGTCGGCGACGGCGACGAGCGGCCCCGCCACGATCCGCTCCAGCAAGTCGGCTTGACGCGGCTCGAGCGCGACCAGCCGGCCCAGCACGTTGAGGAGGTTGAGTAGGTCCTCGGTGTATTCGGCGAGCCAGCCGTCGGGCTGGATTTTTTCGAGCGGCGAAGGGGGACGCTTGTCGCCGATCAGCGGCTTGGTCCGGTCGCGCCGGCGGTAGCTGAACCACTGGTCGAGCACATTCTTGCCGGAAATCTCGTAGTCGCGCATGGCCGGCGTGACGTTCTCGACGAAGCCCTTGCCGACGACGAGGCGCCGCTTGGCCGGGTCGTAATCCATGATCTCCGGCAACGGCTCGGGCGCGCCGGGAATGGCGCCGTCGGCGGGAATGTATGCCGCCTCTTCCTTCGGAAGGCGCGGCGGGCCTTTCGGCCGGCCGGCGGCCGGGTCGACGAAACGCTCGCCGTAGCAATGCAGCCAGACCACTTCGCGCCCGAGCGCGACGGCTTCGTCGAACAGCGTCTTGTCCGCCGTCAGCGGGACGCGCAGGCCCGGTCGCACGAGATCGGCCCGGAAGCGCGCGGTGAAGGCCGGGTGCGCCATGACCGCCGCGATATAGGCGACGAGATTCTCGGCGACGACCGCCGCGCCCTGCGCCTTGGCCAGCGCCAGCAACACGTCCGCGCGCACGTTCGATTGCCTCGCCTGCGCATCTGCCCAGAGCGGAAAAACGCGGCCGCCAAAAGAACCTTTGTAGTGGTGCAGGTCCGGGATCGCTCCGCACAACGTGAGCGCTGGCCCGGATGTCGGCGAATGCGCGTCGAGCGCGGTCACAAAAACCTGCTTGTCCGACCACGCCTTCCACAAAGTCGGATTCGGGCGATTGATCAGCCGATTGTCGGGTATGATCCACTGGCGATCGAGGCTCCGAAACGCATAACGCATCGGCGCAATCGCTTTCGACTTGTCGCTCGCGACCGAATGCGAGCGAAACTCGTGCCCCGCCAGCCCGACCTTCGAAGCTTTCGTCGAAGTCTTGTCGCCGCCTTCATGCGGATGAAACAGCTCTTCCCTTTTTGTCTCGTCCTTCTCGTTGACCAGCCGATCCCAACGCCTTTCTAGCGTCTCCCTGTCAGGCGCCATGATCCACGTTCGGCCGGGCATGACGCCCGAGCCGTTGTAGGCGAACAGGCCGCGCAACGGCGCGAAATCCGCCCACTTCCCGCCGACCTCCGGCAGGAAGGGCGCGCGCCAGTCGGCGGGACAGTCGATCCAATCCTTGGAGTTGAGCGACAGTCCCGCGAGCGCCTTGAACTTCTGTTCCCGCTTGCCCTTCGCCAGCGCGCGAAACCGCACATGCGCCGGCTTCTTCTCGTCCTTTCCGAGCTTGCGCGCCGCGAGCACGATGCAGACCGGCTGTTGCACGCCCTGGAAAATGCGCGTCGGCACATCGGGTTGATGGCCTTCGGGCGAACAATCGATCACCCAAATGTCCGAGCACGTTCGGCGTAGGTCGTCGCGCATTCTCTCGAAGCCTGGACCATTGAGAAAGCCGGCGACCGTGATGAAACAGATGATGCCTTCTTCGTCGGAATCCGGCGCTCCGGTCGCGGCGAAACGCCCTGAGCCGAAAACCTTCAGCGTCGCCCAGCGCCAAAAATAGACGTAGAGATTCTTCAGGTGCTTGCCGTGCGCGCCGACGCCCCACTCGGCCGGCGCCTTCCAGCGGTCGAGCGGCGCGTGAAGCTCGCCGCCCGCGCCCTTTTCGATCCAGCCGCCGCGCCCTTCCGCCGCGTTCTTGTAGGGCGGATTGCCGATGACGACGGTGATCGGCTGCTCGCGCTTGACCTTGTTCGCCTCGCGCCGCGATTTGGCGATCGCCTCGACGATCTGCGGCAGTTGCTCCTCCTCGACGAAGGGATTGCCGAGCGTGTCGGTGATGAACAGGTTGAGTTCGGGCGGCGTCGCTTTTGTCGCTTTCGTCAACGTCCGCATTTCCGCCAGCAGGCGCAATTGCGCTACGGCGAACGGGCCGAATTGCAATTCAAAGCCGAACAACCGTTTTGCCGCCGCAGCGATCGCCGGGCCGACGGCGCCCGCGCCCTGATCAGCCTCGACGTTGGCGGCGATGCGCCTGAGCGCGCCGAGCAGGAACGTGCCCGTGCCGACCGCGGGATCGGCGAGCGTCACGTCGGATGAGGCGAGCCCCGCCGCCCGCTCGAACAGAGGCCCGCGCAAAGCCTGATCGACGAGGTTCACCATCGCGCCGACGACTTCCGGCGGCGTGTAGTAAGAGCCCGTCAGCTTGCGCAGTCGGTTGTCGTAGACCTCCAGAAAATGCTCATAGAAATAGAGCCAAGCTTCCGGCTTGTCCTTGCTGAGCGTCGACCAGTTCACTTCGTTCAGAACGCGCGTCAGCGTGCCGAGCGACGTTTTCAGCGACTGCTGGTTGGCTTCGTCCTCGGTTAGGACATTGAGCGCTGTGCCTATCAGCGTATTCGTTTTCTTGAGCTTGATCGCCGCCAGTTCGACGCCGTCCTTCAGCGGGATGTCGAAGGCGCGCGCCATCAAAAGGCCGAAGGTCACGGCCTGCGCGTAGCCGTCGGCGAATTGCGCGTCGCTGGCCTCGGGAAACAGCAGCTTGCGCCAGTCTTCCTTGAGATGTTGCAGGCTGCCGTGACCCGCCGCCATCTCCTCCAGAACCTCATCCCGCAACAGGCGACAGAGGCGGGCGCTGGTGTGCGCGAGCGCCTTGACGCTGGCTGGCGGTTGCGGCGTCCAGCTCAGAAAGTCCGCGACCAGCGCGCGCAGCGCCTCCGGCGCTTTCAGCTTCGCGCCGGACGTCTCGACGTCGCCTTCTAGCAGGACGATCTTCGCGGCGAGTTCGCCGTCGCGCCAGAGGCTGTATCCGTTGCCGTCGGTATAGACGAGGTTAGGTAGAGACTTGAGTTTGGCCCATTGCCCCTTGTCGTGCGGGTCGGAGAATTTGCGCGGGTCGCAGCCCTTGCCCGGCGCCTTGACCTCGATGAAGCCGACAAGCGCATTGGCGACGCTGACCGCGTAGTCCGGCCGGGTCTGCAAATGCGACAGCGTCGTTTCGCCGACGAGCGACAGGCCGCCCGGCGCGAGGTCGTCGAGCGCGGCGAGGCCGTGGAATAGCCCCTCAAGCGGCGCACGGAGCTGATCTTCGGGGGCCCCGGAAACTGCGGGATTGTCCAATTTGGCCCGGGCTTCGGCGCCGAAGGCCGAGACGACGCCCGCGAATGTCGTTTTTTGCAAGGAGCGCCCCGAATCGAACGAGCATCGAGAACCGATCGAGGATTGATTGTTGGTCCGGCGCAGGCGGCGTCGTCAAGGCGGCTGGCGTGGACCTGCCAGGTTGGCGACACTTTGTCCGGGTCCGCGAGGGACCGAACCCGCGGGCTCAGCGTTGGCTTTCCGCCCACAGTAGCCGAGAGGGCCCGTTGGCTCAACGTCCGCTTTAGAGGTGTTGCGGCCATCGGCTGAACGGCCAAGTTGGGCGCAGAACGGTCGTTCAAACTGACCCACTGCTCCGGCCCACCTTGCCTCGCGCGCCGCTCCCCTCTATGGCAGGGCCGCCGATTTCGAGCAGGATCCGATGGCCGAACCGCAGCGCGCTCGCGCCGCCGCGCCCCGACTGACGGGCGGGCGCATTCTCATCGTCGAGGCGCGCTATTACGACGCGATCGGCGCCATGCTGCTGGCGGGCGCCCGCGCCGCGATCGAGTCGGCCGGCGCGACCGGCGATGTGATCGACGTGCCCGGCGCGCTGGAGATTCCCGCCGGCATCGCCATCGCGCTCGACGCCGCGAGCGCCGCGGGGCGCCCGTACGACGGCGCGGTGGCGCTCGGCTGCGTCGTCCGCGGCGAGACCTATCACTTCGAGATCGTCGCCGGGGAGTCGGCGCGCGCGCTGATGGACATGGCGGTCGCGCGCAAGCTCGCGCTGGGCAACGGCGTTCTCACCGTCGAAACGCTCGCCCAGGCGGAGGAGCGCGCCGATCCCGAGCGCGGCGACAAGGGCGGCGAGGCCGCGCGCGCGGCGCTGACTCTCGCCGCGCTCAAGCGCGCGGGCGGCGCGCGATGAGCCAGGCCGACGCCCGCGCCGCCGCTCGGCTCGCCGCCGCGCAGGCGCTCTACGAGATGGAAGTGGCCGACAAGGGGCTCGCCGACATCCTCGCCGAGTTCGAGGCGCACTGGATCGGCCGCGAGGTCGAGGGCGACCAATACAATCCCGCCGAATTGGCGTTCTTCCGCGACGTTGTCTCCGGCGTGCTGAACGATCAACGCGCGATCGATCGCGGGCTCGACGACGCGCTCGCCAAGGGGTGGCCGCTGCGGCGCGTCGAAGCGCTGATGCGCGCGATCCTGCGCGCCGCCTATTACGAGCTGAAAAGCCGGCCCGACGTTCCGGCGCGGGTCGTCATCGCCGAATACGTCGATGTCGCCGGAGCATTTTTCGGCCGCGAGGAGAGCGGCATGATCAACGCCGTGCTCGACGCCCTGGCGCGCGAGCGGCGTCCCGCCGAGTTCCCCGCGCGCGATTGAAGCGCCCGCGCTTCGCTTCGTTTTCCCCAACAGAAATGTTAATTTCCGGTAAAGACTTGCGCCGCGATTGCTCCGGAATTAGCATGAACGGAGTCGTATGGATGGCGTCACGTTCCCCCTTTTTCGGACGGTGAAAGCCTTGCAAGACTTTGGCGCGGAGGACGGCCGTTTGGGCATGCTCGAATGGTCGGAGCCAGTGATTTTCGACCGATTGCGCGAAACGTATGGCGATTACGTCGCCGAGGAAGAGTGGGTGTGGCGGCTGGCTCGCCAGCATTGCCGAGTCTGGCGGGCCCTGATCGCCGGCGACATGGCCAGGTTCGAGGATCTGCAACTCGAACTCGGCGCCACGCTCAAAGAGCTCGGCCTCAACCTCGCCTGCGTCGCCGCCGCGGACGCCGGGGCCCTGACGGAACTGAACGAAATCGTCAACGCGCGTTTCCAGCGCTGCTCGCGCCTCGCCAAGGGGTATCGCCTCGCGCTGATCGAATTGGCGAAAGGCTTGGCGCCGGCCGGCTGGGCGGCGTGATCGCGCGCGCCGGCGGCGAAGCGCGTCAGCGTCGGCGATCCTTCTTAGCCCGCGAGGCGCGCGCGCCGCCTTTGGAGAGCATCTCGAAGCGCAGCGCGCCGGCGAACGGCGCGGCCTCGACCAGCTTGACCTCGACCGCGTCGCCGAGGCGGAACGTTTCGCCGCTGCGCGTTCCCACCAGCGAGCGGTTCGCCTCCTCGAAGCGAAAATAGTCGGCCCCGAGGGTGGCGGCGGGGATGAACCCGTCGGCGCCGGTGTCCTTCAGGCGGACGAACAGCCCGGCGCGGGTGACGCCGGCGATGCGCGCGCTGAAACGCGCGCCGACCTGCGCCGCCAGATGCGCGGCGATCAGCCGATCCATGGTTTCGCGTTCGGCCGCCATCGCGCGCCGCTCGGCGGCGGAAATGCGCTCGGCGACGTCGGCGAGTTCGCGCCCGTCCGTCTCCTCGAGCCCGCCCGGCCCGAGCTTCATCGCCCGAATCAGCGCGCGATGCACGATCAGATCGGCGTAGCGGCGGATCGGCGAGGTGAAATGCGCGTAGCGGCGCAGGTTGAGGCCGAAATGGCCGTAATTCTCGTGGGTATATTCGGCCTGCGCCTGCGCGCGCAACACCACCTCGTTGACCAGCGCCTCGGCGGCCTCGCCCTTCACGCGCGAAAGCACGCGGTTGAAATGCGCCGGGCGCATGCGCTCGCCCTTGGCCAGCTTGACGCCGAGGGTCGAAAGGAACTCGCTGAGTTCGCCGACCTTCTCCGCGCTCGGCGCGTCGTGGGCGCGATAGATCAACGGCGAGCGCGCGGCCTCCAGCGTCTCGGCCGCCGCGACATTGGCGAGGATCATGAATTCCTCGATCAATTTGTGCGCCTCCAGCCGCTCCGGCCAGCGCACGTCGACGAGCTTGCCCTCGGCGTCGAGGATCAGCTTGCGCTCGGGCAGGTCGAGATCGAGGGGACCGCGCTCGGAGCGCTCGATCTTGACGACGCGATGCGCGGCGTAGAGCGGCTTGATGACGCTTTCGATCAGCGGCGCCGTCGCCTCGTCGGGCTCGCCGTCGATCGCGCGCTGCGCCTGCTCGTAGGAAAGCTTGGCGGCCGAGCGCATCATGATGCGATGGAAGCTGTGGCGCCGCTTGCGCCCGTCGGCGCCGAGGATCATGCGCGCGGCGAGCGCCGGGCGGTCCTCGTTCGCGCGCAGCGAGCAGAGGTCGTTGGAGATGCGTTCGGGCAGCATCGGCACCACGCGGTCGGGAAAATAGACCGAATTGCCGCGCTCGTCGGCCTCCTTGTCGAGCGCCGAGCCCGCGCGCACGTAAAGCGCGACATCGGCGATCGCCACGGTGAGGATGAAGCCGCCGGGATTGGCCGGGTCCGGATCGGGCGCGGCGTGGACCGCGTCGTCGTGGTCCTTGGCGTCGGGCGGATCGATGGTGACCAGCGGCAGATCGCGCCAATCCTCGCGATGAGCCATGTCGGCGGGCCGCGCGCTTTCCGCCTCGGCGAGCGCGGCGGGCGAGAACACGTGCGGGATGCCGTGGGCGGCGAGCGCGATGAAGCTGATCGTGCGTTCGGACTTGACCGAGCCGAGGCGTTCGACGACGCGCCCCGAGGGCATGCCGAAGCGGCCCTCGCGCAGCACTTCCAGCGCGACGAGATCGCCTTCGGCGGCGTCGGCGGCGAGCCCTTGCGGAATGAAGATCTCGCGCGCGCCGCCGCGCTTGTCGATCGGCTGTGCGCGCCCGGCGCCGTTCTCCAGCTCGCGATAGACGCCGAGCGCCCGCCCGCGCGTCTTGTCGAGGATCTTGACCACGCGCCCGCCGTAGGCGGGCTCGTTGGGGCCGGCTTCGGCGTCGAATTCGACCCGCATCAGCACGCGCGCGCCCAAGCCCGGCGCGGGCGCTCCCGCGCGCTTCGCTTTCGCGCGGCGCACCGGAATGCGCGGCGCTTCGCCGGATTCGCTCCAATCGACGGGCCGCGCGACGAGTTCGCCGTCGCGGTCCCGCGCGACGATTTCGGCGACCACCATCGCCGGCAGCCGGCCTTGCCGGACGAGGGTCTTGCGGCCGCGCGTGACCGCGCCGTCGGCTTCGAGGTCTTTGATCAGCCGCTTCAACGCGGTTCTGCCTTCGCCCTTGACGCCGAAGGCGCGCGCGATTTCGCGCTTGCCGACGCGGCCGGTCGGCCTTGCGCCGCTCGGCGCGGCTTCGCCGGCGATGAAGGCGATGAGTTCGTCGCGCGAGGGCAGGGCGCCCGTCGGGGCGGCGGCGCGCTCGCGTTTGACGCGCGCGGGGCTGGCGCGGGAGGCGCGCCGGGGTTTGATGCTTTGTGGCAAGGTGATTTCTTGAAGGAATGGCCGAAAGAGCTTCGCGCATTGGTCGCCGAAAGGCTCAGCCAATCTAGGGGGAAGCGGCTGTGGGGACAAGGCGCGGACGGCGAAATGCCGAAGGCGCGCGTCGCGACCGCGTCCCCTACGTGGCGACGCCCGCCGCGAATGTCAAGAATCCGAGAGATTTCAGGGTTGTGCCCAAGCGGCGACTCACACTTCTTGCGCGCCGCGCGGCAGATCGACCCGCCGACCGATCGGACGCCGGGGATCATCCACGTCGCGCACGAAAACCTGCTGCCGGCCAAGTGCATGAACCTGCAATTACGCAATTACGACCAATTACGCAATTACGCAATTACGCAATTACGGTGACGCTTGCATAAATCCCCAATTCGAAGTCTCGTCGGCCACTCCTCCCTGCCGATTGAGGCCGCGATTGCGAGCGGTGGGGGTCACGGTCAAGGCTCACCTGAATAAGGGAATTATGCATGGACTGCACCCCTCTGGTGAGACACGCTAATTGAGTGACAGGGCTTCGTCCTGGTTCAGCGTTGGCGCGACCGGCCGCAGTTCGGCTTCGAACTCGACCGGCGGTTTGTAGCCCAGCGCCGAGTGCAGGCGCTGACGATTGTAGATGGTCTCGATGAAGGCGCCGATCTGCCGACGGGCGTCGTCGATGTTGGCGTAGGCCTTGCCGTTCACCTCCTCGGCTTTCAGCGTCTTCATGAAGCTCTCGGCCTTGGCGTTGTCGTAAGGGTTGCCGGGCCGGCTCATGCTGATGACGATTTTGCGCGCCTCCAGCCGTTCGACATAGTCGGAACACGCATACTGCACGCCGCGGTCGGAGTGGTGGATGAGACTTTCGGGCTGGGGCTGGCGCGCCGCGAGCGCCTGATCAAGCGCCTCAAGGGCGAGCGAAGCCTCGAGATGGCCGGCGAGCGCCCAGCCCACCACTTTGCGCGAGAACGCGTCGATGACGACGGCCAGATAGACGAAGTCCTCGGCCAGCCTGATGTAGGTGATGTCGGCGACCCAGAGCTGGTCGAGGCCGCTGGGACGCAGCGCGCGGGCGAGGTTTGGCCGGATCGCGAAGCCATGCCGGCTGTCGCTCGTGCGCGGGACGAAGGGCTTGGCGCGCAGGCTGAGCAGGTTGTCTTCGCGCATCAGCCTGAGCACCCGCTTGGCGTTGACGATCAGGCCTTGCCGGCGCAGCGCCTGCGTGACGCGACGATAGCCGTAATGGCGATGAGCGAGCGCTTCGCGTTGGATGAGATCGCGCAGATCGGCGTCCGCGCGGGCGGGAGCGTGCGGACCGAAATGGCGGTAGTAGCCCGCGCGCGACACGTCCCCGAGGGCGCACAGGCGCCGGACGTTGGCGTCGTCTTCGAGAAAGCCTTGCGACTCGTCGGCGGTCATTTTTTCGACGACCGCGTAGAGATGGGCGCGCCGCCGTTCGGGGGCGTCGCGTCCCAGAGCCGCAAGGCTTCGCGAAAAAAATGCAGATCCGCCTGCTGACGCCCGATCAGCCGTTCCAGTTCGGCAATGCGGGCCTGCGCTTTCCTCAGCTCCTGCGAAGCCTGCGCAGCGGGCGCGACGGCGTCCGGAGAGGACGACGGAGCGACCGCCGCGCAGGCTTCGGCGGCCTTCCAGCCCGGCTTCCGCCCGCGTTTGCGGTTGAACCCGGCCGACCCCATCGCCCGCCAAGCGTTGCGCCACTGATACAAAAGCTTCCGCTTGACCCCAATCGCCGCGGCCACCGCGGCAATCTTCTCGCCAGCTTCCAGCCGCCGCACCGCGGCTTCCTTGAACGCCTCCGAAAACTGCCGCGGACTCTTGCCCGGTTCCGACATGGTTCCTCCTCGGAAGCCATGTCACCCTTTTACCCGTGTCTCAACTTCGGGGTCCACTCCAATGCACTGTCACCGTAATTCCCATGCGTCACCGTAATTCCGTCACCGTAATTCCCGTAATTCCGTAATTCGTAATTCTGCCTTTATTGCAACGTCAGACGCGAGCGCGCTTCCGCCGCGATGCAAACCCACAACCGCCTCGATATCGGGATTGCTTCCCCCTCGCTACGCTCGGGGTCGCAATGACGAATAGCGCGGTCGATCGCCGAGAGGCCCTCACAGCGCCCGTCTTAAGCCCGCGTCGCCTTCCTCACCCTCAGCAGCGTGAACAGCCGCAGCGGCGCGAGTTCGCGCCGCTCGACGAGTTCCGCGTCGGATTGCGCGGCGATCCAGTCGCCGACCGCGGCGTAGGGGAATTGCGGATGCCAGCCGAGCCATCCCGAGGCTTTCTCCATCGCCGCTTCGAGGAGCGCGCGCGGGCCGCCTCGGGCGGCGAAATGGTTCATCACGATCATCTGCCCGCCGGGCCGCACGACGCGCCACATTTCGCTCAGCACCCGCGCCGGGTTCGGCACCACGCTCATGACGTAGGGCGCGAGCGCGGCGTCGAACTGCGCGTCGGGAAATTCCAGCGCGCCGGCGTCCATGACGTGGAGGCCCTTCACCTGCCTGAGGGCGTTGCGGGCGACGCGCTCGCGCGCGATGTCCAGCATCGGCGCGCTGATGTCGACGCCGGTGACGCGCACGCTCGACGGCGTCAGCTCCAGCTCCAGGCCGGTGCCGACGCCCACCACCAGGATCGCGCCGTTCGCCCCCGCCGCCTCGACCGCCGCGCGCGTCGCCGCCAGCCGACCGGGATGAAACGGCAGATCGAAAACGAGATCGTAAACCGGCGCCCAGCGGCTGTAGGCGGCTTCGTTCAGGATTTTGGCGGAAGCCTGCGCTTCCGCAGCGCCCGAATGGGGCATGACGCCAACCTTCCCTTCGCCCTTCATCCCACGCGAGGGCGGCCGCGACGACAACGAGCCACCCTACGCACAATAAGCTCGCCGCGACAACTCCGGATTGTCTTGCGCCCGCTTCGGGTTCAGGACTTTCGCCCCGTCTTGGCCGGGCGTTTGGCCTTGGCGGCTGGGCGTTTGACCTTCGCGGCGGCGGCCTTGGTCTTCGCCGCGGCGGTCTTGCGCTTAGCGGTCGCCGGCTTGGTCTTCGCGGCCGCGCCCTTGCGCTTGGCGGCGGCGGGCTTGGGCTTGGGCGTCTCGGCGCCCGCCTTCGCGACGACGGGCGGCTTGCGCTTCGCCTTGGCGCCGCCGCGGGCCTTCGGCCGGGCCGGGCGGCCCTCGCGCTCGGCGATCAGCGCGATCGCTTCGTCGAGCGTGATCGTCTCGGGCGAGGCCGACTTCGGGATCGTCGCGTTGACCTTGCCCCAATTGACGTAGGCGCCGAAGCGTCCGGCGCGCACCGTGACCGCGCCGCCGTCGGGATGATCGCCGAGCGCGCGGCCGCCGCCGCCGCCCGCGGCCTTGGCCGCCAGCATCGCGACGGCCTCCGCGAGCGTCAGCGACGCGGGGTCGCTTCCCCTCGGCAGCGTCGCGTTGATCTTGCCGTGATTGACGTAGGGGCCGAAGCGGCCCGCCTTGACGGTGACGGCGCCGCCGAGCGTCGGATGATCGCCGAGCGCGCGCCCGCCGGCGCCGGCGCCGAAGCCGCCGCGGCCGGCGCCGCTCTCCTTGGCGACGATCAGGTCGATTGCGCGGTTGGCGCCGATCGTCAGCACGTCGTCGTTGCGGCCCAGATTGGCGTAGGTCTTGCCGTGCTGCACGTAGGACCCGTAGCGCCCGACGCCGGCGAGAATCGGCTCGCCGCTCTGCGGGTGCCTGGCGACCTCGCGCGGCAGCGACAGCAGCGCGACGGCCGTCTCCAGCGTGACGTCGTCCGGCGAAAGGCCCTTGGGCAGCGAGCAGCGTTTCGGCTTGTCGCCCTCGCCCTGCTGCACGTAGTCGCCGAAGCGGCCGCTGCGCAGCGTGATCTCGTCGCCGCTGTTCGGATCGATCCCGAGCGCGCGCACGCCGGGACGCTCGCCCTCCGCCGCGCCGGCGCCGTTCTGACCGCTCGGCGACAGCACGCGGGTGAACTTGCACTCGGGGTAGTTCGAACAGCCGATGAAGGCGCCGAACTTGCCGATCTTCAGCGACAGGCGCCCCTTGCCGCACGACGGGCATTGGCGCGGATCGCCGCCGTCGGCGCGGGCGGGGAAGATATGCGGCCCGAGCAGCTCGTTGAGGCTGTCGAGCGCTTGGCTGGTGCGCAAATCCTTGGCGCCGTCGAGCGCGCTGGAAAAATCGGTCCAGAAATCGCGTAAGAGATCCTTCCAGTCGATCTCGCTGTTGGAGACCCGGTCGAGCTTCTCCTCGAGCTCGGCGGTGAAGTCGTAGCCGACGTACTTGGCGAAGAAGGATTCGAGAAAGGCGGTGACCAGCCGGCCCTTGTCCTCGGGGATCAGCCGTTTCTTCTCCAGGCGCACGTAGTCGCGATCGCGCAGCACCGCCAGCGTCGAGGCGTAGGTCGAGGGGCGGCCGATGCCGAGTTCCTCCATCCGCTTGACCAGCGTCGCCTCGGTGTAGCGCGGCGGCGGCTCGGTGAAATGCTGGGTCGCCTCGATGCGCTCCCTGGTCAGCGGCTCCCCGGCGTTCATCGGCGGCAGGCGGGCCGAATCCTCGTCCTCGTCGTCGTCGCGCCCTTCCTGGTAGATCGCGAGGAAGCCGGGAAAACGCACCACCTGGCCGGTGGCGCGAAAATCGAGCCGGCGCGCGCCCGCCTCGGCGACGATTTCGACGGTGGTGCGTTCGAGTTCGGCGCTCTCCATCTGGCAGGCGACGGTGCGGTTCCAGATCAGTTCGTAGAGCTTGGCCTGCTCGGGTTCGAGGCGGCGCGCGAGGTCGCGCGGCCGCCGCGTCATTTCGGTCGGGCGGATCGCCTCGTGGGCCTCCTGCGCGTTCTTGGCCTTGACCGTATATTTGCGCGGCGCGGCGGGCGCGTAAGCGTCGCCGAAGTCCTTGGCGATGACCTTGCGCGCCGCAGCGATCGCCTCCGGCGCGAGGTCGACGCCGTCGGTGCGCATGTAGGTGATCAGGCCGACCGCGCCTTCGCCGATGTCGAGGCCCTCGTAGAGGCGCTGGGCGATCTGCATGGTGCGCGCCGGCGCGAGGCCGAGCTTGCGCGAGGCTTCCTGCTGCAGCGTCGAGGTGGTGAAGGGCGGGTAGGGGTGGCGCTTGAGCGGCTTCGCCTCGACTTCGACGATCCTGAACTTCGCCGTCTCCAGCGCGGCTTTGAAAGCCTCCGCCTCCTCGCCCGAGCCGACGTCGAGCCGGGCGATCTTCTTGCCGTCGGCGCCGACGAGCCGCGCCGCGAACGGCGCGTCGGCGAGCGTCTTCAGATGGGCGAGGATCGACCAGTATTCGCGCGCGACGAATTTCTCGATCTCCAGTTCGCGGTCGCAGACGATGCGCAAGGCGACCGACTGCACGCGGCCCGCGGAGCGCGCGCCCGGCAATTTGCGCCACAGCACCGGCGACAGATTGAAGCCGACGAGATAGTCGAGCGCGCGGCGGGCGCGATAGGCGTCGACCAGCGCCTCGTCGATCTCGCGCGGGTGGCGCATCGCCTCGGCGACCGCGTCCCTGGTGACGGCGTTGAAGACGACGCGGTCGACGCGCTTGTCCTTGAGGACTTTCTTGGCCTTGAGGATCTCGTGGACGTGCCACGAGATCGCCTCGCCCTCGCGGTCCGGGTCGGTGGCGAGAATGACGCGCTCGGCGTCCTTGACCGCGCCGGCGATTTCGGCGAGCCGCTTGGCGGCCTTGGCGTCGATTTCCCAGCGCATGGCGAAATCGGCGTCGGGATCGACCGAGCCGTCCTTGGGGGCGAGATCGCGCACGTGGCCGAACGAGGCGTAGACGTCGTAGTCCCGGCCGAGATACTTGCCGATGGTCTTCACTTTGGTCGGCGACTCGACGATGACGACTTTCATCCGCAACAACCCTCGCTGGGAGCAGCGCCATGTGGGCGCGCCCCCTGAGAATCTCAAGGCCCTGGGGCCGGGAAGCGCGCGGAAAATGGTGGAGGGCGGGCCAAGTGTCAAATGACGGCTATCGCAAGCGGCAGACTCGCTCGCTGGATCACGGCTCGAATCGCGCCTAGCGCGCCGCCTCGATGTCGGTCATCGAAAAATCCGCGCCCTTGTAAAGCAGCCGCGCGTTCAGCGCTTTGGCTTGGCCGTAAGCAAAGCAGTCGCCCATGTTCAGTTGTGCGGGATGCTGCGTGCCCTTGCCGTAGCGCGCGAAAGCCGCCAGCGCTCCCTGCGCGGCGGCGGGCTCGACGGCGGCGACGCCGATTCGCGCCGCGGCGAGAAATTCCATGACGTCGTTCTCGGCTTCGGCGACCGAACTGTGGCGTCTTCTGCGCAAGCCGAGCGCCGCTTCAACAATCGCGATCGGCGACGTCACGGCGCCTTCCGCGCGCTCCAGCGCGGCGATCAGCGCCGCGTCCTCCGCTTCGCCGGTCAAGATGGCGACGATCGCGGACGCGTCGACGAAGATCATAGGTCGCCGCCGAGTTCGTCGTAAAACGCCTTGTCGGCATCCAGGCCGGTCGGCGGCCGCTTGGCGATGCGGGCGCGGATCGGCTGCAGCCGCTCGGCGAGCGTCTTCGCGCCTTCGATGCGCGCCAGTTCGTTTTCCAGCGCCAATCGCACCGCTTCGGTCTTCGAGCTGCCGTTGATCGCCGCCAGCTTTTCCGCCAACCGATTGACGCGCTCATTGCGAATTTGCAGCATCACGGCACGCCTCTGTCATGACGTATTGACCATATCAGCATGGCGTCAATACGGCAAACTCGCCGCAGGCGGCCCTTACTCGCCGAGCCCGTCTTTCGTTCGGGCGCCATAGCGCGAATCGGGAGAGGAGATCGCCCTCTTGCCGCCCGCCGCGCCGGCTCTTATAGGCTGTGGCTTTAATGGCCGCTCCCGATTCTCCGCCCGGCTTCACCCGCCGCCACCTGCTCGGCATCGAGGGCCTGTCGCGGGCCGAAATCGAGGCGCTGCTCGATCTTTCCGAGGAAGCGGTCGGCATTTCCCGGCAGGTCGAGAAGAAGCGCGCGACGTTGCGCGGCCGCACGCAGATCAACCTGTTCTTCGAGGCCTCGACCCGCACCCAGTCGTCTTTCGAGATCGCGGGAAAACGCCTGGGCGCCGACGTGATGAACATGGCGGTCGGCAATTCCAGCGTGAAAAAGGGCGAGACGCTGATCGACACCGCGGTGACGCTCAACGCGATGCGGCCCGACATCATCGTCGTGCGCCATGACTGCGCCGGCGCGGTGCACCTGTTGGCGCGCAAGGTCGACTGCGCCGTCGTCAACGCCGGCGACGGCGCGCACGAGCATCCGACCCAGGCGCTGCTCGACGCGCTGACCATCCGCCGCAACCTCGGCCGCATCGAGGGCCTGACGGTGGCTATCTGCGGCGACATCCTGCATTCGCGCGTCGCGCGCTCCAACATCTTGGCTCTGGGGACGCTCGGCGCGCAGGTGCGCGTCGTCGGCCCCTCGACGCTGCTGCCGCCCGGAATCGAGAACATGGGCGTCGAGGTTTTTCGCGACATGAAGGCGGGGCTGAAGGACGCCGACATCGTGATGATGCTGCGCCTGCAGCGCGAGCGCATGAGCGGCGCCTACGTGCCGTCGACCAAGGAATATTTCCGCTATTTCGGCCTCGACGCGGAAAAGCTCGCCTACGCCAAGCCGGGCGCCTTCGTCATGCACCCCGGCCCGATGAACCGCGGCGTCGAAATCGATTCGCTGATCGCCGACGGCGCGCAGTCGCTGATCCGCGAACAGGTCGAAATGGGCGTCGCGGTGCGCATGGCGGTGCTGGAGGCGCTGGCGCGCCATTTGCCCAACGGGTGAGGCTCGGGGCGGGCGATCGGGGCAGGGTCGGTTGTTTCTAGTATTTCGACTATTGCGTATATTGCAAGGGTGCGGCATAATGCCTTAAAATCAAGGAGGCTCGCCGTGCCGCATGCTCATATCGACCCGATCCTTCCCTCCGACGAGGACGCCTCGCTCGCCAAAACGGCGCGGCTCGCGCTCGAACGAAGCGAGCCGCTCGACAAGGCGCTGCGCGTCAAAATCGAGGCCATCGGTCGAGAGGCGACGACGCTCGATCTGCCGCCGGTCGTGACGCGCCTGCTGATGGACGTTCTCGAGGAAACGGCGGCCGGAAAGGCGGTCTCGCTGGTTGCAGTCGAGGCCGACGTCACGACCCAGCAAGCCGCCGCGATCCTCAACGTGTCGCGGCCGTTTGTCGTCGGCTTGATCGACAAGGGCGCGCTGCCCGTGCGCATGGTCGGCAATCAACGGCGCCTGCCGTTGCGCGACGTGCTCGCCTACAAGGCCGACAACCGCGCCAAACGGCGCGCCGTTCTGGCGGAACTCGCCGCATACGATCAAGAGCTGGGCCTGGAATGATCGAAACGCCTTCACCTGTGGCGTTTCTCGACGCAAGCGTTCTTTATCCCGCGCTTCTGCGCAACATGCTGATGCATTTCGCGCTGAACGACCTCTATCGACCGCGTTGGTCGGCGCGCGTGCATGAAGAATGGATGTCGGCGCTGTTGCGCAACCGGCGCAACATTTCCCGCGCGCAAATCGAACGCACGCGCCGTCTCATGGAATTTCACATCGACGACGCACTCGTCGAAGGATACGAGCATCGGATCGCGTCCCTCACGCTGCCGGACGCCGACGATCGCCATGTTCTGGCCGCCGCCATTCATGGCGAAGCGCAGTTTATCGTCACGGCGAATCTGCGCGACTTTCCGGATTCCGCGCTCGCGCGGTTTGGGCTTGTCGCCGAGCACCCCGATGCATTCCTGCTGCGTCTCCTGAACGACAACAGAAAACAGGCGCTCACCGCATTCCGCGAGCTGTGCGGCAATCGCGTAAACCCGCGGCAAACCCCGCGCGAGGTCGTGGAAATCTTGAAGCACCAAGGATTGACGGCGACAGCGGCCGCCCTCAAGGCGCTTATTGATGCCTGAAAACCGCGAAGGGAGATCGTGGCCCGGCCATCCGCTTTGATTGCCGTGGGGGAGGGGGATCGCGTCAGGGATAGAAGCTCGACCGGGCTGTAAGGGCGGCGACGCCGCGCAAAGCGTGTCCGCGCGGCCGACTATCAAACCCGCGGCGCGCTCGCTCGCTCGATGCGCCCTCGCCGCGCCGGGCGGCATTTGGCGAAGGAATCGACCATGCCGACCAGCACGCTGCTGAGAAGCACGTACTGCGCGAGGGCGTAGGGCAGGGTCGGCGCCTCGGTGGCGCTCAGAATCCAATAGGTCAAGGCGGCGAACGTCACGCTCGCGAAGATGGCCAGAACGCCCCAGTTCGATTTGCGATCGCGGCCCATGCGAAGCCCCCCCGAGAAAGACGCCGTGGCGGCCCGTCGCCGCCCGACAGCTCGCTTACGGGACGGCGATTGGGGCCGCTCCCCAATCCAGCCCATCGTCTAATCGCGGCGGGTTAAAATCTCTTTGCGCGCGGCAAAGCGAATTTGATTCAAGGGATCGCCAACGCCGCGGCGGCGACGGATCGGCCAAATGCAAGAACTGCGCGCGACGGCTCGGCGCGGCCGCCGCCGCGGCGCGCTCAGCGGCCGCGCCTCGCTTCATCCAGCGTTGCGAACTCCGCCTCCGTCAGCACGATCTCCGCCGCCGCGACGTTCTCCTCGAGGTGCGCGACTTTCGAGGTGCCGGGAATCGGCAACATGACCGGGCTGCGTTTGAGGAGCCAGGCGAGGGCGATCTGGGCGGGCGTCGCGTCGTGGGCGCGCGCGATCCGCTCCAGCGATCCGCCGGGCCCGGCGAGGTCGCCCGCGGCGAGCGGATACCACGGGATGAAGCCGATGCCGCGCTTCTCGCAGTATTCGAGCACGTCTTCGCTGGCGCGGTCGGCGAGGCTGTAGCGGTTCTGCACTGTCGCGACGGGGAAGACTTTCGCCGCCGCCTCGATGTCGGCGACCGAAACGTTGCTGAGGCCGGCGAAGCGGACGACCTTCGCGTCGATGAGCGACTTGACCGCAGCGAACTGCTCGTCGCGCGGCGTTTTCGGATCGATGCGGTGCAATTGCCACAGGTCGATCGTCTCGACGCCGAGGTTGCGGCGGCTCTTGTGCGCCTGCTCGACGAGATAATCCGGCCGCCCCAGCGGGCTCCACTGATTCGGCCCGCCGCGCGTCAGGCCGCCCTTGGTGGCCACCAGGATTTCGCCGTAGGGATGCAGCGCTTCGCGGATCAGCCGCTCGGAGACCTCGGGTCCGTAGGAATCGGCGGTGTCGATGAAATTCACCCCGATTTCCCGCAGGCGGCGCAGCGTCCGCAGCGCTTCGGCGCGATCCGCCGGTTCGCCCCACACGCCGCGTCCGGTCACGCGCATCGCGCCATAGCCGAGACGATGGACGGCGATCTCGCCGCCGATCTTGAACACGCCCGATTGCGTCGCGCTGGCCATTTCCTCGTTCTCCGCTTTCATCGCGCCGCCATTATGACGTGGGCCGCGCCTCACGGCCAGCGCGCCAGCGGCGGCAGCGAGGAAAGGATCGCCGCGACCTGGCCGCCGGTTTTCAAGCCGAACACCGTCCCGCGATCGTAGAGCAGATTGAACTCGACGTAGCGACCGCGGCGCACGAGCTGTTCCTCGCGCTCTCCTTGCGTCCACGGCTTGGCGAAATTGCGGCGCACGATCTCGCCGTAGAGCGAGACGAAGGTGTCGCCGAGGTCGCGGGCGAAGGCGAAATCGGCGTCGAAACCCGAGTTCGCCGCATCGCCTGCGCTGTTGAGACGATCGAAGAATAGGCCGCCGACGCCGCGCGGCTCGCCGCGGTGCGGCAGAAAGAAATACTCGTCGCACCACGCCTTGTATCGGTCATACGACGCGACCGCGGCATGGCGCTCGCAAACGCCGCGCAGCGCCTGGCGGAACAGAACCGCGTCCGGATCGTCGGCGCGGCGTCGCGCCGCCAGCATCGGGGTCAGGTCCGCGCCGCCGCCGAACCACGCCTTCGTCGTCACGACGAAGCGGGCGTTCATGTGGACGGTCGGAACATGCGGGTTCCAGGGATGGGCGATCGCCGAAATCCCGGAGGCCCAGAAGCGCGGATCGGCCTCGGCGCCGGGAATCTGCGCGGCGAATTCCGGCGGAAAAGTCCCGTAGACCGTCGAGGCGTGCGCGGCCATTTTCTCGAACAGCCGGCCGCGCAGCATCGCCATCCGCCCGCCGCCGCCCGGCGCGCCGGCGTGATCGACCCGGCGCCACGGCTCCAGCGCGAAACGCCCCGGCGCCGCGCCCGGCGCGCCCAGCAGGCATTCGTCTTCGAGCCGCTCCATCGCGGCGACCAACTTGAGTTGAAACGCCTCGAACCAGGCTTGCGCGTCGCTCTTGCGTCGCTCCAGCAGCGCTCGCTCGCTCATCGCCCTTTCCCGCTCGCTTCAGCCGGCGCGCACCCGCGCGACCAGCCGCTCGACATGCGCGATCGGCGTTTCCGGCAGGACGCCGTGACCAAGGTTGAAGATGTGCGCACGACCGGCGAAGCCGCGCAACGCCCGCTCGACGCCCTCGTCGAGCGCCCTCCCGCCCGCGACGAGGGCGATCGGATCGAGATTGCCTTGCAGCGCCAGCGGCGCGGGCAGGGCTGCGGCGGCGGCGCCGGGCTCCACCGCGGCGTCGAGGCCGACGGCCGCGAGCCCGTCGAGCCGAGCGAACTCGGCGAGCCGGGTCGCCGCGCCGCGGGGAAAGGCGATGATCGGCGCGCGCGGCGCCGAGGCGCAGAGCCGGGCGAGCATGCGCGCGATCGG
The DNA here is from genome assembly GCA_963775575.1 of uncultured Alphaproteobacteria bacterium. Lineage (GTDB taxonomy): Bacteria > Pseudomonadota > Alphaproteobacteria > Rhizobiales > Beijerinckiaceae > Roseiarcus. Next base: position 333,587 of record CAVZJG010000005.1, read on the forward strand.
CCGGACGCACCAGCGCTCGAATTCGGCCGGCGGCAGCACGCCCGACCAGGAGTCGAAAATCTGCGCCGCCTCGGCGCCGGCGCGAAACTGGCGCGCCAGATATTCGGCCGAGACGTCGGCGAGCCGGTCGATCAGCGCCGCGAAGAGATCGGGCTGGCGATAGGCGAAGAGGCGCGCCGGCGCCTGGTCCGGCGCGCCGCAGCCGGCGACCATGTAGCTCGCTGCGGTCCACGGCGCGCCGCAGAAGCCGATCAGCGCGACCTCGTCCGGCAGAGCCGCCTTGACGCGCTCGATCGTCTCGAACACCGGCTCGAGCCGCGCCCAGTCGGGCGCATCGTTTAAGCGCGCGAAGTCGGCGGCGCTCTCGATCGGCTCGAGGCGCGGGCCGTCGCCGCTCTCGAAGCTGACGCTCTGCCCGAGCGCGTCGGGGACGACGAGGATGTCGGAGAACAGAATCGCCGCGTCGAAGCCGAAGCGGCGGATCGGCTGCAAGGTCGCTTCCGTAGCGAGCTTGGGGGTGTAGCAAAAGTCGAGGAAGGAGGGGGCCTCGGCGCGAAGCGCGCGGTACTCCGGCAGATATCGCCCGGCCTGCCGCATCAGCCAGATCGGCGGAATTTTCTGCACGGCGCCGCCGAGCGCGGCGAGCAAGGGCTTGGGGACGTCGGTCGATGGGGCGGCGGCCGTCATGAGGTTTTCCGGGGCGGCCGTCATGGCGAGCGAAGCGAAGCAATCCACGGCGCAATCCACGGCGCAGCCGCCGCATGGATTGCTTCGTCGCTTCGCTCCTCGCAATGACGGATAGAGCGGCTCAAGGCCGCTCTATCGCGAAAGCTCAGAAGCGCGCAAGGCCGAACGGTCTATTCCGCCGCCTTCTTCATCTCGGGGTACGAGCAATTCGCCGCGGCGTCCGCGCCCGGGCGGCGCAGCGGCACGACGCGGGCCTCCTCGAAGGGCAGGCCGAGCGTGGTCCAGACGTCGACCAGCGCTTCGACCAACCTCGCTGCCTGCGCCTCGGTGTGGCGCGGCGTCGGCGTGATGCGCAGCCGTTCCGCGCCCTTGGCGACGGTCGGATAGTTGATCGGCTGGATGTAGATTTCGTGGCGGCGCAGCAACAGCTCGCTCGCGGCGCGGCACTTCTTGGCGTCGCGCACCATCACCGGCACGACGTGGGAGGGGTTGTCGAGCACCGGCAGGCCCGCCGCGCTGAGCGCGTGCTTGACCATGCGCGCCATCGCCTGGTGGCGCTCGCGTTCGGCGTTCGAGGCCTTCAGGTGGCGAACCGCCGCGGCGGCGCTCGCCGCGACGCTCGGCGGCAAGGTGGTGGTGAAGATGAACGACGGCGCGTAGCTGCGCACCGCGTCGATCAACGTCGCGTCGGCGGCGATGTAGCCGCCGAGACTGCCGAAGCCCTTGGCGAGCGTGCCCTCGATGACGTCGATTTCGCCCATCAGGCCTTCGCGCTCGCTCAACCCCCCGCCGCGCGGCCCGTACATGCCGACCGCGTGCACTTCGTCGATGTAGGTCATCGCGCCGTGCTTCTTGGCGAGCGCGACCACCTCGGCGATCGGCGCGAAGTCGCCGTCCATCGAATAGAGGCTCTCGAACACGATCAGCTTGGCGCGCTCCTTGTCCTCGGCGGCGAGCAGCGCTTCGAGATGGGCGACGTCGTTGTGGCGCCAGATCTTCTTTTCGCATCCCGAACGGCGCACGCCTTCGATCATCGAATTGTGGTTCAGCGCGTCGGAGAGGATCAGGCAGTCGGGCAACAGGCTGGCGATCGTCGAAATGCCGGCGAGATTGGAGATCCATCCCGAGGTGAAGACCAGCGCCGCCTCTTTGCCGTGCAGGTCGGCGAGTTCGCGCTCGAGGCTGACGATCGGGTGATGGGTGCCGGCGATGTTGCGGGTCCCGCCGGCGCCGGCGCCATGGGCGCGCGTCGCGGCGACGCTCGCCTCGATGACCTCGGGGCGCCCGCCCATGCCGAGATAGTCGTTGGAGCACCAGACGGTGACTTCGCGCGGCGCGCGCTGTTCGCCCGGCGGGCGCCACAGCGCCATCGGAAAGCGCGTCGCGTCGCGTTCGAGATCGGCGAAGACGCGATAACGCTCTTCCCGCTTCAGTTGGTCGATCGCTTCCTCGAAGCGCCGCTGATAGTCCATCAATTCTTGACCTATGTCATGCCGGGAGCGTCCTCGGCGGACCGCTTTCCCGCTTCTTTCCTCGCCTCATCGGTACCCGCGAGCGCCCCGCGAGTAAAGGGCGCCGCGCACTGCCGGCCGGCGTCCGCTCGCCGAAAGGCCCGCCGAAGCCGGCCTGCGCGCGCCGGCGAGGCTCGGCGGAAATTTGCGCTAGCGCAAAAACGAATCCGAAAAATGGCGAGACGCGATCCTCGCCGTCCGCCCGGCCGTTCGCGGCGAGCGGCGTGGGGCGCGACACTATGTCCTACCGCGCCGGCCCGTCGCCGGTCGGCAAGACCCCCGGCGGCAGCCGTCGCTTGAGATCGCGGCCGGCTTCGCTCCCTAAGCGCGCCGCGTCGGCGGGGGCGCCTTCGACGCGCACGTCGAAAGCCTCCGAGCCGTCCTCGCGCAACACTTGCCCGGTCAGGATCAGCGCGCCGGCTTCGAGCCGCGCGTAGCCGGCGATCGGGGTGCGGCAGGAGCCTTCGAGTTCGGCGAGAAACGCCCGCTCGGCGGTCAGCGCCGTCATGGTGTCGGCGTGGCCGACGGCGGCGAGCGCTGCGAGCGCCCGCGCGTCGCCGGCGCGCGCGGTCAAGGCGACGGCGCCCTGGCCAACCGCGGGCAGGAAGGATTCGAGGTCGAGCACGGCGCGGGCGCGGTCGGCGAGACCGAGGCGCTTCAGGCCGGCCAGCGCCAGCAGCGTCGCGTCGATCGCGCCCGTTTCGGCCTTGGCGAGCCGGGTCTCGACGTTGCCGCGCAGCAGCTCGACGCGAAGATCGGGCCTCAGCCGGCGCGCCTGCGCGCTGCGGCGCAGCGACGCGGCGCCGAGGCGCGCGCCGTGGGGCAGGGCGGCAATCGAATCGGCAAGCGCGGAGATCAGCGCGTCGCGCACATCTTCGCGTTCGAGGCAGGCGGCGATCGCCACCCCGTCGGGCAACCGGGTCGGCAGGTCCTTGGCCGAATGCGCGGCGGCGTCGATTCGGCCGGCGAGGAGCGCCGCGTCGATCTCCTTGGCGAACAGGCCCTTGCCGCCGGCTTCCGCGAGCGGGCGGTCTTGGATGAGGTCGCCGCTGGTGCGGATGATCTCGATGGCGACGCAGGCCTCGTCCCAACCGTGCGCCGCCGCGATCGCTCTTCGCGCCTCGTGCGCCTGGGCGAGGGCGAGAGGGGAGCCGCGCGCGCCGAGGGTGAAAAGGACGCCGGAAGCCATGCGCGCGCCATTACGGGAGAACGAGCGCGAAGGCTAGGGGGCGGCGCCGGGTCGCCTCCGGGATCGAGAACGACGTCGCCATCGCCGGGCCGGGGGTCGATCTGTTGCCGCCAGGACACACGTGCGATCGAATCTTGCCGACCGTGCGGCGGACCGCGTCGGCGGCGCCCCAGCGGCATAGCGGCGACGGCCGGCCGCACAGGATATTTCGCTTTTTTTCCAAGCATAAGGAATGTCATCATTTTGTAATAATCGCCGCGGATGCGATGCAGAGGCCGCCTGACGAGGTATTTGCCAAGATATCGGAATCCGGCTACTAGAAAGCCGCGAGTGTCGGGGAGCTTGAGCTTGCCCCTCTCGAGCCGGTTGATGGGAAGCGCGCCCGTTGCATGCGGAGCGCGGCAGGGACTGTATTGCAATCCGCCGGAAGCGTATTGTGGCGCGGCCGACAAACCGATGGGGGCATGTTATGCGGTTGTTTAAACACTTACTCCTGGCCTCGACGGCCGGGTTGTTGATCGCCGGCGCCGCGCAAGCCGCCGATTTGCCGACCAAGAAGACCCCGCCGGCCCCGCCGGCGACGAATTGCTACGCCAGCTTCACCAGCTGGCTGGATTCGACCGCCGCGGACTGCCCGCTGACCTTTGGGGGCATCACGGTCTACGGCCAGATCGACGTGGGCGGCGGCTACGAGACGCACGCGACGAGGTTCAATGGGGACTTCAACAACGGCGTGCAGGAGCTGATCTCCAAGACCAGCAACAACGGGCGCTGGCAGTGGGTGCCGAACGGCCTCAGCCAGTCCAACGTCGGCATCAAGATCAAGGAACAGATCGTCCCGAACTGGTTCATCGTCGGCGACGTCAACCTCGGCTTCGATCCCTACTCGTTCCAACTGTCCAATGGGCCGAAGTCGCTGGTCGACAACAATACCTTCGGCAGTTCCGGCCCGGGCGCCCTGCTCCAAAGCGCCAACGGCAACTCGAGCCGCGCCGGCCAATGGGACAACGCGCGCGGCTACATCGGGGTGAGCAACGCGACCTTCGGCACGTTGACCTTCGGCCGGCAGTACTCCTTCGCCAACGACATGTCGTCCGCCTACGATCCGTTCGGCGGCGCCTACGCGTTCTCGCTGATCGGCACCTCCGGCACGGTCGAGCAGGGCACCGGCGAGACCGAGACGGCGCGCTACAACGAGTCGTTCAAGTATCAGATTGCTTACAACGGCGTGCGCGCTGGGGCGATCGTCCAGGTCGGCGGCTGGGAGCAGGGCAACGGCGCGGAGGATGCCTATCAACTCGACCTCGGCGGCGACCTCGGCGGCCTCTCGGTCGACGCGATCTACGCCTACGACAAGGACGCGGTGAAGCTCGGCACCACCAACGCCGCGGGGGCGGGCGACGTGCTGAAGGCGACCCTCGCTGACGTCAACGCCGGCGTGATCGCCGCCAAGTACAAGTGGCAGGCGCTGACTGTTTACGGCGGTTACGAGTACGCGCGGCTGTCGAGCCCGAGCGGCCTCGGCGCCACCTTCCCGGTCGGCAACACCTATTCGCTCAACGGCGGCTATCCCGGCGTCATCCAGGCCAACGCTTACGTCAACCCCGAAGACCTGCAGGTGCTGTGGGTCGGCGGCAAGTACGGCCTGCTGAGCAACCTCGACTTGGCGGTCGGCTACTACCACGAGTGGCAGAATGACTTCGCCACCGCTGCCAACTCGGCGTTGTGCTCGCTCCACGGCGACACGTACAGGAACGACTGCGCCGGCACGACCGACGCCGTCTCGGGGATGCTCGATTGGCGCCCGTGGAAGCGCGTCGATGTCTACGGCGGCGTGATGTATTCGAAAGTCGGCGGCGGCATGGCCAACGCCAGCAACACGAGCCATCTCGCGTACACCCACAACGACAACACAGCCTTGACCACCGGCGTGCGCGTCGCCTTCTGACCGACGCTTTCGTCGATCTTCGCGATTTTCATGCCCCGGGCCGCGCGCCCGGGGCTTTTTTTTTTCGCCGCGCCGCCGCCGGCCGATCCGGCGGACGCCGCGACGCTTCGCCGCAGAATGCGCCGCATGGACGGCCCGAGGCTGGCCATGCCGCCGGTAAGAATTCTCGGCAAAGAGAGCGCGTTGCGTTAAGACGAGGCCGATGACGCGCTTGCCTCATGTCATTCCCGCTTTCGCGGGAATGACATCGCTGGCGATTCCCCCCGATCGCATCACGCTCTGGCGCAAGGCCATCCTTGCGAACCGACGCCGCGGCGGATTGGCGGACGGGGCCAAGCAGCGTAAGGAGACGGACCGCGGCCCGAAACTTCGCCGCGTCGGGCCGGGGGCGCCGGTCCCGACGGCGGCCGCGTTCGGGCGAAGCAAGGAGAGGATGCGCGATGCTGGACTCAAGCGACCGGACGGCGCCCGAGCCGATCGAAATGGCCAGCCGCGACGAGATCGCCGCGTTGCAGCTGTCGCGCCTGCGGGCGACGGCTCGGCTCGCCTACGAAAGGGTCCCGCATTACCAGCGCGCGTTCGCTGCGGCCGGGGTGCATCCCGACGATCTGCGCAGCCTGGACGACCTGCGGAAATTCCCGTTCACCGACAAGGGCGACCTGCGCGCCAACTATCCCTTCGGCATGTTCGCCGTGCCGCGTCGGGAGGTCGTGCGCATCCACGCCTCCTCCGGCACCAGCGGCAAGCCGACGGTCGTCGGCTACACCCGCGCCGACCTGCGAACGTGGGCGGAGGTGATGGCCCGCTCGATCCGCGCCGCCGGCGGCCGCCCGGGCGACATCTTCCACATCACCCATGGCTACGGCCTGTTCACCGGCGGCTTGGGCGTCCACTACGGCGCCGAACACCTGGGCTGCACCGTGGTGCCCATCTCCGGCGGTCAGACCCCCCGCCAGGTGCAACTGATCGAGGATTTCCGCCCCGACCTCATCGTCGGCACGCCGTCCTACATGCTCGCCATCGCCGACGAGTTCGAGCGCCAGGGCCTCGACCCGCGCCGCAGCTCGCTGCGCGTGGTCATGTGCGGCGCCGAGCCGTGGACCGTCGCGATGCGCCACGAGATCGAGGCGCGTTTCGAAGCGAGCGCCTTCGACCTCTATGGCATCTCCGAGATCATCGGCCCTGGCGTCGCCTGCGAATGCGCCGAGAACAAGGACGGCCTGCACATCTGGGAGGACCACTTCTATCCCGAGATCGTCGATCCGGCGACTGGAAAGCCGGCGCCGGACGGGCAGCGGGGCGAACTCGTGCTGACGACGCTGACCAAGGAGGCGATGCCGCTCATCCGCTACCGCACGCGCGACCTGACCCGCCTGCTGCCCGGCACGGCGCGGACGGTGCGGCGGATCGAGAAGATCGCCGGGCGCACCGACGACATGCTGATCATCCGCGGCGTCAACGTCTTCCCCGGCCAGATCGAGGAACTGCTGCTGAAGGAGCCGATGCTGTCGCCGCACTATGTCCTGGAAGTGTCCCGCCGCGACCACCTCGACGCCCTTGCGGTGGTCGCAGAGGCCCGGCCGGGCGCCGGCGCGCGCGATGGGGCCGAACGGCAGGCCTGCGTGGGCCGACTCGCCCATGCGGTGAAATCCTATATCGGCGTCACCGTGCAGGTGCGCGTGGTCGAGGCGGGAGAACTCGAACGGTCGGCCGGCAAGGCCAAGCGCATCGTCGACTTGCGCCCGCAGTAGGGCCCAAGGCGCCGCCGCCCAGCCAGACCGCCGGCCATGACAAGTCATGGCTTGCGGCCGTCGGCGTCACGCTATGAAAAAGTGTGATGGTGCCCAGGGGCGTCCGCACACCAAGCTGCGAACAATTTGTTCCAATTGCAATATCTCGTGCCCAAGTTTTGCCCATGCTCAGAAACGTGCCCATTGGCCAGAACTCTTGAGTGATTCTGCCTTCATGCGCGAGCTTGTCCCGTAATTTCCTCGTAGGAATCGCCGCTCTTCACCCGGCTCAGTTCGGAGACGAGAGTATCATCTTCCAATGCGAGATCGCAAAGAGCACTGGAGCGACGGCGATCCGAGTCGCGAAGGCGGCTGTGGCGCTGCTCCGCATGTTGACGCCGCGGAACCCAATATCGTCACAGGCTCAATACGCTGATTGGCGTTCGGATTCTGCGCCGATCTATGGCTGGCATCGTTTGGACGCGTTCACTCGCGCACGTCGGGCTGAAATTTGCCAATATTTCCTCCACTTCGTCGACAGTAGCGCATTGTCCCCATTCCCAGCTGCGACGCCCTCGCAAAGCAGCCGTCACAGCTTGTCAACCCCACTTGACACGGATGCGACAATGTGTCACAGCGCCTCATTCACGCCGGGAGGTCCCAACATGTCGAATATCCGCAGTGAATTGCTGTCGGCTGCCGGCGGCTCCTTGCGAGAAGAGGTAGCAAGCCTCGCCAATAGGCTTAGCTCCGTACCAACTCCCAATTCAACCGCCAAAATGTCGCCAGACGAAGGGATCTCCCACTTGAGGTCAAGTGCCGATGGCCTTTCAGATAAAGAACTTACTGAACTCAACACCTATTATGCCTCTGAGGTCGGCAAGATCGACCGATTAACTGCGCAAAAAGCGGTATCGTCCTTTTCAGCGACCTACAGTCGTAAACCATCCAACGCTAAGCCGCAGGCGCTTCGGCTCCTTGCGCTACATAAGATCGACGAAGTTCTCGCAGGACTTAAGGGCCCGCTGCCGGTTACGAATTCGCAGCTGCACGCCTGCTTCGTTGACGCCTATTCTCATCTTCCGGATGCGACATTGGAAGAAATGATCGCCTTCCACGGCTCATCGACCGGCAAGCGGAGCCGTGAAGCGTCGCAGGCTGCGGCCTTACGTATCGCAAACAAATTTGGCCTCTAGGGTGGGAGTATCGCCATGCAGAATGAGCAATTTAAAAATCGCCGCGATCCAGAGAGGGAAGTGGCTGCGAAAACTTATCGGTGCCTACCGAATTTGGAAGAGACAATTTCAGTAGCAAACGCTAGTAATGCGAGAGTACTGCACCCTGTGGTGATTGGAGTTATTGAAGCTCTAGTGTCCTGATTCCGAGTTAGCTGCGATTTGGGCTTGTGCGATGGTGAGGGTTTTCAAGCAGAAGCGCTTTATGCTGGCGAGGATATCGTCTGCGGATTTTGTCCATCGGAAGGGCCTTGGATTGCAATTGACGGCCTCGATGTAAGCGCGGATGGCGGCTTCCAATTCGACGGTGGAGCGGTGGACGCCTCGCCGTATTTGGCGATCGGTGATGTCGGCGAAGAATCGCTCGACCTGATTGATCCAAGAACTCGATGTCGGCGTGAAATGGACGCGCCATCGCGGCCGTGCGCCGAGCCATTTCCGGATCGCCGGGGTCTTGTGGGTGGCGTAGTTGTCCATGACGAGGTGGATATCGAGATCGCTTGGAACGTTGCGTTCGATCTCGCGCAGGAAGCTCAAGAATTCGCGTCCGCGGTGGCGCGGATAGCATCGCCCGATCACTTTGCCGGTGGCGGTGTCGAGGGCGGCGAACAGGGAGAGGGTTCCATGGCGCGTGTAGTCATGCGTGCGCCGCTCGACCTGACCGGGGCGCAGGGGAAGTAGAGGCTGAGTCCGGTCCAACGCCTGGATATGGCTCTTTTCATCGACGCAGAGAACGATGGCCCGCTCGGGCGGGGCCAAGTACAGTCCGACGATATCGCGAACTTTCTCGACAAAGAGCGGGTCGCTCGAAAGCTTGAACGTCTCGGTGCGATGCGGTTGAAGGTTGAACGCCTGCCAAATCCGATGGATCGTCGAAGGCGCAAACCCGACGGCGCGCGCCATCGATCGAAGACTCCAGTGGGTCGCGTTCTCCGGCGTCGTCTCCAGGGTCAGGCGAATCGTTTCAGCGATCTCCATGTCGCTGATCCGTCGCGGGGCTCCAGGGCGCGGCTCGTCCAGCAGTCCCTCGACACGACGTTCGGCAAACCGCCGTCGCCACTTGCCGACGGTATTGGGCACCACCCCCAACTGCTGACAAATCGTCAGGTTCTCGGCGTCTCGCGCCGCCAACAATATGATCCGCGCGCGCTGAGCCAAACCCTGCGCCGTCCGACGACGCGACGCCAGGCTTTCCAGTTCAGTGCGCTCGTCGTCCGTCAGACGAATCCTAGCCGCCCGCTTTCCCATCGATCATCCCTCCGCAAATCAGCAGGCGAATGATCGCACGTATTTCTCGATCGGGACACTAGCGGTTGCAGGGATTCATTGCGCCCCGAAGAAATAGACCACCAATACGCGGTTTGGCATTTTGGTGTCTCGATGGCCTACTTTTCTGAACCAATAAGTGACAGGCACAAGGAGCAGTATCCTGAACTCGTGCGGCTTATCCGCAACGCTTCTCTGACGTCTGGTCAAATTACCGAAGATTGTTTTTCCGCTGTGAGCGAATTCTTTCACAGCGGGTTCCTTGCGAGGTTCTTATCATCGGAACTCCAAGAGCTGGCGCGGAACGTTGCCTACGAGAACCTTGTCTCTGATAAGGCAATCGAACTGGTTAGGCTGTCCTCGTTCACAATTTGGTTCGGCCGGCTGCAATCCTCATCGTTTTGGGAGGATCGACATACCGAGCTGGCGTCGTTTGCAAACGATCTGGTATACTTCAACGCAGGCCCGGGTTCGGTCACATACGAAGTGTACTCGGCTCCGCCAGAGCAAATCAATGAATTGTTTGATAGACGATCGTTTACAATACGATCTGACTCGGGCATCCAAAGACCAGGGGATTTTATTAAGCTGAGAGCAGGCGTTGATATATTGAAGATCGTTGAAATGTGTGATGATTTATTTGAGCTGTATGTCGTATCTCATACAAAGCAAAAGCTGGTGTGGCACTATGACGCCGAGACAATTAGCCCTCTCTACTCCTCCGCGGGTCGAGGGCAGGCGTCGTCCGTTGAACAGGCGATAGAGCTGATAGTCAATCTAGAGGGCAAGTCCGGGATTGACGCGATAGTCGCGGCCTATAACTCAGAAGAGCATTTCGTCAGATGGGCGGCGGTTAAGGCGGCGCTTGCCCTGGATGTAGGTGTAGGCATCGAGTTGCTGGAGAGAGCTAAAGCAGACCCCCATCCGCATGTCCGTCATGCAGCCGACAGGACCGCAAATCTCCTGAAGCGGCAGGTACGTACCGCGTAGCAGAAAGGAAACAAGATCGAATGGCGATATCGATGTGGCACCTAGGCGCGGACACGATGGATTTATCTGAGTTTATTGAGTACGTAGACGCGACTTATCGCGAAGTATGTAGAGACGCGCTAGTCGATATGGCTCCCAAATTAACGAGCCTGGCTAGGAATAAGGGGTTTCTGAAGGCGTTTATATTATCTGAGCTAAAGCAACTGAGAGAGTATCAAGTGAGCAATCTTTACTCGTCATAAAGTATAGACCTGGGGAAAGTGGCGGGCAGGTTTTATCTAAGAGCAAATGTTTGGCAACCGTCTGAGTCTCTGCACGTGGTAAATCACGATGGTGAGTCTCAATTATATTCGTACTACCTTCCGCACGATCACAACTTCGACTTTCTTACAGTGGGGTATTTTGGGCCAGGCTACGAGACAGACTTGTACGAATACGACTGCACGGAAGTGCGCGGCGTTCCTGGCGAGCACGTAGAAATACGGTTTCTAGAAAGCACGGGCCTTCCTGCGCTAAAGACAATGATCTATCGCTCATCGCAAGACATCCACATTCAAAAATTTCCGGAGGCGCTGTCAATTTCCTTGAATGTGCTCTGTCCACCTCAGAAATCGATGCGTGACCAATATGCGTTCGACATTGGGAACTCAAGCATAGCTCACATAATTCGGTCGTTCGCAACCGGCCAGAAGTTGTTGATCGAAGCTGCGGCCGCGCTTTGCGACGGTGCCATAGACGATGTACTTGTGTTTATCAGCCAGAGGCATAGCGATCCACGCACTAGAATGACTGCAGAACAGGCCTTGGCGCGGCGAGCGGGACTAGCAAGCTAGAGAGTTGATGGCGTTCGCATAGGCAGCGTTTTAGATTTGTACGCGACGTTTCGAAGATGTGCGGCCTGTTGTTAGCCGTTTGTGAAAGGGCGAACTGGCAGTGTGTGGGAGTGAAATGTGTCCTTCATCTCGCCTCTCGCCTCGGACTTCGGGGGCTGAGTATTTCAGAACTATCAAAGAGCTGTGCGGAAGAAGCAATGGTTGCACACTATCGATTTCTCGAAAGCGAGATGCGCGCCCTCGGTTCGCTGATCATGCGCGCGGCCGACGGCCATCAGGTGCCCGCCGGCGGCGCGCTGGCGGTCGATCGCGAGTCGTGTCGGCGTTCCGCCACGTATGGCCGGACAGTTGGGGGCCGCGGCTCGATTACACCTTGACCAATGCGGTGCGGGCGTTGCTCGGCGCGACCCTATTGATGCTCCCCCGTTTGCTCATCGACGAGCCGTTCCGCGTGCAGTTCATCAACAGCCACATCGGCGATCCCGTGGTGCGCGCCTTCTGGTTGAACGAGTACGCCGCATATGGCGACAGCTTTCGCGCGCTTCGCGTAACCGGCTGATTTTGTACGGTGTTTGAGCGTCTATATCACACTATGAAAAAGCGCGATGGTGCCCAGGGGCGGAATTGAACCACCGACACTGCGATTTTCAGTCGCATGCTCTACCAACTGAGCTACCTGGGCGCCGAAGCGCTTTAGCGCCGCGGACGGCGGTTTATAGGGAGGCGGTTCCCGCTTGTCCAGCGCGTTTCGCCTCCGGCCCGCGCGGTGGACAGGCTCGCGCGCGCGTGGGAGATTTCGCCCTCTCGCCGCGCCAAATCCTTGGAGAATGAGCATGCTTCGTTTCGCGATCGTCACGGCGACGCTCGCCCTCGCGGCGCCCGCTTTCGCCGAAGGCGTGCCCAAACACGTCGGCGAATGCGCGACGACGAAAGTGCAGAAAATCGAGACCCGGCTGGTCGACGGCGCCGATCGGCCGGTCAAGGGTTCGGGCAGCGCCGTCGAGTTCGCCGACGGCGGCTACCAGGTCTCCTACGACACGGTCCCCGAGATCGAGGCGTCGCGCCCCGGCGACCCGGTGAAAATCTGCCTCGTCTCGATCCCTCGACACTGCCCGCCCGGCGACAAGCGCGGCCGCGTCTACCAGACCGCCAACCTGCGCACCAAGGGCGTGTGGACGCTGCCAGACTCCGAGCATTCCTGCGGCGGCGCGTGAGGAGCGGTCGACGCTGCGGACCTGTCCGCAGGGCCGCGAACTCGGGTCAGCCGAAGTCTGGACCGAACGACACCGTGCGCCGTCGACCTCTTGGAGAGCGTCTTTTTCCGACCGTCAGAGCCTGTCAAGGACGGCCCTTCGGGCCGCCGCGCAGCGGCTGAAGTCCTTGACAGGCTCTGACGGTCGGAAATCTTGCATCCAAGAGGTCGACGGCGAGGACCGTCGCATCGCCGGACGGCTTGCTTGAGCCGGGCCTTGCACCCCCGGCCTCGTCCGCCCGCGCGTTGCGCGGCGCGCCGGCGTTCGCCATCATCGCGCCGCGTTCGGCCGGCGATGTGGCGCCGGCGTTTGCGCGAACGAATCGAAGAGCGGACGGCGGAATGGCGGCTCGAGAACCCAGTCGATCCTGGTTGGCGAACGATCCGCGGGCGCGGGGGATCGTCGCCCAGGGCTTGCTCGCGGCCGCGCTCGTCGCGCTGGCGTGGATGGGCTGGCGCAACGTCGTCGCCAATATGCAGGCGCGCGGAATTCCCATGGGCTTCGGCTTCTGGGACGAGACCGCCGGCTTCGACATCAATCAGTCGCTGATCGCCTACTCGGCGCTGTCGACCTATGGGCGCGCGTTCTGGGTCGGGCTCCTCAATACGCTCATGGTCGGCGCGATCTCAATCGCGCTGGCGACGCCGCTCGGCTTCGCGGTCGGCGTCGCGCGGCTGTCGCCGAACTGGATCCTATCGAAGGCCGCGCTGGTCTATGTCGAACTGATGCGCAACACGCCGCTGCTGCTGCAACTGGCGTTCTGGTACAACGCGGTGTTGAAGACGCTGCCCGGCCCGCGCCAGTCGCTGAGCCTCGGCGGCTTCGTGCTTCTCAACAACCGCGGCCTCTATCTGCCGCGCCCCGAGTTCGCCGCCGGCGCGGCTTGGGTCGCCGCCGCGCTGGCGCTGGCGATCGTCGCCGCCTGGGCGATTCGCCGTTGGGCGCGCCGTCGCCAGGCTGTGAGCGGCGAGCGCGCGCCCGTCGCGATTCCCGCGCTCGTCCTCGTCGTCGGCCTGCCGACGCTCGCCTATTTTTCCGCCGGCGAGCCGATCGGCTTTTCCTTCGCCAAGCTCTCCGGCTTCAACCTCGCCGGCGGCGTGCAGCTCCATCCGGAATTCGCGGCGTTGACTTTCGGGCTTGTGACTTACACCGCCGGCTTCATCGCCGAGATCGTGCGCGCCGGCGCGCTCGCGGTGCCGCGCGGCCAGAGCGAGGCGGCCTTGGCGCTCGGCCTCCACCGCGCCCAGACGATGAAGCTCGTCGTCGTTCCCCAGGCGCTGCGCCTCATCGTCCCGCCGCTCACTTCGCAATATCTCAACGTCATCAAGAATTCCTCGCTCGCGGTGTTCGTCGGCTATCCCGATCTGGTGCTGATTTTTGCCGGCACGGTGCTCAATCAAACCCACGCGGCGGTGCAGGTGATGGCGATCACCATGGCGGTCTATCTCGTCATTTCGCTCGCCGTCTCCTTCGCCCTCAATCTCTACAACGCGCGCATCGCGCTGGAGGAGCGCTAGCCATGCCGACGCCCGCGAACGCGGCCTATGTGCGCCGGACGGCCGAGCCGATGCTGCCGCCGCCGCGACTCTCGCAGGGCGCGATCGCCTGGGCGCGCGCCAATCTGTTTTCGTCGGCGCTGTCGGGCGCGGCGACGCTGGCGCTGATCGCGCTCGGCCTGTGGGCGCTGCCGCCGCTGATCGCCTGGGCGACGACGCGGGCGGTGTGGTCGGCGCCCGACGGCGCGCTGTGCCGCGCCCATCAGGACGGCGCCTGCTGGGCGTTCGTCGCCCATAAGCTCGATTATCTCCGCTACGGCTCCTATCCCGTCGCCGAGCGCTGGCGCGTCGACGCGGCCGAAATCGTCGGCGCGGCGCTGATCGCCTGGATGCTGTGGCCGCGCGGGCCTCGCCGCGGCGTCGGCGCGGCGCTGTTCTTTCTCGGCTTCCCCGCGCTCGCGTTCGTGCTGCTGCACGGCGCCGAAAGCCTAGGGTTGCCGCCCGTCGACACGCTTTTGTGGGGCGGCGTGTTCGTGTCGCTGGCGACCGCGCTGGTCGGCATCGTGTTCTCGCTGCCGCTCGGCGTGCTGCTGGCGCTGGGGCGCCGGTCGAGCTTGCCGATCATCCGGGCGGCGAGCGTCGTCTTCATCGAGTTCGTGCGCGGCGTGCCGTTCATCGTCGTGCTCTACATGGCCAACAACATGCTGCCGCTGTTCCTGCCGCCGGGCTGGGCGCCCGACCGCTTCATCCCCCCGCTGGTAGGCACGGCCCTATTCGCCGCCGCCTACATGGCCGAGGACGTGCGCGGCGGCTTGCAGTCGCTCGACAAGGGCCAGGTCGAGGGCGCGATGGCGCTCGGGCTCGGCTATTGGCGGATGACGCGGCTCATCGTGCTGCCGCAGGCGCTGACGCGGGTGATCCCCGGCGTCGTCAACAACTTCATCGGCCTGTTCAAGGATACGACGCTGGTGGCGATCGTCGGCATGGTCGACTTCCTGGCGGCGATGGACAACGCCTTCAAGGACGCCGCATGGAGCGGGCCGACGATCCTGCCGACCGGCTACGTCTTCGCCGGGCTGTTCTATTTCGTCTTCTGCTATGGGATGTCGCGCTATTCGGCGGCGATGGAGCGCCGCCTGGCGGTCGGGCGGGCGGGGTGAAGGGAACCGGGCCGATGGCGGCGAGCGGCGACAACGCGATCGAGTTCATCGACGTGCACAAATGGTACGGCGCGTTCCATGTGCTGCGCGCGATCAACCTGACCGTCGCGCGCGGCGAACGTATCGTGGTGTGCGGCCCGTCGGGTTCGGGCAAGTCGACGCTGATCCGCTGCGTCAACCGCCTGGAGGAGCATCAGCGCGGAATCGTCCGCGTCGACGGCGTCGAACTGACCAGCGATCTCAAGCGCATCGACGAGGTGCGGCGCGAAGTCGGCATGGTGTTCCAGCAGTTCAACCTGTTCCCGCATCTGACGATCCTGGAGAACTGCACGCTGGCGCCGATCTGGGTGCGCAAGACGCCCAAGCGCGAGGCCGAGGAGCTGGCGATGAGCTTGCTCGCGCGGGTCAAGATCCCCGAGCAGGCGCTGAAGTACCCCGGCCAGCTCTCGGGCGGCCAGCAGCAGCGGGTCGCCATCGCGCGCGCCTTGTGCATGAACCCGAAGATCATGCTGTTCGACGAGCCGACCTCGGCGCTCGACCCCGAGATGGTCAAGGAAGTGCTCGACACCATGACCGCGCTCGCCGAGGACGGCATGACGATGATCGTCGTCACCCACGAAATGGGCTTCGCGCGCAAGGTCGCCGACCGCGTCGCGTTCATGGACGAGGGCGAGATCGTCGAGATCAACGCCCCGGCGGAATTCTTCGCCCATCCGCAGCACGAGCGGACGAAGCTGTTCTTGAGCCAGATATTGAGGTGAGGAGGTCAAGTTCCGTGACGGTCGCGAGCCCCCATCACGTCGTAGTCGTCGGCGCCGGATTTGGCGGGCTTGAGCTCGTCAAGCGTCTCGCGGGCGCGCCCGTCCGCATCACGATTGTCGATCGGCGCAATCATCACGTATTCCAGCCGCTGCTTTATCAGGTTGCAACGAGTTCGTTGGCGACATCGGAGATCGCCTGGCCGATTCGCCACCTTCTACGCAAGCGCAAGGACGTCACGACCTTGCTCGGCGTGGTCGCGGGCTTCAATCTTGCTGCGCGCAAGGTGGTTCTGGAAGACGGCGGCACAATCGATTTTGATACGCTGGCGCTGGCGACGGGCGTCCGGCACGCCTATTTTGGCCATGACGAATGGGAGCGGTTCGCGCCGGGTCTCAAGACGCTCGAGGACGCCACGACCATTCGGCGGCGCATTCTGTCGGCCTTCGAGCGCGCCGAACGCGAGAGCGACGCCGAGCGCCGCGCGGCGCAGGCCGACTTTCGTCGTCATTGGCGGCGGCCCGACCGGGGTCGAACTCGCGGGAACCATCGCCGAGCTTGCTCATGAAACTCTGCGCGAGGACTTCCGACGCATCGATACCGGCACGGCGCGCGTCGTGCTGATCGAAGCGGGCAAGCGTGTGTTGCCGGGATTCGCCGAGGATCTCGCGCGCTATGCGCACCGGGCCCTGGAGCGGCTTGGCGTCGAGGTCGAGGTCGGACGGCCGGTGTCCGAATGCACGGGGGAGGGCGTCGTCTTTGGCGATCAGAAACTCGCCACGAAGACCATTTTGTGGGCGGCCGGCGTGCAGGCGTCTCCAGCGGCGCAGTGGTTGGGAACGTCGGCCGATCGGGCCGGGCGCATCATCGTTCGGCCCGATCTGAGCGTTCCCGGACATGCCGACGTCTTCGCCATCGGCGACACAGTCAGTGTCAACGATTCCCTGGGCAAGCCGGTTCCGGGCATAGCGCCCGCCGCCAAGCAGCAAGGCGCGCATGTGGCCGCGATCATATGCGCCCGTCTCGCCGGACAGCCCTCGCCGGGCGCGTTCCGGTATCGACACGGCGGCAGTCTCGCGACGATCGGCAAGCGGGCCGCCATCATCGACTTCGGATGGATAAAGCTTCGCGGCAGGATCGCGTGGTGGACGTGGGGCCTCGCCCATATCTACTTCCTGATTGGACTGCGCAATCGGTTGAGCGTGGCGATGAGCTGGCTATGGATTTACGTGAGCGGCCAACGCAGCGCCCGGCTCATCACGCAGGGGAAGGACAAGGCGGGCGGCGAGGCATGAATGCGCGAGGTCGTTGCTGACACGGCCGCGCGCTCTCGCGCCCGGCGGTTGAACGAGCGCGACGCCGGAGGTATTTCGGCTCCGAAGCTGCGAAATCGCTTGAGCCTTCCATGTCCCAAAACCCGCGCATCCACCCCGCCGCCTCCTCCGGATTTTCGGCCAACGCCGCCGCATACGCCGCCGGCCGGCCCGAGTATCCGGGGGAAGTCGAGGGGTGGCTTCGCGACGACCTGCTTCTCGGGCCCGGCAGGGCGGTTGTCGATCTCGGCGCCGGCACGGGCAAGTTCCTCTCGCGCCTGCGCGCCGTCGGCGCAACGCTCTATGCCGTCGAGCCCGTGGCGGCGATGCGGCAAAAGCTGATCGCCGACAACCCCGACGTCGCCGCCAAGGCGGGGACGGCCGAACGCATTCCATTTCCCGACAACTCGATGGACGCGGTGGTCTGCGCGCAATCCTTCCATTGGTTCGCGACCCGCGCGGCGCTCGCCGAGATCCGGCGCGTGCTGAAAGTCGGCGGCGCGCTCGGTCTTGTCTGGAACATGCGCGACGAAAGCGTCGATTGGGTCGCCGGGCTGACGCGCATCATGGCGCCCTACGAGGGCGACACGCCGCGCTATTCCAGCGGCCGCTGGCGCGAGGTCTTCCCCGCCGAGGGCTTTTCGCCGATCGAGGAGCGTTGCTTCGCGCACGCGCACGTCGGGCCGCCCGAACGCGTCATCGTCGATCGCGTGCTGTCGACCAGCTTCATCGCCGCGCTCGACGCCGCCGAGCGGGAGAGGGTCGCCGCCCGGGTCCGCGCGCTGATCGCCGCGACGCCGGCGCTGGCCGGCCGCGCCGAAGTCGCTTTCCCCTATGAAACGCGGGCGCATCGCTGCGTCAGGGTCGCGTGAGCGGCGCGCGAAGCGTCGTCGCTCGCGGAGCGAGGGCGCGATTTTTCACCCCCTTGACAATCGCGTAGCATAGGCTACACTTATTAGGAAAGGCATAAAAGGAACGGGGTCGGCGATGAGCTTGGTCACGGCGCGTGTAGGAATGACGGATCGAACCGTCGAGAGCATCCGCGACGTGCTGGCGGGCAGGGCGCGCCGGTTCAGCCCGCTGCTGTTCGCCGGGCCGGCGGTGATCGCCTCGATCGCCTACATGGACCCCGGCAATTTCGCCACCAACATTCAGGCCGGGGCGAAGTACGGTTATGCGCTGCTGTGGGTCGTCTTGTTGGCCAACGTAGTCGCCATGCTGTTCCAGGCGCTGTCGGCCAAGCTCGGCATCGTCACCGGGCGCAACCTGGCCGAAATGTGCCGCGAGCATTTTCCCCGGCCCGTCGTCTACGCCTTGTGGATCGTCAGCGAAGCCGCGGCGATGGCGACCGACCTCGCCGAATTCCTCGGCGGCGCCATCGGCCTGTCGCTGCTGCTGCACATCCCGTTGGTCGCCGGCATGGGCGTCACCGCCGTGCTGACCTACGGCGTCCTGACGTTCGAGGGACGGGGGTTTCGCCCGATCGAGATGATCATCGGGATCTTGGTCGCCGCCATCGCGCTGTGCTATCTCGTCGAAGTGTTCATCGCCCCGGTCGACTGGGGCGCGGCGGGCCTCGGCTCGATCGCGCCGCAATTGCCGGACGCCGGCGCCCTGACGATCGCGGTCGGCATCGTCGGCGCGACGATCATGCCGCACGCGATCTTCCTGCATTCCGGACTGACGCAGAACCGCGCGCCGGCGCGCAACGACGGCGAGCGTCGCCAATTGCTGCGCTTCTCCAACATCGAGGTCCTCGTCGCCCTGGCGGTGGCCGGGCTGGTCAATATGGCGATGGTGGTGATGGCCGCGAGCGCGTTCCATGAGGGCCACAGCGATGTCGCCGAGATCGAGACCGCCTATTCGACGCTGACGCCGCTGCTCGGCGCCGGCGCGGCGGGCGTCTTCCTGACCGCGCTGCTGGCGTCCGGGCTGTCCAGCTCCGCGGTCGGCACGATGGCCGGCCAGATGATCATGCAGGGTTTTATCGGCTTCCGCATTCCGATCGTCGTCCGCCGTCTCGTCACGATGATCCCCGCCTTCGTCGTCGTCGCGCTGGGCGTCAATTCGACCAACGCGCTGGTCGTCAGCCAGGTGGTGCTGAGCTTCGCCTTGCCGGCGCCGGTCATCGCCCTGCTGATGTTCACCCGCCGCAGGGACATCATGGGCGCCTTCGTCAACAGCCGCCTGACCAACGTCGCCGCCGCAGCCGGAACCGTGGTCATCCTCGCCCTGAACTTCGTTCTGCTGCTGCAAACGCTCGGCGTCGACATTCCCGGATTGTCGAGCGGCTGAGCGGCGCCGCTCAGGTTCGCGTCACGCGCGCGCGGCGGCCTTCGCCGCTTCCGCCTCGGCGGCGCGCGTGGCGAGCGCCTTGGCGAGGCGGCGGCGCAGCGCGGCATCCTGATGGGCGGGGTGGCCGGGGTCGGCGGCGGCGGCGACCATACGGCGCATCAGGTCGTAATCGTGCTCGTCGCGGTAGGGCTTGAGGTCGAGATCTCGCGGCAGCTTGGTCAGCCGTTCGTCGCCCATCCGCTTGACGTAGGTCTGCATGAAGCGATCGTAGGCGCGCCACGAAACGCCGTCGGCGCGCACGGCGGCCTCTTCGGCGCGCGTCGCGATCTGGTGGGCGTGCTGATAGTGCAGGTCGAGCTGGTCGATCAGCGTCTTCTCGACCTCCTCGTGCAGCAGGAGATAGCGATCGACCGCGATCGTGCGGCCCTTGTAGAGGAAGCTCTCGGGCAAGTGGCGGTCGATATAGATGCGCTTGCCGTCGAGGCTGTAGCCGGCGAGATAGGGAATGTCGTGATCGCGGTCGATCCGGCCGACCCGGCGCGCGATGGCGTCGAGCGCGCGATCGAGCATCAGGCTCGACACATAGGTGTCGGGAATGCGCAGCCGCTTGTGCGCGCCGACGGGATGGCAGCAGTTTTCCGGCACCTTCCCCTCCCGGACGAGCAAGACGCCGCTTCGCCCTAGGGAAAAGCGAAGCGGCGTCGATAGCCTGAAGCGGCGATAAGGCCGCCTGTTACTTCGGTTCCTTCTCGTCCTTGGCGGCGGCGTCGCCGGCGGCTTTGGCGTCGGCTTCGCACATATAGGCGCCCTGCTTGGTCGTGCCGTAGCTCTTATGGCCGGAGTAGTGGTATTTGTGCGACTTGGTGTTGACCCAGACGACGGTGTCGGCCGGGCAATGCGCCTTGGCTTCGGCCTCGGCGGCGAATTCGCCGGCGCCGGTCGCGGCGGCGGCCGCCTTCGGCGCGGGCTTCATCGGCGCGGGCTTCGCCGGCGCCGGAGCGGCAGCGGCGGGAGCGGGCGCCGGGGCGGGCGCGGCGGCGGGCGCCGGAGCCGGCGCGGCGGCCGGGGCGGCGGCGGGGGCCGCGGCCGGGGCGGCGGCGCCTTCCTTCTGCGCCTTGCAAGTCTTGAGGAAGTCCTGCCAGGTCTGGCCGTTGGTGGTGCCGGCCGCCTTGACCGCCTTCCATTCGTCGCCGCACTGCTTCATCACGCTTTCGGCGCTGGCCGCGCCGTTCGCCGTCAGAGCGAACGCGCCGGCGAGCAGGATGGCCGAAAAGGCGATCCCCATTGTCTTCGTCATCATGGCAAGTTCCTTCCGCATCGGCTCTGTCCGCCACAGCTTGGCTTGGCGCCGGAGCCTTCCCGATTTCGCCGCGAATCGCCGCGGCCGCGCTTTCATTGGCCTCACGCCGCTGAACCCGGAATGAACGTGTTGGCGAACTTCTTCAGCTTGGTCGACACCCGGTGCCGACGCTGCTCGGCGTCGGCGACTTCCTGCGAGGTCACCCAGTTCAATTGAATGGCGCGGCGCTGGCCGGAGATCGGCTTGTGGCCGTGCCAGGAATTGTCGGCGCGCCGGAACGCCAGCAGCGTGCCGCCGTAGGGCGGCACTTCCACGACATAGTCGTCGATGTCGTGTGGGCCGCGCAGCAGGCGCAGCCGGCCCGCGTCCTCCTGCCAACGCTCGTTCATGTAGAGGAGAACGGTGATGATCTTGGTCTTCGAATTGGTGTGGATCGCGCCGTCCTTTTCCCGGACATAGCCGCGCACGGTGTACATGGTCGGTCGCCCGGTCAGATCGACGCCGAACTTGCGTTCGATCGCCGACTGGAATTGGGGTCCGAGCAATTCGTCGATCAGCGCGCGGAAATGGCCGCGGATGGAGAGCTCGGCGGGCGGATGGGAGCCAGGGCCGGGCACCTCGGGATAGTCGGCCAGGACCGACGCAAAAAGGCCGCTGTCGAGAAACTCGGGCACGACGAGAAAATCAAACGGATCGCGCGCGAGCGGAGTGCGCTCCAGCGCGGCGAAATCGCAATAGTTCATTGGCCGCTCCGAGGCTGCGCCCGCGATGCGAAGCGCCCACTTTTCGCCAGCGTATAGCAGAAACGCCGCGAGCCGCCAAGAATGGGCGGGAAGCTTTTGGCTCGGCTCGCCCTCCCCTTAAAGGCGCGCGCGCGCCGCCGCGACGACCGCGGCGAGATCGCCCGCGGCGTCGAGCGCGCTCCAACCATCTTCCATGAGCGGCGCGGCCGTTTGCGCAGCGACAATGCGCGCGTCGGCGTCGGAGGCGTCGCGCCCGCGCATGCCGACGCGCCTCAGACGCAACGCCAGCGGCGCTTCGAGCCACAGGCCGACGAAGGCGACCTCGAGGTCGGCCGCCAGCCGCGCCGCCGCCTTGCACTCGCGCGCGCGCGCATGAACGGCGTCGACGACGGCGCTCTGCCCCGCGCGCAGCGCCAGCCCCGCCTTGCGCGCGAGCCGCGCATAGGTCTCGCGGTTCGCCTCATCGCTGTAGGCCTCGTCGGGCAGGCGGGTCGTCTCCTCGACGGCGAACAGGCGCTTGCGCTCGACGTCGCTGCGCAACACAACCGCGCCCGGCGCGCGCCCGATTTCGGGCGCCAGCGCGGCGGCGAGCGCGCTCTTGCCGGTTCCCGAGAGGCCGCCGATCGCGATCAAGCGCGCCGGCGCGGGCCTCAGAAACGCCTCGGCGAACTGGAAATAGCGCGTCGCGGCCGCTCTCTCGCGCCTCTGCTCGTCGCCGCTGAGGTGCGCGATGGCGCCCGCCTCGACCTTGGCGCGGATCGCGGCGCGGACGCTCATGAAGAGGGGCAGCGCCGCCAGGCCGGAGAATTGCGCCTCCTCGCTCAGCGACAGATAGCTCGCCAGCAGCAGGTTGGCGGCGAGGCGCAGGTCGCGTTCCCACAGATCCATCAGCGCGAAGGCGAGATCGTAGAGAATGTCGCCGGTGGCGATGTCGGGGTCGAATTCGATCGCGTCGAACAGCACGGGCTCGCCGTCGACGACCGCAATGTTGCGCAGGTGCAGATCGCCGTGGCAGCGGCGGACGTAGCCTTGCTCGCCGCGCGCGACCAGCAGCGGCCTGACGGCGGCGAGCGCCTCGCGCGCTTCGCGCGCCAGCGCGGCCGCTCGCGCGGGATCGAACAGATCGGGCCGCGCGGCGAAGACGGCCTCGTTCTGATCGAGATAGGTCGAGAGCGACCGCGTCGCGCGCTCGCCGTCGCGCCGGGGCGCGCGTTCGTGCGAGCGGCGGATCGCCTGCGCGAGCTTGCGCACGAGTTCGCTGGTCAAGGCGCCGCGCTCGGCGACCCGGTCGAGCGTCGCGTTCTCGTCGAAGCAGCGCATGTGAACCGCCCATTCCACGGCGTCGCCGTCTCCGCCGATCGCGAGGCTTCCGCCCTGGCGGGTGATCGGCGCGACGCCGAGATAGATCGTCGGCGCGTTGTCGCGGTTGACCTCGATCTCCGCCTCGCAGGCGGCGCGGCGCTTTTCCAGCGTCGAGAAATCGAGGAACGGCAGGCGGATCGCGCGCTTGACCTTGTAGACGTCGTCGCCGGCCAGGAACACCGCCGCGCCTTGGGTGTCGATCCTTTTCACCGGGCCCGTGAGGCCATAGGCGCGGGGGTCGCCGAGCAACGACAACGCCGCCGATTGATCGCCTTCGAGGGGCGTCGAGGACGGGCCGCTTGGCCCGGCGGACGGGGCGACGCGCTTTCTCATCGTTTCGGCTCGGCGGGCGATGTCTGGAGGTCTCGTCCAATGGACGCGAAAAGCGGCGCCTGTCAATATTGTCGACGCGGCGAAGGCCGGCCGCGCGCGGCGCGTTGACATGCGTCAAGCCTGGCGTGCGGCGGCGGGCTAAGAGCCTGCCAGCCTGTCGCGCGACTCGCCGGCGACGGCGTAGCGCGCCCGATCGCGCCGAACTGGATGTGCGCCATGCTTGACCCGAACTCGTCCAAGAACCGCATCGAGAACCACACCTTCGATGAACTGACGATCGGCCAGCGCGACACCTTCGCGCGCGCGCTCAGCCCCGAGGATTTCGAGCGTCTGGCCGCCGCGGCGGGCGCGCTCGATCCCGAAGCCGTCGAATCGGCGCTGGTGACGACCAACGGCTTCCAGGCGATCGCGGCCGAGAGCGGCTGGGGCGGCGCGATGATCGCGGCGGTCATCGCCGGACGATTTCCCGGCGCGGGAACCGTGCTGGTGCGTCAGGCCCTGGAAATGCAGGGCGCGGCGGGGCCGGGCGACGTCATGACCCTGGTGGTCTCGGTCAAATCCAAGAACCCCGAGGGGCGGCGCATCGTCCTCGATTGCCGCGCCACCAATCAGCGCGGCGAATTGACCTTGAGCGGGGTCGTCGAAGTGGCCGCCCCGGCCGAGAAGATCCTTCGCCGCATCGTACGCGACCAGGGCGGCGAGATTCATGAGAGGGGCCGCCGCTATCGCCGGCTGATCGACATGACGCGCGGCCTCGCGCCGCTGCGCACCGCGGTCGTCCATCCCGTCGACGAAGCTTCGCTGGTCGGCGCCGTCGAAGCGGCGCGCGAGCGGCTGATCGAGGCGGTCCTGGTCGGTCCCGAGGCGAAAATCCGCCGCGCTGCGGAGGAGGCGCACATC
Source organism: uncultured Alphaproteobacteria bacterium (assembly GCA_963775575.1). Lineage (GTDB taxonomy): Bacteria > Pseudomonadota > Alphaproteobacteria > Rhizobiales > Beijerinckiaceae > Roseiarcus. The sequence goes on from CAVZJG010000005.1 coordinate 357,890, forward strand.
GACCTCGCGTCGTTCGAGATCGTGTCGACCGAACACAGCCACGCGGCGGCGGAGGCCGCCGTGGCGATGGCGCGCTCCGGCGAGGTCGAGGCGTTGATGAAAGGCGCCCTGCACACCGACGAACTGATGCGCGCCGTGGTCCATCCCACGCTCGGCCTGCGCACCGCGCGCCGCATCACCCACGTCTTCGCCATCGACGCGCCGCACTATCCCCGGCCCTTGTTCATCACCGACGCCGCCGTCAACATCTACCCCAAGCTGCTCGACAAGCGCGACATCGTGCAGAACGCGATCGACCTCACTCGGGCGCTGGGCATCTTGACGCCGCGGGTGGCGATCCTCTCCGCGGTCGAGACGGTTTCGCCGGACATCAGCTCGACCATCGACGCCGCGGCTCTATGCAAGATGGCGGATCGCGGCCAGATCGTCGGCGGCATTCTCGACGGTCCGCTGGCTTTCGACAACGCGGTGTCGGCGGAGGCGGCGCGCGCCAAGGGCATCGTCTCGCCGGTGGCGGGGCGCGCCGACATTCTCGTCGTGCCCGATCTCGAAGCCGGCAACATGCTCGCCAAGCAGCTCGAATATCTCGCCGACGCCGAAATGGCCGGCGTGGTCCTGGGCGCGCGGGTGCCGTTCATTCTCACCAGCCGCGCCGACAAGACCATCGCGCGGTTGGGCTCCTGCGCGATCGCGATGCTGATGGCGCGGCGCGCGGCGCCCGGCGCGTAGATCGGATAGGCGATCCGCCGCTAGGCGCGGCGGGCGCGACGGCAGGCGAGCCCGGCGAATGGGAAGGAATTCGTCGCACGCTGGCTGAAAGAAACGTCGACCCGTCTCATTTCGTTCAAACGTCCCGCCAAGCGATACGGAATCGGAGCGCGCAGACTCGTTGCGCGACTGCGAAACTGCATGTCGCCGATGGAATATTGATTCCGGTCAACGTCGCTGCGTTCGATCAATGACAGCGTGTCGGCGTGTTCGAGCGGCGCGCCGTTCGTTGTGCGCCCGTTGTCGAAAGGGAGAGGGAGGGGCCTCATGCGAAAGTTCCGCCAAGCGATTGTGTCTATTGCGCTCGTCTTCGCCTTCGCGCCGAGCGTCGGCTTCGCTCAAACGTTCGAACCCGGCGTCGATCGGCCAGGCGCGGACTTCAGCAATTTCGACATCCCCGGCCGTGGGCCGCACGCATGCCAGGCCGCGTGCCTTCAGAACGGCGGCTGCGTCGCGTGGACGTACGTTCGGGCGGGCTTCCAGGGGCCCTTCGCCCGCTGCTGGCTGAAAATGGGCGTGCCGGGGGCGCAAGGCAATCCTTGCTGCGTGTCGGGCGTCGTGCCGCGCTGACCCGGATTTCGCGCGCGTGAGAGTCGCATCGCCGACCCGACTTGGCTGAACGGCCAAGCCCGCGTCGCGCGTCTTCGACATCGTCGTCGCCGGCGCCGGGCCGGCCGGCTCGTCGTTCGCGGCGGCGGTGAAACAGGCGCTCGGGAGCGGCGTCTCCGTCGCCGTGGTCGATCCGCGCTCCGGCCAGGGCGACGGGCGGCTGCGCGCCGTCGCGCCGGCGGCCGGGCCGCGCCGACGCGACCATCGCGTGGGATGGGCTCTTGCGCGATCGCGTCGATCATCGGCCTCGTGCTCTACGGCGCGCCGCTGCTGATCTTCGCCTGAGCGAAAACCGCGTCGGCGTCTTTAAGGCGGGACAAAACACCTCGCGGCGCCGCCAAAATTTCGCCGATCCGCGGGCAACGCCGTTCCGTCGCGCGACGGCGCCGAGCGATCTCTCGCCATTCATTCCGCGTCGGGCGGCGCCATCAGTCCGCCCTGGCTGGCCAGCGCGTTCGGGCCGAGGGGAAGATCGAACGGCGAGGCGTCGCCGACATTCCTGCGGAAGATCTCGGCGTAACCGCCGGTCGCGGCCAGGACCCTCTCGCGCCATCCCTTCGCGAGCCCCAGGGCCGGCGCATCGATCGGCAGGCTGTCGAGGCCGCCCGCGGCCCAGTCGCGCTTCGGCCGATCCGCGTCGATCAGCATATCCACGGTCCAGAACGCGAGCGCCGTCCAGGCGCCGTCGCTGGGGGTCGTCGCGACGAAAATCGGAAAGCTGGCGAGCGGTTCGGCGAGGATGCGCCCGCTGCGAAGGGTCTTTCCGCCTTCGCGCCGCGCCGCGGCGAGCGTCGTGGCCTCGCCCGCCATGGCGCGACATTGCTGGGAGTCGAAGGCGTCGTGCATTTCGTCTTCCTCCTGGTAGCCCATGCGGATGAACGGCAGATGTTTCGCCGCGAAATAGGCCTCGAGGCGATGATGCGACGCGTCGCCCTGAAGGAAGCAGATCGATTGATTCGCGAGATCGTCGGGGCGTCGCGCCGCGGAGTCGCCCGCCGCCATCAAGGCGATGGTCTGGTGGAACGCGGGCGGCCCGGGCGCGACGAAGCCGGCAAGATTCTGCGCGACGATTTCGGCGCCGCTCAAGAAGAAGACATCGTCGCGTCCCGCGCGGACCTCGTCATAGCTCTTGTCCGAGTCGTAAACGGTCACACGGACCGCGACGGACGACCCCGCCGCGGCGACGCCGATCGCTCGGCAAAGGTCGACCAGCAATCCGCTCGGCGCGCCGTCCGCTTTCCGATCGAGCAGGCCGGGTCGGGCGACGGCGCCGCAACGGATCGTCCCGCTCGCCTTGACGCGATCGAACGTCGGGCCGGCCCAGGCGACGCCGACGACGCCCGCCGCCGCCAAGGCCGCCAAGCGCAGCGTCAAGCGGCGAGCCGACAAACCGATCGCCGGGCGTCGCCCCGCCGGCGGCGCGCCCCCGCCCTGATCCACGGGCGCGGCGTTTCGGGCGAGAACGGACACTTTCAATTGTAGCCGGGCAGCGTGGCGGGCAGAGAATTGAAATTCTCCGGAGGCGTGGCGACGATGTGCTGGCGCTTATCCTCGGGCGTCATGCCGATCGCCGCGCAGCCTTGCCCGCCATAATGAGGCAAGCTCCATACGACGTCTTTCGGCGTCGCGGCGTATTCGGCGGGCAACGGCGCCGCCTCGCCGCGCAGACGCTTCGGGCTGAAGCCGGAAAGCAGGCTGTCGGTGATCGGCGAATTCGTGTCGCGCGGGCCGAGATGCTTCTGGTGAAAGCCCTCCGGGCCGAATTTGTTGAACGCCGGCGAATCGCCAGCCTGCAGCGCTTCGGCCTCGTCGGGCAATTGCGACAGCGGCGGCAGGCCGAAGACGGCGTTGATCGTCTCGATCACCGCGTTGTGGTCGCCCTCGGCGTGGGAGGTCGCGTGGGCGCGCGCGTAAGGCGAGATGAGGATGAGCGGCACGCGCACGCCGCGCGCCAACGGCAGGCCGTCCGGTCCATAGGACAGGATCCGCGGCGGGACGTGATCATAGAAACCGTCCGACTCGTCGTAGGCGATGACGATCGCGCTCTGGCTCCATAATTCCGGGTCGCCGGCGATCGCGTTGACGACCTCGGCGGTCATCGCTTCGCTGATCTGGCGGTCGCTGTAGCCGGGATGATCGTCGTCGCCCGATTTCGCCGCGGCGATCGCCTTGAGATCGTCGGCGCTCAGGCCCTTGGGGTTGGGATAGTTCGGGTTCTGGATCGGCGGCGTCGCGCCGCGGATGTTCCTGAAGCCGCCGCGCACATAGAAGACGCCGCCGTCCTTGGGCAGCGCATGGGCGGCGAGATCGGCGAAGAAGTCGCCTTCGCCGCGCAGGCTCCGGCGCTCGCCGGGATTGTTGGCGAGATAGCCGAAATACTGCGGCCCCTGGTGGTGGGCGACGTAGTTGGCGTGCGAGGCGACGCCGTCGGCGTCGCTGGGCTCGAGATCATAGCCGTTCTGATACCAGCCCCAGGCCACCGGCGCCTCGTTCAAGCCTTGGATGAAGGCGACGTCCTTTTGGACGTCGGCGAGATCGGTCTCGGGAGCGAGGTCGCGCTTGGCGCGCTCGCCGATCTCGCGGCCCATCGCCGTCAGGGGAACCGAGGCGAAGGTGAGATTTTCCGCGATATTGCCAGGCGCGTAGCTTTCCGCCGGCGAGGTCGGCTGGCGGTCGACGGCGGTGGCGTCGTATTCCGAGCCCCAATAGGGATTGGGGTCGTTGACGATGGGAACGCGCTGTGGCTGGCCGGTTCCGCTATAGACGGCGCCGTTGATGACGCCACTCATCGGCAGCGGCGCTTGCGCGTCGGCCGCGTGCTTGACCCATTGGGTCTCGCCCGACTGACCGGCGATCATCGCGATGGCGTTGGGGGTCGAGGGCGTGTCCTCGGTGGCGAAGATCCTGTCGAAAATCGTGAAGCGGTCGGCGAAGTTCCAGAGCAGCGGGATGGTGTCGCAATCGATGTGGGACATGACGAGGCGCGCGAACTGCTGACCCTGCGCCTGCGCCATATTGTTCCCAGGCTTGGCGTATTTTCGGTATTCGTCGGCGGCGAAGCCGTCCATGCGCGGGACGCCGTCGACCACGTGCAGTTTCGCGGCGAGCCCCTTGTGGCTGTGGTCGACGCTGTCGACGAACGAAGCGTTTTGCTGCGGCCCGATCAGGAACGGCTGCGCCGCGACGAGCGCGCCGTTGATGTCGGTGTAGGTCTGCGTGAAGCCCGGCGTTTGGTCGGGCGGCCGCGGCGCGACGCCGTCCGAATAGAGGCCGTCGACGCCGGGAAACGTGCCGAATTCGTTGTCGAAGGAATGGTTCTCGTTGAAGATCACGAAGACGTATTTGATCTTCTGCCGCACCAGCGCCGCCATCTCGTCATTGCTCAGCGGCGGGTCGCCGGCGCGGTCGACCAAATAAGGCGCCAGAGCGGGCCCGGCGTCGGGCTGCGCCGCGACGATCGGGCGGTCCTCAGCGGCGGCGGGAGCGGTGGCGAAAAGACGGGCCGCGCAGACGAACGCGATCGCCGCGGCGCCGCCGCGAAAAGTCTTGGTCATTCTCAGCCCCTTCGACGCTGTGACCGTGCCAATCGCGAACGACTTCGGCTGTCTCACGAGAACGGATATCGGCGAAGTCGTCCGCGGCGCGCCTTTCTAACCTACCGCTGTTACGCTTTCATGTCTCGGGCGAGCGGCGCTGGTGCCCCACGCGGCTGCGCGTCGGCTTGCGCCGCGCCGGCCGCTGGCCGACAATGACGCGATGACTCCGTCCGCGCCTTCCTCTTCCCCTGCGCACGAACCCGCTCGGCGCGTCTTCGACATCGTCGTCGCCGGCGCCGGGCCGGCCGGCTTGGCGTTCGCGGCGGCGGTCGGCCAGGCGCTGGGGAGCGGTGCCTCCATGGTCGTGGTCGATCCGCGCCCCGGCCAGCGCGACGGCCGTCTGCGCGCCGTCGCGCTTGCCGAGGGGCCGCGCCGGCTCCTAGAACGCGTCGGCGCCTGGGAGGCGCTGGCGGCGCAGGCGCAGCCGATCCTGCGGATGGCGATCTACGACGGCGGGTTAAGCGACGCCGTGCGCCTCGAGCGCCTGACGTTCGACGCGCGCGAGGGCGAGCCGCTCGCCCATATGGCGTTCGCCGACGACCTCGCGAGCGCGCTCGCCGCCCGTGTCGCCGCGCTCGGCGTCGAGACGATCGCGCAAGCGGTCGTCGGCTTCGCGCCCGGCCGCGACGTCGCGCGGATCGCGCTTTCCGACGGCGAGGTCTTGAGCGCGCGCCTCGTCGTCGCCGCCGACGGCGCGCGCTCGAAGCTGCGGGCGCTCGCCGAGATTCCCACCGTCGGCTGGGATACGGGCCAGTCCGGCATCGTCGCGACGATCGCCCACGAGCGCGATCACCACGGGCGCGCCGAGCAGCATTTTCTGCCCACCGGCCCGTTCGCCATCCTGCCGATGAAGGGGCGCCAGTCGAGCATCGTCTGGAACGAGAGCCACGCCGACGCCGCGGCCCTGCTCGGTCTGGCGCCGGAAGATTTCCTCAGCGAACTCGAGCGACGCTTCACCCTCAAGCGGGGAGCGATCGGCGTCGCTTCGCGCGTTCAGGCCTTTCCCTTACGCTTCCGCTTCGCGCGCCGATTCGTGGGTCAGCGCGTCGCGCTCGTCGCCGACGCCGCGCATGTCGTGCACCCGCTGGCGGGGCAGGGGCTCAATCTCGGCCTGCGCGACGTCGCTTCGCTGGCCGAGATCGTCGTCGATCGGATGCGCCTCGGCCTCGATCCCGGCGACGCGGAGACGCTCGAGGCCTATCAGCGCGCGCGCCGCTTCGACGTCGTCGCGTCGAGCCTCGGCATGGACGCGCTGAACCGGCTGTTCTCCAACGATTCCCGGCCGCTGCGCTTCATGCGCGACTTCGGCCTGCGCGTCGTCGATCGCGCGCCGACGCTGAAGAGCCTGTTCGTCGCCGAGGCGGCCGGGGCCGGCGCCAGCGCGCCGCGGCTGCTGCGCGGACTCGGACTATGAGCGGCTCTTCGCCGCGCCGTCCTCACGAGCGCCAGGGGAAGGTCCAGGTTTCGGTGAGCGCGTTGTTGGCGGCGCGCAGGAACACGCGCACGTCGCAGCTTTGGCCGGGGTCGACCGCGACGTCGACGCCGGCGCGGAAGCCGCGCAGGTGCGCGTTGGGCGCGAGGAAGGTGCGCAACACGCGCCCTGGCGTGGTCGTCGCGACGATTTCGATCAGCGTCGGGTCGGAGAGGTAATAGCTGAGATCGCCGCCGCTGAAATCGATCAGGAAGCGCGTCGCGCCCGGCGGGGGCGCTTCGGCGGCGCCGAGCGCGCGCGGTGCGGCGCGGAAGGTGTTGACCGCGCGCGCGCCCGGCGTCAGGCGCGAATCGTTGGTCAGCGCGGTGATGCGGTAGCCGTAGCTCATCGAGCGGCCGGCTTCGAAATTCTGCCTGAGCGTCCAGGCGGCGACGATGTTGTCGTTGCTTTCGTTGTCGGTCGGCAGCTCCGCCAGTTGGACGGCGCCTTCGCCCCAGCCTTCGTGCGGCTCGATCCAGTAGCTGGGCCTCAGCTCGTAGGCGAGGTCGAGATCCTGGTAGTGCTCGAAGGAGCGGTCGCGCTGGAGCAGCCCATATCCGCGAATGTTGGCGTCCAGGAAGGTGGACAGCGCCGGCGCGGCCGGGTTGCTGAGCGGGCGCCAGATCCACTCGCCCGCGCCGGTGTGCATCAGCAGGCCGTCCGAATCGTGCAGCTCGGTGCGGAAGTCGTCGTCGACGCGGCGATCGTTCTTGCCTCTCAGGAACATCGAGGACAGCGGCGCCATGGCGAGCGCGGGAATCGAACGGCGCGCGAACAGCGTCACCGTCGCGTCGACGCTGGTCTCCAGCGAGGGAACGATCTCGAAGCGGAAAGCGCCGGTCGCCGACTCGCCGTCGAGCAGCGCGAGAACGACGATGCGCTCGGCCGCCGGCCCGGGCGTCTCGATCCAGAATTCGCGGAAGAACGGGAATTCCTCGTCGGCGCGCCCGGCCGAGCCGACGCCGAGACCCCGCGCCGACAGGCCGTAGCGCTGGCCGCGGCCGAGAAAGCGGTAATAGCTCGCGCCGAGGAACGAGATGACCTCGTCCATGACGTGTGGCGCGTTGAGCGGATAGAGCAGGCGAAAGCCGGCGAAGCCGAAATTGATCGGCAGGCCGCTGGGAACGACGGCGGCGCCGTAATCGAACAGATTGGCCTGGTAGAGCGCCGGCGCGGGAATGCCGTCGCGCAGCACGTTGACGACCACCGGGCGCTTGTAGAGATAGCCGAGGTGGAAGAGTTCGAGACGGAAGCTCGCGCCGGGCTGGCCGAGCAGCGGCTGGTCGGACTTGAAGCGGATGGCGCGCCAGGCGTCGAAATTGAGCCGGTCCAATTGCTCGGGAAGCTTGGGAAACGAACCGTCGAAATCGGCGGCGGCCAGCGCGCGCGCGCGTTTGACGACGTCGTCGTAGCCGAAGGCGGGCGAAGCGGGCGCCGCGGCAGGCGGCACGGCGGGCTGCTGGGCGAGAACCGGCCCGATGAGGCGCGCGCCGGAGGCGGCGACCACGCTCACGAGCAACGCCCGACGATTCAAGGTCTGCATGGGGTCCGCACCTGGGAAGGCTTGGCCGATGACCTATCGCGCGGCGTCGGCGAAGGCAATCGCGCCGCGCCTCGAGTCAACGCGAAATTCGCAACGCCCCCCGCCGCCGCTCGCCTCGCGTCCGCCGTCAGCGGCCGAACGGCGTCGCGCCGAGCGGGCCATTGCCGACCACCGCCTCGAGGCCGACGTGGAGATTGTTGGTGACGGCGTAGTCGACGCCGGCGCCGACCGTTCCGACCGCCTGCAGCGCGCCCGGGCCGGCGAACAGGCCGTTGACCGTAGCGCCGGGATCGGCGAGGCCGCCGCCGAAATTTGTCGGTCTGGCGAGCGCCGCCCCGGTCACGACGTATGGGGTCAGACGGCCCATTTCGTAACCGAGCTTGACGCTGGTCTCGGCGAAATCGAATTCGCGATACCGACCGCTGGGAAAGACCCAGGGGTCGTAGCCGGTGGAAAAGCGCACCCCGAGCACGACGGCGTTGTCGAAAGTGCGATCGTAGCCGGCGAAAACGTCGCCCCCGACCGCGCCCTTGACGCCCTTGAACGAGGCGACGGCGAGCCCCGTCCCGACGTAGAGGCCCTTCCAGTCGGGCGCTTGCGTCTCGGGATCGGCGGCGAGCGAGGGCAGGGCGGGCAGGTCGGCCGCGACGGCCGCGACGGCCGGCGCCGCGGCGAAGACGGCGACGAGGGCGGCGGCGAGCGGCGATCGCGGCAATGTCACTTCTCGGTGCTCCTGTTGCGTCGACCATTATGCCAACGCGCGGCCGCGGCGTCAAAGCGGCGGGCGGCCTCCCTCGAGGCGGCGCGCCTTTAAGCCGCTTGGCCGACCGCCCAGGCCACGCCGGCGAAGTGGCACGCGGCGGCGAGCGCGACGCAGCCGTGCCAGATCGCGTTCTGGAATTTCAGGCTGTGCCAGAGATAGAACGCGACGCCGACGGAATAGATGAGTCCGCCGATGACGATCAGCGCCAGCGTCGGCGCTGGCAGCGCGGAGACGAGCGGCCTGAACGCGATGACCGCCGACCAGCCGAGCGCGAGATAGACGCCGGTCTCGATGCGGTCGAAGCGGCCGGGCACGAACAGCTTCAGCGCCACCCCGACCAGCGCGCCGCTCCAGACGAAGACGGCGAGGGCGATCGCCCAAAGGCTGTCCGGGATCAGCGACAGCAGCGCGGTGTAGGTGCCGGCGATCATCAGATAGATCGCCGAATGGTCGCAGCGGCGCAAAATCCATTTCACCGGCGAATTCGGCGTCATGTTGTAGGCGAGGGAAACGCCGAACATCAGGAAGAAGCCGGCGGCGTAGACCGCCATCGCCAGCCCCTCGCCGATCCCGCCACGGAACGGCGCCTTCACGAACAGCACCGTGAAGGCGATGAGGCCCGCGACCAGCGCGGCCGTATGGACGAATCCGTCGGCGACGAGTTCGCCGAGACTGTAAGCGCGCTTGGAAAGACGCGGATGCGAAGCGGGCAGGGACATCGGGGCCTCCCGAACGATGCAGCGAAACTCTCCGGGCGCGCATTACGCGTCCCCGGAGGGAACAGGGAACAAAGGCGCGCTCGGCGGCCGGGCCCGATCCGCCGCGGCGGCGAACTTTCGCCGCCGAGCAGCGTCCAGTGCGTTTTTTGCCTCGCAATTGCGGCGGAGAAGAGGCGCGGGGCGCGCGCCGCGGGTCAGAATTCGCACAGCCGACTTCACGCCGCCGCGCTCTCGGCGGCGACCACGGCTGCGACGGCGCGGCGGGCCGATGGAAGGCCCGAGGCCGCCGCCGCCATTCGTGTGGAAACGCGGCGGGAGATCGCGGAAACCGTCGCTATTCCGCGTCGGCCGAACGTGAACCGGACGCCGAAGCCGCCGCGCGGCGGCGCTAAAAAGCGCGATGGCCAACCGACAGAGAGCTTTGCAGAATGGCCCGTCGTCTTCTTGGGCGCGTTTCTTGGCGCGAGGCGGGGCGCAATTTTCGCCGAGCGACGTGGTCGGGAAAGTTGTGAAAAGTCACGGCGCGACATGAGCGAACCATCCTCTTGGATATGCCCAGAGAATCACAAGATTCGTCCTTATGCAAAATTCTCCCGACAATTTCTTTGGCGTTGTTGTACCTCACGGACCCAAGGTGCTAGCATGAGCACCTTTCGCTTCCGCCAGGGGGAGCCGATCGGGCTCAGCGTCATGCGTTTCACGCTCACCTATGACGGCCCTCTGTCCTCCAATGGGAGCGCGGGGAAACGATCGGAGAAGAAGCAAGCGATCCGCGAACACATCCATGCGCAGCTCGCCGAACTCTGGGATTCTCACCCCTCGCTAATTGGGCTTCGTCGAAGTCGCTATGTCTCCGCGCACATCGCCGGGATTCCCGAAAGCGATTCGATCGCCGCAGACACTGGCGGTCTCGCGGACGACATCGATCTCTGCGCTCCCGTCACAAAGGGAGGTGTTGATTTTTTGCCTCTTGTTCGCGACCGCCTCAAGCTGAAATGCAGCCTAACAATCTCGTTCTTGCGGAAAGAGACACCGGGGCGCGTCTACCAAGGAGGCGATTTGGACAACAGGGTCAAAATGCTTTTGGACGCCCTCACAGTTCCTCGCCACGACGAGCAAGTCGTCCCCTCCGCGATCAAGGGAGTGACCTACTGCTTGTTGGAAGACGACGGCCTGATAACTGGTTTGGACGTGCAGAGCCGGCGAATGCTCGGAGGAAACGACGCGGCGAAAAATGACGTCAAGCTATTCATTGATGTGGACGTCCGCGTCAGTGACGTCGGCGTTCACAATCGAGGATTCTTGGGCGATTGAGGTTTCGTCGCGTCAATCTTCCCGAACGCCCTGTCCAGCGCGCCGGGCGACGTATCGCAGCCAATCTGACGCGCGGTCTCCTTGAACCGCTCAGACTGCTCTTTGATGGTGTATTTCTTCGGCTTGGGCTTTGACGCCGTCGTCGACATGGCGTTCCCTTTCAGCGCGAGACTCGGCGCGTGATCTGAGCGCATCATACGCGCTAAGGACAGGACGTTCAATGAACCGCAAGCGACTCGCATTATCGGCGTTCGTCGTGGGGGCGCTCGTCTGCCCGACCGTGCTTCATCAATGGGGCGTTTGGCTCACGCCGTATGGCACCTTTGAGACGGCGCGTATTCGAGAGTACCTGTGGGAGCGCGACGCCAAGGAAGCCGCCCGTCTCGGTGCCTCTGTGGAGGCGTACAGGCTCGACGAATTGCGGAAGGCGAGGGAAGGATGCAGAGCAGCTAGCGATCCAACGCTTCCTTCGAGATTCTGGAATTCGGCGGCTGCTTGCGACACCTTCAATCCGGCGGACCTTGTCCCCGATGCCTATTGGTTTAGTCTCGAGGAAAATCGAAAGGGACTCGCGGCTGTGGCGGTCGAGTTGCACCCATGGTTCCAATCGGCCGTCATCGGTGGTCTGCTGGGTGCCGTCGCCGGCTACCTTCTCCCGGCTCTTTTTTCGTTTCTCTTTCGATGGATGCCGCGGGCCGCGGTCTCTTACGTTCGTTGGCTGAACGGGCCAGAGACATGAAGCGCGGTGGAAGATTGTCTAAGCGTTATCCCCTCGCGGTGGTGCGGTCGGTTTTACCTTCGCAGGCGTGATGCGCCCGACCCGGAGGAGTCCGTAGGCCAAGTAGCCAATCACGCAGTTGATATAGAAGCGCCAAATGAGCGCGGCTCCCCACCATTGGCTGACACTCGCTGGAGTTTGCCAGACGAAATGAGCCATGATGGTGCCAAAAGCCGTAAGGAGGATTGAAAGTGCGAGCGGCCAAAAGACGCGCGCTCTGGAATATCCGGCTGCGCCGCAGATCAAGGCGAAAAGGATAATCACCGGATCGCGGAATGAGCCGACCGCATAGCCGACCGTTCCGGCAACGAACAAGCCGACGTTCAAGCTCGCCCCCTAGTCGATACAGTGCGCGCGTGGTAGCTGTTGGATTGTGACGGGCGCGGTTGCAGCCGCGCTTCCGTCCTTCTCGCTGGCGACGCGATTCCTGTAACTCTCATACGGGAAATCGCCGATGTGCGCCATCGACACTTCAGGCCGCCTTGTTTGGTGGGGAAAAGACGGCACTCGTCACGAACAGCTTATGGACGTTCGGCCAGCATTTTACCGCTCACTCGCCGAACTTCCCCAGCAAGAAAGTTGCCCTGCGAGCGACAGTCCGAATGCGGGCAAATCACCTGGCCTCCTTCTACTGTCGGAGAAGGCTCTCGCTCGGGAGGCGGAGCCTCCCCAAGCGAGATAGGTCTACCGCACTCCTCGCACTCGACGACAAAATACCATCTGTCGGGATCAAATGAGCCGACCATGTTTGTCTTCCCTCATTATCGAGGGATCGAACCACGCCGTTTCATGGGAGTCGATTCTTGGATAAGTTCCGCGCCCCAGACGAGATGCGCCCCGTCGTCTCAGTCGGCCTTATGACGATCGTGTGGATGGACGATCCTAGCCAAGCCATTCAAGACGATAATCGCCGTTCGGGCCATCGAGAGTCAGGCGGCAATACCGCAGGAACGCCCGACCTAAAACGAGATCGAACGTCAGGCCGGCAACTCGGAAGTCCAGCACGCCGGCGGCCGGCTCCTCGAAAACGAGGTTCGCCGCCGCAAAAGTGATTGTGATCCGCGTCCGCTTGACGCCGCTTCGCATGCCGCCGAACCCGCGAGAAATACCGTTGCCAACGAGCGCCGCGCCGATGCGGTGGGCGACGGCCTGGTCGATCACGGTTACGTCCGCGCCGGTGTCGATCAACGCGGTGTAGGTGTCGCCATTGTGCGGCCTGTCGTCGGCCGCGACGTGAACTAGCACGATCGGCGGGGAACCAACGAAATCGCGCGCCGAGCCTGACGGCGGATCACCGAGCATGACAGGTATCGGCCGCCCCGCTGGCAAGATCATGATTTAGGCCTGCGCTTCCGGTTTTCTGAGATCAGTCGTTTGGTAGGTCAACCGCTTGCCCATGGCGCCTTTCACCGCGCGGACGGTGCGTTCAACGTCGTCAACCCCAAGCCGGACGCGATTCGAGTAGCGGAAATCGAACTCGGCGAGATAGCGATGCAAGTGCTTTTCCTTGCAGTGCTGGTAGATGCCCTTCATCCCGCGCTTGAAGATCGAATAGAACCCCTCGACGGTGTTGGTGTTCACGTTCACGCCGGTTTCCCGGTCGGTGTAGCCGAATTCCTCCAAGGCGTGTTTGACCGAATGGTGCGAGGCGAACTGCTTTCCAACGGTGACGTAGTAGGCCGCCTCGTCTGTCATGAGGCGCGATTCCTTGGCAGTCTGAGCGGCAATGATTGGCGCGATATTGCGGCCGGTCGCGGCGTCGATATGGAAGCTGCGGGCCGAACCGCCGCGCTCAACGAGGGTCAGAACGGCATTCTTGTGGAAGTACCCGCGGCGAACCTCGGTCCCTTCCTTGCGGCCGATGAAAGTCTCGTCGGCTTCGACGATCTGCCCTTCGCCGCCGACTGGCGCGGCGCCGACGATTCGCATCGCCTCGCGCAGCCGATGAGACATGAACCAAGCGGTCTTGAGAGTGACGCCAAGGGTCCGGTGAAGCTGGTTGCTCGAAACCCCCTTCTTGGACGAGCACATGAGGTAGACGGCCTGGAGCCACAGGTGCATCGGGACGTGGCTGTCTTCAAAAACAGTCCCGACCTTGACGGTGAACTGCTTTCGACAATGATAGCACTTGTAGACGCCGATTCGGGTGCTCTTGCCCTGCATCTTCGAAATGCGCTCGCCGCCGTCGCAATGAGGACAGATCGGGCCATTTGGCCAAAGCCGAGTCTCAACCCACGCATACGCGGCGGATTCGTCGTGAAGGGCTTTGGCGTCGAGAACTGACTTAGACATAGCCGTGATCCATAATTTTGATTATGAATCAACGGTATCACAGATGGCAGGGTCCGTCAACTATAATATCGCCATTTCTTTCTGATTGTCACAATCCGTGCTACAGTTTTCTTTGGTCGGTCGAGGCGTCGTCCCCTTCAAGCGCCGCCTCGCCGACCACGCAAAAACTTACACAAGGAGTGTCTTCCGTAACTCCCAAGCCGTCTAGGCGTTGAGGGCGAGCGCGATCTGTGTTGGCGGGTCGGCGAGGGTTTTGAGGATGTTGGCCCCCTGTTTTCTCGCGGTTGAGACGACTGACCTGAGGCGCGCGAAGCTTTGGGCGCCGTCGAGGGTTCGAAACGAGCCCGAGATTTTCATTTTGACCTTCATCATCCTGAGGTCCTGTTCGGCCAGGTTGTTGGTGAAGGGCACGTCGAAGTCGGTGAGGAAGCGCAGCGTTTCGACTTTGAACGTCTTCAGCCTTTCGAGCAGATTGCGGCCGGGGCGCTGCTTTGTTCGTCCGCTCGCGTTGGCCTTGGCGTGGAGTGCGGGCAACTGGCGATGGAAAGCGAGGCCGAGCCGAACCGCGGCCCAATATTGGTCGACGAAGGCCGCGATGACTTTGGGCTCCAGCGCCTTCGCGCCCGCCTCGCGCGCCTCATGAACGGCGATATTCGCCGCCCGAAGCGTGTCGCGCATGAGTTCGGCCCACGGCTCCTTGTCGAACTCGATCAAACACTGGAGTTCGCGCAAGATATGGGCGTTGCAGAAGGCGTGTTCGACCGCGTCGAGCCGACGATAAGGCAGGAAGTGGTCGTGCACGACGACGCCCCCCTTCAAATCCTGCGGGATCGCGCCGCGCTTTTCGTCGGCGCGATAGAAGGTGAAGGCTTGGCTCGAAGTCGTATGCAGCCATTGCAGCTTACCGGCGATGCGATATCCCGTCTCGTCGAGATGGCGAACCTTCGCCTCGGCCACGCGCTCGCCGATGGCCTGGTAAACTTGCCGCAACTCTTGTCCCTTCTTGGCGATCCAAGCGACAAGGCTGGCCGGACAGATCAGCGGCGCGTCGAACAGATCGCTCAGCGCTTGCGCGGTCCGATCCTCGGGGATGAGTTGCTGGACATTGAGATAGATCGCCGCGGCCTTGATGCGCTCGCCATACTGGGCAGGCGAGACCACGCCTTCGGGAAAAACCGCCTTCGTCACGCCCCGGCAATGCGCGCAGCGGTAAATCGAGGCCTGATGTTCCGTGACCCGCAGCGGGCGCTCGGGAAGGTCGAACACTTGCCGCTTCTCGACCCCTATCGCCGACCCCGCCTCGAGAGGCCAACCGCAATGGCCGCATGCGCACGCCGCGTGCCCAACCACGCAATCGGGATCGGCGACCTGCCGCAGCGTGCCGCCCTTATGACCCGTCTGGCCGCCGCTCGTCTTGCCCGAACGGCCGCGCAGACTGCCTCCAATACGCGGTTTCTTCCGCAGCCCGTCACTCGAAGGCGGTTGCGAACTGTTCGAGCTGTCCCGCCCCAATTGCCGACGAAGATCGGCCACCTCGGCCCGCAACGCCGCGATCTCCGCCCTCAGAGACGCTATCAACTCCTCGACTTCGGCGGGAAGAACCATCCCACCCTTGATTCACAGTCTCGTGCCGCCGTCTCCCATAATCCGCATATCAATGCCGTTTCCCAAACACTGTGGCATTCCAGACTCACCACGCCTTGGGAGTTACTGTCTTCCTGGTTTCGCGCGCCAAGCCATTGAAATCGCACGAAACCGCCAAGGAAAAAGTTTGGAAAAGTTTGGAAAAAGCTTGGAATTTCCTTGGAAAAGTTTGGAAATCCTTGGACAGGCTTGGAAATCCTTGGAAAGGCTTGGCGGCGGCGGTTACGCCGCCCCCTCCGCCGGCGTCGCCTTGGCCCTGTCCGCCCGTTTGCGCTCGAGGGGGTCGAGCAGGGCTTTGCGCAGGCGGATCGACTTCGGCGTCACCTCGACCAGTTCGTCTTCCTGGATATAGGGGAGCGCCTTTTCCAGCGTCATCTGGATCGGCGGGGTCAGGCGCACCGCTTCGTCCTTGGAGTGGGTGCGGATGTTGGTGAGCTTCTTGCCCTTGAGCACGTTGACTTCGAGGTCGTTGTCGCGGGTGTGCTGGCCGACGATCATGCCCTGATAGACCTTCCAGCCCGGCTCGATCAACATCGGCCCGCGGTCCTCGAGATTCCACATCGCGTAGGCGACCGCCTCGCCGGCGTCGTTGGCGATCAGCACGCCGTTGCGCCGTCCGGCGATCTCGCCCTTCCATTGGCCCCAGTTGTGGAACAGGCGGTTCATGATCGCGCTGCCGCGCGTGTCGGTCAGGAGCTCGCCGAGATAGCCGATCAGGCCGCGCGTCGGGGCGAGAAAGACCAAGCGCAACCGGTCGCCGCCGGAGGGGCGCATCTCGATCATCTCGCCCTTGCGCTCGCTCATCTTCTGCACCACGACGCCCGAATATTCCTCGTCGACGTCGATCACCACTTCCTCGATCGGCTCCAGGAGTTCGCCCGCCCCGCCGCGGCGCGTGAGCACCTTGGGCCGGGAGACGCCGAGCTCGAAGCCTTCGCGGCGCATCGTCTCGATCAGGATCGCGAGCTGGAGTTCGCCGCGTCCCGAGACGACGAAGGAGTCGGTATTGGGCGCGGGCTCGACGCGCAACGCGACGTTGCCCTCCGCCTCCTTGTAGAGGCGGTCGCGGATGACTCGGCTGGTCACCTTGTCGCCTTCCGTGCCCGCCAGCGGGCTGTCGTTGACCGAAAAGGTCATCGACAGCGTCGGCGGGTCGATCGGCTGGGCGTGCAGCGGCTCGACTTCCTCTGGGCTGCACAGGGTGTCGGCGACGTTGAACTTCTCCAGCCCCGCGACGGCGACGATATCGCCGGCGACCGCCTCCTCGATGGCCGCGCGCTCGATGCCGCGGGACGCCAGGATGCGCGAGACGCGCCCCTGCTCGACGAGGCCGCCGTCGCGGTCGAGCACCTTGACCGGCGCGTTGGTCTGGATCGCGCCGGAGAACACCCGCCCGGTGATGACGCGCCCGAGATAGGGATTGGCCTCGAGCAGCGTGCCGAGCATGCGGAAGCCGCCGGCGCCGACCTTGGGCGGCTCGACGTGCTTGAGCACGAGATCGAACAGCGGCGCCATGTTCTCCTTCGGCCCGTCCGGCGAATTGGCCATCCAGCCCTGCTTGGCCGAGCCGTAGATGATGGGAAAGTCGAGCTGCTCGTCGGTGGCGTCGAGCGCGGCGAAGAGGTCGAAGCACTCGTTGACGACTTCGCTCGCTCGCTGGTCCGGCTTGTCGACCTTGTTGACGCAGACGATCGGCCTGAGGCCGATCTTCAGCGCCTTGCCGACGACGAACTTGGTCTGCGGCATCGGCCCTTCGGCGGCGTCGACCAGCACGATCGCGCCGTCGACCATCGACAGAATGCGTTCGACTTCGCCACCGAAGTCGGCGTGGCCGGGGGTGTCGACGATGTTGACGCGCACGTTCTTCCACACCACCGAGGTCGCCTTGGCGAGAATGGTGATGCCGCGCTCGCGCTCGAGGTCGTTGGAATCCATCACCCGCTCGGCGACGCGCTGGTTTTCGCGGAACGCGCCCGATTGTTGCAACAGGCGGTCGACCAGCGTCGTCTTGCCGTGGTCGACGTGGGCGATGATCGCGATGTTTCTCAGCTTCATGCGGGTCCAGGCTTTCGGCGCGGCGCGAATCGGAGAGAAGGCGGCCGACGGCCGCGCCTTCCCTCGATCGCCGAGATGACGGGAGTGCGACGAAACGCGGATCCGCGACGCCGCGCCGTCTGCTTTGTGCGGCGCAATACACGAAACCCGAGGCGAAGGAAAGGGCGTCGGCCTCGCGGCCGCGAACGCCGCCATTGCCGGTTTCGCCCCTCGCGCGCGTCTCTTCACTGACGTTGAGACGGCGGCCGCGCCGACGTGACGTCGTCTCTAATCGGAAGCCATTCGTCGGGGCTTTTGTCGGCGCCTCGCGATTTCGGCGATCGGGGGAGGAATAGAGCGCCGTCGCAGGAATGACGCAATGGTCTTGCTCATGAGCCTCAGGTCAATCGCGCCGCCGCGCGCCGAACAAAAACAAATCCACCGAGGCGCGGACGCGTCGCTCGATTTCGTCGGGTGTGACCTCGATGCCGAAAGTCGCCAGACGCAGGCTGCTGCCGATCGCCAGACTCAGAAATTGCTCCGCCGCCATTTCGTAATCGGTCAGGCGAAGCTCGCTCCGGCGCCGCGACAGGATGGACGCGATCGCGGCGACGGCGGGCTTTCTTCCCGCATCGTCGGCCAGCCGACCAAATTCCGGTCGACGCTGCAACTCGGAAATGATGACGCGATTGACGCTCACCGATTGCGGAGTCAACGTGAAGGTCGCCAGATAGCGCGCGAGAGCCAACAGGACGTCCTCCAGTTTGTCTTGCTCGGATTCGAAGCGAACAATGGGAACGAGCCAGCGCCTGACGAGGTCCCTCACAACCTCGCTGAACAACGCCGCCTTGTCGGCATAGCGTGCGTAGAGGGTGCGCGTCGATATCCTCGCCGCCTTCGCCACGGCGGCCATCGACGCGCCGTCGAAGCCGAACTGCATGAACATTTCGCCGGCGGTTCGAAGGATATGTTCGTTTCGCCGTTCGGCCTCGCTTGCCTTTGGACGTCCGCCGCGTCCGAGCCGCCGCGTCGTCCGATCGTCCGCATTTGCTGTCGACCCGACCACGCTTGCCGCCTGTTCCGAATCGGGATACAAAACGAAACTGTACCGTTTCCTACTCTTTTAGTCCAATTTTTTCAAGGGTATCGATGTTGCGCCCCTGGTCACTTGTTCTTGCCGCGGTCTCTTTCGCTTGGCTCGCGCCGGCGTGGGCCCAGCAGGCGCCGCCGCCGCCCGCGGTCGGCGTGGCGAAGGTCGAACGCCGGCCGATCACCGAGACCAGCGAGTTCCTTGGCCGCATTCAGGCGATCAATCGCGTCGATCTGTCGGCGCGCGTGACGGCGTTCCTCGACAAGCGACTGTTCACGGAGGGGAGCGAAGTCAAGCAAGGCGACCTGCTCTACCGCCTCGAACAAGGACCGTTCGAGGCGGACGTGCAAGCCAAGCGAGCGGCGATTCAGCAGGTCGAGGCGCAATTGCGCAACGCCAATCTGACGTTCGATCGCGCTCGGGAACTGCTGCGCACCACCGCCGGCACCCAAGCTGCGGTCGACGCCGCGGAGGCCAATCAACAGGCCCTGTCGGCCCAGTTGCTCGCCGCTCAGGCCCAGCTTCGTCAGTCCGAAATCAACTTGGCCTATACCGAAATCCACGCGCCGATCGACGGCAAGATCGGCCGCACGACGACGACCGAGGGCAATGTGGTCAGTCCAAGCTCGGGCGTGCTGTCGACCATCGTCAGCCAGGACCCGATGTTCGTCGTCTTTTCCGTTCCGTCGAGAACCGCGCTCGATCTCAGACAGAAAATCGTCGGCGGGGGCGGCTTCGACGTGGTCAAGATCAGGGTCAAGCTGCCCGACGGCCGCCTTTACGGTCAAACCGGCAAGCTCGATTTCATCAACAACAGCGTGACGGGCGGCACGGACACGCTTCTGCTGCGCGCCGTCATCGCCAATCCGTCGATGTCCAGTCCGAGCGCGGCGCTGGGCCCGAATCGAGAATTGATCGACGCGGAATTCGTCAACGTTCTGCTGGAGGGCGCGCAGCCGATCGAAATGCTCGCCATACCGCGCGCCGCCGTGCTTACCGATCAGAGCGGCGATTATGTCTTTGTCGTGGATGCGCAAGGGAAGGCGCAGCGGCAGGGCGTCAAGCTCGGTCAAACCACGCCGACTTCGGCGGCGGTGTCGAGCGGGTTGCAGGAGGGGCAACTGGTCATCGTCGAGGGCGTGCAGCGCGTGCAGCCCGGCCGCGCCGTCTCGGCCGGTCCTGCGGCGAGCGCCGTCGGCGCCCCTGACGGCGCCGTCGACAAGGCTTCCGCCGCGAAGCCGGCCGCCCCTTCTCCCGCGGGCGGACCTAGCCGATGATCTCGTCCGTCTTCGTCGACCGGCCGCGGCTCGCGATCGTGATCGCGATCGTGGTCACGCTCGCCGGCCTGCTGGCGATGATCCGTATGCCGGTGGCGCAGTTTCCGGACCTCGTGCCGCCGCAGGTGATGGTCATGGCGAATTTCCCCGGCGCGTCCGCGGCCGTCGTGGAAGCGAGCGTGGCCCAGCCCTTGGAGGCGCAGATCATCGGCGTCGACAAGATGCTGTATATGAAGTCGACCAGCGGCAACGACGGCAGCTACATTCTGACCGTCAGCTTCGCGCTCGGCACCGACCCCGACATCGACACCGTCAACGTCAACAACCGGGTGCAGTCGGCGCTGCCGCAGCTGCCGCAGGAAATCCAGCAGCAGGGCCTCACCGTCAGAAAGCGCTCTCCGGCGGTCCTGCAATTCATCGGCTTCTCCAGCGAGGGCGGAGCGCAGGACCCGCTGTTCATCGCCAATTACGTCACGATCAACGTGATGGACGAGCTGTCGCGCGTCCCCGGCGTCGGACAGGCGGTGCTGTTCGCTCGCCTGAACTATTCCATGCGCATCTGGTTCGACGTGCAGCGGCTGGTCAATCTCAATCTGACGCCGACGGACGTCATCGCCGCCATACAGGCGCAAAACGTGCAAGCGGCGGTCGGGCGCATCGGCGCGCCGCCGATCGACAAGGATCAGCAAGTCCAGTTGAACGTTCAGACTCAGGGGCGTCTGACGACGCCGGCGCAATTCGGCGACATCGTTCTGCGCGCCAATCCCGACGGCTCGATCCTTCATTTGCGCGACGTCGCCGGCGTCGAGATGGGCGCCCAGAACAGCGACGTCGACAGCCGCCTGGACGGCGAGCCGACCGTGGCGGCGGCGATCTACCTCTCGCCGGGCGCCAACGCCGTGAGCGCAGCCGCCCTCGTCGACAAGAAGCTGGACGAGCTCGGGCAGCGGTTCCCCAAGGGAATGAAGGCCACCATCGTTTTCGACTCCACGACCTTCGTCAACGACACGATCCACGAGGTGATCAAGACTCTGAGCCAGGCTTTCGCGCTGGTCGTGCTGGTGGTCTTCCTGTTCATGGGGAATCTGCGGGCCACCATCATTCCCGCGGTCGCGGTGCCGGTCAGTCTGATCGGAACGTTCGTCGTCCTGCTCGCGATGGGCTATTCCGCGAACACCGTCTCCTTGCTGGCCATGGTGTTGGCGATCGGCATCGTGGTGGACGACGCGATCGTGGTGGTGGAGAACGTCGAGCGCGTGATCGAGGAGGAGCCGGACCTGACGCCGGCGGAGGCCACTAAGAAGGCGATGCGGCAGATCACTGCGCCGGTCATCGCCATCACCTTGGTGCTTTTATCGGTGTTCGTGCCGATCGCTTTCGTGCCGGGTCTGTCGGGACTGTTGTTCCGCCAGTTCGCCGTCACCATCGCCTCCGCAATGTTGATCTCCGCCGTCAACGCCCTGACGTTGTCGCCGGCGTTGTGCGCGGTGTTCCTGCGGCACACCGGCCGGCGCCGCGGGATTATGGCTCGCACCCTGCGCGGGATCGATTTCGCGCGCGACGGCTACGCCGCGATCGTCCGGCGGCTCGTGCGGGTTTCGGTCGTCTCGCTTGGCCTGGTCGCGCTCTTCGGGCTGGGCGTCTTCGGCTTGGCGAAAATCACGCCGACGAGCTTCCTTCCGGAAGAAGATCAGGGCTCGTTCATGATTTCGGTCCAACTGCCGGACGGCGCGTCGCTCGCGCGCACGTCCGAGGCGGCGCGCTCGGTCGAACAGCTTCTGAAGACGATGCCGCAAGTGCAGCGTGCGTTCTCGATATTGGGCTTTTCGCTACTCGACGGCGGCGCCGAATCCAACGCGGCGTTCGTCGTCGCGAAGTTGAAGCCGTTCGCGGATAGGCAGGGCGCAGCGGATTCCGCGCAGGCGCTGATCGGCCAGGTGTTTCGACAAGGCTCTCAGATTCGCGCCGCCTCCGTCCTTCCCTTCAACCTCCCGCCCATCATCGGACTGTCGACGAGCGGCGGGTTCGAGTATCAGCTCGAGGCGTTGGAGGGTCAGGACCCGGCGACGATGGCCAGCGTGATGCGGGGAACGATCGCCGCCGCCAATCAGGATCCCAGACTGACGCGCGTGTTTTCGACCTACACCGCGACCACCCCGTCCGTCTATCTCGACATCGATCGCGACAAGGCGCAAGCGCTCGGCCTGAACATGGCCGACGTGTTCACCGCGCTACAGGCGACGCTGGGCGGATACTACAGCGGCGACTTCAATCTTTATGGCCGGACCTGGCAGGTCAACATCGAGGGCGAAGCCGCGGATCGGCGCGACACGTCGGCGCTCTGGCAAATTCAAGTGCGCAACAAGAATGGCGAGATGGTGCCGCTGCGCTCGATCGCCGATCTTCGCGTGGTCGTGGGGCCGCAGGTCATCGCCCGCTACAACAACTATCGCTCGGTGACGATCAACGGCGCGCCGGCGCCCGGCGAGTCCTCGGGCGCAGCGTTGCAGGCGATGCAGGAAGTGTCGGCGAAGACGCTTCCCGCCGGCTACGCCTACGAATGGACGGGAACCGCCTATCAGGAACACCAAGCGTCGGGCCAGACGGGCGCGATTCTGGGGCTCGCGGTCCTCTTCGCCTATTTGTTCCTGGTCGCGCTCTATGAGAGCTGGATGATTCCCCTCCCGGTGCTGCTCTCCGTCGTGGTCGGCGCATGCGGCTCGTTCGTCGGCCTGATGATCGCCCACCTGACGCTGGACCTCTATGCGCAGATCGGGCTGGTCGTTCTGATCGCGCTCGCGGCCAAGAACGGGATTCTGATCGTCGAGTTCGCCAAGGAGCAGCGCGAGCAGGGCCTCGACATCCGACAAGCGGCGACGCTCGGCGCGCGGACGCGGTTCCGCGCGGTGATGATGACCTCCATCGCCTTCATCCTGGGGCTGGCGCCGCTGGTCGTCGCGCACGGCGCCGCGCAGATCAGCCGCCGCGGCGTCGGCACTTCGGTTTTCGCCGGCATGCTGGCCGCCAGCACCATCGGGATCTTCGTCATCCCGATGCTTTACGTCGTCTTCCAGCAGCTCCGGGAGTGGGGACATCAGCGCGGTAAAGCCGGCGAACCGGCCCCGTCGCCGTGAAAAAGCGCCTCGGCGAGGCGCTATGAGGTCGAGGGGCGGTGCCGGTTGCAGGAGTCGAACCCGCGACCAACGGTTTACAAAACCGCTGCTCTACCAACTGAGCTAAACCGGCTCGCATCGAGCGGCGCGAGAGACGCCCGATGGCTAGCAGCGCGCTCGCGCCGAGGCAAGGGGCGCGTCGCTCGGGATTCTCAAGGGACCGTGGCGCGCCAGGGGCCGGCGACCGGGACCGCCTCGTCGCCGCCGGGCCAGGGCGGCATGGTGACGGCAAGGAACGCGAAAGGCGCTTGCGGCTCGGCGCGGAATTGGAAATGGGTTCCCAAGGGAATCGTCAGGCACAGGCCGGGCAATTACCCACCCCTCTCCGATTTGAGGGGCGGTGTCGCGAAGGGCGGCGGGGTCAGGCGAGGGCGGCGAGGATGACGTCGAAGCGATTGGCGCCGTTGAGCCTTGCGGTGTCGACGGTTGTTCGCACATCCGCTTCGGCTTCGGCGGCCCACATGGCGCGGTAGCCGTTGGTCACTTTTCGCTGGATCACGCACGGGCGGAGTTTTCGCTCCGAGGTGTTGTTGGTGGCATCGACCTGGCCGGGGTAGTCGCAAAAGGTAAGAAGCTGATCGCGCGCGCGCCCGATTTTGGCTTGCAGCTCTCGGGCGAGATCGCATCCGGTCGGCGAGGCCAGAAGGACTTCGAGCTGCTTTTCCAGCTCTCGTTTTTTTCTCGCCAGGGTCGAAGCCGCGAAGTCGGCGATGGTCCGGGCCAGATCGAACGCCTTTTGCAACCAAAGCTTGAACCGGAAGGGCAAATCATCCGAGCCATGCTCGAACGCGAAAGCCGCATCGCGGGCCAGATGCGCCAGACACGTCTGATGCCGCTCGCCGTGCTTTTGCTGCGCCGAGTAGCGGTCCGAGATCCAGACCTGCGGCTCATGCCCGGCCATCATCTCGTCGACGACGCGGGCCGCGCGGGAATAATCGGGCTGATGCACGACCGCGTCCTTGCAATGGAAAACCCAGTGATACGAGTTCGTCCCCTCGATGCGAACCCCGGTCTCGTCGCTGGCGACAATCTTGGCGGCGCGAAGAATGGCCTTCGCCCTCGACGCCTCGATCTGGAACTTGGCATGGCTGCGGATGAACATGTTCATCAGCGCGCCCTCGCTCACATCGAGCCCGAACGCATCGCCGAACAGCCCGCGCAGCCGCTCGTAGGACAGCGCCTGGAAACCCTTGAGATAAATCGCCAGCGCATGGATGCGCGGCCCGAACGGGGTCGTGGTCGCCGCCGCCGGCGCCGGAGCCGGAGCTTTCGCCGCGACGCCGCAATGCCTGCATCGGCAGGCGAAGCGACGATGGCGGATCACATAGGGTTTGACCGGCGGGATCTCGATCTCGTCGTATTCGCCGATCAATTCCCGCTCGGCGTCCAACGAGAAAGCGCCGCCGCACGCTTCGCAAACGCTCGGCATGTGGTCGCGAAATTCGTCGGGATTGTCCGCCAGCCGGCGGTTGTGCGGCTCATGCCCGAGCTTCGCTCCCCCAGGGCGAGAGTTCTCGCGCCTTTCCTTCCTGTCCGTCGAAGGCGGCTTGGATGATGTTCGTGAATTCTTGTCAGGCCGTTGGAGCCGCAGCACCAGCTCAATCAATTGCTCTTTGCTGAGCCGCTGCAAATCACTGCGATCCATGTCCCCCATGGATTCAGAGATCGCGCCCGGTGGCAAGGGGGAGTGGGTAATTGCCAGGCCGGACGCGGCGTCGACGACGCTTTCCGTTTCGCCTGAGCGCCGCCATATCCGCCCGCGCCCCGAAAGGACCCACCAGATCTCCTCGACGGTGCGATGGGCGACGGCGTGCGAAACCACGCCGGCCGGCAGTTCGAAATGGGCGAAACTGCCGCCGGGAAGCGTGAGCAGCAGGCGCACGGCAGTCCCGTCGGGCGCGACGGCGTCGGCCACGTCGCTGAGGGTCTTGGTTTCAAAGGCGCGCATCGGCGCGGGCTCCGCGGTGGGTTCGCCCAAGTCTTGCGCGGGGCGCGCGGCGCGCGCAACCCAGCCTCGGCCCATCGACAAAGTTTTTGCGCGTCGCCCTCGGCCTGCTATGAAGGCGCGATGGAAGCTTCGCTCGACCTCACCCCCGAACAGACGCTCGAGGAGTTTCGCGCCGCCGGCGCGCTGCTCGAGGGGCACTTCATCCTCTCTTCGGGACTGCGCTCGCCGGTCTTCCTCCAGAAGATGTTCGTCTTTCAGGACCCGGCGCGCACCGAGCGCCTGTGCCGCGCGCTGGCGAGGAAGGCGCGCGCAGCCTTCGGGCCGATCGACGTCGTCGCCTCGCCGGCGGTCGGGGGCATCGTTCCCGGCTACGAGACCGCGCGCTGGCTTGGCGCCAAGGCGATCTTCGTCGAGCGCGAGGACGGCGTCTTCACGCTGCGGCGCGGCTTTGCGATTGAGCCGGCGGCGCGGGTGCTGATGGTCGAGGACATCATCACCACGGGGTTGTCGTCGCGCGAGTGCCTGGAGGCGCTGCGCCGACATCCCGGCCGAATCGTCGGCGCGGCGTGCCTCATCGACCGCTCCGGCGGCAGGGCGGACATCGGCGTTCCGCGCGTCGCGCTGGCGACGCTGGACATTCCCGCCTATGCCGCCGACGCGCTGCCGCCGGAACTGGCGGCCATTCCGGCCGTCAAGCCGGGAAGCCGCAGTTTGGCCGGGGCGCCCTGAGCGCCGCTTATCTAAAGAAAGGATTATTCGATGGCCGCGCTGCGTCTGGGGGTCAACATCGATCATGTCGCCACGTTGCGCAACGCGCGCGGCGGCGCCCTTCCCGATCCGGTGCGCGCGGCGCTCGTCGCCATCGAAGCGGGCGCCGACGGCGTCACCGCGCACTTGCGCGAGGATCGCCGCCACATCCGCGACGACGACGTGCTCCGCCTCAAGGCGGCGATTTCCAAGCCGCTCAATTTCGAGATGGCGGCGACTGAAGAGCTGCTCGACATCGCGCTGCGCCTGCGCCCGCACGCCTGCTGCCTGGTGCCGGAAAAGCGCACCGAGCGCACCACCGAGGGCGGCCTCGACGTCATCGGCGGGCACAATGCGCTGAAGCCCTTCGTCGCCGAACTTAAGCGCGCGGGGATTCGCGTCTCGATGTTCGTCGAGCCGTCGGTCGACGCGCTCGGCGCCTGCGCTTCGCTGCGCGCGCCGGTCGTCGAGCTGCACACGGGAGCGTGGTGCGACGCGCTGGAGCGCGGCGAGCGCGAACGCGCCGATTACGAATTCGGCCGCCTGCGCGTGGCGGCGGCGCAGGCCGCCAAGTTCGGCCTGGAATGCCACGCCGGGCACGGGCTCGATTGCCAAACCGCGGGCGCGATCGCCGCCCTGCCGGAAATCGTCGAATTGAACATCGGCCATTTCCTGATCGGCGAGGCGATTTTCGTCGGCCTGGCGCAAAGCGTGCGCGCGATGCGCGCGGCGATGGACGCGGGGCGCGCAGGGGCGCTCGAGGCGCATCGATGATTATCGGGATCGGCGCCGACCTATGCGACATCCGCCGCATCGAGACGACGCTGGATCGCTTCGGCGAGCGCTTCCTCGAGCGCTGCTTCACCGAGGTCGAGCGCGCGCGCTCCGAGCGCCGTTCGGGGCGCGCCGCCTCCTACGCCAAGCGCTTCGCCGCCAAGGAGGCCTGCGCCAAGGCGCTAGGCACGGGCTTGCGCCACGGTGTGTTCTGGCGCGACATGGGCGTCGTCAATCTGCCCTCGGGCAAGCCGACGATGCGTCTGACCGGCGGCGCCGCGGCGCGCCTCGCCGCGATCACGCCGCCGGGCCGAGAGGCTTTCATCCACCTCACCATCAGCGACGAGCATCCGCTGGCCCTAGCGCTGGCGGTGATCGAGGCGCAGTGATAGGAGACTCGCCATGACACCGCCCTCGCCGTTCGCCAACCCGGAAGACGATCCGCGGCAGACGCTGCAGCGCGCCGTTCAGCTCCACCAGCACGGCCGGCTGGACGAGGCCGAACGTCTTTACGCGGCGGTTCTCGCCAAGCGGCCGCACGACGCCGAAACCAATCATCTGCTCGGGGCGCTGCGGCTGCAGCAGGGCCGCAACGACGAGGCGGTGCGGCTCATCGGCGCCGCGCTGAAGGTGAACCGCAAGTCGCCGGCGATGTTGACGAACTACGGGCTCGCGCTCGAGAGAGCGAGCCGCGTCGACGAAGCGCTGTCGGCTTATGACGAGGCGATCGCGCTCAAGCCCGACCACGCGCCCGCTTTCAACAATCGCGGCCTCGCGCTGTTCGCGGCGAGGCGCGTCGAGGCGGCGCTGGCGAGCTTCGACCGTGCGCTGGCGATCAGCCCCGCCTACGTCGAGGCGCTCGCCAATCGCGGCCTCGTGCTGCTTGAGCTGAAGCGCCTTCCGGCGGCGCTGGCGAGTTTCGACCAGGCGCTGGCGATCAACCCGAACCACCTCGAGGCGCTCAGCCATCGCGGTCGCGCGCTCATCGAGCTGAGGCGTCCCGAGGCGGCGCTGGCGAGCCTCGACCGGGCGCTGGCGATCAACCCCGGCCATGTCATGACAATCAACTATCGCGGCGGCGCGCTCGCCGAGCTCGGGCGCTTCGACGAGGCGCTGGCGAGCTTCGACCGCGCGCTCGCCATCCGCCCCGACTACCC
This sequence comes from uncultured Alphaproteobacteria bacterium, assembly GCA_963775575.1. Taxonomy (GTDB): domain Bacteria; phylum Pseudomonadota; class Alphaproteobacteria; order Rhizobiales; family Beijerinckiaceae; genus Roseiarcus. The sequence continues at coordinate 385,587 of CAVZJG010000005.1, forward strand.
CGAGGCGCTGGAAAACAAGGCCGCCCTGTTGGCGCAGCACGGCCGCATGGGAGAAGCGGCGGCGGCGATCGACAAATCCATCACGCTCGCGCCGCGGCGGGCGCGCGCCTACTTCCTTTCGACAACCTACGCGCGCGTCAGGCCGGACGACCGGCGCCTCGCGGCGATGGAGGATCTGGCGCGGGACATGACGTCGCTCTCCGCCGACGAACAGATCGATCTGAATTTCGCGCTGGCCAAGGCTTATCGCGACCTCGGCGACCCCGAACGCTCGTTTCCGCGCCTCGCGGCGGGCGCGGCGTTGAAGCGAAGAACGATCGCCTATGACGAAACGCGCGCGCTCAAAGGTTTCGCCCAGGTCGAGCAGACGTTCACCCGCGAACTGATGCGTGACGCCGCGGGCGGCGGCGATAGCTCTCCGGTTCCGGTGTTCATCGTCGGCATGCCGCGCTCGGGGACGACGCTGATCGAGCAGATCCTCGCCAGTCACCCGAAAGTGTTCGCCGCGGGAGAAATCGGGGACTTATTCATGGCGGTCGAGGAGCTGCGCGCGCGCGAAAAGATCGCGGCGCCCTATCCCGAGCTGGCGGCCGAACTCTCTCCGGAACAATTGCGTCGGCTCGGCGCCGGCTATCTGCGGCGCATTTGCGCGTTGGCACCGGCCGCCGAGCGGATCGTCAATAAGACGCCGGCCAATTTCGCCTATCTCGGCCTCATACGTCTCGCCCTGCCGAATGCCCAGGTCATCCACGCGCGCCGCGATCCGCTGGACACTTGTTTCTCCTGCTTCGCGCAGCAATTCGACTACGGCGCCGCGCCCTACGCCTACGACCTCGCCGAACTCGGCCGCTTTTATCGCGCCTATGAGGCGCTGATGGAGCACTGGCGCGCCGTCCTGCCGGCGAAGGCGACGCTCGAGGCGCGCTACGAAGACGTCGTCGCCGACCTCGAAGGACAGGCGCGCCGCCTCATCGCCTATTGCGGCCTCGAATGGGACGCGCGCTGCCTTGAATTCCACCGCGCCGATCGGCCGGTGCGCACGGCCAGCGTCGCTGAAGTGCGTCAGCCGATCTACGCCACTTCGATCGGCCGTTGGCGCGCCTACGAGGCGTTCCTCGGCCCGCTGCGCGAGGCGCTCGGGCCGTCCGCCGCGCCGGCGCCCTCTCTCCCGCCCGCGGGAGAGGCGTCGAAGCGAGGGGGCGTCGCGGCCTCTTGACGCGACGCCGCGAAGGCGAGTCTCGAAATTCGGTCGCTGGCGACGCAGAGCGAGAGGCGGCCCTCGGCGCTGGTCACGCGGGCACGTAAATATCCTCGGGCGGCAGACCAGCGAGGCGACGCGCGTGCATCGCCTCGAACGCCGCCTCGATGCGGGCCGTATAGAGCTTGGTGTCGAACAGCGGCGCGGTCGGCCGATTGCGCTCCAGCTTCTCCTTCAGCGCGCGCAGCCGTTCGGGGTTGGCGGCGAGGCCGATCGCCGTCGCCTCGTATTCCTCCTGGGTGGCGACGATGAGCTCGGGCAAGCCGACCGCGGTGAGCAAGCTCGCCCCCACGCGGCCGGCGAAGGTGTCGCCGATGCGCGTCAGCACCGGCAGGCCGGCGCATAGGGCCTCGCTGGCGGTCGCATGCCCGTTATAGGGCAAGTTGTCGAGAAACAGATCGGCCAGGCGATGGCGCGCCAGATGTTCGGCGTAGGGCGCCAGCTTGGCGAACACGAGCCGATCGCCAGCGACCCCGCGCGCGGCGGCTTCTTTCCTCAGGTTGCGCATGACCTCAACGCTGTCGTGCCGCAACCAGAGAACGCTGTCTGGAACAGCCAAGAGGATGCGCGACCATCCATCGAATGTATCCGGGTTGAGCTTGCTGTTGTAGTGGAAGCAACAGAAGACGAACGCCCCCTCGGGAAGGCCCATGTCGCCGCGGCGCATCGGCCGTTCGGCGATCTCGCGTCTCGAGTTGTTGGGCAGGTAGCTGTCGGGGAGATAGACGACCTTCTCCAAGTAATGCTGACGGCTTTCCGGCGGAATGACGATCGTATCGGCAATGAGATAGTCACAGTTGGGGGCGGCCGCGGTCCCGGGGTGACCGAGGTAGTTTGCTTGCAAGGGCGTCGGGCGCCGCGAAAAGACCTGGTTGCGAAGCAGCTCATTTCCGAAGTCGAGATTGACGAGAATGTCGATTTGTTTCTTCTTGATGAGATCGACGAGGCGGTCGTCATCGATCTCGAATACGTCGATGAATTCATCGGCGGCGTCGATGACGCGGTCCTGCTCCGGCGAGTGGTCTCGAGGCGCATTGTTCAACACGATTATTTCGAAGCGTCGCTTGTCATGTTGCTCAAGCACGCCCACGAAAACTTTTGCCGTCGGGTGATTCCCCAGTTCGGCCGAAAGATAAGCAATCCGAATTCGCGGTCGCGCATCTCCGCTCACTGCGATCGGCGCTCTTCTCGAACGGAGACCGCTCGCTTTGTGGCGCGCCACGGCGGCGCGGAGCTGCTCGACCGCAGAAAACGGAAAAAGTACGATAAAGGCTGGCTGAACGACGGCGCCTGACCGCAGCTTGTTGCGAAGTTCGTCAAGATCGCTCTGGTAGCTCGACCAGTCGCACGCTTCGAGCTTAGTCCTGATGAGGTTATCTTGCCATTCCTTGTTCGAGGGGTCGAGCGACAACGCCTTGCGCACGCTCACGATCGCTTCGTCGAAACGGCGCAGCTCCCGGAAAATCCCCGAGCGGCAGTACCAGGCCGTTCCATTGCCGGGGGCCAAGGAAACGGCCGTTTCGACGCTGGCGAGCGCAAGGCCGAACTGACGCAAGGCTGCGAGAGCCTTCGCCTTGACGAGGTGAGCGGGAGCGAAAGACGGATTGATGCGCAGGCAGGCGTCTTGGTTCAGCGCCGCCTCGGCGTACCGGCGCAGCATGAACAGTGCGGCGCCCTTGTCGTGATAGGCGCGGTAATAGTCGGGATTGAGAGCAATGGCGCGATCGCACTGAACGATCGCCTCTTCGGGCTTGCCGCTTTCCAGCAGCACGCTGCCGCGGCCGAACCAGGCGTCGGCGCTCCTCGGGTTCTTGGCCAGCGCCTTGCCGAACGCCTCGAGCGCCTCCTGCGGGCGGTCGAGGTTCTGCAACGTCAGTCCGTAATGAAAGCAGGTCGCGTCCGAGGCCGAGGGCGTTCTGGTCGCGGCGCGCAGAATAGGCTCGGCCTCGCGGTAGCGTTTCTCCGCCGCCAGAAAAGCGCCGAGAACGGCGAGAGCGCGGGGATGACGCGGCTGCGCCCGCAGCGCCGCTTTGAGCCGCTGCTCGGCGCCTGCGCGATCGCCTTGACGGAGCGCCTGCACGGCCAAGTGAATCTCGAGGTCGATGGCGCCGATCGCGGTCATTGCAGGGCCATAGGCGAGAGGGAAAGCGAAGCGCGGAAGCAAGCGGTTTCTATAATTCAGGGCGAGCGCAGAGCAAAGCGCGCGTTTCGGTCAGCCGGCGCGTCCAGTCAGGCGGCGCCTGTGCAGCGGTTGACGGCCGACGGCGGACGGACGATTGGAGGCCGCCGTCACGCGGACACGTAAATATCGTCGGGCGGCAGATTGGCGAGTCGGTGCGCGTGCATCGCCTCGAACGCCGCCTCGAGGCGCCTCGCATAGAGCGCGGTGTCGAACAGCGGCGCGGTCAATCGATTGCGCGCGAGCTTCTCCTTCAGCGCGCGCAACCGATCCGGATTGGCGGCGAGATCGATCGCCGTCGCTTCGTATTCCTGCTGCGTGGCGACGATGAGTTCCGGCAAGCCGACCGCCGTCAGCAAGCTCGCGCCCACGCGGCCGGCGAAGGTGTCGCCGATGCGCGTCAAGACCGGCAGACCGGCCCAAAGGGCCTCGCTGGCGGTCGTATGGGCGTTATACGGCAGGGTGTCGAGGAACAGGTCGGCCAAGCGATGGCGCGCCAAGTGCTCGTCCAGCGAGACGCTGTTGGCAAAGATGAGCCGCGAGGGGTCAAGTCCGCGCGCGGACGCCTCGTTCCTCAAGTTGCCGACCGCCGCGACGTTGTCCTGCAGCAGCCAAAGAATGCTGCCCGGCGAGGCCAGGAGGATGCGCGACCAGCCGTCGAGCGTCTCGGGGTTGAGCTTGAGGCTGCGGTTGAAGCAACAGAAGACGAACCCCTCCTCGGGAAGGCCCATCTCGCCGCGCCGCATCGGGCGCGCCGCGATCTCGCGGCGCGAATCGTTGGGTTGGCAGTCTGTCGGGAAGGTAGACGATCTTCTCGAGGTAGTGCGGCCTGTGCCCGGGCGGAATGACGACGGAGTCCGCGATCAGATAATCGCAATCGCCGACCGCCGCAGTCCCGGGGTAACCGAGATAGTTCGCCTGCACCGGCGCGGCGCGGCGCGAGAAGACTCGATTGCGCAGGTCTTTGCTCGGGAAGTCGAGATTGACGAGAATATCGATCCGTTTCGTCTTGATGAGTTCGACGAGGCGTTCGTCGTCGATCTCGGTAACGTCGACGAACGCGTCGACGGCGTCGACGATGCGTTTCTGGAGCGCCGAGCCGTCGCGGGGTTCGTCGTTGAACACCGTGATTTCGAAGCGCTCCCGATCGTGAAGCTCGAGCGCGCCGACGAGCAGACGCGCCGTCGCGTGGTCTCGCAGCTCGTTGGACAAATAGGCGAGCCGGATCCGTCGGCCGCTCTCGGCCGCTGGACCGCTTGGGACAGATCTCCGACGGGAGGCCTTCGCGTCGACCCGCGCTGCGGCCGCTTGGAACTGCTCGGCGGCGGAAAACGGCAGCATCACGCTCAATTCCGGCGAGACTGCCGCGCCGGCGCGAACGTCATCGCGGAGCTCTTCGACGTCGCCGCTATAGCTCGACCACTCGCAAGCCCTGAGCTTCAGCTCGACCAACGTGTCTCGCCATTCCTTGTTCGACGGTCGAAGCGACAGCGCCTTGCGCATGCTCGGGATCGCGTCGTCGAGGCGGCGCAGCTCCCGGCAGATAAAGGCGCGCGCGCGCCAACCGATCGCGTCGTCGGACGCCAGCGCAAGCCCAGTTTCGACGCTGGCGAAGGCGAGCTCGAAACGATGGAGACTGGCGAGCGCCGCCGCCTTGACGAAATGGGCGGGAGCGAAAGACGGGTTGATGCGCAGGCACGCGTCTTGATTCAACAGCGACCCCGCGGAGCGGCGCAGCTTCAGCAGCGCGGCGCCCTTGTTGTGGTGGGCGCGGTAATAGTCAGGGTCCAGCGCGATCGCGCGATCGAATTGGACGATCGCCTCTTCCGGCTTGCCGCTTTCAAGAAGCACGCTGCCGCGGCCGAACCAGGAGTCGGCGCTGTTCGGGTTCTTCGCCAGCGCCTTGCCGAAGGCCACGAGCGCCTCCTGCGGCCGGTCGAGGTTCTGCAACGTCAGTCCGTAATGAAAGTAGGTTGCATCCGAAACCGAGGGCGCTTTCGTCGCGGCGCGCAAAATCGGCTCGGCCTCGCGGTAGCGCTTCTCGGCCGCCAGAAACGCGCCGAGAACGCTGAGAACGCGGGGATGGCGGGGCTGCGACCGCAGAGTCGCTCTGAGCCGCTGCTCCGCGCCGTCGCGGTCGCCTTGACGAAGCGCCTGCATGGCCAGGCGAATCTCGATGTCGATGGCGCCGATCGCGGTCATTGCAGGGCCATAAGGCGAGCGGAGAACGGAAGCAAGGGGCGGACGGGAGGGGAATCGCGCTCGGAGATTTGGGTCGCGGCGGAAATCGTCCTTGGCGACGCCCGCGACCCCTCATCCGTCGGCCTTCGGCCGACACCTTCCCCCACAAGGGGGAAGGGGGCGCCCCGCTTTTGCGATGTGTGCATACCGTAGTGCGAAGCGGGAAGAAGGAAGGGACGAAGGGAAGGGGAGAGCGGCGCGCTCTTGCGGGTCGCCCGCCGCGCTCCTTCTGCCCGCCGAGAGGCGATTCGCTTTCGCCCCTTCTCGCCGCCGAAGCGGGCGAAACAAAAACCCCGGAGCTTGCGCTCCGGGGCTGTCTTGTTCACGCGGATCGAAAGAAGCGATCAGAAGTCGCGCTCGATGTTGAGGCGGCCGTTGAAGCCGGACGCATTGTTCGCCGGGTACAAGCCGCTGGTCGACGCTTCCATATGCGAGTACTGGTAGACGATATCGAGGTTGAAGCTCAGGTTGGTGACCGGCGTCCAGTGGAACGCCGCGCCGCCCAACCAGGACCACGCGTTGCCTTCGAGATCGGCGAAGGCGCCGCGGTTCGACCAGTTGATGGTGCCGTAGCTGATCAACGGATCGACCGCGAACTGCGGCGTCAGGTGCAGCTCGAGGACCGCCGCGGCTTCCCAGGTGGTCGGACGCGACCAAGCGCCGGCGTTGTTGCCAACGGCGTCTTGCAACGAATAGAGGTAGCCGTTGCCGTTGATGTTCAGGCCGTTGTCCGCGCCGGGGCCGTTGCCGCCGCCCCAGCCCGAGGTGGTGAAGCCCGAATAGCCGACCGCCGCATAGGAGTAGGCGCCCTGGACCTTGAAGACGTCGCCGGCGCCGAGCTGCGGCAGGTTGAAGCCGATGCCGCCCAACACGCCCCAGCCCCAGCCGTCGGTGTCGTTGAGGCTCAAGCCGTCCTCGATCCTGTAGTTGTGGGCGACGGCCGCCAAGTGCGCCGTGCCCCAGCCCTGCGTCAGGTCCAACGCCGCGACGACGTCGGGAGCGCGCGTGCCCAGGTACGTGTCTGAGGTGTAGCCAATGAAGTTCTCGGGGCCCACAGCTATAGTAGGACGCCCGTTGTTTGCTGTTGAGTCCGTATTCCCCTCCGCCGAGATCGTCGCCGAGAAGCCGCCGCCGAAGGTGGCGGTGTAGGCGAACAGCGGGATGCCGGTGCCGGTGTGCTCGGGCGAAATCATGTTGAACCAGGTCTCGCCGCCGCCGAGGTAGTCATAGAACGACGGCTTGATGCCGGCCGTGATGCCCGCCCACTGGATATAGGCCTCGTTGATGTAGGTCCAATTCGGTCCGGCTTGGTTCATGCCTTGGCCCTGGTCCCAGTGAATGTCGATGACGCTGGTCAGCGGGCCGTAGGCGGTGTTGGACACGGCCTCGAGGCCGAGGTCGGCGCGGGCGTATTCGCCAAAGTCGTCACGATACTTGGTGGCGGCAAGGCTCCAGTGACCGGGCGCGGCAGGTGTAAGAGTAACGGCGCCAGTAGAAATGCTATACGCAGACGCCGCAGGCGCCACAGGCACCCATCCGTCGCTCAGATTGCCGACCGACGCCATGGCCATGACGCCGCCGCTGATCTTCAAGCAGGTGTCGGAGCCGGGGATGACGAATCCGGCGACGCCGTTGATTTTGCAGATCCTGACGTATTCGGCAGCGGGCGCGCCCTTCTTCGTGGGAAGATCGGCGGCCTGAGCCGCGGCGACCGTGACCAAAGCGGCCGCGGAACCGAGCAGAAGGCTCTTCATGAGAGTCATTTGGTGACCTCCGTTGATGGACTTAAGTGGGAGTCGGTTGAAACCTTGAACCTATGTCGCCGACCAAAAAGTGTGCCGAGTCAAAGGTGTTAAGCGCCCCTCTTCCCGTTTCTGCGAACCGAAGGCGTCTTGCTGGACCCCCAGCGGACGACGCCGCCGATTCGAGTTGCGAGCGGAAAGCTCCTGTTCACGTCAGGGAACTCCCCCGTTCGCGTAACGGAACATACAAGCCTGCCGCCGCGCCTCAAACTCTAAAATGCCGAATTTCGGCCTCAAACCGCGTTTCCTCACGTCATGTTGCAGAAAGGTCACGAAATGAGCCGGGCGGACCGCCGGCGAGGCAAGCCGCAGCAGCGTCAATCGGCTGATGACTCTTGCAAAACCAGGCGCGGCGCGGCGCCGGCGGGCGCCGCCGCTCGGCGAATCGCGCGCCCGATCGCCTGCGCCGCTCGCCCGACGGCGCCCGGCGCCAAGGGGAGAGGAGCGCGCAGCGCCGGATGGGGATTCTCGGGGGCGAGGCCCTCGCGCCGGCGCGCTCCCGCAAGCGGGAGAGGGGACGGCCGGCGATTGGGGCTTGCGCGGCGGGGCGTGCGCCTCGATAGTGCGGGGCGCGTTGCTGTTTCCTTCCCTTTTCGCAGCGAGGCCCGGCGCCATCGATGATGCGGCAGTATGAACTGGTCGAGCGCGTTCGCCGCTACAATCCCGACGCCAACGAAGACCTGCTCAATCGCGCCTATGTCTTCGCGATGAAGGCGCACGGGGCGCAGAAGCGCGCCTCGGGCGATCCGTTCTTCTCCCATCCGCTCGAAGTCGCGGCGATCCTGACCGATCTCAAGCTCGACGACGCGACCATCGTCTCGGCCATGTTGCACGACACCGTCGAGGACACCTCCGCCACCCGCGAGGAAATCGATTCGGTGTTCGGCCCGGAGATCGGCGCCTTGGTCGACGGGCTCACCAAGCTCAACCGGCTCGACTTCGCCTCCAAGCACGCCCAGCAGGCGGAGAATTTTCGCAAGCTCCTGCTCGCTATCGCCGACGACGCGCGGGTGCTGCTGATCAAGCTCGCCGACCGCCTGCACAACATGCGCACGCTGGCCTTCATGCCGGAGGACAAACGCGCCCGCATCGCCCAGGACACGCTCGACATCTACGCCCCGCTCGCCGGCCGCATGGGCATGCAAGGCATGCGCAACGAACTTGAAGATCTGGCGTTCGGCTACCTGATGCCCGAAGCGCACGAGCTGATCGTGTCGCGGCTGGAGGAACTGAAGGCCAAGAACGGCGCGCTGATCGCGCGCATCGCCGCCGAGCTGACCGATCAGTTCGCCCGGCGCGGCATCAAGGTCGAGGTCAAGGGGCGCCAGAAACAGGCCTATTCGATCTGGCGCAAAATGGAGCGCCGCTCGATCGCCTTCGAGCAGCTCTCGGATATCTACGGCTTCCGCATCCTCGTCGACACCGTCGCCGACTGCTACGCCGCGGTCGGCGTCGCCCACACCACCTGGCCGAACGTGCCCGGCCGCTTCAAGGACTACATCTCGACCCCCAAGCAGAACGACTATCGCTCGATCCACACCACCGTCATCGGCCCGGGCAGCCAGCGCGTCGAATTGCAGATCCGCACTCACGACATGAACGAAATCGCCGAATACGGCATCGCCGCGCACGCGCTCTACAAAGACCGCCCCGGCCGCTCGGAGGCGATCGACGCCAGCGAGAGCCGCGCCTATCGCGGCCTGAGGCAGACCATCGAGACGCTGGCGAGCGACGATTCGGAGAAGTTCCTCGAGCACACCAAGCTCGAGCTGTTCCAGGACCAGGTGTTCTGCTTCACCCCCAAGGGGCGGCTGATCGCGCTGCCGCGCGGCGCGACGGCGATCGACTTCGCCTACGCCGTCCACACTGACGTCGGCAATTCGGCCGTCGGCGCCAAGATCAACGGCCGCATCGCGCCGCTGATCTCCCCCTTGCGCAATGGCGACGAAGTGCTGATCACCCGCTCCGACAGCCGCACGCCGCCGGCGGCGTGGGACAGCCTGGTGGTGACCGGCCGCGCCCGCGCCGCGATCCGCCGCGCCACCCGCGAAGCCGCCAAGGCGCAATACGGCGGCCTCGGGCGCCAGATCGTCGAGCGCGCCTTCGCGCGCGCGGAACGCAAGTATTCCGACGCCAAGCTGAAGAGCGCGCTGTCGCGCCTGGCGCGCAGCTCCATCGACGACGTGTTCGTCAGCGTCGGGCGCGGCGAACTCTATTCGACCGACGTCGTGCGCGCGATCTACCCCGACTTCCAGGAGGAACGCAAAGCCGGACCGGCGCTGGCGCCCGGCGAAGCCGGCTGGTTCGGCTTGGCCAGAGCGGCCAATCTGGTGTTTCGCGTGCCCGGCAAGGGCGAGGCCGCCGACGCGTTGCCGCTGCGCGGGATCGGATGGGACATGCCGGTGCGCTTCGCGCCCAAGGGCGGCGCCGTCCCGGGCGAACGCATCGTCGGCATCAGCACCCCGGGGGAGGGGATCACCATCTATCCCATCCATTCTCCCGCGCTGGTCGCCTACGACGACAAGCCGGAGCAATGGCTCGACGTCCGCTGGGACCTCGACACCGCCACCAAGGCGCTCTACCCGACGCAAATCCAGGTGACCATGCTCAACGAGCCGGGCGCGCTCGGAATCATTGCGACGACCATCGGCGAGGCCGGCGCCAACATCGACAACGTGGTCTTCAACCCCGGCGGATCGGATTTTCGCGAGGTGCGCTTCGACCTGCAGGTCTCCGACATCCAGCACCTCAACGCCGTGCTGGCGCAATTGCGCGGCAAGGCCGTCGTCAGCAAGGTCGAGCGGCTCAGCGGCTAAAGGAGGCGAATCGATGCCGCTTTATTTCGCCTATGGCGCGAACATGGACGTGGAGGCGATGGCGCGGCGCTGCCCGCGCTCGCAGCCGCTCGGCCTCGCGCGCCTGACGCGCCATCGCCTCGCGGTGATGCGCGAGGGCTGGCTGACCGCGACGCGCGACGCCAAGGCCAACATCGAGGGCGTGTTGTGGACGATCGCGCTCGCCGACGTCCCCGCGCTCGACCGCTTCGAGGGGCTCGGCGATGGACTCTTCGTCAAGGCGACCCAGCCGGTGGTCGTCGCGGGCGGCGCCAAGCGGGCGCTGATCTACTTCGGGGCCAATGGCGGGCCCGGGGTCGCCGAGGCGGACTATATCGCCGGCGTGCTCGACGCGGCGCGGCGGTGGAATCTGCCGGGCGCCGCGATCGCGCAACTCGAGCAATTCGCCGCCGAGGCCGGCGTCGCCGTTCCGTCCCGCGACGCCCCGGCCTCGGCGCCGAAGTCGATCCGCCCGCGTTTCGCCACTCCATTCGACCGGGCGTGACGGCTCAGCATTTTTTCGCCGTCGTTGTAGGCGCGGCCGCCGGCCGAGCGTGTTGGCGCGAGCTGGCGTCGGCGGAACGAGGCGCCCTCGTCGGACGCGCTCAGCGAGCGCGCCTACAGAACTCCTGGCGCGCCCTCGCTCCAGCTCATGCCCTCGCGGCCGCGGATATAGCCGTTGATGAAGGGAATCGGTTCGACCAGCGCACGCAAGTTCGCCAGCGCCTCGTCGGGTCCGATTCGGCGGTCGAGGACGGCGCGATAGACTTCGGCCGTCTTCACCATGTCGCACGCCTGCGGCGACAGCCGGAAGTGCGTCACCCCGGCCGACTGCAAATCGTCGAGTTCGCTCAGCAGCGCGGCGTAGCCGTGCGACAGGGTCTGCGTGCCGTTGATGGCGAGCAGGGGCGCGCCGTCGAGCTGGTCGGCGGCGAGGCCGTCCGGATCGAGCTCGCAGACGAACTGGCACGAATCCTTGGTCAGCCCGTAGGCGCGCGCGTGATAGCAGCGCATCGAAATCGCCAGCGGCTGGCGGCCGAAGACCAGCGTCTCGGTCTCGACCGGGCTGTGGCGCGCCAGCGTCGCAACCGCCGCCGCCGACAATTCGACCGGCGTGTTCACCCTGACCGCGCCGCCGCGCGCCAGGAAGTCGAGCGTCGCCTCGTTGAAGACGTTGATGAAAGGGCCGGCGATATGCGGCGCGCCGGCGAGCGTCTTGATGGTGGCGACGTCGTTGGCCTCGATCATCAGCTCACCGCCGCAACGCTGGCGGATTTCGTCCATCTCGCGGTCGGTCGTCACCAGCGCCAGGGTCGACAGCGCGATCTGCTTGCCGGCGGCGCGGAGTCGCGCGGCGATCGCCGGCAGGTCGTCGACGAAAAACGGCTCGCGCTTGGAGCACACGACCTCGCCGAGATAGACGCAGTCGATCGGCGCCTCGTCGGCGATGCGGAAGTAGAAGTCGCGCCGCCGCTCCGGCTTCCAGTTGAACAGGATCGGCCCCAGCGTCAACGCGCTCATCGCCAGCCCTTCTTGTAGGCGCTCAAGGTGACCTTGCCGCCTTCGGCGATGGCGTTGAGGTCGCCGATCGCCGCCGGCGTCTCTTCGCCGCGCGCCAGCGCGTCGAGCACGGCGCGGAACGCCGCGACGACCTGGCCGACATAGGCGCGGCTGCGCTGCCGTCCCTCGATCTTCAGCGCCGTGACGCCGGCAGCCTTCAGCTCTCTGAGGATCGACACGGCGTTGAGCCCCACCGGCTCCTCGAACAGGTAGGAGACTTTGCCGTTGGCGACGAGGCGGCACTTGCAAGGGGTGGGATAGGCGGCGTTCTCGTGTTTGGCGTAGCGGTTGGTCATCACGTCGCCGAGGCGCGAGACCATGAACTCGCCGTCCTCGCGGTAGGAAACGAACTCGGCCGGCGCGCAGACGCCGTCGCTGCTCGGCGAGCGGCCGGTGATGTAGGAGGAAAGAAAACAGCGTCCCTCCACCATCGTGCCCAGCGAGCCGAACGCGAACACTTCGGCTTCGACGCCCATGCGCGCGATCAGCGCCGCGACCTCCTCGACCGCCAGCACGCGCGGCAGGATGACGCGGCTGACGCCGAATTTCTCGCGGTAGAAGTCGATCGACAGCGGATTGGAGGCGGCCGCCTGCACTGAGAGGTGCCGACGCAACGTGGGATGGCGGCGGGTCGCGTAGTCGAGCAAGCCGATATCGGCGAGAATGACCGCATCCGCGCCGAGTTCCGCGGCGTTGTCGACCGCGCGCCGCCAGGGCACGATGTCGCCGGCGCGCGGAAAGGTGTTCACCGCGACGAACACGCGCCGCCCGCGCGCGTGAGCGTAGGCGATTCCCTCGCGCAAATCCTGGACGTCGAAGTTCAGTCCGGGGTAATTGCGCGCGTTGGTGCAATCGCGAAAGCCGCAATAAACCGAGTCGGCGCCGGCGTCGACCGCCGCGCGCAGCGAAGCCGGCGTGCCGGCGGGGCATACCAGCTCAAGATAGTTCGGGGGTCTCAAGCCGCCTCGCCCTCCTTGCGACGCTGACGCGCCTCCAGCTTGCTCAGCCGCGTCTTCAGCGCCTCGATCTCGGCGCGCAGCCCGTTGTCCGCCGCCGCGTCGCGCTCGCTGCGCGCGAGGCCGTCGGAGGCGGCGCGGACGGGACGGATAAGATCGCGCAGACGGCGCGCGCGGCGCTCGCAGTTCAGCGCGGCGGCGCGGCCGAAGCCCCGCAGCGGGCCGAGCAACGAAGCGGCTTCCGCGAGCACGCTGATCGGCTCGCGGTCGAGGATGTTGCGCAGCGCCACCACCGCCGACGTGTCGCCGGCGACGACGATCTCGCGGGTGAAGAACAACGCGTCGCTGTCGACGCGGCCTTCGAACAGCGCCATCAGCGCTTCGAGCGACCCCTTCACGCTCGCGCCCGCCTCGCTGGCGCTCGCGCCGGTCAACCGCAGGGACGGCGCGCCCTCGCCGAATTGCAGCAGAAAACGACGGGGCAGATCGGTCAGCTCGACGAGAATGACGGTGCGGCGGCGCTCGGCGAGGACGCGGAACAGATCGGGATGGTTGCGCGCCATCGCGCGCAGAAGCGCGGCGGCGCCGAGATCGAGGACGGGCGGCGGCGTCGCCGCGATGAATGCGCGAGCCAGGATGGTCGGAAACTCAACCTCTTCCATTTCGCGTGTCCCAGAGACCCCACTTCGTCGCGCCGCCGCGTCGCGCCGCCGCCGGAGGTCGATGGCCACGAAGCATCTTTGCCGCCGGCGGCATTGATCTGGGTCAACGGCGCGCGGCGCCTAAAAAAAGGAATCGAATTAACCGGCGCGCCGGCCTCGCCTTAACCGAATTTTTGCCCGCCGTCGGCATCCTCGCGACCGGGGTTCCGCAGGCCTTGCGCCGACCCCGCGGCGGCAGGCGCTTTGATGCTGAAGAATGCCTTGATGTTTGCGACGGCGGCTCTGTTTATCGGGCTTGCCGCGCCTTCCTACTTGTCCCAGAGCGCTGCGCCGGTCGTCGCGCCCGCTTCGCTCGCCCCCGCGGCGGCCCGCGCCGTCACAGCCGAGGATTCGAGTTTTCGCGAGGCGTCGATTCCAGCGGACGCGGTCGGTCAATTCCACGCCACGGCGTCGATCGAAGGACAAGAGGTCGAGGTGCTGGTCGACACCGGCGCGACGATGGTCGCGCTGACGGCGGAGACCGCCGAGCGCCTCGGCGTCTTCGTCGACCCCGCGGCGCCGAAGTTGCGGACGCATACCGCCAACGGCGACGCGCTGGTCTCGCGCGTCGTGCTCAGAGACGTCAGCCTCGGCTCGATCGAAATGAACGACGTCGAAGCGGTGGTGATGGCGCCCGGCGCGGGCTCGGCCAACCTTCTCGGCGCCAGCTTTCTCAGGCGCCTCGCCAGCGTCGAGCAGCGCGACGGCGCGCTCGCGCTCCGGCAGTAGCGCGGCGGGTTCGCGCCGCGACGGGCCTTTTTATTGCGGCCGCGATCGGCTAGGCCAAGGCGTCGCACTTCCGCCCGAGGCCGCCCCTTGTTCCCCAAGCCGCAACCCCAGCTCAGCCCCAACAGCTACGCCTACGAATCGCAGCCGATGGTGAAGCCGACCGGCTTTCGCGAATACGACGCGCGCTGGCTCTACCCGCAGGAAATCAACCTGATGGGCGTGCAGGCGCTGGGTATGGGGCTCGGGACGCTGATCGGCGAATTGGGAGTGAACAAGGAGATCGTCGTCGGCCACGATTTCCGCTCCTATTCGAGCGCGATCAAATACGCGCTGATCTCGGGTCTGATGGCGGCCGGCGCGAGGGTCCGCGACATCGGCCTCGCGATCACGCCGATGGCCTATTTCGCCCAGTTCGCGCTCGACGTCCCCGCCGTCGCGATGGTCACCGCCTCGCACAACGACAACGGCTGGACCGGCGTCAAGATGGGGGCGGCGCGGCCGGTGACTTTCGGACCGGAGGAGATGAGCCGGCTCAGCCAAATCGTGCTCGGCGGCGAGGTTCGAGCCGGCGAAGGCGGCGCTTATGAATTCGTCGCCGATTTTCCCGCCCGCTATCTCGCCGACCTGACGGCGCGGCCGAAATTGTCGCGCCGGCTCAAGGTCGTCGCCGCCTGCGGCAACGGCACGGCGGGCGCCTTCGCGCCACAACTGCTCGCCGCCTTGGGGTGCGAGGTCGTCCCGCTCGATTGCGATCTCGACTTCACGTTTCCCCGCTACAATCCCAACCCCGAGGACTTAAATATGCTGCGCGCGATGGCGGCGGCGGTGAAGGAATCGGGCGCCGACCTCGCGCTGGGCTTCGACGGCGACGGCGACCGATGCGGCGTCGTCGACAACGAAGGCAAGGAGATCTTCGCCGACAAGATCGGCGTCATGCTGGCGCGCGATCTCTCCAAGCTCCATGCGAACGCGACCTTCGTCGTCGACGTGAAGTCGACCGGGCTCTACGCCAGCGACCCCGAGCTGATCGCCCGCGGCGTCGGGATCGACTACTGGAAGACCGGCCATTCCCACATCAAGCGGCGCGTGCGCGATCTCGACGCGCTCGCCGGCTTCGAGAAGTCGGGGCACTTCTTCTTCAACGCGCCGATCGGCCGCGGCTACGACGACGGCTTTCTTACCGCGATCGCCGTGCTCGACATGCTCGATCGCAATCCCGGCAAGTCGATGGCCGATCTCTACCGCGCCCTGCCGAAAACCTGGGGTTCGCCGACCATGTCGCCGCACTGCGCGGACGAGGCCAAGTACGCAGTCGCCGAGCGCGTCGCCCAGCGCTTCGCGGCGATGCGGGCCAACGGCGCGCCGCTGGCGGGTCAGCCGATTCGCGAACTCGTCACGGTCAACGGCGCGCGCGTCACGACGGCGGACGGAACCTGGGGCCTGGTGCGCGCGTCCTCCAACAAGCCCGAACTCGTCGTCGTCGTCGAGAGCCCGGCGTCGGAAGCGCGCATGCGCGAAATGTTCCATGCGGTCGACGCCGTGCTTCGCGAGAACCCCGAGGTCGGCGCCTACAACCAGACCCTGTGAGGCGCTCGTGCCGGCGACGCCGATCCTGCCGGACGTGCTGGCGCCCGGCCTCAAGCTCGTCTTCTGCGGCACCGCGGCGGGCGCGGTCTCGGCCGCGCGCGGCTGCTATTACGCCCATCCCCACAATAAGTTCTGGCGCACGCTCTTCGCGGTCGGCCTGACGCCCCGCCTGCTCGACGCGTCGGAGTTCGCCTCGCTGCCGCGATTCGGCCTCGGCCTCACCGACATCGCCAAGCAGGCGAGCGGCATGGACAAGCAACTGCCCGCCGGCGCCCTCGGCCGCGCCGCCTGCGAGGCGATGGCGGAAAGAATCGCGCGCGTAAAGCCCGCCATCCTCGCCTTCACCAGCCTGACCGCCGGACAGCGGTATCTGGGTCGCGAGGCGGCCTTCGGCGAGCAGCAGGAGCGAATCGGCGCGACCCGCCTGTGGCTGCTGCCCTCGCCCTCGCCGGCGGCGGACTGGAACTGGAACGAAGCCTGGTGGCGGGCGCTCGCCGAGGCGACGCGAGGAGAGTGAGGCGCCGGCCGGCGCGCCGCCCGCGGGAGCGCGGGGCAAGGGGCCGGATTTTCCCCGCCTCTCCAAGGATTTCCCAATGTTTCCAAGGAATTCCAAACTTTTCCAAGGAAATTCCAAGCTTTTTGCAAACTTTTCCAAACATTTCCAAGAAAATTCCTTGGCGGTTTTCAACGAAATCAACGGGTTGGCGGCGGCGCCCGGCGATTTCGCCTTTTTCGAGCCTCGCCGCGCGAATTGCCCGATGGCGAGGTGTGCTTTTGTCCTCCTTGCGGCCCCGAGCGCGGCCAAGGGCAGGCGATCCCGATGAAGCCGCCGCGGCGAATCCTCGGCGAGCTTCGATTTCAGATTACCGCGACTTCTGTTTTTCCGCAAGACAATGTCGCGCCGGCCGGCGCGCGCGGCGCGGGCGATGCGGTTTGCAGGCGCGCTGGTGGCGCGACCGCCGCGATTACGATTACGCGATTACGGTGACACGTGCATAAATCCCTTTTTAGTCGCGCCGCCGGGCGCTTCTCCGCGCGGCTTGCGGCCGCGTTTCGCCGGCCGCGGATCGCGGCCGGTCAGTGTGGCGACGCGATCGAGGAAGGCCGGTCCGCCAAGCGGTCGGCCAAGCGTCTCGGCCGCCCGTAGCGCGGCGATCGCGCCCGACGGCGGCGCCGTGGCGATCAGGTCGGCGAAACGGCCCCCGCAGCGGGCGAGCAACGGCGCGACCTCGACCAGCCCGTCGTCGCGCCCGGCCAGATGCGCCCGCGCGCTCGACCACTCCCAGTCCTCGGCGCGAGCTGCGAGCCGCGCCCTGACCGGGTTCAGCGCGACGTAGCGCGCCGCCGCCATCAGGTGCTCTTCGTCCATGAGGACGGAGGAAAAGCGCCCCTGGAACACGTGGCCGGTCGCGCGCGCCCGCGCGTTGACGAACGCCGAATAGCGCCGATGCGCCTTGCCGAGCGCGCGCCCGAGCCCCTCGGAAGTTCGCGGGACCAGGATGAGATGCACGTGGTTGGGCATCAGGCAATAGCTCCACACGGCCACGCCCTCGCGCCCGCAGGCCTCGCGCAAGAGATCGCGATAGAGCGCGTAGTCGTCGTCGGAGAAGAACACCCGCTCGCGCCGATTGCCGCGCTGGGTGACGTGATGAGGCAGGTCGGGAACGACGAAACGGCCAATGCGCGCCATGGACGGCTCCGCCATGAGGAAACCGAGCGCAGCCTCGCTCGGAATAGGGAAATATGCAAGCGTCACCGTAATCCGTAATCCAAGCGTCACCGTAATCCGTAATCGTCGCGTAATCGCGTAATCGCGCGTAATCGCCGTAATCGCGTAATCGCCGTAATCGCGTAATCCCCGTAATCCCGTAATCCCGTGACCACCGTGACGATAGTTAAGCGCACTGTCGCCGTGACCGCGTGACCGTGACCTGTCACCGTGACGTCACCGTGACGTGACGCGCATTGCAAGCGTGCGGCGAAGGCTCAAGCTTGCCAAGAACCCACAGACGTTGCACTTTGGGTCGGAGCCGGCGGTCGACCGCAGAAGATCCTGCCAAAGGACTTGGCGCCGGGAACGAAGACACTGTGGGCCACGCATGGACGCGAGCGCAAAAGTTTTTCACTTCGTCATGATCAAGCCGTCGCATTACGACGACGACGGCTATCCGATCCAATGGTTTCGTTCGGCGATACCTTCCAATACTCTCGCCGCCCTGAACGGGCTGGCGCGTGACGCGCGCGCCAGGAAGATTCTCGGCGAAACCGTCGAGCTGCGTCTTCACGCCTATGACGAAACGAATCGTCGCGTGTTCCCGCGGCGCATCATTCGCGAGATTACGCGCGACGGCGGCCGGGCGCTGGTTGGCCTCGTGGGCGTTCAATCCAATCAATTTCCCCGCGCGGTCGACATCGCGCGTCAGTTCCGTGAAGCGGGCGTTTCCGTATGCATCGGCGGGTTTCACGTTTCCGGATGCCTTGCGATGCTTCCCGAATTGCCGCCCGAAATCCGCGAGGCGCAAGAGCTCGGCATTTCGATCTTCGCCGGCGAGGCGGAAAATCGCCGGCTCGATCAGGTGCTGCTCGACGCTTGGCGCGGACAGCTCGCGCCGCTCTACAACTTCCTGAGCGATCTGCCGGGGCTGGAAGGGGAACCGCCGCCGTTTCTGCCCGATGACATCGTCAAGCGCACCTCCGGGCATCTCTCCAGCATCGATCTCGGGCGAGGCTGCCCCTACCAATGCTCGTTCTGCACGATCATCAACGTTCAGGGCCGCAAGAGCCGTTGCCGCACGCCCGACGACCTCGAGCGGATGGTGCGCGCGAACTGCGCCCAAGGCGTCCGCCGTTTCTTTGTCACCGACGACAATTTCGCCCGCAATCGCGATTGGGAGGCGCTGGTTGATCGCATGATCAAGCTGAGGCTCGGCGACGGGTTGAACATCGGCTTCACCATTCAGGTCGACACGCTCTGCCACAAAATCGAGAACTTCATCGAAAAGACGACGCGGGCGGGTGTTCGTCGCGTGTTCATCGGACTGGAAAACATCAATCCCGACAACCTTCTCGCGGCCAACAAGCGCCAGAACAAGATCACCGAGTACCGCGAGATGCTGCACAAATGGCGGACGCATGGCGCGCTGACCTACGCCGGCTATATTCTCGGATTTCCCGGCGACACGCGCAAGTCGATCCTGCGCGACATTGAAATCATCAAGCGCGAACTGCCCGTCGATGTGCTGGAATTCTTTTTCCTGACGCCGCTGCCCGGCTGCGAGGATCACCAGAAGCAGTCGCGACAAGGGGTCTGGATGGATCCGGACCTCAACAAATACGATCTCAATCACCGCGTGTCGCGTCACCCCGTCATGTCGGATCGCGAATGGGAGCGGGTCTATCGCGAGGCGTGGGACGCCTTCTACTCGCCCGAGCACGTGCGAACGATCCTGCGTCGCGCCATCGCAAATCCCGCGAGCCGGCCGAACGTAATCCTGAGGACGATTCTGTGGTTCTATCTGATGGTCAAATTCGAGGGCGTGCATCCGCTTGAGGGAGGCGCGTTCAGAATGAAACACCGGCGCGACCGGCGCCGCGGCCTGCCGCTCGAAAACCCGCTGGCGTTCTACCCACGTCTCGTCTTCGATATCGCGCGCAAGCTCGCCGGCTACTTGTCGCTGTATCGCCGGTTCAACGCGATCTACAGGGAAGCGCGAAACGCCCCGGATCGGATGGCCTACAGCGATGTCGCAATCGCGCCGCCCGAGCGTGACGAGTTCGAAACGCTGGAGCTTTACCATGCCACCAGCGGAGGCGAGGCTGCGCTTGCGCGCAAACGACGAGACGACGCTATTCGCGCCAATTCCCTGATGGGCGCGGCGCCGCAATGAACGAGCCGCCCGGCGCAAAGCGCCGTAATATTCGCGCCGCTTTGGCTCGTCGGCCGTGGTCCTGCTTTTGAAGCCGCTCCCGCGTGCGCCTCGGCCCTTGCGCCGGTTGGCCGGGTGCGCCGCCGCGTCGAGGATGTGCTGGCGCGCGCCGATCGCCAGCGACGACGAGCCGACGATGAGCGCCATTACGCATTACGGCATTACGGCGACAGTGCGCTTTATTGTCATTTCCCCGCCACTGTCAGCTTCAATCCCAGCGCCTTCGTGACGCCGAGCAGCGTCGTCAACTGCGGATCGCCGTTTTCGCTCAGCGCTTTGTAAAGCGACGGCCGGGTCACGCCGGCTTCGCGGGCGACTTCGGCCATGCCGTGCGCACGCGCGACGACGCCGAGCGCCGCGGCGATGGCGGCGGCGTCGCCGCTTTCCAGCGCGTCGGCGACCAATTCCGTTTGGGACTGCGATCTCGCCCGATGTTTCGCCGCGTCGAAAGGAAGCGTTTCCAGGGTCATGGCTCGCTCGCCTAGCGAATGGCGATCGTTTGTCTCTCATAGGAGACGATTGCGGTTTGTCGACGAAAAGAGGCGGGTTCGCCGAAATCGCATTCACAATCGCCGCCCACGCGGATTGTTGCTATTCTGGTTCGAGGCGTCGCGCAAAACACGGCGATGGCGGATCGCGGCCGAGGACGGCGCAACGGCGGCTCGGCGCATCGCCGGCGTTGCCGCGACAGTCGAACCGCCGCCGTGGTTCGAACTCGGACCGGGACTTTTCCCATCTTATGGCTTATCCGGGCTGCGTATTGCCGGCGCAAGAAACATCTTGTTGTTCTTTAAGTCCGACGCTCCTATAGTACCTTCGTTATCAATAACGGTGGGGTATCCAATAATAGTACCGCCCTCCATGTAAAGGTGGCCTATTGAAGCATTTGGGCTAATATAAATTGCCGTCGGGCCCCTAGGTTGCGTCGGCACCTGAACTGAAGGCTTTTGTGGGTCGCAATTAATATAATTATTACTCCCAATAGCATTGCAATCGCCATGAAGCCCGATGTCGGGATTCACTGTTTGTGCAGACGCGGTAATCTGGTCAACCCACCCGTTCAGCGCTAATAGAAGACCGCCTAAGATTACCGCGGCCAATGCGCCGGTCCACATACGCTCTTTCATCGTTCGGCCCCATACCGATTCGGACAGACAAATGCCAATAACGCCGACGACCCACGTCACCAGCAGAACGATCCACGCGGCCGTCATGTTGGTGACCCCGCGCAGAGCAAGATACTCGTATAGCCCAGCGACAAACAACGAAAAAATATTGCTGCCAATAAGCCCGAGGATAACGGCCCGAGCGCCACCGTTAATTTGCGATGATTTTTCCTCTTGGCCCATACCCATGAGACTGACTCCGGCCGTGGCCGCGCGCAAGCGCGACCGTCAGCCCCGGAGTAAAGCGCGGCGCTCACCGCGCCCCGCTTGTGGCGGCTGCGCCAGGATACCGGGACTTTTCCGATGGATGAACAAGCCCTTTATGACTTGGCCTGCGTCGAACGCCGGTGTCCGAGGTGCGACGGCCGGACGCGGCAGATCGACAAGGACACTTCGTCCGGTCGCGAGATGCGCGAATATGGTTGCGAAGCGTGCGGCTGGAATCACGGGTTCGATCTTGGCGTCGCCCTGTGGAAGATGATGTCCGACGCCAAGAACCGCGCGCCGGGGGAATGAGGCCGCCGGCGACGGGCGTTCGCGCATCCTTTGCAGCCTCAAAGCTTCGCAGGTTGATGTCGGCATGAGGTCGACGGCGCGATGCGCCGCAGCAGGACGAGGCGGCGGCGGGTTCGTCGATCCCTTATCGCGACCGCGGCGATTATAAGTTTCGCGCGCGAGCAAGCCGCCGCCCGGCGCGTTAGCGCTCCCGCATCGCCTCGGAGGCGACTTTGGCGAGGGGGGAGAGGAGATAGTCGATCACGCGGCGGCTGTCGGTCTTGATCTCGACGGTGACGGTCATGCCGGGGGTCAGGCGGATCGTGGCGTCGCCGATCTTCATCGCGCTGTCGTCGAGCGCGATCGTCACGGGAAAGACGAAGGCCTCGGGCTGTCCGGGCGCGCTCGTCGGCGCGGCGTTGGCGGCGTTGGCCGAGGACGTGGCGTTGGCCAAGGCGCGCTTGGCTTGCTGCTCGTCGACCGCTTCCGAGGCGATGCGGACGACCTTGCCGTGCGCGACGCCGAACCGGGTGTAGGGAAACGCGTCGACCTTGACCGCCGCGTCCTGGCCGAGCTTGACGAAGCCGATGTCGATGTTGGCGACCAGCGCCTCGACCTGCAGCGGCCCGCCGTTGGGCGTCACGACGAGGAGCTGCTGCCCGGTCGTGACCACCTGGCCGATGGTGGTCACCGCCACCTGCTGCACGACGCCGTCGATCGGGGCGTAGAGTTTGGTGCGCGCGCGCCGGGCGGCCGCCTTGGCGAGGGATTGCCGCGCTTCGTCGGCCTTGCGCGCCGCGTCGGCGAGCTTGTTCTCGTTGTCGGCCATGAACTGGGCCAGCGTCTTGGTCTTTTCGCTTTGCAGCTCGGCGAGCGCCGCATTCGTCTCGATGAGCTGGCCCTGGTCGGACGCCAGCATCGATTGTGATTTTTCCAGCTCTTCCTTCGCATCATAGAGATTGATCTTCGTGCCGACCTTCAGATCGATCGCTTCCTGACGGGTGTTGACGCGCTGCGTCAGCGTCTCGATCAAGGTGTCCTGGAAGGCGATGCTCATGCGCAAGCGCTCGCGCGTCGCCTCCTTCTGCGCCATTTGCTTGTCGAGGTTCTGCAGCGTGTCGGAGAGCTGGGTCAGGTCGGCGGCGAGCACCGCCTGCTCGCGCAGGCGAAACGCTGCGGGAACCGCGTCGTCCCAGGCGATTTTGCCCTCGGCGTCGGCGGCGACCGCTTCGAGTTGGGCAAGCGTGGCGTCCTGCTCGCTCTGCCCTTGCGGCGGCGGCGCGCGCAGCACGGCGCGGACCGTGTCGATGGCGAAGCGCCGACGCGCGATCTCGGCGAGGCTCGCGCTCAGCGCGTCGCGCGCGGCGTTCTCGTCCGCGGCCGCTTCGGACGGGTCGAGTTCCAACAGAAGGTCGCCGATCTTCACGCGGCTGCCGTCGTCGACGTGGATCGCGGCGATCTTTCCCGGATCGAGCGGCTCGATCACCTTGGCGCGGCCCGCCGTCTCGATCTTGCCCGGCGCCACGGCGTGCACGTCGAGCCGGCCGATGAACGACCAAGCCAGCGCGGCGGCGACGAAAGCGCATATCGTCAGCATCAGCGCGACGGGCAAGGGCGCGGGCGGCGTCTCCAGAACCTCCAGGGCGGCGGGCAGGAATTCGCGGTCGCGCCCCGTAATCGAAGGCGGCGGGGGTTTGCCCGGCTGTGGCGGAGGCGCGGCCCTCTCGTTCATCGGCCGGCCCTCGCCTGGTCGGTCTGCAAAGCCCACAGGCGGGCGTAGAGGCCGTCGCTGCGCGCGAGCAGTTCCTCGTGGGTTCCCACTTCGACGATTTCGCCCTTGTGCATGCCGACGATGCGCGTGCACGGCCGCACCGCCGCCAGTCGATGCGCGATGATGAGGACGGTGCGCCCGCGCACGATCGCGCGCATGTTGTCCTGCACGATGCGTTCGCTCTCGTAATCGAGCGCCGAGGTCGCCTCGTCGAAGATGAGAATGCGCGGATTGGTCGCCAGCGCGCGGGCGATGGCGATGCGCTGGCGCTGCCCGCCGGAAAGATTGGCGCCGCGCTCCTCGATGACCGTATCGTAGCCCTGCTGCAATTGGGCGATGAACTCGTCCGCGCCCGCCAGCTTGGCCGCTTGCATCACCCTGACCCTCGGCGCCGCGGGATCGCCCAGCGCGATGTTTTCATGGATCGTCCGATTGAACAGGATGTTTTCCTGCAGCACGACCCCGATCTGGCGGCGCAGCCAACCCGGATCGAGCTGCGCGGCGTCGATCCCATCGATCATGACCTGGCCGAGCTGCGGGCTGTAAAGACGCTGGATGACCTTGGCGAGGGTCGATTTGCCGGAGCCGGATTGGCCGACGAAGCCGATCACTTCCCCGGCGGCGATCGACAGATTGACGTTGTGCAACGCGTCGGGCGCATCGGGCCGATAGCGCAGCGTCACGGCGCGCAACTCGATCGCGCCGCGCGGTGGCGGCAAGGTCAAGAGGTTCTGCGGCACGGGTTCGGGCGGCGCGTTGAGGATGTCGCCGAGCCGCGCCACCGAAACTTGAACCTGCTGGAAATCCTGCCAGAGCTGCGACAGGCGCAAGATCGGTTGCACCACTTGGCTGGCGATCATGTTGAAGGCGATGAGTTCGCCGACCGTCATCGCCCCGTCGATCACCGACAGCGCGCCGAAGAACAGGATCAGCGCGGTCGTCACCTTGCTGACGTATTGAATCAAGTTCTGGCCGAGCGAACCGAGGATGCCGGCGTCGAACGAAGTCCGGACGTAGGCGGCCAGCCGCTCCTCCCATTGCGACTGCATCACCGGCTCGACGCTCGCCGCCTTGAGCGTCTGCGCGCCGACGATCGATTCCACCAGAAACTGCTGCGAGCGGGCGCCGGTATTGAATTTCTCGTTGATCCGCTCGCGCAGCGCCGGCCGGATCAAGGCGGCGATGACGACGTAGAACGGGATCGAGGCGAGCACGACCAGCGTCAGCTTGGCCGAATAGATGAACATCACGACGAAGAAGACCAACGTGAACACGAGATCGAGCAGCGAAGTCAGCCCTTGCCCGGTCAGGAAGCCGCGGATCGTCTCGAGTTCGCGGACGCGCGCCACGGTCTGCCCGGCCGCGCGCGTCTCGAAATAGGCCAGCGGCAGACGGAACAAATGATAGAACAGCCGCCGGCCGAGCTCCACGTCGATGCGGTTGGTGGTGTGGCTCAGCGTGTAGGCGCGCAAGAACTGCAGAATCGACTCGAACAGCCCGAGCGTCACCATGCCGACGATCAGCACCGTCAGGGTCGACATGCCCTTGTGGACCAGCACCTTGTCGACGACGAGCTGGAAGAAGATCGGCGTGACGAGGGCGAACAGCTGCACGAACAGCGAGGCGACGGCCACCTCGACGAGCGGCTTGCGATAGCGCACAATCGACGGCAGGAACCAGCGAAAGCCGAAAGTGTCGGGATCGGCGCCGGCGCCGCCGAGACGCCGCGTGATCAGCACCACCTCGCCGGAGGAAAGCGCCGCGGCCTCCTCGACCGAACCTTCCCGCACGGCGTGACTGATCGGATCGACCAGGCGCGCTCGCCCTTTTGACGAACCCGCGGCGAGGACCGCGAAGCCGCCGTTCTTCAGGCCGATGATGGCGGGATAGGGTATGGCGGCGAGGCGCTTGGCCGTGACGCCGCGCAGGATGCGCGACCGCAGCTGCAGGATGTTCGCGCCGCGCACGATGTCCTCGGCGTTGGCGGGACGGCCGGTCAAGGCGAGCTGGTGGCGCAGTTGCAGCGGGTCCGCCGCGATCCGGTAATGGCCCGCGATCAGGGCGAGGCCGCCCAAGCCGGCGTCGAGCGCTTGCGCCGGGGGCGGCGAGGACGTTTCGAACCTCGCCGTGACGTCGGTCATTCTGCAATCCCGCACAACGCGCGAGCCGCCGCCGATCTCGGACATCGGCTAGGTCCAATCGACGGGAAGGCTGGCGGCTTTGGTGAAACCACGAGAACCCGGATTTGGCAAGACCGCCGTTGACGGGTCGCTGGTCCTGCGTCGGCGCAGTTTTGACCAGACTGATCAACGAAGCGATACGATCGAGGGCGAACATGCGGCGGGGCGCCAGCCTGTCGCGGCAAGGTCTCCCCGCTCTGCCTCCCGGGGTCGGCTTCGCCATCGCCGAATTTCACGGCTTCCTGGAAGCCGAGCGATTCGAGTCGGCGATCGGCCTGCCGGCCAGCCGAATCTGGGGGACCGGGTCGGCAGGCCGCGCCCGCGCCCGGCCGTATGTCCTCCCAGCCAAGTTCGAGGGTTCTGCGCCGGCGCCGCATCGGCCGGGAGGCTGAAACGCGCCGCACGGCCGCGAGCCGGCCGCCGTCCATGGGAGAAGTGCGCCTCGCACGGCGCGCCGACTCGCCATTTCTTCGGCGCGCAACGCGGCATAACGACGCAGCGGCGCCGTTCGAGGGCCCACGGCGACGGTTGTGACTTGCGGCGAATTCCAACCGGAGCGAGCGTGAGGGTGGAGGCGGCGGTTCTCGGGGCTGGCAAAAGGGGAAATTGGCGCCTGTCGCCGTAACGCAGCCGGGACGCAAAAGTGGTCCGGAGGAAGGCGCCCCGCCTGCGCCCGGCCGTGGCCGGTCACAGGGAAATATGCATGTGTCACCGGAATTCCAGCCTCAAGGCGCATGGCTTGCTCGCCGACACGGTGATCGTCAGCGATGACGCCGGCCAGTTCAACGTCGGTCAGCATGGCCTGTGCTGGGTCCATGCCGAGCGTCTGGTTCACAAGCTCGATGCGTTCACCGATGCGCAACGGGCCGCGCAGCGCCGCATGCGTGCGCTGATCTGGCGCTTCTACCGCAATCTCAAGGCCTATCGCCGCAATCCGACCCCGGCGCGCAAGGCGGCCTTGCAGACGCGGTTCGATCGCATCTTCACCAGCAGGACCGGCTTCGCCACGCTCGACCGCTTGCTCGCACGCCTCTATGCCAACAAGAGCGAGTTGCTGAAGGTGCTCGACCGGCCGGAGATTCCGCTGCACACCAACGGTTCGGAGAACGACATCCGCTGCCAGGTCACCAAGCGCAAGATCAGCGGCGGCGCCCGCAGCGACGCCGGCCGCGACTGCCGCGACGCCTTCCTCGGGCTCGCCAAGACCTGCGCAAAGCTCGGCATCGCCTTCTGGGATTATCTCGGCGCACGCCTCCTCGTTCCCGGCAGCGCCACAATTCCCTTCCTTCCCGAAATCGTCAGCGTCCGCGCCGCTCAGCCGCCCTGACCGCCAGGGCTTTTGCCCCTCTTACCGGCGCCCGCCGATTTCCTGTTTTTTCGAGCCTGCGCGTCCGAATTCCCCTCGCGTTGCGAGCGCGCCCGGCGAACGCCGCGGACGCGCAAGCGTCGCTGAAGTTTCACATCTACCACGATTTCCGTTTTTCCGGAAGAAAATGTCGCGGCGCCCCGGAAAGCGCGTGTCCGCAAGGCCCGCCGGGGCGCGCCCTATCCGCGCAAAGGCGGCCGCATCGCCGAATTGGCGCCGAATAGGTCCAAGCGGGTTCGACGGTTCGGCGCCGACTTGCGCAATCGGCCGGGAGGCTGAAACGCGCCGCATGGGCGCGAGCCGGCCGCCGTCCATGGGAGAAATGCGTCTCGCACGGCGCGCAGACTCGACATTTCTTCGGCGCGCAACGTGGCATAACGACGCAGCGGCGCCGTTCGAGGCTCGCAGCGACGGTTGAGACTTGCTGGGAATTCCAAACGGGGCCAGCATGAGGCTGAAGGCGGCGGCTATCAGGGGGACGCTGGTCCAACTCGCGGAGTTGAAGCGCGCTCCAAGCGGCGGAAGGGCTGAGCGACGCGGAGGCGAAATGAAATTCGCGTGGGGTCGTCCACTTGCCTGACCCCAAATTCGAATTCGCAAGGCTGCAACAGGGGGTTGGATAGGCTGTCACCGAAATCGCGTAACGCGTAACGGGGGAGGAATTCAACATGAGCGACGTTTCCGTTTCCGGCGTTGCCGGGACCCCAGGCAACACTCCCGGAGAAGCACCCGGGACGGACGGCGGAGCCGGCGGCGACGCCGTGGCGAGCAACGTCGGCTCGCTCGATCCAACCAACAGTGCGGAAGCCTATGGCGGCGACGGGGGCGACGGCGGCCAAGGCGCCGCCGCAACCTGGGATGGCTCCGAATACCTCGGCGACGGAGGCGTCGGCGGAGATGGGGGCGCGGGCGGCAACGCAAGCGCGACCGCGTCCACGAACGCAAGCGCGTCGTCGACTTCAGCGACCGCGACCGCGCAGGGCGGCAACTACGACGGCGCCGGCAACGCCGGCGGGGCCGGCGGAGCTGGCGCCGACCCTGGCGGAATCGCCCCCAGTGGCAACGGCGGCGCGGGGGGAACAGCCACCGCGTCCGCCGCCGCCACGAATTCTGCCGGTTCGGCGACTGCAGTCGCCGACGCCTACGGCGGCTCGGGCGGTCGCGTCGCCGGGGGCCGCAACGCCAGCTTCGTTGGCGGCGGGTCGACGGGTGGCGACGGCGGCGCGGCGTTCAATACGACGGCGTCGGCCTTCGGCGTTACGCAGGCGAGCGCGTCGGTGACGCAGGTGGGCGGCAGCGGCGGCCAATATAGCGGCGGCGTGGGGGGCGGCGACGGCGCCAGCAGCACGCTGATCAACGCGGTCACCGGCTCGACCGAGGGCGGCGATCTGACGCTGACGCAAACGGCCGTTGGCGGCGACGGCGGCGGCGGCGGCGCAGCCGGCGACGCCACCTCGAATCTGACCTTCGACGACGAAACCAACGCCCCTGCGAACCAGAGCGCGCAAGTTTCCGTCTCGGCGGTCGCTCAGGGCGGTGCGGGCGGAGGTATCACGGGCCTCGCTCCCGTGCCGGCCGCTGACGCCGGCGGCGCTGCGACCGCCAGCAGCACGGTCACCGGGGCGGCGGTCAACGCCAGCGCGACCGCGTTCGGCGGCGCCGGCGGCTTCGGCGGCACCGGCAACGGCGGCAACGGCAGCGGCTATAGCAGCGGCGGCGGCGACGGCGGCGCCGGCGGCGCCGCGGCGGCAACGGCATCAGCCTTCGGAGTTACGCAGGCGAGCGCGTCGGCGGCGCAGGTGGGCGGCAACGGTGGCCATACCTACGGCCCTACCGAAGCCGGGAATGGCGCCAGCAGCACGCTGATCAACGCGGTGACGGGCTCGACCCAGGGCGGCGATCTGACCCTGACGCAAACCGCCGTTGGCGGCGCCGGCGGCGGTGGCACCTCATACTGGTACGGAGGCTACGGGACGGGAGGCGCCGGCGGCAACGCCGCCTCGGATCTGACCTTCGACGACGATGCCAATGCCCCTGCGAACCAGAGCGCTTCCATTTCCGCCAGCAGCAACGCGACCGGCGGCGCCGGCGGAACCAGCGCCAACGGCGCGCCCAATGGCGACGGCGGCGCTGCGACTGCGAGCTGCACGGTCACCGGGGCGGCGGTCAACGCCAGCGCAACCGCGACCGGCGGCAACGGCGGCAACGCCGGCAGCATCGGCGGCGACGGCGGCGCGGCGGCCAATACAACGGCGTTGGCCTTCGGAGTTACGCAGGCGAGCGCGTCGGCGACGCAGGTGGGCGGCAGCGGCGGCGGCGCCTACCTCGGCATTAACGGGAACGGCGCCAGCAGCACGCTGATCAACGCGGTGACGGGCTCGACTCAGAGCGGCGATCTGACCCTGACGCAAACCGCCGTTGGCGGCGGCGGTGGCAACGGCGGGACGGGAGGCGCCGGCGGCAACGCCGTCTCGGATCTGACCTTCGACGACGACGCCAATGCCCCTGCGAACCAGAGCGCTTCCATTTCCGCCAGTAGCAACGCGACCGGCGGCGCGGGCCCGGGCAATGGCGGCGGCGGCACTGCGACTGCGAGCAGCACGGTCACCGGCGCGCAGACGGTCAACGCCAGCGCAACCGCGACCGGCGGCAACGGTGGCAACGGCGGCGGCGGCGGCGCCGCAAGCGCGACCAGCACGGCATCCGGGGCGGATGTGTTGTCCACGGCGACCGCCCAAGGCGGCCTAAGCGCATTGAGCGGCGGATCAGCGACCGCGGTCGCCGGCGGCTCCGGCGTTTCAGGAACTCTCTTGGCCACAGCCAACTCGAGCCTCGTGGCGGGCAATCTGGTAAAGGCGGACTCGGCCAGCGCCGCCGGCGTCGTCTCGGGCGTCGGGGCCGCCGAGGCCACGACCTCGATCGGCGCCGCCGCGCCGGCGTTCGTCACCGGCGAGCAGGCTCTCGCGCTCGTCACGGGCGAACCCAACGCGGCCAGCGTCAGCGCCGTGACGGGCGCCAATTCCAACATCGCCGCCGCCTTCGCGGCCAATCCCGCCTATTTCGGCATGGCCGAACTGGGCGGAGCGGCGACGGCGAGCATAACCGGGGCGCAGACGATCAATGACGCCGTCAATCTCAGCGTCGATATGACCCAACTCGCGAGCTCTGAGAACCTTATCCTGGGCTTCGCAAGCGGGACAGCCGAGGGCTCCGGATTCAGCGACCTCGACCTGACTGTCACCGTCAACGGAAATCTCAGTGTCAGCGAAAACTTCTCCAGTCTTGCCGCGCTCAATGATTATTTCACCGATGACGCGGTTAACCTTGGATCGTTGGCCAGCGACGGTCCGACTCTCAACTTAGGCGTCGGGCTTTCGCTGACCACCACTTCGCCAGGATCGGGATATGATTTCGAGGTGCTTTTCGGGCAGTCGGCCGCCCCCTTGCCGCCGGTCCTGTCGGGCGGCGGAAACACCGTCGACTACACCACGGGCGGCGCGGCGGCGACGGTCGACGCCGGGCTCACGGTCGCCGATCCCAGCAGCGCCACGCTCACCGGCGCGACGGTGGACATAAGCGGCGGTTTCCTGATCACCAACGCGCTGAGCTTCACCAGTCAGAACGGCATCGATGGAAATTACAACTCCTTGACGGGCGCGCTGACGCTGACCGGGACCGCAAGCCTCGCCGACTATCAAGCGGCCCTCGACTCGATCACCTATAGTTTCGGCGACCCCGATCCAACGGATGGCGGCGCGGATACGAGCCGGACCGTCGACTGGACGGTGACCGACGGTACGTTTTCGTCCAGTACCGTCGCCAGCACGATCGACGTGGGTCCGACCCCAATCGATTACTATTGGGCGGGCGGCGCGGGAAATTTCGGCTCGGCCTCGAGCTGGGACACGTCCGGCGGCGACCCGGCGACGAGCCCGCCGACGGAGAGTGACTACGTCTCCATCGACGTCGCGGCGAATCTGTCGGGATCAGGGGTCGCGAATTTTCTTGATATCAACGCGCCCGTCACGATTTCCAGTCCGCTGACGACGACGATCGGAAACGAAGCGGACATCGCCGGCCCCGCGAACGGCGAAGTGACGGTGTCGTCGACGTGGATCGATACCGGGGCCCTGCAACTCGGGGGCGGGGCCAACTCCGTCGGATCTTTGACCATCGAAGCCGGAGGAGATGTCCGGAGCGGCGAAGGGATTTACATCTGTGCGGGAACATCGGTCACTATTACGGGCGCCGGCTCGTCGTTGTCGACGACTTCTGGCCAGACCGTCGTAGGCGTCGACGGATCGCGCTCCGCCACGTTGACCATCAGCGCGGGAGGGCGCCTGACAAGCGTGTGGAGTTGCGTTGGCGAGGGCCCCGGCGGCGGCGTAGTGAACGTAGACGGCAGCGGATCGAATTGGACAAGCGCCGGCCAACTCGTCGACATGACGGGCGTGGTTTCGGCCGCCGACGGCGGCGCGATCCATGCCGACGGCGGCATTTTTTTGCAGACCGGATCGAACTTGTCCGTGGACGGAACGAGCGTCATCGAAGCGGGCTCGCACGGCGGCACGCAAGCCGGATTCCTGACCATCGACGCTGGTTCGCTTTTGCAGGGCGCCGGCGCGGTTTCCGGCGCCGTCGACGACGGCGGACAGATTATCGCCTATGGCGGAACGCTGACCCTCGAAGGGCCGGTGACGGGAGACGGAAACCTGACCGTCGACGCCTCGTCGGAATTGGCGCTGGACGGCGCCGTCGCGGCGGGCGCGACGATCGGATTCCAGGGGACCGCGGCGACGCTGGCGCTCGCCGACGTGGCGGGCATGGCGGGGACGATTAGCAGCTTCGGCGTCGGCGACACGATCGAGCTGCTGAGCTATGATGCTAAGACCCGGGAAAGCGTTTCGGGAAACACGCTGACCATCACGGACGGCGGCCACAGCTCGACTGTGACTTTCAGCGCCGGCGCGAATTTCACGACGGCCTCCTTCGGCGTCATCGAAATTCTCAGCAGTCCGCAAAACTACGCCGTTCTTTCCTTGCAGGCCAGCTTCTCGGGTGGCGGCTACGCGCTCGATCTCGCGGCAGGAGCGGCGAGCGTCGCCAGCATTTCGAACACGGCCGGCAATTGGGATACGGTCACCGGCTCCAACGGAACCGTTTTCCTGGTCGGCGCGCAGGCCTCGGTGACCGGCGGCGGCGACGCCATTGATTTTTCGGGCGGTTCGGGGAACGCGGTGGGTCTCTACAGCACTGGCGGCGCTTGGGATGGGGTGATCGGCTCCAACGGGACGGTTTATCTCACCAGCGCGCAGGCGGCAGTGACCGGCGGCGGCGACTGGATTAATTTCTCCGGCGGCACGGGGAACGCGGCGAGCCTCTACAGCACCGGCGGCAGTTGGGATGGGGTGATCGGCTCCAACGGAACGGTTTACCTGGAGAGCGCGCAGGCGGCGGTGTACGGCGGCGGCGACTGGATTGATTTCGCCGGCGGCACGGGGAACACGGCGGCCCTCTACAACACCGGCGGCGCTTGGGATGGGGTCAACGGCTCCAACGGAACGCTTTACCTGGTGAGCGCGCAGGTCGGGGTGTACGGCGGCGGCGACTGGATTGATTTCGCCGGCGGCTCGGGGAACGCGGCGAGCCTCTACAGCACCGGCGGCAGTTGGGATGGGGTGATCGGCTCCAACGGAACGGTTTACCTGGAGAGCGCGCAGACCGCGGTGACCGGCGGCGGCGACTGGATTGATTTCGCCGGCGGCTCGGGGAACGCGGCGAGCCTCTACAGCACCGGCGGCGCTTGGGATGGGGTGATCGGCTCCAACGGAACGGTTTACCTGGAGGGCGCGCAGGCCACGGTGACCGGCGGCGGCGACTGGATTGATTTCGCCGGCGGCACGGGGAACGCGGCGGCCCTCTACAACACCGGCGGCAATTGGGATGGGGTGATCGGCGCCAGCGCGTTGGTCTATCTCGACAGCGCGCAGGCGGCGGTGTACGGCGGCGGCGACTGGATTCATTTCGCCGGCGGCACGGGGAACGCGGCGAGCCTCTACAGCACCGGCGGCAGTTGGGATGGGGTGATCGGCTCCAACGGAACGGTTTACCTGGAGAGCGCGCAGACCGCGGTGTACGGCGGCGGCGACTGGATTGATTTCGCCGGCGGCACGGGGAACGCGGCGAGCCTTTACAGCACCGGCGGCAGTTGGGATGGGGTGATCGGCTCCAACGGAACGGTTTACCTGGAGAGCGCGCAGACCGCGGTGTACGGCGGCGGCGACTGGATTGATTTCGCCGGCGGCACGGGGAACGCGGCGAGCCTTTACAACACCGGCGGCAATTGGGATGGGGTGATCGGCTCCAACGGAACGGTTTACCTGGAGAGCGCGCAGACCGCGGTGTACGGCGGCGGCGACTGGATTGATTTCGTCGGCGGCACGGGGAACGCGGCGGCCCTCTACAACACCGGCGGCAGTTGGGATGGGGTGATCGGCTCCAACGGAACGGTTTACCTGGAGAGCGCGCAGGCCACGGTGTACGGCACGGGCGACACTTTGGATCTCTCGGGGACCAGCGCCGTCACCGCCAACGGCGGGTCGGACGCTTTTGTGTTCGGGGTCGCGATCGGCACGGAGGTCATCAATGGCTTCGCCTCGACGGACGCCATTCAGTTCAGCAAGTCCGACTTCGCCAATTGGTCGGCGCTGCAACCGGACATCAAGCAATCGGGCGCGAACACGGTGATAAAGCTCAACGCTTCCAACACGGTCACGTTGGACGGCGTGACGGCGACCACTCTGACCTCGTCAGAGTTCAAGTTCGCGTGAAGGGAGCCGCGTCGCGCGCCAAACCGTTACGGACAACATTACGGTGACAGTGCGCTTATTGCCTTTCCCACTGCTTCAGCTCTGCGCCATGATGGTTGAACTCGGTCAAGCGTCAATCAGGCGCATTATCGCCGTAACTGAATTCGCGCACTGTCACCGTAACTCCGTAACTCCGTAACTCCGGGACGATCGACATCGGCGGCGGAGCTTCGCCGGCCGTCAGAGGCCGCCCATTCGCCGCCCCCAGACGTGCGTGCCGCCCTGGTTGAACCCCGAGAGATATCCGCCGCCCGGCGACAGGGCGAGCCTATCGGTGGCGCCGCTGCTCCAAGCGATCACCACCGTCCCCGCTCCACAGGACCAGGTCGCCGCCACCGTCCCTTCCCCGCCTCTCGCGGTTCCGTCGGGAAAGAAATAGACGTCGTGGCCGGAAAACCATTGCCACACCCCGGGCACGGCGCCGCAAGCGCCCTGCCCCCAGGACGGCTGAGCCCACCCGATCGACGGCGCCGAACCGCCGATGACGACCAGCGCGCACAACAACCAAAAGCCGCGTTTCAACATGGCGCCTCTCCTCCCGATCAACGCTCGTGGCGTTACGCATCACGACGACAGCTTGCTTACTCCCTAATGCAACCTCGTGCATTCGAATTTGGAGGCCGAGCAGGCCGGCGCGGTCGTTCTTGATTGGAAGCGCTGTTCAGCGGGCGGCGCCTAGCCCCTGCGCCGCTTGCCCGGATGCACCGCCGCCTCGAGGATGTGGTGGCTGGCGCCGATCACCAGCGACGACGAGCCGACGATCAGCGGATCGGGGCCGACGACGACGCGGTGGTCCTTGTTGTCATAGGGCAGGCTGGAGAGGAAGTGCAGCATGCAGTTGAGCCGGGCGCGCTTCTTGTCGTCGGACTTGATGATCGTCCACGGCGCGTCGGCGGTGTCGGTGTTGAAGAACATCGCCTCCTTGGCCTCGGTGTAGTCGTCCCATTTGTCGAGCGAGGCCTTGTCGATCGGCGAAAGCTTCCATTGCTTGAGCGGATCGGTCTCGCGCGCCCGGAAGCGGCGCTTCTGCTCCTCGCGCGTCACCGAGAACCAGTATTTGTACAGCCGCACCCCCGAGCGCACGAACATGCGCTCGAGGTCAGGGCACTGGCGCATGAATTCGAGGTATTCGTTGGGCGTGCAGAAGCCCATGACGCGCTCGACGCCGGCGCGGTTGTACCAGGAGCGGTCGAGGAAGACGATCTCTCCGGCGGCGGGCAGGTGCGCGATGTAGCGCTGGAAATACCATTGCGAGCGCTCGCGCTCGCTCGGCTTGTCGAGCGCGACGATGCGCGCGCCGCGCGGGTTGAGATGCTCCATGAAGCGCTTGATGGTGCCGCCCTTGCCGGCCGCGTCGCGCCCCTCGAACAGCATGACGATCTTCTCGCCGGTCTCTTTGATCCAGGCCTGCGCCTTGAGGAGCTCGGCCTGCAGCGGCTCCACCCGCTCCAGATAGGCCTTTTCGCCGACTTTGGTCTTATAGGGGTAGTCGCCGGTCTCGAAGGCGCGGCGGATCGCGTCGGGATCGCGCCGCGAGGGCGGCTCGAACTTGATCGGCTTCACCGCTTTTCGGGCGACGAAAGCCGGCCCGAGGGGAGCGTTCGAGAACGCCCGCGTCGGCGCGAGCGCGCCTTTAGCCAGCGGCTCGGCTCGCGGCCCAAGCGCGCCGTTGGCTGACGCCGCGGCCGTCGCCGTCGGCGCGAGCGCCTCGTCTTCCGCCGTGGGCGCGCGCGGCCCGCCGGCCTCGAACGGAACGTCCCTCGTATGGCTGTCGTCGGTCGTCATGAATCCATCTCCCGCCGCCCAGCGTCGGGCGGCGCTGATGACATAACACGCGACTCTTCACGGTAGGTTAGCGCGGGACCGCCGACTTGACGGCGCGCGCCCCCCGGAGGGCGGCCGCTTGCGCCCTTCCCCCGGCGGCAATTCTCGTTTAGTACGGCCGACGGTCCGTCGCTCGGCGCCGACGCGGCGGCGGCCCTCTCGAGGCCGCGACGGCCTTCGCAGGAGGACGCCTCGCGGCTTGAAGCCCGCGGCGCGGCCTCTTTTTTTGCGCGCCGGCGCATGGAATCGAGCGCGTCGGCGTCGGCGCGAGCCCAGAGGAATCGATGCCCAAAAGGACCGACATTTCCACCGTCCTGATCATCGGCGCCGGGCCGATCATCATCGGGCAGGCGTGCGAATTCGATTATTCCGGGACCCAGGCGTGCAAAACCCTGCGCGCCGAGGGCTACCGCATCGTCCTCATCAATTCCAATCCCGCCACCATCATGACCGATCCGGACGTGGCGGACCGCACCTACATCGAGCCGATCACGCCCGAAATCGTCGCCAAAATCGTCGCCAAGGAGCGCTACGCCATTCCCGGCGGCTTCGCGCTGCTGCCGACCATGGGCGGCCAGACCGCGCTCAACTGCGCGCTGTCGCTCAACAAGATGGGCGTGCTCGAACGCTTCGAGGTCGAAATGATCGGCGCGACGGCGCAGGCGATCGACAAGGCCGAGGACCGCGAATTGTTCCGCGAGTCGATGAAGAGGATCGGCCTGGCGACGCCGCGCTCGCACCAAATCAAGACGCTCGCCAAGGCGCTCGCGGCGCTCGACGACATCGGCCTTCCCGCGATCATCCGGCCGAGCTTCACGCTCGGCGGCACCGGCGGCGGCGTCGCCTACACCAGAAACGAATTCATCGAGATCGTCGAGCGCGGCGTCGACGCCTCGCCGACCCACGAAGTCCTGATCGAGGAAAGCGTCCTCGGCTGGAAGGAATTCGAAATGGAGGTGGTGCGCGACAAGGCGGACAACTGCATCATCGTCTGCTCGATCGAAAACGTCGACCCGATGGGGGTGCACACCGGCGACTCCATCACCGTCGCGCCGGCGCTGACCCTGACCGACAAGGAATACCAGATCATGCGCGACGCCGCGATCGCGGTGTTGCGCGAGATCGGCGTCGAGACCGGCGGCTCCAACGTGCAGTTCGCCGTCAATCCGCAAGACGGCCGCATGGTCGTCATCGAAATGAACCCGCGCGTGTCGCGCTCCTCCGCGCTCGCCTCCAAGGCGACCGGCTTTCCCATCGCCAAGGTCGCCACCAAGCTCGCGGTCGGCTACACCCTCGACGAAATCGCCAACGACATCACCGGCGGGGCGACGCCGGCCTCGTTCGAGCCGACGATCGACTACATCGTCACCAAGGTTCCGCGCTTCGCGTTCGAGAAGTTCCCCGGCGCCGAACCGGCGCTCACCACCGCGATGAAATCGGTGGGCGAGGCGATGGCGATCGGCCGCACGTTTGCCGAATCCCTGCAGAAGGCGATGCGTTCGCTGGAGACCGGCCTGACCGGCCTCGACGAAGTCGAGATCGAGGGACTGGGCAAGGGCGACGACCGCAACGCGCTGCGCGCGGCGATCGGCAAGCCGACGCCCGAGCGCCTGCTCAAGGTCGCGCAGGCGCTGCGTCTCGGCATGAGCGTCGGCGAAATCCACGAGGTCACGCGAATCGATCCCTGGTTCCTCGAGCGGGTCGCCGAGATCGTCGCGCTCGAAGACAAGGTCAGACGCCTCGGCCTGCCCGCCGACGCCGAGAACCTGCGCCTGCTCAAGGCGGCCGGGTTCTCCGATGCGCGGCTCGCGGCTCTCTCGGGGAGAGCCGAGGAGGACGTCGCTAAGGCGCGCGGCGCGCTCGGCGTCGCGCCGGTCTATAAGCGCATCGACACCTGCGCGGCGGAATTCGCTTCGCCCACAGCCTACATGTATTCGACCTACGAGTCCCCGTTCGCCGGGGCGCTGGCCTGCGAAGCGCGCCCCACGCCGCGCGACAAGATCGTCATTCTCGGCGGCGGGCCGAACCGCATCGGCCAGGGGATCGAATTCGACTATTGCTGCTGCCACGCCGCGTTCGCGCTCAGCGAAAAGAGCTACGAGACGATCATGATCAATTGCAATCCGGAGACCGTGTCGACCGACTACGACACTTCGGATCGCCTCTATTTCGAGCCGCTGACCGCGGAGGACGTGCTCGCCGTCCTCGCCAAAGAGCGCGAGGCGGGGACGCTGAAGGGCGTCATCGTGCAGTTCGGCGGCCAGACGCCGCTGAAGCTCGCTCACGTCATCGAGCAGTCGGGCGCGCCGATTCTCGGCACTTCGGTCGATTCGATCGACCTGGCCGAGGACCGCGACCGCTTCAAGCGCCTGCTCGACAAGCTCGGCCTCAAGCAGCCCAAGAACGGCATCGCCTATTCGGTCGAGCAGTCGCGGCTGGTCGCCGCCGATCTCGGCCTGCCGCTGGTGGTGCGTCCCTCCTATGTGCTGGGCGGCCGGGCGATGGCGATCATCCGCGACGAGGGCGAGTTCGACGACTATCTGCTCGGCGTGCTGCCGAGCCTGGTGCCGGCCGACGTCAAGGCGCGCTATCCCAACGACAAGACCGGCCAGATCAACACGGTGCTGGGCAAGAATCCGCTGCTGTTCGACCGCTATCTCTCGGACGCGATCGAGATCGACGTCGACGCGCTTTGCGATGGCAAGGATGTCGTCGTCGCCGGAATCATGGAGCACATCGAGGAAGCGGGCATCCATTCCGGAGACAGCGCCTGTTCGCTGCCGCCGCGCTCGCTCTCGGCCGAGACGATCGCCAAGCTCGAGGACGAGACGCGCAAGCTCGCGCTGGCGCTCGACGTCGGCGGCCTGATGAACGTGCAATACGCGCTGAAGGACGGCGAGATCTACGTGCTCGAGGTCAATCCGCGCGCCTCGCGCACCGTGCCGTTCGTCGCCAAGGTGATCGGCCTGCCGATCGCCAAGATCGCGAGCCGAGTCATGGCCGGCGAGCCGCTGGCCTCGTTCGACCTGCGGCTCGGCGGGCTTCGCCACGTCGGCGTCAAGGAAGCGGTGTTCCCGTTCGCGCGTTTTCCCGGCGTCGACACCGTGTTGGGGCCGGAAATGCGCTCGACCGGCGAGGTCATGGGCATCGACCGCACCTTCGCCATCGCCTTCGCCAAGAGCCAGCTCGCCGCCGGGGCGGGCCTGCCGCGCTCAGGCACGGTATTCGTATCGCTGCGCGACGCCGACAAGCCGGGCGTCGTGGCGCCGTTGAAGCTGTTGCGCGAGCTCGGCTTCAAGATCATCGCCACCGGCGGCACCCAGCGCTATCTCGAGTCGCAGGGCGTTCCCGCCGACAAGGTCAACAAGGTTTCGGAAGGGCGTCCGCACGCGGCCGACGCGGTGCGCAACGGCGGCGTGCAATTGATGTTCAACACCACCGAAGGGGCGACCTCGCTGCGCAACTCCAAGCCGTTGCGCCGCGCCGCCCTCTTGCAAAAGACTCCTTACTATACCACACTTTCCGGCGCGATCGCGGCGTCCGAGGGGATCAAAGCCTGTCTGACCGGCGATCTTGAAGTCCGAGCGTTGCAGGACTATTTCGCGTGATCCGACGCAGGGTCGAGCGTCGATCGCGGGCCATGGGGTTTGAACTTCACAGCAGGGTGAGCGATGGAGAGATTGCCGATCACGGCCGCCGGCCACGCCGCGCTGGAAGCTGAATTCTTGCGGCTGCAACAGGTGGAGCGTCCTCGCATCGTCCAGGCGATCTCGGAGGCGCGCACCCATGGGGACCTCTCGGAAAACGCCGAATATCATTCGGCCAAGGAGGCGCAGTCGCACAACGAGGGCCGCATCCTCGAACTCGAAGAGATGCTGCAGCGCGCCGAGGTGATCGACGTGTCGAAATTGTCGGGCTCGACGATCAAATTCGGCGCGACGGTCACGTTGATCGACGAGGACACCGAAGCCGAAAAAGTGTTTCAGATCGTCGGCGAGAGCGAGGCGGACGTGAAATCGGGCAAGGTCTCCATCACCTCGCCGACCGCGCGCGCGCTGATCGGCAAGCAGGTCGGCGATAGCGTAGAAGTGAACGCGCCCGGCGGGGGCAAGAGTTACGAAATCCTGAAAGTCGACTATATTTGACGGGCGGGCAGGCGGCCTGCAGGTGCCGGCCGCGCCGCTGAGGGATGCGAGCATGGACAAAATTCTCTTGAGCCGGCGCGCCGCACTGTCGGCGCTCGCCGCGCTGGCCGTCGCGCCGAGCGCCGCGTGGGCGGCGCCCGCGGCGACGCGATTTCGCGAAATCCGGCTGAACGTGTCGCCGATGTTGGCCAAGGACGAGGACGAGTTCGCGAGTTGGGTTGCGGCGGCGCTGCCCGGCTATCTGAACCAAACCTTCGCCAAGTATCTGGCGCCGGGGGACCGCGGCGCGGCCGTTCTGGTGGCGCGAGTTGACCACGTCATAGTCGGACCGCCGTACCAGCACAGCGGCAGCAACGGGCCAACGACCAGCGACACGACCGACTGGATCGAGGGCGCCGGCGTCGTGCTCGACGCGAGCGGGCGGACGATCGGGACTTATCCGCTCATGAGTTCGATCAACGTCGACAGCCAACAGCGTTCGCCCTATCAAGCCGAAATTATCCGCCGGCGGGTCGAGACGCTGGCGCTCAGCTTCGCCCAATGGCTGCCGGGGCAAATGGGACTGTGACGCGTGAGCGGCGATGCGCTGTGGGGCGAGGGCGCGCGCGTCCTCACTCTTAGGGCGGACTAGGCGAGGCGCGGAGTCGACGTCATCGGAGTCGCCGAGGCGCTCGGCGCGCCGAAGCGATCGATGCGTCGAAACGGTCGGGCTCGACGATCAAGTTCGGCGCGACGGTCACGTTGATCGACGAGGACGCCGAAGCCGAGAAGATCTTCCAAATCGTCGGCGAAACCGGGGCCGACGTGAAAGGGGCGACGTCTCCGTCACCTCGCCGACTGCGCGCGCTGATCGGCAAAAAGGTAGGCGATAGCGTAGAAGTGAACACGCCCGGCGGGGGCAGGAGTTACGAAATCCTGAAAGTCGACTATATCTGAAGCGACAGGCGGCGGTTCGACGGACTCGAGCGCGCCGCGTGGAGGACCTTCAATCATGGACAAGGTTGTTTTGACCCGCCGCGCGCTGGCAGCGGCCTTAGTCGCTCTGGCCGCCACGCCGGGAATCGCTACGGCCGCCGCGCCGCTTTCGGAAACTCGCTTCCGCGAGATTCGGGTCGATGTCGCGCCGTTGCGCGCCAACGGCTCCGGGGATCTCGTGGACTGGATCGCCGCGGAGCTGCCGGCGCTGTTGGCCAAGGCCTTCGCCGCGCATTTGGCGCCGGGCGATCGCAACGCGCCGATCCTGCGCGCGCGCATCGATCTCGTCACGCTCGGCTCGCCCGGGACTTCCACCGGCTTGCTGCTGATGGGCGACACGACCGATTATATCGAGGGCGCGGGCGTCGTCGTCGGCGCAAGCGGGCGGGAGATCGCCTCCTATCCGCTGATGACTTCGCTGCCCGCCAGCACGAAATTCATCACCAGCGTCGAGCTGCGCCTGCGCGTTTCCCAGCTGGCGCAGAGCTTCGCCTACTGGTTGCCCGGACAAATGGGGCTCTGACGACCGATGGGGGACGCGCTGCTGGGGGAGGGCGTGCGCGTCCTCGTATTGGGTTCGGGCAAGGCGGGGCACGAGGCCAACGCGCTCGGGGTCGCCGAGGCGCTCGGCGGCCCTTTTGAATGGCGGCGGGTCGATCCGCGCCAGCTCTTCGTCTGGCTCGCGCCGTTCGGGCCCGCCGACCCCAAGGATAGGGCGGGCGGGGCAGGCTCGCCTTTGAGCGAGCCCTTGCCCGACGTCGTCATCGCCTGCGGACGAGCGACCGTCCCTTATGTGCGCGCTTTCAAGCGCGCCGGCGGGGCGCGCGTTTTTGCGGTCTTTCTCCAGGACCCGCGTTTCGCCCGCGCGTCGATGGACCTCATCTGGGTCCCGCAGCACGACCGGCTTCGCGGCCCCAACGTGATCGCGACGCTGACCTCGCCGCATCCTTTCTCGCCGAAGCGCCTGGCCGCGGCGCGCGCCGCGCCCGACTCGCGGCTGGCTGGCCTGCCGCGCCCGCGTTGCGCGGTCGTACTCGGCGGCCCCAGCGGCGCGCAACAGTTCACGCCGGCCGACGTCGCGCGCCTTCGCGAGGCGACGCAAGCGATCGCCGCGCAAGGTTACAGCGTCATGGCGACGCCTTCGCGCCGCACGCCCCCCGAGCTGCTGAACGCCGTGCGCGAGGGGCTCGGCGACGCGCCGGGGTTCGTTTGGGACGGGACGGGCGACAACCCCTACGCCTCGATCCTGGCGCTCGCCGACGCCGCGCTGGTGACCGGCGACAGCGCCAACATGGTCGGCGAGGCGACGGCGACGGGCGCGCCGGTGTATGTCTTCGAACCGTCGGGCGGCGGTTCGAACAAGCTCGCGAGCACGATCGACGGCCTGGAGCAACTCGGCGCGGCGCGCCGCTTCGCCGGCGCGATCGAGCCGTTCTCCTACCCGCCGATCGACTCGAGCGGCGAGATCGCCGCCGAGATCGCGCGCCGATTCCTGGCCTCGCGCGCGGGGGCGGCCTGAGGCGGAAGCATGGTCGGAGCGGGAACGGACCGGAGCAAGACGGCGCTGGCCGGCGGCCCCGTCGTCATCCTGGTGCGGCCGCAACTGGCGGTGAACATCGGCATGTGCGCGCGTGCGATGGCCAATTTCGGCCTCGACGATCTGCGCCTCGTCAATCCGCGCGGGGGCTGGCCGCGCGTCGGCGAATATCGCGACGTCGCCTATGCGGCGGCGGCGGGAGCGGCCCCTTTGCTCGACGCGGCGCGCGTGTTCGACCGCGTCGAGACGGCGATCGGCGATCTCAACTTTCTCTACGCCGCCACGGCGCGCGAACGCGGCCAGATGAAGCGCGTCCTCAGCCCCTCCGAGGCGATGGCGGAGACGGCGCGCTCGGCCGACAAGCGCGGCGTGCTGTTCGGGCCGGAACGCACCGGCCTCGACAACGACGAGGTCGGGCTCGCCGACGCCATCATCACCTTTCCTGCCAACCCCGCCTGCTCCTCGCTCAATCTGGCGCAGGCGGTGCTGCTGATCGGCTACGAATGGTTCAAGGCGGCCCACGGCGACGCGCCGCCGCCGCCGGCGATCCCGCGCGCCGCCTCGCCGCCCGCGCCGCGCGAGATGATCCTGGCGTTTTTCGACTTCCTCGAGGGCAAGCTCGACGATGCCGGCTTCTTCCGCCCGGCGGCGAAGAGGCCGGGAATGCGCCGCAACCTGCGCAACATGTTTCACCGCATGGCGATGACCGAGCAGGACGTGAGCACGTTCTGGGGCGCGGTCGTGCGGCTGGTCGAGGGGCCGCGCACGGAAGTCAAGACGCGCCGGCGCGCGAGGCCGAAGAAGCCGGCGCCATAGCGGTGAAGAGCC
Source organism: uncultured Alphaproteobacteria bacterium (assembly GCA_963775575.1). Lineage (GTDB taxonomy): Bacteria > Pseudomonadota > Alphaproteobacteria > Rhizobiales > Beijerinckiaceae > Roseiarcus. The sequence goes on from CAVZJG010000005.1 coordinate 428,516, forward strand.
GACGCTCGGCGGCCGGCCGATGAATAAGGGCGGTCGACCCGTTGCGGTCTTTCGCGATGGAGCAATAACAAGAGTTTTGCAACAAGCTGGATCCGTTGTTCGGATTGGCTTTTTCCGTTGCATAAGCCTGTTGCAAAATGGCGACCGGAAAAGGCTTGCGTAAGTGTGCCAATTTTGGCACCATAATGATGGATGATTGATCGCACGAAAAAAAACTGCCCGCGCGGTTCTATGTGAATCCAGCGGGGCGCAAGCCGGTTCGCGAATGGATTCTCGAATTGCCCGAAGCCGACCGCCACACCGTCGGCAAGGACATTCAGAAAGTCGAATTCGGCTGGCCTCTTGGCCGACCGCATTGTGCGCCGCTCGGCGCCGGCCTTTGGGAAGTGCGGAGCGCGCTCGACGGCGCCCGCATTGCGCGGGTGATTTTCTGCATGGGCGACGGTCACATGATCTTGCTGCACGGCTTCATCAAGAAGACCCGGAAGACGCCGCAGGCGGACATTGATCTTGCCTTGAAACGTAAGAAGGAGGTGACCTGATGGCGCGGAAACGCAAAGGCGGCGTGAGCGAAGAAACCTTCGACGAATTCCTTGCCGAACAGGGAATTCTCGGAGCGTGCGAAGATCACGCGGTCAAGGAACTGATCGCCGAGCAGCTTGCCGCCGCGATGGAGGAGCAGGGATTGACCAAGGTTGAAATGGCCGCGCGGATGAAGACCAGCCGCCGCCAACTCGATCGGCTCTTGGATCCGGCAATTCCATCCGTAACGCTCGATACGCTGCGCCGCGCGGCGAGCGCAGTGGGGCGCTCGCTTCGTATCGAATTGGTGTGAGGGGGTTACGGGGACGCTAACAGGGGACGCGACATCAAATCCCCATTTGCTTCACCTTCGACGCGCGTCGCGAAAAATGCAATTGATTTGACGTGCCGGTAACCCAACTCTTCGCACCTCATGTGTAAAATAAGACTTGACGAGTGTAAAATGACATTTTACACTCCATTCAATCATTGCGATAGGCGATGATCCGCAGCTTCGCACATAAGGGGCTGCGACAGCTCTTCGAGGACGACAAGGCGAAAGGCGTCAACGCGGAGCATGGGCGCAAGATCAACCAGATTTTGGCCGTGCTGCATGCCGCCGAGACGATTGAGGCGCTCAGGCTGCCGACCTTCCGGCTGCATGAGTTGAAAGGCGACCTTAGGGACCATTGGGCGGTCGCCGTTCGCGCGAACTGGCGCATCATCTTCCGGTTTGAAGACGGCGACGCCTTCGATGTCAACCTCGTGGATCACCATTGACGGAGGCGGCCATGGAGATGAAGAACCCACCCCATCCAGGGGAATTGATCGGCGACAGCCTCGCCGAACTCGACGTGTCCATCGTGGCCGCCGCGAAGGCGCTCGGCGTCACGCGCCAGCAGCTTCACAACCTCATCGCGGGGCGCAGCGCCATCTCGCCCCAGATGGCGATCAAGCTCGAAATGGCGATCGGCAGCACAGCCGAGACTTGGCTGCGCATGCAGATGAACTACGACCTCGCGCAAATTCGCCGGCGCAAGGGCTCGATCAAGGTGAAGCGGCTGGCGCCTGCATGACCCCGGTTACGCGGTCACGGGGACGACGCCACATCAAATCCCCATTCGCTTCGCGTCCGCCGCGCATCGCAAGAATGCGATTGATATGCCGGCCGCGTTAGCCCAACTTGGAGCGCTGCCGCGTCAAGGAGCGCGCGGCGCGCGGGCGCGCCGACGCCAAGGCCAAGGGCGTGAAATTCGGGCGCAAGCCGAAGCTCACGCCGCACCAGATCAAGGAAGCGCGGCAGCGTCTCGCCGAGGGCGAGAAAACCCGCGACCTCGCCAAGATTTACGCGGTCAACATCAGCACGATTTCGAGGCTCACATAATGGCAGATATTCACTTTGATGAAGCGTTCGACATTCTGATTCAGCGAATTACGGCCATATCGAAATTGTTGGCCGGCCCAATGGCTGAGCAAGTGCGGAACAACGCGAGCGGTTCAGAAGTGGTAATTAATAAAATTATTGACGAATACTGGCGGGGTCATTCCCCAAACACACAGATCGATGAATCTAACTGCCCGCCGTTTTATGATGCCGCGTGGGAGCTTGCCCGCATAGGGGTCTTACGTCCCGGCAGGCACAATTCGAGCAAGCAGCATTTCCCGAGTGGTGGCTTCGATGGCGCATCTTTTAGTATCACCGAGTTTGGCCACACATGGTTGCAAGATGCCAGCACTCGCCCCGTCAGCGATCCAAGCCGATGGTCTGAAATGCTGCGAACTTTCGCGCCGCACTTTGGCGGTGGCTTTTCTCAGCGAGCAACGGAAGCTGTTCGTACTTACCGCACGGCAAATTATCTTGCGGCATGTGTGATGGCCGGTGCCGCTGCTGAATCTATTCTGCTCGCGATTGCGATAACCAAAAGCGGTTACGAGGCGAAGACGCTCGCGCAATACAACTCTCGCAGCGGGCGAAGGGAGGTGACAAAATCGGTTGTCGGCAACGTTTCGACGCCGGTTAAGACGCAATTTGAAACTGCTCTCCAAATACTTCATTATTGGCGTGACGACGCAGCGCATGGCATGGCGACAACGATTAGCGAAATGGAAGCCTTTGCGAGCCTCAGCCAGCTTCTGCGTCTCGCCCAGTTTGCCGACGATCATTGGGCAGAGCTTACGCGCCGGTAATTTAAGATCATTGACGTTCCGGTGGTCCGGCCTGTGCCTCGCCGGGCGGGCGGGCAGTCGTGAACCGAACCCGCAAGCGGTTTCGGGTCACCGAGCTTCCATCCCTCGACGGGCCCAGGGCAATCGCGCGAAGGCAATTTGTCATCCCCGCGAAAGCGGGGATCCAGGGCAGCGATGCGACGCCGCCGGCTGAAATCTGAATGCCCGCGTTCGCGAGCATGACAAGCTGGGCCAGCGGCGTCTTCTTGAGCGCCGTCGCGGGTCTGCGGCACGGTCGCTCGCCTTCGCCCGATTGCCCTGTCGACGCGGGTTCGCGAAAGTTGCGGCCGAACGCGCGTCGGCCTAGCAATGCCGCCGACTTCGAGCCGAAGCGAGCGCGCCCCGATGGATCGTCGAATCGTCGTCTTTATCGTTCTTGCGCTCGGCCTCGGCGCGCTGGGATGGTTCTATCTTCGCCCCGGCCCGTCCGGCCCTGAGGAGTGGCAGGGCTACGCCGAAGCCGATTTCGTCAAGGTCGGGCCGACCCAGCAGGGTCTGATCACCGCCGTGCACGTCGAGCGCGGCGACCGCGCAGTCAAGGGCGCGCCGCTGTTCGAACAGGACGACGCCGACGATCGCTACGCGGTCGATCAGGCGACTCGGCTGGCCCAGCAGGCCAAGGACCAGCTCGCCAATTTGCAAAACCCCGCCAAGCCGACCGAAATCGCCCAGGCCGAGGCGAACCTGCGCGACGCTTCGGCCGCGCGCGACAAGGTGCAGGCCGATCTGCAACGCAATCAGGCGTTGCTGAAATCCGGCGCGGCGACCGCCCAACTGGTCGACCAGGAGGAGGCGGATTTGCGCTCGGCGACGGCGAAAATCGCGGCGGACGAGGCGGCGTTGGAACAGGCCAAGGCGTCGCTCGGCCGGCCCGGCGAGATCACGGCGCAGACCTCGACGGTCGAGGCCGCCGAGGCCGCGCTCGCCCAGGCGCGCTGGCGGCTCGATCAGCGCTCCGTCGTCTCGCCGGTCTCCGGCGTCGTCGCCGACGTGCTGGCGCGCGCGGGCGAAACGCTGCAAGCGGGCGCGCCGGTCGTCTCGCTATTGCCGCCCGAGAACATCTTCGTGCGCTTCTTCGTTCCCGAACCGTCGCTCGCGCATGTCCACGTCGGCGACGCGGTGGACCTGTTGTGCGACCATTGCCCCGCCGACGTGACCGGCGTCGTCTCGTTCATCGCGCCGCAGGCCGAATATACGCCGCCGTTCATCTATTCCGAGACGACGCGCGCGAAATTCGTCTTCCTCGCCGAGGCGCGGCCGAAGCCGGACCAGGCGACCTCGTTCAATCCGGGCCAGCCGGTCACGGTCAGGCCGCGGGCGAGCCCGCCATGAACGACTACGTCATCGACGTCCGCGACCTCCGCAAGAGCTTCGGCGACCTCAAGGTGGTCGAGGGCTTGAGCCTGCAGGTCGCTCGCGGCGAGATCTGCGGCTTCCTCGGCGCCAACGGGTCGGGCAAGACGACGACGATCCGCATGCTGTGCGGCCTACTCGCCCCCGACAGCGGCTCGGGGACCTGCATCGGCTACGACATCCTGCGCCAGGCGCACGAAATCCGTAGCCAGGTCGGCTACATGACGCAGCGCTTCAGCCTCTACGACGACCTGACGGTGTTCGAGAACCTCGACTTCGTCGCGGCGGTGTTCGAAATGCCCAACCGTCGCGCCGCGGTGGCCGAGATGATCGAGCGCATGGGGCTCGACGATCGCCGAGATCAGCTCGCCGGCCAGCTTTCCGGCGGCTGGAAGCAACGCCTCGCGCTCGCCGCCTGCGTGCTGCACCAGCCGAAGCTGCTGCTGCTCGACGAGCCGACGGCCGGCGTCGACGTCAAGGCGCGGCGCGAATTTTGGGACCTCATCCACGACATGGCGGTCGACGGCCTGACGACTCTGGTCTCGACCCATTACATGGACGAAGCGGAGCGCTGCGGGCGCATCGTCTATCTCGCGCGGGGGCGCATCGTGGTGCAGGGCGGCGCGCTCGCGGTGGTCGCCGCGTCGGAACTCGTCACCTTCGAGGCGATCGGCGAGGACCTCGACGCGACGGCGCGCACGCTGCGTGCGACGCCGGGCGTCGAGGCGGCGGCAGTGTTCGGCCGCGCGCTGCACGTGGCGGGCATGGACCGCGCGGCGCTGAGCGCGGCGATCGGCTCTGCCGGCGGCGGGCTCGAATGGCGCGAAGTCGAGCCGCGGCTGGAGGACGTGTTCATCCACATGCTGAGCCTCGAGGGGGCGGCGCCGTGAACCGGTTTTCATTCGCCCGCCTCGCCGCGCTGTTGCGCAAGGAAACGATCCAGGTGATCCGCGACGCGATGACGCTGCGGATGATCATCGCCATTCCGATCATGCAACTGTTCCTGTTCGGCTACGCCATCAATTCCGATCCCAAGCATCTGCCGGCCGGCCTGTTGTCGATCGAGGATTCCAAGTACGAACGCACCATCGCCGCGGCGCTGACCAATTCCGGCTATTACGACCTGCGTCTGCTGAAGTCCGAGGGCGAGGCGGACTACGGCTTGGCGAGCGGCGATCTGATGTTCGTGGTCGAAATGCCGCCGGGTTTCGATCGCGCGGTCGACCGCGGCGAGAGCCCGAGCGTGCTGATCGACGCCGACGCCACCGATCCCAGCGCGATCGGCAACGCGGTGGCGGCGCTGCAGCAGGCTGTGGCGGCGATCAACCGCGACCTGCCGCCGATCCGCCAAGTTCAGCCGCAGACGCCGCCGTTCCAGTTCGTCGTGCACGCGCGCTACAACCCCGAACAGCTCACGGTGCTCAACATCGTGCCGGGCCTCATCTGCATCGTGCTGACCTTCTCGACGCTGTTCATCACCACGCTCGCCATCACGCGCGAGCGCGAGCGCGGCACGATGGAGAACCTGCTGGCGATGCCGGTGAGGCCGATCGAGGTGATGATCGCCAAGATCGTGCCCTACGTGTTCATCGGCTACGTCCAGGTGGCGCTGATCCTCATCGCCTCGGCGGCGTTCTTTCAGTTGCCGATCCGCGGCTCGCTGCCGCTGCTGCTCGCCGCGCTCGGGCTGTTCATCGCCAGCAACCTGGCGCTCGGCGTCACCTTCTCGACGGTGGCGGCCAACCAGATGCAGGCGGTGCAGCTCGCCCAGTTCACCCTGATGCCCTCGTTCATGCTGTCGGGCTTCATGTTCCCGTTCCGCGGCATGCCCGGCTGGGCGCAGGCGATCGGCGAGGTCATCCCGACGACCCACGCGATGCGCATCGTGCGTGGCATGCTGTTGAAAGGCAACGGCTGGAGCGAGATCGCGCCGGAGATGTGGCCGATCGCCCTCTTCACCGTCGCCGTCACCGCCTTCGCGGTGTGGGCCTATCGCGAGACGCTGGACTGAGAGGAGGGGCCGATCGCCGCCCAGCCGTCGACGCTTCGCGCCCGCCGCGCCCTTTTACCGCTTCGCGCTCCCGTATAAGAGGATGGCGCGCCGACTCGCGGCGCCTGGGAATGATCGCCATGACGCTGACCAGCATGACCGGCTTCGCCCGCGCCGCCGGCGCGCACGGGCCCTGGCGATGGACGGTCGAGCTCAAGTGCGTCAACGCCAAGGGGCTCGATCTGCGCCTGCGCGTCCCCGCCGCCTTCGACCGCATCGAGGGCGAGGCGCGCGCCCGGCTGGCCAAGGCGCTGGCGCGCGGCGCGTGTTTTGCGACCATTTCGGCGCAGCGCGAAGGCGCGAGCGCTGAGGCGCGCGTCGACGTCGCCGCGCTCGCTTCGATCGCCGCCGCGGCGCGGGAGGCCGCCAAAGCCGCCGGCCTGGCGCCGCCGACGATGGACGGGCTGCTCGCCGTGCGCGGCGTGGTCGAGGTCGTCGAGGCGGCCGACGACGAGGCGACGATCGCCGCCGTCTGCCAAGAGGCGCTCGAGACCCTCGACGCCGCGATCGCCGCGCTCGTCGCGGCGCGGCGCGCCGAGGGCGCGGCGCTGGAGACGATTCTCAGCGAACGGCTCGACGCCATCGCCGCGCTGACCCAAGCCGCCGACGACAATCCCGCCCGCAAGCCCGAGGCGGTGCGCGAGCGCTTGCGGCAATCCGTCGCCGAGCTGATGGCGTCGTCGCGCGGCTTCGACGAGAACCGCCTGCATCAGGAGGCGATCCTGCTCGCCGCCAAGGCCGACATCCGCGAGGAGCTCGACCGGCTGAAGACCCACGTCGCCGCGGCGCGCGCGCTGCTGGGCGAGGGCGGGCCGGTCGGCCGCCGGCTCGATTTTCTCGCCCAGGAGCTCGGCCGCGAGGCGAACACGCTCAGCGCCAAGGCCAATGACGTCTCGCTCACCGCGCAGGGGCTTGAACTGCGGGCGCAAATCGAGCAATGGCGCGAGCAGGCGCAGAACATCGAATGAACGGGGCCGAGACGATGCGCCGACGCGGCATGATCCTGATCCTCTCCTCGCCCTCGGGCGCCGGCAAGACCACGCTGACGCGCGATCTTCTGCAGGACAAGTCGCTCGACCTGACGCTGTCGATCTCGGTGACCACCCGCCCGCGACGCTCGTCCGAGGCGGAGGGCGTCCACTATCACTTCATCAGCCGCCATCAGTTCGACGTCGCCAAGGCGGCGGGCGACCTGTTGGAATCGGCCGAGGTCCACGGCAATTGCTACGGCACGCCGCGCGCGCCGGTCGAGGCGGTGCTGGCGGAAGGGCGCGACATGCTGTTCGACATCGACTGGCAGGGCGCCGAGCAGGTGCGCGCGGCGCTCGGGGCCGACGTCGTCAGCATCTTCATTCTGCCGCCGTCGATGGCGGAACTGCGCGCGCGGCTCGACCGGCGCGCCGAGGATTCGGCGGCGACGATCGACAAGCGGCTGGCGAACGCCAAGCGCGAAATCGAGCGCTGGCGCCAATACGACTACGTGGTCGTCAACGACGATCTGCAGCGCGCCTACGCGCAAGTCGTGGCGATCGTCGCCGCCGAGCGGACGCGCTGCGCGCGCGTCGCCGCGGGCGTCGAGGGCCTGGTCGAGCGGCTGCTGCAGGGCTGAGCCTCGCGGGGCGTTGAACGCCGGAGGCTCCCGGCTTATGTGAAGGCCGCAAGGCGGCCCCCCGGCGCGCCGCTCCCGCGCCTCGAGCCCGATTGATCCCGCGATGGCTGGCCCCAAGGATATGACGAGCTGGCGCTTCTGCGTCGCTCCGATGATGGAGTGGACGGAAAGTCAATATATTTCAATGCATTAACGAAGCGCGTGTGCACGGAGTGCACACGGCCGTTCCACTTTTCTTTGCTTTTCGTTCGTGCGCAGGGCATCGATTTTTGCCGACAAGCTGCGATGCGATGGCCGATCGCCGTCCCGTGGTCCCGGATGCGCGATCGTCGGCGAATGGATATCCGTCTGTACGATTCCCAGCCTTGCCAAGGTTGGGGTCGGGGGTGTGTTTCAGCACCGGATTCTGGCCCCTTCATTCTGTTTGTGACTAATAATTTGCGACGCCGATCAGCGTCGGAACCCCACGCCGAATTACAGTTGACCAGCGTTTCGTCATTGAGCAGCGCATCCATCGGATCGGGCGCCGAATCTTGCGAACAATTGCGCCCTCTTGCCGCAACGCACGCGAGCCAGTCGTCGTGACGCTGCCGCGCGACTTTCACGCGGTCTTGCCAATCGACGCTTTCCGTTGGATCGTCTTTGACATCCGCATCGAACGCCGGCGGTTCCTCGGAAGCGGGCGAGAGCGAAGGCGCCGTCGACGGGACCGCGCCCAGACCAAGGCTTGACCAAGTGGCGGAATCGGCCATAAATGACTTGGGATCGCGTAGGATGCTGATCGAGAGGCCGAAGCCCATGTCCATCACCGTCAAGGTCGGCGAGGCCAAAACCCACCTTTCCAACCTGCTCGCCAAGGTCGAGGCTGGCGAGGAGGTCATCATCGCTCGCGGAAACGCCCCGATCGCCAGAACTCTCTCGCATCCGCAGGGACGGCGACGTCGCGGCCGTGATTGAGGAAATCAAGGCGGCGCGGGCGCACCGGGCGAAGACGACGCCCGAGGAGATTCGCCTCTGGCGCGACGAAGGCCGGCGCTTCTGATGGCCGTCGTCATGGCGATCGTCGTCGACGCCTCGATCGCCGCCGCGTGGTTTTTGCCCGACGAGCGCAACGATGCGGCCGATCAGCTGATGGCGGACCTGCGGTCTGCGCCGGGCCGCGTGCCCTCGCTGTTCTGGTTCGAGACTCGCAACCTCTTCCTGACGGCCGAGCGGCGCGGACGGCTCGCCGCTGGCGAGGCAGCCCTGTCGATGGCGCAATTGCGCGGCTTGCCGCTGCAGGACGAGGGTGCGGGCGGCGATCGGCTCGTCCTCGCCCTCGCGGCGCGGCACGCCATTTCCGCCTATGACGCCAGCTATCTCGCGCTTGCCGTTCAGCTTGCGCTGCCTCTGGCGACGACCGACAAGAAGCTTGCGGCCGCGGCGCGATTGGAGGGGATCGACGTTCGCGACCCGCTTGCGAGCCCACCATGAGCGGCGCTTCGATCGAGACTTTTCTGCGGGCGCCGGCGCCCGCCTGCCGATGCGGATTTGGCCCTTTCCCTTGCGCGCGGCTTCAAGGACCTGTCGTAATTTGACGGTCGTCGACCGAAGGCAGCGATTGTCGCGGAGAATTTCGAGGAAGGCGTTCGGGCTTGCCATGTCGCGCGCCGCCACGGCCTGACGCCACAGCAATTGTTCACATGGCGTCGCGAGGCGCGGCGCACGGCGGAGGAAGAGACCGACGCGCCGCCTTTCGTGCCGGCGATCGTTGAAGCGCCGAGCGGCGCTACGACGCCGACGCCCCAGGCCGAGAGCAAAGCGGCGGCCGCGCATCGGCGATCGAGTGCTGACGTTGCTCCTCCGGCGCGAGCGCCGCGGCCAACGCTTCGACAAAGGCAGGCACGAACGCAGATTGCGCCGCAGCCTCGTCCGCCTTCGACTGCTCTCGCGCCGTACGACACCAAGCGAATAATTGCTGTGGCGTCAGACCATGGCGCCGGGCGACATGGCAAGCCCGAACGCCTTCCTCGAAGCTCTCCGCGACAATCGCCGCCTTTTCTTTCGCCGTTCACGCGCGGCGTCGGCCAGCGCCAGCGAAAATCTCAATCCGTCTCGCGGGAGCTTCACCCTCCGACACGTGCTTATGCTCTGAAATCGATATGTATCGGAGCCCCTCAACGCTCCGAATATCGCCGCTAAAAATGTCTCGGAAAAGGTAGCGCCAACGCTGCGGGCCTTCGCAACGGGTAATCTCCCCGTGGTCATTGAGATCTGAAACGTGACGCGCAAACGGCGCTTGCACGGTGAGCCACTTCAGGCCGCGCGACGAAACGACCCTAGCTCCCACTACCGCGCGAATTCTCGTATAGAGTCCTTTATCCGGGCAGCGCACGCGACATGGCCTCGATCGCATCTGCGACTGGCATGAATAATCTGAATGGGCGATTTGGAAAAGGCGTGAATCCGAAGTTGCGATAGAATCGCGCCGCAGGTTCATCCTTTGCGTCGACGACGATGGCGAAGACCGCAAGGGATCGAGCCGCCCCGAGCACTCGACGAACCGCATCTGCAAGCAAGAGATCGCCGACGCCCGCGCCGCGCACTCGCTCATCACGCGCCAATCGCCCGATCAGCGCTGCGGGAATCGCGTCGTATCGCGGCAATCGCTTCGCGTGCTCCGGAGGAAGGTCAGTCAACGCCAACGTGAATGAACTCAGGCTGTAGAAACCCACAACGCCGTGTTGATCGTCGACGGCGACGAAAACACGCGCGACGTTACGTTTGTCGTCCTGGCCGGCGCGCTGATGAAACCAGGCGTCGAGTTCCGCCACTCCGCAGGAAAAAGCTGAGCGGTCGTGTTTGCCGAGGGGCTCGATCGCTTTGATCACGCATCGTCATCCGAAGTGACGATGATGGCGCTTCAACGCTTCGACAAGGCGGGGCGTAGCGCTCGGCTCGCGGCTTATCGCCGCGAGAAATGCGTCACGATCCGCCCCCTGTAGAACCATACGCTGACGTTCATCCAGCAGTCGACGCGCACCCTCAACGGCAAGATCGCCGGCGGCTAGTCCGGTCACTGACATGGCCTCTTGGATCACTCGCTTCGCTGACGGCGCTATGCGAAGTTCGAGTCGTTGCGTCTTGTACTCTCGTTTTGACGACGTCGTCTTTTTCCGCGCGGACGGCATGACCATTCTCCTGACTTCATGTACGGCGTTTCTCCGTGCGCTTCAAGGCGCCCGGTATTTGCGGGATACGCGGAGGTCGGCGGCTCTCGCGCCGCGTGCCTCGCGCATCAACGGCGCCCAGAAATAGCCAGCCAGTGTCTCAATGCGGACGCGGCGGCTTGCGCCCTCGCGTGATCGATCTCGTCGAGCGCGGCGAGAACCAAATCTGCGAATTCGGAGCGGGCGCGACCGACGCGCGCGAGGAAGACGATGACTTCGTCGTCTGCGACTCCCGCCGCGGCCTCGATCACCCGAGGCGATGGCCGTTCGGTCAGGCAAAGTTTCAATGGATCGCGCGCCTCCACGCGCCCCATTCGCCCCAGAGCACATGCGGCGGCGGTCGAGACCTCGCGATCGAGATCATTAAGCAATTCGATCAGTGCCGCTACGATATCGCGTCCTGCGCGGACGCAAACGCAGGCTGACGCCCGTACCGAGGGGTTCGAATGTCGCAGGAGCAGCAGCGCAACGTCAGGTGGAAATATTGCACCAAGCTGCGAAGCTGCACTCGCCGCGACGGCGAGGGTCGGCCCTTGAACGACTCCCTTGATGATCATTTGACTGACGGATCGAGAAGCGTTGGGCCCGCCAATGGCGGCAAGGGCGTCTAGCGCCGCAGCCTGCTCCGGGACCCAGCAATCGATGCCAAAGCCCACGAAACGATTGCAAAGAGTTACGAGCGCGGTCACTGCACCGCCTAGCCGCCGCCTTCCAACTTCGGCCGCAAGTGCACAGGCGTCAGCCAGCACTGAATCGGGGAGGGCGGCGATCAACGCCGTGTCCGACAAGTTTCCTGGGGCAAGGCGTTGCGCTATCGCCGCATTCGAAGACCCTTGGGTCGGCGCTCGGTCAGCAAACAGTTCGAGTTGAATGTGTTCCATCACACCCGCAAATCTGTCGCGGATAAGGATGCGATTCAACAAAATTTGCGAACTGTCCTCAACATGCGCGGGTATTTTTCGGGGCGCGGGACGGTTCCAGCCGATACGGCTGTCGGATGTCAAGGAACTGATGGGGACAGAACTCAATTCCGCGATCAGTGCGCCCTATCTCCGAGCCTGTGCTGACGAGCAGCGTCCAGATCCGTCCGGTGGGGGGCGATCGGTTCCGACGATCTTACTCGTCGAAGAGGTCCGCGGGCGTTCCTGTTGCGGCGAGCAGCAACTCGTTGGGGGGCTTTCTTGAAAATCAAGAGCCAATCCGGATCGATATGGCATTCGCTGTAGCCTCGCCATCCGCCTTTGAGCGGATGTGAGCGGGCCGAGGGCGGGAGGGGCTTGTCTTCGCGTGGGATCGTCAGAATCGTGTCGAGACGGCTGAGGTCATAGCCGCGCCGTTCGACGCGACGGAAGTCCTTTTTGAATCGGCCCGAATATCGGACGATCCTCATGTCTTACGTTTTGTCTTACGTTTTCGACCCAGGCTGGCAAAGAACTCGGCATTGGTTCCGGCAAAACTCTCTCCGGCCCCAGATTCCAACTCTTCGATCGCCGCACGCGTCAATCGGTTTGGGATGCGCGCCTCGAAGGGCAAGCCGCGTTGCAGCACAACCTGGCGCAGGAACAGCGTGATTGCCTCGGTCGTGCTGAGGCCGACGCGGCGCAGCACATTTTGCGCCGACTTCTTCAAAGCGGGCTCGACGCGGGCGGCGACATATCCGGTTTTAGGCATGGGCGCAGTGTAGCACGAATGGGATACACTGCAAGGCTCAAAAAAGGAGGACTGACGGTTTGACCGGCAATCCCCTAAGAGCGCGCTCATCATGAGTTATCGTCAGGCAAGAGCGGCGGCGTCGCGCTGCGCGTTTGCAGGCTCGGAGAGTCTCTGGAAATCATTTGCCGCTCGGCTTGCCTGGCTCGCTGCCGCGAAGACGGCGCGGTTATCGTCCTTCAGAAAAGCGATCCACACGACTACTCGAAGTCGGCCAAACTGTGCGGCACGTTCGATTGCCCGCGAAAGACCTTGAGGCCCTTGGGGGTCGACACGATGTCGCCGTTGACCAGCGTGTCGTCATTGAGCAGCGCATCCATCGGATCGGGAACCGAATCTTGATCTTGCGAACAATAGCGCCCTCTTGCCGCCACGCACGCGAGCCAGTCATCGTGACGCTGCCGCGCAACTTTCACGCGGTCCTGCCAATCGACGCTTTCCGTTGGATCGTCTTTGGCATCCGCATCGAACGCGGGCGTTTCCTCGGCAGCGGGGGAGAGCGAGGGCGTCGCCGCCGGCGCCGTGCCGGAGATCGTCTGCTGCGCGCAGGCGCCTTCGACAAGCCAAAACATCGCGACTATCGCGGATGCCGCACGCCAATCGGGAATCGCACGTCTCCCCTATTTCGTTCGCCCGAATCTCGTCGCGCATTTCAAGCGGGACGCTCGAAGCTTACTCACGAACGCGCCCCAGCGATACGGTCACTGTAGCCGCCATGATAGCGGCGAAATAGACGCCGACGCCGGGAATTTGCAATGAGAAATCGACGATCGAGTGCAGGCTGGCGAGGATCAGCACGGCAAGTCCCATCACTGGAATGTAGCGGAACCTGTGGCGAATTCGAATGCCGCGGATGAAGACGCCAACGAGAATCGCATAGCCGATCGCCATGGCGGCGAGGAACGGCAAGCCGAGGCCGAGCCAGCCTTCCAGAAAGAAATTGTGCGCCCTGTCCCAAAAGCCGAAGATTCCGGCGCAATCGGAGTCGCGGTAGACCGGAAACACATCCTGGAATGCGCCGAATCCCGTGCCGAAGATCCAATTGTCCTTGATTGCATTGAACGTCGAGGCGAAGGAGCACCAACGCGCGTCCTCGCTTCCCGCCTCCTGCATCCGATACACCGACCGTCCGGCGAACAGCGCGAACAGGCCGACGATAACGAGAAGGCCCGCGATCAGCGTCGCGTAGCGGCGCCAACTGACGAATTCTTCGTTCGGTTTATCGGCGGTCAGTCGCCGTGTCGTCATCATGGCGACGGCGGCGACGCAGGCGATGAAAGTCGCCCCGACGGCGCCGCGCGACTGCGTGAGGAAAAGCGCCATCGCGACAATCAGGCAGGAAAACGCGTAGACCACCACCAGCACATTCTTGTCGCGCCAGCCGATGGCAAAATTGGTCGCCTTCTTGATGAAACTGGCGATGCGGATCTTTCGCACTTGGTGGAATTCGAGCCCGAGATTGAGGAGAAGGGCAATTCCGAAGAAGGTTCCCGCCGTGTTGCGGTTGACGAATGTCGCCGTGAGATAGCCGACGTAGTATTTCTTCGGTTCGAAGAGGAGTTGGTCGGGAAAGAGCAACTCCTGGAGAATGCCGAACGCCGCATAGGCCGCCCCGAAATAGGCGAGAGCCCGCCACAGCCACAACGCTTCGTCGTCGCCCTGGAACAAAACCAGCGCGGTTATGAACGCGAGGAACGGCAGCGCCAGCGAAGACAGCGCGTCGAGCGTCATGCCGGGGGCGACCGAGATGGTTCCGTGCACCGGGCCGAGATTCTCGGCGACCGACTTCCAAGCGCCGTTTGCCAAGTCCGCGCCGGCGAGCGGGGACGCCTGGAAGGCCGCGTAACCGATGACGCCCGCAAGTACGAGGATCGAGACCGCCTGGATGCGCCCGACCCGCGCCGAGCCGATCGGATGAAAAGTCGAGAGGATCGCGAGGATGGCGAAGGCGGCCGCGGCCATGTTCGACTGCACCGTCGAGGCGGAGCCGTAACCCAGCACCGTCAGAGCAATGGCGGCGAGGAAGGCTCTCGCGAGCCATCCCCGAAATCCCAGCTGAGCAATCGCGGGCGCGGGCGTCATTTTGGCGCTGTCTCCAGGGCGGTGACGCCCTCGGCGTCGATGCGAAGGACGGTTAGGCGATTGGTCATGTAGGCGCCCGTGTCGATATTGATTCTGTTAGCGAGAAAGTCGACGCTTGTGACAGGATTATGCCCGTGGACAACGATGAATCCGAATTTTCCCGTAAAATTCAAGAAGTCATCGCGGATGCCGGCAAGGTCTTCCATCGACTGCCGCTCGATCGCGACGCCGGGTCTGAGCCCCGCATGGACGAAGCAATAGCCGCCAGCCGTGTACACGCTCCTCAATGATGAAAGGAAACGCAGGTGCTGAACGGGAACCTTCTCGGCGAGATCGCGCGGCAGGACGTCGCCTTTCTTCAACAGGCCGCGGGCGTCGACGCCGTAGGAAAGGATCGTTTCGAGCCCTCCCAGGCGGCGCCAGTCGTCAAAAGGAATCTCGCCGCGTAAGAAAGACTCCATCATGATCTCGTGATTGCCTCTCAACGCAATGACGCGCGCTCTCGTCGAGCGAGCGACAAGAAGATCGATCACCCCTTTGGAATCGGGGCCGCGATCGACGTAGTCGCCGACATAGATTTCCAACGCCCGATCGGCGGCGCGTCGCTCGGCGACGTCGCGGTCGATGAGAGCGTGCGCCCGCTTAAGGCAGTCGGAGCGTCCGTGAATATCGCCAATAGCATAGAGAAGCTTGCCCTCTGGGCCGGGTGGGTAGCGAACCTCGCGGTGAAGGAGGGGCCTAAGCCAAGCAAACATGGAATCTCTCTTGCGCGCGGACATCACGCTCGCGCGCGGACGTCACAGCCACGCCGGCGACAAAGAAAATCCCCATCCCCGCGCCGCCGCGCGCGTTGCGCCCATTCCATCCGTATCTCTCGCCTGGCGAGGCGGCCAGTTCGCTCTCGTCGCGCGTCTGAAACTAAGCATCATGACGCGTCGAGGAAAAAAACGGACCGGCCCCCTCCAGCAAGTCGGTACAGATAATTTGCGGCTCCGGCAATCGGAAATCGAATCCTGTCTTTCAGGCGCAAGGCCGGTTGCGTCTCGTTTAACCACGAATTCACGCAGTTGTTGCGTGCTGGTAAACAGACTGTTAACGACCGGCGTCATGTTGTAAGAATGGTGCGGTCTTGGGTTTGGGGGGGGATAGTGCATATTGCTCGCCACTCGTCTTACAAGGCGCGCGCGGCCCGCCACGAATTCAGCTTGTCGTATCGGGCGCTGCCGCCGATCGCCGCGGCGATTGACGTGGGGCTGGTTCTGCTCGCCAGCGTCGCAGGACGGATCGGCTACGAGTATTACACGACGAACGAATTTCCCTCGCTCGACGGAGCGCCCGCCATCGGTTTGATCGTCGGAACTTTTTTCGTGCTGTCGGCGCGCATGGCAGGGCTCTACGAACTTCAGGCTTTGTTGGCGCCAATTCGAAATGTGGCCCGAGTCGCAGCGGTGTTGGCGATCAGCCTGCTCGCCGCAATCTGCATTCTGTTCCTGCTCAAGGTCGGAGCGGATTATTCGCGCGGCGCGATGATTGTTTTTTCGGCGCTTGCGTTTGTCTCGGCGCCGGTTGGCCGCCTTCTTCTCGGCACCGCGTCACGCAGTGGAATCCGTCGCGGCGCGATCAAAGGTCGGCGCGTGGTGACGCTCGGCGACGCCGGCGAAATCGAGCGGCTCGGCCAATCCGACTTCTTGCATTTCGGCATCGACGAGATCGCGCGCTTCGCTGTGACGGGCGCCTCGAGCCATGGCGGGTTGGACGAAAGGGACCGCACCCGGATCGCCCAAGCGATCGAAGCCTCGCGGCAACTCCAGGCCCGGGAGTTCGCACTAATTATGCCGTGGAGCCGCGACCGGGAGATTTCGGAGGTCTGCGGCCTTCTGCGTGTTTCTCCGTTGCCCGTTCGGCTGTATCCGGACCAGAAGATTCGCAACGTTCTTCGCCAGCAGAGGGAACACGGCTTCAGCCAGCATTTCTCGGTGATGATCCAGCGCGCGCCGCTGAGCGCAGGGGAGCGCGCCATCAAGCGCGCGCTGGATATCGCCATTGCGATTACGGCGCTGTTCGTTTTGGCGCCGCTTCTGCTCCTGACTTCGCTTGTCATCAAGCTCGACAGTCCGGGGCCGGTTATTTTCCGCCAGCGGCGTTGCGGTTTCGACAATCGGGAATTCGTCATCCTCAAGTTCCGGACGATGACGGTGCTGGAAGACGATGGTCCGATCCTTCAGGCCAAGCGCGACGACGAGCGCGTGACGCGCATCGGTAGAATCCTGCGGCGAACGAGCATCGATGAACTGCCCCAGCTCATCAATGTCATTCGCGGCGACATGTCTCTGGTGGGGCCGAGGCCCCATGCGATCGCCCATGACGATGAGTTTAAGGCGCGCATCAACAATTACGCCCTGCGGCATCACGTGAAGCCGGGGGTGACCGGCGCCGCGCAGGTCATGGGTCTGCGCGGCGAGACGCCGCGCCTGTCGCGAATGGAGCAGCGCCTCGAGAGGGACCTCTGGTACATCGACAATTGGTCGTTGACGCTCGATCTGAAGATCATGGCGATGACGTGCTTGGCGCTGCTTCGCCTTGACGCCTATTGAAACCGATTTTGGGAAATGAGCGGATCGCGTTCGTCCGATTGGGTTCGACCGGCTGTTGTCAATGCCGCAGAGGGAAACTGTGGGTTCTCCCCAACCCGCTGCGTTGGAGCGCAGTTTCTATCGGATCCGATTCGGACCCAATGCGAAGCGGCGAGGCGATCGGCTCTGCGATATAAGGCCGCAGAAATAGCCGAACTCAAATATCGTTGCGGACAGCAGAGCCCACGCCGTTGCCTGTAAGAGGCCAAGATGTAGCGATCCGATGAAATAGGCAGGAATGATCAAGAACGACGTCCCCAGCAAGCCGTAGACGTTGAAAGCCAGTCCTAGGATAAAGCCTGCCGAAAGGAGAGCGATGAGCGTCATTCGAGCGCCCCAAGCAAACGTAACTGCCCGGCCCGTGTATCGCCGTAGCGTTAACAACTATCAATGAAAGGTTAATAATATGTTGCGGCGGTTGATTTTGCGCGGAAATCGACAATTGAATAGTTCGAAACAGGTGGGTTTGAATCGTTCGCAACCCGCGTTTCGTGGTGGCGCGGCTTGGCCACGGAGCGTTTTGTGTCCCCGTGTTGCACGGCGGCAACAGCGCTGCAAATCATTGAATGTATTAGAATGTCTCTGTTCTCGGCTGGTTGGGCCGAACCAAATCAGGCGAAAGCGCAGAAACGAACCCAGGCGCCGAAATCTCGGGCAATTGTGAACTTTCTTGTTGCCGCGGAATGGGCTAAGGATTTCTTAACGCGTGCTGCGATCGGCTCGGGGGAATTGATGAGGCACGATTTGGGGCGCCTTACGGCGCTAGGTGTCGCGCTCTTGGCCTTGGCCGGGTGTTCGATGATTCCCGATAGCGGCCCGTCCAGGCGCACGGTCGAATCAGAAGCCGCCGTGACGTTGAACGCCCCGTCGGCGGGCTCGATCCTCGACTACGTGCTCGTCGATTTGAATCGCGTCGTTTTGCCGTTGATCGAGGATGCCGGTCCGGGTTCGCTGTTCCGCGCGTTTGGCGCAGGGCATGGCCCCGCGCCGGAAATCAAGGTCGGCGTCGGCGACACGATTCAGGTCACCTTGTTTGAGGCGCAATCGGGCGGTCTGTTCATTCCCGTTGACGCGGGCAGCCGGCCCGGCAACTTCGTGTCGCTGCCCAATCAGACCGTTGACTCCAAGGGCTACATCACGGTTCCCTATGCGGGGCAGATACGCGCGTTGAATCGCGGAACCCCTGCCATTCAGCAGGACATCATCGACAAATTGAAGGATCGCGCGATCGAACCGCAGGCGGTCGTTTCCATCGTCACCCAGTCGTCGACGCAAGTCACGGTGATCGGCGAGGTCAACACTCCCGGCAAGATTTCGATCAATGCGGCGGGCGATCGCGTGCTCGATGCAATTTCTCGCGCGGGGGGCATACGCGATCCCGGCTATGAGGAATTCGTCACCTTGCAGCGCCACGGGTTGAAGGGGACCGTCTATTTCATCAATTTGGTGAAGGACCCGCGTGAGAACGTGTACGTCGAACCGGGCGACACGCTGTACGTCTACCAATATCAGCGCGCGTTCATGGCCTTCGGCGCAACCGGCAATAGCGGCCAGTTCAAATTCCTGCAGGAGAACGTGACGCTCAGCGACGCCGTGGGCAAAGCGGGCGGCTTGCTCGACAGCCGCGCCGAGCCGGGCCAGGTTTTCGTCTACCGGATCGAGCAGCGGTCGACGCTGGAAAAGATGGGCGCCGACGTGTCGAATTTCCCTGGCGATCGCCAGGACATCCCGACGATCTTCCGCGTCAATTTCCGCGATCCGTCGGGCTTCTTCGCGGCGCGGCGCTTCCCGATGCGGGATAACGACATCGTCTATGTCGATAATGCCGATCAGGTCGAGATCACCAAGTTCCTCAACATGCTCACAACGGTCACGGGCGCGGCGTCGACGGTCGCCGGCGACGCCGCGAGCACGAAGGGCTCGGTCCTTTATTTGGAGAATCAGTGTGCGAAGATGAGCGGCTTCCTAAATTGCTCGACACGATGAAGGGAGCGATGAATTTGGCCCTGGGATGAGCGGTTTCCGTCGATCGCGCGAGATGGGCGCGCAGGGGAATGCTCATGACGAAGTGCGCCGAGCTTGGGTGGCGGAGGTGGGTCTTGAGGGTTCCTATCGAGCTTTGTCTGCGCCGAGCATGGCTTGCCTTAGTTCGGTTCGAAAGTTTACCGTGATGGCGAAACCTTTCGTGGAAATGTTGCGCAGGCGTGTTAGTTAAAGTAGAGTGAAAATGCGTTTTGTAAGTGGGAGGCGATCATGGCGCCGCGCAGTTCGATGAAACTTCCCGTAATGGCGGCGATCTCTGCGCTCGCCTTGATATTGGCGAGCCCCATCAATGTCAGCGCGCAGACTGCAGGCGGAGCCGCGCACGTCCCCTCGTTCACGAAACTTCCAGATTCGGTGATTGCGAAATTCAAGGCCGATCCGCAAGGCCTGTTGACGACCTACGCCTCTGCGGGACTTCCGTTGTCGACTGAGGTTCGCAGCCTTGTCCTGACCGACCCGAGCTTGGTAGCCACTCTCATCGATGTAGCAAAGAGCGCCAACGATGCGCAGAAGTCGGCCATCGGCGCCGGCCTGGCCGAAGCCGCGCGCATATTGGCCGCCACCAATCCGCAGCTTGCGGCGCAGATTCAGTTGGCTGTCGCGCAGTCTGGTTTAGGGTCCCTGATCACGGCCTTCATCGCCGGATCGAATGCGACTGAGACCGCTGCGATAGGCGGCGGCGGCGGTGGTGGTGGGGGCGAAGGCGGCGGCGGAGGCACGGGTGGTCCCACGGGCGGCGTCGGCAGTTCCGGCGGGTCGAACGGCGGCTCCAATCCGGGCGGCGGTTCGTTCGGCACCGCCAATGGGGCTTCCGCGTTCGGGACGATCGGCAGCGGGGCGTCCGGTGGCGGTTTGACGAACCCATCGGTGAGCTCGTCGAGATCGTCGATATAAAGTCCGCCGGTTCATGCGGCCAGTCTTGGATGTGTGGGGACGCGGGGCGCTTCCGATCCCAGTCAAGTGTGGCGACTTGGGAAGTCAGGAATGCTGAAACGCATCGACCAGCCCCAGGGTCCGGGATCCGATGTCGACGTCGAAGTCGCCTCATCTCCCGGGCCGATTGATTTCGATCAGCTGTTGGCGGCCGCGCGGCGCCAAGCGCGTGTGGTCGCGGCCGCGGCGGGCGGCGCGCTTCTCCTAGGGCTCGTCTATACCGTCACGGCGGTGCCGAAATATACGGCGACCACCAACATTTTGATCGACAGCCAAAAGGACCAGAACGCCTTGTCGGCGTCGATCGCCGAGCTGACGTTCGATACCGGCGCGATCGACAGTCAAGTCGAGGTCATGAAATCGGAGAAGATCGCCCTCTCGGTGATCTCGACGATGAGTCTCACCCACGATCCCGAATTCATGGGCGCGCGGGGGAGCCTGATCGGACAGGCGTTCGGCTTGCTGCGATCGGCGTTCGATTTCAGCGGCTGGTTCAGGACTCGAGAGAAGTCGGATGCGGAGGAGGAAGCCGACTTGAAGCGCTCGGCGATCGGCCAACTCAAGCATAATCTCGACGTGCGTCGCGTCGCTCGCACCTATGTGCTGGCCGTGGATTACACCTCTCCCGATCGCGGCAAAGCGGCGGCGATCGCGAACGCTTTTGCTGACGCCTATCTCACCGATCAGCTCGACGCCAAGTTTGACGCGACGCGGCGCGCCGCCGGTTGGCTGCAGACCCGCATTGCGGAGCTGAAGCAGCAGTCGCTGGATGCCGATTTGGCCATCCAAAAATTCAAAGCCGACAAGGGCATTGTCGTCACCGGCGGCGACAAGCCCGGACTGATGTCCGATCAGCAGCTGACCGAACTCAACGGGCAGCTCATTCTGGCGCGCGCCGACACGGCAAAGGCGGAAGCGCGGTATCAGCAAATCGAGGACTTGTTGAAGTCGGGTCGAGCCGGCGCGACGGTCCCCGATTCTCTCGCCAATCCGGTCATCACCGATCTCAGAGAAAAATACCTGAACGCTTCCAAGATGGAGGCTCAGCTCGAGAGCAAGCTCGGCAGCGGACATCTCCAAGTCATCAACCTGCGAAGGGAAATGGAGGAATTCGAGCGGCTGATTTATGAGGAGCTGCAGCGGATCGGGGAAAGCTATCGCAGCGACGCGGAAGTTGCGCGGCAGAAGGAGGAATCGCTGAGCCTATCGATGGCTGGTCTGGTGGGCGCGAGCGCCGGAACGAACCAGACCCTCGTGCAATTGCGCGAGTTGGAACGCGAATCGGAAACCTATCGCACTCTCTACCAGACTTTCATGCAGCGTTACCAGGAAGCGATCCAACAGCAGTCTTTTCCGGTGAGCGAGGCGCGAGTGATCACCTCGGCGACGCCGCCTCAGAGCGCGAGCTATCCCAAACGCGGCCTGATCCTGGCGCTGTCGCTGGTCTTCGGCGCCATGGTCGGCTCGGGTCTCGGCGCGCTCAGGGAATATCGCGACCGCGTGTTCCGCGTCGCGTCCCATGTCCGCGACGAGCTGGGTCTCGAATTTTTGGGCATGCTGCAGGCTGTCGATGCGCCGGTGACTTTTAAGAGCGAAAAAGGAGAGAACCAGGATCCGCGGCAAATTCATCCGACAAATTCCGTGCAGCGCTATTCGATCGATCATCCTCTCTCCAGCTTCTCCGAGACCTTGCGCTCGGCCAAGGTCGCGGTGGATTTGTCGCTTGGGGACCGCAAGCCGAAGGTCGTCGGCGTCATTTCCGTGCTGCCGAACGAAGGCAAGTCGACGGTGGCCAAGAATTTTGCTTCGCTGTTGGCGCATCTTGGCGCGCGCACCGTGCTGGTCGACGGGGATTTGCGCAACCCCGGCCTGACCAGGGGCATCGCGCGGCAGGCCGAAGCCGGACTTCTCGAGGCCATCCGAGGCGATCGGTCACTCCGCGACTTGTTGCTCTGGGAACAGGATTCGGGCCTCTTCGTTCTTCCCGCAGTGATCAAGAAGCGGGTGCAACACTCGAGCGAAATCCTATCTTCGGCAGGCATGCACAACGTTCTTACGGAGTTTGGCAAAGCGTTTGATTACATCATCATCGATGTGCCGCCGCTGGGGCCCGTGGTCGATGTTCGCGCCGCCGCTTCGCTGTTCGACGCCTTTATATTCGTGGTCGAATGGGGGCGCACGCCGCGCATCATGGTGCAGAACATCCTGACTTCGGATAATGCGTTGTTCGAGAAAACCGTCGGCGTTCTCTTCAACAAGGTCAATATGCAAAAAGTGAATCTCTATGAAAGTTATGGATCGAAGGATTATTACTACAGTCGCTACAGCAAGTATTATCATAAAGACAAAGTTTAGGAGGGCGAGCGTTGGCGGCCCCTCGGCGGATTGTAACGGCGGCATCGATTATCACTTCCCCGATCCTCTTCGTGATCGCGCTGGTCGTGGTGGTCCTGTCGGTTCGCGCGCTGGTTCTGTTCGCCGCCAACGCCGATGTCTTCGACCTAGCTGCCTCGATAGAGAAGATAGAGAAGGAGACGCCGCCCGACGCCGACTATCTCGCGCGCTTCGTGGGAAGCAAGGGTCTCGACCGCGCCTCGAGCGACTGCGGCGATTCGTTCACCCGAGCGAGCCTCACGGTGAATTTGGCGGCGCTCGAGGCCGCGACCAAGGCGCTTGACGTATCGTTGGCCGACGCCGCCGAAACGAATGCAATCCGCGCCGCCGAGCATCGGCTCGAGTGCAACCCTCTCGATGGCAGTGCGTGGCTCCATTACGCCATGCTCGAAGCCAGAGGCAAGGGGCCGGTGGCCTCGGTCGTCGACGCTCTTCGCGTGTCCTACTGGACGGCGCCGAGCGAGGGCTGGATCATCGAGCCTCGTTTGACATTCGCCACGAACCTCACTCTTGCCGGAGTGACCGGTTTCGAAATGGAGTATTTGGACGACCTCAGACGCTTCGCGTCGTTTGAGTCGACGGGCCAGGTCGCCGCCGCCTTTGTCGCGGTGGCGTCAAAGTTGCGCGTGCAGATGCGCCCGCTGATCAACGCCCAACCGCAAGCGCGGAAAAAGGCGATCGTCGCGGAGATCGACCGCCTCGGCGTCGACTACACGCGTCAGGAAGCGCAATGATCATGGATTGGTCCATGGCCGATCAAGGTGATGCGACGCAGGGAGAGAGAGCGGGCGATGCGCCGCGTTTGCAACTCGGTCCCGGCGAACGATGGTATGTCGCGATGACGTTGCCGCGTAAGGAGCGCCTGGCCGCGGCGAATCTCGCCAATCAGAACTACCGCAGCTTTCTGCCGATTCAATTGGAGACGCGACGGCACGCTCGTAAATTCCGGACCGTACTGGCGCCGGTGTTCCCACGCTATATCTTCGTCATCCTCGACCTCGGCCACCAGCGCTGGCGAAGCGTCAACGGCACGCTCGGCGTCCAGCGCCTGATCACCGACGGCGAACGCCCGTTGGCCGTCGCTCCGGGAGTCGTCGAGACTTTGGTTCAATCGAGCGACCAGCGCGGCGCTCTGATCTATAAGACCGACGATCTAGCCATTGGCGATCGCGTCCAGCTTGTGGCGGGTCCATTCGCAGGTTCTCTCGGCATATTGCAGCGCTTGAACGGCGCTGGTCGGGTTCAGGTTCTGCTTGAATTGCTCGGCGGTCCGGTCAAGGTGACGACCGCGCGGGACACAGTGGCCGCGGCGCGTTAGTTGCTGCGGCCGCTTGGGAGCCAGACTGGTTCGATTCGGGACGGTCCGCTTGGACCGACTCACCGGAATGGCGGTAGCGTGCTTGGACGCCGCGTCCCGCGATGCGACGACAAGTCGGACAACTCGAACGAAGAAGCCGTCGCAGCGCATTGGGCGTAGGCTCATAGGGCGCGTGACGCGATCGGCGGGTGGAGCGTCATTGTGCATCTCATTCAACTCCCGACGAGGATATAAGTGAGCGAGCAAAAAGTCGCCCTCATCACGGGGGTCACCGGCCAGGACGGCGCCTATCTCGCGGAGTTTCTGCTCGAGAAGGGCTATGCCGTTCACGGCATCAAGCGCCGATCCTCGAGCTTCAACACCGGGCGGGTCGAACATCTTTACGAGGACCCGCACGTTCCCGAGCCGCGTTTCGTCCTCCACTATGGCGACATGACCGACGCGACCAATCTCATTCGAATCGTCCAGGAGACGCAGCCGGACGAGATCTACAATCTCGCGGCTCAGTCCCATGTCCAGGTTTCCTTCGAAACAGCCGAGTACACGGCGAACGCCGACGCCTTGGGAACGCTTCGCCTCCTCGAGGCGATACGGCTGCTGAAGCTGGTCGAGAAAACCCGTTTTTATCAAGCCTCGACTTCGGAGCTTTACGGCAAGGTTCAAACCGTTCCGCAAAGCGAGACCACCCCCTTCTATCCGCGTTCCCCTTACGCGGCGGCCAAACTCTATGCCTATTGGATCACGGTCAACTATCGCGAAGCCTATCGGCTCCATGCTTCGAACGGCATCCTCTTCAACCATGAGAGCCCCATTCGAGGGGAGACGTTCGTCACGCGCAAGATCACGCGCGCCGTCGCGGCGATCCACCTCGGCATCCAGGACAGGCTCTATCTCGGCAATCTCGACGCCGAGCGCGACTGGGGTCATGCGCGCGAATATGTTCGCGGCATGTGGATGATGATGCAGCAGCCCGAACCCGACGATTACGTTTTGGCGACCGGCGAGGCGAATAGCGTGCGCACATTCGTCGAGAGGGCCTTTCGCAGGATTGGCGTTGCTCTCGAATGGAAGGGCGAGGGTATCGACGAACGGGGGATCGACGCCGACGGCGGGCGCGTGCTGGTGGAGGTCGACCCTCGCTATTTTCGCCCCACCGAGGTCGATTCCTTGATCGGCGATCCGACCAAGGCGTGGGAGAAGCTCGGCTGGCGGCACGAGACGAAGCTCGACGATCTCATCGCCGAAATGATCCGCGAGGATCTCAAGATCATGGCGAGGGCGGTGCCGCAGGCGACCGTCGGCAAAGGCCTTCTCCATGTCTGAGGCCCTCTATCCCTTAGGGGGCAAGCGGATCTGGGTGGCCGGGCACAACGGCATGGTCGGCTCGGCGATCGTGCGCGGGCTCGCCAGTGAAGACTGCGAGGCGATCACCGTCGATCGCAGCGAAGTCGATCTGATCCGTCAGGCCGAGGTCGAGGCTTGGCTTAAGAATGTCCGGCCGGACGCGATCGTCATGGCGGCGGCCAAAGTCGGCGGCATTCTCGCCAATGACACTGAGCCGGCGGAATTCCTCTACCAGAACATGATGATCGAGGCGAACGTGATCGAGGCGGCCCATCGCGCCGACGTGGGCCGCCTGCTCTTTCTCGGCTCGTCCTGCATCTATCCCAAGTTCGCCGCCCAGCCGATCACGGAAGACGCGTTGCTCACCGGCCCGTTGGAGCCGACCAACGAATGGTACGCCATCGCCAAGATCGCGGGAATCAAGCTCTGCCAGGCCTATCGCAAGCAGTACGGGCGCGATTACATCTCGGCGATGCCGACCAATCTTTATGGTCCGGGCGACAACTTCGATCCTCAGACCAGCCATGTGCTCCCCGCGCTCATCAGGAAGGCCCATGAGGCCAAGGAAAACGGGCTTGCCGAGCTGGTGATCTGGGGGAGTGGATCGCCCCGCCGCGAATTCCTTCATGTCGACGATTGCGCCGACGCTCTCGTCCATCTCCTGAAAGTCTATTCGGGAAACGAGCACGTCAACGTCGGCTCCGGCGAGGATCTCACCATCCGCGAACTCGCTGGAGTCGTCGCGCGCGTGGTGGGATTTGCCGGGCGCGTCGCGACGGATCCGACCAAGCCCGACGGCACGCCGCGAAAGCTGATGAGCGGCGCGCGCCTTGCGGCGCTCGGGTGGCGGCCGAAAATTGCGTTGGAAACCGGCATCCGCGAAACCTACCAATGGTACTTGGCTCAATTAGCGAATTCTCGACGCTGAAAGCGTTGAATTCGTGGGAAATGCCGCAGGGCGCCGGGAGTCGCGCCTCGAATTGGCAGATGGTGTCCCGAGGGGTCAGGGCCGCGATGGCGAGAATCTTCATTTATGCGATGAACTATTCGCCTGAGGTGGCCGGCGTCGGTCGCTACACCGGCGAAATCGGCGACTATCTCGCCGCGACGGGGCACGAAGTCGCCGTCCTGACGACGGCGCCCCATTATCCCGGGTGGAAGGTCTTGCCGCCTTACCGCAACGGCCGCTACGTCCGGGAAACTTGGGGCGGCGCAACAATCATCCGCTGCCCGCTTATCCTGCGCGAGCGCATGGGCGGGATTTGGCGCCTCATCGCGCCCCTGTCTTTCGCCCTGACGTCCGCGCCGCTCGCGCTTTGGCATGTTCTTCGGCGCCGCCCCGATACGGTGCTGTGCATCGAACCGACGTTGATGAGCGCACCGATCGCAATTCTCGCGGCGCGGCTTGTTGGCGCCAGAACCGTGCTGCACGTCCAGGATCTCGAGGTCGACGCCTCCTTCGCCGTCGGCCACCTCGCTGAGAGCCCCTGGCTCAAGAGGCTCGCGCATGGCTTCGAAAAGCGAACGCTGCGCGGCTTCGACAGAGTGATAACCATTTCCGCACGCATGGCGGAGCGTCTTGCTGAGAAAGGCGTCCCGTCGAACCGCATCGCGATCGTGCGCAACTGGGTCGATCTCGATCACCTCAAGCCGCTCGATGGGGTCAGCCCCTATCGCAAAGAACTCGGCATCGGCGACAGCGATCGCGTCGTTCTCTATTCCGGGAACATCGGGGCCAAGCAAGGCCTCGACGATCTAATCGCCGCAGCGGAGCGCCTGTCGGGGCGCACCGACGTCAAGTTCCTGATCGCCGGAGAGGGGCCCGCCAAGAAGGAGCTTGTCGCGCGCGCCGCGGCGTTGCCCAATGTCCGCTTTCTGCCCTTTCAACCCTATGCGCGGCTATCGGATTTTCTGGGGCTCGCCGACATCCATATCCTGCCGCAAGCGGCCGACGCCGCCGATCTCGTTCTTCCCTCCAAGCTCGGCGGCATGCTCGCCAGCGGGCGCCGCATCGTCGTGACCGCCGCGCCGGGGACGGAACTCGCCGCCTTCTTGCGGGACGCGGCGATCATCGTCCCGCCCGGGAACGCGGCGGCGCTGGCCGAAGCGATCGCGGAGGCCGCGGACGCCGGACCCGAAGATCCTGCCGCCGCTTTCCGCCGCCGGCGTCTGGCCGAGCGATTGTCCAAACCTGACGCCCTGAGGGATTTCGAAGCTCTCGCTGTTCGCTGGCGGCCGATCTCGCCGGGGCGAGACGAGGCGCCTGGGGCGCCTGAAGTCGTCGAGCAGCCTGGCGAGGCGGTGGGGTAACTGGCGTTCTCCCGTATCACCCGTAGGAGCGCCCGTCGGAATTCGAGAGATCGGGAAGCTTGCCTTTGACATTCCGGCCTCCCTCGAGGGCGTTCCGACAGACGCCCGGACGGCGCAAAAGACCAAAGGGGACTCGGACGCGGATCGACGATACAAAGCAGATGATGTGGAATCTTTCGTTCTGGGAAGAAGCTAAGCGATTGATGGGCTCCGTCGGACATCGCATGCCGCTTGGGATCGGCTGGGCATGAGCCAGTCTTTCGCCGGCCAATTGAGGGGCCGCGCTTTCGATCTTTCGCTGCTGTTTCGCTCCTTCGACGTCGCGACCGCCGAGGGCCGCGCCAAGGAGCGCCAGCGCCGCATCGCGCTCACCGCTCTTGCTTCGGCGCTCGCCAAAGTGATCTCGGTCTCGACGGCGCTGATCTCCGTGCCGCTGACCCTGCATTACCTCGGGACCGAGCGTTACGGCATGTGGATGACGATGAGTTCCCTCGTCGCGATGCTGGGCTTCGCCGATCTCGGAATCGGCAATGGCCTTTTGAGCTCGGTGGCCTCGGCCAATGGACGAGACGACCGTGCGGAGATCAGAGCCTATGTGTCGAGCGCCTATGGCGTGCTTTCCCTTATCGCGCTCGTCGTGATCGTGCTGTTTTCCTTGAGCTACCCGCTCGTCGACTGGTTCCGAATTTTCAATGTGCAGACGGAGATCGCCAGGGGGGAAGCCGGGCCGGCTCTGGCGGTGCTGATCTGCTGCTTCGCCCTCGCTATACCCGTGGGCATCGTGCAGAAGGTCCAGATGGGCCTGCAGCGCGGCTTCATGGCGAGCCTCTGGCAATGTCTTTCCAGCCTGATGGCCCTCGCCGGCGTGCTTCTCGCCATCCATCGGCAGGCGCCATTGCCTTGGCTGCTGCTGGCGTTCGTCGGCGCTCCGCTCTTGGCCGGCGCCATGAATAGCCTGACGTTCTTCCTGCGCCTCGCGCCCGATATTGCGCCGTCCTGGCGCTCCATATCCATGCCGGCAACCCGGTCGATCGCTGGCATCGGCATGTTGTTTCTGGTGCTGCAGATCGTCGGCGCGCTGGCCTACACCTCGGACAATATCATTATCGCGCAGATGCTCGGCGCGGCGGCGGTTGCGAGCTATGCGGTGCCGGTGCAGATGTTTGGGCTCATCAGCACGGTGATCGTCATGGCGCTGGCGCCTCTCTGGCCCGCTTATGGCGAGGCCATCGCCCGCGGCGACAGGGAATGGGTGAGAAAAATCCTCAAACGCTCGTTTCTTCTCTCCGTCGGGGTGGCGTCCGTCTGTTCGATGATACTGGTGGCCGCCGGCCCCTGGATCATTGGTGTGTGGGTGAGCCATGCGGTGGCCCCGCCGCTCTTACTGCTCGTCGGGCTGGGTGTGTGGAAAGTGGTCGAGGCAGGGGGGAATTCCATCGCGATGTTGCTGAACGGGGCGAACGTCGTACGGTTGCAGGTAGTGTTGGCGGCCTTTATGGGAATTGCGGCAATCATATTGAAGATTGCGTTTGTCGGATGGATCGGGGTTGCGGGCGTCGTGTGGGCAACAACTCTCGCATACGCAATCTTTTCTGCAGCACCGCTTACGATTATAGTGCCACGGATCGTTCGGGAGATGGCAGCCGCTCGCTGAGAGGGGCCTGAAAACATAGAGTCGCTGATATTGATCGCTTCAGTTATCCATCGGCGAAGGGCCCGTTCCAAGTATGAGCGCTAGTCGCAGTCGTCAGGGGTTGGAATGCTAGCGAGAATCTGTCGAGCGGGCTTAAATCTACCTGTCAATGCGATTGTTAAGCGCCTTGCTAGTCATTGTTCTTTGGAGCGAAGTCTTATATTGCAAGGGGAAATAGCGTCAAGGCAGGTCCACTCGCTCAGTAACATCAGAACGCTTGCAGACGTCGAGTTCTCCGTGTTTTCTCAGTGGGGGGAGGATGGCATTATTGAGTGGTTGATAAAAACTTTCGCAAGTGACATGCCTGAAATATTTGTCGAATTCGGTGTCGAAAACTATCTCGCAATTGCTCACGTCTGGTTTGAGGCCGGACGCGAGCGGGGGCGGATAGGGGCCGAATTTTTTCATTGCGGCCGGGGCGCGAATATGAGTCAACCTATGGATGACTCCGCCGCCTGATTTGGCTGACAAAGACGCTCTGATCGCCACGCTGCTCGCCCAGATCGAGGCGCTGATGGCGGTGAACGCGCGGCTGACGGCGCGGGTCGCCGAGCTCGAGGCGAAGCTGGGGTTGCCGCCCAAGACGCCGGACAATTCCAGCGTTCCACCGTCGAAGGGTCAGAAGCCGTCGGAATCATCGACGCCCAAGGACAAGGCCAAGCCGCATGCCGGGACGCATCGTCCGCTTCATCCCAACCCGACCGCCAAACGCGATGTCTTTGCTTGCCGCTGCCAAGGCTGCGGCGCCGACGTGTCCGGCGTCGCGCAAAACGCATGTGAGGCCTACGACCGCGTCGAAATTCCTCAGATCAAGCCCGACGTGACGCGCGTCACGTTGCATGGCGGCGTCTGCCCGTGCTGCGCCAAGCGCTTCAGGGCCGAGCCGCCAGAGGGGCTGGAGCCGGGATCGCCGTTCGGACCGAACCTGCGCGCCTTGGTGATTTACCTGCGCTCCGTTCAGGGGATTCCTCTGGCGCGGTTGAGCCATGTGCTGCGCGATCTGTTCGGCCTGGACATCAGCGAGGGCGCGCTGGTCAACATTCTGGCCGCCAGCCAGAAGCCTTTCGCGGCGCAAACCAACCTGATCAAGGCGCGGCTGATGGCTGGCACGGCGTTGGCTTCGGATGAGACCGGCATGAGGGTGGGAAAGGCGAACTGGTGGCTCTGGGTGTTCCACCATGCCGACAGCGCTATCTTCGTGGCCGACAAACATCGATCCAAGGCGGTCGTGCAGGCCTTCCTGGGCGATTGGCGCCCCGACTACTGGATATCGGACCGCTACGGCGGCCAGATGGGCTGGGCCAAGCGCGACCATCAGGTCTGCCTCGCCCACCTCATCCGCGACGTCCAATACGCCATCGACTCTGGCGACGCGGTGTTCGCGCCGGGCTTGAAGGGCTTGCTCAAGCGCGCCTGCGCCGTCGGGCGGCGACGCGACGCTCTGGCCGACGGCACGCTCAAAATATACGAGGCCGATCTGAACCGGCGGCTCGATCGCCTCATGAGCCTGATCCCGACCCACAAGGCGGGACACAAGCTTCAGACAATCATCAAGAAAGTCCGCCGCCATCTCTTCGTCTTCGTGACCAACCGCGACCTCGCGGCGACCAACAACAGTTCCGAGCGGGCGCTGCGCCCCTGCGTGATCTATCGCAAGATCACCAACGGCTTTCGCAGCGAATGGGGCGCCGCGCTCTATGCCGACATAAGGTCCGTCGTCGAAACCGCACGTCGAAGATCAATCCGCGCCATCGACGCAATCCGCCTCACCCTCGAAGGCCTGCCGATCCCATGCGTCGCGTGACCAAAGCCCGCGCCGGGACGTGAGCAATTGCACTATCTCGAAGCAAATACGAGATTTCTGTTGTGTCACCGTAACTGGCGCGGGTTTGTGATCGACGGAAGTCAATCAAACGTTGAAACCGTTAGAACCGACCCTATTTCCTGGCGTCATGACCTTACAGCGAGGTGCGCCTTCATTACCGCCGAAAACATTGATCAACTTATCATGGAGGCGGGAATTGAAGGGGAGATCGGTCTCCTCAGCATCGATATCGACGGGAATGACTACTGGGTGTGGAAAGCAATCACCGCAGTGCTCCCACATATCGTCATCGTAGAGTACAACGTAAATTTCGGGGATCTAGTCCCGCTTACAATTCCTTACGACCCATCGTTTGTGCGTACGTCCGCCCACCGTTCAAATCTCTACTACGGCGCATCGATACGCGCACTCTGCGATCGCAATTGCTCACGTCTGGTTTGAGGCCGGACGCGAGCGGGGGCGGATAGGGGCCGAATTTTTTCATTGCGGCCGGGGCGCGAATATGAGTCAACCTATGGATGACTCCGCCGCCTGATTTGGCTGACAAAGACGCTCTGATCGCCACGCTGCTCGCCCAGATCGAGGCGCTGATGGCGGTGAACGCGCGGCTGACGGCGCGGGTCGCCGAGCTCGAGGCGAAGCTGGGGTTGCCGCCCAAGACGCCGGACAATTCCAGCGTTCCACCGTCGAAGGGTCAGAAGCCGTCGGAATCATCGACGCCCAAGGACAAGGCCAAGCCGCATGCCGGGACGCATCGTCCGCTTCATCCCAACCCGACCGCCAAACGCGATGTCTTTGCTTGCCGCTGCCAAGGCTGCGGCGCCGACGTGTCCGGCGTCGCGCAAAACGCATGTGAGGCCTACGACCGCGTCGAAATTCCTCAGATCAAGCCCGACGTGACGCGCGTCACGTTGCATGGCGGCGTCTGCCCGTGCTGCGCCAAGCGCTTCAGGGCCGAGCCGCCAGAGGGGCTGGAGCCGGGATCGCCGTTCGGACCGAACCTGCGCGCCTTGGTGATTTACCTGCGCTCCGTTCAGGGGATTCCTCTGGCGCGGTTGAGCCATGTGCTGCGCGATCTGTTCGGCCTGGACATCAGCGAGGGCGCGCTGGTCAACATTCTGGCCGCCAGCCAGAAGCCTTTCGCGGCGCAGACCAACCTGATCAAGGCGCGGCTGATGGCTGGCACGGCGTTGGCTTCGGATGAGACCGGCATGAGGGTGGGAAAGGCGAACTGGTGGCTCTGGGTGTTCCACCATGCCGACAGCGCTATCTTCGTGGCCGACAAACATCGATCCAAGGCGGTCGTGCAGGCCTTCCTGGGCGATTGGCGCCCCGACTACTGGATATCGGACCGCTACGGCGGCCAGATGGGCTGGGCCAAGCGCGACCATCAGGTCTGCCTCGCCCACCTCATCCGCGACGTCCAATACGCCATCGACTCTGGCGACGCGGTGTTCGCGCCGGGCTTGAAGGGCTTGCTCAAGCGCGCCTGCGCCGTCGGGCGGCGACGCGACGCTCTGGCCGACGGCACGCTCAAAATATACGAGGCCGATCTGAACCGGCGGCTCGATCGCCTCATGAGCCTGATCCCGACCCACAAGGCGGGACACAAGCTTCAGACAATCATCAAGAAAGTCCGCCGCCATCTCTTCGTCTTCGTGACCAACCGCGACCTCGCGGCGACCAACAACAGTTCCGAGCGGGCGCTGCGCCCCTGCGTGATCTATCGCAAGATCACCAACGGCTTTCGCAGCGAATGGGGCGCCGCGCTCTATGCCGACATAAGGTCCGTCGTCGAAACCGCACGTCGAAGATCAATCCGCGCCATCGACGCAATCCGCCTCACCCTCGAAGGCCTGCCGATCCCATGCGTCGCGTGACCAAAGCCCGCGCCGGGACGTGAGCAATTGCCTGCGATCTCGCCGAAGAAAAAGGTTATACGTTGATAGGTACGAATAGCGCGGGCAGCAACGCCTTTTTCGTGCGCAACGATCGCGCGGCGACCATCTTGCCGCTAATTGCAGATGTTGCTCCGCGGCCAAGTCGTGTACGGGAATCGCGGGATGATAGCGGATTATTGACATTGGTGCGCGGTGAATCGCGAAGCACTGTCATCTCGGATTGTCTCACGGTCGATGTGTCTAACGGACGAACGGATCGCTTGGGCGCGTTCGATCCGATTTACAGTTCTCGTTGGTTGACTATGCTCGACGGACGAGTGCCGTCCAAGGCAGATTGAGAGTTTTAGGGAAGCGTCATTGCCTCCTTTCGTTGCCGCCTTTGCTTGGAAACTGGGACTTCGAGGTTAATGCTTTCGCTAAGTCGCGAGAAATAAGAATGGGTAAAATGCCGTCTAATAAAGTTCCAGTCTACCAGCCTGACTTGAGCGGCAAGGAGCGGGAATATGTTCTCGATTGCCTTGAGTCCTCATGGATATCGTCAAAGGGCAAATACCTTCCGCTCTTTGAACACGATTTCGCCAAATACGTCGGGGGGTCGTTTGCGACTGGGGTTTGCAACGGCACGGTTGCGCTCCATCTCGCTTTAGTTGCGCTTGGTTTGGGACCTGGCGACGAAGTGATCGTGCCGACTTTGACCTACATCGCTTCCGCCAATGCGATTACCTACTGCGGCGCGGTGCCTGTTTTTGTCGATTCGGTTCGCCTGACTTGGCAGATGGATCCCGAAGACATCGTCCGCAAGATCACGCCGCGCACGCGCGCGATCATGGTCGTCCACCTTTACGGGCATCCCTGCGACATGGATGCGATCGGTGCCATCGCCAAGGAGCACCGTTTGTTTGTGATCGAGGATTGCGCCGAGGCGATCGGGACCCGATATGGCGACCGGCATGTCGGCAATTTCGGCGACATCGCGGCTTTCAGCTTCTTCGGCAACAAGACGATCACCACCGGGGAAGGCGGCATGGTGGTGACCAACGACCCCACTTTGTTCGATCGGACCGTGCATTTCAAGGGACAGGGCCTTGCCGCGCACCGTGAGTATTGGCACGATGTCATCGGTTACAATTATCGCATGACCAACATCTGCGCCGCTATCGGTCTCGCGCAACTGGAACGGGCCGACGAATTTCTCAGCCGCAAGCGCACTCTGGCAAAATATTATACGAAGCGGCTCGAGGGCTTGCCGGTTGAAATGCATTGCGAGGCGCCGAATGTCACCCACAGTTATTGGATGATATCCATCCTCACTCGCTCGGCTCAGGATCGGGAGCAATTGCGGACCGCACTGGACGCGGCCGGGGTCGAGACCCGCCCGGTCTTCTATCCGATCCACACCATGCCGATGTATGCAAGTCGGTTCCAGCGACATCCTGTCGCCGAGGACCTCGCGTGGCGAGGGATCACTCTTCCGAGTTGGCCGGGTCTTTCAGAGACGACGGTCGATGACATTTGCGCTGTGATCGCGCGCTTTTACTCCGAGACCGCCTAACGCGAAACGTCTCCTCGCAGCGAACGTGACGCCATGACCAATTACAATGCGGAATATCTGCCCGAGGGTGAATTGCGCGCCCTGCCGTTTAGACAGATCGGCGACGGAGTTTTGATCGACAGGTCGGCGAGCCTCGTGAATATAGAGAATATTTCCATCGGAGACAATGTCCGTATCAATTCATTCACAATGATCATAGCAACTGGCGAGATCAACATTGGCTCACACATTCACATTTCGGCGTATTGTTATCTGGCTGGCCGCGCGGGCGTAGAGTTGAAGGACTTTTCGGGCCTGTCGAGCGGAGTTCGGCTATATAGCGTTAGTGACGATTATTCAGGGGTGTCGCTTACCAACCCGACGATTCCGGAACAATTCAAGCAATTGGCCAGCGGAAAGGTCGTCTTGGGTCGACACGTCATCGTGGGCTCTGGCGCGGTCGTACTGCCAAATGTTCACGTCGAAGACGGTTGTGCAATCGGTGCTTTGAGTTTGGTGTCAAAGTCGACTGAATCCTGGGGTGTTTATTCCGGGGTTCCGGCACGACGCACCGGCAACCGTTCGCGTCAACTATTGTCGCTGGAAGAACAATACTTGTCCTCAATTGGACGCTAACCGTAAGATGTCTGAGCAATGAGAATCGGAATACTCTGCGCGGGCTTCATCGGTTGGGCCGGAGGCGTCGATTTTATTCGAATGCTTATTGGCTCTCTAACTTCTCTCGACAACAGCGATTTGGAAATTCATGTCCTGATACCAGATCGGGGTCCCATCCTGTGTGCGCACACGGCGCTTCGCGTCACGAAGCACGCTGTACGATCGTTGCTTATGAGGCAAATTCACTCTATGCCGGGCGGTCCTAATAGCGCCGCGGTTTCAGAAGCGCTGGGAGAAGGGGAGGACGGTGGAATTAGCTTTCACCATATCGACGCTGGCCGGATCACATTGTCCGCAGTTTGCCGGAAGTTAGATATCGATATCATAGTTCCCGTTGGGGAGTCCTTAGGGCGGAACTTTCCAATCCCATGGGTAGGGTACATATACGATTTCCAGCATAAGTATTTTCCGGAATATTTTAGGTCGAGGGACCGCCATAATCGAGAAAGGCAATTTGGAAACTTGGTCGCCGATGCGAGGGCTGTTATCGTGAACTCCCGCGCGGTCCTGTCAGATGCATCGAAATTTCTCCCAAACGCTGCTGCTGACATTATTGCGCTCCCTTTTGCCGCGTCGCCTCTTGAGAACTGGTTCGCCGACCTTGTAGATACGCAGCAAAGGTATGGAATAAGTGCGCCCTATTTTATCATTTCAAATCAGTTCTGGCTGCATAAGAGGCACAACGTTGCCTTCGCGGCGTTTCGGGAATTGGCGCAGAGAGAAGCGGGCGTGCAATTGATCTGCACTGGTCAGACGGAAGACCATCGTGATCCAAGCTATTTTGCTCGGTTGACGAAATATATCAATGATAACGATCTTTCCGATCGTGTGAAGGTACTTGGTCTAATTCCCAAGCGTGATCAAATTGAATTGTTGAAAAACAGTATCGCCGTTGTTCAACCCACGTCTTTCGAGGGCGGTCCGGGTGGTGGCAGCGTTTATGATGCGGTTTCTCTTGGAGTGCCAACAATTGTCTCGGATATCCCGGTCAATCGCGAGATAGAAAGTTGGGTGACGACATATTTCCCTCTTAACGATGCCAATGCTCTTTGCCGGGCGATGGTTGCGATATTGCGACAACCGCCAATTCGGGAAGAGCCGAGAATATTGCTCGGACAGGGCCGTGATCGGCAGCGGGCTTGTGGTGACGTATTGTTGGCCACGCTGCACAATCATGTGAATTGAGAAGTTGGCAATGGTGTTGCGTAAACGAGAATTTCGTGCTTTTTCGTGCCAACGCCGCCCGAAAGCGAGGAGGTAACGTTATATTGTGACCCTGGATAACCTGAAGGGTTGGCAAATGTCCTCGCCGGTGTTATCTACGACAGAATTCCGAACGATGCGATTTTGCGTGCTGCGCAACGGAGTGTGCCACAGTATTCGATAAAGGCGGTGGCGACCAAGACGCAAAGAGTTTACGGGGAAATCGCGTGACTGGGGCTACGTTCTACTTGGCATTGTGCGCTGCCGGTCTCGTGGGGGAGGTCACTTTAATTGGTCGATTGACCTTTGCCGACGTTCTCCTTGCGGTGGTTTTGCCTTTGGCAATTACTCGGATCGCAAGGGTTGGGTGCAGCCCACCTGCAAAACAGTTCTATATCTTCGCGGGAATTTGGTTCGTCGGGGCTGTCGCGACCGATGTCATCCGTCATACGCCGGCAGAGGACATTGCGCGCGGATGGTCCAAGATTGTGTTTTTCATCGTGAATTTCACCTCAATTAATTTCCTCGTAGATGCTAAACGACGCAGACTCATCGCCTTTATTGCATTGCTTGCCGTCGCGGCAGCAGTTCGGCTGCGTATGGGCGTCGACGAGTTCGGGTTTGGAGTGGAAAGTTTCGGCGGCGCCTGGAAATTTGGATACGGACTATTGCTTGCGGAAGCGGCGCTTCTAGTTTCGGCATTTCTTCTATCATATCCGCTAACTCGTCTCGCCGGAATGTCGCTGCCCTTCGCCGACGCTGCGATCAACGTCGCCTTGAACGCGCGCAACTTGTTTGGTTTGACAGCGCTTTCTGCGTTGGCGCTAGTGTTGACGGCGGGCCGCCGTCGCGCGCTGTCGCCACGCTTCGTCGCAACGATGGGCGCCGCGGCGTTGATCGGCGGGTGGGGCCTTATCTCGATCTATGGATATGCCGCCAGTTCGGGGCTGATGGGAATCGACGCCAAGGATAAATACGAGTTGCAAGCGTCAGGAAGCCTAGGCATTCTTCTTGGTGGACGCAGAGAATCGCTGGCCTCCACTCAAGCGATCCTCGATTCCCCGATCATTGGCCATGGATCGTGGGCGCGCGATATTACGTACGTGGAATTGATGGTCACGCGTCTCGAGGAGGCGGGCTATGAGATGCAAGGCGATCCGTTCGCCGACGATCTGATCCCGTCACATTCGCATCTTCTGGGCGCATGGGTCGAGGCGGGCATTCTTGGAGCAGTCTTCTGGGCTTGGGCGGCGTGGGTGACGGTCCGCGGGCTCCAAGCGGCAATTTTGCGGCCGACGCCCTTGACCGGTTTTGTGGTTTTCATTGGGCTTTCACTTCTCTGGGACATCCTGTTCTCCCCCTTTGGCCTCGAACGGCGCGTGGTGACGCCGGCGTGTCAATGATCACGGAAACGGGACCCCGGATTTTCACCGAATAGGGACCCCTCTTGCGAAGCGCACGGACGGCAGCGCTCGCCCCGGCGGAGCTGGCTGGGGTTGCGCAGCCGGGGCGGGCGCGGCGGGGTGAAGCGCGGATTTTTGAGGCTCAGGCGCGGTTTTTGAAGCGCCAGCTCTCGTTGCCGGTCTCGACGATGTCGCAGTGGTGCGTGAGGCGGTCGAGCAGCGCGGTGGTCATCTTCGGATCGCCGAAGACGCTCGGCCATTCGCCGAAGGCGAGGTTGGTGGTGACGACGATCGAGGTGCGTTCGTAGAGCCGGCTGACGAGGTGGAACAGCAACTGCCCGCCGGCCTGGGCGAAGGGCAGATAGCCGAGTTCGTCGAGGACGACGAAGTCCATGCGCGTCAGATAATCGGCGATGCGACCCTGGCGTCCGGCGCGAGTTTCGGCCTCCAGACGGTTGACGAGATCGACGGTGGTGAAGAAGCGCCCGCGCGATCCGGCCCGGATGCAGCTTCGCGCGATGGCGATGGCGAGATGCGTTTTGCCCGTGCCGGTCCCGCCGACCAACACGACATTGCGCTGCTGGGCGATGAAGCCGCCGCCGGCGAGATCGCGCGCGAGCGCCTCGTTGATCGGCGTGTCTTTGAAGGCGAAGTCGTCGACATCCTTGGCGAGCGGCAACCTGGCGATCGCCATCTGGTACTTGATCGAGCGCGCCTGCTTCTCCGAGATCTCGGCCTTCAGCAGATCGCCGACGAAGCGCTGCGGTTCGTGCTTGCGCTTGAGCGCCGTGGCGAGCGTCTCGTCATAGGCGGCCTTCATGCCGAAGAGCTTCAGCTCGCCCATCATGTCGAGGACTTCGGTTCTTTCCATTGTCAGGCGCTCCTGAGTTCGTCGTAGCGGGCGCAGTCGGCGACCGGCGCATGGCGCAGTCGGAGCGACGCTGGGGTGTGGATCGGCGCCGACGGCCCAGGATCGCGCTGGCGCGCCAGGATGTTGAGAACGACGTCGGCGGAATGGACGTTCTCGGCGAGCGCCTGGGCGCACGCGGCCTCGACCGCGGGCAGCCCGTCGCTCAGCACCGCGGCGAGGATTTTGACCATCTGCCGATCGCCGTCGTTCGAACCGGTGAGCTTGCGCCGGACCCGGTCGAGCGCCGTCGGCAGCACCCAGTCCTTGAACGGCGCCCCGTTGCGCAAGGCCCCGGGCTTGCGCGCCAGCACCGGCACGTAG
The DNA here is from genome assembly GCA_963775575.1 of uncultured Alphaproteobacteria bacterium. GTDB lineage: Bacteria > Pseudomonadota > Alphaproteobacteria > Rhizobiales > Beijerinckiaceae > Roseiarcus. Next base: position 467,717 of record CAVZJG010000005.1, read on the forward strand.
TGCCAGGGATCGTAGACCGTTTCGCCGCGCCCGTAGTTGCGCCGATGCTCGGCCACGATCCGCCCGTCCTGGCGGATGACGATGCGATCGGCATAGGCGTGGAGGTCGACGGGTCGTCCGACGGCGCTGGCGCTCACCGAGTACTTGTTGTTGTCGAAGCGGATGAGGCACGTCTTCGACACCGAGACCGGCAGCGCGTGGAACCCATCGAAGCGGCCACGATAGGGAACGAGTTTGGGGCGCTCTTCCTCGAACGCCTCCCACACTGTTCGCTCGGGACGTTCGGGATGGGGATGCGCCTTGGCGTAGGCCACGCACTTGTCCAACAGCCACGCATTCAGCTCGTCGTAGCTCTTGAACCGCAGGCGCGGCGTGAAGAAGCGTTCGCGCACGAGGCCGACCTGGTTCTCGACCTGGCCCTTCTCCCAACCGGAGGCCGGCGTGCAGGCGACGGGCTCGACCAGATGATGCGAGCACATCTGGAGGAAGCGGCGATTGTACTGGCGATCCTTGCCGACGAAGATCGTCTCCACCGCCGTCTTCATGTTGTCGTAGATGCCGCGCCCGCAGGCGCCCTTGAAGAACGCGAAGGCGCGTTCGTGCGCGTCGAACACCATCTCCTGCGTCTCGCGCGGATACGAGCGCACGAACATCATCCGGCTGTGGCAGAGGCGGACGTGGGCGACCTTCACCGTCGTCGTCGCGCCGTCCATGACCACGATCTCGTGGCTCCAGTCGAACTGGTAAGCCTCGCCCGGCGCGAAAGTCAGTGGAACAAATGCGCTCGCCGTCGCGCTCGCGCGCTCCTTGCGCCAGCCGATCGCATAACGGCGAACGGCCGCGTAACTGCCCTCGTACCCAAAGCCGCGCAGCTCTTCGTGTAACCGAACCAGCGTCAGCCGCTCGCGGGTCGATTTGCCCTCGTTGTCTTCGAGCAGCAACTCCAGTCGCTCTCGCCATGGCCCGATCGTAGGAAGCGGCTGGTGCGATCGTTCATAATGGAACTCCGTCGCGTTCGAGCGAACGACCTTTCGCACCACCTTGCGCGACACACGCAGCTCGCGGCAAATCTCCTTGATCGGCTTCCCAAGAGAAAAATACGCCCGGCGTATCTTGGCGATCGTCTCCACAACCAACATTCCAATCTCGGCCTCCCAGAATCAGGAGGCCACTGTGGACCCTCAACCCCGGGGTCCCGATTGGATGAAAATCAGCCCCGTAGCGGGGTCCCTATTCCATGAAAAATGACAGCGGCGCGACGCGCTGGCCGACAGCACCCTCAAAATCCACCACGGCGACCTGAACCGGAGGCTCGATCGCCTCCTGGACCTGAAGCCGACCCACAAAGCCGGACGAAAGCTTCAAGAGACCATCAAGGCGATCCGAGGCCATCTCTTCGTCTTCGTGACCAACCGCGCGCGGGACCTCGAAGCCACAAACAACGGCTCGGAGCGGGCGCTACGCCCCTGCGCGGTCTATCGAAAGATAACCAACGGCTTTCGAAGCCAATGGGGCGCGAAGTTCTATGCCGACATTCGATCGGTCGTCGAAACCGCGCGAAGACGATCCGTCCACGCCATCGACGCCATCCGCCTGACCCTCCAGGGCCGCTCCCTCCCTTGCGTCGCTTGAACGCGACAACGCGGGACGTGAGCAATTAGTGCGCCGGGAGACCGGCAGGGAGTAGTTGGTGCAAGTCCGACACGATGAAGGTCCGACACCACAAAGAAGTTGGCGACTCTAACCTTCTAATGCGTAAGGCGCACGTGTATGCCATGCCATCGCGGTTTGAGACTTTCGGGTTTGTATTCGTTGAAGCTATGTCGCAGGGATGCGCGGTTCTGGGTCCGGACTGGGAGGTTCAACGTGAAATACATGGCAACGGGAAAGCGGGGAAGAATGTCAGGCCGCGAAAGGAGGCCGTGTGCGCGGCTTTGCGCGAGATTTGTTTTGACAGAACGAAACGCTTGCTTCTGGCGGAAGCTGCAATCGGGCGATTCGTAGCGCGATATGATCCGGCCTCTGTGGCGAATTCTCATCTGGCGATGTTCGAGGACGTATTTGCCTCTCGCCCCAATGGCGCGCTCTCATGAGTTATCTTGACGGTTTCATTTTCCTATGCGGCTTCGCGGGAAGAATAAGTGTCAAAGTGGTCGGGGATATGTATATAACAGAACTTATGTTTGTGGTTGTAATTGTATTGTACATCAAGAATGTAAGTAAGATATTTCGATCGTTGCTCGCAATTACATCGGCGTTTATAATAATGTGGTTATTGTCGCAAGTAGTAACAGATATATTCAGGCAAACCACCTTCGAAGACTGGTCGCGTGGCTGGGCAAAGATAATATTATTCTGGGTGGATATAATTGCATTAGTATTGTTAACGCAATTGCGGATCGGAATGGTTGTGATCTTCGTCGCCGGATTTGCGTTCGCCTTTGCTATTCAAGCGTTATTCTTCCCAACCGAAATGCAGATGGGCGATGACTTCGGTGGGGGCCTATGGAAATTTGGCCTTGCCGCATTTTTCAATCCCATAGCCGCCGTCTTGAGTACGAGCCCGTGGCTTCGCCGGATGATGGGAGCCGCAGGGGAGTTTGCTCCGCTGATCGTCATAGGCATGGTGGACCTTGCTCTCAACAACCGCAATGCGTTTGGCGTCGCTATGGCGGCAGTGGCGTTCGGGATGCTCAAAGGCTCTATCGACTTACAACCCCGGTGGCGCGCAAGTGTCACGCCGGTCACTTTCGCACTGATGATTGGCTGCGGCTTGCTCTTTTCTCAAGGAATGGTTGCAATCTATTCGGTGGCTGCAGAGAATAATTTGTTGGGAGAGGCCGCAAAAGAAAAATATGAATTTCAGAGTTCGGGCGATTTGGGCCTGCTGCTGTCCGGCCGCACGGAGTCGATTGGCTCTACGCGGGCAATCCTTGATTCGCCGATCATCGGCCATGGGTCATGGGCCAGAGACATCAGATATACTGTTTTGATGGTGGCGGCTCTGGAGGCCAGTGGCGTAAAAATGGTGGGGGATCCATACCAGGACGACCTCATCCCGACCCATTCCCATATCCTGGGATCGTGGGTGGAAGCCGGATTCCTTGGCGGGTTGTTCTGGCTTTTTGTTCTGGCGATCACTGTGGGGGCTCTTTATCGATGTCTGAAACTCGCCGATGTTCCCGCGACATTTGTCGGTTATGTTCTCTTTTCCGCGCTCTGGAATGTCGCCTTCTCTCCATTTGCCAATTCGGCGAGGATAGGCGATGCGGCTGCGTTGTGCCTGGTGCTGAGCATCTGGCGTTCTGCAGAGATGAGCGACGACGCGAGGGATAGCAGGGTCTCCATTCTTTCGCGCAGGAAAAACAGTCGGAGAGCGACTGGGAGAACCCCGCCGACGAAGCCCTTGCATTCCTCCACCTCGCCACAATCAGACCCGTGACGCGGAAGCAGAACAGGCCCGCAGGATGTTCCCTGACAGACCCTAAGCTCGACTTTGCGCATTTCACGCGGCGTAGCAGAGCGTTTCGGTGGGTCTTTGCCAGAGGGCGGTCGGAATTTCGACGCGATCCGGGTTGAGCCGGGACATTGATAAATTCGGCGCGCTCCACAGCAGCCGTCGAACGGCGGCGATCGCATCGCTGAAGGTCGGTTCATCCTTGCGATACCAAGCGGCTGATCTGGGACGAAGGCAGGCGACCAAAGTGGGATCGGCCGCCCAGAGCGTCACGAGCGAGAACATTCCAAACAGCGTCGGCGTCATTCGCGCGATGGCGAGATCGGACCATTGCCGCCCGGTTTCAACCTCGAGATGGGCGCGGCATTCCTGGAACGTCGTCTCGACGGACCAGCGGGGGACGAACCAGGCGAGAATTTCGAATGGCGTGGCGGCGGTGTCGGTGCAGAGGAACGCCTGCGGATCACGCACGCCGGTCGGATCGCGCGTGAGCACCCAGCGGATCGGCGCTGGCGGTAATCCGGCGTGATACCAGACCGCCGTTCCGGTCGTGAATTCGAGAATGCAGCGCTGATCGCCATACCAATAGGGCATCGACAGTTTGGCCCAGCGCGTCGCTTTGCTTTCGAGCGCCTGGGAGAGTTTGGCAAGCGGACGACCTTTCTTGGGCGGGCGTCCGAGCTGTCCGGGGCTTCGCGCCGGCGCCGGCGCGAACAGATTGGCGTCGAGGCGCAGCCTCGTGACGAGACAAACATGGCGGCGAACCGCGGCGATCAGATCGAGCGCCGAGAAGCTGGAGTCGGCGACAACGACGATACTGCGCTTAGGCGCTCATCGGCGAACCTGGAGAATGGCTTGGCGAGCCCAGTCGGTCAGCTTCTTGTGGCGACGCCGGTGCGCAGTGGCGTAGCGTTCGGAAGGGGCGAGGATGGTGAGAAATGGCAGAGCCCAGCGTCGCCGAGTCCATGGCACGGGAACCATGGCCATCACCGCCAGCCAGCGCAAGACGCTCGTCTTGACGAAGTGACCCTGCGAGGAGCGCACGGGATCGCGGTAGATGCCGCGCGCCGCGATCTTGTGGCCCCAGCGGCGTTCGATCGTATCGTCAATGCCAATCACGATCGGCCCGTCGGGCGCGAACTTGTCGAGGATCAACAGCAGTAGTTTGCGGCCGATGGCGACGCTGTTCCATCGCGCTCGGCTGAGCACGTGGTGGTAGCGCGCGAAGTCGCGAGCTTCGCCGAGTCCCCAATGACCCGCAGAGCGGCGCTCACCGTGCGCTTTCCCGGGGCGAGCGTCATGCCGGTGACAAGCGCCAGCACATGGTCCCAGACCGGCGCGGTGAAAAGCTCCTAAAGGGCGCCATCAGCGCGATGACAATCGACGGCACCATCGGCGCCGCGGCGAACGAGGAAGAGGGGCGATGTCGGGTCATCGCGACGGTAGAATCCAGTCGCGGCGAATGCGCCTTGACGCCTTTCAAGCCCAGGCTGCGCTGCGGCATTTTAAATCGGTTCCGCCCGAAACCAGGACAAGGACAGCGCCGCACCGATCCACAACAATGACGTCATGACCGACGACGACGTCATCCAACTCATCGAGAACTTCATCTTCGACGCAGGCCCTGTCGTGGCGGAGCGGCGCAATCGCGGCTTCACGCTCATCCACGCCGAAATCGGGGTCCCCATCGCCCGCCTACGCCCCCTCGGACGCGACGATCTTTATCAAATCCTCTACTGGTCGCTGTGGAAGGAACGATGGGCGCCGTTCGGCCCCTTTGGACGCACGGCGTTACCTGTCGAACAGGCCGTGCGTGTCATCGCGGAAGCGTCGATCTTTTGGGCCGCCGTCTGAAACAGGCGCGCGAAAATGGGCAAAGTCGAGCTAAGCGGCCAATCAATCGGGGGTTTGACTCGCAATCGTTTCAACTACGCCGAACAGCTCCGAGATTGCGGGTCATCGCCGCGCCCGCTCAGTCTCCAATCAATTTCGAGTTGGCCTCCGAGGAGAACCGCGTTGAAGTTTTCCGTCGTAACGATTTCGTTCAATCAGGCGCAATTTCTGGAACGCGCCATGCTTTCCGTGATGCGGCAGAAAAACGCCGATTTGGAATATATTGTCGTGGATCCGGGGTCGACCGACGGCAGCCGCGACATCATAGAGCGACACCAAACTAGCCTATCGCATATCATCTATGAGAAGGACGAAGGGCCGGCGGATGGCCTAAACAAAGGATTTCTGAAAGCGAGCGGCGACGTTTTCTGTTACCTCAATTCCGACGACGAGTTCGAGCCCGATGCGTTCGCTCGCGTCGAGACCCACTTGGCTTCGCATCCCCACGTCGACGTTGTCTGCGGCCACGCCTTTATCGTTGACGCGGCCGGTCGACGCCTCCGCCGCGTTTGGTCTGACCCCTTCAGGAAAACGTACGTAGCCTACGGCGCTGCGATCCAAATTCAACCCTCGACCTTCATTCGAGCCGACGCGTTCAGGCGGGTGCGTGGGTTCAATGTCCAGAATCGGATCAGTTGGGACTCTGAACTGCTTTTGGACCTAGTGTTGTCGGGTGCCCGCGTTGAAATTCTAAATGAGTTTCTGAGCCTTTACCGCCTACATCCAGCTGGAATCACTGGCGCTGGGCTTTATAAGGACGTGGCTGCAATACAATTCCGGCTTAGATTTGAAAGATTGATGGGGCGCTCTTGGAGACGACGTGACGAGATTGTCGCCAAAGGGATGTTTGTCGCTCGTCAATTTCGCAATCCGCAAGCCTTTCTTGAAAGGCTATTGCGGGGAAAGGTGTACGGCCGGTCGACCTCCTGAGCAGGCAGCGCCACAATCGGTTCGACGCATTCATGCCATCGGTTCGGCATTCGGTGCCGTGACAAAGCAGGCCTAATCTCTTTAGCGCCAGCCAATACGGCTGACCGCAGGGGTGGCATTGGGCTTGGCGTTGGCGTAGCAACCAATCCACAGAGCGTCTTCGGAACAGAGGTTTCGATAGGACATCCAGATGACAATCAAATCCAAGGTCATATCTGCGATCATTTTCGCGGCGATCGCGGTCGAGCTCGCCTTGCGAGCGGCCGGCCTTGTCGATTTCCCTATGTATGAGCTCGATCGCGAGATCGCCTACATACCGAAGGCGAATCAAAGCGGGAGCTTCCTCGACAGGAACGATTGGTATTTCAACGACAAGAGCATGCCCATTGCGCGGAACTGGGACCCGAGCCTGCATCCCAATGTCTTTCTGATAGGCAACTCGATCGTCATGGGAGGCAATCCGTACCGACAACAGGACAAGCTCGTCGCTAAAATTCAGAAGCGGTTGGGCGAGCGGCCGGTCGTGTGGCCGATCGCCGCAGGCGGATGGACGCAGCTCAATGAAATGGCCTATCTCGCCAGACACCCAGAGGTAGCGACCGACGCCGATTACATCGCTTGGGAGTATATGGGTGGGGGACTCAGCGGCACGACGCCATGGTTCGGCGAATACGTGTTTCCGACACACAAGCCCGTCTACCTGACGTGGTATTTCCTGCGGCGCTATGTCTTGCCGCGTATTTTTGGTTCTTTTGTCTTCAGCGAACTGCCTGTCACAGGATCGGCGCAGGACATCAATGTCGACAAGTTCGATGTCGCGGTTGCTGAGATCACACATGGCGGGGGCCAGGCGCGCAAAGGCATAATCTGGCTTTATCCCACCGCGGCGCAGCTCGAGGAGGCGAAAGAAGGAAAAGAGTGGCTTCCAGAGCGACCGCAAATTGAGAAAATAGCAAATAAGTATGGTCTCAGGATCGTCGACATCGCTTCGAATCCCGAGTGGAATGCGGCGCTCTATCGAGATGGCGGCGTTCATCCTAATGTCGAAGGCAACGAGGTGTTGGCGTCGATTCTGGTTTCTGAGTTCGACAAGGATAAGAGCGAATAGAGAGTGATTCCTGTTCCTGCTCCCGGGGATAAATCACTATGAACTTTGACCGCTTCCGCGGTGTTTGGCGAATTCGATCGGGAAACGCCGGATCGGCGAGCCCGTTTGGCGGTGCCGCGTTGAACGAATGGCTCCATAAGCTGGCCGCACAGCTCGGCAAACGCGGTCGCGCCGGTCAGTTCGCGGTCACGATCCTGTTGCTTTCCGGCGCGGCCGCGAGACCGGAGGGTTCTCCGCCGATCGTCATCGACCTCGGGGCGCCCTCGAACTATTGGCTGGCCGCTGGGACATCGTCGCTGCTCCCGATCAAGCCGGCGCACGGACTCGTCGATCTGCCGGCGGGCAATATCGGCTGGTTCGAATTCTCCTTCACCTCGCCCGACGAAGGCTGGCGGCGGCTGGCGATCGAGGCGCGGCCCTATGTGGGGAGGGTCGAATTGGATATCGACGCGCCGCCGCTGGCTTCGCAAGAGCACATGGCCGTCAGCGGTTCGTTACTGCCCGGCGATTGGGTCTGGCTCGATGCGGGGGCGCATCGGCTGCGCGTAATCCAAAACTTTTTCGTGGGCATGCCGCAGGTGACCGGCATCCGTCTCGAAGCGCCGGAAGCGGAGCAGCCCGGGGTCTTTCGCGTGATAAGCCGAGGCGATCGGCCCGTCGCGGCGATCGGCCATTGCGCGCCGCTTCGCGTCGAGAGCGGCGGAACCGGCAAACCCTCAACCATCGAAATCGTCTTCAAGCTTGACGACCGCCTCATGGAAGCGCGGGAGATCGCCGTGCCCGCCACGGCCCATCCGGAAACCTTGGAAGTGGATGTGCCTTGTTCCCGGCCCGGCGACATCACGGCGTTCGCGTGGACCCTGGGCGCTCGACAGAATCCGTATCCCGAACCGAGCTTGCGCTATTCCGTCTTCGATACGCGCCGCGTCGAGCCCGAATTTCGGCGCACTGGTCTCGTCGTCGATATTGACGCGACGACGCGGGATCCGGAGTTCGGTTCAGGGTCGACCGCGGTTGCGCGCGGTCCTGCCGGCGTCTATCGTGAGACGATCGACAAGGGCATGACGGTCTTTGCCCGTTCGGGCGAGAAATCGGAGGCTCCGGGCTGGTTCGCCTATCGTCTGAAGGGGCTGACGCCGGGTAAGCCATACCTCTTCGAGGTCGAATATCCGGACGATGCGCCACGCGTCTTCGTCGCCGCCTTCAGGGATTCCGCGGAACTTGGCTCTCCCACGAGCATCGGGGCTGAGACGGGCGTCATATGGCCGCTTTCGCGTCGGATGATGCGTATGGACGCGGTCGTTTGGCCGGCCTCTTCCGATGTGCGCGCGCTGGTGTTCAACGTCCACGACGGCATGAGGGCGGCCGTTTCTCATATCCGCATATACGCCCTCGAAACGGAGGATCGAGCCAGCCTTGGGCCACGGGACGGACGGGAGGTGGTCGCGTGGTACGAGGAGGGAGACGATTTTCGCAGCTTGGTCGGCGAGAGCCACGATCGCGGTGCCGTCCATACCCCGGTCGATCGTTTTCTAAGGGTCGCGCGTTCGATGGGCGCGACGACGGTCTCGCCGACGCTCCTCATTTACGACTTCGAGCTTTATCCGTCGAAATTCAATTTGATCTTCAATGATGAGGGGGAGGATGTCGCCGCCGCCTTCCTGCTTGGTGCCGAGAGATACGGAATGAAGGTCGTGCCGGAACTGCACCCCCGCGCTGACGAACTGCTCTGGCCGGCGCGCGACCAGGCTAGCCTCGATCATCGCCTATTGCTCTCAGGTAAAGGAGCGACCAATCTTTTCGCGGCGGACGGGTCGAGGCAGTTCCCTCCCTACTTCAACGCTTTGGACACAGATGTTCGCCGCTGGTATCTCGGCGTGATCCGTGAGCTGGCGGAACGCTATCGCGACTATCCGGCGTTCGGCGGAATACAGCTTCGCATTTCCAATTGGGCGAATTCGGGGCTGAACAATCTCGTATCGATCGACTGGGGCTACAACGCCGCCACAGTGCGGCGCTTTTTTGATGATACGGGCGCGCCGCGTCCCGCGGCTCTCGATCTTGATGACGACTCGGCCGCCGCCGCCCGGAGCCGGCGCGATCTACTGCTCGTGAACCTTCGCCAAAGCTGGGTGAGATGGCGGTGCGAGCAAATTCGAGACGTCTATCGTGACATCGTCGCCAGCGTGCGCTCCGTCAGACCAGACTTGAAAGTCTATGTCGCGCTTTTTGAGCCGTGGCTAAGTCCCGAAGGGCTGCGAGAGACCGGCATCGACCCCGATCTCTTGAACGCGATAGACGGGCTGGTTCTCGTTGACGGCCGTTTCAGTCATGGCGCGCGCCAAGCCGAGGTGAGGTCCCGCCTCGAAACTCAAAGCGAATTCCTTAGAGCTGGCGTCGTAGATTCTCTCGCGCCGTCGACAGGCAGGCCCTCTACAATTCTAGAAATGCAATATATCGAAATACCGGGCGACGCATGGCCAAGTTCCCGGCTTGGATGGCGGACGCCGACACACGAACCATGGGTCAGCTCCGCGTCCGAGCCCCCGGGTCGCCTAAAGCTCTCTCGCTACGCTGAGTTGGTCGGCCTGTTCGACGTCTATGTGCTGGGCGACGGGGGCAACGGATATGTCTTTTCTGGCGAGGGGCTGAAGGATTTCATGACGGAATTTCACGCCATCCCTCGCGAACATTTCGAACGGATTGCTGGCGTCCATGAGCCGCTCATCGTCAGGGAGCGCGGCGACCTCTTCTATGTCGTGAATCTCTCTCCAGACACAATTTCCGCGCGCCTTGTCCTCGACCACCCAGGCAGGATTGTACGGTTAGTTACGGGAACGGACGCGGCGGTTGTTGACCGCGTTTTGACAATTGAAATGGTGTCTTACGAGCTCCTGACATTTCGATCGATCGAATCGTCCCGCGTGGTAAGCGCCGACGTCATTCATGACAGTGAGGGGATCATTCCAGTCCACTCTCTTCAGCCTTGGCACTGAATGAACAGATGATCGCTCTGGATGCGTCCAAATCCAAGCCGCTCGATGGTGGGCCAAGCTTCAGCCTAGGCGACCGCGCTTACCGCGCGCTTTGGAATGTGACGTGGCTGCTGCTCGCGGCGTGGACGCCGTCTCCGTTACATCGTTGGCGTCGCTTCTTGTTGGGGCTGTTCGGCGCGACAATAGCGCGGAGCGCTCATGTTTATTCCACGGCCAGGATATGGTGCCCGGCAAATCTCGAAATGGGGCCCCACTCATCACTGGGGCCGCGCGTCGACTGCTACTCGATGGCGAAAATCACGCTTGGCCCCTACGCGACGGTGTCTCAGGACGCTAGTCTCTGCGGCGGGACGCATGACATCGAGGATCCGAACTTCCAACTTGTTGCGAAGCCGATTTTGATTGGCGAACACGCCTGGATCGCCGCCGGCGCTTTCGTCGGTCCGGGAGTGACCATAGGTAGCGGCGCGGTCGTCGGCGCTCGCGCGGTGGTCTTTAAGGACGTGCCCGCATACAGCGTGTTTGTCGGTAATCCTGCGGTTTTCTTGAAAATGCGAGCAAGAGTTTCAGCGGCGGTAGACAGCGCTTGAACAGCATCTGTTCGGCGAGCAACTTCTTCAGCTTCGCGTTCTCGTCCTCGAGCTGCTTCAGCCGCTTGGCCTCGGAGCTAGCTATCGAATGACTGCGCCAGATTCGGGACGAATTTCAGAGTCCTTCAGGCGCTCTAGCAGCGCCAAGAGCTGCATGGCGTTTTCCTCAAGGTCGTAACGGTCGAGAAAGCACCTCCTCGCTTTGCGGCCGAAGGCGTCAAGTTGCGCTGCAGAGAGCGCGCACATCTTGTGCAAGCCGGCGGCGATCGCCTCGACATCGTCGTTGACGACGACCCCAGCGCCGTCCGCCTCGATCTCTCGCCAGATATTCACCTTATTGGTGATGAGAACAGGCTTGCTCAGCGCCATCGCCTCTGCGACCACAATGCCGAAGTTTTCCTGATGCGACGGCAACGCAAAGAATTCAGCGGACCTGAAAGCTCCCCATTTGGCGTCTCCGGTCAGCATGCCCGGCCAATGAATGCGTTGGGCGACGCCGAGTTTCTGGGCAAGCTCCGTCAGCGACGCTTGCAATCCGCTTTGGTCCGGGCCGGCGATCACAAGATCGTATTCCGAATGCGATCCGGCATGGCGCGCGAACGCTTTCACCAGAAGGTCGATTCCCTTCTTCTCGTGGATGCGGCTCAGGAACAGAATGAGCCGGCGGCCTTCGGTCGCCGGCGCCTTGGCCAAGAAAGCGGCGCGTTGCTCATCGGGATCGCCGGAAACGTCGCGCGTTCCATAGCCGACGACGAATTCGCGTGCTTGATAGGGCGTGAAACAGTTCCGAGCGAGTCGACGCTCTTCTTCACACGTGAACAGGACGCCCTTGGCGTCGCGCAAAACCTTGTGTTCGGCCAGCCGCCAAAAGATCGACTTGAAGAAGGTCTTGATCGGATAGGCGGTATTGAACCAAGGATCGAGCATGCCGTGGGTAAACACAAAATATGGAATCGGCATGTTATGCAACGCGCGCCAGGCGCCGAACGAGGCGTAGTTCCACAGGCCGTTGACGATCACTGCGTCGTAAGTGCCCACATTGGCGCGTAGCCAGGGCACGAGGCGAGGCGAATAGCGGTAGCGCAACCACGGAATGAAGCGGCGCAGCATCTCATGGACGCCGCCGTCCGGTCCCAACGCATCAGTCGGCGCGCGAGCTTGGTTCAGCCACGGAGCGCCCGGCGGATCCAGGCAAAGAATATCACGGTCGTGGCCGTGCTGGTTCCACACTTCCGAGCTCGAAAACACCCCTTCGATTGGACCGCCCCCGCGGGGGTCAGTCGACACGATTACGTGAAGAACTCTCACTGCGTGAGATCCCAATTCCCTCTGTGCTTGAATTCAAAGCTCATGCCTCACCGTCGGGGCTATTGATGGATACGTACGAATTACGCCAGATCGCGGGTAGATCACGGAGCGCCGAAAACTGTAAGCTCACAGTGCCCCCCCTCATCCGATCCGGGGTACCAGAATAAAAGTTGCCGCGAGGGCCGATTGCAAATGTCGCGGCGCTATGGACAGGGTGTCGCGTCGACTTCGTAACCCGAATTGATGCGTCCTCTATGAGCGATTTGTCTGTGATGTTCAAGGCTATGATTCTTAGCGCATGAGATCGGTCGTCCGAGTCGCAGACCTGCCGCACCGCGAGTGACCGCCACTCAAGCGTGAGGTCAGGGCTGTTCATGTCTGGACGGCGCCCCTTAATCAAGGGATTTCGGGAAGCAATATGAGCGTCTCGGGTGCGGTCATGTCTCCGGCCTGTTGATGCAGGAAAGTTCGCCCTGCTGGCCCTGATGATCGGTCCGCTTGGTTCCTTAGCCCCATCAGTTCTACGCGCTCGCATTCGGCGCTTACAGCCCTTTGGGCTTCAAGAACCTGTCCGTTTTGCCTCACATCACCCCGTCGGTCACCCTCGATGCCTGCTCGCCTTGCCTTGCGGCGAAACCTGTTTCCGCCGAGGTGCCGAAACAGGCGCTGCAGCGCAACCACGATGGGGCCGTAATCGTCAGTTCGTCGAAGGTTCGCCGGCTTCCTCAGTACGCGCGCATCGCCCAGGAGGTGGACGGTGATCAATAATCTGCAGGGAAGGGGGAGCGTCGAGGACCATGCCAATTCTCGCCGACCGCGCTCTTCCAGCTTGGCAGGGCGTGTTCCTCGCCGTCGAAACCGCGAACGCGCGGACGCTCGACCGCAATCTTGCCGCCGGGGAAGCCGATCTTGCCCTTCGTTCGACCCCAGCGAAGCGCCCGGCGGCCCTCGTCGCGCGCGTGACGCGCGCCACAAACCGCTGCGGCGTCTTGCTCCATCATTTGGCTCAGCGTCTCGATCCCCGCCGCCAGGCAAAATCGCTCGAAACTGGCCGACATGCTCGCCAGCGCCTCGGTCTTCACCAAACGCGTAGGAATCGCCGTGGATGTGATATGCTTTTTCATGGCGTTGCTTTCCTTTCGAGGAATCAGCACCCCGAGCCTACCGGCTCAAGGCGAGCAACGCCGCTCCCCGATTTTCAACATTCCTCGGGACATCCCCGATTTATTGAACGAGAGCTTAATCAATGATCAGGAAGAAACTGCTGCTGACCGGAGCGTCTGGGTTTATCGGGTCCAACGTAATGTCGATTGCGTTATCCCAAGGGTACGACGTTAAGAACGTGGACATCAGGCGTCCTCAGTTTCCTCAGCATGAGGCGTACTGGTCGAACATTGATGTTCGGTCAGGTCGTCAGTTACGAGACGCGATCGTGGCATTTAGACCAGAACGCATTTTGCATCTAGCCAGCGACACCGATGTAAATCTAAGGCGTATTGACGACTATAAGACCACGATTGAGGGGACGAAGAATGTGGTCGAAGCGGCAAAGCAACTGCCGAACCTGGAATGTTTCGTGCATATCTCCACACAATACGTGGTAAAACCAGGAGTAAGACCACTGAGCGACAAGTGGTTACAGCCATACACCCTATATGGCGAAGCTAAAGCAGAAACAGAGCGGATCATTTGGGGCAATGAAATTCGCGCACCTTGGGTTATTCTTAGGCCATCAATAATTTGGGGACCGCGACATCCTAGCTTCGCGAATGCAATCTGGAAATACATAGCAAACGGAAGATATCGTCATCCAGGAGCAGGAATGCCGATAGTGCGATGCTATGGGTATGTTAAGAATACCGCTGATCAAATGATGGCATTCGTCAATCTGGCCAATGAATCATCAACTCGGCGAGTTTATTACCTGGGCGATGAATGCATGAATTATGATAGGTGGGCTGATGCCTTTGCAGAGCGACTTACTGGTCGGCCGGCTCGTAGGATGTCAAGAAGGCTACTGTTTATGCTTGGGGTTGCTGGGCAAGGAGCAAAGACTGTGGGTGCCCGCGTTCCGTTCGATATGGGACGATACTTTCGAATGACGACAAACGCGGAGGTCGATTTGGCACCAACGTTCGAATTAGTGGGATCCCCAAAAATACCCTTTGAACAGGGGCTTGAAGACACAATCGAATGGCTGGTTGCGACATACCCAGATCGTTATCATCGGGCGAAGATCGCTGACGAATGAGAGCCCGTCCGCGAACATGTTTGATCGGCCCCCACCGAGTTCTCTAATCGCGGGGGTCAAGAGGTCAGCTCCACGATTTGACGTACACGCCGGGCTCAGAGTTCTCTCCGCGGTCAATCCCTCGGCGTTGTCGCATGATGGCGTCGGATGGTGGACCGGCCGAAGTGGTCCGGCGATAGTCATCAGTTTCGGGTGACGGCTTCGCATTCAGTGGGACGGCCTGATCCGCGCCATGCGTCTCGGCGGGGACGCCCCGCTAGCAGGCTGTTGAAAAAGGCGCTGGCCATGGGAATCGCGGTGTGATTCTGTGTCTTCGCGAGACTGCGAGGGGCGGATCATGCGAGGCGAAGACGAGCGGTCTGGGGCGCTTTTCAGCTACGTCGATCTCGAAGCCCGGGTTGGACGCAATCATCCGCTACGGGCTGCGGCGCGACAATCAAGGTGAGAATCCCGCGACAATCAGGGTGAGAATGCGCCGCCGCGGGGGTGACGAAGGGAGGGCGTAGCCCGACCGGAGATACCCCCGCGGCGGCGGCGA
This sequence comes from uncultured Alphaproteobacteria bacterium, assembly GCA_963775575.1. Classification (GTDB taxonomy): domain Bacteria; phylum Pseudomonadota; class Alphaproteobacteria; order Rhizobiales; family Beijerinckiaceae; genus Roseiarcus. The sequence continues at coordinate 482,788 of CAVZJG010000005.1, forward strand.
GCGCCCGAGAGGCCTCGTCTGACGGTAACGGCGACTGGATAAGGGATCGGTTTTCTCTTTCGAGAGGACCGACTTCTTGCCCGGCCGACACATCACCGATCGTCAGATGAGGCTATTCATGAACCTGCGTCGCAACCATTCGCCGGCCATTGCCGGCGCCAAGGCCGGATTCAGCACGGCAGCCGCCTACCGGTTTGAAAAGGATCCCCGACTTCCCAGCCAGAAGAAGGCGCGTCGAGAACGACGTCGGGCCGATCCGCTCGCCGCTGTCTGGGACAACGAAGTCGTGCCGATGTTGAAGGCCGCGCCGGGACTGAGACCGGTCGCCGTCTTCGAGGAACTCTGCCGCCGGCATTCGGAGCTGGGCGCCGGGACACGGCGGACGCTCGAGCGGCGCATCAGGGCTTGGCGGGCGATGAACGGCCCGGATCGGGAGGTGATCTTCCGCCAGGAGCACCCGCCAGGCCGGATGGGATTGTCGGACTTCACCGAGGTCGCCGATCTCGGCGTCACCATCGCCGGCCAGATCCTCGACTGCCGGCTCTATCACTTCCGCTTGCCCTTTTCCGGCTTCGAACACGCCCATGTCGTGCTCGGCGGCGAAAGCTTCGTTGCTTTGGCGGAAGGGCTGCAGAACGCCCTGTGGGCGCTGGGCGGCGTTCCCGAGCAACATCGCAGCGACAGCCTCTCGGCGGCCTTCTGCAATCTCGGCGCCGACGCCAAGGAGGATTTGACGAAGCGCTACGAAGCGTTCTGCGCCCATTACGGCATGACGCCGACCCGCAACAATCCCGGCGTCAGCCACGAGAACGGTTCGATCGAGAGCGCCCATGGCCATCTCAAGAGAGCGCTTGCCGACGCTTTGTTGCTGCGCGCCTCGCGCGACTTCGACGATCTCGCGGCATGGCGGGGCTTCGTCGACGAGATCGTCGAGCGCGGCAACGTCCGCAACGCCAAGCGCATCGACCAAGAGCGGATGGCGTTGAACAAGCTGCCGGTCCGCAAGACCGTCGACTACGAAGAGGTCAACGTCGACGTCACCACCTCCAGCGCCTTCACCCTGCGCAAGGTGTTCTACTCGGTCCCCTCGCGACTGATCGGCCATCGATTGCGGGTGCGCCTTTACGACGATCGGCTCGAATGCTTCCAGGGCTCGACGCCCATCCTCACCTTGCGGCGCGGCAGGGCCCAGGCGAATGGCAAGCATGGCCATGTCGTCGACTATCGTCACGTCATCCATTCCCTGCGCCGCAAGCCCATGGCGCTGCTCAATCTGGTCTATCGCGACCAGCTCTTCCCCCGCCGAGCCTTCGCCTTGACGTTCGATGCCTTGCTCGCCGGCCTGGGCGAGAAACCGGCATGCCGCGCCATGGTCGGCCTTCTCGCGCTCGCGCACGAACGCGCCTGCGAGGCCGAACTCGCTGTCGCACTGCAAGCGGCTCTCGACGACGGCGTCCTTCCAGACCTCGAGGCGCTGATCGATCGCTTCCGGCCAAAAGACGCCGCGGCGCCCATCGTCGTCGTCAAGCTGCCCTCCCTCGCCGTCTACGACCAGATCGCCGCGACCGTCGGAGAAGCCGCATGAAAGCGACCGACAAGATCGACGCCGCCCGCATCGACCTGCTGCTCGGCGAACTGCGACTGCCCGGCGTCAAGCTGATCTGGGCCGCCCTGGCGGCGACCGCCGACAAGGAGGGCTGGGCCGCCGCCCGCTTCCTGGCCGCCCTCGCCGAACAGGAGATGGTGGAGCGAAGCCGGCGGCTGATGCGGATGGTCGAGCATCGGATCGCCGATCCGCGCATCCTGCGGCTGATACGCCAATGGATTGCGGTCGGCGTTCTGGAGAACGGCGTGTACGCCGAGACGGTGGAAGGGACGCCACAGGGCGCGGGAATCAGCCCGCTGCTCGCCAATATCTTTCTGCACTACGCGCTCGATCTATGGGTCGGGCAGTGGATACGCCGCGCGGCAACCGGCCAGATGAGGCTGGTGCGCTACGCCGACGACTTCCTGCTGACCTTCGAGCGGCGCGCGGATGCGGACAGGATGGCGACAGCCCTGGCGGAACGGTTGGCCAAGTTTGGGCTTCGCCTGCACGAAGACAAAACGCGGCTGATCGAGTTCGGACGGTTCGCTGCGACGAACCGTCGGCGACGGAGCGAAGGGCGGCCAGAGACGTTCGATTTTCTGGGCTTCACGCACTATTGCGGAAAGACCCAGGACGGGCGGTTCATGGTCCACCGCAAAACACAGCGCGGCCGCATGGTCCGCAAGCTGAAGGAGTTGCGGCAGGAATTGAAACGGCGGATGCACACGCGGTTGCGCGAACAGCATGGATGGCTGGCTCGCGTGCTGCGGGGGCACTACGCCTACTATGGCGTCACCGGCAACAGCTATGGCTTGCGCCGCTTCCTGACCCAGGCTGTCAGAGCCTGGCACGGAGCGATAAGGCGGCGCGGACAAAAGCGACGAATGTCGTGGGACCGTTTCAATGCTCTTTTGCGCGCCAACCCACTGCCGCCGCCGAGGCTCGTTCACGTTTGGCGAGGTCGAGCGGCTCGATAAGGGGTTACTCATCAGAAGAGCCGGATGCGGGAAAGCTGCAAGTCCGGATCTGTGGGGGAGGCGGCGGGCGACCGCCGCCTCTACCCGACCATTTGAGTTCCAGAAGGGATTCCCACAGCGGACTCGGCATGCGAGTGTGCGCGATTCGCGCTCGAAAATCGCTCTCCGTTTCGTCCGCCGATCTTCGTCGGCTCAAAGCCCTCATCTGGGACCGCAACGCGCCGCAGAAGCACGTCTGGCGGGCCGAGATCGTGCTTTTGACTGATCTTCAACAGTCGAGATCGTCAACCTATTGATTGCAAGCGCAAATCTGCGCTGGAAACGCGCCTTGGCACTACATTTTGTTTGCTCGGCGGGTGGAATCAGTCTTCGGCGAGTTGCCGGACGGTGGGCGGCAGAGCGACGCCGGCGGCGCGTAGGGCGAGGCTTGCGGCGGGGCGCGGCGCCGAGCGCAGGAGAAAGGGCGCAGGTCCTTTCCAGACCCTCCTCGAAATCACCGCCCTCTTGACCACCCGGCCGGCAACCCGCGCCGCGCCTACAACCCAATCAGGCCCGGACGACAGGGGGTGGGTAGTTAACCCTAGCGACAGACGGCAGAGTTACCTTGACTTCATCTACATTCAGACATATATATGGTTAAATGAGCCAGATTGCGTCTTTGAAGAGTCTAGAATGATCTCCATCGTGATCCCCGCAGTTAATGAGCATGACAATATTGGCCTCTGTTTGGAAGCGATTGCTTGGTGCGACGATATTCATGTTATAGACTCGGGTAGTACCGACGATACGCCGTTTATTGCTGAGGCGAAGGGAGCGCATGTATTTAAGCGCGAATTCACGAACTATGCCGATCAGAGGAACTTCGCGCTCGATAATTTAAAATTGAAGTATGACTGGGTCCTTCACCTCGACGCCGACGAGCTCGTCACTGAAGGATTGAAGCAAGAAATGCTCGATATTGCGGTGAATGGATCGGAGTTCAGTGCCTACGAAGTACCGTTCCGCATCTTCTTCTTGGGCCGCTTCTTACGCTATGGCGGATCACGTCCCAACTATCAAGTGCGTTTTGGGAAAAGAGATGAATTACGATTTCGGGAACTTGGGCATGGCCAGAAAGAGGACATGGTACGTGGTTCCATTGGCCAATTGAGAAATCCATTGTTGCACTTTACTTTTTCCAAAGGATTCTCAGTGTGGATTATAAAACAAGACAGGAGATCTGATTTCGAGGCGAGAGTTACTTTTGCTGAGGCTAAATTTTCGTTGAGCTCGGGTGTATCAACGACAACGAAAATTCGAAGGGCGCTGCGAGAGTTGTCGCGGCTCTTGCCGTTTAGGGCGGCACTGCGTTTTTTCTATACGTATATCATTCAGCTTGGATTTCTTGACGGACGGCCGGGCTTTCATTTCTGTATGCTGAATGCGATGTATGAATATTTCATCACCTTGAAGAAGATCGAACAGCACGCGGACTCTAGTATGCGCGCGGGAGTAAACGCGGCGCACAGTGAAGTGGACCCCATCCGCAGGACCACTTGAATCGGTTGCTTAGTTGGATTGTCGGCCATTCCGCTCTCCTGTTTCGCAATTGCTCACGTCCCGGCGCGGGCTTTGGTCACGCGACGCATGGGATCGGCAGGCCTTCGAGGGTGAGGCGGATTGCGTCGATGGCGCGGATTGATCTTCGACGTGCGGTTTCGACGACGGACCTTATGTCGGCATAGAGCGCGGCGCCCCATTCGCTGCGAAAGCCGTTGGTGATCTTGCGATAGATCACGCAGGGGCGCAGCGCCCGCTCGGAACTGTTGTTGGTCGCCGCGAGGTCGCGGTTGGTCACGAAGACGAAGAGATGGCGGCGGACTTTCTTGATGATCGTCTGGAGCTTGTGTCCAGCCTTGTGGGTCGGGATCAGGCTCATGAGGCGATCGAGCCGCCGGTTCAGATCAGGGCTGTTCAGTTCTGATTTAATCCTGGCATTTCGAGGACGAGATTGATGTCGAGAGCGGCCCGCCAGCGGGCATTGCGGATGTTGTCGCATCCCGAGGCCCTGATCAGATTGTAAGCGAAGGATCGCAAGCGGGCGACGACATCGGGGTTCTTGCGAATGCGGGAAGCATCCTCGGCGAAGGCGGTGTCGCGCACGTAGTGACTGCCATTCTCGATGCGCCAATGCGCGCGCATCCATTCGTTCCAGCGCTTGGGCGTTTGGTTGGCAGCGGAAGAAACCCAGAAGACAACCTCGGTCGTTTGCGTGCAAAGTCCCGTCGCAGGGTTGCGCTTGCAGACCGTGCGTTCCAGGCGGAGCACGGTTTTGATCAGGTTTTGCCAAGGTGTATGGCGAAACCACGCCTTGGCCGGGAACGCCGTCAATTCGCGGGTTTCCCAGCGATTGCGGCCCGTGGTTTTGGTCGTGTCCGAGCCGATTGGCTTTCGCCCGGCGGTTCCCAGTTCAAGCCTGCGGCGCAGGCTCGGTTGGTTGTCCTTGACCTGAGTGAGCAATTGATTGCCCGAGGCGATCACGCGCTCAAAGGTTTTTTTGGGCGTGTTCGGCATCGAGCGTGAACACGCAACCTTTCAAGCCGAGCGCCTCGATAAGCTCTGGCGCGGCTGGAATCTCGTTGCTCTTCTCCCCGACCATCAGATGGCCGAGCACGATCTGATCGGCTTGCCGCAGCGCCGACATCATATGGGCCGCTTTGCGGTCGCTGAAGGCGTCGAAGCTGCCGCGCAGGGTCTTGCCGTCGATGGCGATCGCCACCAATCCGTCCGAGGCAGGCGACGTCGAAATCGACGATGCGTGCTGCCGAAACGCGGCCTCCAACGCGGTCGGATCGACGCTTTGGAGGATCAGCCGCAACCCCGTGTAGGATGGCGAATACGGCAACCGCAGGCCAAACGCATCGTTCAAACGCTGCAAATGAATGCGAATGAATTCATGCATTTTCCGGTAGGAGTTGGCGCCAGCGACCATGCCGAGAATGGCGTAGAGCAACACGGTAGCCAGATCGAACCGCTTGCCTTCGTCCCGGCGATGGTCCGGGATGGTGCGCAAAATCTCCTGCAGCGATGCCGGCATGGGACAACCTCCGATTCGGGTTGTCGCCTATAAATTCAGACATTTTCGCCGCCGGGAATCCCAAAACCGCCATCAAAGGTCAGAGAACTGAACAGCCCTGC